>CAVZNZ010000001.1:0-93729 GCA_963776815.1 uncultured Gammaproteobacteria bacterium
CTGGCGGCGCCGGGGTGCCGGAGGCCGCCTGCTGCGTGGGCTGGGGGGCAGCTGGAGCCGGAGCGGTCCTGCCCGAGTTCGCTGTGGCGCCGCCCGGTGCAGTCGGGCGACGAGGCACCGCGCTGCAGGCTCCGACGGAACCATGCCGGCTGACAAGACGCCCACGACCGGAGCGCTCGGGGGGGGCTGAAAAGCTGCAGCTCCTGCGCGCCCTGCTGGCCCTCGAGCTTCACGCGCAGCGGCTCGATCCTGGCAACCTTGTAGCCATACAACTCGCCGCCCTCCAGCACCCGCTGGATCTTGACTGCCCCCGCCGGCGGTCGGTGTGGCGCGGATCGCCGCGAAGCGGCCGCTCTGGTCCTCGAACACAGCAAGCAGCTGCAGCCGCCACTCGGCATCGGTGGCCGCCTGACCGGAGGCTTCGGCTATCGGCGCAAGCTTCGGCAGCCAGGTCGACAGGTCCTTGCGGATCTGCGCCGACGAGGCCGGTGCCGGCACGGCCGCGGGCACCAAACTGCTTGCCGCGCGGACCTGCTGATGACCCAGGACGAATATGCACTGCCGAAGTCGATCGAAGCGAACAGAGCGGCGACACCCCCCGTAATCGCAAAAGTTTTGCGGCGGGTCATGAGCCGCTCCCCGCGGCTGCCGAAGCCGCAGCCGGAGCGAGGTGCGGGTGCCGGGACCGCAGCCGCCGGCTGGTAATAGAGGTCCATCACCAGCGCCACCGTGGTCGTGCCGGAGCTCAGGCCCGACGCGCCGTCTGCGTGAAATCGAGCGTCACTTCCCGCACCGCGGCGAAAGGCATCTCGGCCTCGATCGGTCCGTGCACCGCGACCAGGCTGTCGAACGGTCCTTCGATGCGCGCGTTGACGCGCCCGTAGGCGAGCCCGGCCTGCGGAGCATCGCCGTCGACCACCCAGTCGAACAGCACGACCTTGGCGCCACCGCGGCTGCGATGCCTGCCAGCATGCGCTGGGCCTCGAGCCGGAAGTCGTCCTTGTCGGCAACCTGCGGGAATCGCTGCCGGACGACGGCCGTCGCGGCGGACACCTTGCCCTGCGCGGCACGGATCGCTTCGGCATTCGCGACGACGCTGGCCGAACGGTCGAGGCGTTTCGTCAGCACCTCGAGCTGCTGGCGCTGCTCGACCTGCGATTGCGTCCAAGGCACGACGACGAACCGCAGCGCCGCGAGCACCAGCGCGAGGCCGAGCAGCCAGCGGACGCGAGCGTCACCCACGGCCGGCCTCCGGTTGCATCGTCAGCGTGACCGTGAATTCCTCGCGGTCCGCGTTGACCTGGCGCACCGGCGCGGAGAACTTCGCATCCGCGAATCCCGGCACGGCATCCACGGCAGCGAGCACGTCCGTTGCGACCTTCGCATTGCCGCGCAAAATAAGCGTGGTGTCCTTCAGTTCCACGGCAGTGAGCACCGCGCCCTTGCTCCACGCGACTGCCACGACCTGCCAGATCCGGTAGGTATTGCGGCGATCCGCCATCACCGCCGCGACGCCCGACTGCTCCGCGAGCATCCGATCGACGTCGTGTTGCGCGACCAGCAACTTGTCCACTTCGCCACCGAGACCCGCCAACTCGTGTTCGCGTGCGTTGCGCGTGAGCGTCAGGTAGCCCGAGGCGAACGCCAGGTATGCGAGCAGGCCGACACCCGCGATCGCGGCTATCGGTTTCCACTCGATGTCGAGACGTGGACGCAGCGAAGGCGTGCGGAAGCGCAACCACGTCTCGGCCGGCAGGCGCGCGAGCCCATCCACGAGTCGCGCATGCATGCCGTCGCCGGAAATCGCCAGGCCGTCGGTCGCGTCGAGGCCGGCCGCGAGCGCAAACAGGTCGGCACTGGTGACCGCGCCGCCGGACGGTTGGCTGGTGCCGTCGGCGGCAAGGAAATAGCGGAAGCCCTGCCGATCGACGGTGGCCACCCGCTCCTCGGGCAGCGTCGCGGCCAGCGCGAGGCTCTCGGGAACGACCCATACGCAGGGACCCGCGCGCTCGAGCGCCGCAGGCTTGATCTCGAAGAATGCGACCTCGCGCTTGTCGTCGTGGACGGGCAGGACCGCTGTCAACGTCGGCGGCGCACCGGCGAGTTCCTGCGCGAGCACGCCGTCGAGATCACGGCGCGACAGGATCGGGTACTGGCGACGACGCTCGACGTAGTGCTCGCGTCCCAGCACTGCAACCAGCGCCGGCGTCCGGGTCGGCGACCCGGACGCGTCGCGACGTTCGTCGGTGAGCCACACGACACGCTTGCCGAGCATGTCACGGAGCCGCACGCCGATTCCGCCTCGAGACTGCTGGTTCATTCGGTCCGTCCACCGTCGTCTTCGCCCCGCACCTGCTGCCACACCGCGAGCGGCTCCGAGGCATACGGACGCACGATGAAGGTGGTCGTGCGCAGCACGCGAGCCTGGCCCGCATCCATCTCGAGCCGCACGGTCAGCGCAGGTCCGGGGGCGAGCACGGTGTTCTCGTCAGCCATGATGCCGGTGAGCTTCCACAGCGCCTGCGAATCCAGGCCACCGCTGTCGCGGGCGTCCTTGACGCCCTTCACCTGGCTCGTCGTCATCTGTGCGTTCAGCAAGGCTGTGGGTGCCGTCGTCGGGTTGAAACCGGGCGTAGGATACAAGGTCAGCAGGGGTCGCAGGCGCCAATAGAGCTCCGGGTCCATTCCCGGCAGCAGCTTGAGCTGCCCGAGATCCTGCAGCGGATACAGGCCAGGAGGCATCGCGGGCGCCTCGCCGCCGTCCTGGGCGGCGGGCGTCGTGCCCAGCTCTTTCAGCGGTGCCGTCACGCCCTGCATCGCCATCAGTTCCTGGTTCAGCTTGCGGGCGCGCGTCGGTGCGACATCCTGCGACAGCAGCAACTGCTCGAACTCGTTGCCAGGCAGGTTCGGCACCCGCATGCGCCCGACTCGTCCTGGATGCTGAACGTGATGCCGTCCACCGTGAAGGGAACGCCCTGGAAGTTCCAGGCTGCCGCGTAGGGATTCTCGCTGTCCGGCGCCTGCGCGAGCGGCTCCGTCAGCAACGAGTACACCATCGCCGACTCACGCGACTGAGCAGCCAGTTGCAGCGCCGCGCGATCAGAGAGCGCCTGCGCACGCGCGACCTGGTCGCGGGCCGTCAGCCCCATCTGCAGCATCAGCAGCGCGATGATGCCCGTCATCAGCAGCACCTGGATCAGCGCAATTCCCCGTTCGCGATGCGTGGCCATGGCCATCATTCGGGCGGCATGTAGCGGCGGAAAGTGACGTCCGCGCGCTCAGGCACGAACACGACAGCCTCGGTGTCGCCGATCCTGATCCGGATGCGCTGCGGATGGCTGCGCGCAACGAGCCCGTCGGTCTCGGTCATCCACTTCGGCGCGAGGCCGAGCTCGGGCTCGTTCGACGCGGCGAGCCGCTGGTCGAGCGACTCCCAGCCGAAATACCCGAACTGCAGGTCCGGCAGGTCGCGCAGCACGACCATGCGGTGCTTGAACGGCAGCGTCTGCGACGCGAGACGCAGCTGCACGCCGACCAGCGGTGCCTCCTCGTAGAGCAGGTTCCAGCGGCCACTGGCACTGCGCTCGCGGAACACGCGGATCACGGCAAGCTCACCCGGCGTGTAGATCGGGCTCATCGTCGACCAGCGTCAGGCCCTCCTCGCGACCGAGGAAGTAGAAGCCGCCAATACCACCGGCATCTCGAACGATGTACGGCAACGTGTTCTCGAGCGACGCGATGACGAGATCGAGCCGCTGGAACTGGTCCTGCGCCTGCTGGAAGCGGCCGAGCCGCCCCTCCCAGTGGCGCGTGAACAGCGAATAGCCGTAGGTCGCCACGCCCATGACCATGCCGAAGATCGCGAGCGCGATCAGCAGCTCGATCAGCGTGAAGCCCCTTACCTTCGCATGGCTTCCCATGCGACCTCCTGGTAAAGGAACGCGCGCTCCTGGCCCGCGCGGCGCAGCTTCAGGCGCACGTCGTAAAGCCGGAACCGCGGCTGGTAGGTGATGAAATCCGTCGCGTCCGGATCGAAGCGGCGCGGGGGCGAGCCGTAGCGAATCGTGGTCGCCTCCCACTCGTAGCTGACGCCGAGCAGCTCGGACCGCCCGTCGAGCTTCTCGACCGGATTCGAGCGCAGCTGGCTGCGGATCGAGGATGTGATCAGCGGCAGCGGCGTCAGCATCGAGACGAGACCTTCTGCCCGGCTGCTCGCGAGCAGCGAGTTGCGATAGGTCTCGGTCGCGACCGCAAGCACCGTGAACAGGATCGTCGCGGCGATCAGCACCTCGAGCAGCGTGAAGCCGCGCTGCCGCTTCACTTGCCGTCCCCCAGCCAGCCGTTCAACTCGAGCACGCGCTCGCCGGCCGGCCTGGTGCAGAGCTAGGCTCGACGGCTCGGCCACGCCGTTCGCGTTGATGTGCACGACCTGCGCCGTGTCGAAGAACAGGTGCTTCAGCGGCAGCGAGCGCTCTGCCATGCCGGCCATCTTCCAGCGCAGCTCGCGCCCCCTCGCCCCGCAGCTCCACCTCGCGGCCGTCCGCGAACGCCTTGAATGCGAGCCCGTGCACCGTGCGGTCGAGTATCAGCCACTCCTCCTGCGAACGCGCCTTGTCGATCCTGTCAGCGGTCAGCGGCCCGACCAGCGCGACGATGAAGCCGAGGATCGCCAGCACGACCAGCAGTTCGACGAGCGTGAAACCCCGGCCGCGGGCCATGGTCCTACAGGCCGATGTCCGCCACGGAAGTGATGCTGAGCATCATGATCACCACGACGCCGCCGACGATCAGCCCCATCAGCAGGATCAGCGCCGGCTCGAGCAGCGTCGTCACGCGCTGCGTCCAGCTCGAGAACGCATCGCGGCTGCGCCGCGCGATCTCGTTGAAGACCTTGCCGAGCTCGCCGCTCTCCTCGCCCACCTCGAGCAGCGATGCGTAGTAATCGGGGAACAGCCGCGTCTGTCGCAGCACCGCCGACAGCTGCTCGCCGCGACGGACCTTCTCGACGGCGATCGCGATCTCGCGCCGCAGCTGCCCGTGACGGATGTTGCCGGTCGCGAGCTGCAGCGCGCGGTCCACCGGCAGTCCCGCCTGCAGCATCATGCCGAGGCCGCTCGCGAACCGGATGCGCTCGACAGTCGTGGTCGCCTCGCTCAGGAACGGCGACCCGATCGCAAGCCGCTCGCGGAAATCGATCACTGCCTGCTGCTTGCGCGACTGCCAGAGCAGCGCGCCGGCCGCCGCGAGCCCGATGAACAGCAGCCACTGGTACTTCTTCATGAACGCGCTCGCACCGAGCAGCGCCGACGTGTACCAGGGCAGTTCGTCGGCGTCGGCAAACAGCGACGCCAGGTTCGGCACGACGAAATTGAAGATGAACAGCAGCGCGAGCACGCAGACCGCGAGCACGACCAGCGGGTAGGTTGCCGCCTGCATCACCTTCTGGCGGATGTCGCGGCGGAAGCGCAGGTCGTCCGCGAGGCGGCGAAACACCTCGGGCAACTGCCCGCTCGCTTCGCCGAGCGCGATCAGGTTCACGTACAGCGGGTCGAAGACGTCCTTGTGCGCGGCGGCGGCCTCCGACAGCTGCTTGCCCTGCTTCAGGTCCGCCGACAGGTTCGAGAGCAACCGGCCGACGGCTCCACTGCGGCCGGTGCGCTGCAGGATGCCGATCGCGCGGTCGATCCGCACGCCGCTGTCGAGCAGCAGGCTGAGCTCGGACGTGAGGAACTCCAGGTCCTCGAGCGTCACGCGATCCGACTGCAGGCCGAGCGTCTCGCGCCAGTCGTTGCCCGCGCTCTCGGAGGCGAGCTCGCTGACCATCACGCCGCGGCCGCGCAGGTCCTCGCGCGCCAAATCGACCCGCTCCGACTCGACGATGCCGGACACGCGCGCGCCCGACGGATCGAAGCCCACGTAGCGGAAGCGCGCCATCAGCCCGCCACTCGCAGCACTTCCTCGAGCGTCGTGAGTCCCTGCAGCGCCTTCAGGTAGCCGTCCTCGCGCAGCGAGCGCCAGCCCTGCGAGTCGCAGTAGCGCCGCGCCTCGGTGAGGAAGTGCGGACCGACGTCGAGCGCCTTGATGCCCTCGTCGCAGCGCAGGTACTCGACCACCGCCATGCGTCCGCGATAGCCCGTGTGCCCGCAGGCATCGCAGCCGCGGGCATCCATCAGCTGCGGCTCACGCACTCCGGCGCGCTCGGCAAATGCGTGCAGCTCGAGGCGGTCCATCAGCGTGCGTGCTTCGGGATGCGGCACCGCGCACTGCGGGCACAGCCGGCGCGCGAGCCGCTGCGCGACGATCGAGCGCAGCGCCGCGTTCAGCAGGTATTCCTCGACGCCGAGGTCGAGCAGTCGCGTGTAGGCGCTCGGCGCGTCGTTGGTGTGCACCGTCGAGAACACGAGGTGCCCGGTGAGCGCCGACTGCATGCCGATCGCCGCGGTCTCGCGGTCACGGATTTCGCCGATCATGATGATGTCGGGGTCCTGGCGCACGATGCTCCTGAGCCCCGTCGAGAAGTCGAAGCCGATGCCCGGCTGCACCTGCACCTGGTTGATGCCCGCGAGCTGGTATTCGACCGGGTCCTCGAGCGTGATGATCTTCACCTCGGGGCTGTTGAGCCTCGAGAGGAACGTGTACAGCGTGGTGGTCTTGCCCGAGCCGGTGGGCCCGGTGAGCAGGATCACGCCGGCGGTGACCTCGAGATCCTCGAGCACGCGCGCCTCGACGTCCTTCGAGAGCCCGAGCAGGCTCATGTCGTACACCAGCGAGCCCTTGCGCAGGAAACGCATCACCGCGCTTTCGCCATCGGTGACCGGCAGCGCGGAGACGCGGATGTCGATGTCCTCGCCCGCGACGCGCAGGTCGATCTTGCCGTCCTGCGGCCGGCGACGCTCGCCGATGTCCATGCCGGCGAGGATCTTCAGCCGCGTGATCACGGGCAGCACCATCGCCGGCGCGATCGAATCCACCTCGTGCAGCACGCCGTCGATGCGGAAGCGCACACGGGCGCGGGTGCCCTGCGGCTCGATGTGCATGTCGGACGCGCCCTGCTTCAGCGCACGGCCGATCAGCGTGTTCAGCAGGTTGACGGTCGGCGCCTCGGACGCGAGCTCGCGCAGCCGCCCCTCCTCGACCGAGCTCAGGCTCGCCGCGATGGTCGACTCCTGCCGGCGACCGAGCCGCGCCTTCAGCGCGTCGAACTGTTCCTCGCTCACGAGGCGGAGCTCGTAGGGCACGGCGGACGTGCCGAGCCATTCGTTAACTTCGAGATCGAGCGGCGCGTGTGCCGCGAACACCCAGCGGCCGTCGGTGCGCTCGACCGGCAGCCAGCCGCGCTCGAGCAGGAAATCCACCGGCAGGTCCTCGAGCCCGGCGGGCGGCTCCCAGCCGGTGGCAAAGCGCGCCGGCAGCAACGGGGCGTTCAGCAACCTGCCGTAGATCTCGGGCAGTGCGTCCGCGGACAGGCTGCCCATGTTGACGAGGATCTGCTCGATGCGTCCGCCGTACTTCTGCTGGTAGGCGCGGGCCTTGTCGAGGTCCGCCGCGGCCACGCCGAAGTCGGTCAGCAGCGCCGCGAGTGCGTCATTGAAAGACGATGTCCTCGGCGTCGTCCTCGCCGCCGGGGCTGCCGTCCTTGCCGAAGCTGCGCAGCGCGTAGGGCTGCCCGTTCTCGCCCGGCACCTTGTACTGGTACGGGTGGCCCCATGGGTCCAGCGGCATGTCGCGCGGCAGGTACGGTCCGTCCCAGCCCGGCCGGGTGCTCTGCCGCAAGCTCCGCGAGGTTCGGCGGGTAGTCCCCGAGGTCGAGCCGGTAGGTGTCGAGCGAGGTCGCCAGCATCTGCATCTGCGCCATGGCCGTCTTGCGCTGCGACGAGCTGACCTTCGAGAACATCGTCGGCGCGACCAGCGACAGCAGCAGGCCGAGGATGACGATGACGATCAGCAGCTCGATGAGCGTGAAGCCGCCGCGCCGGCGTGATCTATGGTTCATGGCGTAAGTTCTGGAAAAATTGAGGGAAATATACCCGATCGGGCCCTGCGGTTGCAGGGTCGCTTCGGCCGGATCGAACCCGGGATTGGACCCCTGGGCCGGACAAAAGTGCGCGATTCAGGCGCCGGACAGGCCCGCCCGGCACGCGCGCGGACGGGATTTGGCGCGCCGGGATTACAGCTGTCCGAGCACGTGTTCTGCGCTCGAAACCTTGAACTCGCCAGGGCCCTCGACCAGCACGTGGCTGGCGACGCCGTTGTCCACGACGATCGCAAAGCGCTTGCCGCGAATGCCCATGCCGAAGCCGGTCGCGTCGAGCTCGAGGCCGAGCGCCTTCGCGTACTCGGCGTTGCCGTCCGCGAGCATCATGACCTTGTCCTCGACTGCGGACGCCTTCGCCCAGGCCTTCATCACGAACACGTCGTTCACCGCCATGCACGCGACGGTATCGACGCCTTTGGCCTTGAAGTCGGCGGCGTGCTGGATGAATCCCGGCAGGTGCCGCGCGTCGCAGGTGGGCGTGAATGCGCCCGGCACCGAGAACAGCACGACCTTCTTGCCACTGAACAGCTGGTCGGTCGTGACCTTCTGCGGACCCTCCGGGCCCGGGGTCGTGAACGTGCCCGAGGGCATCTTGTCGCCGGCCTTGATCGTCATGGTGAGTCTCCTGATCGGGTGTGCTGCGGGAGGTCGCGATAGTACCAGCGGTTCGCGCCGGTGGATCGCCCGGATTCCGGCCGGTCCGTATGGCTGCCGGCAACAGCGAGGCGTAGCATGGAGCCGAAAGCCGCAGGTGGCACGGCGGTCGAAAAAGGCACAGGCGAACGGACTGCTGTTGCCCCCTGACCCGGGAAAACTCGGACCAAGGGACTGCCATGGCCATCCAATACCTGCATCTCAATCGCGCACCGGTGACCGTGAAGTGCCTCGTGCACGCGTTGGCGCTGGTCGCCGTCATCGGGTTGTCTGGCTGCGGAGGCGACGGAAAGCCTTCCAACAAGCCGC
Source organism: uncultured Gammaproteobacteria bacterium (assembly GCA_963776815.1). GTDB lineage: Bacteria > Pseudomonadota > Gammaproteobacteria > Steroidobacterales > Steroidobacteraceae > RPQJ01. The sequence continues at coordinate 8,999 of CAVZNZ010000001.1, forward strand.
CGGTCGCCGCGTTCACGACGGTCCCCTCCAGCGGACCTGCGCCGCTGCGCGTGGAGGTGGATGCGAGCCAGTCCTCCGACCCGAACGGCTCGATCGTTGACTACGCCTGGGCCTTTGGCGACGGCCAGTCGGCCACCGGAGTGCGCGCCACGCACGTGTACGCCACCGCGGGCTCGTACCAGATCCAGCTCACCGTGCAGGACGACAAGGGAGCAGCTTCGACCGCGTCGCGGACCGTCACGGTGACGGCTTCAGCTCCGACAGCCGCGTTCAGCGCCGTACCGAGCTCCGGCGTTGCGCCGCTGTTGGTGACGTTCGATGCCAGTGCATCAGCCGATGCGGACGGATCGATCGTCGGCTACGCGTGGAATTTTGGCGATGGCACGACAGGAACCGGGAAACAGGTCACTCACACCTACGGCAGCGCCCCGAATTTCAATTCCAGCGACTACACGGTGGTGCTGACCGTGCGCGACAACACCGGCCTCGAGGGGACCGCCACGCGCAACGTTACGGTAACCGCACCGCCGATCGTCCCGCCGAACGTTGCCCCGGTGGCCCGACTCACGGCGGTACCCTCCTCCGGCAACGCGCCACTAACGGTCGCATTCGACGGCTCGGGCTCGACCGACGCCGATGGAACCATCGCCTCGTATACGTGGACATTCGGCGACGGCCAGACGGCGACCGGCGCGAGGACGCAGCACATCTACACGGCCCCGGGTGCATACACCGCGGTGCTGTCGGTTGCGGACAATGCTGGCGCCGTCGGACAGGCCGGCACGACCGTGACGGTCGCCTCGCCGCAGAACCAGCCGCCCGTTGCCGCGTTCACCTCGAGTCCCAACGGTGGTGTCGTCCCGGTCGACGTGACCTTCGATGCATCGGCATCGAGTGACCCGGACGGCACGATCGTGTCCTACTCCTGGACCTTCGGCGACGGGTCGCCCGCGGCGTCCGGAAAGACGACGACTCACACCTACGCGACGGCCGGCAATCATGTCGCCGAGCTGACCGTGACGGACAACAGGGGCGCGTCTGCCCGTTCGAGCCAGGTGATCAAGGTCACCACAGCGAGCGCCTACACGGTCGGCGGTACGGTCAGCGGACTCGCCGGCACAGGCCTCGTGCTGCAGAACAACGGCGCCGATCCGCTGCCGATTGCTACCATCGGTACGTTCACCTTTGCGACCCCGGTCGCCACCGGCGCCACCTATAACGTCACGGTCCAGACCCAGCCAAGCAACCCTGCGCAGACCTGCACTGTCCGGAACGGCAGCGGCACCATTTCGGGAGCGAACGTCACCAACGTGACGGTGACCTGTTCTGCCAGGACGTACACGCTGGGCGGCACCGTGAGCGGACTGACGGGCACTGGCCTGGTGCTGCAGAACAACGGCGGCGACGACCTGCCGATCGCTGCAAACCTGCCGTTCACGTTTGCTACGCCGCTTGCCGACGGCAGCCCTTATTCAGTGACCGTGGCGACGCCGCCTGGCGCGCCATCACAGGTCTGCCAGATCTTCAATGCCTCGGGGACGATCAATGGGGCCGATGTCACCAGCGTGAAGGTGAGCTGCCGTTCTGTCTTTGCGTACGTTACCGATCGCGCAGCCGGCAACATCCTGACCTACATCGTCAACGCCGCCACTGGCGCGCTGAGCCGCGTGGGTGCACCAGTCGCCGCCGAAAGTCCTTATGCCATCGCCGTGCAGCCCGGAGACGATTTCCTCTATGTGCTGTACTCCGGCGTGAATGCGACGCCCGGCAACGTCAGGGCCTACGGCATCAACGCGATCACGGGAGACATCGCCGGCGCAGGTGAGCCGGTCAACACGGGGCTGGATGCTCGGTCGATCGCCATCGACCCGTCCGGCAGGTTCCTGTATGTCGCGAACTACGGCTCCAACACGATCTCGGCTTACACCATCAACAGCCGCACCGGCGCACTGACCAGCTCGGGCGTGCCGGTCGCCACCGGTAGCGCGCCGACTTGCGTTGCTGTCGACCCGGCAGGCCGATTCGCTTACGTCGCGAACAGCGGCGCCAACACTGTTTCCACTTACTCCATCAACAGCTCCACGGGCGTGCTCACGAGCGTCGGCGTTCCCGTGCCCACGCTGTCGAATCCATCCTGCATCGTCGTCGAGCCACGCGGCTGGTTCGCCTACGTGGTCAACAGCGGCTCGAGCAACATCTCGTCCTACTCGGTCGATGCGTTGACCGGCGCCCTGACGAGCAATGGCCCACCGGTACCGACTGGCGGCCTGAGCCCCAGGTTCATCAACGTCGACCCCGACGGCAAGTTCATCTACGCGACGAATTTCGGCTCGGCCAGTGTCTCGGCGTACACGCTGATCCAGAACAACGGGGTATTGCTGCCGGCGGGCGGTCCTGTGCCAGCCGGCGCGATCGCCAGTTCCGTCGTCGTCGACCCCACCGGAAGGTTCGTGTACGTGACCAATTCCGGCGCGGGCACCGTGTCGTCGTATCGCATCGACACCGGAACGGGCGCACTGACTGCGATCGGTCCAAACGTCGCAGCCGGAACCGAGCCGACCGCCATTGCAACGACGCACTAGCCGGGCGGCCCGGCAGGTCGATCAGGCCGCAGCCGGGCCCTTCGCAAACCGGGGAGCCGAGCGCAGCCGCGCGTCCAGCGACTGCAGCAGGCCTTCGGTCGTTTCCCAGTCGATGCACGCATCAGTCACGGACACGCCGTATCGCAGCTCGCTGCGGTCCGCCGGCATCGGCTGGTTTCCCCAGTGCAGGTTGCTCTCGAGCATCAGGCCGACGATCGAGCGGTTGCCCTCGATGACCTGGTTCGCCAGGTTCTCGGCGACCAGCGGCTGTGTACCCGGATCCTTCGCGGAGTTGCCGTGGCTGCAGTCGACCACGATGTTGACCGGCAGCCCGGCCTTCTCCAGTTCCCGCTCGCAGAGCGCGATGTTCACCGAGTCGTAGTTCGACCGGCCGCCGCCGCCCCGCAGCACGATGTGGCCGTAGCGGTTGCCGCGCGTGCGGAACACGGCCGACTGCCCGCTCTGCGTGATGCCGAGGAAATGATGCGGGTGACGCGCGGATTGCAGCGCGTTGATCGCGACGGACAGCGAACCGTCGGTGCCGTTCTTGAACCCGACCGGCGTCGAGAGCCCGCTCGCCATCTCGCGGTGCGTCTGCGACTCCGTGGTGCGCGCGCCGATCGCCGTCCACGTGACGAGTTCGGACAGGTACTGCGGCATGATCGGGTCGAGCGCCTCGGTGGCCGCCGGAACGCCGGTCTCGGCCAGGAACAGCAGCAGTTCGCGCGCGAGCCGGATGCCCTTCTCGATGTGGAACGAGTCGTCCATGTCGGGGTCGTTGATCAGGCCCTTCCAGCCCACCGTGGTACGCGGCTTCTCGAAGTAGACGCGCATCAGCACCAGCATCGTGCCCTCGACGCGCTGCGCGAGCCCGCGCAGCCGCGTTGCGTATTCGCGCGCCGCCACCGGGTCGTGGATCGAGCACGGCCCGACCACCACGAACAGCCGCGGATCCTCGCGATCGAGGATGCGGCGCACGGCGCCCCGGCTGCGGAAGACGAATTCCTCGGACGACGCGGGCAGCGCCAGCTCGCGCTTGACCTGCTCCGGCGTCGGCAGCAACTCGCTCGAGAGGACGTTGATGTTCTGCAGGCGTTCTTGCATCGCTTGGTGCTGACCTGGAGCGGCGGAAATGCGGCGCTATCTTACACAGCGCGGGCGGCAGCCGACATGAAACGCCGCCGGCCGGTCACGGGAAGACCCAGGCCGGCACGTGGCGCCAGCCCTGCAGCAGTTCCTTGTCGAGGCTGCGCCAGTGCGGCTCGAACGATTCGACCAGCGCCCAGTAGCGCTGCGAGTGGTTCATGTGCCGGCGGTGGCACAGCTCGTGGATCATCAGGTAGCGCACGACCTCGGGCCGCTGGAACATCAGGCTCAGGTTCAGGCTGATCGTGCCCGCGGAGGAGCAGCTGCCCCAGCGCGTGCGCTGCCGGCGCAGCAGCATCCGCGTGTAGTCGATGCTGGTCTCGTGCGCGGCGGCGTCGAGGCGCTGCTTCAGGTGCAGCGCCGCCTCACGCGACAGCCAGCGAACCAGCGCTGCACCCACCTGCCTGTCCGTGCCCCCGGTCGTGCGGACCCGCAGCCGTCCCAGGCTCCGTTTCGACGACGGAGGCCCGGCTGCCCTGGACGTAGTCCACGACCCAGCGACTGCCCGGCAACGCGAGCTCCACGACCGACGGGCGGCGCTCCGCGGCGTGCGGGGCGTGCAGCTCGAATTCACGTGCCCGGCGCTCGGCCCATTCGCGGTGACGCGCGACGAAGCGTTCGATCGCCGGAATGCCGGTCCCGGGCGGGACGACCACCTCGACCCGTCCACCCGGGAACACGCGCATCGAGAGTCGTCGCGCCCGGCGGCTGATGCGCACGTGCCAGCCAGGCGACGACTCGCGGGGCGACCACAGCGTGAGTCTGCAGCGGGTGCGCGTCGGCGGCCGTCCTGTCCGGTTGGTGCGAGGCGTGCGCATGCCGGTCAAAGCTCCCGCAGGCCGACCGTCACCGGCAGGCGCGCCGCGCGCAAGCCGGGCAACAGGCCGCCGAACAGGCCGAGCGCGAGCGAATAGCCGAGACCGGTCACCAGCAGCCGCGGCGTGACCGTGAACGCAAACGTGATCTGGCTGAAGCTCGCCCAGTTCAGCGTCGACGCCTGGTAGCCGTTCAAGCCGAAATAGACCAGCGCCCCGCCCACGATGCCGCCGAGCAGCCCGAGCACCACCGCCTCGAGCAGCACCGAGGCCACGACCGGGGCCGAGCCGAACCCGAGTGCGCGCAGCGTCGCGATCTCGCGGGTGCGCGACGACACCGCGGAATACATCGTATTGAGCGCGGCGAACACCGCGCCGATGCCCATCAGCATCGCGATCGTCGTGCCGACGTAGCGGATCAGCGTGACCAGGATCCGCGACTGGTCGGCGTAGAACTCGCGCTCGCTGCGCACGGAGACGTTGACGCGCGGATCGTCCTCGAGCCAGCGCTTCACGGTCGTGATCGCCGCCGGCGACGTGAGCAGTGCCCGCACCACCTGGACCGAATTGCCGCGCCGATACACGCCTTGCAGCACGGTGAGGTCGGTCCACACCTCGGACTCGGAGATGCTGCCGCCCGCCTCGAACACGCCGACCACGCGCCAGACGTGCGAGCCCCAGGTGACTTCGCGGCCGAGGTCCACGTTGCCGAACTGCGCGAACGCGCCGCGACCGACGATCACCTCGTCCTTGCCCGGCTCGAACATCCGGCCGGCAACGATGCGGAAGCCCTCGCGCACATCGACCGCACGGGCCGTCACGCCGCGGAACGGCACGTTCGCCGCGGTGCCGGTGCTGCGCATCGGCAGGTCCACGATCGTGTAGAACTCGCGCGAAGCCACCGGACCGCGATCGTCGCGCATGATGCCCGGCGCCGAGACGATGACGTTGACCTGCTCGCGGTCGAACGCGCTCGACAGCTCGTCGGAAGAACCGCCGCGAAGTATCAGCGCCACGTCGTCGCGGCCGGAGAGGTCGAGCGCCGCACGGAAGCCCTCGCCCATCGACAGCAGCGACACGAGCACGGCCACCACGCCGCCGATGCCTACGACCGCGACCAGCGACGTGCCGAGCCGCGCCGGCAGGTTGCGCAGGTTCATCGCCGTGATCGCGACGAGCTGGTTGACCCACTTTGTGAGTGCCATGTCAGTCCCGCCGCAGCGCCTCGACGATCCTGAGCCGCATCGCCTGCGCCGCCGGCACCGCGCCCGCCACCAGCCCGAGCCGCACCATGTACACCGAGCCCGCGACGATCGCGTCGGCCGGCACCTTGAAGCCAGGCAGGTACTGGCGGAACACCGGCTCGAACTGCACGCCGAGCCACCAGGCGCCGGCGAGCCCGATCGCGCCGCCGAGCACCGTGATCAGCACCGCCTCGGCGAGCACCATGCCGAGCATGCCGCCGTTCGAGAAGCCGAGCGTCTTGAGCACGCCGATCTCGTTGGTGCGCTCGCGCACCGACTGCGCCATCGTGTTGGCGGTCACCAGCAGCATCGTGAAGAACACCGCGGTCATGATCGCGCGGAGGATCGCGCCGATGTTGCCGACCTGGTTGACGAACGACTGCGCCATGGCCCGCTCCGACGAGGTCTTGGTCTCCGCGGGCGAGTTCGCGAACTGCAGGTCGATCTGCCTCGCGATCGACGCCGCGCGGTCCACGTCGTCGATCTTGACGAGGTACCAGCCGACCAGGCCCTTGGCCTGACGCCTTGGCCTCCTCGAAGTAGTCCTGGTGCAGCACGATCTTGCGCGTATCGCCGCCCTCGGCAGGTCGAAGATCGCGCGCACCGTGACGTCCCACGTGTCGGTGCCGTCCTCCTTGCGCCAGATCGCCGACTTCAGCGGCACCTTGTCGCCGACTTTCCAGCCGTACAGGTCCGCGAGCCCACGGCCGATCAGCATGCCCGTGCGGTCGGCGATCCACGCCTGCTTCTGGTCCTCGGGGATCACGTACTCGGGATACATGCGCAGGAATGCCTCGGGCTTGACCGGGAACGCGGGGATCTGGTTGCGCTCGTCGCGGTACCAGGCGCCGAACCAGGTCTGCGGCGTCACCTCGACGACGCCGTCGATCGCGCGGATGCGGTTCTCGTAGCTCTGCGGCAGCAACTGCGTGAACGACACCTTGTGCATCGTGATCAGCCGGTCGGCGCCGGCGACGTCCACGCCCGACTGCAGCGCGTAGCGCATCGACTCGGCGAGGCCGAACAGCAGGAACGCGACCACGATCGACGCGAGCGTGAAGAACGTGCGCAGGCGCTTGCGGCGCAGGCTCGCGGCGAGCAGCGGCAGGTACTTGCCGATCACGGGTGGTCTTCCCGCAGCAGGCCCTTGTCGAGGTGGATCGTGCGGTGCGCGCGCTCGGCGGCGTGCGGGTCGTGCGTGACCATGATGATGGTCTTGCCGTACTCGCGATTGAGCGCCTGCAGCAGGTCGAGGATCTCGTCGCCGGACTTGCGGTCGAGGTCACCGGTCGGCTCGTCGCAGAGCAGCAGCGTCGGGTCGGTGACGATGGCGCGCGCGATGCCGACGCGCTGCTCCTGGCCGCCGGAGAGCTCGCGCGGCCGGTGCTTCGCGCGGTCCGACAGGCCGACCAGCTTGAGCGCCGCGGCCACGCGCCGGGCGCGCTGCTCGCGGGTCAGGTCCTTGAGCAGCAGCGGCAACTCGACGTTGCGCTCCGCCGAGAGCACCGGCAGCAGGTTGTACATCTGGAACACGAAGCCGACGTGGTCGGCGCGCCAGCGGGCGAGCGCGCCGTCGCCCAGCTGGTCGACGCGCAGCCCGTCGACCTCGAGCACGCCCGAGGTCGGCCGGTCGAGGCCGCCGATCAGGTTGAGCAGCGTCGACTTGCCGGACCCCGACGGTCCCATCAGCGCGACGAAGTCGCCGGCCTCGATCTCGAGCGACAGGCCGTCGAGCACGCGCACGACCTCGGCGCCGCGCCGGTATTCCTTGACGAGATCGCGGATGCGGACGATCGGCGCGGCCACGATCACGTCGGCCTTGAGCTCCACGGCGGCGCCGTCGCGCAGCCGGCGCGGCGCGTCGACGACGACGGCCTCGCCGCCCTCGAGGCCCTTCAGCACCGGCGACGCTGCCGTCCTTGCGGCTGCCGAGCGTCGACGGCGCGGCGCTCGACCTTGCCGTCGCGCACCACCCAGACGCTCGTCGCGTCGCCATCGCGAACGACTGCCTTCTCCGGCACGGTCGGGCGGGCCCCGGGCCGCGACCCGGCCGTCCTCGAGGAAGCGCACCTTGATGCCCATGTCCGGGCAGGATCCGCGGGTCGAGCGCCTCGAACGCGATGCGCACGCGCACCGTGGCCTTCTGTCGGTCGGCCGTCGGCACGATGCTGATCACGTGGCCCGGGATCGTCCAGTCGGGGTAGGCGTCGAGCACGGCTTCGACCTGCTGCCCGTCCTGCACGCGGTTGATGTACGCCTCGTTGACGTCCACCTCGATCTCGCGCGAGTCCATGTCGACGATGGTCGCGATGCCGGTGCGCGTGAATCCGCCGCCGGCCGAGATCGGCGACACCGTCTCGCCCGGCTGCGCGTCCTTCGAGATCACGACGCCGGCGAACGGCGCGCGGATCTGGAGGTCGTCGAGTCCCTGCTGGCTGAGCGCGAGGCGGCTCTGCGCCACGCCGACCTCCGCGCGCGCGGCCGCCAGGCGCGCCTCGCAGCGCGGCGACCTCTGCCTCGGAGGCGTCGAGCACGCTCTGCGGCGACGAGCTTGCGCTCGACGAGGCTGCGGTTGCGCGCAGTGTCTTGCGCCGCGCATCGGCGAGCCGCACCTCGATCTCGCGCAGGTTGCGGCGCGCGGCCTCGAGGCTGCGCGTCGGCAACGGCGTGCTCCGCCTGCGCCGTCGACGGATCGAGCCGCGCCAGCACCTGCCCCTCGCTGCACCACCGCGCCCTCCTCGAACAGCACCTCGGTGATGCGGCCGGTGACCTTGGAGCTGACCGTCGCCAGCCGGCGCGCGACCACGTAGCCGGAGGCATTGAGCACCGCGCCATCGGCGGCCCCGGCGGCGGTCTCGACCAGCACCGTCTGCACCGCGAATGGCCGAATTGAACACGCGCCAGGCGAGCACCGCGAGCGACCGCGGCCACGACCGCGCCGACGATCCACCACCGGCGACGCGCCGGGCCCGCGAGTCCGGTACCGCTGCGGGTCGGACGCCGGCGTCGAGCCGCAGACTCTCCAGGGCTTGCCTTGTCGAGCGGCATGAGTCTTCTCTGTTCTGTTTCTTCGGGTGGCAGCGCGCGCGGACCGGGCTGGCTAGAATGGCCGCTCGCCGCGATCGCCGGCCCCGTGCCGCGAGGGCGCGAACCTTATCACAGCGCCATTTCCCCATGAACCCGCCCCTCGTCGACATCGGCCTCAACCTCGCGCACGACAGCTTCGACCACGACCGCGACCACGTCGTCGACGCCGCGCGTGCGGCCGGCGTGCGCCACATGGTGATCACGGGCAGCACGCTCGAGAGCACGCGTGCCGCGATCGAGCTCGCGCGGTCGTGCGCCGCGACGCGTTTCGGGCCACGGCCGGCATCCATCCGCACCACGCGCGCGAGTTCCACGACGCGGACGTCCCGGCGCTGCGCGCGCTGCTGCTCGCAGCCCGAGGTGGGCGCCGCGGGCGAATGCGGCCTCGACTACTTCCGCAACTTCTCGCCGCACGAGGACCAGGAGCGCGTCTTCCGCGCTGCAGCTCGAGCTCGCGGTCGAAGACCGGCAAGCCGGTGTTCCTGCACCAGCGCGACGCGCACGACGCCTTCATGGCGATCCTGCGCGAGTACCGGCCGCGGCTCGCGGCTGGCGTGGCGCACTGCTTCACCGGCGACGAGCGCGAACTGCGCGACTACCTCGACCTCGGCCTTTCGATCGGCATCACCGGCTGGATCTGCGACGAGCGGCGCGGGCCAGCACCTGCGCGAACTCGTGCGGCTCGATCCCGCTGGACCGGCTGATGATCGAGACGGATGCGCCCTACCTGATGCCGCGCGACCTGCGAGCCGAAGCCCAGCAGCCGGCGCAATGAGCCAAAATACCTGCCGCACATCCTGCGCACGGTCGCCGCCTGCCGGGGCGAGCCGCCGGAGCGCGTGGCGGCGGCGACGACGCGCAACGCGCTGGCGTTCTTCGGATTCGAGGACAGACGATCCTCTGTAACTTAGATTGATTTGGTAAAGACGATTATGGACACCAGCAAGACCCAGCGACTTCGTCGACCGCCGCTGGGAGGAGTCGATCCTGCCGGAGCTGATCGAGTACGTCCGGATCCCGAACAAGTCGCCCATGTTCGACCCGGACTGGGAGGCGCACGGGCACATGGAGGCGGCCGTGCAGCTGATGCGCCGCTGGGCCGAGGACGAGGCACGTCGCTGCCGGGCAGCACGGTGGAGGTGCTGCGCCTGCCGGGACGCACGCCGGTGCTGATGGTGGACGTGCCGGGCGCAGGTCGACGACTGCGTGCTGATGTACGGGCACCTCGACAAGCAGCCGGAGTTCTCCGGCTGGTCGGACGGCCTCGAGCCGTGGACGCCCGTGCTGCGCGACGGGAAGCTCTATGGCCGCGGCGGCGCCGACGACGGCTACGCCCTGTTCGCTTCGCTGACGGCGCATCCGCGCGCTGCGCGAGCAGGGCGTGCCGCACGCGCGCTGCGTGGTGCTGATCGAGGCCAGCGAGGAAAGCGGCAGCCCCGACCTCGCCCACCACATCGACGCGCTGGGCGACGCGCCTCGGCTCGCCCGACGCTGGTCGTCTGCCTCGACGCCGAGTGCGGCAACTACGAGCAGCTGTGGTGCACGACCTCGCTGCGCGGCAACCTGATCGGCTCGCTGCGCGTCGAGGTGCTCGCCGAGGGCGTGCATTCCGGCACGGCCAGCGGCATCGTGCCGTCGAGCTTCCGCGTCCTGCGCGAGCTGCTGGCCCGCGTCGAGGACGCAGCCTCGGGCGCGATCCTGATCGAGGAACTGAACGCGCCGATTCCGCCGGACCGGCGCGCGCAGGCCAAGGCCGCGGCCGCCGTGCTCGGCGACTCGGTGTACGCGAAGTTCCCGCTGATGCCGGGCATGCGCCCGGTGTCGAACGACCCGTTCGAGCTGCTGCTCAACAACAACTGGCGGCCGACGCTGAGCGTCACCGGCGCCGACGGCCTGCCCGCCTTCCGCAGCGCCGGCAACGTGCTGCGCCCGCAGACGACGCTGAAGCTGTCGTTCCGGCTGCCGCCGACGCTGGCGCCGGCCGACGGCGTCGCAGCGCCATCCAGCGCACGCTGGAGCGCGACCCGCCGTACGGCGCGCGCGTGAGCTTCAAGGTGGAATCGGCGATGGGCGGCTGGAACGCGCCGGCGCTCGCGCCCTGGCTCGAGCGAATCGATGCAGGCCGCCTCGCAGGCGTTCTTCGGCCGCGACGCGATGTACATGGGCACCGGCGGCAGCATCCCGTTCATGGGCATGCTCGGCGAGCGCTTCCCGGGCACGCAGTTCCTGTGACGGGCGTGCTCGGGCCCGCAGTCGAACGCGCACGGCCCGAACGAGTTCCTGCACATCGAGACCGCGCGAGCGGCTGACCGCCTGCGTGTCGCGCGTGCTGGCCGATCACGCGCGGCAAGAGCAGGTGCGGCGACCGGTTCCGCGCAGGCCGCGCGAGCGCGTGCCGCGCAGCCATTCAGTCCGGCGAGCGGGTTCGGCTGCGCCGCCTGCTTGACGCGCTCCCAGACCGGGCGCCAACGCCGCGGCCGCGCCGCCCTGCGGCGCGCTCCACGACCGGGAACTCGTCCTGCAGCGCGTCGAGGCGCAGCACGGTCGTCGGGCCTGCCCTTCGGGAACTCGCCGCGCATCGAGAACACGATGCGACCCTCGACCGGCGTGTCGCCCGCGAGCTGGCGCACGGCCGACACGCGATCCTCGAGCATCGGCAGCGGGTTCGTGAACGTGAAGTGCCGCTTCGGCCCGAACACCGACCACTGCGCCATCTTCTCGCCGGCGAAGATCATCCCCGGCACGTCGAACAGGTCGATGACCAGCAGGCCGCGCTGCGTGAGCAGCAGGTAATTGACGTGGATCTGGTCGCCCGTGCCGGTCGGCAGCAGCACGTTGCGCAACTCGTCGTAGGCCACCGACGAGATCACGTTGTCGATCGCCTCGCGCGCGCGCGCCTGGCGCAGCCAGGTCGCGGGCGAAATACGACAGCCGCGGCCGACCAGGCCCAGGCCGAACAGCACCCACAGCCAGAGCGGCAGGCCGAGGACACGATCGATGCGCCGTCACGCCAGCACCCCGCGCAGCGCGTCGAGCCCGGGGTCGATCTCCGTCTGCACCGACGGCAGCGCCAGCAGCGCCGCGAGCGCCGGCGGCACCGGCACCTCCGCGCCGATCAGCGGCTCGACGATGTCGTTGAACTTCGCCGGATGCGCCGTCGCGACGAGCACCCAGCGCTCGCCGCGCGCCGCGCGCCGGCAGCCGCGCGTAGACGCAGGCCGCCGTCGCGGTGTGCGGGCACCACGTCTGGCCGAGCTCGCGGTGGTCGCGGCGGATCGTCGCGCGGATCTCGTCGTCGCTGACCGACTGCGCCGTAACCGTGCCGCGCAGCGTCGCGAGCTCCGGGAACAGCCAGCGCAGCCGCTCCATGTTGCTCGGGTTGCCGACGTCCATCGCGGAGGCGAGCGTCGCCACGCTCGGCCGCGGACGCCACTCGCCGCGTACGCAGGAAATCCGGCACGGTCAGGTTCGCGTTGCGTCGCGAGCACGATGTCGCCGATCGGCAGCCCGACCTCGCGCGCCCAGACGCAGGCCAGCGCGTTGCCGAGGTTGCCGGTCGGGATCGATGAAGTTCGGCGCACGGCCGTCGCGCCCGCCACAGCTCGAGGCTTGCCTTCGCGTAGTAGACCATCTGCGGCAGCAGCCGGCCGACGTTGATGCTGTTGGCCGAGGACAGCAGCAGCGACGGCGCGAGCGCCGGGTCGACGAACGCCTCCTTCACCATGCGCTGGCAGTCGTCGAACGTGCCGCGCACCGCGAGCGTGCGCACGTTGCGGCCCCAGCACGCGAGCTGCTTCTCCTGCCGCGGCGAGACGAGGCCGCGCGGGTACAGCACGACGACGTCGACCCAGGGACGGTCGTAGAACGCAGCCGCGACCGCGCCGCCGGTGTCGCCCGAGGTCGCGACCAGGATCGTCAGCCGGCGCGGATCCGGCGCGCGGAATGCGCTCGAGCGTCGCCGCCAGGAAGCGCGCGCCGAAATCCTTGAATGCCGCGGTCGGGCCCGTGGAACAGCTCGAGCACCGACAGCGGCCCGCCAGCGCCGTGCACCTCGACGACCGGCGCCGGGAAGTTGAAGGCGTCCGCGCGTGATCGCCGGCAGCAGGTCCGCCATCACGTCGCCGGCGGCAAACGGCGCGAGCAGCCGTGCCGCGAGCTCGGGCAGGTCGACTCGCGGCGCCAGCGCCGCCGCATCGACGCGCGGCAGCACGTCCGGCACGTACAGGCCGCCATCCGGCGCGAGGCCGCGCGCGATCGCCGCGCCGAGCCCGAGCGTGTGCGACGGGTCGCGCGTGCTCTGGAAGCGCATCAGTCGTCCACCACCCGCGCGCCCTCGCGGTCGATCGCCGACACCCAGCTGTCGCTCTCGAGCCCGTGCCTGCGGAAGGCCGCGACCATGCCGGCGCGCACCTGCTCCGGCGTCCTCTGCCTCGGCCCAGGCGAACACCGTCGGGCCCGCGCCCGAGATCGAGCAGCCGAGCGCGCCGGCGGCGAGCGCGGCCTGCTTCACCTCGGCAAAGCCCGGGATCAGCACCTGCCGCTGCGGCTCGATCACGACGTCGAGCAGCGACTCGCGGATCAGCGGCAGGTCGGACGTGTAGCAGCCGGCGAGGAAGCCGGCGAGGTTCGCCTGCTGCCAGATCACGTCGGACAGCGTCGACGGTCTTGCTCAGGATGGCCCGCGCCTCGCGCGTCGGCGAGCACCATGTGCGGGTGCACCAGCACGCAGCGCACGCTCGGCGGCACCGGGATCTGCTTGACGTGCGGATTGTCGATGCCGACGGTGAGCACCAGGCCGCCGAACAGCGACGGCGCGATGTTGTCCACGTGCACGGAGCCGCTCGCCACCGCCTCGCCCTGCATCGCGAACTTCAGCAGCTGCGTGCGGTCGAGCGGCCGGTCGACCAGCGCGGCCGCCGCCACCACGGCCGCGACGGCCGAGGCCGCCGATCCGCCGAGCCCGGAGCCGAGCGGAATGCCCTTCACGATCTCGAGCTCGAAGCCGAACGGCAGCGCCGAGCTCGCGTCTGCAGCGCGAGCGCCGCCATGCCCGCGGTGTTCTTCTCCGCGACGAGCGGCAGGTCCTGCACGACGCCGGTGATCGAGCGGATCGACGACGCCCGGCTCCGCGCGCCGCGTGACCGTCACGCGGTCGCCGAGCGCGGCGACGCTGTGGCCGAGGATGTCGAAGCCGACCGCGACGTTGCCGACGCTCGCGGGCGCGAACGCCGTTGCCGATGTGCGCGCCGTCGCGTCAAAGCTTGGCCCCGAGGTATGCGCAGACCCGCAGCAGGTCGGCGAACACGCCCGCCGCGGTCACGGCCGGGCCCGCGCCCGGGCCCTGCACGATCAGCGGGTTCTTGTCGTAGCGCGCCGTCTGGAAGCGCACGATGTTGTCGGTGAGCGCGATGTTCGCGAACGGATGCGACGTCGGCAGCTCGACGACGCCGACCTCGGCCTTGCCGTCCACGCCGACCGACCCGACGTAGCGCAGCACGTGGCCGCGCGCACGCGCCGCCTCGAGCCGCGCGAGCATCGGCGCGTCGAACTCCGGCAGCCGCGTCGAGGAAGTCCTCGACGCCGCACTGCTGCGAGCGCCGCCGGCACGAGGCTCTCGACCTCGACGTCGCCGAGTCTCGAGCCTGAGGCCCATCTCGCGGCCGAGGATGATCAGCTTGCGGGCCACGTCCATGCCCGAGAGGTCGTCGCGCGGGTCGGGCTCGGTGTAGCCGAGCGACTTGGCCTGGCGGACCACCGACGAGAACGACTGGCTGCCGTCCCAGGTGTTGAACAGGTACGCGAGCGTGCCGGAGAAGATGCCCTCGATGCGGCGGATCTCGTCGCCGGTCTCGCGCAGGTCGCGCAGCGTCTGGATCACCGGCAGGCCGGCGCCGACCGTGGCCTCGTACAGGTAGTGCGAGCCCGCGGCACGGCGCGCGTCACGCAGGCGCTCGTAGTCGCCGTAGGCCGCGCTGTTCGCCTTCTTGTTCGGCGTGACGACGTGGATGCCCTCCGACAGCCAGTGCGCGTAGCGGCTCGCCACCGCGGCGCTCGCGCTGCAGTCGATGATCACCGCGTGCGGGAACTGGTCGGCGTGCACGTGGTCGGCGAAGCGCTCGAGGTCCACCGGATCGCCGCCGGCCTGCGTAGCTCGTCCCGCCAGCGCGCCGAGGTCGATCGGGCCCTGCACGAGCCGCATCGACTTCGAGCCCGCGATGCCGCGCACGCGCAGGTCGAGCTTGAAGTCGCGCCGCAGCCGCTCGACCTGCGACGCGATCTGGTCGAGCAGCGCGCCGCCGACGAGCCCCGGGCCGATCAGGCCGATCGAGACCGTGTGCGCGGACAGGTAGAAGCTCGAGTGCACGGCGCGCAGCGCACGCGCGCTGCCGCGGCCGTCGATCACGACCGAGATGTTGCGCTCGGAAGCGCCCTGCGCGATCGCGCGCACGTTGACGCTGGCGCTTGGCGAGCGCGCTGAACACCTGCGCCGCGACGCCGTGCGCGCCGGCCATGCCGTCGCCGACCACCGCGAGGATGCTGCAGCCGCGGTTGACCTCGATGCTGTGGATCTGGCCTTCGCGCAGCTCGGGGTCGAACGCGCGGCGCACGACGCGCTCGGCCCGCTCGGCCTCGACCTCGGGCACGGCGAAGCAGATCGAGTGCTCGGAGCTGCCCTGCGAGATCAGGATCACCGAGATCCCCTCTTCCCGCAGCGCGCCGAACAGGCGGTGCGCGGTGCCCGGCACGCCGATCATGCCGGCGCCCTCGAGGTTCAGCAGCGCGATCTTCTCGACCGTCGTGATGCCCTTGACGAGCGGGCTCGGCGCCGTCTTGTCGTGGATCACCGTGCCCGCCTTCTCGGGCGCGAACGTGTTCTTGATCCAGATCGGGATGCGCTTCGGCGACCGCGGGCGCCATCGTCTGCGGGTGGATGACCTTCGCGCCGAAGTACGCGAGCTCCATCGCCTCGTTGTACGACAGCGCGTCGATGACCTGGGCCTCGGGCACCAGCCGCGGGTCGGCGCTCAGCACGCCGTCGACGTCGGTCCAGATCACGATCTCGCCGGCGTCGAGCAGCGAGCCGAAGATCGACGCCGAGAAGTCGCTGCCGTTGCGGCCGAGCGTGGTCTGCAGGCCCTGGGTGTCGGTCGCGATGAAGCCGGTGACGACCAGCGTGCCGAGGAAATCCGGTGCGGACCTCGGCGTGCAGGTTGGCGCGCGACTGGTCCCAGCGGACGCCGGGCCCAGCGGCCCCCACTCGACCAGCAGCGCGCGCCGGGCGTCGAGCCACTGGACGCGGCCGCTCGACTGGCCGCGGCGACGCAGCAGTCGCTCGAAGATCCGCGTCGACCAGATCTCGCCGTAGCCGGCGATCAGGTCACGCATGGTCGTCGAGGCCGAGCGGACCAGCCGCACGGTCTGCAGGATGCCGGCGATGTCCTGGCAGTCCTGGTCGAGGCCGAAGACGAACTCGTCGTAGAGCTCGCCCGTCCAGCAGTTCACGGGCGACGCCGACGTGGCGCTGCCGGAGCTCCTCGATGCGGTCCTCGAGCGACGGATCCTGGTGCTCGGCGAGCGAGATCAGCGTCAGCAGCGCGTCGGTGACGCCGCGGCAGGCCGACAGCACGACGGCCTTGCGGGTCGCGGGGTCGCCCTCGACGATCCGGGCAACCCGGAGCATGCAGGCCGCGTCCGCGACGCTCGACCCGCCGAACTTGTGGACTTTCCAGGCTTCCACGGTCAATTGGCTCCCATGCGGCCGCCCACGCAGGCACGCGGACCAATCGCGGCTGGGCGACGGGTCAAGCCGGGTGCGGGCTGATGGGAGACTCCTCGTGTTAACAAAGTCACTGTATCTTCTTGCAGCGCGGCAGGCAAACTACGGGGCCATGAACGGATTCGACTCCCCGGCGCTGCACGCCGCCATCCTCGCGGCCGGGGCCGCCACCCGCTTCGGCAGCCCGAAGCAGCTCGTGCGGCTCGCAGGCACCCCGGTGCTGCACCAGGCGATCGCCAACGCGTCGCTGGTCGCCGGCCACTCGGTCACGGTCGTGCTTGGCGCGCACGCCCGCGAGATCGGGCCGGCACTGCGGCAATCGGCCGTGTCCGATGGTCGTGAACCGCGACTGGGAGGAAGGGCTCGCGAGCTCGATCCGGGCCGCAGTGCATTCGGCGCCCGCCGGGCTCGGAAGGACTGATGCTCGTGCTGGCCGACCAGGTCGCGGTCACCGGCGACGACCTGAGGCGCCTGTACGCGGCCTGGCGCCGCCACCCGGTGCTGATCGCAGCGGCGCTGCATGGCGGAGCGCCCGGGCTTCCCGCGATCTTCCCGCGCTGGACGTTTCCGGACCTGCTGGACCTGCGCGGCGACCGCGACCCGCGTCTCGTAATCCGCCGAAACGTGGACCAGGTGGTCCGGGTGCCGATGCAGAATGCCGGCATCGACCTGGACACGCCCGAGGACTTGCTTCAAGATCGAGGCTGCGGCCACCGAATCGTGCCGGGCTTTGACGCGACCACGGACCTGCCCCCCCAAACGATTAACGGAGACATTGACATGCGTCGATTCGTGAACCTGGCCGCCATCTTCGGTACCGCCGCCCTGCTCGGCGCGACCATGGCGAACGCAGGAGCCGTCAGCGACCAGTTCGGATCGGGGGTCTTCGGCCTGCCCTGGAATGCCGGCAAGTCCACGATCCAGGCGAAGTATCCGGGCGGCAAGTGGGACGCGGACGACAAGGGCCACGAGCGCTATTGCGTCGCGAGCAAGCAGTCGCTGCTCAAGCTGCCGGCGCCGCACCAGAGCAACGAGCTGTGCTTCCTGATCGGCAAGGACAACACGCTCGCGCAGCGCCACCGCGGTGCATGAACCCGTCGCTGCCGACGCTGCTGGCCGTGGTCAACCGCTGCCGCACGACGTTCGGCGATTTCGACGCGATGCGTGCGGGACAACCAGGCGATCCAGTCGCGCTTCAACGCGCAGCTCTGGACGAAGGACTCGCCCTACGTGGTGATGGTCGCGCAGCGAGAACGACGCCGACGGGGCCCCGATGCGCGTGACCTTCACGGTCGCCGACGAGGCGAACCTGCACACCGAGGGATCGAAGACGGTCGACAACCGACCGGGCAAGTAACGGCTCAGCCCGAGGCGCTCAGCGTGTCGGCCGGCGGCCGCGCCTCCGGACCGGCGGCGGGCGCCTCGTCCGTCGGGACCAGCGAGAACGAGCGGCGCTCGAGCCAGTCGACCAGCGGGCGGAACGTGTCCACGTCGTCCTGCAGCAGCGAGCCCTTCATCTCGTGCAGGCCCATGCCGACCTCGGCCGAGCGAACGTAGGCCTGGGAGTCCCTGAGCACGGCCGCGACCGGGATCCGCATGCTCTGCAGGAAGCGCATCAGCGACTGGTAGGCCTTCGTATAGCGTCGTGCGCGGTTCGCGACGATCACCAGCCGCTTCTCGGAGCGATGGACCTTGCCGACCAGCAGCAGGTCCGCGATGCAGCGCGAGGCCGCGTGGATGTCGATGTCGGACGGCAGCACCGGGACGACGATCGCGCTCGCGTCGCGCACCACCTCCGGCATCTGCAGCGCGGTGAGCGCCGCCGGCGTATCGACGATCAGCCGCTCGGTGCCGGGCGGTGCGCGCAGCGCAAACGCGCGAGTCACTCCCATGCGCTGCTCGTACGCCGCGATCGGGTGGATCGCCGGCAGCTCGGGCGGCCGGACCTTGAGCCAGCGGATGCTCGAGCCCTGCGGATCCATGTCCATCAGCGCCACGCGCAACCCCTTCCACGCGTAGTACGCCGCGAGATTCGTGGCAATCGTCGACTTGCCCGAGCCACCTTTCGGGTTCAGGACGACGATCTTCTGCATCGGCGTGGGCTGTTGAATCATCCGTGTCAGCATGCGGCGTCGACCGTAACCGACCCAGTGCGATCCGGCAAGCCGTTTGCGGCGGTCATGCGGGAGCCGAAACTATCCGGGTCCGGGCGTCAGCGCGCTGCGGCCTCAGCGCGCAGCTTGGCCGCGATGAAGGCCCGGTGCGGGACGTGCAGCAAGTCGGCGATGCGGCGGATCATGTGTTCCTCGTACTTGTGGACCACCTCGTCGGCCATCGCGACCCGCCACAGCTGCTCGACGAGACGCAGCTTCTCGTCGTCGGTGCAGCCTCGATTCACCAGCGACGTGAACTGGTACAGGTCGCTGGATTCCTCGACCGTACGCGTCGCGAGTTCCAGCAGGTCGCGGCAGTCGGCCTCGCCGAGGCCGAGCTGGCGCCCGATCCCTTCGACGGCCTGTCGCTGCTCGGCGGGCTGCGTCGCGTAGTCGGCGCGCAGCACCTCCACGAGCAGCGCGGCGACGGCCAGGTTCAGGCCCGCCACGTCGTCGACATCGACGTCCTCGTCTTCGCCGAGGCGCTTTGCAATCCAGCGTTTCAAGTTGCGCATCTGACGGCCACTCAGTCGGCGACGCGGCGCAGGCCCGGCATCCGCCACGAGCCGTCGAGGATCGGCTGCCCGGGCCAGTACAGCCTCGCGGTGATCCGTGCAGGCCCCTGCGCCGAAATCGGCAGCCAGTTGGCGAGCAGGGCCTCGGCCGGCGCCTCGGCCTGCACGTACAGGTCGAGGGAACCATCCGCGTTGAACTTCAGCGGATCCCGGTCGCCAAGCGCATAGCGATCGAGTTCGTTCGCGATCAGGTAGCCATCCTCGTCGTAGGCGGTAATGGACCAGAACGCCTTCACCGGAGGCACCCCGCCCGGCGGGAAATGCAGCACGTAGCGTTTCGAGCCGTCGAGCGGCTGGCCGTCCGCGTCGAACTGGGCATTCGGGTAGACCGCGTCTGCCGGCAGGTTGGCGCCGAGTCCGGCCATCGCCACGACCGCCCGCAGGCCATATTCGGTGCCGTAGGCCCCGATGTTCATCGGCGGCGTCGTCCATCCATCGTGCAACGACTGGGGATGCTCCGCGGCCTGGCGCATCCTGCGGTCGGCGATCCACATGCCGATCGACACGGCGCTGCGATCGAGCCAGTTCCAATTCGTCGGTGGGTGGCCTGGACGTACTCCCAGCGCGGCGAGCTTCGCGAGCGCGGCCTGGTCGGCCGGGGCTGGCGGGTTGTCCTCGAGCAGGCGCGCCAGCCTCGAGAAGAAACTGTCCGCGCCCATCGCACGCATCTGGAACAGCGGCGGCTCCGGCGTCACTGCAGCGCGCTGCCACGATGACGGAGCCGGCACCCGACCGGCGACGAAGTCGTCGAGGCTGCGGAGCCTCAGCTGTGACTGCAGGTTCCTGACGAATGGATAGTCGTCCGCTCCGTTCGTCTGGATGCGACCGATCAGCCATGCGATGCGTGTCGGCGAGCGCAACAAGGCCGTGCCGGCCGGAACCGGCCCGTGCCAGTCAGGTCCGGCGATCAGGAATGCACCGGCGCCCTGGCCGGTCGTGCGCGGACCGATCGACGCGAACACATCGGTCCAGCCGTCGAGGAACTGCATGACGTAGTAGCGGTCCGTCGCGGGGACCTCGAATACGCGCGGGCCTTCGGCCAGGTCGATCCACGCGATCGAATACAGCGTGTCGACGTTCGGGCGCACGACCTCCCGGAAGCTCGCGTCCGGGAACACGGCGACGTTGAACAGCTGGTTGCGCGGGCCACGGGTCGCCTCGAAGGCGTCTCTGGTGACGTCCATCAGCACCAGCGGATAGCCATAGGCATAGCTTTCCGCGGCATTGCGGATCGTGCCGCGCATGGCGACGACGAGCGCGAGCACGGCGAGCACGACGACTGCGGCCAGGACGAGTATCTTGCGCATGGTGCGCAAGATACCGGCTCCGGCCCGGCGTGCAAAAGGAATCAGTCCGGCTCAGAAGCCGTAGCCGAACTCCAGGCCACCGTACGCCCCGTCAGCATCCTGCTGGAAGCGGTAGCCGGCTTTCAGGTTGACCGACCAGCGGCTGGCCTTCGGCTGCAGCGCATAGACGACACCCGCGGCCGTTGCGTCCGCCTCGGTGTTGCCGTTCGCGATGAACTCCGCACCCAGGGCCTGCGATTCATCGAGGCGACGCATCACGCGGCCCCTTGCCCAGTAGGAATCCTGGCCCGCGGTGTACGACGCGATGCCACCAGCGCGCCACGACGGCGCAAGGTCACGCTCGCCCTCGACCTGGAATTTTGCGCCCCACTGCTTGCCCCGCGCCGTCGCAGTCGGATCGTTCGGCGAGAGGTCGGTGTTCGTGAACCGGGCGCCCACTGAGACCGTTGCCCAGCCGGCCTCCGACGATGCACCGTAGCCGAGCGCCGCTTCGGCGCCGTACGCCTCGGCCTCGACCAGCCCCGGCGCGCCGTCGTACTGGTAGCCAAACCAGTCGATCCAGTAGCGCTGCACGAAGCCACGCCCGTTCTCGCGCGGGCCGGGACCGGGCAGGATCAGCCCGGAGTACGTGTAGTAGGCGGCATCGGAGTATTCGCCGCCCGCGAGCAACAGCCGGTCCTGGGCGACAGCGGTCGAAGCCGTGGCGAGGAAGACGACCAACAAGAGGGGGATGTGCTTCATGCGGTCAACTTGTACAGGTAGATCGGCGCGGCATGAGTCTCCAGCACCTCGCCTTCGGCGACACGCCCGACGACACCGCGCGGGCCGCTGGAGGTCACCTCCTCGGCATACAGGCGCCCGTTCTCGGGCAGCAGACCGAGCGACACGACCGTGCGATCGCCGGCCGCGGACTGCGCCGCCGAGATGAACCCGATACCGACGCCCTGGTCCGAGTTCACCCTGCGGTACAGCAGCGGCGACCACTGCTTGCCGGCGAGGCGACGCGGCTCGTGCCGCACTCCCCGCAGCAGGTCCCCGAGCCGCTCGAGCGGCGTACGGATGCGATCCTCGAGCCCGTTCAGCCGCCACTGCAGGTCGGATCCGAACAGGAACATCTCGAGCTGGTCACGATCGTCGGACGTGCCCCAGCGGAACGCGGTACCGAGCGCCACTGGCAGCGAATCGGCGGACTTGCCCTTGCGGCCCGGCGGCGCAACGAGGGCCTGGACGCTCGCGTGCACCGGCAGCGCACCCGACGGCAGCAGCAGCTCGCACCGTATCTCGTCGCCGACCCTGGCATTGGCGACAGGCGCTCCGACGAGGCGGCATCCCAGCGGCGAGATGTCGGTGGCGAGGCCGATCGAGACGCCACCGTGCGCGATCACCTTCATCGGGATCGGCAGCGGGAAGCGGTACTCACGCCGGCGGAAGCCCGATGCCCGGAGCGCGAAACGGATCGCCAGCGCGGCAACACCCAGCGTGAGGCCGGCCCAGATCAGGTTCGCGACCAGCGCGCCGGTCGGCAGGCCGTTGCCGCGGGAGTACAGGTAAAGGCCGACCGGGATGGCGATCGCGTTCAGCGACAGCACGACGTACTGCGGCCACATCACGCGACGCGTCGCCTCCGCCTCGCCCATCTGCTTCGGCGTGACCGCGAACCGGAGCTTGCGCAGGAAGTACCCGAACGTCGCGGTCATGAACACTGCGAACCGCATCATCGTGTACTGCTCGGTGAGCAGGCTCCGGCCGTAGCCGCGCGCCACTTCCTCGAAGACCCAGAAGGTCAGGACGTAGTAAGGCACGAAGCGCATCAGGAACTCGCGATCCAGGTACAGGATCGGCATGATCCCGGTGGTCAGCACCAGCACCGGCGCCATGAAGAAGATCGCGCGCTGCCAGCCCTCGAAGTACGCGAGCATGGTCGCGAGGTAGGAGGCTCGCTGCCCGAGCGTCAGGCCACGCGAGAAGACGATGCCCTCCTTGCGCCACACCTGCATCGCGCCCTGCCCCCAGCGCAGGCGCTGCTTCATGAACGGGATGGCGCTCGCGGGCGCGAGCCCGAACGCGAGCGAACGGGCGTAGTAGACGGACTTCCAGCCGCGCTTGTGCAGCTTCAGCGACGTGTGGATGTCCTCGGTGACGGTGCCGGTCGCGAAACCGCCGATGTCGTCCAGCGACTTGCGACTGATCACCGCGCAGCTGCCGCAGAAGAACGCCGAGTTCAGCCGGTCCTTGCCCGGCTGGATCACGCGGAAGAACAGCGTCTGCTCGCTCCACACCAGCGACTCGCGACGATCCATCCGGTGCTGGAACGAATCGAGATTGTAGAAGTCCTGCGGGGTCTGCACGAATGCAACCCGCTCGTCGTCGAAGAAGCCGAGCGTCTCCTCGAGGAAATTGGGCATCGGCGCGTGGTCCGCGTCGAAGATCGCGATGTAGTCGGCCTTCGTGTAGCCGAGCGCGTTGTTGAGGTTGCCCGCCTTGGCATGCGAGTTCTCGGTGCGCGCCAGGTACCGGCAGCCGAGCTCCTCGGCCAGCGCGTGCATCTCTATACGGTTGCCGTCGTCGAGCAGCCACACCTCGTCGGCGTGCTTCATGCGCAGCGCCGCCATCACCGTGCGCCGGACGATGTCCACGGACTCGTTGATGGTCGGCACGAAGACCGCCACCCGCACGTTCTTCGGCACCGCCCTCGGCGAGCGCCGCTGCAGTCGCCAGCACATCGCGAGATACAGCAGCGCGCAGGTGAAGCCGAACACCTCGGCGCCATAGACGAGCACCGAGAACACCATCGCGTCCGGATTGAAGCTGACCGGCCGCCACGCCAGGTACCAGATGCCGACCGCGACGAACAGCGCGACGAGTGCGCGCTGGGCCAGCGACAGCGACGCGTACTTCTGCGCAGGAACCGCCTGCACGCCCGTCACCCCGATATCCAAGGTGCAGCCCCTTTCGTTGAACCCTGTCAGGCCCGGACTGTATTGAGCGCCGGGGGACGGGACCGTGCCTGCGTCGCACTCCGGCGCACTTATGTCGCCTGGCAACCGCTGTCGTGTGACGCCCGTCACGCCCCGGCGGCAGGCACCGCCAAAGACGGTCAGGCTGGATTTCGTCAGCCGGCCGGCTGATCATCCCGGGACGGCAACTGAAGAATGACCAACATGGGGAATACCGGCATGAACGGCGCACAGTCTCTGGTACAGACGCTCGTCAACTGCGGAGTGGACGTCTGCTTCGGCAACCCGGGCACTTCGGAGATGCACTTCGTCGCGTCGGTCGACTCGATCCCGGGCATGCGGCCCGTGCTTTGCCTGTTCGAGGGCGTCGTCACCGGCGCGGCCGACGGCTACGGCCGCATGGCCGGCAAGCCGGCCTGCACGCTGCTCCATCTGGGACCGGGGCTCGCAAACGGGCTCGCCAACCTGCACAACGCGCGTCGTGCCTCGACGCCGATCGTCAACATCGTTGGCGATCACGCCACCTACCACCTGCAGTACGACGCGCCGCTCACGTCCGACCTCGTCGGGTTCGCGCGGCCGGTATCGTCATGGCTTTGCGAGTCGAAGAACTCGCGGACCGTGGCGGCGGACGCCGCTCGCGCAGTGCAGGCGGCCAGCGCCGCGCCCGGCGGCATTGCCACGCTGATCCTCCCGGCGGACACGGCATGGAGCGACGCGCACCACGCGGCTGGTCCGCTGCCGCAGATTGGCCCGCACCCGGTATCGCAGGACGCGGTGGACGAGTGCGCGGCCCTGCTGCGCAATGGCAAGAAGACGGTGATCCTGATCCGCGGCCGCGGGCTGCGCGGCGCGGGACTCGAAGCGGCTGGCCGCATCGCCGCGAAGACAGGTGCGCGACTGATGTGCGACACGTTTGCGCCGCACAGTGAAATGGGCGCAGGCCGGGTCGCGATCGAGCGGCTGCCTTATTTCGCCGAGCAGATCGTCGAGGCGCTGGCCGGCGTCGAGCAGATGATCCTCGTCGGGGCGAAGCCTCCGGTGTCGTTCTTTGCGTATCCGGGCAAGAAGAGCTGGTGCTCGCCCGACGGCTGCTACTTCGCGCAGCTGGCGCACGAACACGAGGACGGCGCGCAGGGACTCGAGGCCCTGGACCATGCGCTCGGCGGTACCGCACCTGCGGTGGTCCGTATCCCGCTCGGCCTGCCTGACCTGCCGACCGGACGGCTGAACGCGCTGTCGGTTGCGCAGGCGATCGCGCACCTCACGCCCGAGCACTCGATCATGTCGGACGAATCGGCGACCTCCGGATTTCCGCTCGCGATGATGATGGCGAAGGCGAGGCCTTACGATCACCTCGCCCTCACCGGCGGCTCGATCGGACAGGGGCTGCCGCTCGCCGTGGGCGCCGCGATCGCCTGCCCCGACCGCAAGGTGATCTGCCCGCACGGCGACGGCGGGGCGGCCTATACGATGCAGGCGCTCTGGACCATGGCGCGCGAGAAGCTCGACGTGACCACGGTGATCTTCGCGAACCGCTCCTACGCGATCCTGAACATCGAGTTGCAGCGCGTGGGCGCGATCGGTGCCGGCCCTAAGGCGCTGTCGATGCTCGACCTGCACAACCCGGAAATGAACTGGCAGAGCATCGCGAGCGGACTCGGCGTCGAAGCGAGCCGCGCCACGACCGCCGAGGAGTTCAACGCGCAGTACGCGTCGGCGATGAAGCAGCGCGGTCCGCGGCTGATCGAAGCGATGATCTAGCCGCTGCGACCGCGCGCGGCCGCCGAGTCGCTATTTCTTTGGTGCGCCGCCAGCGGCCGCGACGAGCTCGCGAACCTTGACCATGGCTTCCTTGGCGGCCTTCTTTGCAGCAAGCCGTGTCGCCCGGGTTTGCATCCGGGTAAAGCCGCGTGATTTCCTTGCACGCGGCAAGCGACGCTGCGTTCACGCGTTGCTCGAGTGCCTTGGCTCCGGCGGCGGTCGCAAGATCGAGATCTGTGTAGCTGACCTTGTAGCTGAGCGCGACGGAATTGATCGGGGCGAGGTTGTCCGCCGTGGTGCCGATCCGTTCCTTGACGATTCGCGACGCTTCGACGTTGACGCCCTCGATCTGCTGCGCGAACGCCTGGCTGGCGAACGCCGCGGCAGCAACCAGAGCGAGCGCGATTCCAAAGTGGATCCGTTTCATGACCGCCTCCTGACTCCCGGGAAAACCATGCGCCCCACGAACGGGCCGTCGTCGGTCCTCGGTGACTCGCAAGGCTACACACCGACCTCAATCGCGCAATTCGGGGTATGTCTGGGTCAAGTCAGGGGAAATCGCCGGCCTGGCGGCTAGTTGTCCGCCTTGCACTTTACGTCTACGTCCACCTCGAACCACCTCTGGGTCGCCCGCAAGGTTGCCGACGAACTCTTGCCGGGCTCGATGAAGACGAACGAGCGGTTCGGCACCTGCGGGTCGGCCTGGAAATTGACGTCGCATTTCACCTTCTGCGCGGTGTTGTTCTGCAGGTTGACGACCAGCAGCCCGGTGTTCGAGACCGGCTCGATCTTGATGTCGAGGCCATTGAGTTCCTGGGTGACGTTGACCGTGTAGTCCTGGGCAGCCGCGGCCTGTGCGAATGCGGCCATCGCGATCGCGGCGAGCACTCCACCGACATTCCGTGCACGGCGAAAATGATTCCTCATCTGGCGTCTCCTTGAAACTTCCTGGCTCGCGGCGCAGTTGCCACGCTCGATTCCGTCAGGGCAGGCCGGCGCCCGGCGTCGCGACCTCGGCGCGGACGATGCTCCCCATCCGCGACTTCGACACGACGTCGGCCACCGACGACGGCGCAGTCATTACGAACAGCGTGCGGCGATCGGGCCCGCCCAGCATGCACGCAAAGCACGGCTGCTCGGTCTGCACGGTCGCCACGATCTCACCCCCAGGCGCGAACAGCACGCACTCCGGGCGCGATGGCATTGGCGATCCAGACGTGCCCGTTCGCATCGAGGCAGATTCCGTCCGGCGCCCGCATGCCGAGCGTGGCCCAGACGCGCCGGTTCGCAAGTGTCCCGTCCGTGCCGACGTCGAACGCGGTGAGCCGCATCGCCAGCGTTTCCGCGACGATCATCGTGCGGCCGTCGGGCGTGATGACGCTGCCGTTCGGAAAATGCATCTCGTCGGCCGCCACGTAGGTGCGGCCATCCGGATCGACGCGCGCGATCTTCGCAGTCGGATGGTCCGCGATTACGCTTTCGACGCCGCGGGCCTTCAGCTCCTCGTCCAGCGCGAATCCGAAATTGCCGACGTACGCCCTGCCGGCGCCGGTCCACGACCATGTCGTTCGTGTGATAGCCGGCAATGCCGGACAGGTCTGCGTGGACCTTGACTCCGTCCGGATCGACGCGCAGCACCTGCCGGCGATGCATCGCCACGACCAGCAGGCGCCCGTCGGGCAGCCAGCCGAGCCCGGAGGGCTGGTCGTCGATCTCGAGTTCGGTGCGCACCGCGCCCGAGCCGTCCACCGACTTCACGGCGTGATCGTAGAAGTCGCTGAACCAGAGCCGGCCCTCGTGCCAGCGCGGTCCCTCGCCGAAATACAGGCCCTCGGCCAGGACGCTCGCCTTCGTCATTCGCATGACTCCCGGAGATAGCCGCGGAAAGATACGCGAACCTACGCCGACCGTCGGCACAGGCAAATTCGCGCCGGCTTCGGCATCATCGGGGCCATGAAACCCAAGCCCAACCGTCGCCGTACCCTGCAGGCGCTCGCCGCCGCAGCCACCCTGCCCTGGCTGCCTCGCCTCGTCATTGGCTTCTGAATCGGCGACGGCGTCGGCGCGCCTGCGCCAGCTGATCGCCGAGAGCGAGGCGGCGTCGAACGCGCTCGACCCGATGCCGCGGACGCCGCCCGCGCCCGGCGCGGCCGTGTTCGTCGATCCGCTGGGCGATGCCGCCTTCGAGGCGATACGCAGCGAACGCGCAACGTGACCTCGCTGGTCTTGCGGCCATCGACAGGTCGAGGTTTGCCCGCGACCGACCAGATCGCCTTCGACGTGCTGCGCTACAACGCCGACCAGCGGCTGCAGCGCTATCAATCGGGTCTGGCCGAGGTTGCGCGCCGCGTGCCACTCGACTCGACCGGCGGGTTGCACGTCGAGCTGCCGGACTACGTGTCCGGGGCAGGCGCGCCGTTCGCGACCGTCGGCGACTACGCCGCGGGACTCGAGCGCCTGCAGGGCTTCTCGGGCTATCTCGATACCCTGGTCGCGCGTCTTCGCGAGGGCCAGCGTCTCGGCTATCACCAGCCGCGGATCGTCGTCGAGAAAGTCATCGGCCAGGCGAACGCGATGCTCGCACTGCCGCTGGCCGAGTCACCGTTTCTCGCGGCGCTGCAGCGGTTTCCGGAAGAGTATTGCAGCCGCCGAGCGCTCCCGGTTCTCGCAGTCCTACCCGCGCGCCGTTTCTGATCAGGTTCTGCCGGCTTACCGGCGCCTCGCGGCATTCCTGCAGACCGATTACCTCCCGAAGGCGCTCGAGGCGCCGGGCCGCTGGGCCCTGAAGGACGGCGATCGCCTGTACGCGAGCGAGCTGCACTACCACACGACCGTCGAGGTCACGCCCGAGGCGCTGCACGCCACCGGACGCTCGGAAGTCGCCCGCTACCGGGCCGAAATGGAGGAAGTGCGTGGCCGCGTCGGGTTCACCGGCGACCTTGCGGCGTTCTTCGAGTTCATCCGCAAGGATCCGCGTTTCTATTACCAGCGACCGGACGACCTGCTGGCGCGGTTCGAGCAGATCGAGCAACGCATCTGGGCCGGCATGCCGCGGCTCTTCTCCCGCAGGCCAAAGGCCCCGTTCGAGGTGCGCGCGCTGCCTGCGCTCGGCGGCCAGCGTGGCACCGGCTACTACCGCCCGGGTCCGCCCGATGGCAAGAGCCCCGGCGTGCTCTGGTTCAACATGGCGATGCTCGACACGCGACCGATCCCGACGCTCGAGACGCTGACGCTGCACGAGGGCATTCCCGGCCACCACTACCAGATCACGCTCGCGCTCGAGGACACCAGCCTGCCGGACAACCTGCGCTTCGGCAGCCTCACCGCCTACTCCGAGGGATGGGGCCTGTACGCGGAGTCGCTCGGACCGGAACTCGGGATGTTCACGGACCCCTACCAGTACTTCGGGCACCTCGACATGGCGATGCTCCGTGCCGTGCGGCTCGTGGTCGACACCGGCCTGCACGCCCTGCGCTGGACGCGCCAGCAGGCGATCGACTACATGCTCGCGAACACGTCGATGGCGCCGCACGACGTCGAAGTCGAGGTCGACCGCTACATCAGCTGGCCCGGACAGGCCTGCGCCTACAAGACCGGCGAACTGCGCATCCGGGCATTGCGCGAGGAGGCCACGCGCAGGCAAGGTGCACGCTTCGACATCAAGGCCTTCCACGACCAGGTGCTCGACACCGGCGCCCTGCCCCTTGCCGTGCTCGAGCGCAAGGTGCGAGGCTGGTGCTGCGCCACCCCATGACCAGATTGAGACTCATGCATCGAATCCATCGCTTCGCCTGCGCCTTCCTGCTCCTGCTGCTGCCCGCGCTCGCCCCGGCGGCGACCGTTCGCGCAATCACCGGGGTCAACGTCGTCAACCTCGACGGAGGCCCGCCGCTGCGCGACGCGGTGGTGATCGTCACCGACGATCGCATCACGGCGGTGGGCCCGCGCGGCAAGGTGGCGATTCCGCCGGGCGCGGAGGAACTGAAGCTGCCGGGCAAGTGGCTCGTGCCCGGCCTGATGAACATGCACGTCCATTTCGGCCTGGTGCTGCCCGGCAAGATGATGGAGGAAGCCGCGCACGAGACCGACGGCGGGCTCGCGCTGCGGATGCTGGCGAACGCGCGCAAGTCGCTGCTTCGCCGGCACGACGACGGTGCGCACGCCCGGCGAGGACAAGGACGCCGTGTTCGCACTGAAGTCCTCGATCGATCGCGGCGAGAACCTCGGGCCGCGGATCTGGCCAGCGGGCCGGCCGATCGTTCCGACCGGCGGGCACAGCAGCGAGCCGGTGCTCGACGGCTTCGACGGGCCGGACGAAGTGCGCGCAGAGGCGCGGCGGCAGATCATGCTCGGCGCAAAGTGGCTCAAGCTCATGATCTCGCGCGGCATCGCGAGCAGCGGCGACATCCGTGCCTCGGACATGACCGTCGAGGAAATGCGGGCCGCCACCGACGTCGCGCACCGCCAGGGCGTGAAGGTCGCCGCGCACACCGGCTCGCCACAGGCGACGCTCGAGGCGCTCGAGGCCGGCGTGGACAGCTTCGAGCACGGCTATTTCCTGACCGAGGACGTGTTCCGCAAGATGAAGGCGCAGGGCGCGTGGTACGTGCCGACGATCGTCGTCAGCCAGGCGGGCGCGATGGAGTTCTTCCAGAAGATCGGGTCGCCGCCCTCCTACCTTGCGCGCGTGAAGCAGGTGGGCCAGGCGCACTGGGCCGCGCTGCAGGCGGCGATCCGCACCGACGTGAACATCGCGATGGGCAGCGACCAGTTCCCGTACGAGCCGAACGAAGGCACGGTGGCTTCGGTCCGCGAGATCGAGCTCTACCGGGACGCCGGCATGACCAACCTGCAGGCACTGCGCACCGCGACCGTGAACGCCGCCCGGATGCTTGGCGCCGAGCAGGACCTCGGGACCATCGCGCCCGGCAAGTACGCGGACATGATCGCGCTCGACCGCGATCCGACCGAGGACATCCACGCGCTGCGCACGATCTCGTGGGTGATGAAGGGCGGCGAAGTCGTGCGCGACGACGCCGAGACGAACGAGCTCGTGCGCACGCTGCAGCGCTGACGGCACCTCTTGAAGCGCACCCACCGGCACCGCTGGCTGCTGCTCGCGCCGTTCGCCTGGCAGGTGGGCCTCGCGCCGCTCGTCAACGACGTCGCGACTCGCCCGTTCGGCCTGCCGTTCCCGATGGCTTGGCAGATGGCAGGCATCGTGCTCACGAGCGCCGTGATCGGCCTCGTGTACTGGCTGGACCAGCGCAGCTCGACACCGGACGACGAAGCATGAGCGCCAGCCTGCCGCTGGTGCTGTGCATCACGATCGTGCTCGGCACCGTGCTCGCCTCGCTGGCCTATGCGCGCCGCCGTGCCGCATTGAACGCGCGGTCGATGGACGAGTGGGCCGTGGGCGGCCGTCGCCTCGGGGCGTGGATCTTCTGGTTCGTGAACGCGGGCGAGATCTATACGACCTTCGCGGTGCTCGGCATTTCGGGATACGCGTGGGCCTACGGCGCGCCCGCTTACATCGCGTTCACCTCGGTGTCGCTCGCTTGCGCGCTCGGCTACTGGCTGATGCCGAAGATCTGGCATGCGGGCAAGCGACTCGGCCTCGTCACCCAGGCCGACTTCTTCAGCCGCCGCTACGACGCACCCTGGCTCGGCGTGATCGTCGGGCTCGCCGGCATCGCCGCGCTCGTCGTCTACGTGCAGATCCAGCTGACCGCGCTCACGCTGGTGTTCCGGCTGACGCTTGGCGCGGCGCTGAGCCCCGCACAGGCGGCCGTGCTCGCGGCAGGCATCATGCTCGCGTTCGTCTATCTCGCCGGCCTGCGCTCCGCCGCATTTGCCGCCGGCGTGAAGGACGTGCTGATGATCGCGCTGGTGGTACTGCTCAGCCTCACGGTCGCCGAGAAAGTGGGCGCGTCGTCGATGCTCGACGTGTATCGCCGGGTGCAGGACCTGCACCCCGGCATCGGTCGCTTTCCGGGACTGCAGCCCGAGGCTGGTCTCGACAACACGTGGCTCGTGACCGCGGCGATCAACGTCGCGCTCGGCACGTGGATCTTCCCGCACATGTTCCAGCTGTGCTTCTCGGCGCGGGACGCCAGGACGATCCGGCGCAACGCGATCTGGCAGCCGCTCTATTCGCTCAGCTACTTCTTCATCCTGCTGCTGGGATTCGGCGCACTGCTCGCGGGCACGCAGCCGGACGGCGGCAACCTGAACGCGGTGCTGCTGCAGTTCGTCGCGGACCAGTATCCGCCCTGGGCCGTCGGGCTGCTGGCCGGCACCGTCTGCCTGCTGGCACTGGTGCCCGGATCGCTGCTGCTGCTGACGGCGGCCTCGATCTTCGGCCGCAACGTCGCGCTGCCGCTGCGTCCCGGCCTCTCGGATTCCGCGCAGGTCTGGGTCGCACGCGCCGCGATGATCGTATTCGCCGCGATCGCCGTGTGGCTCACGCTCACTTCCAACGAATCGCTGGTGGCGATCGGGCTCTCCGCCTACGCCGCGATCGGCATGCTCGCGCCCGGCGTGTTCCTCGGCTTCCTGTGGCGGCGCACCAGCGCGCAGGGCGTGCTCGCCGGGCTGGTCGCCGGCTACTGCGTGCTGCTCGTTCCCGCGGCGCGCGACGTCGCTGGCGAGCCTGCTGCCGTCCTGGGACAAGGGACTGGTCGCGATGGGCGTCAACGCGCTCGTCGTCGTGCTGGTCAGCGCTTTGCGGCCCGCGAGCCAGCGATCCACGTTCTCCGAGACCGCCCACAGCGGCACGTAGCCGTTCTCGAGCACCACGCCGTGGAACTGGCGCAGGTCGAATCCGGCGCCCAGCGCCTGCTTCGCGCGTTCGCGTTCGGCCAGGATGTGCTGCATGCCGACCATGAACGAGGTCGCCTGGCCCGGCACCGCAAGATATCGGTCGACCGCGCCTTCGTTGGTCGCGTGCGGGCTCGGCGTGTTCTCGTCGAGATAGGCGATGGCCTGCTCGCGCGTCCAGCGCTTGTAGTGCAGCCCGCTGTCGACGACCAGCCGCGTGGCTCGCCACAACTCCGCGGCGAGACGCCCGAAATCGGAGTACGGGTCCTGGAAGAAGCCCATCTCCTTGCCGAGCCGCTCCGCGTACAGCGCCCAGCCCTCGACGAACGCCGAGTTCTCCCAGTAGCGCTCGACCTTGCGCAGCTGCGGGATGGTCGGATCCACCAGGATGCTCGAGATCTGCAGGTGATGGCCCGGAACGGCCTCGTGGTAGAGCAGGCTCTCGAGGTCGTACAGCGGACTCTCGTCGAGCTTCGACAGGTTCAGCGACACGATGCCCGGCCGGGTGCCATCCGCGGTGCCGGCCGAGTAGAAGCCCGACGGCGCACCTGCCGCGCGATAGGCCGGGGTCGGCTGGATCTCGAGCGGCAGCGGCGGCGGCTTCAGGAAAGCCTCGGGGAGCTTCGCCTGCATCGCGGCCACGATGCCCCGGGCCCGCGCCAGGTATGCCGCGCGGCCTGCCTCGTCGTCCTTCAGGTAGAAACGCGGATCGGCCTTGATCTGCTGCATGAACGCGCGCAGGTCGCCGTCGAAGCCGACCTTGCGCATGATCTCCGCCATCTCGCGGTGAGTGCGCGCCACTTCGCGCAGGCCGAGGTCGTGCACCTGCTGGGGCGACATGTCGGTCGTCGTGTACTGCCGTACCAGGAACTGGTAGAAGGCGTCTCCGTCCGGCAGCTGCCACACGCCGCCGTTCACGGGTGTGCGTGCCGCGTGCGTCTCGAGCGTTGCGATGACGCGGTCATAGGCCGGCCGCAGGTCGCGGACCAGCGCGGTGCGGGCACGTGCGACCAGCGCCTCCTTCTCGGCCTTCGACACGGTCAATTCATTCACCTTTGCCGTGAAGTCGTCGAGCATCGGCGTCGCCCAATGCGCTTCCGGCCCGTCTTGCGCGGGCACGCCGTCGCGCAGCCCTCGCGCCTGGCCGATCAGGATCGGGTAGACGGATTTCGGAAGGTAGACGCCATGCTCGACCTGCAGGTTCAGTCGCTCGACGAGGCCGCCGAGGTAACCAGGCGTCGCGGACACGCGCCGCAGCCACGCTTCCGCATCCGCGACCGACTCGATCTTCTGGCTGGCCAGCACCTGCGGAATGTCGATAGGCGGACCGACGATCTGGTTCAGCGGATACAGGTGATTGCGCCAGCGATGCCGCTGCAGCAGCAGTTCCTGCGAGCGCTCGAATACGCCGTACTGCAGGCGCGCCCTGGGCCCGAGCGGCGCTTCCGCAAAATCGCGCCGGACATCGGCCAGTTCCTCGACCGCGGCCGTCGCCTCGGCGAGCGCTCCGGCCTCGCCAATCGATTCCCAGCGATCATTGCCCACGCGACTGCCCTGCTCCGTGGCCAGTGACGGATTGGCCAGCAGCAGCCGCTGGTACGCGCCTTCGCAGGTACTCGAGAAAGCGTTCGTCGGCGGTGAGCGTGGGCTGCGCTGCGCCGGCATGACCGCATGCGATCGTGAGGATCGCAACCATCACGGACAGCCATCGGCGGACTGCGCATTCGAATCGGACATGCGCATTCCCATCATCGGTTGAGCGTGTATTTCATGATGCTGCCGTGCGGTCCAGCTCGATCGCGTTCGAGCGTGTAGACGTCGCCCGACGGACCACGCCGGCGCTCGAGCACGGCATCCACGAGGGCCCGGTCGTCGTCGTCCAGCTGCAGCTCGCCGATCCGCGCATGATCGGCCAGGTGCGCCGCACTGGTCGCGCCGACGATCGCCGCCGCGACGCCAGGGCGATCCAGCATCAGGCTGGTGGCGATGGTCGCAATGTCGCAGCCGTGCTTCCGGCCGACCTGCTCCAGCGATCGCAGCAGGTCCTGGAACAACGGCCAACCCCCGAACTCGTCGATGATCAGCCGGTACTTGGTCAGCGATCGATTGTCGAACGGTCCGCGCGCATCCGCGGCGCCCAGCCATCGCTCGCTGAGGAAGCCTCCGGCCACCGTGCCGTAGCACAGCAATGCGATGCCGTGCCCGAGGCAGAGGTCGACCATGCCGTGACTCGGCCGGTCGTCGAGCAGCGAGTACTGCACCTGGTGACTGAATACCGGCACGCCGGCCGCAATGATTTCGCGGACCTCGGGTGTGCCGAAGTTCGTCAGCCCGATCCGGTCGATCTTGCCCTTGCGCCGCAGCCGTTCGAGTTCGCACGCGACCTCGACGTAGCGCGGCACGCCGTAGTCCCACCAGTGGAACTGCACGAGGTCGAGCCGCTCCTGGCCGAGCCGTGCGAGCGAGCGATCGATGATCGCCTCGACCGCCGCAGCATCGGTCTGCTGCAGCCGGTCGAGGTCCGGGACGAACTTGGTGTGAACGCGCACCTGCCGCGCGAGGGACGGGTACTCGCGACGGAATCGACCAATCAGTTCCTCGACGCCGGTGTAGATGTCTGCACAGTCGAAGGCCGTGAAGCCCGCCTCGACGAATTGCGCCATGTCCCGCAACGCCTGCGCGGGGTCGACAGGGCCATGTCCGCCTGCCAGGTGCCAGCCACCCTTGATCAGCCGGGAAATGCGGTAATCGCCGGCCAGGTCGATCTGCGGGATCACTTTGGCGTATCGATCGAAGGCACGCTCGACGGCAAGGCCACAGCCGTCGTGTCGGCGTGGCGAAAGCGCCGCTTCCCGGTCCGCGTGATGCGGAGTCGCGACGGGCAGTTCGGATCCGGGCAGGCCACTTCGGCGTCAGTGCTCATCCAGTCGTTGGCGTCGGTAACCCGCTGCTTGGCCGCGAGCAGCGGCAGCACGGCCGCCAGCGAGTAAATCGAGAACCCCTGGCCGGGCGGCAGGTGGAGCATCTCGCCCTGCAGCGTGAAGTGGTCCCCGGGGCGGGCACCGCACCAGAGCTTCGCGCCGGGCGGTGCCACCACCTCGACCCTCAGGTCGTAAAGTTCGAACTCCGAGTCGGCATCGGCACCGGCGGTCATCGGGGGACTCCTGTGACTGGCCGGCGAGTTTACGTCACATCGCGGTCCGGGACGCAGCGTCACGGAATCCCACTACGCCCACGGGGTGGTCCGATGCGCCCACCCGGAGGACAATGCGCCCGAATGCTTGCCCGGTCGGCCTCCCGCCAGCAGGAACGAACGACATGCAGCGCGCAGCATCGCAGACCCCGGTCAACCACCGACACCCGACGGACGTAGCGTCGCTGAACGAACAGATCGAGCAGGCACTGCATGGCAGTGGCATCGGGCTCTGGGACTGGGACCTGGTCACGGGCCAGGCGCACTACTCCAGCCTGAACGCGAAGATGCTTGGCTACGACGACGGCGAGCTCGGCGACACGTTCGAAGAGCAGGCTGCGAAGATCCACCCGGACGATGCGCGGGCCATGCAGGAGCGGGTCGCCGCGCACCTGCGCAACGAGACGCCCGTCTATCGCGCCGAGTTCCGGGTGCTGCGCAAGGACGGCACATACGCGTGGTTCGAATCGCGCGGGATGGTGGTGGAGCGCAGCCCGGCGGGCGAGCCGCTGCGCATGGTCGGCACCCACGTCGACATCAGCTTCCGCAAGGCCAATGAGCAGCTGCGTCGCGATCTCGAGGCGGCGCTGAAACGCAACCAGGAGGACCTCGAAGCGATGGTCCGCCAGCAGACGCACAAGCTCGAGGAAGCGGTCGATGCGGCCGAGATGGGCAACCGTGCCAAGAACGTTTTCCTGGCAAAGATGAGCGACGAGCTGCAGACACCGCTTGATACCGTCGCAACGGTGGTTGCGGGACTCGGAGCGGGCACTTTCGGTGTCGTGCCCGATCAACTGAGGGAGCCGCTGGCTCGGATCGAGCAGGCCAGCCGCCAGCTGTCGGACGTCGTCAAGCGCCTGCTCGACGTGCGCAGCATCGAGACGGATTCGCTCGAAGTGTTCCCGACACAGGTGAACCTGCGCCACGTGCTCGAGGAACAGTGCGAGCTGGTCGCGATGCAGGCGGAACAGAAAGGTATCGACGTGCGGGTCGTGATCTGCGACGAGACGCTGGTGGTCTTCGCCGATCGTGCACGGCTGGCGCAGGTGGTCCGCGAACTGCTGACCAACGCGATCCGGTGCACCGAGCGAGGATGGATCCAGGTGCGGACGAAGACGTACGAGGGCACGGCGCTGATCGAGGTGCAGGACACGGGGGTCGGCATCGCGCCCGAGCGGCAACCGACGTTGTTCCGGGCGTTCCAGTCGATCTCGGACCAGCCGCCGTCGCTGCGCAGGGGGCTGGGCCTCGGGCTCCCGATCGCCCGCGCCATCGTGGACGCGATGGCCGGCACGATCGGCGTCAGCAGCAAAGTCGGGCGCGGCAGCCGGTTCTGGTTTACCGTACCGCTGGCGACGAGCGCGCAGACGATCAGCCCCACCCGGCACTGAGCTGCGAAGAGAGAGTCATGACTGATTCACCGAAGAAGCCTGCAGCGCAGGCGGCCCGCCCGTTTCGGCCCGCATTCGCGCCCGGATCCTGGAGTCCCGTCAGCGCTTCCACGCCAACGACAACATCTCCGCGTTCCTGCAGCCGGGCGAGCTCGAAGCGCTGCTGGACGAGGTCGAGCTGCGGATGCGCGGCGTGCTCGAGAGCCTGGTGATCGACACCGAGAGCGATCACAACACCCAGGACACCGCGCGCCGCGTGGCCAAGATGTACCTGACCGAAGTGTTCCGGGGACGCTACGTGCCCGCGCCGCCGGTCACCGAATTTCCGAACGCCGAGCACCTGAACGAGCTGATGATCGTCGGCCCGATCACCGTGCGCAGCGCCTGCAGCCACCATTTCTGCCCGATCCTCGGGCGGCTGTGGATCGGCATCATGCCGAACGAGCACTCGAACCTGATCGGCCTGTCCAAGTACTCGCGGCTCGCCGAGTGGATCATGGGCCGGCCGCAGATCCAGGAAGAGGCGATCACGCAGCTGGCGGACCTGCTGATGAACAAGGTGAGCCCCGACGGGCTCGCCGTGGTCATGGAAGCCGATCACTTCTGCATGCACTGGCGCGGCGTGAAGGACGATCAGACCAAGATGGTGAACAGCGTGATGCGGGGCTCGTTCCTGAAGGACCCGACGCTGCGCCGCGAATTCCTTTCCCTGATCGACCTGACCTCCTGAGGCCGCCATGCTCGTACGACTTCTCTATGCCAGCCGTGCCACCACGCCACTGAACAGCTCCGTGCAGGAGTCCATCCTCGAGCAGTCGCGCGCCCACAATCCCAAGGCGGGAATCACCGGCGTGCTGTGCTTCAGCGACGACGTGTTCATACAGGTGCTGGAGGGCGGCCGCGACGAGGTCTGCGAGCTGTACAACACGATCGTCCGCGATGGACGTCACCAGCAGGTCCGGATCCTCAGTTTCGAGGAGATCCGCGAGCGCCGGTTCGGCAGCTGGACGATGGGCCAGGTGAACCTGGCGAAGGTCAATGCCTCGGTGCTGCTGAAGTACGGTGAACGCGCCGAATTGAACCCATTCGCCGGGTCGGCGTGCGCGACGATGGCGTTGCTGGACGAGCTGATTGCGACCGCGCTGGTAGTCGGCCGGGCATGCTGACCACCGGCGCGAGCGACTCTGCGCCTAAGGTCCCTTAGCCTCGGCGCTGCACAGCGACTGCATCGATGGCCAGCGCAGGCCACATTGCGCGGCCAGGCGGTCCGCGTCGCCCTGGCGCCCCGCCTTGCGATAGGCGCGGATCAGCGGCACGGCCAGGCTCGGCGGCTCCTGCAGGCGCGCGTACCCCTTCTCGACGACTTCGACGGCCTTGTCTGCCTGCCCGTTCGCGAAATACAGCGCGCTGATCCCGGTGTAGATCGCTCCCGCGGGCTCCGGGCCCGCCAGTGCCGCGTCGTAGTCAGCCATCGCCTGGCTCGCGGCCCCTCCGGCGATCTGCACCGACGCATCGACGTAGTTCGGGTATGCATGCGCCTTCGTCGGCCCGGTGAGCGCGGACTTCGCGAGTGGGCGAGCCGCGGCGACGTCACCGTCCGCGAGCTTGCCCTTCGCCTCGATGGCCGCGATGTAGTTCTCGAGCACATCCACGGTGCCATCCGCGTCCTTCGCCGCCTCCCAGCTCTCCTCGTCCGGCTGCCGCGCGTCGAGGTCGCCGTACTGCTTCGCCAGGTACTCCTCGACGTCGCCGATCCGTTCCTTGGTCTTCGGGTGCGATCGCCCGCCCTGGTCCAGCTGCTTGTCGACGAGTTCCTTCGTCCCCTTCAGCGCAGCGCTCGCCAGCGCGCCGAAGAGCTCGGCATTCTTGCCGAGCTTCGCCTGCGTCTTCTCGATCTGCTGCTGCCCCTTGTCGGTTGCGTCGAAGCCGAGCAACTGCTGGTCCAGGGCCGACGCCTGCGGATTGGCCGCCCGCTCGGTCTCGTACGTCTTCTGCTTCTGCAGCAGCGTCACCATGCCCTGCGGCGAATAGCCTGCGCGGACCATCAGGTCCACTCCGAGCCGGTCGGCGTCCCGTTCCTGGCCACGCGTCCAGCTCGGCGACAGCAGCGCCGAATTGAGCAGCAGCACGCGCGACTGCTCGTCGATCCGCGAGCGTTCGCTCAGCGCCGTGTCGTTGCTCGTCTTCGAGCCCTTGGCATCCGCGTACGCACGCTGCGCATCCACGGCGAGCGAACTCAGCTGGATCGCTCGCTGCTGCGCCCGCTGCACCGCATCCGAATTCGCGTGCCCGAGGATCACGTGCGACGCCTCGTGCGCGAGCAGCGCGGCGACCTCGTCCTCGCTGTCGAGACGCAGCAGGATGCCGAGCGACAGGTAGATGTTGGCATCCGCCGTGCTCCTGGCCGCCCAGTCACCGCTCGCACGCACATAGGCACGCGCCGGAATCTTCTTCACCGGCGACCCGGCCAGCAGTTTCGCGAGCACGCCGTTCAGGTACTCGTCGAGCGGCATGCCGGGGACGATGCCGAGGCCCTCTGCGCGCGCGTAATCGAGATCCTTCGCCTGGCCGATCGCCATCGGCCCGAATGCAAACGTGCCGGGAGCTACCGAGTCGATCTCCTTGCCTGCCGCATGGGCACTCCCGATGCTGCCGGCAGCGAGTGCCACGAGCAGTGCCGCGAGCGGGCGCGCCTTCACTTCACGCACCCGTCTTCGCCGACGCCGCGCGACGCGGCGTGCGCCGTCGTGCCCTCGAGCTGCTCGCACTTCGGCTTGCCGCTGAGCTTCAGGTCCGTGCGAGCCTGGCTCGCCTCGACGAAGTAGTCCTGTCCCGCCGACGGTGACCTTGAGCCAGCCCTGCCCGGTTCGCACCGCCTCCATCGGCAATTCGGCCGCGGGCTTGCTCGCGACGACCTTGCCTTCCGGCTTGTCGAGCAGCTCGACCGGATCGACTTTCCACTTCTTGATCTTGACCGTGGTGGACGCGTCCTGCGCGCTGGCGGTCGCGGTGAGCAGCGCAAGGCCCGCAGTGAGTGCAAGCAGCGCGAGTCCTGCGTGGAGAGACCGGGACATCGACTTTCGCTGACTCATGGCTCGTCGCCTCCGTACCCTGTCACCGCATCAATCTAACCGATCACGCCCTGGTTTCGAACTCGTCCGCGGCCTCGACGAGCTTCTCGGTCACGTCGAGGACCTCGGTCCACGTGATCGCGAACAGGAAATTGATGCCGAGCAGCCACTCGGAGACGCCAACGTGGCACGCGAGCCAGGCCGTGAGGCCGCACAGCAGCACCAGCAGCCCGATCTGGCTGCCGAAAGCGATCAGGGCCATCCGCAACGCGCGCGAACGAGTGCGTCGCATCAGCGCCTGCCAGCGTGCCTCGACGCGGCTGCTGCTGCGTCGCAGCACCAGCACGGCGCCGATGATCGCCAGCATCAGGAAGTCGGGAAGCGATACGCCAAGCAACGGAATGACGTACTCCTTGTGCTTCACGGCCTCCGGTCCGAGCGTGACCAGGTTGTCGAGCGCGGCCGCGTGCAGGTACACCGCTGGCAGGTCGTTGTGCAGCGGCGTGTTCATCGAGTCGGCGGCACCGTGATAGAACGCGCCGTAGAAAACGACGCTGCCCGAGACCATCTGCTCGATGGCGACGTCCCCCTCTTCCGTGGGCTCGAGCAACAGGCTCACTGGAATCGTCGGTGTCGACGGGCAGTTTTCGCGGAAGTCGCTGCCGCGGTCCTGCACGATCCACTCGGGCAGCGATGGCCGGCGGCGGCAGTCGAGCCATTGCTCGTTGAAGCTCTTCTCCGGCAGGTCCGACCAGAACACGCGGATCGACCCCGTGCCGCAGCCATCCGGGCCGGGGCACCCGCCGCAGACCTCGCGGAAAACCATCGGCACGGCCGTGGGCTGCGATTGCGGTGGATCGGTGGCAAGCTGGTAGAAGCGCGTCACGCGATCGAGCGGATCGATCGTCTTCGGCACCTGCACCGGCGTGACGCGCGAACCCACTTCGGGTCGCAAGGCCCGGTCCACGCCGAACGTCGCCCCGTACACCGGGATGCCCGCGGCCTTGTAGCGATCGAGTTCGGCGGCGAGCGCCTCGATCGTCGGATCGTCGCGCACGTCCTCGAAAACGATGTCCATGACCAGCGCCTTCGGCTGGTTGGCGCGGATCGCCTTCAGCACACGCGCGTGGAAGCCATATCGCGGCGGCCACGGCTCATCGAATGCCTCCAGGTCCGGATCACGCAGCAGCACGACCGAGATCGCAGCCTTGCCGTCCTTGACGCAAGGACCATCTGCCGCGCCCGGATAGCACCCCGCCATCGCGACCGACAGCAGGTCCTGCGAGTACATCTTCGTGAGGCGCGTCAGGCCGAACGGGTCCATGCGCAGCAGCACGGCGCCGCCGAGCAGGAACAGCAGGTAGAACGCCAGCGGCTTCGCGATCCTGCGGAGCCGCTGGAGCCGAAGTCCGCCGGCAGGTTTCATCAACCAGCCCCTTTCACCTGCGTCGGCCGGTCGCGGGTCGCTCAACGCAACGCGTCGAGCCCGAAAATCTTCGTCAGCTTCGCGTCGAACATCGCGCCCGGCAGCAACCGCTTCAGCAACGGCAGCCGCACGCTGTTGGTACCGCCGCGGATCACGCGCGGCGGCGGATTGCGCAGCAGTGCCTCCACGACCGGCCCGACGAACTGGTCGGCCGGCATCGCGCCCTGCTGCCCGGCCTGGGCGCGGGCACGAATACCCCGCTCTACGGGGCGATAGATCGAATCCGCGGGCAGGCGAATGGCCTCCTCCGCGTGGTTCCCGAAGCTCGAGCGTACGCCGCCCGGCTGGATCGACACGACGTGGATGCCGAAAGGCGCGAGTTCCATGCGCAGTGCGTCGGTGATCGAGTGCACGGCAGCCTTGCTCGAGCAATAGGCGGCCGCGAACGGAGTCGTGAACAGGCCCACGATGCTGCCGACGTTGGCGACGACGGCGCTCCCGCCGTTCGCCACCGCCGCGCGCAGCAGCGGCACGGCCTTCCCGGTCACGATCGCGGGCGCAATGACGTTCGTTTCGTACTGGCGGCGCAGGTCCTCGCGCGTCAGGTCGACGACGGCGCCTACCTGGGAGAAGCCTGCGTTGTTGACCAGCACGTCGATCCGGCCGGCCTCGCGCTTGACGGTCTCGAGCGCCGCGTCGATCGAGGAGTCGTCGTTCACGTCGAGAGCGAGCGCCTGGATCCCTTCGCCCTGCAACGGCGCGAGACTCTCGATCCGTCGCGCCGTTGCGTAGACGCGGTGACCCTTTTGCTTGAACGCCAGCGCCATCGCTGCGCCGATGCCGCTCGAGCAACCCGTGATCAGTACGGTCTTCTGCATCTTCCCGGTCTCCGATCGCGTCAGCCAACCCGCACGCGGCCGTGTCCGGCCGTTGCGGGCAACGAAGCGCATCGTACACGGTTGCCGGGAGCCAGACTCGGGCATCCCGGCAGGAGACCTGGTTGAGCGCGGGCACCACGCCGTCGATTCCCTTCTGCGGCGTGGCGCCGCTGCGGTGCCGCCCTATGCGGACCGGCGCTGACTTGCGGCTACTTCAGGTACGTCGCGACCTGCGCATCCTCGATGACCGCGACCGTCTTCTGGTCGACGAGGTCACTCCAGGCGGTGCCCAGCTTGGCCACGGCGACCGGGTCGTCGGACTCGACCAGCGAGAAGCCATGTCCCGTTCCGAGCTCGTGGAAGCGGGTCATCTTGACGCCCGGGATCTTTGGGTCACCTTCCTGGAAGCGCTTGATCGCCGCCTTCATGTTCTCGGGCCGGATGGTCCACACGGTGATGTACTTCATCGTCTTCTCCCTGGCTGCGGACACGTCGGCGGCATCTGCCCCTGGCGGCTCCCCCTCCACCGACGTTACGTTTGTCTTGAGATAAGTAGTCGGCAGCAGGAATTCGTGACAGCGAAACTGCAACGATTAAGATGCCAGCCTGGAGGACACCAGCGATGAACATGCCGCGCCCGTTGATCCTGCTCTGCGCCGGATGGCTCTTTTCTGCTGCCGCTCTGGCCGACAGCCCCGCGACGCCCTGCAAGTCCACCGTCAGCGGTGACCTGCGCCTCCACCCGCTCGAGAGCCGGATCTTCGGCAATACCCGCACGATCCGCGTGCTGGTGCCGCGCGACTACGATGCGCCGGAGAACCGCTCGCGCCGCTATCCGGTGCTCTACATGCTCGACGGCCAGAACCTGTTCGACGCCTGCCTGAGCGACGTCAGCCACCACGAGTGGGGCCTGGACGAGATCGTCTACCGGCTGGTTGCCGAGAAGAAGATCCCGCCGATGATCGTCGTCGGCGTGGACCACGCGGGCAAGGACCGCGCGCACGAGTTCCTGCCCTACAGGGACTATGTCGGCGACCCGGACATGCCCGAGCCGGCGGGAAAGCGTTTCCCCGACTTCCTGGTCCAGGAAGTGATGCCGCTGGTCGACGGCAAGTACCGGACGCTGCCGGGACAGCCGAACACGGGAATCGGCGGATCGTCGTACGGCGGCGTTGCGACCCTGTACGCACTGATGGCGCAGCCGCGCCGATTCGGTTACGGGCTGATTGAGAGCCCGACGATATGGATCGGCATGGGACAGCTGGTGCGCGACACGAGCCCCCTCGTTGCGATGCCCGTGAAGGTCTTCGTCGGTTTCGGCGGCAAGGAAGCGGACAATCCAGTGATCGTCGACAAGATGATCGGGCTGATCCGCCAGGTCGAGTCGAATTTCCGCAAGGAGGGCTACAACGACTGCGACGTTCCGATTCGTCTTCGAACCAGACGCGCTGCACACCGAGAGCGCCTGGGAGCAGCGGCTGCCCGGCGCGCTCACCTTCCTGTTCGGTGACTGGAAGGAAACGGCCGCGCCTGCAAGATGACCGCGGCGGCGCAACCCTGCGAATTTGCACCCCCATGCGGCGCACGCATGTTCCGCAAAAGCCGAGCAGGCGATCCGAAAGGCGCGTAAAACTGTTCCATGATCGCCAACAACGTGTCGGACGAACTCGGAGCCGCGCTCCAGTCGTACCTGAAAGCCTTCGGACATCCGGTGCCGAACGAAGTGATCGAGATGTGCGCAACGCGCCCGGGGCCTCTGCTGCTCGAGATCCGGCAGGCCGTCGTGCTGGGAAAGCCGGTGAAGGCCTGGCTCGCGCGCTCCCGGATGGGGCCGCCCGGCACCTGGCGCGACACGCCATAGTCGCAGGCCTGGCTTAGCCGCCAGGTCCCGGATCGCCCTTCCTTGCCTGGCGCCGCCGCGCCGGTGGCCGGATCGTTATCGGCTATGATCGCCCGCGCCGCTCCCGGCGACAGACCAAGGCAAACCGAGTGGCCACACTGAGAGACCGACTGTCCGGCATTCCCGAGGGAAGCGCCGCGCTGTTCTTCATCCAGATCTTCGCGACACTCGGGTTCGCGGTGCTCTATTCGACGCTGGTGCTGTACGCGACCCGGCACCTGGGTTTCCCGGCGAAGCAGGCGTCCGCGATCATGGGGGTGTTCGGCGCCTTCAACTACGGGCTGCACCTGTTCGGCGGCTACCTCGGCGGCCGATTCCTC
Source organism: uncultured Gammaproteobacteria bacterium (assembly GCA_963776815.1). Lineage (GTDB taxonomy): Bacteria > Pseudomonadota > Gammaproteobacteria > Steroidobacterales > Steroidobacteraceae > RPQJ01. The sequence continues at coordinate 53,404 of CAVZNZ010000001.1, forward strand.
AGCAATCGCAACCTGTTCGTCGGCGGCATGGTGCTGCAGGTGCTGGGCTGCGCCACGATCTCGCTCGGCACTGCCGCCTCGATGTACGCGGGACTGGCACTGTTCCTGACCGGCAGCGGACTCAACGTCACGTGCCTGAACATGATGCTGACGCAGCGCTTCTGCCCGGAGGACAACCGGCGCGAGGCCGCGTTCCTGTGGAACTACGCAGGCATGAACGTCGGATTCTTCATCGGGTTCGCGGTTGCCGGCCACTACCAGCTGACCGAGAGCTATTCGCAGGCTGTTCCTGTTCGCGACCATCGGCAACTTCCTCGCCATCGTGCTGGCCGCGTTCAACTGGAAGGTGCTGGCCGACCGCAACACGCGCCTGCTGGAGGCCAGCGCGGCCGACTATCGCAAGCGCTTCGCGATCGGCATCGCGATCCTGCTCGGCGTCCCGGTGATCGTGTGGTTCATGCTGCAGCACACCGGGCCGACCGAGACGCTGCTGAAGGCCGTCAGCGTCGGCATCTTCGCGATCCTGATCTACCTGACCGTGAAGCACCGGGACGCGCGCGAGAAGAACAACATGTGGGCGTACCTGATCCTGGGCCTCGGCTCGCTGGTGTTCTGGTCGCTGTACCAGATGGCGCCGAACGGCTTGCAGCTGTTCGCGGTGAACAACGTCGACCTGCAGGTGTGGGGCATCAGGATCGCGCCGCAGTGGGTGCAGAACATCAACACCGTCGTGATCGTGGTCGGCGGGCCGCTGCTCGCGGCGTGGTTCGTCCGGCTGCGGGCCCGGGGCTGGAAGATCGACATCCCGCAACAGTTCGCGCTGGCGTTGATCCTGATGGGACTCGGTTTCCTCGCGTTGCCGGTCGGCATCTCGCTGGCCAACGAGGCGGGTCGCTCGGCCTTCTTCTGGCTGTTCCTGAGCTACGTGCTGCAGTCGATCGGCGAGCTGCTGATTTCCCCGATCGGCTACGCGATGATCGGCAAGCTCGCGCCGCGCGAGTACCAGGGCATCATGATGGGTGCGTGGATGATGGTGACCGGGCTCGCGTCGCTGTTCGCCGGCGACTTCTCCGGCATGATCCCGGATCCAGCCGGCACGACCGCCCTGGTCACGAACCCCGAATACTCGCGACTGTTCTCGGCGCTGGGCTGGGGCAGCACCGTGGTGGGAATCGTGCTGGTGTTGCTGATTCCGTTCCTGCGCAGGCTGATCAAGGACGCCGTCGCAGGCGCCGCAGGTCGTCGCGACCTGATTCCATCAGCCAGGACGTCGCCAGTCTTCCTTGATCATGTCGGCGCCCTTCTCGCCGATCATGATCGACGGCGCCATGGTGTTGCCGCCGCAGATCGTCGGCATGATCGAGCTGTCGACGACTCGCAGCCCCTGCAGGCCGTGCACGCGCAGCCGCGCATCGACCACGGCGTCCGCACCCGGTCCCATCCGGCAGGTGCCGACCGGGTGATAGTTGGTGCCGACCTGGCTGCGAATCACGTCTGCCCAGTCCTCGTCGGTGCGGCAGTGATCGGTCAGCAGATCGCGCTTGATCAGGTTCCGGAACGTCGGCGTCTGGAAGAACTGCGCGACGCGCTTGACGCCGGCCACGTGGGTCGCAAGGTCGTCCGGGTCGGAGTAGTAGCGCGGGTCGATCAGCGGCTCGTCGGCAAAGTCGGCCGAGGCGAGCTTCACGGTGCCGCGGCTCTTCGGATGCAGCAGCAGCACGTGCGGCGAGATGCCGTGCCGGGCCACCAGCTTCCTGCCGTGGTCGAGCGCGATGGCCACGACGAACTCGTACTGGATCTCGGGCTTCGGTGAATCGGGCGACAGGCGCAGGAAGCCGTTGAACTCCGCGAAACAGCTGGTGAGCATCCCGCGCCGCTCGCTGCGGTAGCGCTTGATCCATTTCAACAGCTGCACCGCCGAGGTCGGCGATATCCCGAGCAGGTTCGGATCGGCCGGGATGTGATACGCGAGGATGAAGTCGAGGTGGTCCATCAGGTTCTGGCCAACCCCCGGCAGGTGATGCACCACGCCGATGCCCAGCGGCTGCAGCTCGTCCGCGTTGCCGACGCCCGACAGCTGCAGCAACTTCGGCGAGAGAATTCCGCCGCACGCCACGATGACCTCGCGCCGGCAGCGCACCGTGCGCCGCTGGCCCGCGGCGATCACTTCCACGCCCACGGCCCGCTTTCCGTCGAACAGGATGCGGGTGGCCGTCGTCTCCGTGAACACGCTGAGATTGGGTCGCTTGCCGAGATGCGGCCGGATGAACGCCTTGTTGGCCCCGAAGCGCTCGCCCCGCTTCATCATCACCTGGGACGTGTTGTAGCCCTCCTGCTCGGCACCATTGAAGTCCGGGTTGAAGCGTTCGCCGGCCTCGGCACACGCCTGCTTGAAGAGCTCGTGGTACGGATTGTCGGTCCGCAGGTCCTCGACCCACGCCGGACCGTCGGTGCCGTGGTACTCGTCACGATGGGCCTGGTTGTTCTCGGATTTGCGGAAGAACGGCAGGACGTCCGCGTAGCTCCACCCGGGATTGCCGAGCGCCGCCCAATGGTCATAGTCGCTGCGGTGACCACGCATGTAGATCAGCGTGTTGATCACGCTGCCGCCACCGAGGCCGCGGCCCAGCGGGTGAAAATCGCGGCGTCCGTTGAGGCCGGGCTGTGGCGTGGTCGAGAAGGCCCAGTTGCTCGCATTCCTGCGCGGGCCGAGCGCGATGGTGCCGATTGGCGTGCAATCGCCCAGCAGCCCGAAGCGGTCCGGTCCCGCTTCGAACAGCGCGACACTGACGGCCGGGTCTTCGCTCAGTCGGCTGGCGCTGACGCACCCGCCAGGTCCGCCGCCAACGACCAGGTAATCGAACTCTTGCATTCGGGCCCCTCGAATGGCGGCATGCTATCTGACTGCACCGTTCCGGCGTTGCGATCGTTCGCCACGCGTAACCGCGCGCCTGCCGCCCCGCCGGCCCGGTCACCTCGGCGGGGCAGCATTTCGTCAGCCCGGACCCGGCGTGCGGAGCCTACTTCTTCGCCTTGGCCGCCGCGATCGCTTTCTGTGCGGAGGCCATGGCTTTTTCGGTGGCATTCTTGGCGCACTTGGCGGTGCCCGGAGTCGTGTCCGGATATGCCTTGCCGAGTGCGTCGCAGACATCCGTCGCTGCCGTGCTGATCCGCTTCTCGAGGGTCGCGAGCCCGTCCGGCGTCGAGAGGTCCAGGTCCGAGTATCCGACCCGGCTCGTCATCATCACCGTGTACTTCCACGGCTGATTGTTGCCGAGCGTGACCTGCGAACTCCTGACGATCGGCGAGGCCTCGACCATGACCTCCTCCATCGGTTGCGCAATGGCGAGACTCGCCGCCATGCACGCAGAGACGGCAAATGCGGTCGTCACGATCTTCTTCATGGCTTGCTCCTTCCTGGAGACTGGCCGCACCCGGAGCGGTGCGTCGCCGGTCCCGTAAAGCGAAGCTTAGCGCTCCGCTGACGGCCTGCCATTCGGAATTCCCGCGATCGCCGCCATGCCCGCAAGGAAACGCGACCGCAGCTCGTCCGACATCAGCGCCTTCTTGACCGGCGGCAGGCGCAGGAACCCACCGACGATGCCGCGCATCGCCTTGTGCGACAGGCTGCCCGGATCGTCGAACAACTGGTTCTGCAGCGTGCCCCGCTCGAGGCACTGCAGGATCACGCGCTCGAACGTGCTCTCCGGATGGATCACGTGCCGTTCGCGCTTGCGCATGTCGATCGCGTCCGGGTCGCACACGAGGCTGCAGACGCCGCAACCGATGCAGGCCTCTTCATCGATCTCGGGCATGAACATCCGCTTGCCGGTCGCTTCCTTCGGCTCCGGAACCAGCGTGATCGCCGAGATGTGGCACGCCCGCGCGCACTTCTGGCAACCGTTGCATGAATCCATGTCCACGTGCGGCACGAGCGTCGAGGACACGATCGCGTTCGGATAGCCATGCCGGTTGATGCCCTCGAGGATGCCGCAGCAGCATCCGCAGCAATGGCACAGGAAGGCCGGCTGTTGCTGCACGTTGTCCACGGAGAACACGAGCCTCAGTTCCTTCGAGCGCTGCACGATGTCCTGCATCTCGCCCCGCGAGATCGGGCGCCCCATGCCGTGCCGCACGAGGTAGTCGGCTGCAGAGCCGAAGCTGGTGCAGGTCTCGAGCGGCACCTTGCAGACCTCGCCGCCGGCGTGGTGCTTCTTGTGCCGGCACGAGCAATTGGAGACCGAGAACGAGTCTGCCTCCTCGATCACGCGGTCCACGCGCTCGTAATCGAAGATCTCGACGTGATCCCCGAGGTGCTCGACGTGCGGCAGCGCCCGCGCGACCGACACCTGCTCGCCGTGCCCGAAATTGGCCGCGTAGAAATCGCCACCTTCCAGGTACTCGACGAAGAGCTTCGAGAGCCTGCCGACGTCGGGATCGGAGTCCTTCATGCGCATCATCGTGAACTCGAAGATGCCGATGACGAACGGCGCGACCATGTAGTGGTACGTCCCGCCGAGGTTCAGGTCGACGACCAGCCCCTTGTCGCTGAGCGCAGCCAGCTGCGGCTCGAGTACTGCGGGGTCGCGGCCCGTCGCCTTCGCGATCCTGTCGAGCGTCGACAGCCTGAACGGCATGCCGACGATCAGCTCGGCCTCGTCGGGCGAGTACAACGCCTTCAGCATGGCGTAGAACGATGCCGTCTGCGGTGTGTGCACCGACAGGCCGTCGATCTTCTCGCCTAGCGCGCCATAGATGTCCTTTGCAACGACGTGTCCCATGTCGGACCCCCTGTCACGCATCAGCGTGGCGGATCCACTGGCATGTACATCAACCCGCCATCGCCATAGGCCTGCACGTAGAACTGCCCTCCGCACAGGTAATAGGTGACGCCATTCGAGTTCATGATGTTCGGCTCGCACGGCAACTCAGACGTCGGCGAGCCGTAGTCGTCGTTGTCGTCGTGGTTGTCTGTCGTCGACTCCGACTCATCGATGGCCGCCACGGTGGCGCCGCCGACCACGGTGCCGACGACGACGCCCGCCACCCAGGCGTCGTTGTCGTAATAGTCCCAGTCACCGTGATAGTAGCCAGGGGGTGGCGGTGGCGGTGGCGGGCGATACACGGGCGGTGGCGGTGGCCGCTCCGCGGGCTGGCGGCCGGCTGCCATCGGGCGGACGATTGACGGGCGGCCGGTCTGCAACCGGCGGGCGTGAAACGTCCGGCGGACGCGATACGTTCGGCGGGAGGCGACGGACGTGTGCTCGGCGCTGGGGCGCTCGACAGAGAATCCTCCGCCCGCCGCCGGCCCCTGGCGCGAGAATCCGCCGCCGCCGCGGCCACCTCCCCACCACCGCGGCCACCGCCTCGGGCCTCGGCGTCACCGATCGTGGCCAGCATCAGCGCCATCGCTGCGACGACAAGCGTCGCGCACCCGCCATGTGCAGCTTCGAGCTCATGGCGTGCCCCCCTTCTTCATTTCAGGTGGCTGCGGAGTCCCGGCTGCCCTCGTTACCTGCACGGCAAAGGGAATCTGCCGCGCACCCGGCGGCGGCGAGAACTCGAACGTGGTCTTCCCGATCTTCGGGCTGGTGTTCCAGTCCGCGAAGTTGGCCCAGAACTGCGGCTGTCCGGGCGACTGCCGGTAGGTAATGACGACCCGCAACGGCAGCGGGTGCTGACCCTTGCGTGATCCAGAACTGGAAATCGACATTTTCCGCGCGGCCGGCGATGTGATCCGTCGGCACGCCGAGGATCTCGGTGCTCTCGACGTAGTCGATGGACTGGACCCGGCTCGGCAACGCGTCGGGCAGTCGCGTCGTCAGCAGCAGCGCCAGCGGCATGCGCATGCGCAGCTCGCGGACGAAGTAGACGAGCGCATCGTCAACCGTGCCGGGCTGCGGCGCCTTTGCAAAGACAGCGGCGTCGGCGTCGAACACCGTGATGTCGTGGCCGTCGAACAGCGCAAGGTCACGCTTGCCGTCGCTCGCGACCTCCTCGACGCGCAGTCGGTCCGGCCGAGCCAGCACGACACTGCGCGTTTCGCCGAACTCGATCTTCTGCCCCGTCGCCTGGACGACGTCGTAGCCGGCCCGGAACTTGACGCTGAAACTCTGCAGTCCGGCCAGGTAATCCGTCATGCCCTTGAACAGTGCGGCCGCCTCTCGCTGTGAATCCGTGAGCGCCGGTGTTTCGGCGCACCGGCCGGGTGTCGTGGCCAGCAGGCCGGTGCAGATGAGCGCCCCGGCGAGCCAATCGTTCCATCGCAACTTCATCGTGGTCTCACCTCTTTGCGTCGACAGTCCACGAACGGAGACTGGCCGCCCGACAGACGGCGACCGTGGCAAAGAGAATTACACGAAGAGCGCGCCCGCGCTTTTCGTTACGGGACGACTACGCTGCGACAAATACCTACGCCGCACACTCAGCGCAGATGCCACCCGGGCACGGCTGCGCCGCAACCTCCCGCTACATGGTACGAGACGCGGTTCGGGTGCAGAATTCCGCAAAACGGAGGCGCAAGGATCATGAGCCTCAGGGGGTTCCTGGCCGAACTGCGGCACCGCGGGGTGCTGAAGGTCGCGACGGTCTATCTCGGCACCGGCGTCGTCGTGCTGGAGGCCGGCACACACCTGCTCCATAACTTCGAGGCACCGCACTGGGTGCTGAAGGTATTCAGTGCAGCGGTGATCCTGGGCTTTCCGATCGCGTGCCTGATGGCGTGGGGCCTGGAGTTCACTTCGCAAGGAGTACATGCGGCGCCGCCGACCGCGTCGGACTCCTCCGCACGACCGCGCCGGACAGACGCGCTTTTCGCCGTCGTCCTGGCGCTGATCTTCGCCGTAGTCACTGCGATGGCTTTGAAGCAGTGGCGTCATCCGTCGCCGAGATCGCTGACCCGCCGCGGTCACGCAACGAACAGCAGTCGGCCACAGGCACCGCTCACGCGCGAGCGCTCGAGGATACCGGCAACGCCAGATGCCGGTGCCGATCGTCGTGATCATGGATACCCCGGCTCCTCGCGGCGTCTACGAGGCGGATACGCGGGACAAGGGTGGTACCAATGCGGACGACCTGAACGAACTGTTGCGTGACCTAGCCGATCAGCATCCGCAAGGAGTCGATCGGTGCCACCTGGGAGCGCGAAGAGCAGATCGTGTCGCAGGCCCCCGACCTGGTCCTGGTGCATCGCTCGGGATTCTTCCACGCGATGAACCTCGAATTCGGATTCGGCTACCCCGACGACGCCAAGGGTTTCAACGAGCCATCCGCGCGGCGACTCTATGAACTCGCGGACAACAAGCTCGATCGCGGTGCTCGGTTTCATCGGCAAGGGCGGTCCTCGCACGAAGTTCCTCGTCTATTCGCGTGGAACGGGTGGCGACTGGAACGACGAGAAGAAGCGAGCAGCCTGGGTGCGAAAGGTCGAGGGACGGTTCCCGTTCCTGAAGGGCCGGGTAACGACCGTGAACGTACCGGGAGGACCAACCGCCGGCTCTTTCGATGATGCGGCGACTGCGCAACTCTTCCGGCAGCAGGTCCAGGCACTTCTCAATCTGCCGGCCGCCGGCACTGCCGCGGAAGGCTCTACCCAGGCGACCGCCAGCGGGGGAACGAAGTGACACGCAAGAAGCCGAAGCGCTCGAGCCTGGCCGAGATCGACCGGGCGATGAGCAACGCCGGGAGCTACCAGGAGTGGCACGAGCTCGCGGCCGAGCACGACCGCCGTTCCGGTGCCGACGAGTGGCGCGAGGATGACGATTGCGAATGGATTCATGCGGGCGAGCTGCGCGCGAGCATTTCCCGTTTGCGCCGGATGCGGCTGCGCGGCGAGACCTGGACGCTGCTGAACGCTTTCCAGGACTCGCTGTTCCGGCACCAGGGCGAATGCGCCCAGCCCGAGCTCTACCAGGTTGCCAGGGCCGGCACGAAGCGGGTCATCGGAGAATATCTCGACGAGCTGGAGAAATGCTTCGCCTACCTGCTGGCGCTCAACGAGCCCGGCGTCGACGACGCGTACAGGCTCGCGCAGGTGAAGCGCATCGGCCGCGTCTACGGGCGGCCCGCGCTGATGCTCTCCGGCGGCGCGCTGCTCGGCCTGTTCCATTTCGGAGTCGTCAAGGCGCTGTTCGAACAGGACCTGCTGCCGCGCACGATATCGGGCTCGAGCATGGGGGCGATGATCGCAGCCTGGGCCTGCACGCACACGGACGACGAGCTGCGGGCGCTGTTCGCCGACACGTCGCAGATCAACCGCGAGGCGCTCGGCCGGCTGCCGCTCCGCAAGATGCGCGATCAGCGAACTCTGCTGGACCAGGCCAAGCTGCGTCGGTTTCTCGTCACCGTGCTCGGTGACCAGACGTTCGGCGAGTCGATGCGGCACTCCCGCCGCATCCTGAACATCACGGTGTCGCCGCTGCGCAAGCAGCAGATTCCGCGATTGCTCAACTATCTCTCGGCGCCACAGGCGCTGGTGAACAGCGCCGTCCTCGCTTCGTGTGCAGTGCCGGTTGCGTTCAAGCCGGTACAGTTGATGGCAAGGCGTCGCGGCCGGGTCGAACCTTGGATGAAGAACGAGCTGTGGATCGATGGCTCGGTGCACGGGGACCTGCCCTTCGATGCGCTCCGCCAGATGCTCAACATCAACCACTTCATCGCGTCGCAGACCAATCCGCACGTCGTTCCTCTGTTGAGCCTGTATGCCACGCGCCCGGGGCTGGCGGCCGCGCTGGCGCGCGCCGGGGGCAACATGTATCAGCACGGCTCCGCGCAGCTGCTCGACATCCTGCGCAAGCACCTGCCGGGACGAAACCTGCGCGAGCAACTGGACAAGGCGCACGCGGTCTACAACCAGACCTATACCGGCGCGGACATGTACATCCAGATGCCGTTCCGGCCCCTGCTCTACCCCAAGATGCTGACCAACCCGGATCCGGACGAGTTCGTGAGCTACACGCGCATGGGCGAGCTCGCCACGTGGCCGCGTATGGCGATGATCCGTGACCGGACCCGCTTGTCGCGGATGTTCGGCAATGCGATCGGCACGTTGATGAATCGCGTTGGTGCGGCCGCCAGGAAAGCCGGTGGTCGGGCGCCGCGCGGTTCGCGAAGGCAGGGTTGAATACTCATCGCCAGCGCTGCGGGCGGCTCTGACCGGTCAGGCTTCGTCCGGATCGCCGGCCCTCAAGCGGTAGCCGATGCCGGCCTCGGTGACCAGGAACCGCGGACGATGCGGTTCAGGCTCGAGCTTGTCGCGCAGCCCCTTGATGCAGACTCTGCAGCGCGCCGGAGTCCCCGACGCGGTCGGGGCCCCAGGCCTCCCGCAGCAGCTGTCGCGACGTAACGATCATTCCAGACTGCCGTGCAAGGCATTCGAGCACGCGGTACTCGAGCGGCGTCAGGTGGATGGGTCCCGCCAGTCCGCTCGCGGTGCGGCGCGCGAGGTCGACCTGCGTCCGGCCCAGCACCAGTTCAGGCAGCGATTCGGCGCCTCGGGTCGACCTGCGTAAACCGGCACGAACACGCGCCAGCAATTCAGTGGCGCCGAACGGCTTCGTGACGTAGTCGTCCGCACCCGCATCGAGCGCCGCAACCTTCTGCGATTCCATCGTCCTCGCCGACAGGACGACGATGGGTACCGGCGACCATTCACGCAGCCGACGGATCAACGACACGCCGTCTTCGTCCGGCAGCCCAAGGTCGACGAGCAACAGGTCCGGCTTGTGCGACCGCGCCTCGATCTCGCCCCGCTCCGCGCTGCCGGCCTCGATGACCCGATAGTTCTCCTCCTCCAGCAGGACGCGCAGCACTGCGCGGATGCCGGGCTCGTCTTCGATGACGAGGATCTGGTGCATCGCCCGGGTCATGGCGCCGCCTCGGCCGCGGGCAGGGTGAATTCGAAGCGGGCGCCGCCGCGCAGTACCGGGTCCCGCAGAAATCTCTCCGCCGTGGGCATTGACGATCGCCCGGCAGATGGCGAGTCCCAGGCCCGCGCCGACCACCGCGCTCTCGTCACGCCCGCGCTGGAACTTGTCGAACAGCAGCTTCGGATCGCCCGGCGGCAGTCCCGGGCCCTCGTCCTCGACGACCACACGCACCATCGGAGCATCCGCCGCCGCCATGATTCGAATGCGAGTGCCTGCCGGCGTGTACTTCGACGCATTCTCGAGCAGATTGGCCAGCACCTGCGATGCGAGCACCGGATCCACGTTCACGGCGGGCAGGTCGTCGGGCAGATCGATCGCCACGGGATGGTTCCGGAGGCGTGGCTCGAGCCGATGCAGCGCGGTTCCCACCAGGTCCTCGACGGAATGCGTGTCGCACTTCAACTCGACACGGCCAGATTCCAGGCGCATCAGGTCCAGGACATTGGAAATGAGGTTGGACATCTCGTGTGCCTGCTCTTCGATCGACCGCGCCAGCGACTCCCGGGTCGATGAGTCCATGCGCCGCGCCATGGCGGGTCAGCGTGCTGGCAGCACCGGTGATGACAGCCAGCGGCGTGCGCAGGTCGTGCGAAATCGAAGCCAGCAGCGTGTTGCGCAGGCTTTCAGTCTCGGCCGCAATGCGCGCGGCCGTCGCCTCCTCGCCCAGGGCAGCCCGCTCCCATGCGAGCGCGATCTGCCCGGCGAATGTTTCCAGCAGGCGTCGCTGCTCTGGCAGCAGGATGCGCCGCCGATTGGCCGGCAGCACGCCGAGCACGCCGAGCGTTCGCTGCGTACCTTGCAACGGCAGGTAGACGGCCGGTGCGGCCGGCAGACGTGTCCGTGCCGAGGCCGGCGCGCTCGCCGTGATCGAAGACCCACTGCGCCACCGAGAGATCGGCGCCACGAAAGGACCGCTCGAGCGGACTGCCAGCCGGATACTGCAGCCGCCCGGTCGCGTCGGGCGTGAGTACGACCGCCACTGAATCGAATACCTCGGCAATGTGCGTGACGGCGACGCGCGCCATGTTCTCGATGCCGCGTGTCCCCGCCAGTTCCCGGCTCATCGCGTAGAGCAGCGCGGTGCGTCGCTCGCGGGCGCCCGCGACGCGATTCTGCTGCCGCACGTTTGCCATCAGGTTGCCAATGCTGAGCGTGACGGCCAGCATGACCGCAAACGTGATCACGTACTGGGCGTCGCTGACCTGGAACGTGAACCGCGGCGGCACGAAGCAGAAGTCGAACGCTGCGACACTTGCGCATGCCGTCAGGGTGCCCGGCCCGCGGCCCAGCCTGAGGCCGGCGATCGTCGCGCCCAGCACGTAGATCATCGCGACGTTCGTCTCGGAAATGATCGGGTCGAGCAGGAATGCGACGCCGGTGCAGGCCAGCGTGATGGCCGCGGCCCAGCCGTAGCGCGACCATGGCACCTCGCGCGGCAGTTCGACTCTCGGCTTGGCATGCACGGCGCGTTCGCCGTCCTGTCGCGCAACGACGAGCACGTCGAAGTCCCGCGCGCGCGTCACCAGTTCCGTGGCGGTAGACGGCTGCAGCAGCGCCCGCCAGCCGCGTCGCTTCGGCTCGCCGACCAGTACGCGAGTCGCACCGCGAGTGCGTGCATATTCGATCAGGGCGGTCGCCGCCGTCGGTCCATCCAGCGTCACGGTGCCGGCCCCGAGCGACTCGGCCAGGCGCAGGACGTCGATACGCCGGTCGCGCTCGGCAGCGGAGAGACGCTGCAGCGCCGGCGTTTCGACGTAGACGGCGGTCCACTCGGCATCCATGGCATCGGCGAGACGCTTGCCGGTGCGCACGAGCTGCTCCGCCTGCGCATCGGGCCCGACCGCCACCAGCAGCCGGTCGCGGGCGAGATAGGCCCGCGACTGCAGGCCGCCGGGCAGTCCCTGCGCACGCGCCGCGGCGTCGACGCGGTCCGCCGTCCGCCGCAAGCGCAAGCTCGCGCAGGGCGATCAGGTTGGGCTTGCGGAAGAAGCGCTCGACCGCCGTGCCGACCTGGTCGGATACGTACACCTTGCCCTGCCGCAGGCGCTGCAGCAGGTCGTCCGGCGGCAGGTCGATCAGCTCGATCTCGTCGGCCTCGTCCAGCACGCGGTCCGGGATCGTCTCGCGCTGGCGCACGCCGGTGATCTGCGCAACCAGGTCGTTCAGGCTCTCGAGGTGCTGGATATTGAGCGTCGTCCAGACGTTGATGCCCGCGTCGCAGAGTTCGCCGATGTCCTGCCAGCGCTTGGCATGCCGCAGCGGCGGATCGCCGTCGATCAGGTTCGAGTGCGCGAGCTCGTCGACCAGCAGGATCTCGGGCCGTCGCCGCAAGCGCCGCGTCCAGGTCGAATTCCTGGCGGACCATGCCGCGATAGCGGACTGGCAGCGTCGGCAGGCACTCGAGCGTTTCGAGCAGGCGCTCGGTCTCGTGGCGGCCGTGCGGCTCCACGTAGCCGACCACGACATCGGTGCCCGCCGCCTTGGCCGCGAGCGCTGCCTCGAGCATCGCATACGTCTTGCCGACGCCCGCGGAGGCACCGAAGAAGACGCGCAGGCGTCCGCGGCGCGCCCGGGCTTCCTCGGCCTGCACCTGCGCCAGCAGTTGGTCGGGATCCGGGCGGTCGTCGGCCATGGCCGGATTATGCGCCCGGCGTCGAGCGCCAGGTTCAACTCGAGCACGTTGACGCGAGGCTCGCCGAGCACGCCGAGCGTGCGCCCCTCGCGTGGCGTCGCGCACCAGTTGCCGGACTCTTTCCTCCGGCAGGCCCCGCTCGCGTGCCACGCGCGGCACCTGGTAATCGGCGGCGGCCGGGAAATGTGCGGATCGAGACCGCTGGCGGATGCGGTCACCAGGTCCACCGGCACCGCTCGCCGCGTTGCCGGGATCGGCCGCCCGCAACGCCGCAACTCGACTCTCGACCGCCGCGAGCAATGCAGGGTTCAGCGGACCCTGGTTCGAGCCTGACGGACACGGCACCATTGTTCGGCATCGGGCCGGTCGCCGACGGACGGCCCCAGAAATACCGCGGCGACGAGAACGACTGCCCGATCAGGCGCGAGCCGACCAGCTTGCCGTCGACTCCGGACCAGGCTGCCTGACGCCGGGTCCGGGAACGCCACCTGTGCGACCAGCGTCACGAACGCCGGGTACGCGACGCCCGTCACGATCGTCAGCAGCAGGAACACCATCGTCGCCACGCGCAGTTCACGGATCATTGTGTATACCTCATGCCCAGCCTGCTGACCGCCAGCAGCATGTCGATCAGCTTGATGCCGATGAACGGCACCACCAGCCCGCCGAGCCCGTAGACGAGCAGGTTCCGCCGCAGCAGGTGTGCAGCCGACGCCGCCCGGGTCTTCACGCCGCGCAAGGCGAGCGGCACGAGCACCACGATGATCAGCGCGTTGAAGATGACGGCCGAGAGGATGGCGCTCTCCGGGCTCGCCAGGCGCATCAGGTTGAGCGCGTCGAGCTGCGGGTAGGTCGTGGCAAACGCTGCCGGGATGATGGCGAAGTACTTGGCGACGTCGTTCGCGATCGAGAACGTGGTGAGCGCGCCGCGCGTGACGAGCATCTGCTTGCCGACGTCCACCACCTCGATCAGCTTGGTGGGGTTCGAGTCGAGGTCCACCATGTTGCCGGCTTCCTTGGCGGCCTGCGTGCCGGAATTCATCGCCACCGCCACGTCCGCCTGCGCCAGTGCCGGGGCATCGTTGGTGCCGTCGCCGCACATGGCGACGAGGTGGCCCTCGGCCTGGTAGCGCCGGATCAGCGCCAGCTTGGTCTCCGGCGTGGCTTCGGCGAGGAAGTCGTCGACGCCCGCTTCCGCAGCGATGGCCGCCGCCGTCAGCCGGTTGTCGCCCGTGACCATGACGGTCTTGATGCCCATCTGCCGCAATTCCACGAACCGCTCGCGGATGCCGCCCTTGACGATGTCACGCAACTCGATCACGCCGAGCACGCGCCGGCCGTCGGCGACCACGAGCGGGGTCGCGCCACCGCGCGCCACGGACTCCACCTGCTGCATGACCGCGGCGGGCCATGCGCCACCCTCCTCCTCGATGAAGCTGCGCACCGCATCCGCAGCGCCCTTGCGCAGCCGCCGCCCCTCCAGGTCGACACCGCTCATGCGGCTGTGCGCCGAGAACTTGTGGAACTCGTGGCTGGTGCTTGCGAGGTCCCGGCCGCGGAGCTGGAAGCGCTGCTTGGCGAGAACGACGACCGAGCGGCCCTCGGGCGTCTCGTCCGCCAGCGAGGCCAGCTGCGCCGCATCGGCGAGATCCTGCTCGTTCACGCCGGGCGCCGGATGGAATGCGGACGCCTGCCGGTCACCGAGCGTGATGGTCCCCGTCTTGTCGAGCAGCAGCACGTCGACGTCGCCCGCGGCCTCGACCGCGCGGCCCGACGTGGCGATCACGTTCGATCGCACCATGCGGTCCATGCCTGCGATGCCGATCGCCGAGAGCAGGCCGCCGATCGTGGTCGGAATCAGGCACACGAGCAATGCGACCAGCACCACCGCGGTGACCGCGGTGCCGACCCCGGCCGTCGCGACCGCATACCGGGAGAACGGCGCAAGCGTGACCGTGGCCAGCAGGAAGACCAGCGTCAGGAACGACAGCAGGATGGACAGCGCGATTTCGTTCGGCGTCTTGCCACGCCTGGCGCCCTCGACCATGGCGATCATGCGGTCGAGGAAGGCCTCGCCAGGATTGCTGGTGACGCGCACCACGAGCCAGTCCGACAGCACGCGCGTGCCGCCGGTGACCGAGCAGAAGTCGCCTCCGGACTCGCGCAGCACCGGAGCCGATTCGCCGGTGATCGCGCTTTCGTCCACCGACGCCACGCCGTCGATGACCTCGCCGTCCGCCGGAATGACTTCACGGGCTTCGACCAGCACGACGTCATCGCGTCGCAGCGAGGACGCCTGCGACGAGGCTGTGGCCGTCCTCCGGGCGCCGGCTCTTGAGCTTCCTGGCCTGTACCTCTCGCCGCGTGGAGCGCAGCGCCGCGGCCTGCGCCTTGCCCCGTCCCTCGGCGAGCGCCTCGGCGAAGTTCGCAAACAGCACCGTCAGCCACAACCACGCCGAGACCATCAGGACGAACCCCGGGTCGCCCGCGTCCGGCGCCATCCCGAGCGCCGCGGCGACGCCCAGGACCGTCGTGAAGAGACTGCCGACGAAGACGACGAACATCACCGGGTTGCGGACCTGCACGCGCGGGTCGAGCTTGGCGAAGGCGTCGCGGATTCCCTGCAGGAGGATGGGCCGGCTGAGCGCAGGGGTGCCGGCATGTGTGGTCGTCATGTCACTGGACCCCGTGCAACTGCAGGTGTTCGACGATCGGCCCCAGGGCGAGCGCGGGCAGGAACGTCAACGCGCCGACCAGCAGCACGGTCGTCACCAGCAATGTCACGAACAATGGCGTGTGCGTGGGCAACGTGCCCGCCGTGACTGCGGTGGCGCGCTTCCCGGCCAGGCTGCCGGCAATCGCCAGCACCGGGATCATCAGCCAGTAGCGCGACACCCACATCGCGATGCCGAGCGCGAAGTTGTAGAACGGCGTGTTGGCGGAGAGCCCTGCGAATGCGCTGCCATTGTTGTTACCGGCGGAAGAGAACGCATACAGGATCTCGGAGAACCCGTGCGCGCCGGGGTTGGCGACACTTGCGGTCGCCGCCGGCACCGCGACGGCCACGGCGGTGCCAAGCAGGACCGCCACGCACGGCACGAGCAGCACGATCGCCGCCATCTTGACCTCGTAGGCCTCGATCTTCTTGCCGAGGTATTCGGGCGTGCGCCCGACCATCAGCCCGGCAATGAACACTGCGATCACGGCGAACATCAGCATGCCGTACAGCCCGCTGCCGGCGCCGCCGAACACGACTTCGCCGAGCTGCATCAGCCACATCGGCACCAGCCCGCCCAGCGGCGTGAAGGAATCGTGCATTGCGTTGACGGAGCCGTTGGACGCAGCGGTCGTGGCTGTCGCCCAGAGCGCGGAGTTGGCTATGCCGAAACGGGTCTCCTTGCCTTCCATGTTGCCGCCGGGCTGCGTGTCGGAGGCCGCCTGGTCCACGCCGAGCGCCTCGAAGCGCGGGTTGCCCGACTGCTCGGCGGCGAACGCGCCGACCATCAACGGCACGAAGATCACCAGCATGGCGGCCAGCAGCGCCCAGCCCTGGCGCTTGTCGTTGACCATGCTGCCAAACGTGTAGCAGAGCGCCGCCGGGATCAGCAGGATCGCCAGCACCTCGAGGAAATTCGTCAACGGCGTCGGGTTCTCGAACGGATGCGCCGAGTTGGCGTTGAAGAAGCCGCCGCCGTTGGTGCCGAGCTGCTTGATCGCAACCTGGCTCGCCGCCGGACCGAGCGGCAGCGTCTGCTCGGTGATGGTCTCGTCCTTCATCACCGGCGCCCCGGTCGCGTCCAGTTGCGGCGAACCGTCGCCGTTGAC
The DNA here is from genome assembly GCA_963776815.1 of uncultured Gammaproteobacteria bacterium. Lineage (GTDB taxonomy): Bacteria > Pseudomonadota > Gammaproteobacteria > Steroidobacterales > Steroidobacteraceae > RPQJ01. Next base: position 69,787 of record CAVZNZ010000001.1, read on the forward strand.
TGCAGGCACCTGGATGACCACGGGCTCGACGAGGCTCGCCTTCTGGTAGGGCGCGAAGCTCTGCACGACGCCCTGCGCCGCGAGGATCGACCGCAAGCAGCAGCGGACAGCGGCAGCAGCACGTAGAGCGTGCTGCGCGTCAAATCGACCCAGAAGTTGCCGATCTGCGCGGACTGATGGCGCACGAAGCCGCGGATCAGCGCGATCAGCACCGCAATGCCGGAGGCCGCCGACAGGAAGTTCTGCACGGCGAGGCCCAGCATCTGCGTCAGGTAGCTCATGGTCGCTTCACCGGCATAGCCCTGCCAGTTCGTATTGGTGGCGAAGCTGACCGCCGTGTTGAACGACGAATCGGGCGAGACCGCGCCGAGCCCCTGCGGGTTGAGCGGCAGCACGGCCTGCAGCCGCTGCAACGCGTACACCGCGAGCAGGCCGAGCAGGTTCGCCAGCAGGACGCCGAGCGCGTAGCGCTTCCAGTCCGATTCGCGGGCCGGGTCGACGCCGGAGACGCGATAAATCAACCGCTCGATGGGCCCAAGGAGCGGTGACATGAACGTGCGCTCGCCCTGGAAGACAGCGGCCATGTAGGCACCGAGCGGCTTCACGAGCAGCACGAGCACCGCGACATACATCGCCAGTTGCAGCAGTCCCTGGCCGGTCATTGGAATTTCTCCGGATAAAGGAGCGCGACAACGAGATAGACGAGCAGTCCGACGGCCAGCAGCAGACCGATCAGGTCAACGGGGGTCATGACTGCCCCCTCAGCCGCTCACACAGCCGGAACAGGCCCCAGGTCGCGACGCACAGAGCCACAGTCGTGAGCAGAACGACGATTTCCATAGACCAACCTCCAACGGCGCCTGAAAGGTTAGTTGGTGCGTTGTTAGGCTGGCGTTAGGAATTCACCGGCAGGTCGAAACCGGGCTCCGCGGTGGCCGTCATTGCAGCTGATCGCGTGCATCGGCCGCTGCGTCACGGAGATGACCACTTTCACCGACTGGCCTGACAGAAGTGCTCACCGAACGCAGTGCCAACGTATCATCCTCACAGGCAGAGTCTCGTCATGGCCGAAACAACTACCATCCGCCTGCCACCCAAGCTCCGCGCCCGGATTCACGCACTCGCCAAGCAGAGCGGCCGCTCCGCGCATAGTGTCATCCTCGAGGCGGTCGAGCGGCATGCAGACTATGAGGAGCAGATGCGCAGCCTCGTCAAGGAAGCCATCGAAGCCGACGAGGAAATAGATCGAACGGGTGCGGTGTATCCAGCGGAAGACGTGCATGCGTGGATTGGGCGCCTGGCGCGCAGCACGGCGACCACCCGACCGAAGCCGTGGCGACGATAATCTACCCGGCACGCTCACTGGATCACCTGGAGCGAGCGTTCGAGTTCCTGCGCAAGGAGAACCCCGAGGCTGCAAAGCGGCCGCGGATGCGATCTGCTCTGCGGTCGAGAACCTTGCGGCTCACCCGTTACTAGGGCGGCGCGTTCACGGCGACATCCGCGAGCTGGTGATTTCGTACGGCGCAACCGGTTACATCGCGCTGTACCGATTCCTCGTACCGCAGGACGAGATCCGCGTCCTCGCCATCCGGCGCCAGCGCGAGATCGGCTTCGTGCCTTGAAAGCAAAGCGGCCCCCGAGGGGCCGGGCACAAATCATTAGAATTTCCGACACTTAGCGCGTTTGTACCGAATCGCGCAATCCGGGTGCCACCGGTCGTCCAGTCATGCTGCCGCTTCCGACCCGTTGCAGTCATTTGACGACTTTGACCCATCAGGTCTCTGTCTAATCCTGGCCCCTCCCATCCTTCCGTTTCTTGAAGGTGTGGAGAAACCGGCCGAATGCCCGATCCTTCTTGCGCCGATCAATGTAGGACAGGTCGTTGAAATCCGCTTCCTTCTTCAGCTTCAGGAAGTTCCGCAGATGTTCTTCGCTCAGCTCGTGTCGCTCGATTGCGGCACGCACCTCGCAACCGGGCTCGCTGGCATGACGACAGTCGGTATACCGGCAGCCTTGTGCGAGTGCGTTGATATCGGCAAAGGTCTCACCGATGCCTTCTTGGGCGCCAAGCATTCCAATCTCGCGCATGCCGGGCGTGTCGATCAACAGCCCGCCATGTTCGAGCACGATCAGTTGGCGCCGCGTGGTGGTGTGACGCCCCTCGCCTGTGTGGCTGACCGCGACGGTTTCGAGCACGCCGCCCCCGATCAGACCGTTGATGAGCGTGGTCTTGCCCACTCCTGACGAGCCCAGCAGGCAGTACGTCCTGCCTGGAGCGATGAGTTCCCGGACCTGTTGGACGCCGGAACCGGTCACGTTGCTGAGGCAGACGATCTGGGCGTTGACCCCTCTGGCACGGATCCGGCCGACCAGCTGCTCCAGGACGTCCGGGGTGACCAGATCAGTCTTGGTTAGCAGCACCACGGGCTCGACGTGGCCGTCCCTGGCCATGACCAGATAGCGTTCCAGCCGCTGGACATTGAAGTCGAAGTGGCAGGACTGCACGATGAACGCCACGTCGATATTAGCCGCAATCATCTGGAACTCGACGTCGCGTCCTGCGGCTTTGCGCCGCAGAAAGGACCGGCGCGGCAGCACGTGATGGATGCTGGCTTGTGCACCGCCATCGCGGAATTGCACGCACACCCAGTCTCCTACGCACGGCAGCTCGACGGCAGACTCGGCGAGATGGAGGAACTTGCCCGTCAACTCGGCCGGCACCTCGTCGGCCTCGCCCCGGATCAGGTACCGCCCACGGTCAACCGCGGTGACTCTGGAAATGGATGAATCCGGCCCGCACCTTTCAACGGCCTCGACGGCCCAGCCATGATCCAGGCCCAAGTCAACAAGTGTCATTCGGTCACTGTCGCAGAAGGAACAGGGCCCGCCAAGCAGTGCGGCCAAGGTCGTGATATCAGGATTTTGACTGACTGTTTCTGGCCGGTTGCCGCCGTTGGGCGTTTGCGGCGCAAAGCAGGCCTTCGCTGGTGTGTCGAGAAACTGTCGACTGCCAGGTCGCAACCGAGACCCACCCGACGCAAGGACTTCGGCCTCCGAGCTGACGCCGCTGCCGCACCGGCGATTGCGCCTTGAGCAATAATGGTATATTTTTTATACCATGTTCGAGTTCGACGAGCCCAGGAGCCGTGCCAACGCAAGGAAGCATGGTATCGACTTCATCCAGGCTCAAGAACTCTGGCGTGATCCGCACCTGATCGAGATTCCGGCCATGACCGTCGATGAGCCGCGGTACCTGGTGATTGGGCGTATCGGCGCGAAGCGCTGGTCGGCCGTCATCACCTACCGAAGTGAGAACATCCGGATCATCTCCGTTCGCCGCGCACGTCCTGAAGAGGTGGCCCTGTATGAAGGCTAAGAAATTTGACGCAGACTTCGATAGCGGCAAGGACGTCACCGCCGCCCTGGATCTCTCGAGGGGACGCAGACCGCTGCAGGAGCAGAAGCGGGTCAATGTCGATTTCCCGTCCTGGATGATCGAGTCGCTCGACCGGGAAGCCGGGCGCCTTGGTGTCACGCGCCAGTCAATCATCAAGGTCTGGCTGGCAGAGCGCCTTGAGCAAGTCGCGTCTGACAAATGAGTCGCGATGACGTGGTGACCCGATCGGAAGCGATTTCGTACGGCCGGAAAAACAAAGCGGCCCCAGAGGGGCCGCGTTGCTTGATGTGGTAGCGGGGGTTCGCTTCCCCCAGTATTTTCGGCCACGGTCCGCGTGGCCTGAGAACCGCCTCACGGCCCGGCGCGCCCGCACAAGGAAACCCCGGCGCGGGGCCGGGGTCTGCTGAATGTTGCCGAATGTCGTATCTCGGCAGTACCGCTATCTGACGAGCGAGAGCTTCACATCATAGTGCACGACTCTATAGTTGTCGCAATCCCAGACTAGCCGGTCACGACCACTGAACTGCATCTTCCTGCCGTAGGGCGAATACAAGGGCCCCGCAAAAGAGTGGCCAGCTGAATTGAAGTTCTCCTTTGATTCGCAATTGTCGCCTCCAGCAAAGTCATCATCTGCATTCGGTAGTTTACTTCCCCCGTCGCGAGCGGAAGAGCCACGCCACTCAGGACGGCCTCGCAGATCTCGGGCACGGTGAAGCTGGCGAAGTCCGACGACTTATAGACCGACGCCCGTACGTTGTTGCCTTTACCAATGGTCGCCCATCGCAAGCCGCTCGACATGCTCATGTCCTGCCAGGCAATAAAGTCAAGATCGCCTGACCCACTGCAAAATTCGACAGGATCCACACCCAATGTAGCGAGCAGGCAAGCCTCCTCATCCACAAAGTAGGACGCTATTGGGGTTGTGCCGCGACTCACGACGCCCGAATATTCGGGCGGGCCCGCGGTCGCGACGCTGCTGAAAAGTGCAACCAAAAGCACGAGAGCGAGATGTTTCATAGCCGTTCCCCAACTTGAGTTGTCGTACTTTTCGTCTGGCGTCTCTCGGTGTCCTTACCGGCATCTGTCGGGGGCACCGGCTTCCGCCGGGCGTGATGGCAAATTCACACCCGAATTTTTGGTCGCTCAATGCGGGCAATTCCTGACGCGCTCGTTGTCACGTTTTCTGTTTTTGAACCACCTCAATCGATCTGGCGAAGCGGGACTGGCAAGCGGGGCCACCGTCATGGCGACCGGCGGCCAAAGAGCGAATACGCCCCGGACTTGCCGCGGCTTCTCGATTCACTGATGCCCGCGGACGCTCAGTTCTCTTTGTGTCGCCGGCTCAGGCCGGCGCCTGCGAGGCCCAACCGAGCAGAGCGAGCGAGAGCGAGTGAGCCGGGCTCGGGCTGCGTTGGTAGCGGGGGCGTGCTACCGATCCGAGCAACGCTTTACAGCCTGCGGCTGCGCTGACCGGTGCCGCTGCACACGGGCAGTGGGTATGGTGTTGATCAAAGCAGGCTTCGGTGGTTACAATACCCACCTTGAAAAGCGCCGACCTCATCCGCGAGCTCGAGCAGACAGGCTGGACGTTACGCCGGACGGTCGGCAGCCATCACATCTTCGTACATGCGAAGCGGCCAGGGCACATTACGGTGCCACACCCTAAGAAGGACCTTGGCAAAGGACTCGTGCACAAGATCAGGAAGCAGGCAGGCCTAAGATGAAATTCACCATCGCCATTGAACCGGGGACGCGAAAGACAGCCTTCGGCGTAGTCGTTCCCGATCTGCCCGGCTGCTTCAGTGCCGGTGATACGGTGGAAGAGGCCTTCGATAACGTCCGCGAGGCGATTGAAGCTCATTGCGAACTGCTGGCCGAGGATGGCAAGGCGATGCCGCGTCCGAAGCCGATGAGCGACTGGCAGGCAGATCGTGAATACAAGGGTTGGACGTGGGGAATCGTCGATGTGCCGGTGGAGCGATTCTTCGGCCCTGCCGAGAAGATCAACATCACGGTTCCCGGCCGTCTGCTCAAGCAGATCGACGAGCATGCGCGCGCACACGGAGAAACCCGCAGCGGCTTCCTGACCAAGGCGGCGCTCGAAGCGATGCGTCGAGCCTGACAGGTTCCGCAAAGCAAAACGGCCCCAGAGGGGCCGTTCGCTTCGAATGCGTTGGTAGCGGGGGCCTGCTACCGATCCAAGCAATACCGTTGCTGCGGAACATCTCTTCAGGGTCATCAATAACCTGGAAAGGCATCGCTGGCGTGCGCCTTCGAACCGGTTGCGGCTGCGAAAAGCGGACGATGGGAATCGAACATGCGTGCACCCGCCCGCAGTGAAGGGGGCGCTGCCCGGAGAAGCAGCGACCCCTTTCCCGCTCACTGCTCCATCTTGCCCATCGCCTCAATCCGCTTCTGCATCGAGTCGAGGTTGAAGGAACCCGGCGTCTGGCTCGGTGGATAGTCCCGCATCGTGAGCAGGAACTGCTGGGCAATCATATTGGCCTCGGCAATGATGAACACGCGCTCGAGCAACCAATCGTTGTACGTGTTCGAGTTGTGCTGCGCGCGCTCATACGGGTCCCGGCGCAGGTTGAAGATGAGCGGCACGCGCAGGTCGGTGAACGGCTCGCGCCAAACGCCGAATGCCTCGCCGCGGTTCTCCTTGTAGACCACCTTCCAATCGCGCCAGCGGATGGCCACGATGTCGCCGTCGTCGTTGACGTAAATGAACCCCTCGCGCGGCGACTTCTCCACCTTCCCGGTCAGGTATTCGAGCATGTTGTAGCCGTCGATGTAGTTCTTGTATGTGCGGCCATTGAGCTTGACGCCCTTCAGCAACTGCTCCTTGATGTCGGGTGCGCCGGCCACGGCGGCGAACGTGGGCAACCAGTCCTGGTGCGAGACGATGCCATTGAGCGTCACACCCGCCGGGAAATGGCCCGGCCAGCGGATGAAGGCCGGCACGCGGTAGGCGCCCTCCCAGTTGGAGTTCTTCTCACTGCGGAATGGCGTGTTGCCGGCGTCGGGCCAGGTGTTGAAGTGCGGCCCGTTGTCCGTCGAGTACATTACGATCGTGTCGTTCGCGACGCCGAGGTCGTCGAGCAGCTTCAGCAGTTCGCCGACTTGCATGTCGTGCTCGATCATGCCGTCGGTGTATTCGTCGTTGCCCGGGTGACGATGATCGGCCCGCACGTGCGTGCGGAAGTGCATCCGCGTGCCATTCCACCATGCGAAGAACGGCTTGCCCGCCTTCACCTGGCGAGTAATGAAATCCTTCGTGGCGGCGACCGTTTCATCATCGATGGCCTCCATCCGCTTCCTGGTGAGCGGACCGGTGTCCACGACCGTCTGCCCCCCCTTGCCGTCGGCAGTGGCCTTGATCACGCCGCGCGGCCCGAACCGCTTGCGAAAGTCGGGGTTGGTCGGGTAGTCCTCGTTCTCCGGTTCCTCCTCGGCGTTCAGGTGGTAGAGGTTGCCGAAGAATTCGTCGAACCCGTTCATGGTCGGCAAGTGCTCGTCGCGGTCGCCCTGGTGGTTCTTGCCGAACTGGCCCGTGGCGTAGCCCTGCGACTTCAGGATGGTCGCCATCGTCACGTCCGTCTTCTGCCAACCCTCAGGCGCGCCGGGAACACCGACCTTCGTCATGCCGGTGCGCAGCGGATTGTTGCCGCCGATGAAGGCCGCGCGCCCGGCCGTGCAGGACTGCTGGCCGTAGTAGTCCGTGAACGCCAGCCCTTCCGCGGCGATCCGATCGATGTTGGGCGTCTTGTAGCCCATCAGTCCGCGGCTGTTGTAGCTGATGTTGGTCGTACCGATGTCGTCGCCCCAGATGACGAGAATGTTGGGCTTCCTGGCCGACGGGGCAACCTGCGCGAGCGCCGATTGCAGCCACGTCAGCCCGACGATCGCCAGCGCCAGCGCCAGCAGCCTGCCAAATGCGCACCGAGTTTGTTTCACCTGTTTCATCCTCCAGCTTCCGAGTTGTTGGTTGTGGCGGCCAGCTGGACGCGAGCAGCCTGCCCAGCGCGGCCACGCGACCAGGGTCATCGAGGGAGTGTGCGACCGCGACGCACCATGACCCGAACGTCCCACGGAGGGGTGGGATTGCAGGACAAACGGATCATGGGCGCCGCGAATTCCTTGCACTCCTGGTGCCAACGCCGTTACGGCGTGTACCAGATCGGCGACGTGTAGGCGCGGTCCTGAATGCTCGCCGGCACGTCGGTCGGCAGCTTCACGCCGAAGAACTTGGCGTCATAGGTCGTCCAGCGCGGCGTCGGGATCTCGAGCACGCGAACGTAGTAGAACGCCCTTAGCTTCGGATCAAAGCTGGGGTCTCGCCAGTACGCCGTGAGATATGGCGCTCCGATAGAGTTTGTGTAGCTGGCTTGCTGGACGTTGACGGTGTTGCCGACGGGCGGCAGCTTGCCGTTCGCGCCCGGCTTGCGGTCGCCGGACCACGCCACGTCATAGACTTTCTCCCGGGTCCTGCCCGAGGCGTCGAGCCAGCCTTTGACGATCTGGATGCGGTCGAGATTGGCGCCATCCGCGTCACGCATGGCGCGGACCAGGAATGTCGGCGCCTTGCCCGCGGACGCGCTCTTGAGGTCGCCACCCATCGGTACGCCGCGCTTGTAACCCTGTTCGGCAAAGTCCGAGCGTTCGAGATCCTGGGCGCTGAAGTCGAATCCGCCAAATACCCGCACCACGAGGCGCGTGCCGGTGGTCGCATACACTTCCTTGCGTGCCATCGCATCCCAGAGCGCCTCGCGCGTGTTCTCCCGCGCCCACACCGCAGCGAGACCCGATGCGCTGGTTTCGCGCGCCAGATGCTGATCCTTACGTTGCCGCCCATTCGGCGTCCGGCCGACGATGATCTCGTCGAACCGGATCGGGTCCGCCGAGGGCTCGAGCACCGCCACCTTGCCGAAGAAGTTGTCCTCGGCAGTCGTGGCCAGGCCGGTGTGCGAATCGGTTGAGCCGATCAAGCCGAACTTGAATGGATTGACGCCGAGCTTCGCCTCGTAGGCGAGGCCACGCTCCAGCGCCGCACGCGTGTATTCGCGCGGCAGCATGTCAGGCGTCTTGAGTTCCGGGCCGAAGCTTCCCCGGTCCCAACGCTCGAAGTTCGCGAACTCGTCGTTCGGCGAGAGGGCCGGGTGCGTCTCGCCGTCGCCCTTGGGCTGGGTGGTCTCGTAGATCGGCTCCCACCGCGCGCGCCGCTCGGCATAGTCGCGGTCCAGCGGCTTGCGGCTCGTCAACGTCACGTCGTCGAACATCAGGCCGTTCGAGAGGTTGCCGTTGTGCGGGATCGCAAGCATCCGGCCGCCCGTCTTCTTCTCATACTCCGCCATCCACGCCCAGAGATCCTCCGGATCGCCGGTGTCGTAGTAGGACAAGGGAATGATCTGGTCGGCCTTGTCCTTGCCGTCGCGAAAGACCACGTTGCGATGCAGGTTGTTGCCATCGGGCCCGGATGTCCACTCGAAGCCGATCAGGGCGGTAAAGCGGCCGGGCTCGTTGTACTTCTCGGCCGTCGCCGTGATGTACTGCCAGGCCGGACGGGCCATCTCTTCTTCCTGCCCCTTGAAGGGATCCTTCAGTGCCTGCATGGCCGCCAGCCACATGTCGAAGGCCTGGCTCTGACCTTCGATCGTGCCGGTCTTGACCAGGTCATGTACCTTCCTGCCCCACGCGTTCTTGAGGAGTCCGGGGTTCGAATCGGCGATCATCGGCGCAAGACCGAGGTTCTCGGCGTGGTCGGCGATGACGAGGAAATCGAGCGGCTGCTGCAACTTGACACGCTGCCCGCTGTTGGACGTGACCTCCTCGCCCCGCGCAAAGCGATACGCGTCCTCGGGTCCGACAATGGCGCCAGCCATGCCGGCGTCCGCCGAGTACGACGTGTGCAGGTGGGTGTCGCCGAAGTAGACGCGATTCGGGAACGTTTGTGCAGGGTACGGCGAGTAGTTCGCCTTCCGCGTGACCGGCCCCGGGCTGTCCTGCGCGTCCGCGCGTGGCGCCAAGGCCAACGCCGCGAGGCCACCGGCGATCAGGAAGACGCTTGCGCCGACGTAGAGCCGGTCTCGTATCTTGCATCTCATGTTGGCTTTCCTCCTCCCGAAATAATTCGTGCGGCTCTGCCGGCTAACGCCGAGTTGCGGGGATCAACAGCTGCCCCATTCGATCAGGCCGCGGTGAATCTCGCTGATCGACCTCGCCCCGGTCAGCGCCATGGCGACGGCCAGCTCGCGCTTGAATGTCGCGAGCAGGTCGACGAGGCCCGCCTCACCTCTACCGGCGATCGCCCAGGCCCACGGGCGGCCGATCAGTACTCCCGTGGCGCCCAGGGCGACTGCCTTGAAGACATCCATGCCGCCGCGGACGCCTCCGTCCATGAACACCTCAATGCGCCCGCCGACGGCTTCCAACACCGCCGGCAGCTTCGAAATCGTCGAAGCGACGCTGTCGAGCTGGCGGCCCCCGTGATTCGAGATCACGACGCCGTCCGCACCGGCATCTAGCGCCGCCCGCGCATCGTCGGCCTCGAGTATTCCCTTGATGACCAGCTTGCCTTGCCAGATTTCGCGCAACCAGGCGACGTCCGCCCAGGTCACGGTCGGGTCGTACTGGCTGTCGACCCAGGCCTTGACCGCCCGCGTGTTCGTCGGGTCCGAGACCTGGTCCGAGATGCTGCCGAAGGTGTGCGGCTTGCCGCGCACGCCGACGTCATAGAGCCACCTTGGCCGCTGCCCGAGTTGCCATGCACGGCCAAGCCTGGAGCCGATGTCGTCCGTGAGCATGCCGTTGCGCGTGTCGCGATAGCGCATGCCGGCGACAGGCATGTCGACCGTGAAGACCAACGTCGTACAGCCATTCGCCTTTGCCCGACTGAGTATTCCGTGAACCGCCTTGCGATCACGGATCATGTATTGCTGGAACCAGAATGGCTTTCTCGCCTGCGCGCGGAGCTCCTCCAGCGAGCAGATGCCGAGCGTCGAAAGCGTGAACGGTATGTCCGCCACGTCGGACGCGTGCATCGCCTGCAACTCACCCCGCCGGCTGTACATTCCCGCCATGCCGATCGGTGCCAGCACGACGGGCATGGCGACCCTCTCGCCGAGCAGCGTGGTCGACGTATCGATGTCCGAGACATCGCGCATCACGTACTGGCGGACGCGGATGGACTGGAAGTCCTCTACGTTGCGTCGCAGCGTCAGTTCGTCATTGGCGCCTCCGTCGATGTAGTCGAACAGGAAACGTGGCAGGCGCTTCTCGGCCAGGCGCCGGTAGTCCAGGCTGGTCGCCGGAACGAAGTTGTGCGTGCGTCCCATCAGGCCGCCCCCTTGAGGTCCTGCCTGAGCATGTCGGCCCCTTTCTCACCGATCATGATCGTCGGTGCCATCGTGTTGCCTCCCACGATGCACGGCATGATCGAACTGTCGATGATGCGCAGGCCCTGCAGCCCGTGCACCCGCAGCCGGGCGTCGACCACCGCATCGGACGGATTCGAGCCCATGCGGCAGCTGCCAACCGGGTGGTAGACGGTTCCGGCACGATTACGGGCGAATTCCGCCCAGTCCTCGTCGCTCTTGCAGTGCGCGGTGAGGAGGTCTCGCTTGATGCGACGGCTCATGGTCGGTGTCTTCATGATCGCGGCAATGCGTTTGAACCCGGCGACCATCGTCGGAAGGTCGTCCGGATGAGAGAAGTAACGAAAGTCGACCAGCGGATCGGCCAGCGGGTCCGTCGAGGCGAGCCTCACGCTGCCCCTGCTCTTGGGTCTGAGCAGGATCGTGACGACCGACATGCCGTGCTTGGCGTAGACGTCGCGACCGTGATCGAGGGCCACGCCGATCACGAACTGACACTGGATCTCGGGGCGCGGCGAGTCGGGTCGCAGACAGAAATAGCCGGAAAGCTCGCCGAAGTTCGTGGCTCCCATGCCGCGACGTTCCTTCCGCCATCGCCGGATGGCCCGCAGCAGGGCCAGCGCCCCGGTCGGTGAGATACCCATCAGGTTGGGATCGCCGGGGATGTGATACGCCAGCGTGACGGCGGGATGGTCATGCAGGTGCCGCCCTACGGCAGGTGACTCGTGCACCACGGGAATTCCCATGGCCTGCAGCTCGGCGCCCGGGCCCACACCCGAGAGCAGCAGCAACTTTGCCGACAGGATGCCGCCGCCGCAGACGATCACTTCCCGTCGGGCCCGCAGCACCCGGCGTTGGCCACCCTGGATGACCTCGACGCCCACCGCACGCCGGCCTTCGAACAGCACCCGCGTGCAGTGCGTTTCGCACATCAGCTGCAGGTTCTTGCGCGTGCCGAGGTGGGGATGAATGTAGGCCTTGCCGGTGTGCCAGCGTTCGCCGTTCTTCATCGTCGCCTGGACCGAGCCGCAGCCCACCTGGGTTGCTCCATTGAAGTCCGCGATGATCGGTTCGCCGGCTTCGCGACACGCCTGCTTGACGACGTCGTGGTACGGGTTGTCGGTGCGCAGGTCCTCGACCCACATCGGTCCGTCGTTGCCGTGGTACTCGTCGCGGAAAGTCTGGTTGTTCTCCAGTTTCCTGAAATACGGCAGCACGTCGGCATAGCTCCAGCCCGGGTTGCCGAGGGCCGCCCACTCGTCGTAGTCGCCGCGGTGGCCGCGCATGTAGACCAGCGCATTGAAGGACGTGCCACCGCCCAGGCCGCGACCAATCGAGTGGAAGTCGCTGCGGTTGTTCAGGCCAGGATCCGGCAACGTATTGAAACCCCAGTTGTTGCTCGACTTGCGCGGAGCATGCTTCAGCATGCTGAGGGCGGTGTTGTCGGCGAGCCAGCCGCGCCAGTCGGGGCCGGCCTCGAGCAGCGCCACGCTGCAGCCTGGGTCCTCCGTCAGGCGTGACGCGGTGACGCAGCCACCGGGACCTCCGCCCACCACGATGAAGTCGAACTCGCTCATGTGCCGTGCTCCGTTCAATAGCCCGACTGCGAAGGCGCGCCGGGAGCCGCCGCCGCGCCGCGTCCGCGCGCGACGCCGAGCGCCTGCGCGGCGCCGGCGCGGAGGAAGTTGCCGTCCGTGCCGGCCGAGGCGAAGTGGAATCCAGCCTGCAACGACTGCGCGGCCATCTCCGGCGTGTAGCCGAAGATCCCGGCCGCGCGGTCGTGTTTCGCGCAGGCCGCCAGGATCGCGGCGAGGGCCTGCTGGAAGCGCGCATCGGCGAAGTTTCCCGGCGCCAGGCCCAGCCCATAGCAGAGATCCATGGGGCCGACGAACAGGCCGTCGACGCCTTTCGTGGAAGCGATCGCCTCGACATTGCGCAGGCCTTCCTCGGTCTCGATCATCACCACGCAGGCTACCTGTTCGTTCGCGGTCTGCAGGTAGGCGAGGCCCTCATGCATTGCCGCGCGAATCGGGCCGCAGGACCGCGTGCCCGCCGGCGGATAACGGCAGGCGGAAACGGCCTTGCGCGCATCCTCGACGGTGTTCACCAGTGGCACGATCACACCGTGCGCCCCGACGTCGAGTGCCTTACCGATCTGGTCGGGCTGGTTCGCTGCGACCCGCACCAGCGGCGTGACGGGTGCCTGCGCGATGGCGGGCAGCAGGCGCGTCAGGTGCGAATGGTCCATCAGGCCGTGCTGCAGGTCGAAGCACACCCAGTCGAAGCCCAGTTGCGCGAGGAGCTCGGCGCTGTACAGGTCGCACATGGTCAGCCAGGCGCCGATGGATTTCTCGTGCGCCCGCCATCGTGCCAGGGCATGGTTCTGCATCAGCGCCTCCCTCGGTCGGATGGTGTGTTCAACAAGCGGGCGTCAACCGAGCGCGCCGCCGGTGACCTGCCTGATGAACTGGCGGGCTACCTCGCCGTGTGGTGACATCAGCGGTTCAACGTGTGCATCGGCCGCGACCTCGACCACGCCGCGCGGATTGGAGAACTCGCGGAAGCCTTCGAAACCGTGGTGCCGCCCCATGCCGCTGTTGCCGACGCCACCGAAGCCGAGATTCGCCTGCGCACCCTGCAGCGAAGCCGCGTTGACGCAGAAACCGCCCGATGACGTGCTGCGGCGCAGACGTTCGACCAGCTCGGGCTGGTTCGAGAAGATGTAGATTCCGAGCGGCCGTTCGCCAGCCTGGATGTGCTCGATGACCTCGTCGAACTCCCGGTAGGTGTGTACCGGCAGGATCGGCCCGAAGACTTCGTGCTGGCATACCAGCGCCTCGGGCGCCGGATTGATGACCAGGGTCACCGGTGTGCGACGCGGGTTCGCTGCCGTGGCGGGTGATCCGATCTCGATCACGCCTTTCGCATCTCGTTCGCGTGCGTCATCCAGGTAACTCTGCACGCGCGCCATCTGCCGGGCGTTGATCACCGAGCAGCCCACCTGTGGGCTGGTCGTATAGTCGCCCACGGCAGACTCGATGACCTCTCGCACCAGGCCGATGAACTTGTCGCGTGCGGTCTCTGGCACCAGGACGTGGTTGACCGCGATGCACAGCTGGCCGTTCTTGGTCAGCTTGGAGCCGAGCATGATGCGGACGTTGTCGCGCGTGACCGCATCCTCGGTGAACACGGTCGGATTGCGGCCGCCGAGTTCCAGCGTCACGGGCACGAGGTTCTGCGCGGCGTTGCGCATGACTTCCTTGCCGACCGCGGTGTTACCCGTGTACAGCAGGTGGTCCCACTTCAACGTGGTGAAATGGCGCGCGAGGTCGAGCCCGCCATTCACCACCGAGACCTGCTCGCGGGCAAAGGTGTCGCCCAGCATTTCCGCCAGCAACTGGCCGACGGCCGGCGTCTGCTCAGACGGCTTGATGATCACCCGATTGCCGGCGGCCAGCATTTCGACCAACGGCCCGACCGACAGGTCGACCGGGAAGTTCCAGGCCGGCATGTTGCCGATCACCCCTTTGGGCTGGAACTCGATGTACGCCTTCGAGCTCCCGTACAACTGCGGCTCGAGCTCGCGCTCGTCACGTTTCATCCACTGCTCGAGGTGCGCGGCCGCGTATTGGGCACGCTCTGCAACGTTCAGGACGTCGAACAGGTAGGCCGTCAGTTCGTTGTGATAGCCGTAGTCGTCGTTCAGAGCCTCGGCGACGCGCTTGGCGTTGGCCATCATCATTCCGGGAATGCGCCCCAGCAGCTCGAGCCGCGTGGCGAGGCTCGGGTCGGGTTCCTTCAGATAGGCACGTCGCTGCAGTTCCAGGGTCTCGTGCAGCCGGGCGATGGCCGCCTGGTCGGAAGGCGTTGTCATGTCGGTCTCCTCCTGGGTCAACGGGGGCCACTATTGCCCCGTCCGCGGTCCGCGGCTTTAGAATCGGAGACATGCGACGCAATCCGGGGGTTCGCTATTTCACCCGCGCCGGCTCACTCAGCGGGCTGGACGTGCTGGCGCGCGAACTGCGCCAGCCGCTGGGGCCGATGCTGCGTCGCCACGGGCTGTCACCCGGGCAACTGGCCGAACCGGAGGCCCGCGTGCCCTACACGGAGTGGTCCGAGCTGCTGGAGGACTGTGCGCAGAGCTGGCACTGCCCCGAATTCGGCCTGCGGCTCGGCATGATCCAGAACCTGAACGTCCTTGGGCCCATCGGCCTAGTGGCCAGATTGACCGACACGGTGGGTGAGGCGCTTCGTGCGATCGAAGCCAACATGGCAACCCATACCAGTGGATCCACCCTGGAACTTCGACTGCCAACTGTGACCTCTAGAGCCGGCATGCGTCGACCGAGCGTCGCGCTTGCGTATGTTCCAAGACCGCACACCGCTGCGGGCCGGCAGATCGTCGAGATGGCGCTCGCGTCGATGGGCAATTCCGTGGCGATGCTGATCGGCGAAGCGCAACCCCGATTCGCTCGTGTCACGTTCCGGCACGACGCGCCGCAGACCAATCGCATGGCGCGGCGCCACTTCGACTGTCCGATTCAATACGGCGCTGAAATGAATGCGCTGCATTTCGATGCCGGGTGGCTCGAATTGCGTACCGCGGTACGTGACCCGGCCTACGCACCGATCGTCAACGCCTACCTGGAACGGGCGCGGAAGCAGATCGAGGTCGATGTCGTCGAGTCAACGCGTCAGTTCATCGGTGCTCTGCTGGCCACGGGTCGTTGCTCACGGGACGCGGTTGCGAAGTGCCTGCACCTGCATCCCCGCACGCTGCAACGCCGGCTGCAGGAGCGCGGCGTGACATTCGCCGAACTGCTGGACGGCGTGCGCCGGGAGCGCGCCATGGAACTCGTCGAGCGACATCAGTTGCCGTTCCTGCAGGCGGCCATGGCGCTCGGCTACTCGAGCCAGAGCTGTTTCAACCAGGCATTTCGTCGCTGGACCTCGACAACGCCGACGAGTCATCGCCTGCACCGGCGCCGAACGCGAGCCGGCCACCCGGGTTGATGTCGGTTCACTTCCCGCGCTGAACGCGCCTGATCGTTCGGTCACCCAGCGCGCGCGTGAGCGCCGGGAAATGGCGCAGCGCAAACGCGACCGACCGCGCCGCCGTTCCCGGGACGATCATGAACCGGCCGGAGCGAATGCCGGCCAGGGTTGCCTCGGCGATGGACTGCACGGAGGCCTTGGGAATCGTCTGCGTATGGGCGCGATTTTCCGGTGTCCGGGTTGCATCGAGCTCGTCGGTCATCGGCGACTCGAATTCGCCGGGGCAGACCAGGTGCACGGTGATGCCCATGGGTGCGAGTTCGAAACGCAGCGACTCGGTCAAACCGACGAGCGCGTGCTTGGAGGAGCAATAAGGGGTGTAGCCGAAGACACCGGTCAGGCCTGCGACCGAGGCAATGTTTACGAGCCGGCCATGGCTCGCCTTCAGGTACGGCAACGCGGCCCGCGTAGCAATCAGCAGGCCAAAAAAGTTGATCTCCATGACGTCGCGGAAATCGGTGAGCGGCAGGCACTCGATACGTCCCTCGCGCAGGATGCCCGCACTGTTGATGAGCATGTCGATGCGGCCTTCGGCGCCTGCGATGCGCTGCATGCACGCCTGGACAGTCGCTTCGTCCCGGATATCGAGCGACTCGATGCGAACCGTTGCACCACCCGGACGGGCACGCAGCTCCTGGGCCGCCTGCTCGAGCTTGTCCCGGTCCCGGGCGATCAAGGTAAGGTGGGCGCCCTCCGTGGCGAGATGGCGAGCGAGTTCGAGTCCAAGTCCGGACGAGCCGCCCGTGATCACGATGCTTTGATTGCGAAAATTGAGCACGGCGTTCCCCCGCTGCGGAGGCAATCAGTGTGCGCACCGCAGTCGCGGAATGGCAAGTCTCTGGCCCCAGTCATGATGGGGAGAAACGGCTTACTGAACCACACGTACTGGTCGTCACGTGTCGCGCTTCCCAACGTGGCGAACGCCAGCCTGATCTTTTCACCGAAAGCGCCGACCGATGGTGGCTGGATCTGGGGCATCGGCCGGGTGTTCCTACTGCCAACCTGTAGTGACGACCTGCTCACTGCGGATCAGTGGGGTGGAGGACCCACGGCAGTCGTGCTCAAGCAGCAGGGCCCGTGGACCGTCGGTGCGCTGGCGAATCATATCTGGTCGTTTGCGAGCGACGACGATCGGACGGATATCAACGGTACGTTGGTCCAGCCCTTCACGGCTTACACCTGGTCGAGTGGGCGGAGCCTGACGGCGACAGCGGATTCCACCTACGACTGGAAAGGCGATCAATGAACGATCCCGCTCGGCCTGATCGCCGCCAAGGTCACCAAGGCGGGCAGCCGGCTGGTCCAGTTCGTGATAGGCCCGAGGTATTACCCGGACAACACGCAGAGCGGGCCTGCACGGCTGGGGCGTTTCGCGCCTGCTGCCGCACCGGCCGATTGCACTTCGCGCAATAATGGTATCGACTTCGTCCAGGCTCAAGAACTCTGGCGTGATCCGTACCTGATCGAGATTCCGGCCATGACCGTCGATGAGCCGCGGTACCTGGTGATTGGGCGTATCGGCGCGAAGCACTGGTCGGCCGTCATCACCTACCGAAGTGAGAACATCCGGATCATCTCCGTTCGCCGCGCACGTCCTGAAGAGGTGGCCCTGTATGAAGGCTAAGAGATTTGACGCAGACTTCGATAGCGGCAAGGACGTCACCGCCGCCCTGGATCTCTCGAAGGCACGCAGGCCGCTGCAGGAGCAGAAGCGGGTCAATGTCGATTTCCCGTCCTGGATGATCGAGTCGCTGGACAGGGAAGCCGGGCGCCTCGGTGTCACGCGCCAGTCAATCATCAAGGTCTGGCTGGCCGAGCGCCTTGCGCAAGCCGCTTCTGAAAAATGAGTCGAATTGACGTAGTGACCCGATCGGAAGCGATTTCGTAGGGCCAGAAAGCAAAACGGCCCCAGAGGGGCCGTTCGCTTCGATTCGATGGTAGCGGGGGCCTGCTACCGGTCCAAGCAACACCGTTGCTGAGGCAACACTCTGTAAAACTATCAACCACTTAGCGCACTGCAGCAGGTCTCGCTGCAGCGAACCAACTGGGGCTGTTAGCTGGCGCGCACCCGATGCCGTCAACCTCGAAGGCCCGCTGCAAGGTCACCTGTTCATCAAGGCTGGTTACCGATGCCACGGAACCCACGGGAGGCTGGCCGCCTACAGGTTCAACCCTGGCTCCCTGTGCCCATACCGGTTGGGCCAGCATCGCAACAGAATCAGCGACGATCGCCATGGAAACGATGCTCTACTTCGTTACTGTAGATTCCTGCGCCTTGAAGATCGAGGTGCTCGAGTGGCACGTCCGCGATTACCTTCAACCGCTGGTGGCCAGGGTCAAGGTGCCGCGCTGCCGCTGCCATGGCGCCGGATAGGGCTCAAACCCCTCCGGAACTGCGAAACCCTTCAGTCGTGCCGCACGCTCTACCGGATGCTCGGCAGGTGCGAGATTGAGCAGCCAACGCGCCGCGCGATACAGGAAACGCAGCAACGTCAGGGTCAGCAAGCCTTCGACAAACGTCACGACGAAAGCCACGAGCGGATTGCCCAACGCTGCGCGCGCCCTGAACTTGAGCTTCGCTCGCTCGCTCGCGATCTCTATGCTGTCGTAGAAGCTCGGGATCACCAGCAACGTGAGCGCGGTCGAGGTAAGGACCCCACCGATGATGGCCACTGCCATCGGCCGATAGAATTCACCGCCTTCGCCCAGCCCGATCGCCACCGGCACCATGCCCGCGACGAGCGCGAACGTAGTCATCAGGATCGGGCGCAGTCGCATGCGGCCCGCGTGCATCAACGCCTCCTCGCGATCGACGCCCTGGGCCTCTTCCCTGCGTGCGCAGTCGAGCAGCAGGATGGCGTTTTTTGCGACCAGCCCCATCAGCATGATGACGCCGATCAAGCTCATCAGGTTGAGCGTTCCACCAGTCACGAGCAGCGCGAGCACCACGCCGATCAGCGACAGCGGCAGGGACAACATCACCGGCAAAGGCGCGGTAAAGGAGCCGAACTGCATGACCAGCACCAGGTACATGACGCCGATACCGAGGACGAGCGCAGTGAGCATCTCGCTGAATATCTCAGCCTGGTCGCGCGAAGCGCCACCCAGGGTCAGGCCGTAACCGTTCGGAAACTCGATGGCTTTCGCGATCTTCATGGCATCGGCGGTGACTTCGCCCGCAGCGCGCCCCTCGACGTTTGCGGAGACAGTAACCGTGCGCCTGCCATCCAGATGCTGGATCCTCGCCGGCCCCTTGTCGAGCGTGACGGTTGCGATCTGCTCGAGCGGCACCATCATGTTGGTGCCGGCCACCGCGACGGGGAGGTGCTCGATATTGCTGGCCGTAACCCGATCTTCGGCGCGCAGGCGTACCGCGACGTCGCGCGATTCGCCCACCGGGTCCACCCAGTCGCCGACCTCCACTCCGGCGAACGCCACCCGCAAGGCCTGCGCGGCATCACTCATGGAGATCCCGAGCTGGTTGGCCAATCCGCGATCGAGCTCGATGCGGAGTTCGTCCTTGGGCTCCTGTTCGGAGAGGCCCACATCGACCGCCCCCGGGATGCCACGCATCTTCTCCATGTACGCGTTGGTGATCTCCATGAGACGGCGCGAATCCTCGCCGTAGAACTGGATCTGCACCGGCTTCTGCGCGCCGTTGTTCAGATCGTCGAGCACGACGTATTCGGCCCCGACCAGTTGCTTGAGCAGCACACGCAGTGCGGCCGCGACTTCGACGGCGGATCGGCTGCGGTCCCGGCTCTTGCCTATGTCCACGTAGATGCGGCCGCCGCCTGCGTTCACCCGGGTGTTGGTGGCCACGGTTTCAGGCATCGAGCGCGCGAGCTCCGCTGCCTTCTCGACCTTGCCGCGGGCGTATTCGAGACTGGCGCTCGATGGAGTCCGTACTTCGACCGCTATCATGCCGTAGTCCGACTTCGGCAGGAATTCACTTCCGCCGATGGTGGCTTGCAACACGAGGGCCAATGCCAGGGTAAGCACTGCAATCCCGGCCATCCACTTGCGGTGATGCAGGGCCCAGGAAATGACCCTGCCGTAACGGTCTGCCTGATGATCGAACCATCGATTGAATTGCTGCAGATACTTCCCAAGGCCGCGGCGCTCGCTGTGGGCATAGCCGGGCGGATCGCCCCAATAGGCCGACAGCATCGGGTCGAGCGTGAAGGAAATAAGCAGGCTGACCAGCACCGAAGTCACGACGGTGACGCCGAATGGCCGGAACCACTCGCCGGCGCTGCCGCCCATGAATGCCACCGGAACGAATACCGCCACGATGGAGAACGTCGTCGCGGTGACGGCGAGCCCGATCTCCGCCGTGCCGTTGCGCGCGGCGGTGACGCGGTCCTCGCCGCGCTCCATGTGCCGGACGATGTTCTCACGCACCACGATCGCATCGTCGATGAGCACGCCGATCGCCAGCGACAGTCCCAGCAGAGTCATGAAGTTCAGCGTGAAACCTGCGGCCCACACCGCAATGAATGCCGCAATGACCGAGGTCGGCAGCGACAGGCTCGTAATCAGCGTCGAACGCCAGGAGTTCAGGAAGGCGTACACGACGAAAATCGTCAGCACGGCGCCGAAGATCAGCGCCTCGACGACGTTGCGCAGCGAGCTGGAGGCATCCTCGCCACCGTCCATGGTCACGTCGAGCTGGGTCCCCTCCGGCAGGGTCTTGTTGATCTCGGCCACTTCCTTGCGAACGAGCTCGGCCACGCTTACGGTGCTCGCCTCGCGCGAGCGGATCACGGACACGCCCACGTTTGGGTGGCCGTTGCGCAGGCTGATGGTCTCAGGCTCTGCAAAGCCGTCCTCGACGGTCGCCACCTGGCCCAGCCGAACGATTTCGTTGCCAGCGCGCCTGACCACGACGTCGTTGAATTCGGCCGGTGATTCGATGCGTCCGACCAGCCGGATGTTCTGCTCGTCGAGGACTCCCTTGACGCGACCCACCGGCGCGGTGGTGTTCTGCGCTCGCAGCGCATTGACCACGTCGCTCACCGAAACGTTGAACTCACGCAGCTTGTCCGCGTGCAACAGCACCGACAGCTCGCGCCTCAACGAACCTTCGACGTTGACCACGGCGACACCGTCAAGCCCCCGCAGTCGGTCCGCTAGCACGTCTTCCGCGAGGCGCGAGATCTCGGCGTGAGTCTGCCGCTCCGACGACAGCGCCAGCTGCATGATCGGCTGCGCCGACGGATCGATGCGGTAGAGCACCGGCTCGCGCATCTCGATCGGCAACTTGTAGCGCACCGAAGCGATGGCGTTGCGGATCTCGTCGGCTGCCTCCGTCATTTCCTTCTTGAAGTCAAAGATGATGACGATGCGGGCGTTGCCTTCCGAGGACGTCGAGCGGATCTCGTAGACCTGCGGAATGCTCTGCAGCGCCTTCTCGACGCGGTTGACGATCTCCCGCTCCACGGTTTCCGGCGATGCGCCCGGATAAGGAAAATTGACCACCATCACCGGCTGATCGACGTCAGGAATCTGGTTGACACGCAGATTCTTCAGCGCCAGCAACCCGAGACACATGAGCACGATGACGATCGCAACCGTGGTCACTGGCTGCTTGATGCTGAAATCGGACAGGAACATGACCTATCGCTCCGCAGTCACGGTCGTCGTTCTCCGGGCTGCCGGCGAGCCGTGCGGGTTGTCCGTCCTTCAGGCTCGAGCCCGGATAGCGCAGCACGCTGTCACCTGCAGCGAGACCGCCGTTGACGACGTACTGTCCTGTGCGTGCATCGCGGACGCCGAGATCGAGCTTCACCTTCTGCACGGTGCCGTTCTTGACGCGCCATGCGAAGGCGCTGTCGCCCTCACGCACCACCGATGCCGCAGGAACGGTAAGCGTCTTTGCGCTGCGCGTCTCGACGCGCCCCTCGGCATATAACCCGGTCACGCCGGGCTGCTGTTTCGGATCGTCGAAGCGCACCAGAACCTCGACCTGGCGGGTCGCGGCGTTCGCGGCCGGATTCACGCGCGTCACCGTGCCGGCAACGTCGGTATCGGCAAAGCCTTGAATGCGGAAGCTGACGCGTTGACCCGCGGCCACCTCCCCGATGCTGTCGGCCGATACTCGGCCTTCGAAGCGCAGGCTGGTCGGATCGATGATCTGCATGAGTTCCTTGCCGACCGACGCCGTATCACCGGCGGAAACCTTCCGCTCGCTGACAATTCCGTCGAACGGTGCACGTACTTCGGTACGCTCCAGTTGCTGGCGCGCGGTGACCTCGCGTGTGCGCGCCGCCGCTCGCTCGCTTTGCGCGTTGTTGCGCTGAGTCTCGGCGTCCTCGAGCTGCTGCATCGCGACCATGCCTGTCTCGCGCAACTTGACCATGCGCTGGTATTGACGCTCCGCCTGTTCGAAGGCCTGCGAGGCCGCGCGCGCTGAAGCCTCTGCGGCCGTCAGGCTGTCGCGGATGGCGTTCGGGTCGAGACGCACGAGCAGATCCCCGCGGCGGACCGGATCGCCGTTCTCCTTGAGGACTGACAGGACTACCGCAGACACTTCGGCACGCAGGTCGGCGCGACGCTCCGCTTCGACGGACCCAGTGATGGAAGGCCCGGACGCGAGCGCACTGTTGCTCACCGTAACCAGGTCTTCGGGAGAAACCAGCAGGGCAACCGCCTCCGCCTCCTCGGGCGTGTCGTCGGTTCCTTTGCTGCAGGCGCCGAGACTCAGCAGGGAATAGGCGAGGACAACAGCTGCACCGGCACGGCAGGCATTTGTGAATTGTGTCGACAATCAGTATTCCTCAGCCAGATCCGATTTTCTGACTCACCGGACGACCACAAGGTTGCACGACGCGTCAACCCATGCCCGGAGAGTCTGAGACGGGGCGTCCGTGAACGGCTGCCGGCACACGTACCGACGGCCGGAGATGGGGTCGGCAGTCTAGGCATCCGTTGATTCGATTGACATATCTTTGCGACAGCCCGTGCATTGGCCGGGTTGGCCCGGCCCATGCCGCAGTCGTGCCGAGCGTGCGGTAGACCCGACGGAGTCCTCAGTGGCCGCAAAGCAAAACGGCCCCAGAGGGGCCGTTCGCTTCGATTCGATGGTAGCGGGGGTAGGATTTGAACCTACGACCTTCGGGTTATGAGCCCGACGAGCTGCCAGACTGCTCCACCCCGCAATCGAGCCGCGCATTATACGGGTGCGCTCCCCGATATCAAACCCGGGGCCTGCTAGGGCAGTACCGCGGCGCAGAGAGCCAGCAGCAGGCCCGGGAAGACGCCCAGGACCAGGACCGCCAGTCCGTTGACGCTGAGCACGAAGCGCACCGCCCCGCTCCCCTCGAGCGCCCGGCGCTCCGTCGGCTCGTCGAAGTACATCAGCTTCACGACGCGCAGGTAGTAGTAGGCGCCGATCACCGAGAACGCGACGGCGACGATCGCGAGCCACAGCAGCCCGACGTTCAGCGCCGCCTGGATCACGGCCAGCTTGGCCCAGAACCCGACGAACGGCGGCACGCCCGCCATGCTGAACATCAGCATCAGCATCACGGCCGCGAACCACGGGCTGCGCGCGTTCAGGCCCTTGAAGTCGTCGAGCCGATCCGCCTCGAAGCCCGCGCGCGACAGCAGGATGATCATGCCGAATCCGCCGATCGCCATGATCACGTAGGTGATCGTGTAGTACAGGGCGGCCTGGTAGCCCCCGGTCGTGCCCGCGAGGATCCCGAGCAGGATGAAGCCGACGTGCGAGATCGTCGAATACGCGAGCATCCGCTTGAGATTTGTCTGCGCGATCGCGACGACGTTGCCGACGGCCATCGACAGCACTGACACGACGATCAGCATGTCCTTCCAGCCTGGGTCGTGCAGGCCGCCGAGCCCTTCGGCGAGGAGCCGGTATGCGAGCGCAAACGAGCGCGAGCTTCGGCGCCGAGCTCAGGAACAGCGTCACCGCTGTCGGGGCGCCGTGATACACGTCGGGAACCCACATGTGGAATGGCACGGCGCCGAACTTGAAGGCGACGCCCACGATCAGGAACGCGAGGCCGAACAGCAGGCCGATCTGGTTCGGACCGAGATCGACCACCGCCTTGCCTACGGCCCCGAGCTCGAGCGAGCCTGTCACCCCGT
>CAVZNZ010000002.1:0-39133 GCA_963776815.1 uncultured Gammaproteobacteria bacterium
TTGGCGAAGTCGTCGCCGCGGCGGCTGAAGTGCAGCACGTCGTACAGGATGCCCGCGCCCTTCACCTCGGTGCGGCCGACGCGGCGGTTGAACTTCATCCGGCCGACGGCCGACAGGTCGTAGCGTTCCGGGTTGAAGAACAGGTTCTGGAACAGGTTCTCGGCGGCGTCGCGCGTCGGCGGCTCGCCCGGGCGCATCATCCGGTAGATCTCGACCAGCGCCTCCATGCGGTTCTTGGTCGGGTCGATGCGCAGCGTGTCGGAGATGAACGGGCCCCGGTCGAGGTCGTTCACGTACAGCGCGCGGATCTCGGGGATGCCGGCCTGCACCAGCTTCGCGACCGTGGCGGCGGCGAGCACTTCGTTCGCCTTGGCGAGGATCTCGCCCGTCTCGGTGTTGACGACGTCGTGGGCCAGCACCTTGCCGACCAGGTACTCGTTCGGCACCGGCAGGCGGTCGACGCCAGCTTCCTCGAGCTGGCGCACGTGGCGCGCCGTGATGCGGCGGCCTTCCTCGACGATGACCTTCGAGCCCGCCTTGATCTCGAAGCTCGCGGTCTCGCCGCGCAGGCGGCTCGGCACCAGCGCGAGCTCGATGCCCTGCGGCGACAGGTAGAACGTGTTCTTCTCGAAGAAGATGTCGAGCACCTGCTCGTCGCTGTAGCCGAGCGCGCGCAGCAGGATCGTGACCGGCAGCTTGCGGCGGCGGTCGATGCGGGCGTACACGCAGTCCTTGGCGTCGAACTCGAAGTCGAGCCAGGAGCCGCGATAGGGAATCACGCGGGCGGAGAACAGCAGCTTGCCCGAGCTGTGGGTCTTGCCGCGGTCGTGGTCGAAGAACACGCCCGGGCTGCGGTGCAGCTGCGAGACGATCACGCGCTCGGTGCCGTTGACGACGAACGTGCCGTTCTCGGTCATCAGCGGCAGCTCGCCGAGGTACACCTCCTGCTCGCGGATGTCCTTGACGGGCTTGCGCGCGCCCGGCGCTTCCTTGTCGAGCACCACGAGGCGCACCTTGACGCGCAGCGGCGCGGCGTAGGTCAGGCCGCGGAGCTGGCACTCCTTGACGTCGAACACGGGCTCGCCGAGGCGGTAGCTCACGTACTCGAGGATCGCGTTGCCCGAGTAGCTGACGATCGGGAACACGCTCTTGAATGCGGCGTGCAGGCCAATCTCGTCGCGCCGGTCCTCGTGCGCGTCCTCCTGCAGGAACTTGCGGTAGGAGTCGAGCTGGATCGCCAGCAGGTAAGGCACCTCGAGGATGCTCGACCGCTTGCCGAAGTCCTTGCGGATGCGCTTCTTGTCGGTGAAGGAATATGCCATCGCGATCGCCCTCTCACGGCCGGAACCCCGGCCCACACGGCTCGACTCTCGAAAAACGAACGGACGAGCCGGCCGACGGTATTACCGCCAGCCGGCCGTCCGATGAACGGGCAGAAGCCCGCGCATCGCGGTTACTTGATCTCCGCGGCTGCGCCAGCCTCTTCGAGCTTCTTCTTGATCGCGTCGGCGTCGGCCTTCGGGATGCTCTCCTTGACCAGCGAGGGCACGCCCTCGACCAGGTCCTTGGCTTCCTTGAGGCCGAGGCCGGTGATCTCGCGGATCACCTTGATGACGCCGACCTTGTTGGCGCCGAAGCTCGTCATGGTGACGGTGAACTCGGTCTGCTCCTCGGCGGCCGGGGCGGCAGCGGCAGCTGCGCCGACGGCAGCGACCGCGACGGGCGCGGCAGCGGTGACGCCGAACTTCTCTTCCATCATCTTCACGAGGTCCACGATCTCCATCACGGTCATGTTGGAGATTGCGTTCAGGATCTCTTCTTTGCTGGCAGCCATTGTCGTGACTCCTAAAAATTAAGTTGCTGTACCCGATGTCGATATGACGGCAGCCGCCTCAGGCGGCCGCCTGCTTCTGGTCCTTGACCGCGGCGATGGTCCGCACGAGCTTCGCGTGAGGCTCGGCGAGCGTGCGCACGAACTTGCTGATGGGCGCCTTGAGCACACCCATGAGCTGCGCGAGCGCCTGCTCCTTCGTCGGCAGTTCGGCGACCTTCTCGAGGTCCTTCGCCGCGAGCACCGTTCCGCCGAGCGACACGAGTGTCGGCACGAGCTTCTGGTGGTCCTTGGCAAATCCCTTGATCAGTCGCGCCGCCGCGCCGGGGTCATCTTCCGAGAAGGCGAGGATCAGCGGGCCCTTGAGCTTGTCGCCGACGCACTCGAACTGAGTGCCTGCGACCGCCCGGCGGGCCAGCGTGTTCTTCACCACTCGCATGTAGACGCGAGAGGCGCGGGCCTTGGCGCGCAGGTCGGTGAGCTGCGCAACCGAGAGCCCCCGGTACTCCGCGGCGACGACGGAGTGCGCGCGCAGCGCAACCTCGTTCACCTCGGAAACCAGTGCCTTCTTGTCTTCCAGTCTGAGCGCCATGTGTTCCTCCTGGCCTGAAAGTCCAAAACCACAAACACCCGTCCGTGGGCGTTCACCCTCTAGAGGGCGGGACCTGAAGGCAGTGCAACACTGACTCGGGTACCACCATCTGCGCAGGCAACCATTAAGGGGAGCCGATCCCCGCCTGCGGTCTTCGATGATGACCGGCCCCGGCTACCCGCCACCCGTAAGTGGCGCGCGGCCTCGGCCGGCCCTGCATCAAATCGTCAAATCGTCGCGACCCGCGCTCACGCGCTCAGGGTCGACTGGTCCACCGCGATGCCCGGCCCCATGGTCGAGGACACGGACACGCGCCTGAAATACACGCCCTTCGCCGAGGCCGGCTTGCCCTTCTGCAGGTCGGCGAGCAGCGCGTGCAGGTTCTCGTGCAGCGCCTTCACGTCGAAGCTGGCCTTGCCGATCGTGCAGTGGATCACGCCCGCCTTGTCGGTGCGGAAGCGCACCTGGCCGGCCTTCGCATTGCGCACTGCGCCCGCCACGTCCGGCGTCACGGTGCCGACCTTCGGGTTCGGCATCAGCCCGCGGGGGCCGAGGATCTGGCCGAGCTGGCCCACGACGCGCATCGCGTCCGGGCTCGCCACGACCACGTCGAAGTTGAGCTCGCCCGCCTTCACCTTCTCGGCGAGGTCCTCGAGGCCGACGACGTCGGCGCCGGCCTCACGGGCCGCGTCGGCGTTCTTGCCGGACGTGAAGACCGCCACGCGCACGCTCTTGCCGGTGCCGTTCGGCAGCACGGTCGAGCCGCGCACCTGCTGGTCGGACTTCGACGCGTCGACGCCGAGGTTGATCGCCACGTCGACGGCTTCGTCGAACTTGGCGTTGGCGAACTGCTTGACCAGGCCGAGGGCCTCGTCGATCGAATACTGCTTGCCCGGCGGCAGCTTCTCCGCCCAGGGCTTGATGCGCTTGCTCACGGTAGCCATGTCACACTCCCTCCACGTCGACGCCCATGCTGCGGGCGCTGCCCGCGATCGTGCGCACGGCCGCATCGAGGTCGGCCGCGGTCAGGTCGGGAGTCTTCGTCTTCGCGATGTCCTCGAGCTGCTTGCGCGAGATCTTGCCCACCTTGGAGGTGTTCGGCGTGCCGCTGCCCTTCTCGATGCCGATCGCCTTGCGGATCAGCACGGACGCGGGCGGCGTCTTCATGATGAACGTGAAGCTGCGGTCGCTGTAGACCGTGATCACGACCGGGATCGGCAGGCCCTTCTCGACCTGCTGGGTCTGCGCATTGAACTGCTTGCAGAACTCCATGATGTTCACGCCCTGCTGGCCGAGCGCCGGACCGATCGGCGGGCTCGGGTTCGCCTGGCCTGCAGGAACCTGCAGCTTGACGTAGCCCTGTACTTTCTTAGCCATCTCTCACTACCTCTGTGGGTTCGAACGCCCTTGCGGGCTCCCCGATGCTCAGGCCTTCTCGACCTGGCTGAAATCGAGCTCCACGGGCGTCGAGCGCCCGAGGATCTGCACCGCCACCTGCAGGCGGTTCTTTTCGTAATTGACCGACTCGACGACGCCGTTGAAGTCGTTGAACGGCCCGTCGGTCACGCGCACCACCTCGCCGGGCTCGAACAGCACCTTCGGCCGCGGCTTCTCCGCGCCTTCCTCGACGCGGCGCAGGATCGCGTTCGCCTCGCGGTCCGAGATCGGCGCGGGCTTCTCCGGCGTGCCGCCGATGAAGCCGAGCACCTTCGGCGTCTCGCGCACCAGGTGCCAGGTCTCCTCGTTCATCTCCATCTGCACGAGCACGTAGCCCGGGAAGAACTTGCGCTCGCTGCGCCGACGCTGCCCGTCGCGCATCTCGACCACTTCCTCGGTCGGCACGAGGATCTCGCCGAACTTGTCCTCGAGGCCCTTCAGCTTGATCCGGTCGGCGAGCGACTCGGACACCTTGTGCTCGAAGTTCGAGTACGCGTGCACGACATACCAGCGCAGCGCCACGGTCAGCCTCCCTGCCCGGTGAGGGCCGCGGTCAAGGCACCCAGGATGTAGTCGAGGATCCAGAAGAAGATGCCCATCACGAGGATCGCGACCATCACCACCAGCGTCGTCTGCAGCGTCTCCTGGCGCGTCGGCCACACGACCTTGCGCAACTCGACGCGCGAGCCCTGCACGAACTGCCAGAGCGCACGGCCCTGCGCGGACTGCAGCGCGACGAAGATGCCCGCCCCGAGCGCGGCCAGCACGATCACCCAGCGCGCCGCGAGCGGCAGCGTGCCGAGCAGATAGAACGCCGCGATGCCGCCGACGAGGATCGCCACGGCTGCAACGAGCTTTGCGGTGTCCAGCGCGCTGGCACCGGTCTCAACCTGTTCGGTCATTTCTTTTGCCGGGTCCCGCTCGAACCGTGCTTCCGTCACTCGCCGCGAATGGCAGGGCAGGAGGGAATCGAACCCCCAACCTGCGGTTTTGGAGACCGCCGCTCTGCCAATTGAGCTACTGCCCTGCGCCGCGAATGGAACGTCGGAAGACGAATCGAACCTCAGTAAGCCAAGTGAATAGTGGGTAGTGAATTGTGGATGGTCAGAACAGGGCGTCGCAGTGCGACGCCACTATCCGCCATCCACTGTTCACTGCTCACTTCAGAATCTTCGACACCACGCCCGCGCCGACGGTTCGGCCGCCCTCGCGGATCGCGAAGCGCAGGCCTTCTTCCATCGCGATCGGGCTGATCAGCTCGATCGTCATCTTGATGTTGTCGCCGGGCATCACCATCTCGACGCCCTCCGGCAACTCCACCGCTCCCGTCACGTCCGTCGTGCGGAAGTAAAACTGCGGGCGATACCCCTTGAAGAACGGAGTGTGGCGGCCACCCTCCTCCTTCGTCAGCACGTACACCTCGCCCTCGAACTTCGTGTGCGGCGTGATCGAGCCGGGCTTCGCCAGCACCTGGCCGCGCTCCACTTCCTCGCGCTTCGTGCCGCGCAGCAGCACGCCCACGTTGTCGCCCGCCTGCCCCTGGTCGAGCAGCTTGCGGAACATCTCGACACCCGTGCAGATCGTCTTCAGCGTCGGACGCAGGCCCACGATCTCCACTTCGTCGTTCACCTTGACGATGCCGCGCTCGATGCGCCCCGTCACCACCGTGCCGCGGCCCGAGATCGAGAACACGTCTTCCACCGGCATCAGGAACGCGCCATCCACCGCGCGCTCCGGCACCGGGATGTACTTGTCCATCTCCTCGACCAGCTTCACCACCGACGGAACGCCAATCTCGCTCTTGTCGCCCTCGAGCGCCTTCAGCGCCGAGCCCGTCACGATCGGCGTGTCATCCCCGGGGAAGTCGTACTTCGACAGCAGCTCGCGGACTTCCATCTCGACGAGCTCCAGCAGCTCCTTGTCGTCCACCATGTCCGCCTTGTTCAGGTAGACCAGGATGTACGGCACGCCCACCTGGCGCGCCAGCAGGATGTGCTCGCGCGTCTGCGGCATCGGGCCATCGGCCGCCGACACCACCAGGATCGCCCCGTCCATCTGCGCCGCGCCCGTGATCATGTTCTTCACGTAGTCGGCGTGCCCCGGGCAGTCCACGTGCGCGTAGTGCCGGTTCGGCGACTGGTACTCCACGTGCGCCGTCGAGATCGTGATGCCGCGAGCCTTCTCCTCCGGCGCCTTGTCGATCTGGTCGTAGGCCATGAACGTGCCGCCGTGCGTCTCCGCCATCACCTTCGTCAGCGCCGCCGTCAGCGTCGTCTTGCCATGGTCAACGTGACCAATCGTGCCCACGTTTACGTGCGGCTTCGTACGCGCGAATTTTTCCTTAGCCACGACCCTTACCTCTGCAACAAGTGACTAGTGATTCCAGAACTCTGGAGCCCACGACCGGAATCGAACCGGTGACCTCGTCCTTACCAAGGACGTGCTCTACCGACTGAGCTACGTGGGCCGCGAAACCCTTCCGACACCATTCCCAGCACCCCCGGATGGAGCGGGTGATGGGAATCGAACCCACACCATCAGCTTGGAAGGCTGAGGTTCTACCATTGAACTACACCCGCCTCGCTCGCCGGTTCCAACTGACGGGCCCACGTCTCCCGCTCGACTGGCCTGGTGGAGGGGGTAGGATTCGAACCTACGAAGGCATGAGCCGGCAGATTTACAGTCTGCTCCCGTTGGCCGCTTGGGTACCCCTCCCGGACAGAGAGCCGCGTATTCTCGTCGGCCGCCCTCCCCGTGTCAACGCCGAGTCAGGAGACCCGCCATGGCGCAGACGATGCAGAAGCGACAACTCGGCCGGCAGGGCCTGGAAACCTCGGCGCTCGGCCTCGGCTGCATGGGGATGAGCTTCGCCTATACCGGGGGCGGCGACCCGGCCGAATGCGAGGCCACGCTGCTCGAGGCGATCGAGCTGGGCGTGACGCTGCTCGACACCGCCGAGGTTTACGGCCCCTATACGAACGAGCAGCTGCTCGGCCGGTGCCTGGCGGGCGGGCGGCGGGACCGGGTCGTCGTCGCGACCAAGTTCGGCTTCCGGATCGACGCCGATGGCCGGATCGTGGGGCTCGACAGCCGTCCCGGGCACGTCCGGGAGGTCGTCGAGGCCTCGCTGGCACGGCTCGGCACCGACCGGATCGACCTGCTTTACCAGCACCGCGTGGACCCGGCGGTGCCGATCGAGGACACCGTGGGTGCCATGGCGGCCCTGGTCCGCGAGGGGAAGGTCCGGTACCTCGGCCTGTCAGAAGCGAGCGCCAACACGCTGCGCCGGGCCTGTGCGGTGCACCCGATCAGCGCCCTCCAGTCCGAGTACTCGCTGTGGGAGCGGGGCGTGGAGCGCGAGGTGCTGCCGGCCTGCCGCGAGCTCGGCATCGGCTTCGTCCCCTACTCCCCGCTCGGCCGGGGGTTCCTGACCGGGCGCGCCGCACCGGCCGACGCACTGCCCGAGACGGACTTCCGCCGGATGCAGCCCCGGTTCCAGGCCGACAACTTTGCAGCGAATCTCAGGCTCGTGCGAGCAACTCGAGGAACTCGCCGCGCGCGTGAGCGCGACACCGGCGCAGGTCGCCCTCGCGTGGCTGCTCGAGCAGGGCCCGGACGTCGTGCCCATCTTCGGCACGACGCGGCGCACGAGGCTGCGCGAGAACCTCGGCGCGCTCGACGTGCGGCTCTCGAGCAGCGATCTCCAGCTGCTCGGCAGCGTGTTTGCGCCTGAGAACATTGCCGGCGATCGCTACAACGCCGCGGGCATGGCTTCGCTCGACCGCAGCTGACGTGCGGGCGCCGACGCAACATAACGCCGGGCTGATTAATCACATGTAAAAACCGGCTTTCTTCGTTGCGCGCGACATGCATAATTGCCGCGGGCGAGCCGTTCGCGGACAACTACAGAAGAGCGCGGCCAGTGGAACGAAGACTCACGACGAGACACCGTGCACGGACGACCGTGTACGTGCTGCTGCCTGGCAGCAAGCGGCGCCTCTGCAAGGCGCGTAACCTGAGCGCCAGCGGCGTGTTCGTCGAGACCGGCGACATGGGGCTGCGCAAGGGCCAGACGGTCCAGCTGGCGTTCGCCATCAGCCTCGGCGTGGTCACGAAGCTGCACCGCCGGACGGCCGTCGTCGCGCACATTTCGCGCGGCGGCACGGGCCTGATGATGGAAGGCCACGGCGGCTGAGCCGGCCCCTGCCTCCGTCGCCGGGCAACCGCGGCCGGGACCCTACACAAACCACTGATCGGTACGGGATTCTGCTGAAGCGGCCCGCCGCTGCAGGGGCTATGTTGCCTGCAGCGCGGAGGCCGCAATGGATCGACCCACGCCTGACTCGGCGGTAGCCGATGCGATGAACCGGGTACTCGCCGCAGAGCGCGAGGCCGCGGACGCGATTGCGTCCGGGCAACGTGCCGCCGAGGCCACGATCGAAGCGGCGCGCGCGCGGCGGCGCCAGATCCTCGACACGGCGCGTCGCCGCTCCTCGGCGCTGCACGTCCGTGCCCAGCTGCACCTGCAGCAGGCACTGCAGGACCTCGAGCGCGGCAACCCGGAGGACCTGGCGGACCCCGCCCGCCTGCGCTCGCTCTCCCGCGAGGCGATCGAGAGCATCGCGCGCCGGCTCACGTCGATCGACCATGAGCCGGATTGACCCCTCGTTCGCCTACGCCCAGGCACGCCTGCAGGCGCGTTACGGCATGCGGCCGGGCGAGGCCGACTGGAGTCACTTCGCGTCCACCGCCGACCTCGGTGCATTGCTGCAGGTGCTGCGAGGGTCGCCGCTTGCCCGCTGGGTCGACCGGCTCGGACCCCGGCCCGACGTGCACGCGCTCGAGCGGCACCTGCGCGGCGAATGGGCGCACGACGTGGACGACGTGTCGGCGTGGCAGCCCGAATCGTGGCGCGACGGCATTCGCTGGCTGCGCTGGATCGCCTATGTGCCGGCGCTGCAGAAGCTCGCCCGCGGTGGCCGCGCACCCGCCTGGATGCGCGACGACCCGGTACTCGGCCCGGTGGTCGCGCGCGAGCCGCGCGAGCGCGCCGTCGCATTGAAGAGCACCGAGCTTGCGCCGCTCGCAGCGGGGTTCGCGCCGCCCCACGACGTGGCCGGCGCCTGGCGCAAACACTGGCGAGCGCTGTGGCCCGCGCGGCACCCCGGGCGTGCGCCGCTCGACGCCATGCTCGGCATGCTGGCCGCACAGCGACAGAGGCTCGAGGACCTGCCCGACAACGCGACATCCACCGAGTCGTTCGCCACGCTCGAGCGACGCCTGCAATCGATGTTCCGGCGTTTCCCGCTCGGCCCGGCCGCCTCGGTCGCGTACCTGGGCCTGCTGGCGCTCGACCTGCGCAGGATGCGCGGCGCCCTCGCCACCCGGGCACTGCGCGAGAGCGCGAACGCGAGCCCGCAATGATGCTGCGCCCCGCCACCGCGAGCTGGTTCGAGCTGCTCACGGCGCGCGAGGAACTCGGCGCGGCACTCGACTGCCTCGCAGCGACGGGGTCCGTGCAGCTGCAGGCACACAGCAGCGCGGAGTCGAAGCTCGCGCTGCCCGACCTGCGGGTCACGCTGCTCGAGTTCGAGACGCTGTCGCGACGCTACGGACACTACTGGCCCGAAGCCCGGACGCAGCCGCCCGCTGCCGATCGCGACCTGCTGGAGGCGCCGCGCGATGCGCTCGAGCGCGTGCGCAGGCTGGACGCACGACGCCGATCCGCTGATTGCCGAGCTCGAGGGCCTCGCGCAGCAGAAGCAGGACAACGCGCTGCTGGTCGCGCTGGAGCAGCGTTCCGGCGTCGCGCTGGCCCGTCTCGACCGCGTCGCCGCGGCCGGGCCCGTGCTCGCGGGCCGGGTATATGTGCTTCCCGACGGCGGGCCACCGCACGCGATCCCGCCTGCCGTGCTGGTGCAGCACGTGCCGACATGAAGACGGCGCCTTCCTCGTGGCCGTCGGCCCGCGCAGTGAGATCGAAGCGCTCGACCAGGCGCTGGCGGCACGCAAGGCTCGCTCGATTGCGCTTCCTGCCGACCTGCCCGCAGACCCGGCGGACGTCGCGCGGTTCCTCGCCGAGAGGCGCGATGGCATCGACGAGCGCGAGCGCGTGGCGCGTGACGGGCTCGACACGCTCGCACGCCAGCACGGCCTCGCGGAAGCGCTGGGCGAGCTCGCGCTGGCCGCCTGGCTGGTCTCGCACGTGCCCGAACTGCCGGTCACGGAGCACTTCGCGTGGATCACCGGCTGGTGCTCGGACATCGACGATCGTCGCCTCCGCGCAGCGCTCGACGCGCGCGGCCTGCACTACCTGCTGCGCGTGATGACCGCGCCGGCCGGCTCGGAACCACCGTCGGTGCTGCACAACCCGGCGTGGGCGCGGCCGTTCGAAGTCTTCGCCGGACTGATGGGCGTACCCGGCACCCGTGACGCCGATCCGAGCGTGATCGTCGCGGTGCTCGCTCCGCTGATGTTCGGCTTCATGTTCGGCGACGTGCTGCAGGGCCTCGCGGTCGCCGTCGCGGGCTACGTGCTGCGCAACCGGCTGCCGGCGCTCAGGCTGCTGGTGCCCGGCGGCATCGTCGCGATCGCGTTCGGACTCGCGTTCGGCAGCATCTTCGCCCGGGAGGACGTCATCCCCGCGCTGTGGGTGCGGCCGCTCGAGGATCCGCTGCTCGTGCTCGGCACCGCCCTCGCGTTCGGCGCCATCGTGCTGATGATCGGCCAGCTGCTGAACGCGCTGCAGTACTTCTGGCGCGACGACATGCGGCACTGGTTCGCGACCGAAGCCGGGACGCTGGTCGCCTATCTCGGCCTGGTCGGCACGGCGTTCGATGCCCGCGCGCTGTGGGCCGTTCCCGCCGGGCTTGCCTGGGCACTGATCGGCCCGGCACTGGTCGCCGACCGGGACCGCCTCGGAGCCGTCGGCCACGCCGCAGGCGAGGTGGCCGAGCGCATGCTGCAGCTCGGCGTGAACACGGTGTCGTTCGTGCGCGTCGGTGCATTCGCGCTCGCGCACGCTGGCCTCTGCACCGCCGTCGTCGGCATGGCCGAGGCGGCCGGCCCGGGCTACTGGCCGGTGCTGCTGATCGGCAACGCGGCCATCGTGTGCCTCGAGGGCCTGGTCGTCAGCATCCAGACCACGCGCCTGATCCTGTTCGAGTTCTTCATCCGCTTCCTCACTGCGCGGGGCCGGCCGTTCGAGCCGTTGCTGCCGCCGGTGGCGTCTTCCAGTCCGATCCCCGGGAGCAAGTCATGAAATCCTCCAATCGGTGGCTCATCGCCATCGCAGCCGTCACGTTGACGACGGCCGTCCTCGCCACGATCACGCTGCTGCTCGCGGCGCCTGCGCTGGCCGCCGAGGGCGCAGCCGTCGCCATCGATCCCGGCGTGCTGCGCTGGGGCTTTGCGTCGGCGGCCATGTCGGCCGGTCTCGCCGCGCTGGGCGCCGGATACGCGGTCGCGCAGGTCGGCACCGCGGCGCTCGGAGCGCTCGCCGAGAAACCCGAGCTCTTCGGCCGGGTGCTGGTGATGGTGGGACTCGCCGAGGGCATCGCGATCTACGGCCTGATCGTCTCGATCCTGATCCTGAACCGGCTCGGCTGAGCATGGCGCGCGTGTACTACATCGGCGACGAAGCGACGGCCTGCGGGTTCCGCCTCGCCGGCGCGGAGACGCGCGATCCGGGCCCCGAGGAAACGAGCGACGTGTTCCAGCGGGCGATCGCGGACGGCGCGGACCTGATCCTGCTGTCGTCCGCGCGCGCGAGCGATGTCGAGCCCGGCCTGCTCGAAGCCGCACTGAGCGGCACGCGGCCGCTGGTGGCGATCGTGCCGGACGTGTACGGGCGGCAGCCTGCGCCCGACGTCGCCCGTGAAGTGCGACTCGCGCTGGGGATAGAGTCATGAGCGTTCCCGACAGCATCGTCCAGGCGCAGACCGACGCGCTGCTGAGGCGCCTGTCGCGCGACCAGGAATCGCAGTGCCGCCGCACCCGCGAGGCGGCCGAGCAGCAGGCGCGCAGCATCGTTGCCCGGGCATGGGAGGAAGCGCGTGCGCGGCTGCGACAGGCGGTCGAAGAGGAACGTCGCGCAGTCGACAAGGCGATTGCCGACCGCAAGGCGGCGCTCGAGACCGTGCAACGCCATGGCCAGCAGGCCGTGCTGCGCGAATTGATGGACGCGGCGTGGATCGAGCTGCCTGCCGTGCTCGAGGCCGCCTGGAACGACGATGAGCGCAGGCGCCGGTGGTGCGCGGCCGCGTGTGACGTTGCGGCGAGCTCGCTGCACGGTGGAACGCGATTCGTGGTCGAGATGGATGCCGCGACTCCGCAGCAGGACATGGACCGCGTCCTCGCCGCGCTGCGTGAGCGTGCGGGGGACGAGGTCGAGGTGCGGGCGGTTCCTTCGCTCGGTGCGGGACTGCGCATTCGCAGCGGCCGCGCCTGCGTGGACGCGACCGTGCCGGGGTTGCTCGCCTCACGCGAGCGAGTCGAGTCCGAACTGCTCGCCGAGCTCGAGCGGCTCGCCGAAGCGCGAAAGGACGCCTGACATGAGCCGAGCGCGCGTCACCTGGATCGGCGGACCGGTGCTCCGGGCCCGGATGGAAGGACCGTTCAGCGTGTACGAGGCGCTGTCGGTCGGCCCGAGCCGGTTGCTCGGCGAAGTGATCCAGCTGCGCGGCGACGAGCTCGTCGCGCAGGTGTACGAGGACACGACCGGCCTCGAGCCGGGCGAAGTGGTCGAGGGCTCGGGCCGTGCCCTCTCGGTGCCGCTCGGGCCCGGCCTGCTCGGCGGCATTTTCGACGGCCTGCTGCGGCCACTGATCGGCACGCAGGACTACCAGGTCAGGCCCGGCATCGCCTCCGGCACGATGGGTCGCTTCCATTTCGTGCCGGGCGCCGAGGCGGGCGCGTCGATCCAGGGTGGACACGCGATCGGCAGCGTCGCCGCGGCGCGCCCGCAGTCGATCCTCGTCCCGCCGTGGGCCGCGGGCCGCCTCGACTGGATCGCCGCGGAAGGCGAATACGCCGACGACGAGCCGATCGCGCGCTACACAGGTGCGGACGGCGTGACGCACGAGATCGCGATGCGCCATTACTGGTCCGTGCGCACGCCTCGTCCCGCGGCCGCCAGGTTGCCCGCGAGCGCACCGATGATCACTGGCCAGCGGATCCTCGACACGCTGTTCCCGGTGGCGCGTGGCGGGCGGGCGACGCTGCCCGGCGGGTTCGGCACCGGCAAGACCGTGCTGCAGGAAGCGCTCGCGAAATGGTGCGACGCCGAGGTGATCGTCTACGTGGGCTGCGGCGAGCGCGGCAACGAGATGGCCGAGGTGCTCGACGAGTTCCCGAAGCTCGACGACCCGCGCTCCGGGCGGCCGCTCGCGGAGCGCACGGTGATCATCGCGAACACGTCGAACATGCCGGTGGCCGCGCGCGAGGCGAGCATCTACACGGCGATCTCGGTCGCCGAGTATTTCCGCGACCAGGGACTGCACGTCGCGTTGATGGCCGATTCGACCAGCCGCTGGGCCGAGGCCCTGCGTGAGGTCTCGGGGCGGCTCGGCGAGCTCCCGGGCGAGGCCGGCTACCCGGCGTACCTGAGCTCGCGACTCGCCGAGTTCTACGAGCGCGCGTCGCGCGTGACGACACTCGCGGGGCAGGAAGGATCGGTGACGATCATCGGCGCGGTCTCGCCGCCGGCCGGCGACTTCTCGGAGCCCGTGACGCTGCACACGAAGCGCTACGTGCGCTGCTTCTGGGCGCTCGACCGGCAGCGCGCGCAGGCGCGTTTCTACCCCGCGATCCACCCGCTGCTTTCGTACAGCGCCGACGCCGACGCGCTCGCGAACTGGTGGAAAGTCTCGGGCAACCCGGACTGGATGACGCAGCGGCAACGAGTCCTCGCGCTGCTCGAGCAGCAGTCGCACCTCGAGCGCATGGCGCGCATCGTGGGCCGCGACGCGCTGCCGGCGCAGCAGCAGCTGAAGCTGCTGTGCGCGGACCTCGTGAACGAGGGCTTCCTGCGGCAGTCGTCGTTCTCGAAGGTCGACCGTTACTGCTCGCCGGCGCGGCAGGTCGCGATGCTGACGATCCTGCTGCACTTCATGGATCGCGCGGAAGCGGCCGTGCAGGCCGGCATCCCGCCCGCGCGCCTCGCCGACATGAAGATCCTCCGCCAGCTGCAGCGCCTCGGCGAGGAGTTCGGCGAAGGCGACCTGAAACGACTCACGCTGCTGCCGCGCGAGCTCGACTACGAGTTCGACGCGCTGCAGCCGGTGCAGAGCCATGTTCGCTGACCTGCTGCTCGAAGACGCCGTCACGCGGATCGAGGGACCGCTGCTCTACGCACGCCGTGAGGCGCGCGTCGGGCTGAACTCCGCGGTCGAGATCCTGGGCGTGGACGGAACCACCCGCCTCGGTCGCGTCGCCGCGCTCGACGAGACG
Organism: uncultured Gammaproteobacteria bacterium; assembly: GCA_963776815.1. Lineage (GTDB taxonomy): Bacteria > Pseudomonadota > Gammaproteobacteria > Steroidobacterales > Steroidobacteraceae > RPQJ01. The sequence continues at coordinate 14,310 of CAVZNZ010000002.1, forward strand.
GCGATGGTGATCGAGGTGCTGCAACCCACGTCCGGCCTCGGGCTCTCGGGCACGCGGATCCGGCTGCGTCCGGAACCACTGCTGTTCGGCGTCGGCCCGAACATGCTCGGTCGCGTGTTCGACAGTCTCGGCCGGCCGATCGACGGCGGACCGCCGGTCTCCGCGCGGGCCCGGATGCGCATCGAGGGCCTCGCGATCAATCCGTCGTGGCGCGCACTGCCGCGCGACTTCATCGAGACCGGCGTCTCCGCGATCGACCTGATGAACAGCCTGGTCCGCGGGCAGAAGCTGCCGCTGTTCTCGGCGGGCGGCCTGCCGCACGACCGACTCGCCACCGAGATCGCGCAGCGTGCACGGCTGCGTGGCGAGCGGCGCGAGGACTTCGCGATCGTGTTCGTCGGCATGGGCGTGTCGCACGACACCGCGGAGCATTTCCGCAGCGCGATGGAGTCGAGCGGCGCACTCGGCCACACGGCGATGTTCCTGAACCTCGCCGACGAGCCGGGCATGCAGCGCCTGCTCACGCCGCGCTATGCGCTGACCGCCGCGGAATACCTCGCGTTCGTCGAGGGCCGGCACGTGCTCGTGATCCTCACGGACATGACCAACTACTGCGAGGCGCTGCGCGAGGTCTCCGCGAGCCACGGCGAGATCCCGGGCCGCAAGGGCTACCCGGGCTACATGTACTCGGACCTGGCCGCGCTGTACGAACGCGCGGGCTGCATCCGCGGCCGCGAGGGCACGCTGACGCAGCTGCCGATCCTGACGATGCCGGGCGACGACATCGGCCACCCGATTCCCGACCTGACGGGCTACATCACCGAAGGCCAGATCGTGCTCGATCGCGAGCTCGACCGCCGCGGCATCTACCCGCCGATCAAGGTGCTGCCGAGCCTGTCGCGACTGATGGACGCGGGCACCGGCGAAGGCTACACGGACCCGGACCATCCGGCGCTCGCGCACCAGTTGTTCGCCGCCTATGCACGGGCGATCCGGGTCAGGATGCTCGCGAGCGTGATGGGTGAACAGGGCCTGCCGGACGCGGACCGCAGCTTCCTCGCGTTCGGCCAGCGCTTCGAGGAGCAGCTGCTGCAGCAACCGACGTCGCGCACGCTCGAGGAAAGCATGCAGGTCGGCTGGCAGGTGCTGCGCGGGTTGCCGCGCAACGAGCTCACGCGGCTGTCGAACGACCAGATCAAGCGGCACCTCGAGGAAGGCGAACGTGCCTGACATCGGCGGCGAGGTGCTGGCGACGCGCGTCGCATTCCTCGAGCTGCGCGACGAGCGGCGACTGGTGCAGGAAGGTTACGAGCTGCTCGACGAGAAGCGGGTGCTGCTCGCCACCGAGATCCTGCGCCAGCTGCGGCACTACCTCGCGCTCCAGGAGCAACTGCACCGGCTGGACGCAGCAGGCCCGCGATGCGCTCGAGGCCGCCGTGGATGTCTACGGCTTCGACGACCTCACCGTCGAGCCGAAGCGCAACCTGGATGGCGAGCTGCTGCGCACCAGCGTGCAGACTTTTCTCGGCCTCGAGCTCGTCGAGGCGACGCTGGACCGGGCCGGCACGACGCCCGCGCCGCGATCGCTGCAGGCACTTCCCGAGGCGCGTGCCTGCGCAAGTGCCTTCCAGCAGCTGATCGAGACGCACGCGCAGGTCGCAGCCTGCGTCGGCAACCTGCGCCGGCTCGCCCGGGAGTACACTCGCACCGAGCGACGGGCGCGGGCGCTGGAGAACGTGGTACTGCCCGAGATCGACCAGTCGCTGCGCTTCATCGAGGAGCAGCTCGACGCCGTGGACCAGGAAGAAGCGATACGCGTGCGCAACGCGGCCAGCGGCCGGGGCTGATTCTTGCGCCTCGTCTTCGGAGCCAGCGGCTACATCGGCAGCAATCTCGTCCCCGCCCTGCTCGCGGCCGGGCACCGGGTGCGCGCGACGGCGCGCAACGTGGAAGTGCTCGAGGCGCGCGGCTGGACAGGCGTCGAGCTCGTGCGGGCCGACGCGCTGGATCCGGCATCGCTCGCCCCGGCGCTTGCCGGCGTCGACACCGCGTATTACCTGGTGCACTCGATGGCCGCGGGCCGCGACTTCGCCGCGCTCGACCGGCAGGCAGCGGAGAATTTCGCTCGAGCGGCGGCGCAGGCCGGCGTGCGGCGCATCGTCTATCTCGGTGGCCTGATACCGCCGAACCCACGCTCGCAGCACCTCAAGTCGCGCGCCGAGACCGGCGAGGTACTGCGCCGGTTCCCGGTGCCGGTGACCGGAAATCCGCGCCGGCATGATCATCGGCCCCGGATCGGCCGCCTACGAGGTGATTCGCGACCTCGTGAACCACCTGCCGGTGATGACCACGCCGTCATGGGTGCGCTCGCGCTCGACGCCGATCGCGCTGCCGGACCTGCTCGGCTACCTGGTCGCCGTCGCGGACATCGACGCCGCGGCGGGCCGCATCCTCGATGCGGGCGGGCCCGACGCGGTGACCTACGAGGAAATCATGCGCTGCTACGGCCGGCTGGTCGGGCGCACTCCGCGCATCATCGCCGTGCCGGTGCTGACGCCGCGGCTCTCGTCGTACTGGCTCCGGTTCGTCACGTCCGTGCCGACCAGCGTCGCGCGGGCGCTGGTGGAAGGGCTCGAGCACGACTTCGTCGCCGACGATTCCGCGCTGCGCTCGCTGGTGCCGCGCCGGCTGATGGGCCTCGAGGAATCGATTCGTGCCGCGATCGACGCGGACAGCCGCCACGAGGTCGTCGCACGCTGGGTCGAGGGCGCGATCGCCTGCCGCAACTTCCACCCGGAGTATGGCTACTACGCGATGCGCGCGGGCGCCGAAGCGAACGGCCCCGCGACGCCGGAGGCCGTGTTCCGTACCGTCTGCACGATCGGCGGGGACCGCGGGTATTTCTTTGCCGACGTGCTGTGGAACGTGCGCCGCGCGATCGACTGGCTCGTCGGCGGGCCGAGCTACCGCCGCCGGCGCCGGCACCCGACGGAACTGCGGGTCGGCGACGTCGTGGACTCCTGGCGGGTGATCGCGCTCGAGCCGGGCCGGCGGCTGACGCTGCTGATGGAAATGAAGGCCCCGGGCGCCGGCGTGCTCGAATTCGTCGTCAAGCCCGGCCCGGCCGGTGCGGGCTCGAGCGTCAGCGCGACTGCCTACTGGCACCCGGCCGGGGTGCTCGGGCTCGTCTACTGGTATTCGCTGGTGCCCGCACACCTGTTCCTGTTCAAGGGCCTGACTCGCGCGATCCAGCGCCTCGCCTTGCGGGAAAGGTAGCCGCCGAGCCCGGCTTGCGGGACAATCGGCCCGCCGCGGCGGGTGTCCGCCGCGATCCGATCACCCCAGGAGTCCATCGATGAACAAGCTTACGCTGTCCGCCCTGCTCGCCGCGCTCGCGCTCGTCGCGGCGCCCACCTATGCCGCGGACGTCGCCGCCGGCAAGGCCATCGCCGAAGGCAGCTGCGCCGACTGCCACGGTGACGACGGCAAGGGCGATGACGACAACCCGGCCATCAACGGCTGGGCCGTGGACAAGTTCACCAAGGCGATGACCGAGTACCAGAACGGCACGCGCACCAAGGACGCCAAGATGGCGAAGGCCGCGAAGAAGCTGAGCGCCGCCGACGTTGCGAACGTCGCCGCCTACTACGCGACGCTGAAGTAATCGCTGCGCCGGCGCCAGCCGGCCGGGATCTCCGCGGACTGCAGCATCGACGCTGCAGTCCGCGGATTACCCCACCCTCTTCGTTACTTGCCTTCGCCGTCCGCCGGCGACCCGAACGAGTACTGCAGCGCGATCGTGACGTAGTTGACGCTGTAGTTGTAGGGATCGGCGCCGAGCGACAGGACGTTCGGCAGCGTCGCGGGCCCGATGCCGTTCAGCGCCCAGTCGCTGCTGGTGAAGCGCTCGTACCACCACGTGAAGACGACGTCCATGCGCTCGGTCACGTCGTAGTTGAAGTCGGCCTTGAAGCTCGACAGCTCGCTGCGTACCGCGGGGAAATCACCCGCATTCACGCCCGTGATCTTCGTGTGCGAGTTGCCCTGCGCCCAGGTGTAGTCGAGGCCGAGGCTCATCCTGTCGCTGAAGCGGGCCATGAAGCCCGTGCCGAGCGTGCTGAACGCATCCTGCACGATGCCCCTCCAGTCCGACGACGAGAAGGTGCTGCTGCCCCGTTGCCTGGAGTCGATCTTGTCCTGGCCGCCGTTCACGTACGCCGACAGCTTGTCGTTGATCGCCCAGTTGAGGTCGATGCCATAGCGCCGGTCGATGCCCGACCGCAGGCCGATCTGCGACTTCGTGTAGCTGTCGTCCGCGTAGGACGCGCTCGCGCTCAGCGTGAGCGGCAGGTCCCCGAGCGCGACGTTGCTGACGAACTCGCCGTAGCTGCGGTAGAGGTACGCCATGTTGTACTTGCGCAGCAGCGGGTTCTGGCCGTAGTCCTCGGCGACCGCGGTGTCGTATCCGCCGGAAGGCTCGCGCTCCATCGCGCCGCCGCGCAGCACGAAGCCGAGATAGCCCGACGGCCGGTATTCCACGCGGCCCCAGCCGTCCGACAGGTGCTCTTCCGAAACTTCCTGCTCGGTACCGGTCCGCTTCAGCTCCCGGTACTCGCCGCCGAGGCCGAGCTGCACCTTGTCATAGACGTCGTAGTCCGCGCTGCCGAGCACGCGGAAGCGCTCGAATCCGTACAGCGGGTTCGTCGTGTCGCCATAAGTCAGGAAGCTGTCTGCGTACACGATCGAATCGAACGCCGCCTGCTTGCTGTTGTTGTCGCGCTCGTCGTAGGTGACGGAGCCACGCAGCCGCAGGCTGCGCCACGGCCGCGACGTGACGGTGAGGTCGGCGCGCGTCACGTCGACGTCACCGTCCAGGTTCGAAATCGGCAGCGGCTGCGTCGCGATGGACGGGTTGATCGTGTACGGCAGGAAGCCGGTGTCCTGCGTGCCCTTGCCGGTCGCCGCGGACAGCGCGACCGTCGTGTTGCCGGGCAGGCCGTGCCACCCGGCCGACAGCGCGATCTCGTTGTAGTCGTTGTCCGGCGCCAGCGCCATCTGGCCCTGTTCGGTGCCGGGCAGCGCGAGACCGAAGGGATTGGTCCACTTCAGCCACGCGGCCTTGGTGTTGTAGAACGAGCCGCTGTAGGTCAGCTCCGCGAACCAGCGCTCGGTCTGGTAGCGCACGGCGGCGTCGACGCGGTCGGTCGCGTCGTCGATCGGCTTGAGCAACTGCGTCGAGGTGCTGCCGATCGTGCCGAACTGGCTGCGGAATCCGCTGCGCTCGTCGCGCTTGTAGTCGATGCCGAGCACGACGTTCGGGCCCCAGAAGTACTTCCCGTCGGCGCCGTACCGGTCGCGGTCGTAGCCGACGTCGACACCGTGCAGGTCCTGGCCCAGCGACGTCATGCCGGCGGTGCTGCCGCCATAGACCCAGCTCGACGGCAGCGTCAGGTCCTTGCTGCCGACGTTGTTGAACGGCGTCTCGGTCGTGTCCCAGATCGTGACCGGGACGCGGTCGTAGTGAAGGCCGAACTCGTACGCGCCCTGCTTGCCGCCCTGGATGTCGATCGCGCGCGAGTTCAATCCCAGGTCGGTCAGCTCGTAGGAAAGCCCGTAACCAGACTCACCGTCGTAGGTGCCCTCGGCATCGGCGACGACGTAGCCGCCCTTCTCGTCGAGGCCCGTGTACTGGCCGAACTTCGCCGACGACTCGTCGACGTAGCCGCCGCCGAGCGTGGCGTCGGCCTGGTAGCCCTTCGGGAACGGGCACTTCGAGCAGGTCCATTCGCTGGTGTTCGGTGCCGGCGGCTCGGCGGCCGTCGCGCCGGCGGCCGCAAGACAGGACGCAACCGCGAGCGACAGGATAAGACTGCGGGTGTGCATAGGGTTCACCGTGTAAGCGACGCGCCCGAGGGATGGTTCGAGCCGTGCACCTGCGAGTGGCAATTCATGCAGTTACCGAGCACCAGGGTCGACACGGTCGGCCCGGTTCCACCCGGCAGTCCCGACGGACCGTACGAGAGGCTCGGGTGGCCCTGCTGCGAATGGCAGGACTGGCAGAGCAGCGGCCCGCGCGCGGTCAGCATGCCGGGGTTCGACGAACCGTGCGGCGCGTGGCAGTTCGAGCAGTCCTCGGGCACCGGCGCGTGCTCCCAGAGGAACGGGCCGCGCTTCTCCGCGTGGCACTGGTAGCAGGTCTGGTTGACCGTTGCCTTGACGAGCTGCGCCTCGGACGTCGAGCCATGCGGCTGGTGACAGTCGCTGCAGGCGATCTTGCCCTGCCGCATCGGGTGCGCGTACGGCTTCAGGAACTCGCCACGCTGCGCCACGTGGCACGTGTAGCAGACATCGGCCTGCGTGCTCGCCGACAGCACCGGGTCCTTCGCGACGTGACTGTCGTGGCAGGAAGCGCATGACACGTTGTTCGCGTCGTGCGGGCCGGCGTGCCAGCTCGCGCTCATCGATTTCTCGTGGCAGCCGAGGCACATGCCGTTCTGCACCGCGACCGGCGTCACCGACTTGCGTCCGAATTGCACCATCGGCGGGCGCGACTCGCCCTTCTTGACCTTCTTCGTGTGGTTGCCGCCCGGCCCGTGGCAGGCTTCGCACTGCAGCTGGCCCTTGCCGAACGGGCTGCGTGCGTCGTTCGGCTGGCCGTGCTTCGTGTGGAAGACACTCATCACGTGCTCGTCGTCGTGGCACGTCAGGCACGTATCCGCGCCCTTCTTGCTGTATTCGACCGCATCGGCCGCAGCGGCCGGGGCCGCCGCGGGCTTGGCGGCAGCTGCGGGTTCGGGTTTCGCCTCGGCGGCCGGCGGCGCCTGGCCGAGCGTGACGGCAGGCCAGAGCGCGGCGATCGCGAGCAGGCGGTAAGCGAGCGTGTGCATCTTGGGTTTCATCGCAGTCACTCCGTCCCGTCAGTTCGCCGACAGGTCGTCGAACTTGTAGATGCCCACGGCGTGTTCGGTCTTCACGTCCGCCGGCTTGCCCGGGCCATGGCACAGGCTGCAGGTCTCGAGCGGGCTCGTCACGATGCCGTTGGCCGGCTTGGCCGCGTTGAAGCTGCCGCCGTTCTGCGTCATGTGCAGGGCCGCCGTCGACGTGGTGTGGCAACCCGAGCAGATCGCGGTGTTCGGCGTGATGCCGAAGTCGTCGGTCTGCGAGCTGATGCTCGCGCCCGTGTTCGTCGTGGTCGCCTGCACCTTGGTCGGATCCACCGGGTAGTAGGTGTCCGGCGCGTGGCAGGTCTCGCACTGGCCGATCTTGTCGCCGGGCGGGTACGTGACCTCCGCGAAGTCGATCGGGTTGTTGCCGAAACCGTAGACCACGAACGGTAATCCGGCAGGCTGCAACTCGGCGGCGTGGATCATGTGCACCATCCGCTTGAAGTCGATCGTCTGCTCGCACTTGCCGTCGAGCTTCGAGACCAGCCCCTGCGGGCAGCTGGTGGACGCGACCATCGTCGTGCCCTTGCGGCGGTTGATGTCCGTGGCCGCCGGGTTGTGGCAGATCACGCACACCTGCGGCTCGTCGGTCCGGTTGTTGCCGTGCAGGCTCAGCGACTTGTGGCAGGCGTTGCAGCGCGCGATGTCGACGACCACGCGCCGGTTCGTCGCGGTCGTGCCGGTCGCGGCCGCGACCTTGAAGACGTTCTTCACCGGGATGCGGTCCGTGTAGCTGCCATTGCCGTCGATGTCACCGGCCGGGTGGCCCTCGAAGCCGAGCATCACCGTGCCGGTCACAGTGGCCGGGATCGCCACCGAGGAGACCATCGTGTACGAGCCGTCGGCGTTCGCGACCACGCCCGCAGCCAGCGTGGAGCAACCGGTCGCGGCGTTGAGCGGGTTCAGCGAGATCGGCTGGCCAGGGCTGGAGCCGCTGCCGGCATTGTTGAAGTCGGCCGTGCTCCAGCCGATGTCGAACGCCAGCCGCGCCGTTCCGTTAACGCACTGCGGGCCCGAGAAATACGGGCTCGTGACGAGGTTGTACGGCGCGCTGCCGTTCGTCGGGTCCGTGATCTTGAACGTGAACTTCGGGAACGCGCCCGGCTTGAAGCTCGCCGCGTCGAGCGAGACGAGCTCGAACTTGAAGCGCTTTGCGTACTCGCGCACCACCGGCGTGGACGGGAGCAGCGGCGCCGCCTTGCTCGCCGCATGGGCCCCGGCCGGCGACAGCTGCGGCAGGTTCGACTGCACGTGGCAGTTGGCGCACATGTCGTCCGTGGCCGGACCGGCCGAGTGCGTCGGGTTCGGGCCGCTGAACGTCGTCGTGTCGTGGCACGAGCCGCAGCTCGCGACGTTGACGGTCGTCTTCCAGGCCGAGCCGGCCTCGGTGTCGTTGTGGCAGGTCGTGCAGTTGCGGATGTCCTGCGGATAGGTCACTTCCTCGAACGGATACTCCATCCGGCCCGGCTGGGTGCTGGTGGCCGGGATCCAGATCGGGAACGGCATCGCGAGGTTGCCGGCCATGTGGATCTGGTGCGTCATGAACATCATGTCGAACGAGGTGTTCGTCGCCGACTGCACCGTGTACGGGTTGTGGCAGGTCACGCAGAACTCGTAGTCGGTGCGTCCGCCGCCGTGAGCGCTCAGCTCGACGTGGCACGCATTGCACTGCTTCTGGTCGATGGTGTTGCGCGACACGGGCACTCCGCCCGCGGGCACGAAGTCGCGCACGCCGTTCGTGATCAGGCTCGCTTCCGTGAGCTCGAGCAGCTTGTCCGTGTTCGCCCCCGGAGCGCAGGTCGCATCGCCACGGATCTGCAGGCCGACGCGCTGCGTCTGCGACGGGTCGTAGGACACGCTCGCGTAGTCGGGAAGGGCCTTCGAGAGTGTGTACTGGTAGTTGCCGCCACCGAGCGCCTTGAAGACGCCCGTGGCCGTGCAAGGCACGTTGTTGACCGTCGCGACGCCGCCCTCGTAGGTGGCGTATTCGGTTGGCTTCTGCTCGGCCGCGGGCGTCGCCGGCGGGACCGGTGTCGCCTTCGGGTCGGGGCTGTTGACCCGCGAGATGTAGCTGCGCCACTGGCCGAGCTGGCCGTTCACGCCCGGAATCAACTTGGCGACCGTGAAGCGGACGTTGGCCGCCTGCAGCCCGGCAAGCCCGTGGCCCGTGCTGTCCTGCAGCGTGAACGTCGCCGTCACCTTGCCGTCGGAACCCACGGTCGTATTGGTGATCGTGGTGATCACCGTGTCCGCCTGGGAGATCGCGATCGTGCTGCCGCCACCGATCGGCCCGGTGGGGCCCGTGGGGCCGGTGACGCCCGAACCGCCGTCCGATCCCTCACCTGCGCAGCCGGCGACGCCGACGGCAGCGAGGGCCATCAACGCAAGGAGTGGTACGCGCGACCGCGTGATGCCTCGGGCAGTGGCGAACTTCATTGCAGACTCCCTGAGCGATGTCATGTCTCGAACTTCCGGCCTCGTCGTCCAGTCCCGCCACGGTCCGGCCCCGCGGCGGCCGTCAGGCCCGGGGCGGGACCGGGCGCCCCGCCGGGGCGCCCGGATGACCGTCGCTTACCCGCCGTGGACCTCCGCGGTGTCCGCGGTGCGGCCAGGACCGTGGCAGACGGCGCACGCTTCGCTCGCCGACGACGGCGCGAAGGTCTTGCCGCCCACGACGCCGAACTGGCCGCCGTTCTGCTCCATGTGCGCCTTTGCGGTGCCACTGGTGTGACAGCCCGCGCAGGTGCCGGACGTCGCGGTTTCCCACGTATCGTCCTTCATGTTGAAGAGATCGGTACCCGAACCGGTGCTGATCGCGATCGCGCTCTCGCGCGCGGCGTTGTACGTGCCCGCCGCGTGGCACGCCTGGCAGTTCGCGAGGCTCTGCGGATAGGTGACCTCGCCGATCTCCTCCACGTTGCTGGCGTGCAGGCCGTGGATGAACGCACCCATGGCGATCGTGCCAAGACCTTCGTCCGCGTAACCGCCGCTCGCAGTTGTGGCACACGACGCAAGCCTGCGGATCGCCGTTGCGATTCGCGCCGTGGAACGACAGCTGGTTGTGGCAGTTCTCGCACTTCGTCTGCGTCACGAGCTGCGCCCGCTTGGTGCCGGTGTAGAACACCGTCATGCCGGCGCGCGCGTTCACGGACTTCGTCCAGTCGGTCACTCCCGGCGGCAGCGCCTTCGGGTGGCCGTCCATCTGCACCATCAGGTTCGCCGTATCCACCGGCACGGCGGTAAAGAACGGGATGGTGTAGCTGCCGTCCGCCGCCTGGCCCGCCGTCTTCGCCGCCGCCTGGATCTGCGGCAGGTTCATCTGCAGCGTGTAGCCGCTGCGCCGTGGCGTGCTGCCCGAACGCAGCCCGGGCTCGGTCCCGTCCGGCTTCGCATTCGAGATGTCCGTGGCCGGGTCCCACGCGATGTTGATGTTCAGGCTCGCGCCGGACGTCGTGAACGCCTTGTCGGTCACGATGTCGTAGGCCTTGCCGGCATTGGCCGGGTTCGAGACCTTGAACTTGACCGTGGGCGTCTTGTTCAGGCCGACGTTCGTCACGCCGAGGATTTCGAACTTGAACTGCGCGCCGAGCGCCTTGCCCACCGGGGCGCCGGTCGGGACAGAGCAGGTGCGCGGAGTTCGGGCCGGCCGAGCCGTCCGCACGGTGGCAGTCGCCGCACATGCTGTCCGGCGCGGTGAAGGCAAAGGTCGAGTGCGTATAGCTGTAGGTGTAGCCCTTGGTCGCGCTGTATGCCGTCGTCTTGAGTCCAGCGATGTGGCAGCCGCCGCAGATCGACGCCGACACGGCCGTCTGCCAGGAATCGCCGTCCGGAGTCGCCGTGGACTTCACGTGGCACTTCTCGCAGAAGAGCATGTCCTGCGGGTAAGTGACGTCGCCGTAGTTGTTCTCGCTGCCGCCGAATCCGTAGACGATGTACGGAATCGGAGTCGGGTTGGTCGTGCTCGGGTAGGCCGGCCCGCGCTCGAGCCCGGCGTGGATCGAGTGGATCATGTAGGCCATGTCGACGGAGTTGCCGCTGTCGGGGTCGACCGAGCCCGGGTTGTGGCAGGTCACGCAGTACTCGACCGAGCGACGCGGCCCGCCGTGCATCTCGAGACGCTCGTGGCAGGTGTCGCAGGTCACGGTCGCCGCGACCAGCTTGTTGCCGTTGCCGGCGCCGCCGCTCGGGACGACGTCCTTCACCGGGTTGTCCGGCGCGAGCTCCTCGGCCGCACCGGACAGGCGCACCTCGAGGCCCAGGCGGTGCGTCAGGTTCGGCTCGAACGCGACCGCGATCGGCGTCGTCACCGTCGACAGGTTGACCTTATATGTGTAGCGGTACTTGCCGCTGCCGAGGTCCACGAGCGTGCCGGTCGTGCCGGTCTCGGAGTTGGCCTGGGTCGCGACTGGGGATCGGCTTTGGACCAGCGGACGCGGTCTGGGTCCGGTTGATGTAGCTCTGCCAGCTCTGCGGCACCTTCGAGCCCGTCGACGGGACGAGCTTCGCGACCGTCACCAGCAGCGCGCCTGGCGCGAGTCCGGTCGCCGCGCCGCCGTGCGACGTCTTCAGCGTGAACTCGATCACCGGGATCGGCGCCCCGGCAGGAATGGAGGCCGAGTCGATCGTCGCGACCAGCGTCCCGATGGCCTTGATCTGCTCCTCGGTCAGCGTGCTGCCGTTGCCGATGACCACCGGTCCGCCCGCTTCGATGCTCGGCGGAGACGTGGGGCCCGTGGGGCCGACACCGCCACCCGGGCCGGTCGGGCCGGTGGGTCCGACGGGGCCGGCCTTGCCGTCATCGCCTGCACAACCGGCAATACCAATTGCGGCCACTGCCATCAAAGCGAGGAGTGGCACGCGCGATCGCATGATGCCTCGGGCGCCTGCAATGTTCATGGATGACTCCCAGACTCGTTCGAAAATGCACCGCGGCAAGCGGCCCACCATATCCGGTGACGTGCCAGCGACCGCTGGCAGGACGGATCGAATACTAGGTGCCGACCATAAGGCCACGTATAGCGATAAACCGAGATAGACGGAAACGGCTCGAGTCGTGGCGGAGCGCGATGCGAATGCACCGCGGGAGGCGGTCCATTAGACTGCCGCCTTTCGTCCATTCCACCCGCTCCGGAGTACCCATCAAGTGTCCAAGGCAACCCACGCCAGTCTGCTGGCCCTGACCGTCGTCGCGATCCTTGCAGGCTGCAGCAAGAAGGAACCGGCCCCGGCCGAGACCGCCGCGGCCCCCCACGGCTCCGGCGGCAGCCGAGGCGCCCCAGATGCCGGCCGACCACCCGGTTGCAAAGGCCGGCGAGGAGGTCGACCTGTCGGGAATCGCGAAGGCGGAAGGCGGCAAGACCGTCGCCGAAGTGTTCGCCGAGAAGGCGTCGCTCGCCGGCAAGCCCGTGACCGTCCGCGGCAAGGTCGTGAAGGTGAATGGCGGCATCATGGGCAAGAACTGGCTGCACGTCCGTGACGGGTCCGGCGCGGAAGGAACGAACGACCTCACCGTGACCACCTCTGGCGAGCTGCCGGAACTCGGCGCCATCGTCGTCGTGACCGGGCCGGTCACGCTCGACAAGGACTTCGGCATGGGCTACCAGTACGCGGTGATCCTGGAGGACGCCGAGGTCAAGGTGGAGTAAGCGCTGGCTGACCAGTGACTCCCGGTGGCCGGTGCAACTGGCTACCGAAAAGAAAAAGGCCGGGCAAATGCCCGGCCTTCTTTTTTGGTTCCTGTCTGATCTTCGGGGCGGGGCGGGTTGGGCCCGAAGGCCCAACCCGCTCGCCTGAAGCCTAGTCGAACATTACCTCAATCATTCGCGTCGAGAATGGTCTGGCGCCCGTTCGGGAACACCGCCGGGTTGAAACCATTCTGATACGCGTGGGCCTTCACGTCGGTGTCCGTGTGGTGGCACGTCACGCACGAAGCCGCCGATGCGCCTTGCAGCGTGTCGTCGGTCTGCGTCTTCCACGTCGTGCTGCCCGCGTTGAGCGTCGTCGCGACGGCCTTGGTCGGATCCGGGAAGTAGCCCTTGGTGTCCAGGATCGTGCCGTGGCAGGCCTTGCAGTCGTTCAGCTCCCGCGCGCCTGAGTACGTCGGCTCGTAGTAGTTGAACGGCTGGCAGATTCTGGGCCGTGTTCGTCGCCCCGTACACCAGGTGTGCGCCCGTGGTGCTTGGCGGCACGCACGGCAGGCTCGCCCAGTTCGGACCCAGCAGCGACTCGACGGGCGCCCAGCCATAGATGCCGCGCGTCCGATAGATGACGAACTGGGTCGCCGTGCTCTCGCCGGCCGAGTGGATGCGGTGCAGCATGGTCTTCAGCTCGTACGTCTGGCCGACCAGGCCGTCATACGTCTTGGTCGTGTCGACGACGCCATTGGCGAGGATGCCCATGCTGGTTCGGACGTTCTGCTCGGACGACGCCGGGTTGTGGCAGATGACGCACATGTTCGCGTTGTCCACCCGGGTGTTGCCGTGCTGGTAGAGCGAACCCACATGGCACTTCAGGCACTGGCTGGTGTCGACCACGGTGCGGCGAGCCGGAGCCGGGGCCCCCGTGCCGACGGTGAACGTGTAGGTCGGGGTCGGAACGCGGACATACGTGTAGAGCCATTCGTACTCCGGATTCGCGGCCTTGAGCGCCGCGGACACCGGGAACATCGGCTTGCCCTGCAGGGCCACGATGGCCCGCAGTCCTTTCGTACCCGCCTCGTCTGCGAACGGTCGTGGTTGCGACGTTCCCTGTGCAGGTCGTGTTCGCAGTGGTCAGGTTCACTGAGCTGCCCGGCTGGCCCGGCGCGCTCGTGCTGGTGCTGGCGACCCAGTCGTCGGCCTGCGCGTAGGTGCGCAGCATGCTGAACTGTCCATCAATCTTGGTGGTATCTGTACCAGCCGGAATGAGGAACAGCGGCGCGGTCGGTCCAACGGTGGCGTTGCACGGATTCACTGCGACGCCGTTCAAGGTGGCGCCCCAGGAGATCTTCTGGTTCGTCCCGTCGTCGACGACCCCGGTGATCGTCATGGTCATCTTCTTGCCTTCGGTGACGGAGGTATCCACGCCGTCCCAGATGATGCCCACGCGCTCGGTCTCGAAGCCGTTGTGGAAGTCGGTGACCTTGGTGAGGCCGGCCGCGACGCCGCCAGCCTTGTGGCAGACCTGGCAGTCCGTCGTCTCGTTCATGCTCTCGTGGAAGGTCGTTCCGGAGTCGGCAAAGTCTTCTTCCCAGCTCGCCATCGACCCGTGGCAGCTGAAGCAGCCCGCACCCGTCACCGGCATCGCGTTGACCGTCGACAGCGTGGACGGCGTGTCGTGGCAGACGCTGCAGTTGATCATGTAGGTCGGGTAGCTGACCGCGAACGACAGTTCTTGCGTCGAAGTCCCACTTGCCAGCGGGCATCAGCTCCGAGTTGTGGATGCCGTGCACCAGCTTGTAGAACTCGGCATTCGGGTACTGTGCCACGACGTTGGTCGCGTCATGGCACACCACGCACTGCTTGGCGCCCATCGGATAGCCGTTGTGCATCTGTCCGAGGCCGCCGTGGCAGTTCTGGCACGACTGGTCGCTGACCAGCTGCGTGACCGGGGCGGCCGGATAGTCGGCGACCACGTACGACCGCACGCTGGTATTGGAGGCGCTGACGGTGCGGAAGGCGTAACGCGAGTTGGCAGGGTACGCGGTCACGCCGTTGGTGATCGTGATCGTGTAGTTGCCACTGGTACCGCCGGTAATGGCGACAGGCGTCAGCGTGGTGTCGATGTTTCCCTCGAGCATCGTCACCCCGTCCAGCCGGATGGAGCGGTTGATCGTATTGAAGTCGGTCGCGTTGACGCCGTCGACCTTCAGATTGTAGGTGATGACGAGGTTCGCGCCGCTCGGCGCGACTGCGACGTTGGTGACGGTCGGCACGCCGGTGACGGCATGCGCCACCTTGGCGCTGGCGATGCCAGTGTTGCCGTGGCAGACGGTGCAGCTCTCGACCGGGTTCGCCGACGCGGTCGGACCCGTCGGACCCGTGGGACCCGTCGGGCCCGTCGGACCTATCGGACCCGTGGCGCCGGGAGTACCGGCCGGTCCTGTCGCTCCGTTCTTGCCATCGTCGCCGCTACAACCGGCGAGGCCGATCGTCGCAGCGAGCGCCAGCATCGCAATCAATGGCACACGCGATCGCGTGATGCCGTGGGCGCCTGCAGATTTCATGATTGACTCCCTATCCCTAAAGGACTCGCGTCCCAAAGCCGCAAAGTACGGCGGTGATCTACCGAAAATCTCGACGGGATCGTACTCCCGCACGAAAGTTCCCAGCACTTCGGATATCCGCAGTTTTCTAGGATGTTTACGGGTGGACGCCGCCGCCGCACGCCGCGCGCGCCGGCCGGCGGGGCGGTGCCGGCCGCTGAACAGGAGCTGCACAAAAAAAGAGGCGGGCCGAAGCCCGCCTCTCAGTCATCCGGACCTTCGGCGGAGCGAGGCGGGCCCGAGAGCCCGCCCCGCACGCCTCGATCACTTGTAGAAGTTCATCATCCTTTCGATCATCGCGTAGACGTAGTCCACGCCCGAGCTGGTCTTGCCGTTCGCGACGGTGTAGCCACCCATCGCCGTGTGCGAGTTGAACGACACCAGCTCGCCTTCGGCGTCCTCGTTGATCAACACGGCCCGGTGGCAGCCACCGCAGGCCCTGTTGGACGGACCGACGACGTAGCGACGGGACGTTGCCGATCGTCCGCTTCGCAGGAGGCGGCAGCGACGCGCCGGTGGTGAGGTTGACCCAGCCCTTGGTGAGGTCCCAGGAGGCCGACTCGATGCCAGGCATCGACTTGGTCTGGTCAGCCGGGTTGTAGCTCGTGAACGGTCGCTGGTCGCCGCCACGTGGCAGGCTTCGCAGTTCTTGATCGTGAAGTTCGGGAAGCCGTGCTCCACGTGCTGCGCATACCGCTTCGCGTACACCGGGTCCGCGAAGTCCACGGTATTCGTGTCCAGGTACTGGAACTTGTGGATCGCGTGGACGTACGAGTCGATGCCGCGCGACTGCATCTCCAGGTGCGCGCCACCCGAAGTCGTCACGTGGCAGGTCCTGCACACCGTCACCTTGCCGCCAAAGCCTTCGCCCTGGTGGAACGTCGTGCCGAGCGCGTCGTGGCAGAGGTTGCACTTGGCTTCGCTGACCAGCGCATTCGTGCCCTGGTAGTAGTTGTCGACGAAAGCCTTGCCGACGAGGTCGAATGTCTTCGACACCGCGGTCAGTGCAACTTCCTCGCCATTGACGGCCAGCTGCGGCAGGACCGCGATTTCCGCCTTCTTGACCTTGCCGCTGGTGATCAGCGTCGGGATCGCCGCAAGGCCGTAGCTCGTCGGGCTGCACGTACTTCGACAGGTCCGCCTGCACGTGCCAGGCACCGGGCTTGCTGTCCGCCATCACGGTGTACAGGCGGTTCGTCTGCAGCGTGGAGACCGGGTTGCCGTCAACCAGCGATCTCGTAGCGGCAGCCGACCTTGGGCGCCGTGAGCGGGTTGGCTGCGCGGTCGTTGTAGCAGGTCGCCTCGCCGGCGTCCCTGGTGTGGGAGCTGACGAGCATCTGCTTGGCGTCATAGCCGTAGAACGAGACGTTCAACGACGGGGACGATGCTGGCATTGGCCGAGCTGAACTTGACGTCCAGCACGTTGCCGGTCAGCGTCACGGAGTCGATCGTGACCTTGTTGAGGTCGGCATACCGCTGGCCCGACGCGTTGTAGATCTGCGCGTCGTAGCCGTTGTGGTACGTCTTGAACGTCGAGCCGACGCCGCCCGCCTTGTGGCAGTCGCCGCAGGGCGCGCTGATCGTGTGGAACGAGCCCGTTCCAGACTTGGCCCACAGTTCCGTCAGTGCCGGCGCGCGCTTCGGCTGGTTGTACTTCTGCGCCGTAGTGGCCGGCGGGACAACGCCCCACGCGTCCTTGCCGTCGACCGCATGGCAGCTCTTGCACGTGTCTGCCTTGAAGTTCGCATCGGTCAGGATCTTGTCGAGCTTGCCCTTGTGGCAGGTCGTGCAGTTCGCCATGGACATGGGGTACGGGAACTCCATGGCATGCGTCTGGTGCGTGTCCTGCATCACGCTGGCCTTGTACGCGTACTTGACCGGATCCGGCGGCAACGCCGGTGGCCCACTGGTACGGCTGGTCGACCATCTGCTGCCAGTCGAGGTGTCCGCCGGTGCGGTCGTCGTAATGGCATTCCTTGCACGCGGCGAAGTCCTTGAGGCCGTCGACCACCGCGGCGCGGTAGCCGTGCTTCAGGTACGGCGCGCCGTGGCAGGCTTCGCAACCCGAGACCACGGCCGTGGACACGTAGTTGTTCGCCGTGCCGAAGGCGAGGCCGTCATCCGCCACGTCTGCGTACAGCGTAAAGCCTTCGGTTTCCAGCACGCCCGCGGCCACGTAGCCGTAGGCCTGCCAGCCAGCCTGTGTCGACGGATCCCACTTGGCGCCAGTCCCGGACGCCGTGTACTTGCCGTCGCCGAGGAACGTGACGGTCCCGAGGGACGTCGTGTAGTTGGTCTGGCCCTGGAAGGGATACTGGTTGCCTTCGAAGTAGGCCTGGATCGTGAACCGCTTCTGCTGCAGCCCCGCCAGCGAGCCCGTGCTCGAGCCGACCGTGCCGTCGTTGTACGGCAGGCCGTTCTTCGTCAGCTTGAACTCGAAGCTGAGCGTGTACACGCCCGCCGCCGTCTGCGTGCTGTTGACGGCCTTGCCGTCGCCCGTGACGTCTTCGATCGAGATCTTGTACTGGCTCTTCGTCTTGGCGTCGAGGTAGTCCTTGTAGATGCTCTGGTGGTCGCCGCCGGCTCCACCATGGCAGGTCACACACGACTCGGGCTGAGCCGTGGCGATAGGATCGACAACCGCCGCCGGGCCGGTCGGGCCGGTCGGGCCGGTCGGGCCGGGAATCGTGCTGCCCGGGCCGGTCGGGCCGGTCGCTCCGTTCTTGCCGTCGTCGCCGTAGCAACCGGCCATGCCGATCGCAGCGAGCGCCAGCATCGCAATCAATGGCACACGCGATCGCGTGAAGCCGTGGGCGCCTGCAGATTTCATGTTTGACTCCCTGGAAAAACCATCAGACCTGAGATCCAAATGTGCGGCACCTCTCGGCTGCCGCAATTTCAGGCGCGATCCTAGGGAAGCCGGAAAGTTCCATGCACCTCGGTAATCCGAAGTTTTCCTGCGCGACTGGCGGGAACGGCTGGCGAGTTGAGACTCGCTCTCGATTGGAGGTCGAGCGGCGCGAAGCGCCTTCGGAAACCACGATTGTCTGGGGACGCTCTGCCAGGGCCTGGAGGGACAGTCCCGGGGGACGGTCCCCTCGCACGGAGAGTGTGCCCTAGCAGATCCGCGGCAGCGGATCGTCCTCGAGTTCTTCGATCACGCGCTCGCCGCCGATGGCGGTCTCGAGCACGACTCGCGCGGGTTGCTCGCGCACGGCACCGATGATGGCCGCGTCTGCCCCGCCCGGCGCCGAGCGCAGCGCGGCGAGCGCGCGATCCGCATCGTCCTCGGCGACGACCGCCACGACGCGGCCCTCGCACGCGAGGAAATACGGGTCGTAGCCGAGCATCTCGCACACCGACCGCACCGAATCGCGCACCGGCACGTTCGCTTCCCGCAGCACGACGCCGAGCCCGCTCACCTCAACGATCTCGTGCATCACGGTCGCAAGTCCGCCGCGAGTCGGATCGCGCATGAAGCGCAGCCCGGCCAGCGGCAGCCAGCGCCCTCGTCAGCGGCAGCACGCTTGCCGCGTCGGACTTGAGGTCGCCACGCAGGCCGAACTGCTCGCGCGCCAGCATGACCGCGATGCCGTGGTCGCCGACAGGCCCGCTCACCAGCACGACGTCGCCGGCCCGGATGCGATCGATGCCGAGCCCGAGCGTCGGGTCCTTCACGCCGATGCCGCTGGTGTTGAGGTAGATGCCGCCGCCCTCGCCGCGACGCACGACCTTGGTGTCCCCGGCCGCGACCACCACGCCGATCTCTTTCGCAGCCGCGGCAATGCCGGCCACGACGCGCTCGAGCACCGCGAAATCGAGGCCTTCCTCGAGGATCACGCCGAGGCTCAGGTATTTCGGGATCGCCCCCGCCACCGCGAGATCGTTGGTCGTGCCGTGCACCGCCAGCGAGCCGATGTTGCCGCCCGGAAACTCGATCGGCTGGACCGTGAAGCTGTCGGTCGTGAAGACGAGCTCGCCTGCGCCGGCATCCCACGGCAGCACCGCCGCATCGCTGTTGGTGTCGAGCAGCGGGTTGCCGAGGTGCCGCGCGAAGATCTCGTGGATCAGCTCGCGCATGTAGCGCCCGCCGTTGCCGTGCGCAAGGGAAACATGGGTGTCCAGCATCGTCACGAACGCACCTCGCGGCCGGGCCGCCCGATCGATTCCAGCGGCACGCGCGCCTCCTCGTTCCAGGCGTCGAGCTCGGCGCGGATGTGATCGCGCATCTGCTCGCGCACGTCGTTCACCGAGTTGAAGAACTCGGCCATCATCAGCACCCAGCAGTACATGCCGCGACGCGTCAGGCGCAGCGCGTCGGGATCGTGGCGGGTCGCGCCGAGCATGCGCATCGCGAGCAGCTCGGGCGCCATGCGCAGCCAGAAGGCGGCGCCGTAGCGCTCGGCGATGTACTCGCGCTTCAGCGCGCCGCCGAAGAGCCGCACCAGGTAGTCGTAGCGCATCCGCTCCTTGAGCCCGAGCGTGCGCCGCTGCGTGATGCCGCTCTGGCCGCCCTCGACCCGCCGGCAGTAATGGTTCAGTGAAAACGTCGTCGAATACATCGCGCCGCCCACGTAGCTGAACGCGCCGCTGCCGACGCCGACGTAGTCGTCCTCGTCGATGATGTACTCGTCGAACTTGCCGTCGCCGCGGGTGAAGCACCACGCCGACGACGCGCGATGACCCGGCAGCAGCCGGTCGAGCACCCGCTCGTACATCACGTGGCGCAGCGACTCGTCGGCGCTGCCCATCGTCTTCTGCATCTTGTGGCGGGCCGTGGTCGCCGTCATCAGCGGGTAGAACGAAATCTGGTCCACGTCGAGCTCGAGCAGCGTGTCGATGTCGTGGTCGAGCATCGCGAGCGTCTGCCCGGGCAGGTTGAAGATCATGTCGACGTTCAGCGTCGGGAACACGCCGCGCGCCGCCGCGAGACGCGCGCGGATCTCGGCGCCGCTGCCGTACTTCTCGAGCCGGTCCATCCCGGCCAGCAGCCCGTCGTCGAAACTCTGCACGCCGACCGAGCAGCGCGTCACGCCGGCATCACGGTAGCGGATCAACACCTCGGGCTCGAGATGGTTCGGGTTGGTCTCGATCGAGATCGTCTGCACCGGCGACAGGTCGCGGATCTCGCGCAGCGTGGCGAGCAACTCGTCGGGGTTCACGGTGGGCGTGCCGCCGCCCACGTACACGTCGCTGAAGCGGAAACCGGCTTCGTGATACAGGCGGATCTCGCGGCGCAGCGCCTCGAAGTAGCGCGCGGTCTTCGACTCGTTGTAGCGCACGCGATGGAACGAGCAGAACGGGCAGAGCACCTCGCAGAACGGCACGTGCACGTACAGCTGGCACGGGCGCGCCGGCGGCGAGGGCATCACCTCGGCCGTGTCGTCCTCGTCGAACCGCATCGCGCCCGCGTATTCGCGGCGCAGGACGTTCAGGAAGGGGCGTTCGAACCAGAGCATATGCGCAGTGTATCCGTCTGGACCCGGTCCAATGCCGATCAATGCGCGAGGAGGCTGGCCTGGCGCCCCAGGAACTCGGCGACCTGGCCGTAGCCGAGGCCGCCGTCGTTGCACGGGATCTGCTCCGGCAGCAGGACGCGAAACCCACGCCGCTCCAGCCCGGCGTGCGCGAGCCCGGCCAGCAGCCGGTTCTGGAACACGCCGCCCGTCAGGCCGACGATCGCCGCGCCCGAGCGTGCCCGCTCGCCTTCCGCCACGCGACAGATCGCGTCCGCGAGCGCGAGGTGCACCGCGGAGGCCCGCGCTTCCACCGTTCGCCCGCCATCGCCGCACCATTCGAGCAGCGGGGACCAGTCGATTCGCGGCAGGCCCTCGGCATCGACGACGACCGGAAGCTCCGGGAAATCACCCTCGCCGCGCGCACGCGCCTCGAGCCACATCGGTCCCTGCCCCTCGAAACTCGCCTCGGCCACGCCGAGCACGATCGCCGCCATTGCATCGAATACGCGGCCCGCTGCGCTGGACTGCGGCGAATTCACGCCGCGGCTCCAGGCCTCGCGCACGATCGGATCGGGCACCGCGACGGGGCAGTCGACGCCGGCCTCCCAGCAGAGTGCCGCGGCACTGCGCCACGGTGATCGCCCCGCCTTGTCGCCCCCCGGCAGCCGGAACGAACGCAGGCTCGCGACGCGGCTCCAGGCACCGGGTCGTCCGGTGAAGGTCTCGCCACCCCAGAGCGTGCCGTCCGCGCCGTAGCCGACGCCGTCCCACGCGAACACGATCGCCGGATCGGACACGCCGTGCTCGGTCACGAGGGCCGAGGCATGGGCGTGGTGATGGAGCACAGTCGAGTACGGCTGCCCGCTCGCCTGCACCCAGCGAGTCGTCGTGTAGCCGGGATGCGCGTCGCAGAGCCAGTGCCGGGCGGTCACGTCGTACAGGCGCTGCAGGTCGGCGACGACCTGCTCGAAAACCTGCTCGCTGCGCAGCGTTCCCATGTCGCCGATGTGCGGCGAGACGACGATGCGCCGGTCCCAGGCAAGAGCGACGGCGAGCTTCAGGTGGCCGCCAACCGCGAGCACTGGCTCCGGCAGGGCGGCCGGCAGCTCGAGTTCGAGCGGAGCCGTCCCGCGACCGAGGCGGATCGGGCGCGCGCGCCCCGCGGCCACGCGCATCACCGAGTCGTCGGCCGGCCGGACGATGGGCCGGTCGTGGTGCAGGAACGCATCGGCGACCGTAGCGAGCCGCGTTTCGGCCTCCGCGGGATCCGTGAGTACGGGTTCCCCGCTCACGTTGCCGGAGGTGGCGACCACGGGCCCGCCGAACGCATCGAGCAGCAGGTGGTGCAGCGGGCTGTAGGGCAGCATGGCCCCGACCTCGTTGAGCCCCGGAGCAACGGAAGGCGCGAGACCGGAACCCTCGAGTCGCCTGGCCAGCACGATTGGGCGCGCCGGATCGAGCAGCGCCGCGCATTCGACGCCGTCCGGGTCGAGTTCGGCGCGCAGCGTGTCGAGCCCGTCCGCACCGGCCTGCGGAAACATCACGGCCAGCGGCTTGTGCGGACGCCGCTTGCGCTCGCGCAGACGCTGCACCGCCGTCTCGTTGCGCGCATCGCAGACGAGGTGATAACCGCCGATGCCGCGCGCCGCGAGCACCCTGCCCGCCTTGAGCACCTCGACAGCCGCGGCGATGGCCGCCTCGTCGCCATCCGTCGCGTGCCGGCCAGGCTCAGTGAACCTGAGGTGCGGGCCGCAGGCCGGGCACGCGATCGGCTCCGCATGGAACCGGCGATCGAGCGGATCCTCGTACTCGCGCCGGCACTCGGCGCAGAGCTCGAAGCGCGCCATGCTGGTGTTCGGCCGGTCGTAAGGCAGCGACTCGATCAGCGTGTAGCGCGGCCCGCACTGCGTGCAGTTGATGAACGGATAGCGGTAGCGGCGGTTGCCGGGATCCGCGAGCTCGCGCACGCAGTCGTCGCACGCGAAGAAATCCGGTGGCACCGAGACCTGGGGCGTGTCGGCCGCATTGCTCGCGGCGATGTGGAAGCCAGCATCGGCAGGCGCCTCGCAGCCGGCGATCTCGCGGATCGCGGGCCTCGCGAGCGGCGGGGCACGACTGACGATATCCGTCGCGAAGGCCGCGACGCTTGCAGTCGTGCCGCAGACCACCACCTCGACGTCGCCGCGCAGGTTGCGCACGTGGCCATCGAGCAGGTGCTCGTGGGCGAGCCGGTAGACGAACGGACGGAAGCCGACCCCCTGCACCCTGCCGGTCATGACGAGCCGGCGGGCGATCCTGGCTGCAGACGATTCGCTCACGCGCCGTCGGCCCCGGACGCCTTGCGCCCGACCCAGACGTTTTCGCGCACTCCGTTCGACCACCAGATGCGGCAGGCGCCTTCGTCGGACACCATGCACGGCCCCACTGGCTGGCGCGGCGTGCATGCGAGGCCGTAGAGGCGGCACTCGTTCGGATAGATCTTGCCGAGCACGACCTTGGCGCAATCGCACCCGGGCGGCATCTCGCCCGCTCGCTTGCGGGCAACCTCGGTGTACGACGGCAGCTGCGTGCGTGAATCGTTCGCCGCAAACCGCGGCTTCAGCACGTAGCCGGACTGCGGGATCGCGCCGATGCCGCGCCAGTTGCCATCGACGATGTCCATCGTCTCGTCCATCAGGCGCTTCGCCGCGACGTTGCCGCCCGGACGCACGACCTGCGGATAGCAGTTGTCGAGGAAACACTTGCCGTCGAGCTTCTGTCGCAGCACGGAATACAGCGCGGCCAGCAGCGAGTCCGGCGAGAACCCGGCCACCGCGGTCGGCAATCCGTGATCGCGCGGGACGAACTCCCACTCCTCCGGCCCCATGACCGTAGCCACGTGGCCGGGAGCGATCAACGCCTCGAAGCCCGGCTCCCCGGATTCGAGCAGCATCGCGACAGCCGGCCACGTCCGCCGTCCCGACATCAGCAGCATCAGGTTCTCCGGGGCGCCCTGCGCGATCAGCGCCGCGGCGGGTGCGGTCGTCGTCTCGAAACCAGCGGCGAGGAACACGACCTTGCGCGCCGGATTCGCGACGGCGATGCGGGCCGCCTCGAGCGGGCTCGCGATCGGCCGCACGTCCGCGCCTGCCGCCTTGGCCTGCTCGAGCGAACGCGGCTCGCTCTTCGGCACGTTGACCGGCACGCGCAGCATGTCCCCGTACGCGACCAGGATCACGCCCTCGTGCAGCGCGAGCTGGATCGCCTCGTAGATGTCTTCCTCGGGGCAGATACAGACCGGGCAGCCCGGACCGGGAACGATCTCGATGTTCGACGGGATCGCCTTGCGCAGCCCCGCGGTCGTGATGGACCGCTCATGACCGCCGCACACGTTCATGACCTTGATCCGCGGCGGCAGCGGCAGCGCCCGGATGCGTTCGAGCCACTCGGTAGCAGTGGTCATGTCGCCCTCCTCAACGGTGGGGCCGCCCTCCGGCGGCGTGGGCGTGCGCTCCCTCGGGCTGGACCTTCGGCCGGGCGGTCTCGCCCTGGCGCTTGCGGCTGCGCTGCGCCTCGACCTCGCGATCGAGCCACGCGAGCCACGCGTCGAACCCCTCGCCGCCGCGGCTGGTGAGCTCGATGGTCTCGCCGCCGAAACCGATCTGGCGCAGCGAGTCGCGTGCGCGCGCAGTGGTGAACTCCGTGATGTAGGCGAGCAGGTCCGTCTTCGTGATCAGGCACAGGTCCGCCGCGCGGAACATGACCGGGTACTTCGCCGGCTTGTCGTCGCCTTCCGGCACCGACAGCAGCGTGATGTTGCGGTGCTGCCCGAGATCGAAGCTCGCGGGGCAGACGAGATTGCCGACGTTCTCGATGAACAGCACGTCGAGTCCGGCGAGAGGCAGGTCATGGACGGCGTCGTGCACCATCGTCGCGTCGAGGTGGCAGGCATTGCCGGTGGTGATCTGCACGGCAGGCACGCCGCAGGCGCGGATACGCTCGGCGTCGTTCTCCGTCGCGAGGTCGCCTTCCACCACCGCGACCCGCAGGCGCCCGTCGAGCGCGCGGATGGTCGCCTCGAGCAGCGCGGTCTTGCCGGCGCCGGGTGACGACATCAGGTTCAGCGCGAGCACGCCGTGACCGTCGAAGTGCTCGCGATTGTGCGCGGCCACGCGATCATTCTCGCCGAGGATCGCGGTG
>CAVZNZ010000003.1:0-25506 GCA_963776815.1 uncultured Gammaproteobacteria bacterium
CGAACGCGTCGTACCCGCCGGTCACCAGCCGCGCGAGCAGCGGATGCTCCGGAAACTCGGTCTGGATCAGCACTTCGCCGGGCCGCTCGGCACGGCCTGCCCGCCCGGCGACCTGCACGATCGTCTGCGCGAGCCGTTCGGCCGCGCGGAAATCCGTGCCGAACAGTCCCTGGTCCGCGTTCAGCACCACCACGAGGCTCACTTCCGGGAAGTGGTGGCCCTTGGTCAGCATCTGCGTGCCGACGAGGATGCGCACCTCGCCGCGCTGGATGCGCTCGAGCGCCTCTTCCAGCGCGCCGCGGCGGCGCACGGAGTCGCGGTCGATGCGCGCGAGCGGCACGTCCGGGAACAGGCGGCCAGCGTCTCCTCGATGCGCTCGGTGCCCTGTCCGACTGGCTTCACGGGCTGGCTGCAGCTCGGGCAGCGCTCCGGCACGGCGCTGCTGCGTGCCGCAGTGATGGCAGTGCAGCGCGCGCTCGCGCTGGTGGACGGTCAGGCGCGCGTCGCAGCGCGGGCAGGGCGCGACCCAGCCGCAGACGGGCAGAACAGCGACGGCGCGTAGCCGCGGCGATTCAGGTAGAGCAGCACCTGGCCGCCGGCGTCGAGATGGCGCTGCATCGCCATGCACCGCGGGGTCGCGATGCCCTGCGTTTCGGCGTGCTTGCGCAGGTCGATCAGGTGCAGTCGCGGCGGCCGCGCGCCGGCGGCGCGGTTCGGCAGCGACAGCAGCGTGGAGCGGCCGGGCTGCACGCGCTCGCAGGCTCTCGAGCGACGGCGTGGCGGAGCCGAGCACGACCGGAATGCCGAGCCGCTGGGCGCGCACCAGCGCGAGGTCGCGCGCGGAGTAGCGGAAGCCTTCCTGCTGCTTGTAGGACGCGTCGTGCTCTTCGTCGACGACGATCAGCCCCGGCCTCGACAGCGGCGCGAAGATCGCCGAGCGCGTGCCGATCACGACGGGCGCGGCGCCGCTGCGCGCGGCGCGCCAGGCGCGCAGGCGTTCCTGGTCGGCGAGCGACGGAGTGCAGCACGGCGAGCGGCGCATCGAAGCGCGCGGCGAAGCGCGCGACGAGCTGCGGCGTCAGCGCGATCTCGGGCACCAGCACCAGCGCCTGCTCGCCGCGCGCCACGACCGCTTCGATCGCGCGCAGGTAGACCTCGGTCTTGCCGCTGCCGGTGACGCCGTGCAGCAGGAACGGTGCGAACGCTGCCGTGCGCCGCGTCGATCGCGGCAATGGCGGTGCGTTGCTCGGGTGTCGGGTTCGTGGCCGGCGGTCCTCGCGGCCCCGGCCACCGCCGAACGCGGTCGGCAGTCGATCCTGTCGCAGCCGTGTCACCCAGCCGCGCTTCTCGAGTTCCCGCACGTGGTCGCGCCAGCGGGGCGAGACCGCCGAGGTCGGCCGCCCCGGCGTGGTCGCGCGGCTCAGGAATGCGATCAAGTCGCGCAGGCGGCTGGCCCGCGCGGTCAGCGCCGGCAGCGAGCCGGTGCGCGCCGCGGCGCTCAGGGTCCAGCGTTCCTCGGTTTCGTCGGCGCCGGCCCCGCTGCGCAGCGGGGGGGGCAATGCGGCGGCGATCACTTCGCCGGGCGGGTGACGGTAGTAGTCCGCCGACCAGCGCAGCAGCTCCAGCAGCGCGGGGTCGAAGACGGGCTCCTCGTCGATCAGCCCGTGGGCCGCCTTGAGCTTCGCCGTCGGGCAAGTCCGAATGATCGCGGCAGTCTCGACCAGCACGCCGACGACGCGGCGACGACCGAAAGGTACCCAGAGGCGGACGCCCGGGCGCAATTTATCCGTGGCGACGTGCGTGGGTGCGCGGTAGTCGAACAGTCGCCTCAGCGGCGCGTCGATGGCGATGGCGAGAACGTTACTCACGGCGACCGACGATTATGTGAAGTTATCCACAGAGCCTGTGGAAAAGTCTGTGGATGTCGTGCGTGTATCGCGCCCAAGTGCCGGTTCCGCCGACGACTTTTGGTTTCTGGTCAGAAAATCGCCTGGCTGCAATTAAGCAATGATAATCAACGACTTGTGCACCGCCGCAGAAATCTTCGTGGACTCGGTCCAGATCCCTGCGGCCTTGCGGCGGTCGCCCGCGGTCAGGCCCCGGCTGGCAGTGCAAATCTTCATCACCAGTTTGCGTCAACCGATTGGTCCGACAACGCGTTTTGGTCAGGGTGGACCATTGGTGGCCAACCCGGAGTGCGCGAGTCTACGCCCATGGCGGGCTTTGCTAGTCTCGAAGCGGAGCGGCAGTCACGCGCTGGCGCATCGGGTCCGACACTCGGGTAGGGAGGCTTGGTTGGAGCAGTCTGTCGAGCTGAACCGATTCCTGGCCGGGGTCGAGCGGCGGGCGTTCAGGATCGCCGAGATGGCGCTCCGCGACCGCGAGGACGCGCTCGACGTGGTGCAGGGCGCGATGCTCCGGCTGGCGCAGAACTACGTGCAGCGACCGAGCGAAGAGTGGCAGCCGCTGTTCTATCGGATCCTCTACAACGCCATCAACGACTGCCGCAGGCGACGGGCCGTACGCAACAGGTTGCTCGGCTGGCTGCCAGGGCGTCGTGCGGACGACGAATCCGGCGCGGAGGCCGAGGACCCGCTGGAGCACGTGCCCGACGGCGCGCCCGATCCGGCGATGCGCCTGATGGCCGGCGAGGCGATGGAGCGGCTCGAAGCGTGCGCTCCAGCGTTGCCGGCGCGTCAACAGCAGGCCTTCGCGCTGCGTTGTCTGGAGGGAATGGACGTCGCGGCAACGGCCGCAGCGATGGGGTGCTCCGAGGGCAGCGTCAAGACGCATTACTTTCGCGCGTTGCAGGTGCTGCGCGAACGACTGGGCGAGGTGTGGTGATGGAACACGACGTGGATCGTCACGAGCGAACGAGCCGGCGCGCCCGCGACGTATTCGACGCGAGCGTCGAGTCGCTGGACGACGAGGTACGCGGCCGGCTCAGCCGCGCGCGAATCGCCGCGGTCTCGTCGGCGGAGCGTCGGGCGAGCCGATCGGCGTGGCGGGCCTGGGTTCCGGCGGCGGCCGTGGCATCCGCGGCGATCGTCGCCGTCCTGCTGTGGCGCTCTCCGGAGCAACCGTCCACGGCAACTTTCGCGAACGGTTCCGGCGACGGGGCCGTCGAGGCGGTCGAGCTGCTGGCGGATGGCGACGACCTCGCAATGCTCGAGAACGATCTCGAGTTCTACGAGTGGCTGGACGCCACCGGGCTCGAGGCACCGGGAAGCACCGGATGATGAAGCGCTGGATCAATGGCGCGCTGGTGCCAGCACTGCTGGCGGCACCGATGATCGCGTGGCCGGCAGACGCGAACGCGCCACCGCTACCGGACGACGAGTTCCTCGAGTACCTGGGCTCGTGGGATGGCGACGACGCGGACTGGCTGGTTGCGAAAGGTCCCGACGCCGACGCGGCCAGTTCGCCGGCGCGTGGGGACCGCGGCACGAAGGACGGGAACCGCGAGGGCGTTCAAGTGCCTTCGCAGGAGCAGAACAGATGAAGACCTGGATTGCGGCACTGGTGGTCGGCCTGGCCATTGCGGCGCCCGCGCATGCCGGCGCGCCGGCACAGGGCGCGAACCCGCCCGGCATGACCTGGCAGCAGTTGTCTCCGGAACAGCAGCAGGTGCTCGGTCGCTTCCGTGACCGCTGGGCGCAGTTGCCGCCGGCCCGCCAGCAGGCGCTGGCGCGCGGCGCCGAGCGCTGGAAGACGATGACGCCCGAGCAGCGCGCGCAGGCGGAGCAGCGGTTCAAGCGCTGGCGCGACCTGCCGCCCGCGGAGCGTGAGCAAGTGCGCAAGCGGTGGCAGGAGTTCAAGAACCTGCCGCCGGACGAGCAGCAGCGACTGCGCCAGGCGTTCCGCCGCTACAACGAGTTGCCGCCGGAGCAGCGCGCAGCAGTTGCGCGAGCGCTGGCAGCAGATGACGCCGGAGCAGCGGCAGCAGATGCGTCAGCGCATGCAGCAGATGACGCCGGAGCAGCGCCAGCAGTTCCGTCAGCAGATGCAGCGCAGCGACAGCGGCCCGGGCTGACGCCCGCAGACCGGGCGGGGCCCGCTCAGGCCTTCAGCGCGACCAGCACCTCGTCGAGCATCTTCTTCGCGTCGCCGAACAGCATCCGGTTGTTCTCCTTGTAGAACAGCGGATTGTCGACGCCGGCGTAGCCCGAGGCCATCGAGCGCTTCATCACGATCGAGGTCTTCGCCTTCCACACCTGCAGCACCGGCATGCCCGCGATCGGGCTCGTCGGATCGTCCTCGGCCGCCGGGTTCACGATGTCGTTGGCGCCGATCACCATCGAGACGTCGGTGTCCGGGAAGTCGTCGTTCAGCTCGTCCATCTCGAACACGATGTCGTAGGGCACCTTGGCCTCGGCCAGCAGCACGTTCATGTGTCCCGGCATGCGGCCCGCGACCGGGTGGATGCCGAAGCGCACGTTCACGCCCTTCTCGCGCAGCAGCTTGGTGATCTCGTTCACGGTGTGCTGCGCCTGCGCGACCGCCATGCCGTAGCCCGGCACGATGATCACGCTCTTCGCCTCACGCAGCATCTCCGCGGTCTCGGCGGCGCTGATCGCGGTCACTTCGCCGGCCGGCTGTGCGCCCGCCGCCGCCGGTGCCGCACCTTCACCAGTGCCGAAGCCGCCCGCGATCACGCTCAGGAAGTTGCGATTCATCGCGCGGCACATGATGTAGGAAAGGATCGCGCCCGACGAGCCGACCAGCGCGCCGGTGACGATCAGCAGGTCGTTCGACAGCATGAAGCCGGTCGCCGCCGCGGCCCACCCGGAGTAGCTGTTCAGCATCGACACCACGACCGGCATGTCGGCGCCGCCGATCGCCATCACCATGTGGATGCCGAACAGCAGCGCGATCACCGTCATCGCGATCAGCGGCCCCATGCCGGACGCCACGTCGTGCGCCTGCAGGAACTTCATGCCGAACCAGATCACCGCGACCAGTCCCGCGAGGTTGAGCCAGTGTCGCGCGGGCAGCAGCATCGGCTTGCCGCCGATCTTGCCGGACAGCTTGCCGAACGCGATCACCGAGCCGGAGAACGTCACGGCGCCGATCAGGATGCCGATGTAGATCTCGACTTCGTGGATGGTCTTCTCGGCGCCCTCGAACACGATCGAGGTGTCGACGTAGCTCGCGAAGCCGACGAGGCACGCGGCGAGGCCGACCAGGCTGTGCATGATGGCGACCAGCTCCGGCATCTGCGTCATCTGCACCTTGCGGGCAGCGTACAGGCCGATCGCGCCACCCACCGCCAGCGCGCCGACGATCCACGGCAGGCCGGCGGGCATCACTCGCGGACCGAACACGGTCGCGAGCACGGCAATGGTCATGCCGATGATGCCGAACAGGTTGCCGCGCCGGGAGGTCTCGGGGTTCGAGAGGCCGCCCAGGCTCAGGATGAACAGGATGGCGGCCGCGATGTAGGCCATCGTCGAGAGATTTGCGGACATGCGTGCGACCCCTTACTTCCGGAACATCGCGAGCATGCGACGGGTGACGGCGAAGCCGCCGAACATGTTGATTGCGGTGAGCGCGAGCGCCAGGACCGCAAGGCCGAGGATCAGCCCGTCGGGCCGCCCCTCCGTCCCGGCCACGAGCGGCGGCGCCACCTGGACCAGCGCGCCGACCGCGATGATGCTCGAGATCGCGTTGGTGACGCTCATCAGCGGCGTGTGCAGCGCCGGGGTGACGTTCCAGATCACCATGTAGCCGATGAAGCAGGCCAGCACGAACACGGTGAAGTGCGCGAGGAACGAGGCCGGCGCGAAGGCACCAACCAGCAGGAACAGCAGCGCGCCCACGCCGAACGTGATCGCGAGGCTCTTGCCCGAGGCGGGCTCGCCGGCGCCATGGCCGTGGCCCGACTTCTTTGCCGGCGTGGCTGCGGCCGCGGCGGGCTTCGCCTGCGGCGGCGCGGCCGGCAACTTCGGCGGCGGTGGCGGCCAGGTCACGGCGCCGTCCTTGATCACGGTCAGGCCGCGGATGGCGTCGTCGTCCATGTTGACGTTGATGACGCCGTCCTTGGTCTTGCAGAGCTCCTCGGTCACGCGCAGCAGGTTCGTCGAGTACAGGGTCGAGGCCTGCTTGGCCAGGCGGCTGACGAGATCCGTGTAGCCGATGATGGTGACACCGTGCCGCACCACGGCCTCGCCGGGAACGGTGAGCTCGCAGTTGCCGCCCTGCTCACCCGCCATGTCGACGATGACGCTGCCCGGCTTCATGCTCTTCACCATCTCGGCGGTGATGAGCTTCGGCGCGGGCTTGCCCGGAATCAGCGCGGTGGTGATGATGATGTCGGCGTCCTTGGCCTGCTTGGCGTACATCTCGCGCTGGGCCTGCTGGAAGCCCTCGCTCATCACCTTGGCGTAGCCGCCGCCGCCGGAGCCTTCTTCCTCGTAGTCGACCTTGACGAACTCGCCACCCAGCGACACGACCTGGTCGGCGACCTCGGCGCGCGTGTCGTTGGCGCGCACGATGGCGCCCAGGTTGGCGGCCGTGCCGATCGCAGCCAGGCCGGCGACACCGGCACCGGCAACGAAGACCTTGGCCGGCGGAATCTTGCCCGCAGCGGTGACCTGGCCGTTGAAGAAGCGGCCGAAGGCGTTGGCGGCCTCGATCACGGCGCGGTAACCGCTGATGCTGGCCATCGAGGTGAGCGCGTCCATCTTCTGGGCGCGGGAGAGCTGGCGCGGCAAGGAGTCGATGGCCAGCACGGTGAGCTTGCGATCCGCAAGCTGCTGCATCAGCTCGGGGTTCTGCGCCGGCCAGATGAAGCTCACGAGCGTGCTGCCCGGCTTCATCAGCGCGACCTCGGCGGGCGTCGGGGGGCGCACCTTGAAGATGATGTCCGAGCCGGCCATCAGTTCCGCGGCGCTGCCCGCGATCTGGGCGCCGGCGGCCTGGTAGGTGTCGTCGCCGAAATTGGCCGCGGCCCCGGCGCCGGTCTCGACGCGGACGGCGAAGCCCAGCTTGACCAGCTTCTCGACCACCTCGGGCACGGTGGCAACACGCTTCTCGCCGGCAAAAGTCTCGCGCGGCACTCCGATCGTCAGCGACATGGTGACCTCGACAATGCGTGGGGTCCGTGCCGGGCCGCCAAGATGCCGCCGCGACAGGGATTTCCTGTGTTTCTGCAGTTTTTCAGGGGGTTGGATTATTGCACAGCGGTCACGTATCTTTCAGTCCATGTACGCCCTCTCCCAGGAGGTCCTGCGGACGGACGTTTCCGGCATGCCACTCGAGTGGATCGACTACCGGGACGCGGTCCGGCTGCATTTCATGGGGCAGGTGGCGTACGCGTTCGGACAGACGCTGTTCGAGCTGCGGGGCGGCACCAATGCGGGCACGGGCCGCCGGACCGTCGTCGAGGTCAGCTCGATCATCGCGACGACCGGCCACAGCCACAACCCGGGCAACCTGCACCACGGATACGTGCCGCCGCTGAACAACGAGACGCTGTTCCGGCGCGACGCCCACTTCTGCATGTATTGCGGGCAGCGGTTCCCGTCGGGACAGCTGTCGCGCGACCACGTGACGCCGCTGTCGCGCGGCGGCAAGGACGTGTGGAACAACGTCGTGACCGCCTGCCGCCGCTGCAACAACCTGAAGGCGTGGCGCACGCCGGAGCAGGCGAAGCTGCAACTGATCGCGATCCCGTTCACGCCGAGCTATGCCGAGTACATCTACCTGAAGGGCCGGCGCGTGCTGGCCGACCAGATGGAGTACCTGCTCGCGCACTTCCCGCGCTCGAGCCCGCTGCACAAGCGCCTGAGCCGGAAATAGGGGACAGGCACCTATTTGCGCCCAAGCGAAATTTCCCCTGCTACTCGAAGTCTGAATCCCGCCGGCCGCGCCGCTCGCGGCGCTCCGTGTACGACCACGGGCTCGGCAGCTTGCCCTGGTCCGCGTCGCGACGGGGGCCGGCCCGGCGATCGTCGTGATGCAGGTACCGGCAGGCGCAGTGCGCCGGCGATCACACGTAGCGAGTGGCAATCGGGGCGCGTCGGCGGAGAGCAGCCTCTGTCCCTTCAGCGCCCTGGCAGCCGCGCACCCGTCGGGGCCCGCAACGACCTCGACGCAGTGGTAACGCAGCTTCACCTTTGCTGTTGCCATGGTTACGCAACCCCCGGCGCCCAGCCTGGCGCCTGTTGGTCCGCTCACTGATACCTTACTCCGCCGCGGCGGAGCCGGCCATCGGTGGCCCGACCTGGCCCACGAGCCGGGCCATCAGGTACACGTCGAAGGACGTGCCATCGACGACGATGTAGCGGCGGCACACGCCCTCGGTCTCGAACCCGAATTCCCGGTACAGCCCCACGGCGGCCGTGTTGTCGGTCCTGACCACGAGCTCGATGCGCGTCAGGCCGCCCGCGACGGCGGTGTCCATCGTGGTCGCGAGCAGGCGCCGGCCGAGACCCCGGCCGCGGTGTGACGCGGCGATCCCCATGCCGACCACGCCGCTGTGGCGCATCAGCTCGCGGGGCTTCGGCGCGATGTCGCACCAGCCGACCACGCGCCCGTCGTCCAGGGCCACGAAGTGCGCCGTGCCGTCCTTCAGGTTGTTCAGCACGAAGCGTCGCACCTGCGTGATCGGCGGCGCCTCGGTGTAGGCAAGGAATCGCCGTTCGCGAGCGACCGAGTCCAGCACGTCGCGGAAGCCCGCAATGTGGCGACGCTCGATCGGGACGATCTCGATGGTCATGCGGGGCGATCCTGGTGCAGTGGCAGTGGCACGGTGACTCGCTCAGAATGCCGCCCGTGCTCTACCTTGTCGACGCCAGCGTATTCATCTTCCGCGCCTATTACTCGGTGCCGATCGACGTCACCGACCGCGACGGCAACCCGATCAATGCCGTGCATGGATTCGCGCGCTTCCTCGGCGACCTGCTCGAGCGCGAGTCGCCCGGGCACATCGCCGTGGCCTTCGACGAGAGTCTCGAGCAGTCGTACCGCAACGAGATCTACCCCGAGTACAAGGCGAACCGCGATCCGGCGCCGCCCGAGCTGAAGCGTCAGTTCGCTCTTTGCCGCGAGGTCGTGCGCGCGCTCGGCGTCGCGGAGTACGGCAGCTCGCGCTACGAGGCCGACGACATCATCGGCACGCTGGCGTACCTCGCGCGCCGCGAAGGACAGGCGGTGACGATCGTGAGCCGCGACAAGGACCTGACGCAGCTCGTGTCGGCGGTCGACATCTACTGGGATGCAGTGGCGGACGTCCGCTATGGCTATGGGGACATCGAGGAGCGCTTCGGCGTGATCCCGGAGCGCATGGCGGACTTCCTGGCGTTGATGGGCGATGCGGTCGACAACGTGCCGGGCGTGCCGGGTGTCGGGCGCAAGACGGCGGCCACGCTGCTGAAGCACTTCGACACGCTCGAGGGCGTATTCGAGAACCTCGATGCCGTGGCGAAACTGAAGTTTCGCGGCGCCAGCTTCGTCGCGCAGAGCCTGCGCGAGCATCGCGAGGCGGCCTTCCTGTCGCGACGACTCACCGGCATCGCGTGCGACATGCCGCTAGCCGTGGCGCACGATGACTTGCGTCGCCGCGCGCCGGATCTTGCTGCGGCCGATGCGTTCTACGACGAGCATGGGTTCGGACGGATGCTGCGGGAGCAGGCCCGCCGCGTGGCACAGGAAGATAGGACATCTGGATGTCCATGGGCACCGATTTCCGCATCGCGAGACGGAATCGAGTGCCCTGGCAATCCAGAATGTCCCTTATTTTCTCGATCGCTCGACCAGCAATCCCAGCATGAAGAGCCCGAGTGCCAGCAGCAGCGCCCGCTGCGGCCGACGCGCGGGCGGGTGCATGTCGGCAACGACGTCGCGCAATGCGGCGGGCGACCACTCACGCAGCAGCCCCTCGGAAAGCCAGGCGGCGATGTCCGGATTCGGCGCCGCGCCCGCAAACTCCCGTCGAGGCTTGCGAAGGTGGACGACGCGCTGCGCCGCGCCCGACGCCTGCGCCGTGATTGAGTAGAGGCCGTTCTCGGGTTCTGCGATCAGCGCGCCCAATCGGCCCGGCGCGGACGCGACCAGCGGCACGTCGATCGTGCGACCCGACGGAAGTTCCACGCGCAGCTGGCCGGTCGTAACGTCCGACCACCGCGCACCGTTCGCGAGATCGACGTCCACCTGCAGCGCATCGGGCGTGTCCTCGATGCGAACGGCCAATCCCGCGTCACCATCCTGCGACGAGACCCATTCGACCAGCCCGCCCGCAAGTTCGGGCCATCGCTGCCACCGCAGCCATTCCGGTGTCCACGCGCCCAGCCCGGACGTCACGGCGACGACCCGTCCGAGTCCAGCACGCCGCTGAACGACGATGGGATCGCCGCGTCCCGACTCGAGATGCACGACCGCGTCCGGAGCAGCAGTCGTGACGTCATAGGCCGCGATCGCTGGCCA
Organism: uncultured Gammaproteobacteria bacterium; assembly: GCA_963776815.1. Classification (GTDB taxonomy): domain Bacteria; phylum Pseudomonadota; class Gammaproteobacteria; order Steroidobacterales; family Steroidobacteraceae; genus RPQJ01. Next base: position 10,426 of record CAVZNZ010000003.1, read on the forward strand.
GCCATTCCGGACCGCCGCAAGGAACGGCAACGCCAGCCGTTCGCGCACCTCGATCCGGCCGCGCTCGATCGGCGCGCGACGCGCCTCGAGTCCCTGGCGCATCACCGCTGGCAGCTCCGCCGCTTCACCAACCCGCAGGATCGTGCCGCGATCCGCCGGGAAGACGCGCTGCAATGCCGCCGTATCCGCGTCGGGCCCGACGGCGAGTGCGATCAACTCGATCCGCGCGGCCGCCAGGCGCGACGCCAGCGAATCGTCCGTAGTCGCGTCCACGAAGCCGTCGGTCACCAGCACCAGGATGCGGCGGCGGGCATCGGCCGGCTCGAGTTGCCGCAGCGCAGCCTCCAGCGCAGGCGATAACTGTGTGCCGCCGCGTGGCTGCGCGGGCCAGGGACGCGCGACAGCTGCACGAAAGGCCGCTGCACCCTGCAGAGGCAGCAACTCCCGCGATGCCGCGTCGAACACGATCAGCGCAGCCGAGTCGCGCTCGCCCAGCGTTGCGGCGGTCTCGATCACGGCACGCTGCGCCAGTCGAAAGCGGTCCACGCCGGCCGACGTCGCGCCCATGCTGCCGGACTTGTCCACGACGAACGCGACTGCCGCTGAATCGCCGAGTCCCGAGGGACGCGAGGCGACCGGCAGCAACTGCTCCAGTGGCGAGTCGCGATACATGCCGGCGGCAAATGATCGCGGACCTCCGAGCACCAGCAGTCCCGTCCCCTGCTCACGGACCGCAGCTTCGAGAGCGGCCCAGGTCGTCGCGCGTGCAACCGAGGTGGACACGTCGTCGAGCACGACCGCAGCGTGGCGCGCGAATCCGGGAGCAGCGCGATCGAGCGCAGAAGACGCGACCTGCTCGACACGCCAGCCGCCCGACTTGAGACTGGTTGCGAGCGGGCGTGGTCCGTCGCCCACGTAGAGGATGTCCGCCGGCGCTTCGATTTCGATCGCCGCAGCGTCCTGCCAGGCATCGAGTTGCGCACCGGAGCCTGCGTCGCGAAGTTCGGCATCGAGCAACAGCGTGCCGGGAACGGTGGCGCGAACGTGCAGCGACGCAGAGACCGGCTGGCCCGCCCCGACGCGCAAGGTCGCGGGCTCGGCGAGGCCGCCTCGCGACGAAAGAGCAATGACCAGCGCATGGTCTGCCTCGCCCGCGAGCCGGACCGTAACCGGAATGTCCTGTCCTGGCAGCGCCACCGCCGGTGCCAGGACCTGGACGATGTGCGGTGCGCGAGCATCAGGCGACACCGGCCGCCACAACACCGGTACACCGGCTTCGCTTGCAGCGCGCAGCGCCCGGCGCGTGTCGCCGTCCGTGGCGTAGCCGTCGGAGAGAACGACGATGACCGCGCCGGAATCCGCGATCCGGTCGCGCACCGTCCGCATCACGGCGGCTTCGATATTTGTCGACTGGCCCGCGCGCGCGCCTGTATCGCCGGCGAATCCAACCACGCGGACCGCAACATCCTCGCTTGCCCCGGCAATCTCATCCTGAAGCAGCCGAAGCGCCTCGGCGGCGGTGTCCGCAGCGATGCTGGCAGACCTGTCGACGAGCACGTGGACGGTCGTCGCGCCATGCTCCGCGGGCCACGGTCGCCCCAGCAGCACCAGTGCCAGCAGCGCGACCGCAGCGATTTTCAGCAGCAGCGCCAGCCCTTCGCGCCTGTCCCGGGAAGTCATGCCTGCGCCTGCGCCGATCGGCGGTGCTCACGCAGCTGGCGACGTGCGAGCAGCGCGGCATCCCACATCAAGAGCAGCAACGCGAGCAGCAGCAGCGGCCGCTCGATCGTGCTGTCATCGGATCGATGCAATGGGCGATCAGCACCGCCCGCCCGAAGCTGCGCGACAGGCGCCATGCGAGAAGCGGCTGATCCACGCCCGGCCTGCGCAGTACGGTCCAGAAGCCTCTGGTCGAGGGCCAGGTCCGCAAGCAGGCCGATACCGAGCGGCACGGAGGCCTCCGCACCTGCCGCCGGCGACGAGAAGTCCAGCGACGTCTCGACGACGCGCGGCGGTCCCGGCCGCAGCACGATCAGCGGCGTGCCCTCGCTCTCTAGCAGGATGAGGTCGCGCGCGCCAGGCGACTCGATCCGACCTCGCGTGTGGCGCGCAAACTCCATGGGTAGAGCCGGCACCGTGCCGCCGTTGGCGGACGACCACGACAGCGTCGACGCGTCGAGAGTATTGATGACGCCGTCATGCAGCCAGACGCGCGGCGTGCCGTCATGCGCGCCAGTCGTCGCGCTGCATTGAATCGCAAGGCCCGCATCCGATGTGCCGGACTCACGCAGCGCCGGATGAGCACGCACGGCTCGTGCAACCGTGGACGGACACGAAGGATCGACTGCAACCGGGACCGGCTGGAGCGCGGCGGTCGCGACGGACGCGGTGTCGTCAGCATGCAGCGCGTCCGCCGGTGACAAGCGCGCGGTGACCGCACCGCCGTCGATTGCGCTTTCGAATGAGATCGTCGCAGTGGCGCCAGGCTCGATCGACACGTCAGTCGAGCTCGCAGGTCCAGCGTTGGTCGCGACCTCGACACGACGTGACTCACGGACCGCGCCGCCGTTCGTGACCTGCACCTGGATGGCTGCAATGCCTGTACGCGACGGCTGCGCGCGGACGGAGAGGCCGGAAATGCCGACATTACGTTCAGCCGCGCCGACCTGGAACACGCGCGCGATCGGTGCGGCGGCCAGCCAGGCGTTGACGCTCGCATCGGCGCCGTCGGTGAGCAACCAGTGCGCCCGCGATTGGTCGAGATGCTTTGGGTCCGGTGGATGTGGTTCGCCTGCACTGGTCGGATCGATGCGTAAGTCGAGCCTCGACGCTTCGGTGCCCCGCAATGCGCGCCATGGCCGACTCAACGCGCGTACCTCGAGATCGGTGACGCCCGCGACTCGCAAGGCCGCAGCAACTTGTGCGAGTCCGCGCTGAACGCGTGACCCACCAGATTCCTCGGCCAGCATGCTTAGCGAATCGTCTACCCAGAGCGTGACCGGCACGGCCGTACGCGGCAGCGTCGGCCCGGCCAGCGCCAACGACAGAAGCGCAGCGATCGCGGCGCGGCGGATCCACGCCGGATCGGGGCGACGACGCTCGCCGGCACGGTTCGCGGACGCGCTGGAGTCCCGCCACGGATCGAGATGCTCGACCCGGTGGATGCGCAGGACCGGGCCACTGCGGTGCAGGTACCAGATCACCGGCACCAGCAGCAGTCCCAGCAGCCACGCAGGTGTCGCGAAGCTCATCACACCGCCCGTGCCCGCACGAGGTGGTCGAGCAATACGCGCTGCCACGGAAGCGCGATGTCCCAGGACGTGAAGGCGATGCCGCTGCGACTCGAGAAGCGTCGCAACCTGACTGCGTGGTCGGCCATCGCGGCACGGGCGCCGGATTCCGCGACGGCGTCCGCGTCCGACGTCAGCGATTCGCCGGTCTCGACGTCCTGCAATTCGATCGGGCCGGGCCCGGGCAGGCGCAGCGCGAGCGGGTCGTGGACCTGCAGCGCATGTAGCAGCACGCAGCGCTGGCGCAGTGCGGAGAGATCCGGTCGCAGGTCCGACGGCCCGAGAAAGTCGCTGATCACCAGCGCCGATGCGGTGCCGGCGAGTCGTCGCACGCACGCGGCGAGATTCGAGCGTGCGCCCGACCTTGCCGGTTGCAGTCGCTGCAGGCTGCGCACGATGCCCGGGAAGTGCCGCGCGCCGCGCCCGGGCGCGACCTCGTCCACCACGTCGGACGCAAAGGCGATGACTGCGACCCGATGCCCGATTTCGAGCAGCGCGTATGACATCGCCGTGGCCGCCCGAACGGCGGCTCGCCACTTCGCGCCGTTGCCGACTGCCATGGAAGAGCTCGCGTCGAGCATCAGGAACCAGTCGCCCGACGTCTCGGCCTCGAACTGCCGCACGATCGGCCGCTGCAGCCGCGCGGTCTGCCGCCAGTCGATGTGGCGCACTTCGTCGCCGGGCGCATAGTCGCGATGATCGAGATGCTGCAGCCCGACGCCGGCGCGACGTTTCACGGTGCGCGCTCCCAATGCCGGCGTCGGGTGCTCGGCGAGCAGGTGCGACGCGACCCGGGCGAAGGAGCGCAGCTCGGCCTGCGTCGGCATCGTGCCGTTGGTCAGCACTCCCGTCGCCATCGATCGACGATCCCTGCGAGCACGGTGTCGGCGTCGAGTCCCTCGAGCTCACTCTCGAGACGCAGCAGTACGCGATGTCGCAGCGTCGGCAGCGCGACGGCCGCGATGTCTTCGACGTCGAGGTGGGAGCGGCCCGACATCACTGCACGCACGCGCGCCGCGCGCACGAGCGACTGCAGGGCACGTGGGCTTGCGCCATAGCGGATGTGCTGCTGTCCCGATGGCGCGTCGCCAGGAATCGTCGGCTGGGTGGCGAGCACGAGATCGATCGCGGCCTGCTTGCAGCGTTCGGAAACGAGCACGGTGCGACAAAGCGCCGTGAGCGCAAGCACGTCCGATGGCTGCAGAACTGCGGGCAGTGTGTTCGCCGGTTCCGCGTCGAGTGACACGTCGAGCAGGGTGCGCAGCGATCCCGAGTCGGGGTAGGGTACGCGCAGCTTGAACATGAACCGGTCGAGCTGCGCCTCGGGCAGCGGATACGTGCCCTCGAGCTCGATCGGGTTCTGCGTCGCGAGCACGCAGAACGGTTGCGGCAGCGGGCGGCTGGTGCCGGCATGCGTGACCTGCATTTCCTGCATGGCCTCGAGCAGCGCGGCCTGCGTACGCGGCGTGGCGCGGTTGATCTCGTCCACCAGCACGAGCTGCGCGAACACCGGGCCGGGCCGGAACACGAAGCTCGAGGCGCCGTCGCGTCCCATGCTGTAGATCTCGGTCCCCGTCACGTCGGCCGGCATCAGGTCCGGGGTGCACTGCACGCGTGACCACTGCAACCCCAGCGCGGCGGCGAGTGCTTTCGCGAGGTGCGTCTTGCCGAGCCCGGGCAGGCCTTCCATCAACACGTGGCCGCCCGCGAATACCGCCGTGACGATGCCGGCCACGACGTCCTGCTGTCCGACGATCACGCTGTCGAGGGCTGACCGCACGTCGCCCAGCTGTTGCTGTGCGCGTTCGAACGTCGGTGAGGCATGGGTCATGGAGTCGCTCCGGAATCCGCGAAGTATGAGCGGACGTAGGCCTGCTCGGCTGGGCCGAGTCGCATGCGGCTGCGGGCCTCGGGTGCGACGGCTGCCGCGGGTTTGAATACGAGCGCTGTGTCAGTCGCATCCTGCGGAGCGGCCGCAGGCTGGTAATCGGCTGCAAGCGTGGGATCGGCATCGGCGGGCTGCTGGTCCGTCGTTGCGAGCTCGCGCAACTTCGTGGCCATCTCTCCTTGCCACGCCTCGGTGAACCCGGTGTCCGCGACAGTGTCTGCAGTCTGGCCGGCGTCCCGGCCACCTGCGGCGGCCTGCTCGGCGGCCGGTGCAGCGTCCGCACTGCGAGGTCCCTCGCGAGTCACGGAGTCCTCCCCGGAGGCGTCGGCGGGGGCGGGAATGCGCCCACCTTCGCTGTTCGTCGTGTCGCCCCGTTTCGCGGCGGGCGAGCTCATGCTGTCATCGACGTCAGACACGTCGCCTGTCCTGGCAGCGCCGGAATCGCGGCCTGCGTGCTCCGAAGGGACGCCGGCAGTCGCCGCAGAAGCGCTCGCACCGCGGGTCATGCGCGCCTTCGTCTGCATCGGTACCTGCAGCAGCACGACCGCGAGCAGCAGCGCAACGGCTGCTACCGCGAGAGGCTTTCCCAGTCGCACGTCGCCGGGCATCGATGCGAGTCGCTCGACGCTGCGACGCGCACCGCCGTCGATCCATGCGACGAGCCGCAGCACGGCAGGCGCTGGCCCGCCCGCGTCGCGATGCTCCAGGTAGGTCTCGTATGCCGATTCGCCGTCGAGGTGACGATCGGCCCATGACGCGCATTCGGCGTCACGCACCGGACGCATGAACGCCTGCGCCAGCGAAACGAACCACACGACGGCGACGGCAATGGCAACGGTGGCGGCATCGACCGGCCGCACGAACACGTGCAGCAGGACCGCGACCCCGGCGACGACTACTGACAGCCACGCGGCCGCTTGCGCAGCCGACGCGACATGATGCCGCCGCAGCCGGCGGTGGACCGTGCGAAGAACGTCGTCTGCGGCCTGCGACCTCAGCGGACGATCTGCTCCAGCGCTATCACCGTCCACGCGGTGACGAGCTGCGGGTTGTTCTCCCACCACTTGTTCGAGTCCTTGTTGACCCACGAGCCGTCCGGTGCCTGCAGGCTCAACAGCTTCTGCGCGAGTTCGTTGCGCCAGTTGTGCGTCTGGCCCTTGCCGTCAGTGAATTCGACGTCGCCATAGGCCGCCATCACCTTCGCGAAGGCGTTGTAGAAGTAGAAGAGCCCGTGCTTCGTGTCGGTGCCCGGGTTGTTCTCGAGCGTGTAGTTCGTCGTGATCCACTTGTAGGCGGCCTGGATGCGCGGGTCGTTCTTGTCCACGCCCGCGAACAGCAGGCTGATCATGCCCGCGGCAGTCATGCCGCCGTAGGACTTCGTGCCGCCACCGTACTCGGGCGGGTTCCAGCCGGGCATGTAGATGAAGCCGCCGTCGTTGCCGGCCCAGGACTGGTCGTTGCTCTCGCTGCGGTTCTGCGAGCGGTCCACGAACACGAGTGCGCGCTGCCAGACGGGATCCTTCGGGTCCTCGGCAGTCGCCTTCAGCCCCTCGAGCGCGACGTACATGTTCGACAGGTCGGGCCGCTCGTCGCCGCCGTAGCCGATGCCGCCGTAGTAGCGGTGGTCGGGCTTGTAGCCTTCCTTCTCGTCGATCTGCTCGCCCTTCAGGTACTTCTGCGCGTTCGTGATCGTGCCCGCGTACTTCGGGTTCTTCGTGGCCGCGAGCGCAGTGAGCGCGACGGCGGTGTTGTAGCTGCGGTTCTGCAGCGTCTCGCAGATCGAGCCGTCGTCGTTCACCTTCGAGAGGATGAAGTCGACCTGCTTCGTGACGAACGCGCCGTCGGCCTCGTTGTAGCCGCGGTGACTTTCGAGGAAGGCCCGCAGCGACAGCGCCGTGATGCCGACCGAGCCCGACATCGAGCCGTTCTCGGCTTGCGCGCCGCGCAGGTAGTGCAAGCCGGCGTCGATCGCGCGGCGGGCCTTTTCCTTCAGCTGCGGATCCATCGGGTCCGCGGCATGCGTCACGGGCGCGACGACGAAGGCCAGCGCGGCGGCCAGCAGTGCGAGTCTTTTCATCGGTTGGGCTCCATCGGTTCGGGTCGAAGTCCGGCTCTCATACGCTGCCGGTATTGTCTGCGGCGGGTCAACTGTCCCCGCGCGTGCCTCGTGCCGAAAGAAGCGGCCACCCGCGGGGGCGGATGGCCGCTTCGGCTAAGTCGCCGCTTCGGCCGGGACCGGGAGGGTATCGGTCCTGGCAGTCCTCGGGGCGGCAAGATCGGGGGGGGGGACCGCCCAGAGGCGGCATCCACGGCGGGATGCCCTTTCACGTGTATTGAAGCAAACGCTGTGCCATCGGCCGGCGCGCGGACCGACTGAGCCATTTGCATACGAATCAAAGGGTTGCCGATCGACGCCGCACGGCTGCGCGCCCGCGGTTGCGCGCGAGCGGACAGGCTGGCTCGACGACCGGGCCGGCAGACAGATCGCAGGTTATTGATTTATTTGACTGATTCTACGACCTGCGCCGATTCCGCCAGCCCTCTGGCCGGTTTCGCTACAGCCCCGGCCTCAGCCGGGCTCGCGCGACCCCGCGCCCGCGATCTTCGTCCGCAGCGTGCTGCGGCTGATGCCGAGCAGCCGGGCCGCCGCCACCTGGTTGCCGCCCGTCACCTCGAGCGCCTTGTCGATCAGCGCGCGTTCCAGCCGGGACATCGCCAGCTCGTGGATCGGCGGCGGCTCGGCCACTCCAGCGCCATGGGCCACCAGCGCGGCGGCAACCGCGTCGAGGGGTCCGGCCAGGCGTTCCAGGTCGGTCGACGATTCCGGCGCGCTGCCCTCGGCGGCGAGGTTCAGGTCGTGGACGGTCAGCGTCGTGCCTTTCGCGGTCAGCACCGCGCGCTGGATCACGTGCTCGAGCTCGCGGACGTTGCCCGGCCAGTCGCTGGAGCGCAGCCGATCGAGCACCGCCTGCTCGACGGCCGTGATCGACTTGCCGGCCTCGCGGTTCGCATCGGCGAGCAGCGAGCGGACGAGTTCCGGGATGTCGTCGCGGCGCTGCCGCAGCGGCGGCACGTTGATCGACACCAGGTTGATGCGGTGGAACAGGTCCTCCCTGAACCGGCCCGCGGCGACTTCGGATGCGAGGTCGCGATTCGTGGCGCAGACGAGCCGCGCCCGGAATGCGATCGGCGCGCTCCCTCCGACGCGCTCGAACGTGCGCTCCTGCAGCACGCGCAGCAGCTTGCTCTGCAGGTTCAGCGGCAATTCGGAAATCTCGTCGAGGAACAGCGTGCCCTGCCCGGCGAGCTCGAAGCGTCCGGATCGCATCTGCCGCGCATCCGTGAACGCGCCGCGCTCGTGGCCGAACAGTTCCGACTCCATCAGCTGCTCCGGGATCGCCGCGCAGTTGATCGCGACGAACGGCTCCCCGGCGCGCTTGCCGCTCGAGTGGATCGCGCGCGCCACGAGCTCCTTGCCGGTGCCGCTCTCTCCCTGCACCAGCACGCTCAGTTCGTTGTCGGCGAGCAGGATGATGCGCTTGAAGATCTCCTGCATCGCGGGGCTCTGGCCCACCAGCTGCCGCGGCGGCACTTCGCCCGCAGGCTCCAGCGCCACGGTGGTGGCCGACGGCGCTGCCTTCGCATGCAGTGCGCGCTGCAGCAGCTGGCGGATCTTCGCGAGCTCGAGCGGCTTGCCGAGGTAGTCGAAAGCGTCGTTGCGCAGCGCCTCGGCGGCAGTGTCCAGCGTGCCGTACGCGGTCATCACGATCACCGGCACGGTGCTGTCGAAAGCGCGGATTTCTTTCAGTGCCGCGATGCCGTCGAGACCAGGCATGCGCACGTCGAGGAACACCACGTCCGGCCTCTCGGCCTTCACGCACTGCACGGCGTCGCGGCCGTTCGCAGCCGTCAGCGTCTCGTGGCCTTCGCCCTCGAGCAGCGCGGTGAAAGCCTCGCAGATCGAAGGCTCGTCGTCGGCGACCAGGATGCGTGCCATGCGTGCAGTCTAGCCGCTCGACCCGGCAGAGGCGCGCGCTGGCAGCTCGATCGTTGCGCGACCGCCGCCGAGCGTCTCGCTGCGGCCGAGGTCGAGCCTGCCATCGTGCTCCGCGACGATCTCGCGGCAGACCTTCAGGCCGAGCCCGAGGCCGAACGGCTTGCTGCTCCCCAAGGCTGCATTAGCGGCGGGATCGCCAAGCCGAGGGTCGATGCCCGGGCCTGAATCCTCGATCGAGATCGCGACGATTCCGCGCGCCGGGTCGTGGCGACTGGTTGCGAGCACGCTGCCTCCGCCTGGCAGCGCGTCCGAGGCGTTGACGACGAGGTTCAGCACGGCCTGCTTGATGCGATCGCGATCGAATACCGTGAGCGGAACCTCGGCGAATTCACGCTGCAACTCGATGTGGCGGTGTCGCAGCGACGGCTCCATCAGGTGCAGTACTTCATCGACCGCGGCATTGATGTCGCCCTCGCGCAGGGTTGCTGGCTGGGGCCTCGTGAGCGACAGCGAAGATGCGACGATCAGTTCGAGCCGCCCGACTTCATCGAGCAACCGGCGCACGGTCGCCTTGTCCGCCGGCGACGCGCGTTCATCCAGCAGCTGCAGGTGAAGCTTCAGGCCAGTGAGCGGGTTGCGGATTTCGTGCGCGATCCTGGCCGACATTTCGCCGAGCGCTGCGAGACGGCTGCGGTCGGCGAGTTCCGACTCATACGACGCGAGCTTCGCGGTCATGTCGTTCAGCGCCGTGCCCAGTGCCTGCAGCTCACCGTGCGGTGCCGGTGCCGCGCGGACGTCGCGCCGGCCTGCGGCGATTTCGTTGGCCATCGAGACGAGCCGGCTGATCGGCTGGGTGATGCCGCGGACCAGGTAGTACTGCAGCGCGATCAGCAGCGCTCCGGCGGCGAGTACGGCGAGACCCATGCCGAGTGCGGCGCGGCGTGCGGCATCGCGCGCGTCCTTCAGCGAGGCGGTGATCAGCAGCTGCGATGCGCGCGGATTGCTGCGCGGCGGAATCGGGCGGGCTACGACGAGCAGTGGTTGCCCGTCGACGTCGATGCGCTGGGCCCCGGGCCCCCTGGCCGCAACCGCGAGCATCGATTCGATGCGCGGTGCGATCATCGACGACAACGCGCCGTCCGTGCTGGCCACGATCGCACCGCCGGAGTCCACCAGCGTGATCGCCGCCTGCTGCAGGTCGGCGACGCGCTGCAGCACTTCGCTGGTATAGGGAAGGCCTTTGCCGCTGAGCGTGCCGGCCGCGCTGGTGAGCTGATCGGCAACACGCTGTTCCAGCGTGCGGCTGAAGACCAGCGTCGCGATGCCCCACGCCGCGAGCATGGCGAGCAGCAGCGGCAGCAGCGCAGCCAGCGTCAGGCGTATGCGGAAGCTGTCCGGGAGTCGCATTCGAGGAGCCTAACCAAGCTGCGGCTGTCGCGATACGGTGGCTCCGTGCGTCGGGAAAATTTACAGAATTCTGCTGCGCGGGAATTGCTGCGTCGCGGTATGCAAGGAGAATTTGATACGTATTCATCCAGTTACTGGCAGCAACATAAGTGAGGCATGACAAATGCATCTTCCCCCCTGTCCAGGCTGGGACTCCGGGGGGAGTGCCTGCCTGTCTATATATGTTGGCGGAGGGGACAAAAATGCTTAACAAATGGTTCGCGGCCTGCGCGGCAGCAGGCCTCTGCTTTTCGGCTGGCACGGCGGGTGCGGTAACACCGTTCGAAGCCGACGTGACCTCATCGATCGACAAGGGCATCGAGTGGCTTGCGACTGCTGGTGCGTACAACAACCCGAGCTCGGCCGGTGAAGCGGCGGGCCTGACGCTGCTGGCGTTGCTTGAGAAGCGGCCCACCGGCCAGGGGCTTGACGCCTCGCCGCAGGGTTATGTCGGCGCCAACGCCACGGACCAGGAGCGGATGCGCAAGACGGTTGCCTACATCCTCGGTCAGGTGGGAAGCGCTCCGTTCGACGCCTCGTATCGGGATGGTGCCTTCGCGATGGCGCTCGGCCTGTATCTCAGGACGGGCGGTGCGGATCGTGGCACCGCGCCCGAGCTACCGGCGGCGCTGCCGTACGACGTGCATGGCGCGCTCGACAAAATCTTCGATCGCTTCAAGAGCTACCAGAACGCGGCGGGCTACTGGTGCTACGGGCCCTCGTACGCCGGGTGCAACGATTCGTCGACGACACAGTTCGTGATAGCGGGCATGGCGGCGCTGCGCTCGGTGTTCGGCGACGTCGGCAAGCCTTGGGCCGATGCCGCGCGGCTGGCGGAACTCGAGACGATGGTGGCCAAGACGCGCCAGGCCTACGTGACGAACGGCTCGCAGAGCCTCACGTCTGCGACCTGCGGCAACCTCGGTGGCGGCGAGCTCGCGCATGGCTACAACACCGGGGATACCCCGAGCATCCAGCAGACAGCGTCGGGCACCTGGATCCAGCTGGCGGGCGGCGCGGACCTGAATGATGCGGGCGTGCAGGGCTACCTGAAGTGGATCCGCAATCGCTATCGCTATACCAACCTCGGCACGGCGAGCGGCGGGTGGGGCGAAAGTTCCTGGTACTACCTGTGGTCGTCGTCGAAGGCGTTCCTGTTCCTGCGCGGCTCGAACACCGCGCCGGCGGCAGGCAACCTCGGCGTCGATGACATCGGCGTGCTGCCGGCGGCAAGTGCGCCGGCCTGCGCGACGCGCCAGGTGCACCGCGATCCAGCCGTCGACGCGCGTGTCGCGCTGTTCGGCAGCGACGGTGCGGGCTACTACGGTGCGCAGCCGAAGGACTTCTACTACGACTTCGCCTACACGATCCTCGGCTACCAGTGCGCCAACGGCAGTTACGCGTGCAACAGCGCGCCGAGCTACTGGAACCAGTACTCGCGGCAGGCCTATGCACTGCTGGTGCTGCAGCGGTCGGTCGGCGGCGGCTGCGTCGACTCGAACAAGGACGGCAAGTGCGACGTCGGTGACGCGCCGGCACCGCCACCGCCGGCAGGTACGTGCGACGTCAATGCGGATGGCCGCGTGACCTACACGGACGTGTTCGCGATGCTGCCGTTTGCGAAGGCACGGCTGCGCATCGGCGGCGGCAACGCGGTTCCGCCGGGTGCGGCGGCAGGCGACGCCATCGCGTTCGAGCGCAAGGACGGCACGGAAGGCTGGTTCGCGAGCAGCGGCGACTCTGAGGTCAACATCGCGGACTTCACGCGCTGCATCTTCAAGGCGAACGGCCGATAATCGGCGTCGGGTCCGGACCGGTCGGTGCGACCGGTCCGCGACCGAGGCGCTGATTGATGCCAAGTCGAAAGCAATTGAAAGGGCGGGGGGGCTGTCAGGCCGCTCCGCCCTTTTTCTTTCCCACGTGGATGCTACTTGCCGCGCTGACCATGCTGGCGTGGTCCATTTCGACCACTGCCCTTGCTGCGGAACAGTCGAGCCAGGGCTATCGACTCGCCGGTACCGTTGCCGTTGGCAGTGGATACATGGCGTTTCTCGAGGTGCCGGGCGGCGGACAGGTACTGGTTCGCAAAGGCGACGTTGCAGGCAAGGCGCAGGTCCTCGACGTCCGCGATCGTGCAATTGACCTGAGGCTCCCGAGTGGCCGCATCGAGCTCACGCTGGAGGGCGCTGGCAAGCCTGCTCCGAGCGGCGCTCGCTCCGATGACGTGGTCAAGAGCCAGTCGGACGAGGGCCACGTCGTCCGGCGAGAGGTCGCGGTGGAACCGATGCAGCGGGAGTTGAACGAGGGCGCTCCGGACAAGGCGGGACGTGCGCCCGGCACCAGCGCGACGGCTGCTGTCACGCAACGCTTTGCGCCGGTCATCAACCTGCCGCCGAACAGCTCGATCGTCGCGATCAACGGTCACGCCGTATCGTCGGAAGAAGGTGCCGTGCGCGAGGTGACCAAGGCACTGGCGGCGGGCAGCGCCGTCACGATGAACCTGAAGACCCCGGCCGGGATGGAACGGGTGTATCTGTTGCCTGCGCCGGCGGAGTCGAGCTCGAACAACCCCTGAGAGCCGCTGCCACGCTTCAAGTGGTGGTCCGGTCCGGTCACGACTTTCCGCTCGGCTGTTGCGGTCGTTCCGCATTGCGCACGCGGTGTTCGCGGCTAAAGTGGACTGAGGTGGGCGGCGTCGAATTGGGGACCAGACGCTGAAGGAAGTCCCGCCAGACGGTTCGGCCCGACGCCGGCTATCCAAGATCCAGAACCCGCGCCGCGACCAGCCGCCTCCGCCAGCCCGGGGGGGAAGGCGGGGTCAAATGGTCCCGGAGGGAAGGCTAATGTTGCGAAACAAGTGGGTTGCAGCCTGCGCTGCGACGGGGCTCTGCTTTGCCGCTGGGACCGCGGGTGCGGTAACACCGTTCGAAGCTGACGTGACGTCATCGATCGACAAGGGCATCGAGTGGCTGGCATCGGCGGGCGCGTACAACAACCCGAGCTCTGCGGGTGAGGCGGCGGGACTGACGCTGCTGGCGCTGCTCGAGAAGCGGCCCGCTGGCCAGGGGCTTGATGCGTCGCCGCAGGGTTATGTCGGCGCGAACGCCACGGACCAGGAGCGGATGCGCAAGACGGTTGCCTACATCCTCGGCCAGGTGGGAAGCGCTCCGTTCGATGCCTCGTATCGGGATGGTGCCTTCGCGATGGCGCTCGGCCTGTATCTCAGGACCGGTGGCGCGGATCGTGGCACCGCGCCCGAGCTACCGGCGGCGCTGCCGTACGACGTGCATGGCGCGCTCGACAAGATCTTCGATCGCTTCAAGAGCTACCAGAATGCGGCGGGCTATTGGTGCTACGGGCCGTCGTATACGAGCTGTAACGACTCGTCGACGACACAGTTTGTCACGGCAGGCCTTGCGGCGCTGCGCTCGGTGTTCGGCGACGTCGGCAAGCCTTGGGCCGATGCCACGCGACTGGCGGAGCTCGAGGCCATGGTGGTAAAGACGCGCCAGGCCTACGTGACGAGCGGTACGTTGAGCCTGAGTTCCTCCGTCTGCGGCGATCTCGGGGGCGGTGAACGGGCGCATGGCTACAACGCGGGCAACGAGCCGAGTATTCAACAGACGGCGTCGGGCACGTGGATCCAGCTGGTGGGCGGCGCGAACCTCAATGACGCGAGCGTGCAGGGCTACCTGAAGTGGATCCGCAACCGCTATCGCTATACCAACCCGGGCGGGGCCGATGCGAATTGGGGCAGCTCGCACTGGTACTACATGTGGTCTTCGTCGAAGGCGTTCCTGTTCCTGCGCGGGTCAACACGGCGCCGTCGGCAGGCAATATCGGCGTCGATGACATTGGCGTGCTGCCGGCCGCGAATGCGCCGCGTGCGGCGTGCGGCAGATGCACCGCGACCCGATGGCCGATGCGCGCGTGAGCTGTTCGGCAGCGACGGTGCGGGTTACTACGGTGCGCAGCCGAAGGACTTCTACTACGACTTTGCGTACACGATCCTGGGCTACCAGTGCGCTAACGGTAGTTACGCGTGCAACAGCGCACCGGACTACTGGAACCAGTACTCGCGGCAGTCCTATGCGCTGCTGGTGCTGCAGCGGTCGGTCGGAGGCGGCTGCGTCGATTCGAACAAGGACGGCAAGTGCGACGTCGGCGACTCGCCGGCGCCTCCGCAGGTCGGAACCTGCGACGTCAACTTCGACGGCAGGGTGACCTACGCGGACGTGTACGCGATGCTGCCGTTTGCGAAGGCACGGCTGCGCATCGGCGGCGGCAACGCGGTACCGCCGGGTGCGGCGGCGGGCGACGCCATTGCGTTCGAGCGCAAGGACGGCACGGAAGGCGGTCGCGAGCAGCGGCGACGCTGAGGTCAACATCGCAGACTTCACGCGCTGCATCTTCAAGGCGAACGGTCGCTGACCGACCTGAAGCGCTGAATCGGGATGGGT
>CAVZNZ010000004.1:0-16244 GCA_963776815.1 uncultured Gammaproteobacteria bacterium
TCGATTCGAAGCCCGAGACGAAGGCGGCGGGCAAGCCGGCCGCTAAGAGTTCGAGCGGCAGCGAGACGAAGTCGCGGACGATGGTTACGAAGCCAGCCGCGAAGGCTGCTGCACGTGGCAAGAGCAAGCCGGCGGCCCGGAAGCCGGCGGCTGCGCGCGCTCGCAAGCGCTGAGGAAGCCAGATTGCTCGAAAAGACCTGTCATCCGGCCAGACGGAGCGGAACCGCGGGAGCGCCATCCGGCGAGGACCCTGCGCAACTACCTGATCGCCGGCCTGCTGGTCTGGATCCCGATCATGGTGACGGTCTGGGTCGTGCGATTCCTGTCCGGTATCCTCGACAGCTCGCTGGTGCTGCTGCCGCCGTCGTGGCGGCCCGAAGCGCTGGTCGGTCAGTACGTTCCAGGCGTCGGCATCATCCTGTCCTTTGCTGCTGCTGCTGCTGACCGGCGTGCTGGTCAGGAACATCTTCGGCGGGCGGATCGTCGCCGGTGCGGAATCGCTCGTGCGGCGGATCCCGGTCGTCGGGCCCGTCTACAGCGGCGCCAAGACGTTCAGCGAGACGGTGCTCACCGACAAGGGCAGCTCGTTCCGGCAGGTCGTGATGGTCGAGTTCCCGCGCAAGGGCATCTACAGCGTCGGGTTCATCACGGCCGAGGAACTCGAGGAAGTGCAGTTCAAGACAGCCGAGGATGTCGTCTGCGTGTTCGTGCCCACTACCCCGAACCCGACGACCGGATTCATCGTGATGGTGCCCCGGCAGGACGTCGTGAAGCTCGACATGACCGTGGACGAAGCGTTCAGGATGCTGCTGACGCTGGGCGTGGTCGTGCCGACCTGGAAGAACAAGCCCGCCGACGCTCGTCTTGCGCCGCAACAGGCCGAACCGTAACATCCCGTCCCTTCTGGAAAATCCGGCCACGGGGCGCCGGCAGACAGGCCCCGTCAACCATGTCCATGCGCACTCATTACTGCGGCGAGGTCAACGAGCACCTCGTCGGTTCCACCGTCTCCGTCGCGGGATGGGTCCATCGGCGCCGTGACCACGGCGGCGTGATCTTCGTCGACCTGCGGGACCGCGACGGCCTGCTGCAGGTGGT
The DNA here is from genome assembly GCA_963776815.1 of uncultured Gammaproteobacteria bacterium. Classification (GTDB taxonomy): domain Bacteria; phylum Pseudomonadota; class Gammaproteobacteria; order Steroidobacterales; family Steroidobacteraceae; genus RPQJ01. Next base: position 1,099 of record CAVZNZ010000004.1, read on the forward strand.
GTTCGATCCCGATGCCGCGTCGGTATTCGCCGAAGCCGAGCGGCTGCGCGGCGAGTGGGTCATCAAGGTGACCGGCCTGGTGCGGCCGCGTCCGGCCGGCACGGCGAACGCGAACCTCGCCTCCGGCCAGGTCGAGATGCTGGCGCGCGAGATCGAGGTGCTGAATCGCGCCGAGCCGATCCCGTTCCAGCTCGACGAGGACGTGAAGGAAGAAACGCGGCTCAAGTTCCGCTACATCGACCTGCGCCGCGACGAGATGCAGAAGCGCCTGCGCCTGCGCCACGCCGTGACGCGCGCGATGCGCGAGTACCTCGACGGGCACGGCTTCATCGACATCGAGACGCCGATGCTGACCAAGGCCACGCCCGAGGGCGCCCGCGACTATCTCGTGCCGAGCCGCACGCAGCCCGGCAAGTTCTTCGCGCTGCCGCAGTCGCCGCAGATCTTCAAGCAGCTGCTGATGATGGCGGGCTTCGACCGCTACTACCAGATCGTGCGCTGCTTCCGCGACGAGGACCTGCGTGCCGATCGCCAGCCCGAGTTCACGCAGCTCGACGTCGAGACGTCGTTCCTGACGCGCGACGAGATCACTGGCCTGATGGAAGGCCTGGTGCGCGTGCTGTTCGACAAGGTGCTCGGCGTGACGTTGCCGGATCCTTTCCCGCGGATGACGTACGCCGAGGCAATGCGTCGCTACGCATCGGACAAGCCGGATCTGCGCATCCCGCTCGAGCTCGTCGACGTCGCGGACCTCGTCAAGGACAGCGAGTTCAAGGTGTTCGCGGCCCCGGCCGCCGACAAGGACGGCCGCGTCGCGGCGCTGCGCGTGCCCGGAGGCGGCGAGAAGCTGTCGCGCAAGCAGATCGACGACTACACGGCGTTCGTCGCGCGTTATGGCGCGAAGGGCCTCGCATACGTCAAGGTCAACGACGCGGCGAAGGGCCGCGACGGCCTGCAGTCGCCGATCCTGAAGTTCCTGTCGGATGCCGCCGTGGCCGGCCTGATGCAGCGCACCGGCGCGCAGACGGGCGACCTCGTGTTCTTCGGTGCCGACAAGGCCAAGGTGGTCAACGACGCGATCGGTGCGCTCCGGCTCAAGGTTGGCCAGGACCTGGGCCTGGTCGAAGCCGGGTGGCGGCCGCTGTGGGTCATGGACTTCCCGATGTTCGAGTGGGACGCCGACTCGAAGCGCTGGGCCGCGATGCACCATCCGTTCACGTCGCCCGTGAATGACGATGCCGTGGCGCTGAAGGCCGATCCGGGCGGTGCGCTGGCGCGCGCCTACGACATGGTGCTGAACGGCTCCGAGATCGGCGGCGGCTCCGTGCGTATCCATCGCAACGAGATGCAGTCGACCGTGTTCGAGCTGCTCGGCATCGGCGCGGAGGAAGCACAGAAGAAATTCGGGTTCCTGCTCGAAGCGCTGAAGTACGGCGCGCCTCCGCACGGTGGCATCGCGTTCGGGCTCGACCGGCTCGCGATGCTGATGGCGGGTGCCGAATCGATCCGCGACGTGATCGCGTTCCCGAAGACGCAGACCGCGACCTGCCCGCTCACGGATGCGCCGACCGAGGTCTCCGAGCAGCAGCTGCGCGATCTGCACATCCGCGTGCGCATGCCGGAGAAATAGGGGACATTCTGGATTTCCGTGCCAGCCTGGCGGAAATCCAGAATGTCCCCTATTTCTCAGAACGAGCACGTCGTCCTCGTGCACGGATCTGTGGATGAACGGGCTGGTGTTCGGCGTGCTGCGCCAGCGGCTGCAGCAGGACCACGGCTTCGACGTGCACACGTTTGCCTACCCGACTCTGCACGGTGATCCCGCGCAGGTCTGCAGCGACCTGGCGAGATTCGTCGAACGGGTCGGTGGCGGCGAGCGCGTGCACCTGGTCGGCCACAGCCTCGGCGGTGCATTCGTCTATCGAACGCTTTGCGACTGCGCAGCGCCGATTGCCGGCAACGCCGTCCTGATCGGTTCGCCGCTCAACGGCAGCAAGGCGGCGCGCAGCGCTTCGCAATGGCCGATGCTCCGGCCGCTGCTCGGTCCGCTCGTGCTGAAGGAACTGGCTCCGGTGTGCGATCGCCGCTGGAGCGGGCCCAATGCGGTCGGCGCGATCGCCGGCAAGCTGCGCGTCGGCGCCGGGCAGCTCTTCGCCCACTTCGATGAGGACAACGACGGCACGGTCGGCGTCAGTGAAACCCTGATTCCCGGCCTCGCCGACCATCTCGTGCTGCCACACAGCCACATGGGCCTGCTGTTCGCCGACGACGTGGCTGCGAACGTCGCCCACTTCCTGCGCGAGGGGCGATTCCTGCGGCCCGCCGCCTGAATTCCCGACCTCGCTGCGTCCAGGGCGCGCGGGTAAACTCACTCCATCGATTCGCGGCCGAAGCGCCGATCCGGGCGCCGGCCTCCAGGAGAACGAACCATGGAAATCAAAGGCAAAGTGGCAGTGGTTACCGGCGGCGCCTCGGGCATCGGCGAGGGCGTGGTGCGGGCGCTGGTCGCGAAGGGCGCGCGCGTCGCGATCTTCGACCTGAACGAAGCCGCGGGACGGAAGCTGGCGGAGGAACTCGGCGGCGCAGCGATCTTCGCCGGCGTGAACGTGGTGGACGAGGCATCGGTTGCGGCCGGCGTCGCGCAGACCATGCAGGCGTTCGGAGCGATTCACATCTGCGTGAACTGCGCCGGTATCGCGAGCGCGCACAAGACGCTCGGCAAGGAAGGCCCGTTCCCGCTCGCAGCGTGGAACAAGGTAATCAGCGTCAACCTCACCGGCTCGTTCAACGTGCTGCGGCTGTGCGCGGAGCAGATGGCGAAGAACGAGCCGTTCAACGCGCATGGCGGGCGCGGCGTCATCATCAACACCGCATCGGTCGCGGCATACGAGGGGCAGATCGGCCAGGCCGCCTACAGCGCCAGCAAGGGCGGCGTCGTGGGCATGACGTTGCCGATCGCGCGGGACCTGTCGTCGGTCGGCATCCGCGTCAACACGATCGTTCCGGGGCTGATCGACACGCCGTTGTTCGCGGCGTTGCCGCCCGAGGTCGTCGACGCGCTGGCGAAGTCCGTGCTGTACCCGAAGCGGCTCGGCGCGCCGGCCGAGATCGCGCACCTGGCGGTCTGCATCGTCGAGAACGATTACATCAACGGCGAGTGCATCCGCATCGACGGCGGCATCCGCATGCAGCCGCGCTGAGGCGCAGCCGTGGGACCGCTCTACGGCCTGCGCGTGATCGAGCTCGAGGGGCTGGGCCCGGCGCCGTTCTGCGGGATGCTGCTCGCGGACCTCGGCGCTGACGTCGTCTCGATCGCACGCGCGGTCCTCGCCTGCGCCGCGCACGGCGCAGATCAGCGAGCGGGGCAAGCGCTCGATCGCGCTGAACCTGAAGTCACCCGAAGGCGTCGAGGCGGTGCTGAAGCTTTGCGAGACAGCCGGCGTGCTGATCGAGGGTTTCCGGCCGGGAGTGATGGAACGCCTGGGCCTCGGCCCCGAAGCCTGCCTCGCTCGCAATCCAAAGCTCGTCTACGGTCGCATGACCGGCTGGGGCCAGACCGGTCCGCTGGCGGAGGCGGCCGGTCACGACATCAACTACATCTCGCTCTCGGGCGCGCTGCACGCGATCGGCCGCAAGGGCGAGCCGCCGGTGCCGCCGCTGAACCTCGTCGGCGACTTCGGCGGTGGTGGCATGTTCCTCGCGTTCGGACTGATGTGCGCGGTCTTCGAGGCGCAGCGCTCGGGAGCAGGGCAGGTCGTCGACGTGTCGATGGTCGAGGGCTCCGCGACGCTGATGCACATGATGCACTCGATGAGGGCGCAGGGATTCTGGAAGGACGAGCGCGGCGTAAACCTGCTCGACGGTGCCGCGCACTTCTACGACACGTACGAGACCGCCGACGGCAAGTACATCTCGGTCGGCGCGATCGAGCCGCAGTTCTACCGGCTGCTGATCGAGCTCACGGGCGTGGATGCGAAGGAATTCGCGCCCCAGCTCGACCCGGCATCGTGGCCCGCGCTGAAGCAGCGGCTCGCCGACGTGATCCGCGGCAAGACCCGCGACGAGTGGTGCGCGATCATGGAAGGCACGGACGCCTGCGTGGCCCCGGTGCTGTCGATGACCGAGGCGCCGCAGCATCCGCACAACCGCGCGCGTGGCTCGTTCGTCGAGATCGCCGGAGTGTCGCAGGCCGCGCCAGCGCCCCGGTTCAGCCGTACGGCGGCAGAAGTGCCGCAACCGCCGCGTGCCGCAGGCAGCGACACGGTCGAGGTGCTGCGCGACGCCGGCTACAGTGATTCGGCGATCGAGGCTCTGCGCGCCGGTGGCGTGCTGACCTGAACGTCGCAGCGGCCCGGCCGCTCGAGACTCAACGCAGGCTCGGGTTCGAGGGCAGGTTCATCGGCTGTGGCGCCTGCGCGGCTGCGGTGTCTACCCAGCCGCCGCCCAGTGCCTTGTACAGATCCACGTGCGCGAGCAGTCGTTCGCGCTGGCCCTGGCTGTAGAGCAGTTCGGCATTGAACAGCGACGTCTCCGCGTCGAGCACTTCAAGGTAGCTCGAATATCCACCCTCGAAGCGTTTGCGTGACAGGCGTTCGTAGTCACGCAGCGCCTCGACCTGGGCTTTCTGCGCCTGGGTGCGCTCGGCGGACTTCTGCGTCGCAATCAGCGCGTCGTCCACGTCGGCAAATGCGCGCTGCACGGTCTTCTCGTAGTTGGCGAGCAGCTGCGCCTTGCGCGCGTCAACCTGCTCGTTCGCGCCGACGACCGCGCCGCCCTGGAAGATCGGGCCGGTGACCTGCCCCGCATAGTTCCAGGTATCGGACCCGCTGGAGAAGAGGTTGTCGAGATCGAGGCTCGCCACGCCGAGGAGCCCGGTGAGAGAGATCGACGGGAAGTACAGCGCCCTCGCGGCACTGACGCGTGCGTTGGCCGCGATCAGCGACTGCTCTGCCGACACTACGTCGGGGCGTTGCGTGAGGATGTCGGACGGCAACCCTTCCGGCACTGCGGGCGTATCGAGTTCCATCAGCGGACGGCCACGCGGGATCGATCCCGGGTTGCGGCCGAGCAGCAGCGACAGCGCGTTCTCCTGCTGCGCAATCTGTTGCTGCAGCAGTGGCACCGCGGCCGCGGCAACCTCGTACGCCGACCGGGCCTGCGACAGCTCCACCTTCGAGATCACGCCGCCCTTGTAGCGTTTCTCGAAGACGGTGAGCGCCTGGCGCCTGCTCTCGCGCGTGCGCTGCGAAGTGGCGAGCTGATCGTCGAGCGACAGCAGCGTGACGTAACCCGAGGTGACCGCGCTCACGAGCGCGAGCACGGTGGCGCGCCTGTCGGCTTCGGACGCAACCCAGTCGGCATTGGCCGCCGCGGTGAGGTTGCGGACCTTGCCCCACACGTCGATTTCCCAGCCAGCAGTGAGCCCGGCGGCGCTCGCGTTGCGCACCGCGTCGTTACCGCGGCCGACCACGTTCTGCGACGGCTGCTCCTGACCGCTGCTCGCCGAATAGCCGAACGCCGGGAACATCGGTGCGCGCGTCGTGACCTTGGCGCCGTAGAACTCGTCGACGCGGGCTGCCGCGATCCGCAGGTCCTCGTTGTTCACCAGCGCCTCGGCCACCAGCTGGTCGAGCACCGGGTCGCCGAATCCCGTCCACCAGCGCGTATCCGCTGCGCCGGTCGTCTCGGCCATCGCAAAGCGAAACTGCGCAGGCACGTCGAGCGCCGGCCGCTGGTAAGGCTCGCCGAGGCAGGCGGTCAGCGCGCAGGCGATGGCAATCAGCGACAGCCGGCGCATGGCTCAATGTCCTCCCGTGTCGGCCGCTGCGACATCGCCCGGTGTTGCCGGCGGGGTGGACGGCGGCTCGGAAGGCTTCTTCGGCGGGAAGAACCGCTCGCTCATCCGGCTGATCAGCACGTAGAACAGCGGTACGAAGAACAGTGCGAGCGTCGTGGCACCCACCATGCCGCCGATCACTCCGGTGCCGATCGAGTGACGCGATGCGGAGCCGGCGCCTGCAGCGATCGCGAGCGGGATCGCACCCGCGGTGAACGCCAGCGACGTCATCACGATCGGACGCAGGCGCATCTTCGCGCCCTCGACCGCCGAATCGACGATGGACCGGCCTTTCTGCCGCTCGAGCATCGCGAACTCGACGATCAGGATGGCGTTCTTCGCCGACAGCCCGATCAGCGTGACGAGACCGATCTGGAAATAGACGTCGTTCTCCATGCCGCGCAGCCATACGGCGAGCAACGCGCCGAGCACGCCGAACGGCACGGCCGTGATGACGCTGCCTGGCAGTGACCAGGATTCGTACTGCGCGGCGAGGATCAGGAACACCATGATCAGGCCAAAGACGAACACGAGCGCCGAGGCGCCGCCCGACTGCTTCTCCTCGTAGGCCTGGCCGGACCACGCGATCGCATAGCCATCCGGCAGGTCCGCCGCGAGCTGCTCCATCGTGGCGATGGCCTGCCCCGAGCTGTAGCCAGGTGCGGGTCCGCCATTGATCTTCGCCGCGGGGAATCCGTTGAAGCGCGGAATCAGGTCGGGCCCTTTGGTGAAGCGCGCCGTCGTCACCGCGTCTAGCGGCACCATCTCGCCCGACAGGCCACGCACATAGATGCCGCGCAGGTCCTCGGGGCTGTTGCGGAACTCAGGCTCGGCCTGCAGCACCACCTGCCAGACGCGCCCGTACTTGTTGTACTGGCTCACGTACAGCGAGCCGAACAGCGACTGCAATGCGCCGTAGACGTCGGCGATCGGGGCCCCGATCGTCTCGGCCTTCTCCCGATCGACCTTGACGCTGAGTTGCCGCGAGGCCGGGTTGAACGTCGAATTGACGCCTGCAACCGCGCTCTGTTGCTTCGCCGCCGCCAGCACTTGCTGCACCGCCTGCGCGAGCCGTGCCGGCTCGCCGCCCGTCAGGTCCTGCACCCACAGCTCGAAGCCGCCCTGTGTGCCGAGGCCCGGGATCGGCGGCGGGTTGATCGGGATGACCACGGCGTCCTGGATCGTGGCCAGCTGGGGCGCGAGGCTCGCGATCATCGCGTCGACCGACTGTTCCTTGCCCTTGCGCTCGGCGAAGTCCTTGAGGCTCACGAAGACCGTGGCGGCATTCGTCTTGTACTGGCCGTCGAGCAGGCTGTACCCCGACAGGACCGAGGCGAACTTCACTGCGGGATGCTGCAGCACGATTCCGGCGATCTTCTGCCCGACGGCGTCGGAGCGATCGAGGCTCGCGGAGTCCGGCAGGATGGCCGCGATGTACATGAATCCCTGGTCCTCGGGCGGCACGAAGCTGCCCGGCACCGACTTGAAGAGCCCCAGGATCGCGACGATGAACGCGACGAACACGGCGAGTGCCAGCGCTGCCCGCTTCAGTACCCAGGTCACGCCCCGGCTGTAGCTCTCGGTCAGGCGATCGAACCACTGGTTGAACTTCTGCAGGACCTTCGGCGGCGGTCCATGCGACCCGTCGAGCAACATGGCCGCGAGCGCCGGCGTGAGCGTGAGCGCGACGAAGCCGGAGATGATCACGGAGATGACCACCGTGATCGAGAACTGCTTGTAGAGCACGCCGGTGGTGCCGCCGAGGAACGCCGTCGGCACGAATACAGCCGCCAGCACCAGCACGATTGCGATCACCGGCCCCGACACCTCGTGCATCGCCGCGAAGGCCGCGTCGCGCGCCGAGAGGCCCTTCGTCTTCATGTTCGCTTCGACGGCCTCGATCACCACGATCGCGTCGTCGACGACGATGCCGATCGCGAGCACCATGCCGAACAGCGTCAGCAAGTTGATCGAGAAGCCGAGCATCGTCATGCCGACGAACGTGCCGACGATCGAGACGACGACTGCGAGCGTCGGAATCAGTGTCGCGCGCAGGTTCTGCAGGAAGACGTAGACGACCAGCACGACGAGCACCACGGCCTCGATCAGCGTGTGCACGACCTCCTCGATCGAGGCGGTCACGAACTTGGTCGTGTCGAGCGAGACTTCATAGTCCATGCCGTCCGGAAAGCCGGCCTTCAGGCTCTCGAGCGTGTTGCGCACGCCCTGCGCGACCTGCAATGCGTTCGAGCCGGGCTGCTGGTACACCGCGATGAACACCGCCGGCTTGCCGTTCAGGCTCGGGCGCAGCATGTAGTTCTGCAGTCCTTCCTCGGCGCGCCCGACGTCACCGAGCCGCACGATCGCGGCGCCCGCGGGGTCGGTGCGCAGGATGATGTTCTCGAACTGCGCGGGCTCGTTGAAGCGGCCCTCGGTCACGACGGGCACGGTGATCTCGACGGGCTTCGACGTCGGCGATTGGCCGATCGAGCCGGCGCTGAACTGCTGGTTCTGCTTCGCGATCGCCGCCTGCACGTCGGTCGGCGTGATGCCGCGCGAGGCCATCCGGTCCGGCCGGAGCCAGATCCGCATTGCGTTGTCGGCGGCTCCGAACAGCGACGCCTGGTTGGCGCCCGGCACCCGCTTGACGGCGTCGAGCACGTACAGGTTCGTGTAGTTCGCAACGTAATTGACGTCGTAGCGGCCGTCAGGCGCGTACACCGCGAGCAGCATCATGATGCTCGAGGAGCGCTTCTCGACGCGCACGCCGGTCTTCTGCACGATGTCCGGCAGCCGCGGCAGCGCGATGTTGACGCGGTTCTGCACCTGCACCTGCGCGGTGTCCGGGTCGGTGCCGATCTGGAAGTAGACGGTCAGCGTCATCTGCCCGGTCGACGAGCTCGTCGACTGCATGTAGAGCATGTTGTCCGCGCCGTTCACCTGCGTCTCGATCGGCGCTGCGACGGCCTGTGCGACCGTCTCTGCGTCCGCGCCCGGGAAGCTCGCGGTCACGGTCACCTGCGGCGGGGCGATCGGCGGGTACTGCTCGATCGGCAGGCCGACCAGTGCGGCGAGCCCGGCGAGCGTGACGACGATCGACAGCACGCTCGCAAAGATCGGGCGGCGGATGCAGAAATCCGAGATCACGGTGACGGGTGCTCCGCGTCAGCCCTGGTTCGGGGCGGCAGCGGCTGGCGGTGCGCCTGCTGCCTCGGGCTCGACCGGCTTGACGGTGACTCCAGGCGCAAGCTTGATTCCGCCATCGACGACCATCCGTTCGCCGGCCTGCAGGCCATCGGCAATGATCCAGCGGTCGTTGATCAGCTGGCCGACCGTGACCGGGCGGAATTGCGCCTTCGAGTCCGCGTCCACGATCCAGACGAAGTTGCCCTGCGGGCCCTGCATCACCGCGCGCTGCGGTACCTCGAGTGCGCCGACCCAGGTGGCTCCTTCGAGCAGCACGCGCACGAACTGGCCGGGACGCAGCGCGCCATCCTTGTTCGGCAGCTCCGCGCGGACCAGGAACGTGCCGGTCTCCTTGCTGTACGAGGCATCGCCAAACGTCGACGTGGCCCGGTGCGGGCACGATCGTGCCGTCGGCCAGCACGATCTTGACCGTGTACTTGCCATCAGCCGGGCGGCGCAGCTTCTTCTCGGCGACCAGCCGGGTGAATCGCAGTTGCTCGTTCTCGGAGACGCTGAAGTTGACCCGCATCGGGTCGAGCGCCGATACGTAGGTGAGCAGGCTGTCCGGTCCCGGGGCGATGAAGCTGCCCGGCTGCTTGCGCGCAAAGCTCGTGACGCCGGTGAGCGGTGAACGGATCGTGGTGTAGCTCAGGTTGATCTCGGCCTGCTGCACCCGGGAACGAGCGCTTTCGACGGCCGCAACGGCCGCATCGCGCGAGCCCTGCGCATCGTCGAGGTCCTTCTGGCTCAGTGCGTCCTCCGCGGCCAGCGGGCCCACGCGCTTCAGGTTCGCGCTTGCCGTGGCGAGCCGAGCCTGTTGCGCCTCGAACTCGGCGCGAGCTGCCGCGAGCGACGCCTCGAATGGCTTCCTGTCCATCTGGAACAGCACGGCGCCTTTCTGCACGACGCTGCCTTCGTCGTAGGAGATCGACTCGAGGAAACCCTCGACTCGTGCACGGATCTCGACCTCCTGCGAGCTCTCCGTTTCGCCGACGAACTCGACCTGGTTCGGCACGTCGGTCGCGGTCACGGTCATCACCACCGCGGGGACGGCTTGCGCCTTGGGTGCCGGGGCCGGCTTGTCGCGGCCGCAGCCAGCCAGCGCAAGTGTGCAGAACACGATCAACAGGAATTTTGGTGCCATTCTCCGGTTTTCCGCTGCTGGCCGAATGACGTGAGGGCGGCCACGGCAGGCGGGAGTATAGCGGGACAACTCCGGTCCTCAACGACGGCCGTCGAGCGTTTCCTTCAACCGGAACAGCGCGACCAGCGCGTCGCGCGGGCTGAGTCCCTCCGGGTCCAGCGTTCGTAATTCGGACAGCGTCGCAGCCTCCGCCGGATCCACCGGCGGCGGCAGGTCGAGCTCCTGTTGCGGCGCCGCCGGGCGCGCGGAGTGGTCACGCCGTTCGAGCTCGTTGAGGTAGCGCCGCGCCTCGCCGACGACGGACTTCGGTACCCCCGCGAGCCGCGCCACCTGCAGGCCGTAGCTCTGGTTGGCGGGGCCTTCCTTGACCGCGTGCAGGAAGACCAGCGAGTCGCCATGCTCGGTCGCGTCGAGATGCACGTTCGCGCAGGCCGGAAGCTCGTCCGCAAGCGCGGTGAGCTCGAAGTAGTGCGTCGCGAACAGCGTGTAGGCGCCGACCTCGCGGCCGATGTGCCGCGCGCACGCCCACGCGAGCGACAGGCCGTCGTACGTGCTGGTGCCGCGTCCGATCTCGTCCATCAGCACCAGGCTGTCGCGGGTGGCGTTGTTCAGGATGTTCGCGGCCTCGGTCATCTCGACCATGAACGTCGAGCGCCCGCCGGCAAGATCATCCGCTGCACCGATGCGGGTGAAGATGCGGTCCACCGGGCCAATCGTCGCGGACTCGGCGGGCACGTAGCTGCCGAGGCCCGCCAGGATCACGATCAGCGCCGATTGCCGCATGTACGTCGACTTGCCGCCCATGTTCGGCCCGGTGACGATCAGCATGCGCCGGCCTTCGTGCAGCGAAAGGTCATTCGGCACGAACGGGCCGTCGATGTGCTGCTCGACGACGAGGTGGCGCCCGCCGCGGATGTCGATCCGCGACTCGTCGCAGAGTTGCGGCTTCACGAGCCTGAGCGCCAGCGCTCGCTCGGCAAGATTCGCGAGCACGTCGAGCGAGGCGAGCGCAGCGGCGGATGCCTGCAGCGCAGGCAGGTGCTCGATCAGGCGATCCAGCAGTGCTTCATAGAGTTCGCGCTCGCGGGCCAGTGCCCGGTCGCGAGCGCCGAGCACACGGTCCTCGAACGTCTTCAGTTCGTTCGTGATGTAGCGCTCGGCGTTCTTGACCGTCTGCCGCCTGACCCAGTCCGCCGGGACCTGGTCGGCCTGGCTGCGGCTCACCTCGATGTAGTAGCCCTGCACGCGGTTGTAGCCGAAGCGCAGGTTCGCGAAGCCCGTTCGCTCGCGCTCGCGGGCTTCGAGTTCGAGCAGCGCCTCGTCGCTGTGTTCGCTGATGCGGCGCAGTTCGTCGAGGTCGGCGTCATGACCCTCGGCGATAACGCCGCCTTCGCGCAGCAAGGCGGGCGGAGTCGGTACGACCGCTGACGTGAGCAGCGCATGTACGTCCGGGTGCGCACCCGCGGACAGCGCGAGCTGCACGAGCAGCGGCGAGTCGATGCCCTGCAGCATCTGCTGCAACTCAGGCAGGCAGCCGAGCGCATCGCGCAGTCCGGCAAGATCGCGGGGGCGGGCGGAGCGCAGCGCCACGCGGGCCAGGATGCGCTCGACGTCGCCGACGCGTCGCAGCAGCGCGTGCACGGCCACGTGCAGGCCGGTGTCGAGAAATGCCTCGATTGCCTGCAGGCGATGCTCGCGCGGCGAGCGCGTGCGCAGCGGACGCTGCACCCAGCGGCGCAGTTCACGGCCGCCCATCGCCGTCGCCGTCTGATCGAGCACGCCGACCAGCGTGCTTTCCGTGCGCCCGGAAAGGTTGCTGTCCAGCTCGAGATTGCGGCGCGTCGCTGCATCGAGCAGCAGCGCCTCGTCGCGCTCCTCGCAGCGGATGCCGCGCAGGTGGGGTAGGGCGGACTTCTGTGTGTCGCGAACGTAGTTCAGCAGGCAGCCGGCCGCGCCGACCGCGAGCGGGCGCTCGCTGAGCCCAAAGCCCGCGAGGTCGCGAGTGCCGAACTGCTCGCAGAGCTGGCGCTCAGCGCTTGCAGCATCGAAATGCCACGGCGGTCGCTGTCGTATGCATGTCGCGAGTCCGGACGGCACGCGCGCGGTTGCGTCTTCGGCCACCAGCAATTCCGCCGGCCGCAGTCGCTCGAGTTCCGCCGCGAGCGCTTCGGCACCCGTGGCCTCGAGTGCGTGGAAACGTCCGCTCGAGAGTTCGAGCCATGCGAGGCCGAATCGTTCGGCGGACGCGGACAGTGCGACCAGCAGCGTTGCCTGCCGGTCCTCGAGCAGCGCATCGTCGGTGACCGTGCCCGGCGTAACCACGCGCACGACCTGGCGCTCGACCGGACCCTTCGCTTTCGCGGGATCGCCGATCTGCTCGCAGATGGCGACCGACTCGCCGCGCCGCACTGCGCGCGCGAGGTACGTATCCAGCGTCTGCACCGGGACGCCCGCCATCGGGATCGGCTCGCCGCCCGACGTGCCGCGAGCCGTCAGCGTGATGTCGAGCACGCGTGCGGCCCGGCGCGCGTCCTCGAAGAAGAGCTCGTAGAAATCGCCCATCCGGTAGAACAACAGCACGTCGGGGTACTGCGCCTTGATGCGCAGGTACTGCTGCATTACCGGGGTGTGGGAGGACAGGTCGCTCGAGGTCATCGGTCTCACGCTGCAGCACGAATGAAAACGCCAGCCCCCTCGCGAGGGCTGGCGCCGTCTGCTCCGGCGGCGCCGAAGGCGCCGGCCCGTTACTTCGACTCGGCCACCGGCACCGGTGCCGCCTGTCCCGCGACGAACGGGTACTTCGCGAAGAGCCGGGTCACCGCGCCGTTGATGGCGGCCTCGCGGTTCTGCGTCATCTCCTTCGTGATGACGTCCGAGATGCTGCTCTGGAACACCGCCTGCCGCTTCTCGCGATCGACGATGTCCATCACCAGCGTGCCCACGTTGTAACGACGCGTGGTCACCTGCTGTGGGCCGCCGCCCCAGCCGCCGTACGGCGCGCCGTACCAGCCGCCGTAGCCCCAGCCGGGCCCGTAGTAGGGCGCCGGCACGGACTCGACGTCGGCCTTCTCCTCGATCTTGCCGGTGAAGTTGATCACAAGGTCGGGGGAGTCGCTGCGCTTGTAGCCGCGCATCTCCATCTGCTTCGACGCTGCCGACTGCATCGACTGCTGCGCCAGCGACCTGAACTCCGTGCTGTCGGCCGCGACCTGGGCGACGAAGCCGTAGGTGCGGTACTTGCCGAAATCCGCTGACTTGTCGTAGTCCGACAGCACCTTGGGCTGTGAAGCGCAGCCCGCAAGCAGGGCTGCGGCGACGATGCCGACCGCCAGCGACCTGTATGCAGGCTGCGCATCATGGCTCTCGTCCTTACTTCGTGATGTTCGGCGTCTTCGTCACGAGCGGGATCGATGCCGCCGCGGCCACGTCGAGCAGCGACTGGATCTTGTTCTCGACCTGGACGAACTGGAAGACCTTCGTGGAAGGCAGCTTCTTGTCGAGCTTGCCAGCGTACTTGTCCAGCAGGTCGATACGATCCTTACGGAGCTTGAACACGTCCTTCATGATCGCCTTCGACTCGACGTCCGTCATGCCGCCGTAGTCGGCAACGAACAGCCGGTTCCTGAGGTTCGTGGTGCTCGTCATCAGCTTCTTCATCTCGGCCTGGTACTCGTCATAGATCGGCATGAAAATCTTCAGCTGCTCAGGCGTCAGCGCAAGCGTGTCCAGCATGACCTGCCGCTTGTCCTTCTGGAGCTCGGCGATCAGCTGCTGTGTGTTGGCAAGCTCGGTGGCGCCGACGGACTGGGCGAACGTCGTGTGGGTGGCGCCAAGAGCGGCCAGGGCAGTGAGTGCAAACAGGATCTTCTTCATGAATTCTTCCTCGGGGTTGTGTTCAGTCAATCAAGTCAATAACGGCTCAGCGCGCGAGCGGGATCACCGTATAGAGATTGCGCCTCATCAGGTTCGTGATGCGCGACTCGATCTGCGCGTATCGCAGCGCCTTCTTGCCGGGCAGCACTTTCGCGATCTTATTCGTGTACTCCTCCTTGAGCTCGAGCTGCTTGCGCTCGATTTCCATGCGCTCGGCCAGGATCTTCTCGGCCTGGGCGTCGGTCAGCGAGTCGTACTTGGCCGCGTAATCGTTGACCATCGCGACGATAGCGCTCGTCGACATGCTTCCGCCTGGCCTCGTATTCATCGTAGACCGGCCAGAACTTGGCGCTTTCGGCCTCGGTCAGGCCCATGTTGTCCGCGTAAATGGCGCGGCGGTCACTCTGGGTCTGCTTCATCAGGACCTGCTCGTCCGCATTCAGCGAAACGGGGTCCCGGCGTGGGAGGCGACGGGAAGCGCCGCCAATAGGGCGAGGACGGCCAGCGGGGCAAGTCTCATTAGGGCTGAGTCTCGATCAGGGGTGGGGCCGACACGGTAGGCCACGGCCCCCCGTGCTGTCCAGAGGCGACTAGAATCCTATGGATGCTCCCTCCGCAGGATCAGTATCTTCGCGTCCTGGCAGGCCGAGTGGCGGACCGGCTGCTGGCCGCCGGCCAGGGCCTCGTCGTCGCCGAGTCCTGCACCGGTGGGTGGGTCGCCAAGGTGTGCACGGACTTGGCAGGCAGCAGTCGCTGGTTCCTGGGAGGGGCAGTCGCCTACAGCAACGAGCTGAAAGCCGGGCTGCTGGGGGTAAGCGCCGAGACCGTCGCCCGGGAGGGCGCCGTCAGCCAGGCGGTCGTCCGCGAGATGGCCGCTGGGGCCCTGGAGAGGTTCGGGGGTGACGTCGCGGTGGCCGTGAGCGGCATCGCCGGCCCGGACGGAGGGTCGCCGGGCAAGCCGGTGGGTACGGTGTGGTTCGCCTGGGCGGTCAGGCACGAAGATCAGGTCGAAATCCGGGCGGCCCTGGAGCAGTTCCCAGGCGACCGTGAGGCAGTCCGTCGCCTGGCCGTGGCCCGGGCGCTGGAGGGCGTGCTCGAGGCATGAGG
>CAVZNZ010000005.1:0-15728 GCA_963776815.1 uncultured Gammaproteobacteria bacterium
CGAAACAGCGGGCCAGGCCGCTGGCTCGTCGACGACCGGCTCACACAAGCCGACATCACGGTCACCTGCATCTGCACGATGCTGGACGACTCGCTGGAAATTTTCGCCGACGCGTCACGCTATCCCGCGCTCAAGGCGCACGCGGATCGCTGCGAAGCGCTGCCGGAATTTCAGTCGACGCGCGCGCGGTGGTTTGCCGCGAGCATCAAGGCATAGGCGCCTGCCGGGCAGCAGCCAGCGCCGCATCCAGCATCTCGACGAGGGCCTTGCGATCGTAGCTGTACGGCTGCTTCCCATTGAGCTGCACGAGTTCCTCGATCTGCTTCTTGATCGTCCACTCGGCTTCGGTCTGGTTCGGCACGACCATGTACCGCCGCCTTGGCTGCGGGTCGGACAACGCGTGCAGGACGGCATCGGCAACCTCGTCGGGTTCCTTGTACTTCGTCCGGTCGGCCATCCGGTTCGTGTTGCCCGCCCGCTTCGCGGCGCTGTTGCCGATCTCCGAGCGATAGTTGCCCGGCTCGATCACGCTCACCTCCATGTCGAAGGCGCGAGTTCCCCCGCAGGCGCATCGCCGAACGCCTCGACCGCGTGCTTGCTCATGCTGTACGCAGCAACAGCCTTCGACGACAGCGATGCCCGAGATCGAGCCGATGTTGGCGACGCGACCCTTGGATTCGACCATCAGCGGGCCGAACGCCCTGGTGATGCGGTAGGGGCCAAAGACATTGACGTCGAAAACCAGGTCGAGTTCCCGCTCCTCGGTCTCAATCAACGGCGCGACGTGGCGACGCCTGCGTTGTTCACGACGCCGATACAGGCCGCGACCCGCCTACGAATCGTGGCGACCGCGGAGGCGATGTCTTCCGCCGCCGTGACGTCCAGCCTGACCGCGTCGACATTGTCGATCGCGTCGAGCGCCCGCAGGTCTTCCTTGCGCGCCCCGGCGTACACGAAGAAGCCGGCGGCGGCGAGGGTTCGGTGATCTTCCGGCCGATCCCGGTGCTGGCACCGGTGACCAGCACCGCCCGCTTTGCCGCGGGCTCGGCGGTTTCCGCGCCTGTAACGGGTCCTGCGATCAGCAGGGCGAAGTGCAGCAGGAAAGTCTTCTTTTGCATGCGCGAGCCTCGACCGGAGTGACAAGGGAATGCAGTCGTCGCGAGCCGGGCGACTATCGCTTGTGCGCGGTGAACGCTTTCATCGTCAAGTCCCTGACCAGCTGCGTCGCCTTCGGGTTGGGCAGCCCGTAGCGGGCAAAGAGCGATCATGTGGCGGCGCATCTCGAGCGCGGCGCCGGACGGGGAATCGGCGCTCTTGCAGCATTGCTTCAGCCGCCCGTTCAGGTCCGTGGCCACCGCGGCGAGCGAGCGCTTGCGTTCGTCTTCGCCGTGTTCCTTCGGCTGGGACAGGCCCCAGTCGCTGGCGGTGGCGATGACGTGCTCGAGCCGATGTGACGGGTATGTCATACGCTGTCAGCTTGTACACGCGTTCACACGCGTGTGCCTCATTTCGCCGTGTGGAACCCGGCGCCGGTCACCTGCGGAATCGTGGTGAATGGCTGGATCCCCAGCGCCTGGTAGGCCTCGGTCGGGAAATACACGGTGCCATCCTTCACCACCATCGAAATGTTCTTGACCGCCTTGATGTCGGCCACGGGATCGCCCGGCATCAGCACCAGGTCCGCGACCAGGCCGGGCTTCACTTCACCGAAACGATCGCCGCGCCGCAGGTAGTGCGCCGTGTCGTAGGTCGCCCGCCGCAGCACCGGTGCATTCGACATGCCGACCTGCGTGTAGAGCTCGGCTCGCGGTGATAACAAAAGCTCCCCGCGAGGTCGGTCCCGGCAGGATCAGGGTTGAGGCGTGCGGCTGCGCACCTGCTCCAGCGCGGTGTCGAAGGCGCCGCGATAAGCTGGCGTCGTCCTCCGCCGTCTGGATGTCCAGCAGCGGCTGCTTCAGGTCGCCCTGGATCCCGACGGGCATGTGCGCCGCCCAGTCGGCCGCGCCGGGCCGGAGAGTTGCCCTTCCGGCCATTGGTAAGAAGCTCCGTGATGACCAGCGTCGTAGGGGTCATGCGCGGCCCCGGTGGACTTCATCAGCCCGATCGTCTTCACCGCCTGCGGGCTGTCGAGGTCGTATCCGTCGAAGCGCTTCAGCGCCGTCACCCTGAGCAGCGTGCAGGGTATCGTCTCCCGGCTTCAGCACCCAGTTCAGCATCAGCTGGTTGGCGTGCGTGATCTCGTCGTCTACCCGGCCTCCAGCATCGCATCGGTCGTCGTGAAGGCGGGGATGTGCCCCGCCACCCGCAGCCCGAGCTTGTGGGCCTCCCGGATCATCGCGGGTACCCACGCCGGGTTGACGCTGGTGTAGAGTATCTGGAACACGCCGCGTTTCGCTGCGTCCTGCACCGCCTTCACCGCGTCCGCTTCGTTGTCGACCACCACGGTTGCCTGCGCGTTGGTCTCGCTCTTGCCCTCGATGAAGCCCGAACGCACCACCCGCGGCCCGGCCAGCTCGCCGCCTTCGATCCGCGCCACCAGCTTGTCGAGCACGGGATCGTCGTTGCCCATGTCGCGCACGGTGGTGATGCCCGCCATCAGGTTCAGCAACGCATCCGACTGGCCCAGGTGCGCGTGCATCTCGTTGAAGCCCGCCGTAAGGGTCCCGCCACTACCGTCCACCACCGTCTCGCCGTCCGCGCGCGCATCGGGCGCATCCACCGAGACGATCCGGTTGCCCCGACCAGCACCGACACCGGCGGCGAAAGCGCCAGCCGCTCCGGATCGAAGATCCGCACGCTGGCGATCCTCAGGTCGCCCGCCGGCCTGTGCGCCAGCGTCGCCTGGTAGCCGGTCAGCCGCTTCGTGTCCCATTCGGCAACCTGCCCGCGCAGCCTGGCCTCCTCGCCCTCGAACCCCTCGCGCACGACGATGAATTCCGGCGTCGCATAGGCGACCAGACGCTGCGCCGGATCCAGGAAAAGCGTGTCGGGCTCGAGCCCGATTCCCGTGATGGCATGCGCCGTCACCGGCAGCGCGCCGGCCGGCCCCTTGAGTTCGAGGCTGCCGATCTGCTCGAGCTCAGCGCGCCGCCAGGCAGCGCCGCAGTGACCCACCGGCCTTCGCAAGCGCCCGCGCATAAAGCCCCAGCGCCCAGGGACTCGCGCTCTGCGCCACGTAGAGCGCAGGCCCTTTCACCGTCGTCGAGCCGGGCCCCGTCGCATCGCGCCAGCTCGCCTGCGCGCCGTCCAGCCGGAAGGTCTCGTCCACCTTGCTGCCGAAGGTCGTGGACCCTGTCACCGTCCAACTCGTCGGCAACCCGGCCGAATCCACCTGCACCGTCTCCGCGATCGTCGGGCCCCGGCCATTGTTCTTGTAGTCGTAGCTGATGCGGGTGGTGCTTCCCGTCCCGTCGGCCACCAGCGTCCCGATCGGCCGGCCACTGGCCATGATCGTGTAGCGCTCCACGGCCCCGGGCGCGGGCGCGGACAGGAGCAGGGCGACGAGCCCGGCGGTGAGCAAGGTGGAGACGGGCGCAGGCGCGGACTTGGTTTTCATGCGTGGCACTTCAGCATGCCGACTGCCACGCCGCAACGCTCGCCGCCGCCATCACAAACAAAAAAGCGCCCTCCGAAGAGGGCGCAATAAGGGGGAGATCGGTTGAATCTCGATCGTTCGGTGCGTGCTTGCGCCGTTCAGGCGGCGAGTCTGCGGGCACGCGCGCCCGACTTGCGCACTGCGCTTTTAACTTTGCGGACGGTCCTCTTCGCCTTGCGCGTGGCGGTCTTTCGCGCCACGGCCAGCTCCTCATCGGTCCTGCCGGTGACTGTCGCATAGGCGTGCGTCGCGACCTTGCGAACGTCGCGGCCTGCATGCACGAAGATCTCGACCGCACGGGTCGCTTCATCGACGATGCGATCGCGGGTTGCCGGCATCATCTCGGCCTGGGTCAGCACCAGGTCGACCACGCCTTCGGACCTGGCTGCCCGCTCAAGGCGCGTTGCCGCACCCGACAGCGCGGCGGTGATGGCCTCCGTCTGCAATTCAATCAGGCTCGCCAGCGTGTTCTGTGACACGGCGGTGAGCTTCACGCCCGAGTGCGCCACCATGCGCACCGGTCGCTTCAATGACTTCAAGCCCTCCGCCGAATTGACGAGGGCCTTGCGCATGAAACCGACGGGGTTCTTGCGGAATTTCCTGGCCTGGCCAGCCAGGGCCTCTGTCTGCTCGTTCACGAAATCCTGCATGTCGACGTTCATTTGGCTTCTCGATTGATGGGCTGGGTTACGACTGCTGCTGCATTGCAGCATAACGCGCCCGCCGCGGCCGACGAATCAGGGGTTGCCGAGGGCTGTGCAGGGCACCGCCGGGGCACGAGCCCGGGCGCAAGGGCATCATCGATCCAGCGGGCCGCTGCCCGCTTCGGGGGAGACTGCACGGTCATGTCGCCGCGCAACGCTTGCAGGACCTTCGTGGTCGCCGTCCTCTGCGTCGGCCTCGTCGCGTGCTCCCGGTCTCCCACGCCCGGGCCGGACGAGCCGGCGGCGCCACGCACCGTGCGCGTGCTCGGCTGGTTCGACTACATCGCGCCCGACGCCATCCCGCGCTTTGAGCGCGAGACCGGCATCAAGGTCGTCTACGACGTCATCGACACGAACGCGACGCTCGAGGCGAAGCTGATGGCCGGCAACACTGGCTACGACGTCGTGATCCCGGCAGGCAGCTTCCTGTCGCGGCAGATTCCCGCCGGCGTGTACCAGCCACTCGACAAGTCGCGGCTGCCGAACCTCGCGGGCGCCGACGCTGCGCAGATGCATCGCCTGGCCGCATACGACCCCGGCAATCGTTACAGTGCGCCATACCTGTGGGGCGTGCACGGGATCGCGGTGGACGTCGCGAAGGTGCGCGCGCGCCTGCCGGATGCGCCGCTCGACAGCTGGGGACTGATCTTCGACCCGGCACAGGCCGCGAAGCTGGCCGACTGCGGCATCTCGCTCTTCGACTCCCCGCACTACATGACGCTTGCGGTCTACCATTGGCTCGGCCTCGATCCGATGAGCGAGTCCGAGGAGGATCTGGCGAAAGTCGACGCGACCCTGCGGGGGCTGCGTCCCCACGTGCGCAAGATCGACAGCATCTCGACGGTCTCCGACATGACGAGCGGCGACGTGTGCGTCTCGATCGTTTCGGGCGGCGACACCGTGCAGGCCCGTGACCGGGCGCGAGAGGCGGGTCGGCCGTTCGGATTCGAGTTCTACATCCCTCGCGAGGGCGCCACGATCTGGTTCGACGTGATGGCCATTCCCGCCGACGCGCCCGCGCCCGCGGAAGCACACGCCTTCGTGAACTTCATGCTCGATCCCGCCAACGCCGCCGCGAACACCAACGCCGTCGGCTACCCGAACGCCATCGACGCGGCGCGCCCGTTGGTCCGACCCGAGCTCGCCGCGGACCCGGCCGTCTACCCGCCGCCGGCGCTGCTCGAGCGGACCACCGTCGACAGCATGCCCGGGCCGGCGGCGGTCCGCGCGCGCAACCGGGTATGGACGCGCTTCCTGACCAACGACTACCGCTAGCCACCCGCCGCCCGGGCTGCCATCATTGACGGCCCACGCACGCGCGCCGGAATGACCTAACCCCGCATGTACACGAGCTTTTTCGGGCTCCAGGAAAAGCCGTTCGCGATCACGCCGGACCCCCGCTACCTGTACCTCAGCGAGCGGCATGCGGAGGCGCTCGCGCACCTGCTGTACGGCATCAATGAAGCCGGCGGCTTCATCCAGCTGACGGGCGAGGTCGGCACCGGCAAGACCACCGTGATCCGCAGCCTGCTCGAGCAGCTGCCCGGCCACGCGACATTGCGCTGATCCTGAACCCGCGCGTCACGCCGGCCGAGTTCCTGCTGACGATCTGCGAGGAGCTGCACGTGCGCGTGCCCGAGTCCGGCCGCGGCAGCGTCAAGACGCTGATGGACCTGCTCAGGCGCCAGCTGCTCGAGGCGCATGCGCGCGGCCGTCGCGTCGTGGTCATGGTGGACGAGGCGCAGAACCTGAGCGCCGATGCTCGAACAGGTGCGCCTGCTCACCAACCTCGAGACCGCGACGCAGAAGCTGCTGCAGATCATCCTGATCGGCCAGCCGGAACTGCGCGAGCGCTCGCGAGCCCGAACTCAGGCAGCTCGCCCAGCGCATCACGGGCCGCTACCACCTGAGCCGCTGTCGCGCAGGGAGACCGCCGCGTACGTGCAGCATCGTCTACGCGTGGCCGGATCGATCGCCGAAGCGTTCACGCCTGCCGCGCTGCCGAGGTCCACCGGCTGCGGGTGGCATTCCTCGCATCATCAACGTGCTCTGCGACCGTGCGCTGCTCGGCGCGTACACGCGGGAAGAACGCCGCGTCGGCCCCGACCTCGTGCGCAGCGCCGCTTCCGAGGTCTACGGGCGGCCCGTCATGCCGCGCTTTGCTCGCTGGGCGGCCATGGCGCGGCGCGCGCGCTGGCATCGGGCTGCTCGGCGTCGGCCTGTGGCTCCTGGCCGTCCACGCCCGCGCCGGCGCGACCGTCGGCCCGCGCCCGCGCCTGCCAGCGGTGGCGGCCACGCCCCCGCCGCGCCGGCGGCCGCACCGGCCGCGCCGCTGCCCGAGCGTCGCCTCACTGCTCGCCGGCACGCGCCGAGACGACCACGGACGCCGCATTCGCGAAGCTGTTCGCCTGTGGGGCGCAGTACGCGCCGGCGCCGGGCGTGCCTGCGACCAGGCCGCGGACCAGGGCCTGCAGTGCTCTCCAGCGCGGCACGTTCGCGCAGCTCCGGCTGATCAACCGCCCGGCGATCCTCTCGCTCGTGGACACCTCGGCCGGAGCATCAGGTCGTCGTATCGGCGATCGAGGCGACGCGCGCGCTCGAGCTCGGCGACGCGTCGCGCGAGGTGAGCTTCGCGGACCTCGCCGGCTACTGGTTCGGCGAGTTCCTGGTGGTGTGGCGACCACCGGTGCCGATGGCCAAGGAACTCGTCCCGGCATGCGCGGCGACGACGTGCGCTGGCTGCGCCGCAGCCTGAGAAGGTCAGGGCCTGCCGGCCGCGACGGCGGCAACGACGTCTTCGACGCGGAGCTCACGCGGCTCGTGCAGGATTTCCAGCGTGCGCATCGGCTGCTGGTCGATGGCATCGCCGGCACGCAGACACAGGTGGTGCTCGACTCCGCGCTCGGGCTCCCGGGACGCCGACGTCTCGCCATGGCCGGCACCGGAGGCGGCGCGTGAGCTTCATCCTGGACGCCCTGCGCAAGAGCGAGCACGAGCGGCAGCGGCAGGCCGGGCCGTCGCTCGCCGAGCTGCCGGTCGCTCGGCCGCGCAGCCGCGTCCCGCTGGCCTACGGGATCCGCGGCGTGCTGCTCGTGCTCAACCTGGCGGCGGCACTCGCGGTCTTCAAGTCGCGTCGAGACCGAGCCCCACCCGGCACCCGCGGCGGAATCGGGGACAGCCGCGCCGACGCGGCACGGGCGCCCACACCGCCTGTGACACGGCCAGCACCCTGCCGCCGGCGGCGGCGATACCATGCGCGCCGGTGGTCGCCGCCGCCCGCCGCAGGGCTCGCGCAGACTCAGGCAGGCGCCGGTGCGCCCGCTCACGCGCCGAGGCGGACCCGCAGTTCGACCAGCCCGCGCCGTCTCACCTGGAAGCGCCGGATGCCCCGGACCCGGACAGCTGCTGCCCGAGCCGCCACGGGACGCGCGCGGCGGCGAAGCCCGGGCGGCCCCACGTGCCACCGAGGGCGTGCCGACGATAGACGACCTGCCCCCTCGGCGACGGCCGGCCTTCCCACGCTCAACCTCGACCTGCACGTGTACGGTCCGGACGCGACCAAGCGCTTCGTGTTCCTGAACAACCGGCGCTACGTCGAGGGCAGCAGCACGCCTGAAGGCATCAAGATCGAGCGCATAACACCGGAGGGCGTCGTCCTCGGCTACCGAGGGACGCACTTCCTGCTGACGCGGCGAGCTGGGCGCTGGGAGGACGGGATCCATGAGTGCGGTGACCGCAGCGGAATTTGACGCACTGGACGGGACGCGGCTCCGGCACGCGCTGCGCGCCGGCATCCGCCGCCTGCTGCAGCAGCAGGAGCACCTGAACAAGATCAACGTGTTCCCCGTGCCGGACGGCGACACCGGCACGAACATGGCGCTGACGCTGTCGGCGGTGCTCCCCGTCCTGCGCAGCCGCGATGAGGTGCATGCGGGCCAGATGCTGACGCGCGTGGCCGATGCTGCGCTGGACGGCGCGCGCGGCAACTCCGGCGCGATCCTCGCGCAGTTCTTCCTCGGCCTCTGCGATCGTGTCGGGCACCTCAAGCAGCTCACCGTCCACGACTTTGCCGACGGCGTGCATGGCGGCGCCGTCTACGCGCGCGAGTCGCTCGCCGAGCCGCGCGAGGGGACGATCCTCACGGTGCTCACCGACTTCGCGGCCGAGGTACGCACGCAGGTCGCGCGCCACGACGTCCGCGATTTCCGCGCGCTGTTCGACCGCGCGCTGGCGCGCGCCCGGGCCTCCGTCGAGGCGACCCTACGCAGCTCGAGAGCCTGCGTCGCGCGAACGTGGTGGACGCAGGCGCGCTCGGCTTCGTCGAGATGCTCGAGGGCATGACCGAATACATCGAGACGGGCCGGATGGTCAGCGACGACGTCGAGCTGGTCGTCGTCCACGAGGACGTGTCCGCCGCAGGACAGGAAGAGACCTCGAGCATCGCTACTGCACCGAGTGCGTGGTGACGGCACTGCAGATCGATCGCCGACACCTGCGCGAGGAGCTCGCCACGGTGGGCTCGAGCCTGGTCGTGGCTGGCACGCACAACAAGGCGCGCGTGCACGTGCACGTCAACGATCGCCGAGGTGTTTCCGCATTGCGGCGAAATACGGCTCGGTCGACGGGCAGAAGGCCGATGACATGCAGCGCCAGCAGGGAGGGGCGCACCACGGTCGCAGCCGGCGCGTCGCCGTGGTCACGGACTCAGCGGCGGACCTGCCCGAGGAGGTCATGGACCGGCTCGACATCCACATGATCCCGGTACGCGTGCACTTCGGCGAGCACAGCTACCTCGACAAGATCAGCATGTCGCCCGAGCAGTTCTACCGGGAGCTGGCCACCAACCCCGAGCACCCGAAGACCTCCCAGCCTCCGCCCGGCGACTTCCGCCGCGCGTTCGAGTTCCTCGCGTCCCACTACGAGTCCGTGGTGTACGTGGGACTGACCTCGCAGGCGAGCGGCACGCTGCAGTCGGGCCAGTCCGCTGCGCAGCGCACGACGGCGGCCGGACGCATCACCGTGGTCGATTCGCAGAACGCCTCGCTCGGCCAGGGGCTCATCGCCATGCGCGCGGCCGAACTCGCCGCCGCGGGCCTGGGCGCGGAAGAGATCGTGCGCGACGCGCTCGAGATCCGCGGCCGGACACGCGACGTTCGCGCTGCTCGCCACGACCGACTACGCCGTGCGTGGCGGCCGCGTGCCCGCGTGGGCCGGCAAGGTTGCCCGCCTGCTGCGCGTGAATCCGCTGCTGGCCACACTTCCCTGACGGCCGGGTCAGCATCGCCAGCGCGCTGATCGGCCATCACAACCTGCGCACGCGATTTGCCCGTTTCGTGAGCAGGCGCATGTCCGGCGGCAAGCGCTGGCACGTAGCGGTTGGCGCACGCGAATGCGCCAGCCGAGGCCGAGCGGCTGCGCGAGGAGATCGTCGCCGGCCGCAACGACGTCGAGAGCAGCTTCATCATCCCGCTGGGCACGGCACTCGGCGTCCATGGCGGACCGGGCGCGCTCGTCGCAGCCCTGCAGGAGGCGCTGCCCGTGCCCAGGCCACGCAACCTGAAACACACGCGCCGGCCTGTGGCCTGCGCGGAGAAACACCCGTGCGACTCGAGACCCTCGCCATCCACGCGGATCGGCAGCCAGACCCAGCCACCGGTGCGGTCGCGTCGCCCATCACGCTGTCCACGACTTTCGAGCGCGACCCTGATGGCGGCTACTCGCGTGGCTATTACTACGGCCGCGCCGGCAATCCGGTGCGCCGCGGGCTCGAGCAGGCGATCGCCGCGCTCGAAGGCGGAGCGGACGCGCTGTGCTACGCCTCCGGCAGCGCGGCATCGTTCGCAGTGTTCGACCTGCTCGCCGCGCAGGCGACCATGTCGTCGCCCCGCTCGAGTGCTACCACGGGACGATCAAGCAGCTGAAGGACATGGCCGCGCGCCGCGGGATCGATGTGTCGTTCGTCCGGACGTGGGAGACCGAAGAGGTCCGACGCGCGCTGACGCGGTCCACGCGACTGGTCTGGATCGAGACGCCTGCCAACCCGCGACTGTGGATCACCGACATCGAGGCCGTCGCGACGCTCGCGCATGCGCAGGGCGCGCTGCTCGCCTGCGACAGCACCTTCGCCTCGCCCGTGCTGCAGCGCCCGCTCGCCCTTGGCGCGGACCTCGTCATGCACAGCAGCACGAAGTACATGGGTGGCCACAGCGACGTGACCGGGGGCGTCGTGGCCGTGCGCGAGGCGGGGTCCACGCTCGAGTCGCTGCGCGCTGCACCAGCTGCAGGACGGCGCCGTGCCCTCGCCCTTCGACTGCTGGCTGCTGCGCCGCAGCCTCGCCACGCTGCCCTATCGCGTGCGCGCCCAGTCGGCGAACGCGGCCGAGGTCGCGGAGTTCCTGTCACGGCATCCCGCGATCGAGCGCGTCTACTACCCGGGCCTCCCGACGCATCCCGGGCACGGGGTCGCCGCGCGCCAGATGGAAAGCTACGGCGCGGTGCTCTCGGTCGACGTGCGGGGCGAGAGCGCGCAGCGCTGGCGAGTGGCGGCGCGCCTGCAGTTGTTCACGCGCGCGACCAGCCTGGGGGGCGTCGAAAGCCTCGTCGAGCACCGCGCGTCGATGGAAGGTCCCGGAACGCCGACGCCTCCCAACCTGCTCAGGATGTCGATCGGCCTCGAGCACCCCGAGGACCTCATCGCGGACCTCGCGCAGGCGCTGGCCGCGACGCGCTGAGCAGCTACTGCTTCGGCGGCGCCGGCGACGACGCCGGCTTTTCCACCGGCCGGCCGGCAGCGAGCCAGCCCTGCATGTCGCCCTCGAGGTGCGACAGCCGGGTGAATCCGTGCTTCGACAGCGTCTCGAGCGCGAGCCCGGCACGCTTGCCACTGCGGCAGTAGACCACCACGTCCTTGTCCTTCGGGCCCTCGAGCGAGCCGCGCCTCGATCGTGTCGTGGGGCACATTGCGTGCTCCAGGCACGTGTCCCTCGGCGAACTCGGCGGGCGTGCGCACGTCGAGCACGACGAGCGACGCGTCCTTCGCCTCCATGCGCTTGAGCAGCGCCTCCTGGCTCACGTCAGCCGCTGTGGCGCCGAGCGCAAACAACGCAAGCACGAGTGCAAGCAGGGTTCTCATGGTGACTCCGTGCAGATGTCGAGGTCGGGGGCGTCTATGCTACGCCCTGCCGGCATGGCCGGGCGAAACGGTGCCGCCAGGTGGTCACCACTTCTGCGGGACTTTCTCGATCTTCGCAGTGTCGTAGCCGAGATCCGCCGCAAGCTTGACGAGCTTCTGGTAGTCGGCGTCGGCGATCGTCGGGGTGCGGGCCATGATCCAGACGTAGTCGCGCTTGCTGCGGCCGACCATTGTCAGCGTGTAGCCCGGGTCGACGTACACGATGAGGTACTCGGCCTTGATGGGCCACACGAACTGCATGCCCCAGGTCGCGTTGGTCTCGCGGTCCACGACGAAGCCCCTCGGCGTCATCTTCTTGCGCGGCCCGTCGAACGAGTCCTCATTGAAGGTGAAGGTGGTGGCGATCGAGCCGTCGCTTTCGAGGCGATAGGACTCGATGGCGTTGTGCGCGCCCTTCTCCGGCCAGGTCGGTATGTTGGCGATGACGTACCAGTCGCCCATGAAGCGGTCGAGCTCGACCTTGCTCACGGTCGGCATCGGGGGGTTGGACTGGCAGCCGGCCAGCATGGCGGCGAGCGCGATCACGCCGACGCGGCAGGCGGTGATCATCAGGTGTTCCTCCAGTGTGATGAGTTCGTGCCGGCACCCGGCGCGGTTTCAGTCGATCACGTAGGCGTCGACTTCGATCTCGACCAGCATGGCCGGGTCGACGAGCCCACTGACCTCGACCATCGCCGATGCCGGCCGGGTCACGCCGAAGTACTCACCATGGACACGGCCGACTGCTTCCCAGTCGCGGACGTCACGGACGTAGATCCGCGTCCGGACGACGTGCTCGAGCCGCGCACGGCCCGCTCGAGTGCGGCACGGACGTTCTCGAGCACCTGGCGCGCCTGCCCGGCGGCATCGCCCGGCGCGACGATCCGGCCATCCGGGCCGGTCGCGGTGGTGCCGGCGACCCAGACGTGCGGACCGATTCGCACCGCCCGCGAGTAGCCGACGATGGGCTCCCAGGGCGTCCCGGTCGAGATATTGATGCGCGCGTTCATTTTTTCAGTTTCCCTCGATAGACGTGGATCAAGGGCCTTGCGAACAAGGCTGTTGGAAAGTATTGTCAACCAATAGTTTACTCGAGGCGGTCTTGATGTCTGTCGAACCCGGCCGGTTGCCGCTGAATGCACTGCGAGTTTTCGAGGCAGTGGCCACACACCTGAGCTTCACCGCGGCCGCGAAGGAACTCGGTGTCACCACCGCGGCCGTCAGCGCGCAGATCAAGTCGCTCGAGGCCGACATCGGCGTGCCGCTGTTCCGCCGTCACACCCGGGCGGTCGCGCTCACGCAGGAAGGCGCCGAGCTGCTGCCGGGCGTCCGCCGCGGGCTCGACGAGCTGCGCCGCGCGGTGGATCGCCTGCGCCGGGAACGGGTCGGCGGCATGCTGAACCTGAGCGTGCCGAGCGAGTTCCTGCAGCGCTGGCTGCTGCCCCGGCTCGGCGAGTTTACCCGCCGCCACCCCGAGATCGAGGTCCGCTTCGGCCCATCGCGCGCGGCACTCGATTTCACCCGCGACGACTTCCATGCCGCGATCCTGTACGGGTCGGGCCAGTGGGCCGGGCTCAAGTCCGAGCGACTGCTCGACGAGTGGGTATTCCCGGTCTGCAGCCCGGCGCTGCTGGCGAAGCTCGGGGCCATCGAGACGCTGAACGACTTCGCCCGCTACACGCTGATACACAGTCGCGCCGAGCCGTGGGTCGACTGGCTGCGACGAGTCGGCGGGGACACGACGCGGGCGGAGACCGTGCCGATGGCAGAGGACTCGGCGGCGACGCTGACCGCGGTCGAGCAGGGCAAGGGCGTCGCGCTCGCGCGGTGGTCACTGGTTGCGGCCGATCTCGCCGCCGGCCGGCTCGTGCGGCCGATGATGCCGAGCGTGCAGCAGCACAACGCCTGGTACCTCGTGGCGCCTCCCGAGAGTTTCTCGCTGCCGAAGGTCGTGCGCTTCCGCGGCTGGCTGATCGAGTGCTGCCGGGAGTTTCCGCCACCGACCGGCGAGACGCTCGCGCCAGCGGAGCTGAGGCGCTCAGCCGGGGGCGCGGGGGCTGCGAACCGCAGGCGGGCAATCACCGGCCGGTGATCGGAACCGATCGACGGACCGACTTCGGCGTGCTCCACGCAAAGGCCGGGCGTGACCAGCACGTGGTCGATCCTGAGTGCCAGCGGCCAGAAACCCGCCATCCACGTCGGTTGCCAGCGCGCGCCATTCATCACGTCGCGCAGGCCGGACGCTGCGAGGAAGCGCCCAAAAACAGGTGAGTACGCCGTGAGGTTCAGGTCGCCGAGAGCCACGGCCGGACCGCTCGCCGAGCGCAGCAGCGTCGCCGCATTGTCGAGCGAGCGATCACGCTGACGGGCCAGTCCCGGCAGGATCGGCCAGTGAGTGTGCAGGTGCAGGAACCGCAGCGGCTGGCCTTCGATCTCGGCCCGGCCTGACATCGACGGCAGCCCGTCTCCGGCGAGGTCCTGCAGTTCGAACGACTCGACCGGCCAGCGGCTCAATACACCGAGTCCGTACGGATCCTCGCGCACGTGGAGCTGCGGTCTGATAGCCCGCGACCTGCAGCAGCGCCCTCTGCCAGGCTCCGGTCACTTCCTGCAGCACCACGAGGTCGGCCGGATGCGCTTCGAGCCAGTCGATGAAGCGTCGCGTGTCGTGGTTGCTGAACTGCAGGTTCGCCGTGACGACCGTGAACGCCGGACCGCTGCAGGCCGATGACGGCTCGTCCGCCACGGTGCGCTGCAGCGCGGGAAGTGCGTGGAAGACGGCGAGCACGGCCGCGATCGCGGCAGCGCGCCGACTGCCGAGCGGCAGCAGCGCGACCGCGAGCAGCAGTGCAGCGACCGCATACTGGGCGCGAAAGTGAGCGAACAGCTCGAACGGCCAGCCGAGTGGCGCCGCAAGCGCAAGGACCGTCGCGAGGCCGAGACCCGCGAGTGCCACCTGCAGCCACGAGGCCGTGTTGCCGGGTACGCGCATCAGCCTGGGCTGCGTACCCCTTCAATCGAGCCGCGCGAGGAACGCGTCGATCGCGGCGACGCTGTCGGGCTCGTCGAGCATTGGCGGATGCCCGCGGCCGGCGATCGTGACACGCACCAGGTCAGGTTTCTGCGCCGCCATGCGGTCGAACGTCTGCGGCGAGAGCACGTCCGAGATCGCGCCGCGCAGCGCGAGCGTCGGGATCGGCTGCAGCGCGCCGAACACGGGCCACAGGTCCGGCGCGGCACCTGACGGTGCGGCGCGGACGGCCTCGCCGATCATCGGATCCATCGCAAGCCGCGGCACGCCGTCCACTTCCGTGTAGCTGCGTCGTGCGAAGCTCATCCAGTCCGCATCGGTCGCACCGGGCCACGCGAGGCCATAAATGGCCTTCGCCTGCGCGACCGCCTCCGTCCAGTTGCGGACCGGCGGGCTCTTGCCCACGTAGGTCGAAATCCGTTTCAGGCCCTCGGCCGCGACCTCCGGCCCGACGTCGTTCAGGATCACGCCGGCCAGCACCTGCGGCGTGGTCGCTGCAATCAGCATCGCCAGGATGCCGCCGAGCGAAGTGCCGAGGACGATCACGCGCGGAACGCCGGCGTCGGCGAGCAGCCGCGCGATGTCCGCGACATACGTGCCCGGGTGATAGTTCTGCCAGTTCGGATCGTGCTGCGAGAGTCCGCGGCCACGCAGGTCCGCGCACAGCACGCGGCGCGTGCGCTGGATCGTGGCGCGACGCTCTCGAAGTCGCG
This sequence comes from uncultured Gammaproteobacteria bacterium, assembly GCA_963776815.1. Classification (GTDB taxonomy): domain Bacteria; phylum Pseudomonadota; class Gammaproteobacteria; order Steroidobacterales; family Steroidobacteraceae; genus RPQJ01. The sequence goes on from CAVZNZ010000005.1 coordinate 15,215, forward strand.
GCAGTTGCGCGTCAGGCCCGGAAGACAGAGTACGGGCACGCGCCCGGGTTCACCGCCGGATAGTCACGGTAATGCAGCCGCAGTCCGTCGGCCGAGGTGAAGTAACGATCCTGCCAATCTGCTCCGCTCACGAATCACCGTCTCCTCGTCGCCCGGGTTTCGGCGGCATGCCCCTGCGTTCGTTGCAGCCGCGCCGTGGTTTGGACAGAATCGTCTCCCGGCTGCGGCGATTGATGCCTCGACTGACTGCCGCACTATCTCTCGTGAGGCATCTCGCAGCAACTCGCCTGGCGACGCCCTGCAACACGTCGCGACCGGCGAGCCTGCCGACGTGCTGCCGGCAGGAGTATCAGCAGTGTTCAACGATTCGGGGTTCGTCGCAGTCGGTCCCGCCGGCCGGATCGTTCGCATTTACGCCCTCGCTACCATGGCGACCCTGCTCGCGGCATGCGGCAAGCCGGCGACCGACACCGGCCGCCTCGCGCCGCTGCCGATTGACCCCGCCTCGGTGACC
>CAVZNZ010000006.1:0-35997 GCA_963776815.1 uncultured Gammaproteobacteria bacterium
GGTAGTGCCTCGTGTAGGACTCCTGGGGGTAGAGCACTGTTTAGGCTAGCGGGCCATCCCGGCTTAGCAAACCTATGCAAACTCCGAATACCAGGAAGTCAACGCACGGGAGACACACGGCGGGTGCTAACGTCCGTCGTGAAGAGGGAAATAACCCAGACCGCCAGCTAAGGCCCCTAATTCATGGCTAAGTGGTGAACGATGTGGGAAGGCATAGACAGCCAGGAGGTTGGCTTAGAAGCAGCCATCCTTTAAAGAAAGCGTAATAGCTCACTGGTCTAGTCGGCCTGCGCGGAAGATATAACGGGGCTCAAGCCATGAGCCGAAGCTGCGGATCTGCACGCAAGTGCAGGTGGTAGGGGAGCGTTCTGTAAGCCTGCGAAGGTGCACTGCGAGGTGTGCTGGAGGTATCAGAAGTGCGAATGCTGACATGAGTAACGTTAATGCGAGTGAAAAACTCGCACGCCGTAAACCCAAGGTTTCCTGCTCAACGTTAATCGGAGCAGGGTGAGTCGGTACCTAAGGCGAGGCCGAAAGGCGTAGTCGATGGAAAACGGGTCAATATTCCCGTACCAGGTGCTGTTGCGATGGGGTGACGGAGAAGGGTAGGTCATCCGGGGCTGGTTCCCGGTTTAAGCAGGTAGGGAGGATCTCCAGGCAAATCCGGAGGTCCGCTAATCCCGAGACGCGAATACGAGGTCCCACGTGGACCGAAGTGACTGATCCCACGCTCCCAGGAAAAGCCTCTAAGCTTCAGACAGCAACTGACCGTACCGCAAACCGACACTGGTGGGTGAGCAGACAATCTGCTAAGGCGCTTGAGAGAACTCGGGTTAAGGAACTCTGCAAATTGATACCGTAACTTCGGAAGAAGGTATGCCTTCGATCGTAACTGGATTTACTCTTGAAGCGATTGAAGGTCGCAGGTAATCGGTGGCTGCAACTGTTTATCAAAAACACAGCACTCTGCTAACACGAAAGTGGATGTATAGGGTGTGACTCCTGCCCGGTGCCGGAAGGTTAAGTGATGGGGTCAGCCGCAAGGCGAAGCTCTTGATCGAAGCCCCGGTAAACGGCGGCCGTAACTATAACGGTCCTAAGGTAGCGAAATTCCTTGTCGGGTAAGTTCCGACCTGCACGAATGGAGTAATGATAGCCACACTGTCTCGACCCGAGACTCAGTGAAGTTGAAATCGCTGTGAAGATGCGGCGTACCCGCGGCAAGACGGAAAGACCCCGTGAACCTTTACTATAGCTTTACACTGAAATTTGAACCTTCTTGTGTAGGATAGGTGGGAGGCTTTGAAGTGCGGTCGCTAGATCGCATGGAGCCAGCCTTGAAATACCACCCTGGAATGTTCGACTTTCTAACCTAGGCCCGTTATCCGGGTCGGGAACCGTGTATGGTGGGTAGTTTGACTGGGGCGGTCTCCTCCCAAAGAGTAACGGAGGAGTGCAAAGGTACCCTCAGCGCGGTCGGTCATCGCGCTCTAGAGTGCAAAGGCATAAGGGTGCTTAACTGCGAGACGGACAGGTCGAGCAGATGCGAAAGCAGGTCTTAGTGATCCGGTGGTTCTGTATGGAAGGGCCATCGCTTAACGGATAAAAGGTACTCCGGGGATAACAGGCTTATTCCTCCCAAGAGTCCACATCGACGGAGGAGTTTGGCACCTCGATGTCGGCTCATCACATCCTGGGGCTGTAGCAGGTCCCAAGGGTATGGCTGTTCGCCATTTAAAGTGGTACGCGAGCTGGGTTCAGAACGTCGTGAGACAGTTCGGTCCCTATCTGCCGTGGGCGTTGGAGAATTGAGGGTGAGCTGCTCCTAGTACGAGAGGACCGGAGTGGACGTATCTCTGGTGTTCCGGTTGTCACGCCAGTGGCACGGCCGGGTAGCTAAATACGGACGGGATAACCGCTGAAAGCATCTAAGCGGGAAGCCCCCCCCAAGATGAGTTCTCCCTGGGGACTCGATCCCCCTGAAGGGCCGTCGCAGACTACGACGTTGATAGGCTGGGTGTGTAAGTGCAGTAATGCATTGAGCTAACCAGTACTAATTGCCCGTGAGGCTTGACCATATAACACCCAATCGGCCTGGACATGTCCGGCGGTTGGTGTGAAGTCAGCGCGGTTGATCGCGCGACTGCGACACGCTTGTCATACCCGATTCGAATTCATCGCCGCGCGAATGCGCGCGTGCGTGAGCCAGTTTGCCTGGCGGCCATAGCGAGCGGGAACCACCCGATCCCTTTCCGAACTCGGAAGTGAAAACGCTCTGCGCCGATGGTAGTGTGGTCTTTGGCCATGCAAGAGTAGGTCACTGCCAGGCTCTTAAATGCAAAACCCCCGATGGAGCAATCCATCGGGGGTTTTCTTTTTTCGGCCCTGGAATCAGCGCGACTGTTCGTCGCGCGACAGTGATTCCTCTGCATCGTCCCGGGTCGGGCCCGCCGCGCGGGCCCACCAGCGGACGAACAGGAAGTGGGCCGCCGCCATCAGCAGCGACACCACCACGACCAGCACGACAGGCAGCAGCCACCTCATCGGCGTGCTCACCGCTCGAGCTTCGCGTCCTCGACCAGCACCCGGTACGTAACGCCCATGCCGATGTCGACGTCCGTGCGCAGCGTGCCCTTGACGGTCACGACCTCACCAGCCTTCGCCGGATCCATCGTCGTGACGACCAGGTCGTTGGTGCCGTCGGCGCCCTTGCCGGTCCCGTCCTTCAGGTGCAGCCAGTTCTTGCCCATGATCTTGCTGGCGAATTTCACGACCTTGCCGCGCACGACGACGGGCTTGTTGTTCAGTTGCGCACTCTGCGCGTAGATCTCGGCGATGGTGCGCGCGTCCGGCCCGGTCGCCTTCGGGATCGATCCCGCGGGCACGTCTTCAGTCCTGGCAGGATTCGAATGCGAGACCGACTCGGCCGCGGACTTGCCGGGCGTCGTGCCGGCGGCAGCGGTGCCGCCCAGCGTGCCGAACAGGATCTTGTCGAACTTGCGCTTCAGCGTCTTGCTCTCGAAGTTCGTCATCAGCATCGGGTTCTCGATCGTGACCTGGGCGCCCTTCTTCACCGGCGCCTTGTTGACCGCCGCCCACACCTCGCCCTGCTTCGTCTTCAGCTTCAGGTAGGTGTACACGTCGGCGTCCAGGGTCTCGAGCACCTCGCCCTGCACGGACGGCGCCGCCGCCGCAGGCGCCTGCTGAGCGGGCTGCGTCACGGGCTGGGCGGCCCACGCGGAAGACATGCAGAGGACGAGGACCATGGCAGGCAGCTTGTTCATGGAAGTCGGTGACCGTGAGTCGTTGAACGGGCGGCCATACTACGGTAACGGGTGACCGCCGCAGAATAAGGGAGTCGCGAAGGCGACCCTCGCTGCCGGCAGGTCAGCCCCCGAGCCTGCGCAGCTTGCGGTACAAGCTGCGCTCGCTGATGCCGAGCGACCGCGCGAGTTCGCGGCGGCTGCCCGTATGTGCCGTCAGCGCCGCGGCGAGCGCGGAGCGCTCCGCGTCTGCCAGCGTTGCAACCGCGCGGTCACCGCCCGGTCGCACGTTGGACGGCAGTTGCTCGACGTCGATCTGGTCGCCGTCCGCGAGCAGGCTGGCGCGCTCGAGGATGTTCCTCAGTTCGCGAACGTTGCCGGGAAAATCGTGGTCCTCGAGGCGGGCGAGGGCGGCGGGGCTCAGCGTTCGCGGCCGGCCGCCCGAGATGCGCGCCAGCAGCGACTCGGCCAGCAGGCCGATGTCGGCACGGCGCTCCCGCAGCGGGGGCAGGTGCACCGGGAACGCGGAGATGCGGAAGTACAGGTCGGCGCGGAAGCGTTCCTCGCGCACGTGGCGGCCAAGGTCGCGGTGCGTCGCGGCGATCAGCCGGAAGTCCGTGTGCAGCGGCTCGATGCCGCCGACGCGGCGGAACGCGCCGGTCTCCAGCAGGCGCAGCAGCTTTACCTGCAGGCCGAGCGGGATGTCGCCCACCTCGTCGAGAAACAGCGTGCCGCCTGCCGCTGCCTCGACCAGGCCTGCCTTGCGGGCAAGCGCGCCGGTGAATGCGCCCCGCTCGTGGCCGAAGAGCTCGCTCTCGAACAGTGTCTCCGCGAGCCCCGAGCAGTCCACCGCGATGAACGGCGCATCGGCACGGGCACTCGACTCGTGGATGGCGCGTGCGACCATTTCCTTGCCGGTGCCGGTCTCGCCCAGCAGCAGCACCGACGTGTCGGTGGGCGCGACTCGCGACACGAGCGCGAGCATCTTCTGAAATGACGGCGACCGGCCGACCAGTCCCACGCCGGAACTCTCGGCACGCGACGTTGGCAGCGGCTGCATGCGCTCGATGAAGAGCTCGGCGTCGCCTGACTCGCCGGCTACCGGCGTCAGCTCGACCTGCACGTGCTCGTCGCCCCGCGGCGTGTGGTGGACGTGCAGTACCCGTTCCGCATGTCCCGACGCGAGCGCGGCGCGCAATGGGCACGACTCGCCCATCTGGTCGCACGGCCGGTCGAAGCCGTGCGATACCTCGTGGCAGCGCCGACCGATCACGCGGGAGCCACCCGAATAGGTGTCGCGGTAGGCGCGGTTTGCAGCGACGATCCGGTAGTCCGGAGTCGAGGGCGATCCGTGGCTCGGGCAGCGCTTCGAGCAGCGATTCGAACTCGGGCGGAACCTTGCGTCGTGGCCTGGCCAAGGTTGTCGAACCCCGTAATTGGCAGCTGGTGGCAGCCATTATGCCAGTTCTGGCAGTTGCATTGGCGCGGCCGGCACGGGTCGCGGCCCGACGACCCGCCAACACCTTGTTTCCACAGCAGTCCGCCGCCTGCCCGGCCCGTGGCACGCCGCGTGCATGTCTCCGGCCGGGCATAGATATCAGTGAACTCTAAAGTAGAAAGAACTGATGGGTTTGGCCGCTGCTGCGCCCGCGGGGGCGGGGCGGCCGTCACGGATTCCAGGAGTGGTCTGATGAAAACGAGCAAGACATGGACGCGGGCACTCGGCGTGCTCGCGCTTTCGATGCTGGCCGGCGCATTCGTGGCCGGCTGTTCCGGCGACGACGGCAAGGACGGTGCCACGGGACCGGCCGGATCCACTGGCGCCACGGGAGCCACGGGCTCGCCGGGCATCAACTGCTGGGACCTGAACCAGAACGGCGTCGCGGACCTCGCGACCGAGGACGTGAACAAGGACGGCAAGGTCGACGTCAACGACTGCCGCACGCCGTCCGGCGCCTATGACGCGGTCAGCCTGCACAAGGGCTACTTCACCGAGAACACCTACACCGGCACCAGCCAGTGCCTGAACTGCCACGGCAAGATCGGCGACGACGTGATGAAGACCGCCCACTGGAAGTGGGAAGGCACGGTCTCGGGCATCAAGGGCTTCGAGGGCACGATCCACGGCAAGAAGGACCTGCTGAACAACTTCTGCCTCGCGGTGCCGACCAACGAGGGTCGCTGCTCGCAGTGCCACATCGGCTACGGCTGGGGCGACAAGAACTTCGACTTCGGCAACCCGAAGAACATCGACTGCCTCGCGTGCCACGACCAGACCGGCACCTACAAGAAGGTCGCGACGCCGACCGCGGCGCAGCCGATCGTCGGCGGGCCCGACATGACGGCCGAGGCGCTGCAGAAAGTGGCGCAGAGCGTCGGCATGAACAAGGGCGTGCCGCCGCGCTCGACCTGCGTGTTCTGCCACAGCCGCGCGGGCGGTGACGACAACGTCAAGCACGGCGACATATCGACCCGCATGGCCTTTACGAAGACGACCGATCCCGCCGCCGACCCGAAGAAATTCCTCGATCGCAGCGAAGACGTGCACATGGGTTATGACCCGGTGGCGAAGAAGGGCGGCGACATGACCTGCGTCGCCTGCCACCAGGTGAAGAAGGACGCGTCCGGCAACATGGTCGACCACGGCATCGGCGGCTTCATGTACCACTCGGTCGACCAGGGCGTGATGAAGGACTGCACGGACTGCCACGGCGCGGCCACCAGCATCCACGCGGGCAAGTCCGTCCAGAACATCGTCCAGACCCACGACCGCCTCGCCTGCCAGGTCTGTCACATCCCGACGTTTGCGCGCAAGGTCGCGACTTACGTCGACTGGAAGTGGTCGCTCGCGGGCTCCGACGCGCGGCCGGCCGAATGCGCGGCGACGCCGACCGGCGTTGCGGCCGACGGCACCACCCAGCGCGCAACCTACTCGAAGATGAAGGGTTGCTTCACGTGGGCCACCAACGTGCGTCCGACGCTGCGCTACTACGACGGCAAGTGGAACCGCATGATCGTCGGGTTCAACGACAAGTACACGACGACGCCGGTCGACCTTGGCTCACCGACCGCCAGCTACAAGGATCCGGCTGCCAAGATCTATCCGTTCAAGAAGATGACCGGCAACCAGGTCGCCGACAAGGCCAACAAGACCATGCTGGTCCCGCACCTGTACGGGGCGGCTGCCGGCGCGAACGCCTACTGGTCGAAGTACAACTGGACCGGCTCGCTGTCCGACGCGGCCGCGTACCTGCCGGCCTACAGCTCCGGTGCGCAGGTGTTCAGCGGCCAGCACGAGTTCGTCGGCACGACGATGCTGCTCAAGGTCGATCACGAGGTCGCGCCCAAGGAGCAGGCGTACGGCAAGGACAACGGCTGCGCCGACTGCCATTTCTCCAGCCAGATCGACTGGCCCGCGCTGGGGTGGACGAAAGACCCGGCCAATGGCGGGACGCAGACGCTGCCATGATTGATTGACCCCCTGGCGTTCCATGTGACGCATTGCGCCCGTACCGTGAGGTGCGGGCGCATTTTTCTTGTGTTCGTGCGTCCTCAGCGCGCCGCTGCGGCCTTGGCGTCGAGCTCCGACCAGCGTTCGTAGGCGGCGACCAGCAGTCGCTCGATCTCGTCCGAGCGCAGGCGATCCGCCTTGATCTGCGCCGCGCCCTGCTTGTGGTAGTCGCCGCTGCTCATGCGATCAGTCAGCTGCCGCTGTTCCGCTTCGAGCGACTCGATCTGGCCCGGCAGCTGCTCGAGCTCGCGGGTCTCCTTGTAGGAGAGCTTCGTGCGGCCGGGGACATTCTCCTTTTTCGCCGGTGGAGCTACGGAGGGAGACTCCCGCACTGGCGACGATTCGGTGCCAGCCACGGTCGCGCTCCGCGGCGCCGGCCGCTGCTCCAGCCAGTCGCTGTAACCGCCGACGTACTCCTTCCACTTACCGTCACCCTCGGCGGCAAGCGTCTGCGTGACGACGTTGTCCAGGAAGCGCCGGTCGTGGCTCACGAGCAGCACGGTGCCCGGGTATTCCTGCAGCGTGGACTCGAGCAGCTCCAGCGACTCGATGTCGAGGTCGTTCGTCGGCTCGTCGAGCACCAGCACGTTGGCCGGGCGCGCGAACAGCGTCGCGAGCAGCAGCCGGTTGCGTTCGCCGCCCGAGAGCATGCGCACCGGCGACTCGGCGCGCTGTGGCGTGAACAGGAAGTCGCCGAGGTAACTGATCACGTGCCGGCGCTCGCTTCCCACCTCGACCCAGTCGGACGTGGGGCTCACCGTCGCCGCCACGCTGCGCTCTGGATCGAGCTGCGCGCGCAACTGGTCGAAGTACGCCACCTGCAGGTTCGTGCCGAGCCGGATGGAGCCCGAGTCCGGCAGCAGCGTGCCGAGGATCAGCTTGAGCAGCGTGGACTTGCCGGCGCCGTTCGGCCCGATCAGGCCGAGCCGGTCGCCGCGCATGATCCTGAGCGACAGGTGCTCGACGACAGGCCGGTCCGCCGTAGCGCTTCGTGACGTCCTCGAGTTCCGCGACCAGCCTGCCCGAGCGCTCGCCGGCGTCCAGCTTGAGCTTGATGTCGCCGAGGCGCTCACGCCGCGCAGCGCGCTGCTCGCGCAACGCCTGCAGTCGCTTTACCCGGCCCTCGTTGCGCGTGCGGCGCGCCTCGACGCCCTTGCGGATCCAGACCTCTTCCTGCGCCCAGAACTTGTCGAAGCGGCGGTTCGCGACCGACTCGGCCGAAAGCTGCTCTTCCTTGCGACGCTCGTAGTCCGCGAAGCTGCCCGGGAACGAGCGCAACAGGCCGCGGTCGAGCTCGACGATCCGCGTCGCGACGGAGTCCAGGAAGGCGCGGTCGTGCGTGATGAAGATGCTGGTGCCGCCCTTCACCAGCAGTTCCTCGAGCAGCTGGATGCCGTCGATGTCGAGGTGATTGGTCGGCTCGTCGAGCAGCAGCAGCTGCGGCTCCAGCGCCAGCGCCAGTGCGAGCGTCGCACGCTTGCACTCTCCGCCCGACGCGGCGTCCGGGCGGATCGACTCGTCGAGCCCGAGACGGTGCAGGTATTCGACCAGCCTCGATTCCGCCTGCCAGCGTGCGCGTTCGTCGGCGATGTGCTCGAGTCCGCCGCGCGCGACCAGGCTGTCGCGCAGCGTGGCCGCCGCCGGCAGCGCGGGCTCCTGCTCCACGAACGCAATGCGCAGACCGTCGCGGCGCCGGACTTCGCCACCGTCGAGCGACAGCTCTCCGGTGATGACCCGGAGCAGCGTCGACTTGCCGGTGCCGTTGCGCCCGATCAGGCCGATGCGCTCGCCGCTGCGCACCGCGAATGACGCACGATCGAGCAGCGGGTGCAGCCCGAAGGCGAGTTCGGCGTCGGCTGAGGGTGAGCAGCGGCATGAGGCGCGCGAGCATCGCACAGCGACGCGGCCCGCGACAGGCCGGCATCGATCCCGTAACGGTCTTGCGGCTATCCCTCATGAATTGCTGCGTCGCACGCTGTTCTGATCGGCCAACAACAGGGCCGAGGCATAGGGCCCGCCGAGAGCGGCAGGCTCATCCAAACCGAAAAGCAGCGCGGCCCGGGGGGGGCGGCGTGGACGATCGGATCGCTCGTCTCGAATCCTCGACGGAACAGCTTCTGGCAGCTGTCCGCGTCGCTGCAGCAACGTGTGGACGCGCTGGAAGCCAGGCCCGCGGGCCCGGCATTCGTCGCCGACGGCGCAGCGACAACGTCGACCGAGCGGAACGGGCTCGAAGGCGTCGTCGGGAAGCCTTGCCAGGCGGGACCCGTACGACCCGATCGTCATAGTCTCGCTGGTCGGTCGACTCTTCCTGGTGCTCGCCGGCGGGTTCTTCCTGCGCGCGATGACCGAGGCGGGCGTGCTCGCGGTACCCGTCGGCATCACGCTCGCGTTCGCCTACGCGCTGATCTGGCTGGGCCTGGGCGATCGCGCAGGCGCGGCGCGGGCAGAGTTCCAGCGCAATCTTCCATGCACTGGCGGCCGCGATGGTTGCCTTCCCGCTCGTGGTCGAGGCGACCACCCGATTCAAGGTGATGGGCGTCGCGGGCAGCGCTGTCGTGCTCGCGGCGCTGTCGGTCGCGTTCCTGTTCGTTGCCTGGCGACAACGCCTGCAGGCCGTGGCCTGGGTCACGGTGCTGGCTGCGCTTCCGACCAGCCTGATCCTGCTCGCGAAGACCGGGGTCATCGCACCGTTTGCGCTGTACCTGATCGCGCTCGGCGTTGCGACACTGTGGCTGGGTTACACGCTCGAATGGACGTGGCTTCGCTGGCCGACGGCCCTGGTCGCCGACTGCTGTCGTGGCCGGCATGGCACTGCAGGCGCTGTCCACGGAGCATCGCGACTCGTTCCGGGTCGCACTGCTGATGCAGCTGACGCTTGCTGGCCGCATATCTCGTCAGCATCGCGATCCGTACCCTGGTCCGCAGCCGCAAGGTGATTCCATTCGAGGTGGTGCAGACCGCGATCGCGCTGGTCGTTGGATTCGGCGGTGCCCTCTATCTCGACGCGGGCCACCGGAGCCGTTCCGGCCATGCTGGGGCTGGTGAGCCTCGTCCTCGGCGCCGCGTGCTACGCCGTGGCGTTCGCGTTCGTGGACCGACACGAGGATCTCGAACGGAACGCGTACTTCTACACCACCCTGGCGCTCGTGCTCGTGATCTCGGGCCTGGCGCTCGAATTGCAGAGCCAGTGGCTCGGCGTGGTCTTCGCAGTCATTCGGCGTGCTGGCTGCGGTCTTCTGGTCCCGCCACGGGCGCCTCTACATGCTGCTGCACGGAGCGGCGTACGCGGTCGCGGCGGGCATCGCGTCCCACGCGCTTGGCTACAGCGCCTCGGTACTTGCGGTCACCCCGGCTGGTCCGTGGGCATGGCCCGGCGCCGTGATGTTCCTCGTGCTGCTCGGCTCGTCGCTGACAGCCTGGTTTGCCTCGGTCCGGCCGGATCCCGCAGGCGGTGCCGCGGCGAGCGCGCTGCGGTTGTCGACTCGCCATCGTCGTCGTCTGGGTTGTCAGTGGCTGCCTGACCGGCGGCATTGCGCCCGTCGTGGCGGGCCGCGCCGACCGACAGCATCGATGTCGGCGCGCTCGCGACGGTACGCACGTGTGTGCTGGCCGCAGTCACGCTGCTGGCCGCGTGGATCGGCCGTCACCCGAGGTTCCGCGAGTGGGCGTGGCTGGTCTATCCGCTGCTGGTGCTGATCGGACTGAAGATGGTCGTCCAGGATTTCAAGTTCTCGCGTCCCGCGACGCTCTTCATCGCCCTGGCCCTGTACGGAGCCGCGCTGATCGTCGCGCCGCGCCTCCGCAAGGGCTCCGGCTCGGTCGTCGCCGAGCCTGCGGCTGGCGTGAAATGCGCGTGATCAGGACCGAAATGGAGGTCGTGCAGTGAGACTACCCGAACAGGTGACACGCCTCGGCACCGTCATCATCGCCATACTGGCGGTCGTCCTGCTGCTGCGCTTCGTGATCCTGCCCGAGTCGCTGTTCTCGGCGCGGCCCCACCAGGCCGCGAAGGTCGAGCGCGAAATGGCGAAGCCCGTGCACTACGCGGGCGTGGCCAGCTGCCGCAAGTGCCATGCCGAGCAGTTCGATGCGAAGTACGGCGGCGCGCACCGGAACATCGGCTGCGAGAACTGCCACGGCCCGTCCGCCGGGCACGCGGCCGACAAGAAGGCCGGCAAGCCCCCGAAGCCGCGTGAGCGCGAGTTCTGCCTCGGCTGCCATGCCTATCAGTCGGCGCGGCCCAATGGCTTCCCGCAGGTCGATCCGCAGAAGCACAAGCCGAAGAAGCGCTGCGTGACGTGCCACGACCCGCACGATCCGGTGCCCCCGAAGACGCCGCAGGACTGCGGCGGCTGCCACGGCCGCATCGAGCGGACCAAGGCCCTGTCGGACCACGCGCTGCTTGCCTGCGCCGAGTGCCACCAGGTCACCGAGCAGCACATGATCCATCCGCGGCGGGCACTGCCGACGAAGCCGGACACCAGGGAATCCTGCGGCCGCTGCCACGCTATCGGGAACGACGGACCCGGCCGCTGGCAAGGCCCTGATCGATATGGCCAAGCACGGACGTTCATTCCTGTGCTGGGAGTGCCACTACGCCCACCTGCCCGAGGGACCCAAATGAACAAGCGCGAGTTCCTCAAGGACGCGATCCTGTTCTTCCCGCAGCCGGAGTGCTGCAGGCACTGTCGTGCCAGGCCGCAGCGAAGGACTCGGCGGCCCCGGCGGCCGTCGGCTACGACGCCGACGGACGGCACTGGTACGGCATGGGAGTCGACGTCGACAAGTGCATCGGGTGCAACCGCTGCGTCGAAGCCTGCAAGGCCGAGAACGGCGTGCCCGATGAGCCGTTCTACTTCCGGACCTGGGTGGAGCGTTACAGCATCCGCAGCAACGGCGAGACCACGGTCGAGTGCATCAGCACGAAGCCGGCGCCGGTCGACCAGGTGGCACCGGAGGATCCCGACGTCGTCCGCACGTTCTTCGTTCCCAAGCTGTGCAACCAGTGCGCGCATCCGCCATGCGTGCAGGTCTGTCCGGTGGGCGCGACGTTCCAGACGAAGGACGGCGTGGTGCTGGTCGACGAGAAGCGCTGCATCGGTTGTCGCTATTGCATCCAGGCCTGCCCATATGGCGCGCGGTACCTGAACCCGAATACCCGGACCGCGGACAAGTGCACGTTCTGCTACCACCGCATCACCAAGGGCCTGCTGCCGGCCTGTGTCGAGGTGTGCCCGACGGAGGCGCGGATTTTCGGGGACCTGAAGGGCAAGGCGGACCGGCTGGTGCGCTTCCAGCGCGTCAACAAGATCGCGGTGCTGAAGCCTGACCTGAACACCGAACCCAAGGTGCTCTACGCGGACCTCGATGGAGAAGTTCGATGAGCGGAATGCCCGATAGCCTTCACGAGCAACTGAGCCACCAGCTGAGCCAGGTCATCGGCTTCATCTACCCGAACGAAGTCGAGACGCAGTGGGCGATCCTGATCGTCGTGTATCCCTACCTCACGGGAATCGTCGCCGGCGCCTTCATCCTCGCCTCGCTGGTGAAGGTGTTCAACGTGGTCGAGGTGCAGCCGATCTACAGGCTGGCCCTGCTGACGGCGCTCGCGTTCATGCTGGTCGCGGGGATGCCGCTGCAACTGCACCTCGGGCACCCGGAGCGCGCCTACGAGATCTTCTTCACGCCGCAGCCGACGTCCGCGATGGCGATGTTCGGGTTCGTGTACCTGTGGTACCTGCTCGGCATCCTGCTGATCGAGATCTGGTTCGAATACCGGCAACAGCTCGTCCTGATGGCGCAGCAGGCCCGCGGCGTGATGAAGGGCGTCTACGGTGCGCTGTCGCTCTTCTCGAAGGACGTGAGCCCCGAGGCGATCGCGTTCGACCACAAGGCGAGCAAGATCATCACGATCATCGGCATTCCGTCGGCATTCCTGCTGCACGGCTACGTCGGTTTCATCTTCGGCTCGGTCAAGGCGAACCCGTGGTGGGGCAGCGTCCTGATGCCGATCGTCTTCCTGATGTCGGCCATCGTGTCGGGCATCGCGATGGTCATGTTCCTGTACATACTGCTGAGCCTGCTGCGCAACGCGAAGCTCGACATGCGCTGCCTGGACAAGATCGGGCTGTTCCTGCTGGTCGCGATCATCGTGGACTTCGCGCTCGAGTCGCTCGACTACATCCACCGGCTCTACCAGAGCGAGGAGTCCATCAAGATCCTCGGCGAGCTGGTGTCGGCAAGCTGTTCACCAGTCTCGTCATCATCCAGGTGATGCTCGGCATGTTCCTGCCGCTGCTGATCCTGGTGCTGGTCCGGACCGTCCGCTTCAACGAGGAGCTGCGCAAGCTGCTCTACTTCACGACGTCGCTGCTGATCCTGCTCGGCATCTTCAGCATGCGGTGGAACGTCGTGATCGGCGGTCAGCTGTACTCGAAGAGTTTCCGGGGCCTGATGGCCTACAAGATGGAGATGACCGGCATCGAGAGCCTGTTCACGGCGCTGGTGCTGCTGGCCCTGCCTTTCGTGATCCTCACCGTGCTCTTCCGGCTCCTGCCACCGCGGTGGATGGACGAGCATGCATTGCCCGCGCGTTAGCGGTGTCCGGCCGAAGCCTGGTGACCCACTGGAGGAGAACTGAGATGAAGACGTTGGTACTGCCTGCGATGCTGTCCGTGCTTGCGCTGATCGCCGCCCCGACCTACGCCGCGGACGCCGCGGCGGGCAAGGCCAAGGCGGAAGCGTCCTGCGTCGACTGTCACGGCGACGACGGCAAGGGTGACGACGAGTCGCCCGGCGATTGCCGGCCTGTCCGTGGACAAGTTCACGAAGGCGATCCAGGAGTACCAGAACGGCACTCGGACGAAGAACGCGAAGATGGCGAAGGAGGCGAAGAAGCTCAGCGCCGCGGATGTCGCGAACCTCGCGGCGTACTACTCCTCGCTGAAGTAGTTTCGGCGACAGGCCTTAACGCTCGCCCGGTCCCGGGGGCTGGCATCCTCGGGACGGGTCTGATGCGCGCAGGGTCGGCCGGCCTAGGTTCCCGCGACCGGTTCGGCGGGCGCCTCGGCCGCGGCCGGCGGTGCCGGCGGCGGCTCCTGCAGGCCGAGCTCCTGCAGCAGCTTCGAGTCCGATTCTTCCTCGGCGATGACTTCGTGGCAGGTGCCGCACTTCTTGCCGATCTTCTCGCCGTCGTCCGTCTTGTGCTTGTTGTCGTGGCAGCGGAAGCAGCCCGGCGAGTCCTTGTGCCCGATGTGGTTCGGGTACGTGTTCCAGACCACCTTCATCTGCGGGAAGTTGTTCCAGCAGTACGCGTCGCCGAGCGCCTTGCCCGCCTGCTCGACCGCCGGCGACTTGGCGAGGTGCGGGTAGTTCGGCGGCGTAAAAGGCCTTGACCGCGGCCGCGATGCCGTCCCGCGCCGCCTCGTGCGACGGGTATTCCTTCTCGGTCAGGATGCGCACGCCCTCGCGCTTGATGAAGGGCAGCGACCGGTCGATGCGGCCCTCCGCGAGCGCCAGGTCGACCTCGTACTCGCGGCGTGCGATAGGTGTGCGACGGGCGGTTGTGGCAGTCGACGCAGTCCATCGTGCGCCACTCGGTTCCGTTCGGCGCCGGCTCCTCGCGCCTTGAAGATCTTCTTCGAGCCCTCTGTCCTGTCGGTCAGCTCGATCTCGTAGATCTTCTCGCGCGTCGGGTCGGCGAGGTAGCGGAGCGTGTGGTTCGGGTCGACGTGCCAGTGAATGCCGTGCGACTTGCCTGCCTGCCGGCCGCCCACCTTGACCATCAGCGCGGTCTTGAGTTCGGTGTTCTGCTTCGTCGTCCGCGAAGTGCGTGCGAACCTTGAGCCGCTCGCCGACGAACTCGCGTCGGCCAGTGGCATTGCTCGCAGGTGCCGTTTGCCGGGCGCAGCGAGTGCACCGGCGTCGGGATCGGCCGCGGGTAGAGGTCGAACGCGACCGCGATCAGCTGCCACGAGCCCGAGATCTTGGCCTTCACGAACCACTCGGCGCCCGGGCCGATGTGGCAGCCGGCGCAACCGACCCGCACGTGCGGCGAGCGCTGGAACGCGGTGTACTCCGGCTGCATCACCTTGTGGCACGCCATGCCGCAGAACTCGGTGGAGTCCATGTAGTGGACGGCCTTGAACGTCAGGCCGGCCGCCGATCGCGATCACGGGCACGGACAGCGCGAAGAATCCGAGCAGCACGCCGCGCGTGCTCTCCTTGTTCAGGTCGATGACCGGCAGGTGACCGATGGGCTGGCCCTGCGGCGGCCGGCTTCGCGTCCCGCCGCTTGTGCAACCAGATGCCGAGCGGGACCATGGCGATGCCGAGCGAGGAACATCATCGGCAGCACGACGAAGGTCAGGATGCCCAGGTAGGCACCGCCTTCGAATCCCATCGCCTGCATGACCAGCAGCGCCACGATGAACAGCAGGCTGACCACCATCATCAGCGTGCCGATCAGGCTGATGATGTTGCCGGTGATTGCTGCGAAGAAATGCTTGATCATCGAATTGACCCCGAGGCTGTGAATGCTGTTTTCGGATTCGCCGGCGCGGACGTGCGCGCCCGTGCCGCCGGCCGGCAAGCATAACGCCGGCGCGCCGTGCATCACCACCCGACCGGACGCGGCCGGCCGGCGGAATGCTCCGCCGGCCGGCCGCGATTCGCCACTGCGACTGTCAGAACAGGTGCAGGGCACCGCTCGCGATCGCCCTGAAGATCAGCATCGCCAGCCAGACGCCCAGCGCGACGGCGGCGAAGCCGAACACGTGCGCCACCTGCAACTGCGCCTTCGACGGCGGCGGCACGAAGTGCTGCTCGAGCGTGCCTTCCTTCACCATCCGCTCGTACTCGAACGGCCGCTCTTCCTTGAAGCGATGCAGCGGCATGCTGCCGGTGAAGATCACCGGATCCATCGGGAAGCTCTCCGGCCGCAGGTGCGTGTGGAAGAAGTGGAACAGGAAGATGAAGCCGGTCGCGAGCAGGGCCTCGTCGCTGTGGATGATGTAGGCGGCATTCAGCGCCCAGCCCGGCAGGAACTTCGTGAAGAAGTCCGGGTACCACAGCATCAGGCCCGAGACGCCGATCATGCCGACGCCCCAGAACACCGCGAGGTAGTCGAACTTCTCCCAGTACGCCCAGCGGTCGAGCGTCGGGCCGCGGGCCCAGGTACAGGAAGTACTTCACGTTCGCCACAGGTCCTGCAGGTCCTTCAGGTTCGGCGTCATCGACCGCCAGCCCCAGAAGTAGCCCTTCTCCCGCTTGAGCACGATGTCGCGGAACAGCATCGCCAGGTGCACCGCGAAGTAGCCGAAAGTGACGATCGCCGCGAAGCGGTGCAGCCAGGAGGCGACCTCGGGGCCGCCGAGCGCCTTCATCAGGCCGGGCGCCCACGGCGCGGCCGCGAACTTGAGCGGCAGGCCGGTCACCGACAGCAGCAGGAAGCTCAGGATGATCGACACGTGCAGCCACATCTGCGTGGTCGTGAAGCGGCGCACATACGGTCCCGGGCCGCCGTGCTGCACCTTGAACTCGCCGCGCAGCCGGCCGACCAGCGTGCGCTGCAGCCACAGGAACGCGTGCAGGCCGAAGAAGCCGAACACGCCGAGCAGCAGCAGCGTCATGAAGAGGTAGATGTAGTGCACCCACGGGTTCTGCTCCGCGTCCATCGGGTCGCTGTGGGGCATGAACGTCAGGAACGACGCGTTGACCTCGTGCCCGACGTGGCAGTTGCTCGCGCCACAGGTCTGCGCAAGGTTGTCCGGATTGATGGTCGAGCGCGGGTCGCTCGCCGGCAGGTTATGGTGCGGCGTGTGGCAGTCGGAGCACATTGCCGCGCCTTGCGGCCGACGCTCGTCGCCTTGCCGTGGAAGCTGTCGTGGAAGGACTTGCAGCAGGTCCTCGTGGCAGTTGCCGCACTCGCGCGGCATCTCCTCGCGCGCTCGGCAGCGTGGTCGGGTCCTGGATCGAATGCGCCTGGTGGCAGGTGCGCACACCGGGCCTTCCTTGCCTTCCTGCCACAGCTTGCCGTGCGCGCTGTCGTCCCACACCTTGAGGATGCCCTCGTGGCATGAGCCGCAGGTCTCCGGGCTCTTCGCGTGCGACGTGCGGGCGCCGTCGGCGTCGTGCCGCTGGATGTCGTGGCTGCCGTGGCAGTCGCTGCAGGACGGTGCGCTTCGGTCAGGCCGGAGACCAGCAGCGCGCGGGCGTGCACGCTGCCGAGGTAGCCTTCCATCATTTCCTTGTGGCACTGGCCGCAGTTCTTCAACTGGTTGACCGCGGACATCGGCGCGTTCGGGTCCTTGCTGCGCGGCGTCGCGTGCACGCTGCCGTGGCATCCCTGGCAGGTCGCGGGCTCGCCGCCCTTGACCCGGGCATGCACGCTTTCCTTGAACGGATTGATCTCGTCCTCGTGGCAGCTCGAGGCACGGCGTCGAACGTGACCTTGCCGAGGTCGTTGCGCGGGTGCTTGGTGGTGAGCGCGTCCGTGTGGCACTCGACGCAGTCGACGCGCTTGTGCGCGCCTGCGCCGTACTGCGACGCGATGCACGGCGATCGAGGCGCCGGCATCGGACTCGTACTCCGGCATCATCGTGGCAGCTGAAGCACTTCTCGTTCGGGATCTTCGCCCCGGCGTCGCCGCGGCTGCGGCCGCATCCGGCGCGGTGCCGTCGCCGCGGGCTCGTCGGCCGCGTACGAGGGCGTCGCCCAGCGAGCAGGGAGGCCGTCAGGGCGGCGATGAGGAACGGTGCAAACGCGCGGCGGGCAGGGGTCATGATCGAACTCCCATTGCGTTGCCGCGTTCGACCCGGGCGGGACCCCCCGGGTCCGCGGTCAACAGCGCGAATTGGAACGCATCCGGCCCATGGCCGGGCTGCACGTGTTTACCGAAGCAAAGTGCGCGGAGACCCGCAATCGCGGCCCGGGTGCGCGGACCTGTTACGGCCGGGATCAGCGGGGCGCTGTCGTCGCGGGGGTGGCTCGAACTGCAACCGTCGCACGGACTGGCGGCCATGCCCGGGCCGGACGCGGCAGAACGGATGCGGCGGCCGATCCATTGCGGGCACCAGCGGGCCGTGCCCAGGGGCAGCAGGCGGCGCGCGAGGCGCTGCCGCGCCGGTGCCGGCAGTCAGCGCCCACGTGGAATAGAGCGTGGCCACGAGCACGATTGCGCCGACGAACAGCATCTCCAGCATGTCCGCTCCTTACCCGCCGGCCAGCGCCAGTGCCACCCGGTAGGTGATGAACGCGGCGACGTAGGCGAGCCCGAACAGGTAGCCGGCCATCAGCAGCGGGTAGCGCCAGGAGTTGGTCTCGCGCTTCACGACGGCGAGCGTCGAGAGGCACTGCGGTGCGAACACGTACCACGCGAGCAGCGACAGCGCGGTGGCGAGGCTCCAGGTGTGGGCGATCATCGGCACCAGCGTCGCAGCGACGTCGTCGCCGGTCGCCGACAGCGAGTACACGGTCCCGAGCGCGCCCACGGCGACCTCGCGCGCGGCGAGGCCGGGCACCAGTGCCAGCGAGATCTGCCAGTTGAAGCCGAGCGGCGCGAACACGTATTCGAGCGCGCGCCCCACCGCGCCGGCAAAGCTGTACTGGATCGCCGGCCCCTCGGCGCCCGGAGGCGGTGCCGGGTAGCTCGACAGGAACCACAGCACGATCATCAGCGCGAGGATGATCGTGCCCACGCGGCGCACGAACACCTTCATGCGCTCCCAGAGGCCGATCAGCAGGTTGTTCAGGTGCGGCCAGTGATACTCGGGCAGCTCGAGCAGCAGCGGGTGATACGACGATCGCAGCGCGGTGCGCTTCAGCGCGTAGGCCACCGCCATTGCCGACACGATGCCCGAGACGTACAGCGCGAACAGCACGACGCCCGGCAGGTTGAAGGGCCCCACGGGCCGGTTCGGGATGAACGCCGCGATCACCAGCGCGTACACCGGCAATCGCGCCGAGCAGGTCATCAGCGGCGCGACCATGATGGTCGCGATCCGGTCGCGGATGTTCGGGATCGTGCGCGTGGCCATGATGCCCGGCACGGCGCACGCGAAGCTCGACAGCAGCGGAATGAACGCGCGGCCCGAGAGCCCGACGCTGCCCATCAGCCGGTCGAGCAGGTACGCCGCGCGCGGCAGGTAGCCGCTGTCCTCGAGCACCAGGATGAAGAAGAACAGGATCAGGATCTGCGGCAGGAACACCAGCACGCTGCCCGCGCCGGCCACGACGCCGTCCACCAGCAGGCTGCGCAGCGCGCCATCGGGCAGCAATGCCTGCAGCTGCGCGCCGACCCATGAGACGCCGGCATCGATGTACCCCATCGGCAGCGCCGCCCAGCTGAACACCGCCTGGAACACGAAGAACAGCAGCACGGCGAGGATCAACGGCCCTGCAATCGGGTGCATCACGACCGCGTCGAGCCGCTGCAGCGCACGGGCCCGCGCCGGCTCGGTGTAGCCGATCGCGCGCAGGATCCGGCGGACCTCGCGCTGCGTCTGCTGGATGTGCTCGAAGCTCGGGTCGCGCCACTCGCGGCGCGGTGCGGCGCCCGGATGCTCGATGCGTTCGAGCGCGTCGATCAGCTGCTGCTGGCCGCCTTGCGCGACGGCAACCGTCTCGACGACCGGTACGCCGAGCTCACTCTCGAGGCGCGCACGGTCGAGGCCGATGCCTCGTCCCGCGCGAGGTCGCTCATGTTCAGCGCCACGATCATCGGCACGCCGAGGTCGCGCAGCTCGAGCGCGAGTCGCAGGTTCAGCCGCAGGTTCGTCGCGTCTACTACACAGACCACGAACTCCGGCGCTGCTTCGCCCGCGAGCCGGCCCAGCAGGAAATCGCGCGTGATCGCTTCGTCGAGCGTCGTTGGAGTCAGGCTGTAAGAGCCCGGCAGGTCCAGCACCTTGTACTGGCGCTTGCCGCGACGGGCCGACGAACGCGCCTTCCTTGCGCTCGACCGTGACGCCGGCGTAGTTCGCGACTTTCTGACGGCTGCCGGTGAGCCGGTTGAACAGCGCCGTCTTGCCGCTGTTCGGGACGCCGACCAGGGCGAGGCGCATGGGATTGAGTGCGGCGGCGGTTGCGGACATGCGAGCCTCAGGCCGGGTCCACCGCGACCATCACGGCGCCGGCCTCGCGGCGCCTGAGCGCAAAAGTCGTGTTGCCGAGACGGACGGCGATCGGGTCGCCGCCGGGCCAGATCTCCTCGACGACTTCGACCGGCTCGCCGGGAACGAATCCGAGCTCGAGCAGCCGCCGGCTGATCGTCGAGTGGGCCTCGTCGCCAAGGCTCTGGGCGTCGTCGCGGACGTCGGTCACGACGCCGCGGGCACCTTTGCGCAGCGTGGCCAGACTTACAGGAGGCATGGGGGTTCGGGGGAGGGCAACTTTTCCGTCGCCGTGAAGTCTGTCGTTAATGAGAATCGTCCGCAACTGGGGTAAGCCGCAGTCTGGGCAGGTGACATCAAATGCAGATCGGTTCCATCTGGTGGCAACGCCCATACGCAATAGAGGTTGTCTGCTGTTTGTATAGGCACAAGCTATACATAAACCGGACGCACTGTCTATACTCCACCAGACGACGACCAATTCCTGAAACCACCATTCGCCGGCGGCGAATAAAGGTACAAGCGATGAAC
The DNA here is from genome assembly GCA_963776815.1 of uncultured Gammaproteobacteria bacterium. Lineage (GTDB taxonomy): Bacteria > Pseudomonadota > Gammaproteobacteria > Steroidobacterales > Steroidobacteraceae > RPQJ01. The sequence continues at coordinate 20,418 of CAVZNZ010000006.1, forward strand.
GAGTCGATCCTGGCCCGAGTGGCGCGCGGCGATGCGCAGGCGGTGCGCGAGTGCATCGACGAATTCGGGGGCCTCGTCTGGGCGATCGCGCGGCGCATGGCGCGCACGCGGGCCGATGCCGAAGACGCGGTACAGGAGATCTTCGTGGATGTCTGGCGCAGTGCGGGTCGGTACGACCCTGCGCAGGGCACAGAGAAGACCTTCGTCACGACCATCGCCCGGCGGCGGCTGATCGACCGGCTGCGACGCTCGAAGATGGGCCACCTGCACGATTCGGACGAGGTGCTCGAGGACGTGCGGTGGGCGGAGCCGGGCAATGCCGGCGAGATTGCGATCGAAGCCGAGCGTGCGGCGGCGGTCGTCGCGAGGCTCAGGCCTGACCAGCGCAAGGTGCTGAGGATGGGCCTGCTCGAAGGGATGACGCATTCGGAAATCGCCCGTGCGACCGGCATGCCGCTCGGGACCGTCAAGACGCAGATGCGGCGCGGACTGATTCAGGTACGACAGTGGATGAGAATCGACGCACCGACGAAGACCAGCGAGGCGATGCCCTGAGGCCTCGGACGGACGCGGCTGGAGGCGACGACGAGTCGCCCGCCGTCCGCCCCGGCTCCCTCCCCGGATCGGTCCGTCGTCGTCTCGACTCCTGCGCCTCCGATTGGCTGCGCGAAGCCGCGGGACTGCCGCCGCGCCAATCGTTAGCAGGCTGGCTCGTGGCGGCCGCGTTGCTGGTGCTGGCCATCGCCGGCTGGTGGCCGCGCATCACTTCCTGGTCGCCATTCGAGAGCGGGAGCCGCGTGGCGCAGCTGGGCGCCGAGTTCTCACGCCAGGACATGATCAACAGCGGCCCGGCCACGGTTCGCCGCTGGCCGTGGTCCGAGCAGGCCGGCAGTACGCCCGGCCTCGCGGGCGATGTCGTCTGGGACGTCGCAAGGCAGCAGGGTTACCTGAAGTTCTCCGGTCTCGAGCCGAACGACCCCTCGCGTCACCAGTACCAGCTCTGGATCGTCGACGCGGCGCGGGACCAGCGCTATCCGGTGGATGGCGGCGTGTTCGACGTGCCGCCGTCGCACGCCCCGGTGGTGATCCCGGTGCGTGCCGCCGTGCCGGTGCGGGAGCCGGTCGCGTTCGTGGTCACGGTAGAGAAGCCGGGCGGCACCGTGGTCTCTAGCCACGAGCGCATCGTGGCCGTGGCGCGTCCGGCGGGGCACTGACCCCGGCATTCGACGCACGCGACATTACAATCGACCGATGGCCGCCGGAACTCCGCCTGCAGCGCGACATGTTGCGACGTCACCGCTGACGCAGTGCGCGCGGGCCGTGCTGATGGTCCGTCCCGCCGCATTCGGCTGGAACCCGGAGACCGCCGGCAGCAACCGCTTCCAGCAGCCGGGCGCCGGCCTGTCCGAGGCTGCGAGCGCGCTGGCGGTGGCCGAATTCGACGCGGTCGCCACAGCGTTGCAGGGCGCTGGTGTCGAAGTCCATGCGATCGACGAACCCGCGACGTCGGCCTGTCCGGACGCCGTGTTCCCGAACAACTGGGTGAGCCTGCACCACGACGGCACGCTGGTGTTGTACCCGATGCTGGCCCCGAGCCGCAGGCGCGAGCGCCGCATGCAGATCCTCGTCGAGCTCGAGAGGCGCGGCGGATTCGAGGTCGCGCGTCTCGTGGACCTCACTCACCACGAGCTTGCGGGCCGCTATCTCGAAGGCACCGGCAGCGTCGTGTTCGACCACGCAGCGAGGGTCGCCTACGCGTGCCTGTCGCCGCGCACCGATCGTGCCGTGCTCGAGGAACTGTGCGACGAGCTCGAGTACGAGCCGTTTGCGTTCGACGCGACCGGCGCGGACGGCGTGCCCGTCTATCACACGAACGTGCTGCTCTCGATCGGGCGACGCAACGTGATCGTCTGCGCGGAATCGGTGCCGGCGGCACAGCGCGCAGCGCTGCTCGAACGACTCTGCGCCGGCGGCCGGCGCGTGCTCGAGGTCAGTCGCGGGCAAATGGCGGAATTCGCCTGCAATGTGCTCGAGTTCGAGGCGAACGACGGTGCGGCCGTGCTCGCGATGTCGGCGCGGGCGCACGACAGCCTTGGCCCTCGCGCACTCGATTCATTGCGGGAGTCCGTGCAGCGGATCGTTGCCGTACCGATCCCGACGATCGAGCAGCGGGGCGGCGGCTCGGTGCGCTGCATGCTGGCAGAGGTGTTCCTGCCCCGCGCGCCGGGCTAGGCGTCCGACTCCAGGTCGTCCAGGAACTCCACCGCGCGCCTCAGGTGCGGAATCACGATCGTGCCGCCGACCACGAGGCCGATGCTCATCGCCTCGACGATGGCCTTGCGCTCGTTGCCCGCCTTGCGCGCCTCGACGAGGTGGTACTTCACGCAGTCGTCGCACCTGAGCACCAGCGACGCCACGAGGCCGAGCAGCTCCTTCGTCTGCTTCGACAGCACGCCATCCTCGCCGTACGCGAGCGAGTCGACCGAGTAGATGCGCTTCACGACCCGGTTGTCCTCGGCGAGGATCCGTTCGTTCATGCGCGTGCGATAGGCGGCGAAATCCTGCTCGAGCTTGCCCACTTCGACCTCCTCGTGGATCCGAATGGCCGAGCAGTGTACGCGTGGCGTCGGCCGGACGCCGCGCAGGCCGATGCTAGAATCCCGCCGAGGAGGCTAGCGTGCTCGAACTCGGCGTCAAGACACTGATTTCCTACCTGCTCGGCTCGCTGCTGGGCAGCCTGCTGCTCGGGCGCCTGCAAGGGCGTGGACATCCGCGAGCAGGGCAGCGGCAACGCGGGCGGCACCAATGCGCTGCGCACGCAGGGCTGGGCGTTTGCGATCGGCGTGATCGTGATCGACGTCGGCAAGGCGCTGCTGGCCGTCGGCTGGTTGCCCGGCGCGGATCTGCCGTTCGTCGGCATCGATCCCTCGCGTCGACCGCGGGTGGCTGCAGGCTGCATGCGCGGCAGCCGTGGTCGTGGGGCACGTCTATCCGGTCTGGTACGAATTCCGTGGCGGCAAGGGTGCAGCGACGCTGATCGGCGCCGTGGCCGTGCTGGCGCCGCAGGCGCTCATTCCGGTCGCCGTCGTGTGGCTCGCCTGCGTGATGCTCACGGGCTACGTCGGGCTCGGCACGATGCTCGGCTCGGCGTCGCTGCCGGTGTACTTCGCCTTGGCGCGCCCGGGCGACACGGCGCTGCTGGCATTCGGCCTGGTGATGGCCGCGTTCGTCGTCTACACGCATCGCGCGAACATTGCCCGCATGCGCGCGGGCAACGAGAACCGCGCGCGACGGCTGTGGTTGCTGCGGCCCGATGACGGGCGGTTCACGGGCGGCGCTGCTCGCGAATCTCGCCGACGGCCGGCTGCACACGGGACCGGAACTCGCGACGCGGGCTCGGGCTGAGCCGCACGGCCGTCTGGAAACTGGTCGCGGACCTGAGGCAGCTCGGCGTCGATGTCGAGAGCATCGCGCGGCGCGGCTACCGGCTGCGCGAGCCGTGCGAGCTGCTCGATGCGCGTCGTATCGCGGCCGCCGCGGTCGAGGCCGGCGGCACGCTGCCGGGTGAGCTCGAAGTGCTGTTTTCCGTCGACTCGACCAACGAGTATCTGTATTCGGCGCCGCCGATCCCACCCGGCCGGCCGCGCATCGTGTTCGCGGAGATCCAGCTCGCGGGGCGCGGGCGGCGCGGTCGCTCGTGGCTCGCGCCGTTCGGGTCGGGCCTGACGTTCTCGATCGGCTGGACATTCCCGGAGGTTCCGGCGGACCTTTCTGCGCTCAGCCTCGCGATCGGCGTGCAGGTCGCCGAAGCACTGCGCGCCGCGGGCATCGCCGAGTCGATGTTGAAGTGGCCGAACGACATCGTGTGGCGGCATCGCAAGCTCGGCGGACTGTTGATCCAGCTGAAGCTCGAAGCGGGCGGCGCCGCGAGCGTCGTCGCCGGGCTGGGCCTGAACATCTCGCTTCCGCCTGCGGCTCGCGCGCGTGTTGCCGGCGCCGGAGCTACGCCCGCCGCGGACCTGTCGGAAGCGTCCGGTGGCCGGATGCCTGGTCGCAACGTGCTTGCCGGTCGGATCGCAAAGGCGATGTGCGATGGTCTCGAGCAGTTCGGCCGCGAGGGTTTCCAGCCGTTTGCGAGTCGGTGGGCAAAGCTGGACTCACTTGCCGGCGCGCCTGTGCGGGTCGAGCAAGCCTCCGGCGCAGTCGATGGCCGCGCGCTCGGCGCCGACCGCGACGGCGCGCTGCGAGTCGAAGTGGACGGCCGCGTCGAGCGATTCCTTGCCGGCGACGTCACGTTGCGTGCGGCGCCAGGATCCTCCGCATGAAGCTGCTGGTCGATCTCGGCAATTCACGCGTGAAGTGGACGACGCTTCACGAGGGCCGGCTCGGCGAGCAGCGGGCCGCGTCCTATGCCGGATGGACCGTGGCCGACTGGCGCCGGTCACTGTTCGACGTGAACGGCATCGACCAGGTGGTCGCGGCACGAGTCGGCGGCGGACCGGACGCCGTTGCGCTCGACGAAGCTGCGCGCCAGGCAACGGGGCGGCCTGTGCACTTCGTTGCGACGACCGCCGCCGCTTGCGGCGTGCGCAACGCCTACCCGGACGCCCGCCTGCTCGGCGTGGATCGCTGGCTGGCGGTGATTGCCTCGTACCAGCGTGTGCGCGGGCCCTGCTGCGTCGCGGACGTCGGTACCGCGGCGACGCTGGACGGCGTCTCCGGCGACGGCCAGCACCTCGGTGGATTCATCGTGCCCGGGCCGGACCTGATGATGCGGTCACTGTGGGGTGGAACGGCGGATCTCGCCTCGCACACGGCCACCAGCGGCGAGGCCGCCGGGGCGCTGTTCGCAGACAACACGCGGGACGCCATCGAACGCGGTTGCCACCTCGCCGTCGCCGCGCTGATCGACCGGGGAGTGGCCGACATGGCGCGCCGGCTGGGGCAGCGGCCGACGCTGCTGCTCACCGGCGGCGCGGCCCCTGCGATTGCTTCGCTGCTGGAAACGCCGGCCGACCTGGTGCCCGACCTGGTGTTGCGGGGACTTGCGGCGGTCGCGGGCCAGCTCGCCAGTTGAACTGCCAGGGGCCGGCAGTCAAAGTGACAGGCGCGGAGGTACTGATCGCGCCGGGGTGATGCGAAACTGGACCGCTGCGCCGGCATGTCGAGGAGAAAATCATGAAAATCAGAAGGTTGATGACCTCGCGCGCTGCCGGCGGCCTTGCTGGTTAGCGGTGCGTCTGAGGCCGATGCGGCGGCAGGCAAGGTCACGTTCGACAAGGTCTGTGTCGAATGCCACGAGACGGCTGATTTCTCGGGCGAAAACGCAAGGATCTCGCGGCCACGGTCGAAAAGATCTCGGCCGGGCAGATGAAGCACAAGAAGGCTATCAAGGTAACTCCAGGCGGCCGACGTCGCGGGCTTCACGGTCTCCGGCCGGGTCCCGGTGCCGGCTGAAGATGCAAGATGTTTTGAACCTGCCCGGCGCGGCCGGGATTCGGAAATTGACCTTGGAGGCTGACGATGAAGACGGGACGCATGTTTGTCGTTGCTGTGGCTGCCCTTGGCATGGCCGGCTGGAGCCTCTCGGCGATGGCCGACGGCAAGGCGACGTTCGAGAAGAGCTGCGCCGAGTGCCACGAAGTCGGTGATTTCACCGGCGAGGACGTCAAGGGCCTGACCGACTCGATCAAGAAGATCGCGGCCGGCCAGATGAAGCACAAGGCGAAGATCACGCTGTCGGACGCCGACATTTCGGCCGTCGCGACGTACATGTCGACGGGCAAGTAACAGCTCCCGTCGTCCAGTGCGATCGGGCCCGCTCCTCTTGCGAGGAGCGGGCCTTTGTTTTTCCGGCCCGGATGACCCTAAGATCCCGGTCCCCGATCCACCCACGCAAGCGAGCCGCCCGCCGTGCGCGCATTGTTCCTGCTGCTGCTGCTCGCCAACATCCTGTTCCTCGCCTGGACGCAGTGGGTTGCGCCGCCTGCGGCGACCGCGGGCAGCCCGACGCCAGGCAGCTCGTCGCAGAAGTCCATCCGGCTGCTGCGCGAGGCGCCACTGGCCCAGGAACTCGCGACCGCGGTGCAGGGTTCCGGCCTTTCGCCGGTGGCCGGCGAGGGGGTTACCTGCGTGAGCGGCGGGCCTTACCTGGACAAGGCTGCGGCCGACGCAGCGGCTGCCCGGCTCGAGCGGCTCGGCTTCACGTCGCGCCGGCGGGCGTCGCGGGACGACGTGTGGGTCGGGCAGTGGGTCCGGGTCGAAAACCTGGCGACACCCGAGGACGCCGAGAACGCGCTGGCGACGTTGAAGGCTGCGGGCCTCCGGGATGCCTATGTGCTGACCGACGAGCCGCCGGGCAACGTGATTTCGCTCGGGGTGTTCGACGACGCCGGCCGAACGGCGGAAGTCGCCGCAATCGCTCAGAAAGCTGGTTTCACGACGGTTTCCGAGGATCGGTTCCGGACCGCGGACGTGTTCTGGCTCGACGTCGACCGGCAGCAGAACGCGGGCCTGCCCGGCCTGGAGGTGTTCCAGGGCAACGCCGCCCGGCCAATGCGGCTCGAGCTGCGGCCCTGCCCGGCGCCGACAGCCGACGCAGCCGCCGAAAACGTGAATCCGGCGACCAACTCGCCCTGAGCGCGGCACGGCGCCCGCGGTTAGAATCGACCCTTCGTCGCCGGCTTAGCTCAGTTGGTAGAGCAGCGGTTTTGTAAACCGCTGGTCGGGGGTTCGAGTCCCTCAGCCGGCACCATCCGCGTCGCACGGGAAACAGAACAGGAGAAAGGTCATGGCGCTCTGGAAAGATCCCTCGGTCAAGGAACCATCCACCGGCCTGTCCGACGCCGCCCCGGCGGCAGAGACCGGGCTGCGGTCAGTCGACCGCCCGGCTCCGGCCCCGACCCCGGCCCCGGTGCAGGGATCGGCTGCCGTCGACATCGCGCGGCGCGCTGCAGATCGCGGCCCCGCGAAGGAATCGCTGATCGCGGCAGACGTCACGATCGAAGGCAAGATCGAAGGCGCGGGCCACGTGCGGATCGCGGGTCGCTTCAAGGGCGACGTCAACGTGCAGGGCAACGTCACGATCGAGCAGGGCGCGCACGTCACCGGCCAGGTGAACGCGGCGACCGTCATCGTCAGCGGCGAGGTGCAGGGCAACATCAACGCCACGTCGCGCGTCGAGCTGCTCGAGACCGGCGTCATCAACGGCGACCTGAAGGCTGCCGTGCTCACGGTCGCGGCGGGCTCGCGGATGCGCGGCCAGGCGGATTTCGGCTGGGGCGACCAGGGTCCCGGCGGCAAGTGACTCCGGGCGCCGCCTGAATGCTACCCGGCCGTCCCGCCGGATCCGTCGGGCGCACGCGCACGTGCCCGCACTGCAAGGCGACGATCCTCGAGAGCTCGGCTGTCTGCCCGCAGTGCCGGCATCACCTGCGCTTCGGCGCCGCGGCGACCGCGCAGCCCAAGGTGGAGGGCTTCTCGGCGCTGCGCGTCGAGGGCACGCTCGAGCACCCGCAGCAGGGCGGTGACTGGGAGTACGCGGTCGTGCTGACGATCCGCAACGAGCGTGGCGAGGAGATGTCGCGGCAGGTCGTCGGCGTCGGTGCGCTGCGCCCGTCCGAGTCGCGCACGTTCACGTTGTCGGTCGAGGTGCTGACGCCGGGAGGACGCGCACGATGATTCGCCAGCTGGTCACGCGGTTCGCGGCGGGGCTGCGGTTTCCGACGCTGTTCGCGCTGGTCGCGGGCCTGTTCGTGTTCGACCTGCTGGTGCCCGACCTGGTGCCGTTCGTGGACGAGATCCTGCTCGCACTCGCGACGCTGCTGGTCGGGTCGTTCCGCAAGCGTCGCACGAGTTCGCAGGCCGCGCCCCCGGGGACCGTGCCTCGCGGATCGCCGCAGCGCTGACGCGGGGAACCTTGCCCTCCCGGGGGCATCTACTGATTTGACCCCGCCGGGCGGGTTTGCCAGTCTGGCGCGCATTCTGCGGGGGCGAACCGCAGGGGGAGGATGTCGAGATGTGCCTGGCAGTTCCGATGAGGATCAAGTCCGTGGACGGCTTCGAGGCCGTCTGCGAGGCGAAGGGTATCGAGCGGACGGTGAGCCTGTTCATGCTGCAGGGCGAGCCGATCGGCCCCGGCGACCACGTGCTGGTGCACGTCGGCTACGCGATCCAGACGGTGAGCGAGGAAGAAGCACGACTCACCTGGGAACTGTTCGACGAGATCGTCGAGCATGCATGAGCTTTCCGTGTGCCAGGCGCTGATCGAGCAGGTCGAGCGCGTGGCCCGCGACAATGACGCGCTGCGCGTCGTGTCGATCGTGATCACCGTCGGGCCGCTGTCCGGCGTCGAGCCGCAGCTGCTCGAGCACGCATATCCGCTCGCAGCCGCGGGGACGATCGCCGAGAACGCGTCGCTGGTCGTCGAGACGGTGCCGGTCACCGTGCGCTGCCGGACCTGCGGCGCGGAGACCGAAGCGAGCCCGAACCGCCTCGTGTGCGGCGCCTGCGGTGACTGGCAGGCGGACGTCACCGGCGGCGAGGAGATGATCCTGAAGCGCGTCGAGATCGAGACCGAGCCCGCGGGCGTCCACTAGGAGACATCGAACCATGTGCCGTGACTGCGGATGTTCGCTCGGCCCGTCGGCCACTCGCGCGCCGCTCGCCGCGCCGAAGGGCGTCGCCGGCAAGATCGAGACGATCGAGGTCATCACCGCGATCCTGGGCGAGAACGACCGGGTTGCCGCTCACAACCGCGAGCACTTCGATGGTCACGGCGTGCTGGCGCTGAACCTGATGTCCTCGCCCGGCGCCGGCAAGACCGCGCTGCTCGAGGCCACGATCCGCGCGCTCGGCGGGCGCATGAAGATTGCAGTGGTCGAGGGCGACCTCGCGACCGAGAACGACGCCGAGCGCATCCGCGCGTGCGGCGTGCCGGCGGTGCAGATCAGCACCGGCAACGCGTGCCACCTCGACGCGACGATGGTGCACGACGCGGTGCACGACTTGCCGCTCGCGGGCCTCGACATCCTGTTCATCGAGAACGTCGGCAACCTGGTGTGCCCGGCGAGCTTCGACCTCGGGCAGCACCGAAACATCACGCTGCTGTCGGTGCCCGAGGGCGACGACAAGCCGGCGAAGTACCCGGTGATGTTCCGTGCGGCGGACCTGTCGCTGATCACGAAGACGGACCTGCTGGCGTACATCACCGAGTTCAGCCTCGAGCGTGCACGCGCGTCGCTGCGACAGATCGGTTTCGGCGGCGAGACGATCGAGCTCACGAGCCGGGGCGGCGAAGGATTTGCGGCGTGGCTTGCGTGGCTCGAGCGCGAAGTCGAGGCACAGCGCGAGCGCTCGCGTCGCGGCGAGACCGCGCGCCCGAGAGTGCAGCCCGACGGCGAGAGCCTGCACGCCGGCCACGGCGCGACGCGCTGAGGAGAGCCGCATGGTCACCGCAGGCGACTGGCTCGATCGCATCCGCGCACTGCCGCTGCCGCCGCGCATCAAGGTGATGAACGTCTGCGGCGGGCACGAGCGCTCGATCACGACCGCGGGCCTGCGCAAGGCGATCCCTGCCAACATCGAACTGGTGCCGGGGCCCGGTTGTCCCGTGTGCATCTGCCCGGAAGAGGACATCTACGAGGCGATCCAGCTTGCGCTGCACGAGGGCGTGATCCTCGTGGCCTACGGCGACATGCTGCGCGTGCCGGTGAACGCGCCGAAGAGCGAGCCGCGGTCGCTCGAGCAGGCGAAGGCGGCGGGCGCCGACGTGCGACCGATCGCGAGCCCGATCGAGGCGGCGCGGATAGCCGAGCAGAACCCGGCGCGCATGGTGGTGTTTCTCGCGGCGGGGTTCGAGACGACGACTGCGCCGGCGGCTGCGCTGCTTGCCCAGGGAGCGCCGTCGAACCTGCTGTTCCTGATGTCGGGTCGCCGCACCTGGCCTGCGGTGAAGATGCTGCTCGACTCGGGCGAGCCCGGATTCGAGGCGCTGATCGCGCCGGGCCACGTGGCCACGGTGATGGGGCCGGAGGAGTGGGAGTTCGTGCCGGGCGAGCACGGCCTGCCGACCGCGATCGCGGGCTTCTCGCCGGAATCGCTGCTGGCCGCGCTGTACTCCGTGCTGCGCCAGAAGCTCGAGGGCAAGTGCTTCCTCGACAACTGCTATCCGCAGGTCGTGCGGCCGGGCGGCAACGTCGCGGCGAAGCGCTTCATGGACCAGACGATGGACGTCGTCGACGGCAACTGGCGCGGCATCGGTTCGATCCCGCAGTCCGGTTACGCGCTGAAGCCGCAGTTCGCGGCGCACGATTCGCGGGTCCGCCTGCCGTCGTACACGGACATGGCCCGCAAGCGCGCGGGCGAGATGCCGCCGGGCTGCGATTGCGCCAAGGTCGTGCTCGGCAAGATCTATCCGAACGAGTGCCGTCTCTACGGTCTCGCCTGCACGCCGCGCCAGCCGGTCGGGCCGTGCATGGTCTCCGACGAAGGTGCGTGCCGCATCTGGTGGGCCAACGGCGTGCGCGAGAACGTCTGGGCCGGGCGCAAGGCGTCCGGGGCCGACAGAGGCGTGAGCGAAACCGCCGCAGCGCAGGATCGCCCGCCGGATCGTCGATGACCGGCAGGGTGCAGGGGGTGGGTTTCCGTCCGTTCGTGTACCGCCTCGCGCGCGAGCTCGCGCTCGACGGCCACGTGCGCAACCTGCGCGGCGACGTCGAAGTCGTGGTGTGCGGCGATCCGGCGCAGGTCGCCGCGTTCGCCGCCGGGATCGTGGATCGCGCGCCGCCGCTCGCGCGGCCCGTGATCCGCGGCATCGTCGATGTCGCCGCACCCGAGGCTGCGGGATTCGTCATCGCGGCGAGCAGCGCGGCCGATGCAGCCACAGGTGTCCGTGCCGCCCGATTTCTTCGCGTGCGACGACTGCGTGCGCGAGCTTGCCGACCCGGCAGACCGGCGCCATCGCTATCCGTTCATCAACTGCACGCAATGCGGGCCGCGCTACACGATCATCGAGGCGCTGCCGTACGACCGGCCGAACACCAGCATGGCGCGCTTCCCGTTGTGCGATGCGTGCCGGCGCGAATACGAGGACCCGCTCGACCGGCGCTTCCACGCCGAGCCCGTCGCGTGCCCCGTCTGTGGTCCGCACCTTTCGTTCGTCGAGCCGGGTGGTACCCCGCTGCGCGGTGACGACGCGGCCATCACTGCTGCCGTTGCGGTGTTGCGTCGGGCAGGGTGCTCGCCGTGCGCGGCATCGGCGGCTACCACCTGATGTGCGACGCGCGCAGCGAGGCGGCCGTGCAGCGCCTGCGTGATCGCAAGCGCCGTCCGCACAAGCCGCTCGCGGTGATGTTTCCGCAGTCGCGCCGCCGACGGACTCGGCGACATCCGGGCCGAGCTCGACCCGGGCCCGGTCGAGGTCGTGGCACTGCTCGATCCGGCGCGGCCCATCGTGCTGGCGCGTCGCCGCGATGATTCGCAGCTCGCGCCCGCGGTGGCGCCGGGCCTGGCCGAGGTGGGCGCGTTCCTGCCCTACAGCCCGCTGCATCACCTGCTGCTTGCGGAGTTCGGCGGGCCGGTCGTCGCGACCTCGGGCAACGTGAGCGGCGAGCCCGTGCTCACCGATCCCGAGCAGGCCGAGACCCGGCTGGCTTCGGTTGCCGATGCGTTCCTGCACCACGACCGTCCGATCGTGCGTCCCGCAGACGACTCGGTCGTGCGCGTCGTGGCGGGCCGGGCGCGGCCAATCCGGCTCGGCCGCGGGACGGCCCCGCTCGAGCTCGAACTGCCGCGGCCGTTGCCCGAGCCCGTGCTCGCCGTGGGCGGCCACCTGAAGCTTGCCGTCGCGCTCGCGTGGGACCGCCGCATCGTCGTCTCGCCGCACGTCGGCGACATGGGCACGCTGCGCAGCGAGCAGGTGTTCGAGCAGGTCGTCAGCGACCTGCAGCGGCTCTACGACGTCGAGGCGCGACACTGGCTGTGCGATGCCCATCCCGGGTACACGACCACGCGCTGGGTGCAGTCGGCCGGCAAGGCTGCACTCGACGGTCCTGCATCATCACGCCCATGCGTCCGCGCTGGTGACTGAGCACGGCGTCGACGAGCCAGCGATCGTTTTCGCCTGGGACGGCGTCGGCTACGGTGCAGACGGCACTCTCTGGGGCGGCGAAACCTTCGTCGGCCGGCCCGGGGCGTGGCAACGGTGCGCGAGCCTGCGGCCGTTCCGGTTGCCGGGCGGCGACAAGGCAGGACGTTCGCCGTGGCGCAGCGCCGCGGCACTGTGCTGGGAGGCCGGCATCGAGTGCCCGGTCGCCGTGCCGGACCCGATCGTGCGGGAGGCGTGGCAGCGCGGCATCAACGCGCCGCAGTCGAGCGCCGCGGGCCGTGTGTTCGACGCGATGTCCGCGCTGGTGCTGGGCGTCGCGGAGACGAGCTTCGAGGGGCAGGGGCCGATGTGGCTCGAGGCGCGTGCGGCGGCGGCCGGCGACTTCCCCGAATTGCCGTTGCGGCAGGACGACGACGGCGTAACCGCATCGACTGGGCGCCGTTGCTCGAATTCTCGACGGACGCCCGCCGTTCGGTCGGCGAACGGGCGTCGGCGGTACACCTGGCGCTGGCGGACGCGATCTCCAGGGTGGCGCTGCAGCAGCGGGAGCGCAGCGGCGCGACGATCGCCGGCCTGACGGGCGGCGTGTTCCAGAACCGGCTGCTCACCGAACTGGCCGCCGCCGGCCTCGAGCGGCACGGGTTCCGCGTGCTGCTGCCGGGCCAGGTCCCGTGCAACGACGGCGGCCTCGCCTACGGACAGGTCGCCGAACACCTCGGCCGCCTCCGGTAGACTCCGCCCATGCTGTGGTTCGAACGACCGTTCCTGCAGGTGCTGCGCCGCGAATACTCCGGCGCGATGCGCTTCGACGAGGACGACTCGGCGGAGGTGATGCCCGACCCGCCGGCGAAGCCCTGCCAGCTGTACGTGCACATCCCGTTCTGCGAGGTGCTGTGCCCGTTCTGCTCGTTCCACCGCGTGCGCTACAACGAGCCGCGGACCGCGCGCTACTTCGAGGCGCTGCGACGGGAGATCCGCCTCTATCACGAGAAGGGCTTCCGTTTCGCCGACGTCTACGTCGGCGGCGGCACTCCGACGGTGAGCCCGGACGAGCTGCTCGCGACGCTGGCGCTGATCCGTTCGCTGTCGGCCGTGCGGACGATCTCGATCGAGACCAACCCGAACCATCTCGAGGCCGACGCGCTGCGCCGCTATCGCGACGCGGGCGTAACACGCTTCTCGGTCGGCGTGCAGAGCTTCGACGACGGGCTGCTCGCGGGCATGGACCGGCTGGAGAAGTACGGCAGCGGCGCCCAGATCCGCGAGCGGCTCGCGGCGATCCGCGGGATCTTCCCGACGCTGAACGTCGACATGATCTTCAACCTGCCGGGCCAGACGCTCGCGATGCTCGACGCCGACATCGACGCGCTGCTCGAGCTCGACGTCGACCAGGTGTCGTTCTATCCGCTGATGACCGCGTCCACCGCACGGCACAAGATGCAGAAGACGATGGGCGAGGCCGACGAGTCGCTGCGCCACGCGATGTACGAGCGCGTGCTCGACCGGCTGCTGCCACGGTATCGCGCGTCGTCCGCCTGGTGCTTCACGCGCGGCGAGGGCATGTTCGACGAATACATCATCGACGAGGACGACTACGTCGGCGTCGGCAGCGGCGCGTTCAGCTACGTGGGCGGCAGATGTACTCGACGACGTTCTCGCTGAACCACTACTGCCGGCGCGTCGAGGGCGGGCAGAGCGGCATCACGCAGCGGCGCACGCTCGGCCTCAAGGAGCGCATGCGCTACGACTTCCTGGTGCGGCTGTTCGGCGGCGCGCTGAAGCGCGAATACATCGCGGAACGCTACGGCGCAGCATTCTGGCTGCGCATGGCGCCGGAGCTGCTCGCGATGCGTACTGTAGGGCGCCACCCGGCACGAGGCCGACGCGTTGCGCCTCACGCGGCGCGGCATGTATTGCTGGGTGCTGATGATGGCGGAGTTCTTCAATTCGGTGAACGACGTACGCGAGCAGATGCGCGAGCACATCCGCGCGGAGCTCGACGCCTGGAACGAGGAGGCCCGCGTGCCCGTGGAATCGATCGGCCGGCCCGGCCGCGAGGTGCGTTCGTGACGATGCAGGACACCCACGTTTCGCTGGCCCACGGCAACGGCGGGCGCTATATGCGCGAGCTGATCGACGCGATCTTTGCCCGTCACCTCGGCAACCCGCTGCTCGATACCGATATCGATGCGGCCGTCTGCCCTGGGGAGTCAGGCCGGCGAGCTGTTCAGCACCGATAGCTTCACGGTGCAACCGATGGAGTTCCCGGTGGCAACATCGGTTCGCTGGCGGTGCACGGCACGACCAACGATATCGCCGTGGCGGGCGCGATACCGAAGTATCTGAGCCTCGGCGTGCTCCTCGAGGAAGGTCTCGAGTTCGCGGTGCTCGATCGCGTCATCGCCGGATCGCGCGCGCCGCGAAAGAAATCGGCGTGGTCGTCGCCGCCGGCGACACGAAGGTCGTGCGACGCGGCGAAGGCGGCGGCATGTACCTGAACACCAGCGGCATCGGCATGCGATCCGGGGCCGACGCTGGGCATGGAGCGATTCGTGCGGCGATGCGCTGATCGTCAGCGGTCGGTTGGCGATCATGGCATTGCGGTGATGCTGGCGCGCGAACAGTTCGGCCTGCGCGGCGATCTGCAGTCCGATGCAGCGAGCGTGTTGCCGCTGACGCAGGGCGCTGCTGGGCTTCCCCGGCTTGCGCTTCATGCGCGACCCGACGCGCGGTGGACTGGCCACGGTCACGCATGAAATCCACCATGCGACGAGGGCTGGGCGTACATCTCCAACAGCGCAGGTACCCATTCGCGAACCGGTCCAATCGGTCTGCGACATGCTCGGCTACGACCCGTGTTTCTGGCCTGCGAGGGGCGCGTCGTGGCAGTCGTCGCAGCGGACCAGGCCGACGCCGCGTGCAGGCGCTGCGCGCACTGCCCAACGGCGAACAGGCCTGCGTCATCGGCCATATCGACAGCGAGCACCAAGCATGTGGTGCTGCACACCGAACTCGGTGGGCAACGCATGCTCGAAGAACTGGAAGACGATCCGCTGCCGCGGATTTGCTGACCACTCCCGCCGCGTGACGGCAAGCAGCCCGCCTTCAGGCGGGTTGTTGAGATGCATTCTGTCTAGGCCTTGAATCTTCAGAAGTGCGCATGCAATCTACGGGATAACCGTGATGCATGGAACTTTTTCCCATCCGTAAGATCGCGCCCAAACTTGCTGCGCTGCAAGAAGCGCTGCAGGTTCCCAACGCAGAATGCGTTCGTTTCTTAGGGAATTAACCATGAAATTTGCAGGCGCCCACGGCTTCACGCGATCGCGTGTGCCATTGATTGCGAATGTCTGGCGCTCGCTGGGGGATCGGCGTCGCCGGTTGTCTCAGGCGACGACGGCAAGACCGGAGCGACCGGACCGGCTTTGCCGGAAAGCACGGTTCCCGGTCCGACCGGCCCGACCGGCCCGACCG
>CAVZNZ010000007.1:0-91964 GCA_963776815.1 uncultured Gammaproteobacteria bacterium
TCGGGTAGAACTTCAGCAGCATGTCGAGCGCCTCGGCGCTGCCCGTCTTGTCGCCGATCTCGTAGCTGCTGCGCAGCTTCAACTGCAGCACGTCCTCGCCCGGCTTCGCGCTGCCCTTGATCATGCGATCCGCCGCCGCGATCGCGTTCTTGTAGTCCTTCTGCTGGTAGTAGGCCTGTGCGATCAGCAACTGCATGTCCTGGTCGCCGGGTGCGGACTTCAGGTACTGGTTCGCGTACTGCACGGCCTTGCCGTAGCTGCCGCTGCGGAAATAGAGCTGCGCAAGGGTCTTGGTGCGCTGCACCTTCTCGCCGGCGGGCATCTGGCCGGACGCAATCTGCTGCTCGAGCAGTCGTGCCGCGTCGGCATTGCGCCCCTGCTGCAGGTATACGTACCAGAGCAGTTCGTTGATCTTGTAGTTGTCGTAGGCCGTCCTGGGCTCCACGGCCTGCGCCTGCTTGATCGCCGCGAGCGCGCCGTTCCAGTTCTTCTTCTGCACGGCATCCTGGGCTGCCTTCAGCGGCTTGCCCACCGAGGCACTGACCTTCTGCTGGGCAACGGCCACCGAGGGCGCAAGCAGCGCCACTGGCACCAAGGCCACGCTGCCGATCGCCAGCGCGACACCCAGAACGTATTTCGCCTTACTCATCGCTCGCCTCACTGAGGGCACGCACGCGTCCCCCTACAAGAAAAAGCCGCCGGGACTCTTCGCCCCGGCAGCCTGGTTGGTCTTGACCACGATTCGGCGGGCGAAGGCCCGCCCGGGTCCGCATCACATGAACTGCTCGTTGCCGACGAACCCGATCTTCAGCATCTTGTTGCGCTGCGCGGACGCGAGCACGCGGGCCACGATGTCGTATTCCGCGCGCTTGCTCGGGCGGATGTGCAGCTCGGGCTGCGGGTCAGCGCTGGCTTCGCGCCGGAAATAAGCGTCCAGCGTGTCCATGTCCGGCACCGGCGTGCCATTCCAGAACACCGTGCCATCGAAGTCGATCTCGAGGTTGATGATACCGGCTGCGTCTGCGACGGCGCATTGTTCGCGCGCGGCATGTCGAGCTTCACGGCATGCGTCATCACCGGGATCGTGATGATGAACATGACCAGCAGAACGAGCAGGACGTCGATCAACGGCGTCATGTTCATTTCCATCATCGGCTCGTCTTCGGCGCCGCCGCCGCCAACGTTCATTGCCATTCGTCTGTCTCCTGAGCCCGCGAACGCATACTCGGCGCGCGAGGCCGCGATCCGGCTCGGTGATGAACCCGACCTCTGGATGCCGCCGCGCTGGCAAGCCGATCACCCGGCCGATGTGCTTGTACTTGGTGTGCTTGTCGCCGCGCACGTGGATCTCCGGCTGCGGATCCATCACGGCCAACGGACCTTCAGCTTCTCGAGCAGCGCGTCCTGGGTCGGCACGAGGGCAGTGTTCCAGTACACGTTGCCTTCGGCATCACCGCTATGTTGACGTTCTCGGGCTTGGTCTGCGTCGGTATGTTCGCCGCCTTCGGCAGGTCCAGCTTGACCGACTGCGTGATCACCGGAACGGTGATCAGGAAGATGATCAGGAGCACCAGCATCACGTCCACGAGCGGCGTGGTGTTGATCGCCGACAACGGCTGATCTTCCTCGCCCGGGCCACCGCCCGTCGAAATGGACATGCCCATCTTGTCTGCCTCCGGTGCCTGCTGCGGCCGATTACTTCTTGGGCGCGCCCGCGATCACTCGGGCTGCAGAGCCCTCGACGCGCGAACCGCTGACGATCACCTGCTCGAGGTCGGACGAGAACAGCTTGACCTTCTCCATGATGTCTTGTTGCGGCCGAGCAGGTAGTTGTAGCCGAGCACCGCCGGCACCGCGACCGCGAGGCCGATGGCCGTCATGATCAGCGCCTCGCCGACCGGGCCGGCGACCTTGTCGATGCTCGCCTGGCCGGCGACGCCGATCGACACGAGGGCGTGATAGATGCCCCACACGGTGCCGAACAGCCCGATGAACGGCGCCGTGGAGCCGGTGGTCGCGAGGAACGGCAGCTGCGTCGACAGCGCGTTGCCGATGCGGGCGACGCCGCGCGCGATCACGTTGTCGATCCACTCGTGCAGCGGAACCTGCTGCGAAAGGCGCGAGTCATGGTGCTGGGCGGCGTCGATCGCCTCCGAGGCGATGGCCTTGAAGACGTTGCCCTTGCCGGTGAGCTTGGTCACGCCGTTCTTGATGTTGTCGGCGGCCCAGAAATTCTTGTCGGCTTCCGCAGCCTGGCTCAGCAGGCGCTTCTGCTCCCACCACTTCGTGAAGATGATGAACCACGAGTACGCGGACATCAGCACGAGCAGCACCAGCACGCCCTTGGCGACGAAGTCGCCCTGCGCCCACAGCGCCTGGATTCCGTAAGGGTTATCGACAGCAACAGTTTCAGTGGCCACGGGGATATTCCTCCAACGAATCGGTTTGCATTTTCTGTAAGACGTGCTCGAGCGGGCTGGAAGCGCGGTGGCGCCTCAGTCCGTCAGCCGGAAGGTGACGGCGAAGGTGTGCCACATGGCGACCGGCTTGCCGTCCTCCTTGCCAGGGACGAAACGCCAGTTACGCTGGACTTCCTTGACGGCGGCCTCGTCGAGCTTCTCGAAGCCACTGCTCTTCGCGACCTTCACCTCGCCGGCGCGGCCGCTCTCGAGTACGAAAACCTGCAGTGTCACTGTGCCCGCCTCGCCCGCGCGACGCGAAGCCGGCGGATACTCGGGCTGCGTGATCCTGGCGCCCTTGCCCTGCGTCGACGGCGGCACCTTGACGCTCGCCTTCTCGACGGGCGCAGGTGCGGCGGCCACCGGCGCCGGCGCTGCGACCGGGCGCTCCGACGTCACGTTGGAAATGGCCGTCGTCGGGCCCGTTTCGGTCGGGACATCGATCGAGATCTCGGGCGGCGGCACGTAGGGCGGCGGAGTATCGATCTCGGGCGGCGGCGGGGGCGGCTTGTCCTCGTCCGGCGTCTCTTCGATGATCTTGGTCTCTACCGGCCCGGTCACGACTTCGACGATCTTCGCGCCGAGGCCGGAAGCCAGCACCCAGAAGAACAACACGTGGATGATGACGACCAGGACGAAAGCCAGCGAGCGCTTGCTGTTTTTTGCCGGATCGTCTATCGAGTAATCGTACGCCACGTCCCCTCCGTCGCTGTGGGGTCGTTATTTAGATGTTTCTGCCCGGGGCTCCCGCCCTGACGCTCCGGGGTGGTCGACAGTACAAGAGCCCGCGCGCCCTAGCAACCCCTCGGGCGGGCGCGAACTTTACCTATCGATCGACGACGACTCAAGTGAGCCGTCGTGCCCCGCATCGAGGGTCACTGTCCCCTTGACGCAAGGCCCAGGTTTCTGTCAGTCACCGCTCCGAGCGAGGCACTGCTGACCAGCTCCGCGTACTTGGCGAGCACGCCGCGCACCGCATACGGCTGCGGCGCGACCCATTTCGCCCGCCGCCGCTCGATTTCGCCGGCCGGAACGTCCAGCGTGACGCTGCGCTGCGTGGCGTCGATCGTGATCGCGTCGCCGTTGCGGACCAGCGCCAGCGGGCCGCCGAGCGCTGCTTCGGGCGTCACGTGGCCGACCACGAAGCCGTGGCTGCCGCCGGAGAAACGGCCATCCGTGATCAGCGCGACCTTGTCGCCGAGCCCCTGGCCCATGATCGCGCCGGTCGGGCTCAGCATCTCGCGCATGCCGGGGCCGCCGCTCGGGCCTTCGTAGCGCACGACGACCACGTCGCCGGCCACGACCTTGCCATCCAGGATCGCCTGCAGCGTGGCCTCCTCGCCGTCGAATACGCGCGCGCGGCCCGCGAAACGCAGGCCTTCCTTGCCGGTGATCTTCGCGACCGCGCCCTCGGGCGCGAGGTTGCCGTAGAGCACGACGAGGTGGCTGTCCTTCTTGATCGGATCGGCGAGCGGCCGGACGATCTCCTGGCCTGCGGGATATGGCTCCACGCGCCTGCAGGTTCTCGGCCAGCGTCCTGCCGGTGACCGTCAGGCAGTCGCCATGCAGCAGGCCCGCGTCCAGCAGCTCCTTCATCAGCGGCTGGATGCCGCCGATGCGATCAGCTCCGACATCGAGTAGCGGCCGCTCGGGCGCAGGTCGGCCAGCACCGGCACGCGCGCGCCGATCCGCGTGAAGTCGTCGAGCGTCAGCTGCACGCCCGCGGCGTGCGCGATCGCGAGCAGGTGCAGCACGGCATTCGTGGAGCCCGCCAGCGCGATGGTCACGGCGATCGCGTTCTCGAACGCCTTGCGCGTCAGGATGTCGGACGGCTTCATGCCGCGCCGGACGAGGTCCACGACCGCCTCGCCGGCACGCTCCGCAGTCGAGCGCTTGTGGCGCGACACCGCTTCCTGCGCCGAGCTGTCGGCGAGACTCATGCCCAGCGCCTCGATCGCCGAGGCCATCGTGTTCGCGGTGTACATGCCGCCGCAGCTGCCGGGGCCGGGGATCGCCGTGCGCTCGACCTCGAGCAGCTGCCGGTCGCCGATCGTGCCGCTGCGCATGCGCGCCCACGGCCTCGAACACCGAGACGATGTCGCGCCGCTCTCGCGCCGGGCCGGATCGTGCCGCCGTAGACGAACACCGCCGGCCGGTCGAGCCGCGCAATCGCCATCACGCAGCCCGGCATGTTCTTGTCGCAGCCGCCGATCGCCACGAGCCCGTCGAAGCCCTGCGCGCCGACCACGGTCTCGATCGAGTCGGCGATCACCTCGCGCGACACCAGCGAGTAGCGCATGCCCGGCGTGCCCATCGAGATGCCGTCGGACACCGTGATCGTGTTGAACATCGCGCTCTTGCCGCCCGCCGCGTCCGCGCCCTCGCCGCGGCGTCGCGCGAGCTCGTCGATGTGCATGTTGCAGGGCGTCAGGTTGCTCCAGGTCGAGGCGATGCCGATCTGCGGCTTGCGGAAGTCGCGATCGTGAATACCGACGGCGCGCAGCATGGCGCGGCTCGGCGTCTGCTTGACGCCGTCGACGACCAGGCTCGAGTACGCGCGCGGATCAACCTTGCGTCGGGTCATGGTCGGGACTCCTGAGGATCCGGGTATTCTGCGGCCAGCGAGCGCTCGCGGCCACTGCGGAGCGTTCGATCAGCCGTAGCGTTCGACCAGCAGCGCGAACAACGCGCGCACCGCCTGCGGCTCGGCGCCGACCGGGCGGCCGGGACGGTCCTTGCCGTTCCATGCGTAGAGGTCGACGTGCAGCCAGTCGCGTGACGCAGCGACGAAGCGGCGCAGGAAAAGGCCGCCGATCATGGCGCCTGCAAAGGTCGAGCCGGAGACGTTGTTGAGGTCGGCCACCTGGCTCGAGATTTCGTCGTCGTAGCCGTCCCACAGCGGCATCGGCCACAGCGGGTCCGCCAGCGCGCGACCGTGGCGCAGCAGCGCGTCAACCGTGCCGGGCTTCGAGCCGAACAGCGCTGGCAGTTCCGGTCCAAGCGCGACACGCGCGGCACCGGTCAGCGTGGCCATGTCCACCAGCAGGTCGGGTTCGTCCGCTTCAGCGGCCGCCAGCGCGTCGCACAGCACCAGCCTGCCCTCGGCATCCGTGTTGCCGACCTCGACCGTCAGTCCCTTGCGCGTGCGCAGCACGTCTCCCGGACGGTACGCATTTCCCGCGATGGCATTTTCGACTGCGGGCACGAGGACGCGCAGACGCACCGGCAGCGCGCTCTCCATGATCATCCGCGCGAGCGCGAGCACGCATGCCGCGCCGCCCATGTCCTTCTTCATCAGCAGCATGCCCGCCGGCGGCTTGATGTCGAGGCCGCCGGAATCGAAGCAGA
The DNA here is from genome assembly GCA_963776815.1 of uncultured Gammaproteobacteria bacterium. Taxonomy (GTDB): domain Bacteria; phylum Pseudomonadota; class Gammaproteobacteria; order Steroidobacterales; family Steroidobacteraceae; genus RPQJ01. Next base: position 5,808 of record CAVZNZ010000007.1, read on the forward strand.
CGCCCTTGCCGACCAGCGTCACCCGCGGCGCCGCGGGGTCGCCCCAGCTGAAATCGATCAGGCGCGGCGCCGACTCGGCCGCGCGTCCCACCGCATGTATGGCCGGGAAGCCTTCCAGCAGCGCGTCGCCTGACACGACTCGGGCATCCGCGCCGCAGCCGTTCGCCATCGATAGCGCCAGTTCTGCGAGCCGCTCGGGCGTCAGGTCCGCGGAGGGCGTATTGATCATGTCGCGGGCCATCGCCAGCGACGCCGCCATGCGCCGGACGTAGGTCATGTCGGCGAGTTGCGGTGGAACCAGCGAAGCAGCGGCTCGCTCCGTACCGGGTTTCGTGCGGTAACGATTGAATCGATAGCTGCCGTGCGCCCAGCCCACCGCCGCCGCCGTCGCGCCCGCCGCAGGCAGGGCGTTGGCGATGGCCCACGCACCGGCAGGCAGGCGATCCGGCGCACCTGCCAGGTGCCACGGCTCCAGTTCCTCGACCGATGCGACGTTCCCGAGCCCGAGCACCGCCGCGCGGGCTCCGCCGTCGGCAGACGCAATGCATGCGACCTGGTGGCGCTCCCCGCGGAATCGCAGGTCTGCGAGCCACTTGCGCGTGGCCGCATCCTGCGTTGCAAGCCAGGCCTCCAGTTCCCTTTCGGGAACCAGCCATAGCGGCCGCGCGGCCGCAGCGTCACGATCTTCGAACATGGTGGCGACAGCTTAGCGGAACTTCTTTTTGCAGTGCGGTTGACAATCGGTCCGGCGCTATGCTGCTATCTGCGGTTCAAGACGACCCTTCCAGGCAGGCTCGCGATGGAGCTTCAGGCCGCACAAGCCGATTTCCTCTCCACGGCCGCCCGACTGCCGGGCCAGCTGCTTGCTCTGCTCGTCCTGCTTCCCTCTGGGAGGTGCGGGGCCCCGGGCTGAAGGCGCACAAGCGCAGACGGATACCAGGAACCCCGCACCGGACACGCGCCGGGCGGGGTTCTTCGTTTTGCATGACCCATCATCGTTGATCGAATCCTGAGGAGTTCCAGAACATGCGTGCGTACTCGAAGAAGGACGTGGACAAGAAGGCCCTGAAAGGAGCCAGGATCGCCGTGGTCGGCTACGGCAGCCAGGGACGTGCGCACGCGCTGAACCTGAAGGACTCCGGCTACGACGTCGTGATCGGCGTACGCAAGGGCGACAGCTGGAAGCAGGCGAAAAAGGACGGCCTGAAGGTCGCGACCCCCGCCGAGGCGGTCAAGGGCGCGACGCTGGTCGCACTGCTCACGCCGGACACGACGCAGGCCGAGAACTACAAGGAGATCCTGCCGAACCTCGCGCAAGGGTGCGACGCTGCTGTTCGCGCATGGCTTCAACGTCCACTTCAAGCAGATCAAGCCGCGCAAGGACCTCGACGTCGTGCTGATCGCGCCGAAGGGCCCGGGCGGCCTCGTCCGCCGCCAGTACCAGGAAGGTCGCGGCGTGCCGTGCCTGATCGCGGTCGCACAGGACGCGTCCGGCCATGCCAAGGCGAAGGCCCTCGCCTACGCCGACGGCATCGGCGGCACCCGCGCCGGCGTGCTCGAGACGACGTTCAAGGAAGAGACCGAGACCGATCTGTTCGGCGAGCAGGCGGTGCTGTGCGGCGGCGCGACAGAGCTCGTGCTGAAGGGTTACGAGACGCTGGTCGAGGCCGGCTACCAGCCGGAAGTCGCCTACTACGAGTGCCTGCACGAGCTGAAGCTGATCGTCGACCTGCTGCACGAGGGCGGCCTCGCGAAGATGCACAAGTACATCTCGCACACCGCCAAGTGGGGCGACCTGACGCGCGGCCCGCGCGTCGTGAACGCCGCCACCAAGAAGGAGATGAAGAAGATCCTCGCCGAGATCCAGGACGGCCGCTTCGCGCGGGCCTGGATCAAGGAGAACAAGACCGGCCGCCGCAAGTACGACGCGCTGATGAAGAAGGACCTCGCGCACCCGATCGAGAAGGTCGGCGTGCAGCTGCGCGCCCGCATGCCCTGGCTGAACGAAGGCCGCTGAGACGAGGCGACGCGAGGGGGTAGTGAGTCGTGGCGTACCGCGCCGCTTCGCTACCCCCTACCCCCTAGTCACTGATCACTCCTCCCGGTGCTCCCATGACCACCCCGACTCCCGTCCCCGCCCGCGACCCGAACCGCGTGCTGATCTTCGACACGACGCTGCGTGACGGCGAGCAGTCGCCCGGCTGCAGCATGACGCAGGTCGGAAAAGCTGCGGGTCGCTCGCGCGCTGGCCGAACTCGGGGTCGACGTCATCGAGGCGGGATTCCCGGCCGCTTCCCGCGGCGACTGGGAAGCCGTGCGCGAGATCGCGCGCGAGGTGCACGGCCCGATCATCGCGGGCCTGGCGCGCTGCAACCGCGAAGACATCGACAAGGCGTGGACCGCGGTGAAGGAAGCTGCCCGCCCTCGCCTGCACGTGTTCCTCGCCACGAGCGCGATCCATCGCGAGCACAAGCTCAACATGGCGAAGGAGCAGATCATCCACACGGCCGTCGAAGGCGTGCGCTACGCGCGCAGCCTGTGCGCGGACGTCGAGTTCTCGCCCGAGGACGCGTCGCGCACGGAGCTGGAGTTCCTGCGCGAAGTGGTCGAGGCGGTGATCGAGGCCGGCGCGACCACGATCAACGTGCCGGACACGGTGGGCTACACCGTGCCCGAGGAATTCCACGAGGTGTTCGACTACCTGAAGAAGAACGTCAGGGGCGCCGATCGCGTGACCTTCAGCGTCCACTGCCACAACGACCTCGGCATGGCGGTGGCGAACAGCCTCGCCGCGGTCCGTCGCGGGCGCGCGCCAGATCGAGTGCACGATCAACGGCATCGGCGAGCGCGCGGGCAACGCCTCGCTCGAGGAAGTCGTGATGGCGATGAAGACGCGCGAGGCATTGCTCGGCTTCCACACCGGCATCGACACGAAGCGCCTGTTCCCCACGAGCCGCCTGCTCTCGAGCATCACGGGCATGACGATCCCGCGCAACAAGGCCGTGGTCGGCGAGAACGCGTTCGCGCACGAGTCCGGCATCCACCAGCACGGCATGCTGAAGCACCACTCGACCTACGAGATCATGCGGCCCGAGGACGTCGGCCTCACGCGCTCGCACCTGGTGCTCGGCAAGCACAGCGGCCGCGCGGCGCTGCGCGACCGGATCAAGGAACTCGGCTTCGAGCTGTCCGACGCCGAACTGGCGCGCGTCTTCGAGGACTTCAAGTCGCTCGCCGACAAGAAGAAGGAGCTGTTCGACGGCGACATCGAGGCGCTGGTGCTGAAGGCAGAGTTCGGCGCGAGCGGCCCGTGGCACCTCGAAGGACTGCATGCAGTGAGCGACTCGGCGCGGCGGCGCAACGGCGCGTGTCGGGCTGCGGCACACCGATGGCCGGCTGCTGTCGCAGGAGTCGACCGGCGACGGCCCGGTGGATGCCGCGTTCAAGGCGATCGAGACGGCGACCGGCGTGGCGGTCACGCTGCGCAAGTTCGAGGTCCGCAGCGTCTCGATGGGCGAGGACGCCCAGGGCGAGGCCGTGGTCACCGTCGAGCACAACGGCGCTCGTACCGCGGCACGAGCGTCACGACGGACATCGTCGAGTCGGGCGTGCGCGCGTTCCTCGAGGTGGTGAACCGGATCGAGTCGACGCGCGCCACGGCGGCCCGGACCGAGAAGCGCAACCCCGAGGCGGAAGAATCCGCCTCCACGATCTGAGCCGGACACGACCGGAGCCTGCATGACTGCGAAGACCCTGTTCCAGAAACTCTGGGAGCGGCACGAAGTGGTGCCCGAGACGGCCGATACACCGGCCGTTCTCTACATCGACCTGCACCTGACGCACGAGGTGACGTCCCCGCAGGCGTTCTCGGTGCTGCGCGAGCGCGGCCTGAAGGTGCGCCGGCCGGACCGGACGCTGGTCACGATGGATCACTCCACGCCGACCGATACGGCGCAGATCTTCGGCGGCGTGCCGATCGCGCTCGAGTCCGCGGCGAACCAGATCCGCCAGCTCGAGGTGAACTGCAGGGAATTCGGCCTCGACCTGATCGGGCTGAAGGACGCCCGCCGCGGCATCGTTCACATCATCGGTCCGGAGCTCGGCGCGACGCAGCCCGGCAAGACGATCGTCTGCGGCGACAGCCACACGAGCACGCACGGCGCGTTCGGCGCGCTCGCGTTCGGCATCGGCACCACCGAGGTCGGGTACGTGCTCGCGACCCAGTGCCTGCTGCAGCGCAGGCCGCGCACGCTCGCGATCGAAGTGGCCGGCCGGCTCGGGCCGGGCGTCACGGCCAAGGACCTCGTGCTCGCGATCATCGGCCGGATCGGCGTGAACGGCGGCACCGGGCACGTGCTCGAGTACCGGGGCCCGGCAATCGAGGCGCTGTCGATGGACGAGCGCATGACGATCTGCAACATGTCGATCGAGGCCGGCGCCCGCGCCGGCATGGTCGCGCCGGACGAGACGACGTTCGCCTATCTGAAGGGCCGGCCGCTCGCACCGCAGGGTGACGCGTGGGAGCGCGCGGTCGCCGACTGGCGCACGCTGCCCAGCGACGCGGGCGCGCTCTACGACAAGACCGTGCACCTCGACGCCGGCGCGGTCGAGCCGATGATCACCTACGGCACGAATCCCGGCATGGTTGCGCCGATCACCGGCTGCGTGCCCGAACGGCCCGGTGACGCCGTGTTCGCACGGCCCTCGCCTACATGGGGCTCGAGCCCGGCCAGCCGCTGCGCGACCGCCCGGTGCAGGTGGTGTTCATCGGCAGTTGCACGAACGCCCGGATCTCGGATCTCGAGCTCGCCGCGAAGGTGTTCCGCGGCCGCAAGGTCGCCCCGGGCGTGCGCGCGCTGGTCGTGCCGGGGTCGCAGCAGGTCAAGCGCGAGGCCGAGGCCGCTCGGGCTCGCCCAGGTATTCCTCGATGCGGGCGCCGAATGGCGTGAGTCCGGCTGCTCGATGTGCCTCGGCATGAATGGCGACACCGTCGACGCAGGGCAGCTACTGCGTCAGCACCAGCAACCGGAATTTCGAGGGACGCCAGGGCGTCGGCGCGCGGACGCTGCTGGCGAGCCCGGCGACGGCGGCCGCCGCCGCCGTGCTCGGGCGCGTTGCCGATCCCCGCGAATTCATTCACTGAGGCCCCATGGACCCGATCAAAGTCATCCGCTCGCGGACGGTGGTGATGCCGTCCACCAACATCGACACCGACCAGATCATCCCGGCGCGCTTCCTGACGACCACGACGCGCGAGGGCCTCGGCGCCGCACTGTTCGCCGACTGGCGCTACGACGCCGACGGCAAGCCGCGCGCCGACTTCGTGCTGAACCGTCCAGAATCGCACGGCTGCACGATCCTGGTCGCCGGGCGCAACATCGGCTGCGGCTCGTCGCGCGAGCACGCGCCGTGGGCCCTGCTCGACTACGGCTTCCGCGCGGTCATCAGCACCGAGATCGCGGACATCTTCCGCAGCAACAGCCTGAAGAACGGGCTGCTGCCGGTGGTCGTCGACGAGGCCACGCACGACTGGCTGCTCGCGCACCCGGGCGCCGAGGTCGAAATCGACCTCGGCGAGCGCACCCTCACGCTGCCCGACGGCCGGGTCGTCGATTTCCCGATCGAGGCGTTCGCCCGCTACTGCCTGCTGAACGGCGTGGACGAGCTCGGTTACCTGCTGAGCCAGTCCGACGCAATCGCCGCCTACGAGCGCACGCGCGCGCATGAAGGCGCGGATCACCGTCCTCGGCGGCGACGGCATCGGCCCCGAAGTCACCGCCGAGGCGGTCCGCGTGCTCGAGGCGGTCGGCAAGCCTGCGGCCACGACTTCGAGTTCGCCGAGGCGCTGATCGGCGGCGCCGCGATCGACGCCAGCGGCTCTCCGCTGCCGCCGCGCACGCATCGACGCCTGCCGCAGCTGCGATGCGGTGCTGCTCGGCGCCGTCGGCGGCCCGAAGTGGTCCGACCCGAACGCACGCGTCCGGCCGGAACAGGGTCTGCTCGAACTGCGCCGCACGCTCGGCCTGTTCGCGAACCTGCGCCCGGTGAAGACCCTCGGTGCATGCTCGATGCCTCGCCACTGAAGCCCGAAGTCGTGTCCGGCGTGGACATCATGGTCGTGCGCGAACTCACCGGCGGCATCTATTTCGGCCGCAAGAGCCGCACCGCGCTCGAAGCCGAGGACGTCTGCAGCTACACGAGCGACGGAGATCGAGCGCGTCACGCGCGTGGCCGGCCGCCTGGCGATGGGCCGGCGGCGGCGCATCACCTCCGTCGACAAGGCCAACGTGCTCGAGACCTCGCGCCTGTGGCGCTCGGTGGTCGAGCGGGTGATCGCCGAGGAGTTCCCGGAGGTCGCAGCTCGAGCACATGCTGGTGGATGCCGCGGCCATGCACCTGATCCGCCGTCCCGCAGCTTCGACGTGATGGTCACCGAGAACATGTTCGGCGACATCCTGACGGACGAGGCGTCGATGCTGGCTGGCTCGCTCGGGCTGCTGCCGTCGGCGTCGCTGGGCGACGGCACGCGCCGGCCTGTACGAGCCAATCCACGGTTCGGCGCCGGACATCGCCGGCCGTGGCATCGCCAACCCATCGGCACGATCCTGAGCGCGGCCATGCTGCTGCGCCATTCGCTCGGCCTCGAGTCCGAGGCGCGGACGTGGAGGACGCCGGTCGCGCCGCCCTCGAAGCCGGCGTGCGGACGGCGGACATCGCCGCGTCCGGGGTCGCGGCGGTGGGCAGCCGCGCGGCCGGAGACGCCGTCATCGCCCGAATTTCTGGCGCTCGTAATATATTTAAATCAATAACTTACGCATTGTAAATAGAATCCACACAAACATCGCCGCGCCGTTGCCCGGCGCGCACGAAAGCTCTGTACAACCGCCCGATTCACGGCGCTATACTGCGCGTCCGCGGGCGATCCCGGACCTACCCGCTCTCCTGATCGTGGTTGGTTAGCACGTCGAGTGATGTAGGACTTGAGTCGGGTTAGTCTTTGCCTCACGGACTGAGGCAACTCGGGTCCCTCTCGAAAGGCCGGCAGTGATGCCGGCCTTTCTTTTTTGCGGCGTCAGCCGATGCGGCGCTACCGCGTCGAGCGCCCGCTCGAGATCGCGCGACCAGGTCCTCGCCTGTCCTCGATGCCGACCGACAGACGCAGCAGCGTGTCGGAGATGCCGGCGCGCTCGCGCGCCGCCGCGTCCATCGCCGCGTGCGTCATGGTCGCCGGGTGCGCGACGAGGCTCTCGACGCCGCCCAGCGACTCCGCCAGCGAGAAGTACTGCAGTGCGCCGAGCAGCGCCTTCACGTGCTCGACCGCGCCCGCAGCTCGAAGCTCACCATCGCGCCGAAGCCCTGCTGCTGGCGCCTGCGCAATCGCGTGCCCGGGATGCGACTGCGAGGCCCGGGTAGTACACGCGCTTGACCGCCGGGTGCCGCTGCGAGCAGCTCGACGACCTGCCGGCGTGTTCTCGTCGTGTGCCCGCATGCGCGCGTGCAGCGTGCGCAGGCCGCGCAGCGTCAGGAAGCTGTCGAACGGCGCGCCGGTGATGCCGAGGCAGTTGGCCCACCAGGCAGCTGCTCGTGCAGGTCGGCCCTTGCGCGATCACGGCGCCGCCGACCACGTCGCTGTGGCCGTTCAGGTACTTGGTGGTCGAGTGCACGACCGACGTCGGCGCCCGAGCGCCAGCGGCCGCTGCCACACCGGCGACAGGAACGTGTTGTCGGCAACGACCAGCGCGCCCACGGCGTGCGCGGCAGCAGCCACCTGCGCGATGTCCATGATCCGCAGCAGCGGATTGCTGGGCGTCTCGATCCACACCAGCGCGGGCCGCGCGGCCAGCGCCGCCTGCAAGCGCCGCTGCATCCTGGAAATCGACGAAGCGCACGTCGAGCGAGCCGCGTTCCCGCAGCGCGTTGAACAGCCGGTACGTGCCGCCGTAGCAGTCGTGCGGCACGACGGCCACCTGCCCGGGACGGAACAGCTGCGTCACCAGCGTGACGGCCGCCATGCCGGACGCCGTGACGACGGCGCCGGCACCGCCTTCGAGGTCGGCCAGTGCACCGCCCAGCAGGTCGCGGGTCGGGTTGCCCGAGCGCGAGTAGTCGTAGGTGCGCTTCTCGCCGAAGCCGCTGAACGCGAAAGTGGAGGTCAGGTGGATCGGCGGCACGACGGCGCCGTACTGCGTGTCGGTCTCGAGCCCGGCGCGGACGGTGCGGGTCTTCTGGGTAGTGTCGTTGCTCATGTGTCAGTCGAGGGCCTGCGCGAACACGTCGCGCAGCACGTCGGTCTCCTTCAGGAAGGCATCGTGGCCGTAAAGTGAACTGATTTCGACCAGGCGGCAGTTGCCGCCGAGCCGGTCGCGCAGCTGGCGCATGTCGGCCACCGGGACCAGCTGGTCCTCCGCACCGCCACCAGCGTCGTCGGCACATGGATGGCCTCGGGCTCGACGCGGTGCAGGTCGATGGACTCGGACAGGCAGACGAACGCCTCGGGCCGGTAGTGCGCCGCGTAACTCTGGCCGCGCGCCAACAGGTAGTCCTCCACCGGGAAACGGAACCCGTCGGACGTGCGCTCGACGTCGCCGGAGAAGCGCTCCTCGAACTCGCGCGCCGACCGATAGGTCGCCATGGCCAGCGCGCGGGCGAGCGTCAGGCCCCGCGGGCCCTCGCCGTGCGCGAGCGAATACCTGACCATGGCGCGCTGCACGCTGCGCCAGGCCGTGGACATCGGGTGCGTGCGGTGCGCGGCGCTGATCACCACCGCCTGTCGCACGCGATCCGCGATGAGCGCTGCGCCAGGCCAGCGCCACCATGCCGCCGTAGGAAGCGCCGATGCTGCCGTGCAGGCGGTCGATGCCGAGGTGATCGAGCAACCGCACGATGCATCGCGGCCTGGTCGTAGCGCTGACGCTCGGGAATACCTCGCCGTGCGCCGGCCCGGTCGTCGCATGGCTGCCACCGAGGAAGTCGATGCCGAGCACGCGGTAGCGATCCGTGTCCAGCGCGCGGCCCGGACCGACGCTCTCCTGCCACCAGCCCGCGGTTCGCCCGGCAGGCCGAAAACGTGCCGCCCCGCCGAAATGCCGCCGAGCGCCACGACGACCGGCGCGCCCTGCGATCCCGCGAGCCGGAAAGCGACGTCGACCGCGCCGAGGCTGCCGCCGAAATGCAGCGGCAAAGCGTCCCTCGAGGCGCAGCACGTCCGTGCGACTCTCGTAGCCTTCCGGCGGACGCGCAGCGGGTGCGGCAGCTTCGACTTGGCCTTGCGGCGGCATGTGACGAACGAACTCCCAGCGGACCACTTGGGACCGCAACCTAAGCTTCGAGACTCCAGGGAGCTGCGCTCGCAGTTACCGCGACCAACACCCCCGGCGCAAACCAGGGCAGCCTCGCGGCAACTCATCTGTCGGCGGACCGCAGTCCCCGTGGAGTTGGCACCTTTTCGGGCAGGTTGGACCCGACGGTTGCCCCGGCTTCAAAGGGCCATTCCCTCAGCCGGTCTCGATGAGCGGGCGCAGTTTAGGTGCGGCCGCCGCCGGAGCGTCAAGGCTGCCAGGCTTGCCAAGTCCCGCGCCGATGTATTAACGTATTATCACGCTAATACATTGGACCAGCCGTGAAGAGTCACCGAGGCATTTCGCCAGCGCCAGGAAGCCGCCGCCGAACGCGCCCTGTTCCAGGCGATCCTCACGCTGCGCAACGCCGGACGAGTGCCGCGCCTTCCTCCGCGACCTGTGCACGCCCGCCGAACTGCAGGCCATGGCCGACCGCTGGGCGCGTCGTCGAGCCTGCTGCGGCAGGCCTGCCCTACCGCGAGATCCACCGCCTGACCGGCGTCAGCGTCACCACCATCGGGCGCGTTGCCCGTTACCTCGCCGCCGGCAACGGCGGCTATGCACTGGCCGCCAGCGCGGCTCGCGGAGCACGATGAACATGGACACGCAGCCAGACGCCTGCGCATCGCCGTCCAGAAGTCCGGCCGGCTGACCGACCACTCGCTGGACCTGCTGGGCCGCTGCGGCCTGAAGACTGCCGCGGCAAGGACCAGCTGATCGGCTTCGGCGAGAACATGCCGCTCGACGTGCTGTTCGTGCGCGACGACGACATCCCCGACCTGGTGCAGGAGGACGTCTGCGACCTGGGCATCGTCGGCCTCAACGTGCTCGAGGAGCGGCGCCTGGAGATGGTCGCCGCGGCAGCGCAGCCGCGCGTTCGAGCTGCTGCGCGCGCTGGACTTCGGCCGCTGCCGCCTGTCGCTCGCGGTGCCCGAGGACGTTCAGTACGCAGGGCGTCGACAGCCTCGCGCGGCCGGCGCATCGCCACCACCTACCCGCACATCGCTGGCACGCTTCCTGCGCGAGAACGCATCAGGCCGAGATCGTGACGCTGTCCGGCGCGGTGGAGATCGCGCCGCGCCTCGGTCGCGCCGACCTGATCTGCGACCTCGTGTCGACCGGCTCGACGCTGCAGGCCAACCACCTGCGCGAGGTGCAGACGGTCCTCGAGAGCCAGGCGGTGCTGATCCGCACGCCGGTGCCGCTGCCGGACGACAAGGCCGACTGGGTCGCAGCGGCTGCTGATGCGCATCGACGGCGTGCAGCAGGTCAAGGAGAGCAAGTACATCATGCTGCACGCGCCGCGCTCGGCGCTGCCGCAGATCGCGCAGCTGCTGCCCGGCAGCGAGTCGCCGACCGTCATCCCGCTCGACGGCTCGCGGCGACAAGGTGGCCGTGCACGCCGTGTGCCGCGAGAACGTGTTCTGGGAAACGCTGGAGAGCCTGAAGGCGGCGGGCGCCAGCGCCGCTGCTGGTGCTGCCGGTCGAGAAGATGCTGGCCGTGAGGCGCCTCGCTGCAGATCACTCGACTGGTCCACGCTGCCGACGCCGGCGCGCGCGCGAGCTGCTGCGCCGGCCCGCGCAGCGCGACGCCGCCGGGCTCGCGCGACACGGCCGGCGCGCATCATCGCCGACGTGCGCGCGCGACGGCGACGCGGCGCTGCGCGAGTACACCGAGCAGCTTCGACGGCGTCGCGCTCGATGACCTTCGCGTCGAGCGCCGCCGAGTTCGCCGCGGCCGAAGCAGCCGCTCACCGCCGGAGCAGCATGCGGCCATCGACGCGCGCCATCGCCAACGTGCCGCGCTTCCACGCAGCGCAGCGCTCGACGCCGCTGCGCGTGCGAGACGTCGCCCGGCGTCCGCTGCGAGCGACTGATCGTGCCGCTCGCAGGCGGTCGGCCTCTACGTGCCGGCCGGCACGCGCGCCGCTGCCCTCCACCGCGATCATGCTGGCCGTGCCCGCCGCGCTCGCCGGCTGCCCGCGCGCGTGCTGTGCACGCCGCCGCGGCCGGATGGCCGCGCCGATCCCGCGGTGCTGGTCGCGGCGCGCCGCTGCGGCGTCACGCAGGTCTTCAAGGTCGGCGGCGCGCAGGCCATGGCCGCGATGGCCTACGGCACCGCGACCGTGCCCAAGGTGGACAAGATCTTCGGGCCCGGCAACGCCTGGGTCACGGCCGCCAAGCAGCTCGTCGCGGCCGACGCCGGACGGCGCGGCGCTCGACATGCCGGCCGGCCCGTCCGAGGTGCTGGTCGATCGCCGACGAGCGCGCGCGACCCGCGTTCGTCGCCGCCGACCTGCTGGCGCAGGCCGAGCACGAGCGCCGACGCGCAGGTCGTGCTGGTCACCGACTCGCGGGCGCTCGCCGAGCGCGGTGCGTCGCCGAGGTCGACGCGCAGCTCGCGCGCTCTGCCGCGCGCGCGACCATCCGCGCGCAGGCGGTCGCGCAGCAGCCGCGTCATCGTCGTGCCCGACATCGCGACGCGGCGGTCGACGTCGCAACGCTATGCGCCGGAGCACCTGATCCTGCAGGTCGCGCGAGCCGCGCGACTGGCTGCCGCGCGGATCCGCAACGCCGGCTCGGTGTTCCTCGGCGCCTGGTCGCCCGAGCCGATGGGCGACTACTGCAGCGGCACCAACCACGTGCTGCCGACCTACGGCTATGCGCGCGCCTACAGCGGCCTGTCGTGCACGATTTCTCGAAGCGCATGACGGTGCAGGAGCTGACGCCCGACGGGCCTCGCCGACCTCGGGCCGCGTGGCCGCGACGCTGGCCGGCTCGAGGGCGCTCGATGCGCACGCGCGCGCGGTGACGTGCGGCTCGATGCCATCGCCGCGCGGAGACGGTCATGAGCTCCGCTGCTCGCACTCGCGCGCCCGGAGATCCACGCGCTGCAGCCCTACCAGCACGCGCATGGGAGCCCGGCGCTCGAGCGCCTGCACGCCAACGAAATGCCCTGGCGCGCGCGCGGCGACGACTCGACGGCCGGCCTGAACCGCTATCCCGAGCCGCAGCCGCACGCGCTGGTGGAGCGGCTGGCCCGACCTGTATGGCGTGCCGCACGGCAGGTGCTGGTCGGACGCGGCAGCGACGAGGCCATCGACCTGCTGATGCGCGCGTTCTGCCGCGCCGGCGACGACGCGTCGTGATCTGCCCGCCGACCTTCGGCATGTACGCGGTCGCGGCGCGCATCCAGGGCGCCGAGGTGCATCGCGGTGCCGCTGCTCGGGCGAGCGGCTTCGCGCTCGACGCGGACCGCCGGTGCTCGCGGCCGGACGCCAGCGCCAAGCTGGTGTTCCTCTGCTCGCCGAACAATCCCACCGGCAACCTGCTGCGACGAGGCGACGCTGCTGCGCATCTGCCGCGCGCTCGCCAGCGGCGCGCTGGTGGTGCGTCGACGAGGCCTACGTCGAGTTCTCCGGCCGCGCGAGCCTGGCCGTCGCGGCTGGCGCGAGTTGCCGGACCTGGTGGTGCTGCGCACGCTGTCCAAGGCCTACGCACTCGCCGGCGCACGCTGCGGCGCGCTGATCGCGCAGCCGGAGATCGTGCAGCCTGCTGCAGCGCATCATCCCGCCCTACGCCATCCCCGAGTGACCGTCGAGGCGTGCTGCGCGCTGCACCGAGGCGCCGCAGCGCGCCATGTGCGGCGGACGCATCCGCACGCTCGCTCGACGGAGCGCGAGCGGCTGCGCGGCACGGCTCGCGCGCTGCCGGCCGGTCGCGCGCGTCTGGCCCGGCGACGCGAACTTCCTGCTGGTGGAGTTCCGCGACGCGCGCCGGCGCTCGAGCGCCGGCAGGCCGCCGGCCTGCTGGTGCGCGACTTCGCAGCGCGCCGCGGCTCGCGAACTGCCTGCGCATCACCGTCGGCACGCCGGAACAGAACGATCGCCTGCTGGCGGCGCTGGAGCGCCTGATGAACTGCGACCGCATCCTGTTCATCGACCGTGACGGCACGCTGATCGAGGAGCCGCGCCGACGAGCAGGTCGACAGGCTCGACAAGATCCGCTTCGCTGCCGGGCGTGTTCGCCGCGCTGCCGAGCTGCGCGCGCCGGCTACCGGCTGGTGATGGTCACCAACCAGGACGGCCTCGGCACGGCGTCTTTCCCGCAGCGCGGATTCCGCGAGCCGCAGGACTTCATGCTCGACGCTGTTCGCCTCGCAGGGCATCGATTTCGATGCCGAGTTCATCTGCCCGCACATCCCGGCCGACGGCTGCGACTGCCGCAAGCCGAGGACCGGCCTGCTGACGGCGTACCTCGCGCGCCAGCGATCGACCCGGCGACGCAGCTCCGTGATCGGCGATCGCGACACCGACCTGCAGCTCGCGGCGCAATCTCGGCGTCGCGCGGCCTGCGCGTGCGCGGCGACGGCGCCGGCGAGACCTGGGCCGCGATCGCCGCGCGGCTGCGTCGGCCGCGAGCGCGTCGCACGCGTCGACGCGACGCACCAAGGAAACCGACATCGCGGTCGGCGTCGACCTGGATCGCGACGGCCCCGGTCGCGATCGCCACCGGCATCGGCTTCTTCGACCACATGCTGGAGCAGCTGGCGCGGCACGGCGGCTTCGCGCTGGAGCTGGCCTGCAAGGGCGACCTGCACATCGACGAGCACCACACGGTCGAGGACTGCGCGCTGGCGCTCGGCCAGGCGCTGCGCAGGCGCTGGGCGACAAGCGCGGCATCGCGCGCTACGGCTTCCTGCTGCCGATGGACGAGGCGCAGGCGCAGGTGGCGATCGACCTGTCCGGCCGCGCGTACTGCGTGTTCGAGGGCAGTTCGGCCGCGACGCGGTCGGCGGCCTGCCGACGGAGCTGGTGCCGCATTTCTTCCGCTCGCTGGCGGACACCCTGGGCGCCGCGATGCACGTCAGGTGCGCGGCGAAAACACGCACCACATGATCGAGGCCTGCTTCAAGGGCGTGGGCCGCGCGCTGCGCCAGGCGCTTCGCGTGCGAGGGCAACGAACTGCCCGAGCAGCAAGGGCGTGCTGTGAAGTGACGACCGCACGACGTGGCCATCATCGACAGCGGCGGCGCGAACCTCGCCTCGCTGCGGTTCGCGCTCGAGCGGCTCGGGCGCACCGTCGGTGCTCACGACCGATGCGGCGCGCGATGCGCGCCGCGCGCCATGTGATGCTGCCCGGCGTCGGCGCCGCCGCCGACGCGATGGCAGCGCCTGCAGGCACTGCGGACTGGTCGAGGTCATCCCGCCGCTCGACGCAGCCGGTGCTGGGCATCTGCCTCGGCATGCAGCTGCTGTTCGACGGCCAGCGACGAGGGCGACGCGCGACCTGCCTGGGCATCATTGCCGGCATCGCGTCGGCCGCTTCCCCGACCGGCAGGGCCTGCCCGTGCCGCACATGGGCTGGAACCAGCTGCGAGTTCGACCCGGGTGCCGCGCTGCTCGCCGGCATCGAGCGCGGCGACTACGTGTACTTCGTGCACAGCTACTGCGCGCCGGTCGGGCGCTGGACCGTGGCCACCACCGAGTACGGCGGCCGGTTCTCCGCGGTCGTGCGGCACGGCAATTTCCGCGGCGTGCAGTTCCATCCCGAGCGCTCGGGCCGCGTCGGCGCGCGCCTGCTGGCCAACTTCCTGGAGCTCGGCTGATGCATGCTCGATTCCCGCCATCGACCTGCGCGGCGGGCGCTGCGTGCGGCTGCTTCAGGGCGGCTTCGACGCCGAGACCGTCTACGACCGACCCTTCGACCGTGCTGGACCGGTACGTCGCGCTGGGCGCCGCCTGGTTCACGTCGTCGACCTGGACGGCGCGCGCGACGGCTCGCAGGGCAACCGCGCGCGATCGCGCGACTCGCCGCGGTCGCGCCGGGCCGAGCTGCAGGTCGGCGGCGGCGTGCGCGACGAGCGACACCGTACGATGCCTGCTCGACGCCGGCGTGCACGCGTGCGGTGGTCGGCAGCACTGCCGTGGACGCAGCCGGCGATGTTGCCGGCTGGCTGCGCGAGTTCGGGCCCGAACGCGATCTGCTCGCCTTCGACATGCGCCTCGACGAGGCCGGCGTGCCGCGCCTGACCACGCATGGCTGGGAACGGCAGACGGCGACGCAGCCTGTGGGATGCGGTCGCGCGTTTCCTGCCGCACGGTCTGCGGCACGTGCTGTGCACGGACATCGCCCGCGACGGCGCGCTGACCGGACCGAACGTCGATCTGTACGCGTGAGGCTGCCAGCCGCTTTCCGCAATCGCATGGCAGGCGTCGGGCGGCGTGCGCGACGTCGACGGACCTGCGGCCTCGCCGCGTCGCGGCGCGGCCGCCGCAATCAGCGGCAAGGCGCTGCTCGAGGGCCGCATCAGCGCAGAGGAGCTCGAGCCATTCTTGCGCGACGCATAATCCCCTGCCTCGACGTCCGCGACGGCCAGGTCGTCAAGGGCGTGCGCTTCCGCGACCACCGCGTGGTCGGCGACATCCTCGAACTCGCCGCGCGCTACCGTGCCGAGGGCGCCGACGAACTGGTGTTCTACGACATCACCGCCAGTCCCGAGCGACGATCGGTGGATCGCAGCTGGGTCACCCGCGTCGGCGAGCGTGCTCGACATCCCGTTCTGCGTTGCGGGCGGCATCCGCAGCGTCGACGACGCCGAGGCCGTGCTCAATGCCGGCGCGGAGAAGATCTCGGTGAACTCCCCCGCGCTGTCGGATCCGGCGCTGATCGAGCGCGCTCGCGCGCGCGCTTCGGCTCGCAGTGCGTGGTCGTCGGCATCGACAGCCAGACCGCCGACGACGATTACGTCGTGTACCAGTTCACCGGCGATCCTGATCGCACGCGCGAGCACGGCGCGTCGCACGCTGGACTGGGTGCGCGAGGTGCAGGACCGCGGCGCCGGCGAGATCGTGCTCAACTGCATGGCCAGCGACGGCGTGCGCAACGGCTACGACATCGCGCAGCTCGCGGCCGTCCGCGCCGTCTGCCGCGTGCCGCTGGTGGCGTCGGGTGGCGCGGGCGCGCCGGAGCACTTCGCCGAGGTGTTCCGCGCAGGCGACGTCGATGGCGCGCTGGCCGCCAGCGTGTTCCACACCGGCGCCATCGCGATTCCCGACCTGAAGCGTCATCTCGCGCGCAGTCGCACATGGAGGTGCGACCGTGACCCCGGACCAGATCCACTCCCTCGCCTGGAGCAAGGGCGATGGCCTGCTGCCGGCCGTCGTGCAGCACGCACGAACCGGCCGCGTGCTGATGGTCGGCCTACATGAACCGAGGAAGCGCTTGCGCGCGACGCTGTCGAGCGGTCGCGTCGGTGTTCTACAGCCGCTCGCGGCAGCAGCTCTGGGAGAAGGGCGAGACCTCCGGCCACTACCTCGACGTCGTCGACGTCAGCACGGACTGCGATTCCGACACGCTGCTGGTGCTGGCGCTTCCGCGGGCCCGACGTGCCACAAGGGCACCGAGACGTGCTTCGGCGACGGCCGCGCCGATCGGCGTCGACAGCTGTCTTTCCTGGCGCTGCTCGAGTCGACGATCGCCAGCCGCATCACGGACAAGCCGGAGGACAGCTACACGGCCCGGCTGCTCGCCGAGGGACCCGGCAGGATCGCGCAGAAGGTCGGCGAGGAAGGCGTGGAGATCGCGCTCGCCGCCGTGACCCGCGACGATGCGGGCCTGCTGAGCGAGTGCGCCGACCTGCTCTACCACGTCATGGTGATGCTGCAGTCACGCAAGCTGGCGCTCGGCGACGTGGTCAGGGAACTCGAATCACGTCACGGCGCGCGCCGGTAAGAGTCACTCGATCGACTTCAGCGTCTGCTGGTCGAACACCAGCACCCGTGTCACGCCGTTCATCACGTATGTCCAGCGCCACACCGCGGTCTGGCCGACCACCCGGTTGCCGCTGCGCACGTCGACGTCCTCGACGTCCTTGGTCGCGGGTTCACCGCAGGCGTCGAGCACGTCGCTCTGCGACATACCGACGCTGACGATGCGGCTGCCGCAGCGGAAATCGCCGTCGGCCCGCGCGACCCCGACGCCGGACGTCGCCGCGACAACCGCGGCGGCCACGATGGGAAGTGATCGTTGCATCGCCATGGTGCTCGACCTCAGTCGACCAGGATCCGGAGCATGCGGCGAATCGGCTCGGCGGCACCCCACAGCAACTGGTCACCGACGGTGAACGCCGACAGGTACTCGCCGCCCATCGCGAGCTTGCGCACGCGGCCGATCGGAATTTCCAGCGTGCCGCTGACCTTCGCGGGCGACAGTTCGCGGATCGAGTCCTCGCGGGTGTTCGGCACCAGCCGGACCCAGTCGTTGCCGCCGGCGATCAGGCGCTCGATTTCCGCGAGCGGCAGGTCGCGATTCAGCTTGATGGTCATCGCCTGGCTGTGGCACCGCATCGCACCGATACGCACGCAGATGCCTTCGACCGGGATCGGGTTTGCGCTGCGGCCGAGGATCTTGTTCGTCTCGGCGCTGCCCTTCCACTCCTCGCGGCTCTGGCCGTTGCCGAGGTCCTTGTCGATCCACGGGATCAGGCTGCCGGCCAGCGCCGCACCGAACTGCGCCTTCGGCAGCGCGTCGCTGCGCAGGCAGTCGGTCACGGCGCGGTCGATGTCGAGGATCGCGCTCGAAGGGTCCTTCAGCAGCGCTGCGACCGACGCGTGGGCAACGCCCATCTGCCCGATCAGCTCGCGCATGTTCGGCGCGCCTGCGCCCGAGGCGGCCTGGTAGGTCATCGAAGTGATCCACTCGACGAGGCCTGCGTGGAACAGCCCGCCCAGCGCCATCATCATCAGCGACACGGTGCAGTTGCCGCCGATGTAGTCCTTGATGCCGGCCTTCAGGCCCGCCTCGATCACTGCGCGATTCACCGGGTCGAGGATGATGACCGCGTCATCCTTCATCCGCAGCGCCGAGGCTGCGTCCACCCAGTAGCCCTGCCACCCGGTCGCGCGCAGTTTCGGATGAATCGAGTTCGTGTAATCGCCGCCCTGGCAGGTCACGACCACGTCGCAGGCCGCGAGCGCCTCGAGGTCGTTCGCATCCTGCAGTGGTCCGGCGCGCTTGCCCACGTCCGGCGCGGCGCCGCCCACCTGCGAGGTGCTGAAGAACACCGGCTCGAAATGCTCGAAGTCGCGCTCGGCGATCATGCGCTGCATCAGCACCGATCCGACCATGCCGCGCCAGCCTACGATGCCTGCCTTCACTGCCCTTCTCCGTACGAGCCGGCCTTAGAGGATGATCTCCTGCGCCGGCTCGCGCAGGTTGTACCTCGAACTCATCACGTGGCCGTACGCGCCGGCATTCGCGATCAGCAGCGTATCGCCTTCCTCGGTGGGCGGCAGCAGACGCTCGTGGCCGAGGTAGTCCGCCGACTCGCAGATCGGACCGACGACATTGTAGATCTCGCTGCCCGGCTCGCCGAGGCGGGTCAGGTTCACGATGTCGTGGTGCGCGCCGTACAGCGCAGGGCGGATCAGCGAGTTCATGCCGGTCGCGACGCCGACGTACTGCACCGAGCCCTTGCCCTTGAGCTGCGTGACCTGCGCGAGCAGCACGCCCGCGGGTGCCACCAGGAACCGGCCCGGGCTCGAGCCAGATTGCGAGCTTGGGCCATTTCGCGCGCAGGTCGTCGATCACGCCCTGCAGGGCCGCGAGGTCGACCGGCACCTGGCCCGGCTTCTCCGGCACGCCGAGGCCACCGCCCAGGTCCATCACGCGGACGTGCGGGAACCGCTTGGCCATGTCGCCCAGCAGCTGCCCGACTTCGCGCCAGTTGCGCACGTCGAACACGCCGCTGCCCGTATGTGCATGCAGTCCGACGATGCGCGCGCCCGTTGCCTTGACCAGTCGCTCGAGCTCGTCGAGCTCGAACAGCGGGATGCCGAACTTCGCGTGCACGCCAGCCGTGCGGACGTGGTCGTGGTGGCCGCGGCCGAACCCGGTGTCGATCCGCACCAGGATGTCCCGGCCGCGGAAGATCTCCGGCCACTGCTGCAGCGAGTACAGGTTGTCGAGCGTCAGGTGCACGCCCTGCTCGAGCGCCCACTCGTACTCGGAACGAGGCGCGAAATTCGGCGTGAACAGGATCCTGTCGCGCTCGATGCCCGGCAGCGTCTCGAGGACCCGCTCGCACTCGCCCTGCGAGACGCACTCGAACGCCAGCCCGAGCGCGGCGAACGCACGCAGGATGTCAGGATGCGGGTTCGCCTTGATGGCGTAGAAGATGCGCTCGACCCCGCCGATTGCGATCAGCTGGCGCGCGGTGTCCTCGAGCGTCTTCAGGTCGTACACATACGCACTGCCGTGCTCGCGTGCGATCCGCTCGAGCTCGGCGCGCCGCCCCTGCCACCACGGCGGGCCGCCGACCGGTGCCATCGATCCCACGCCGTGGATCTGTTCCCAGGTCGGGCCGAGCACGTGGTCCGACGGCGCGTTGCGCACGATCACGTCGTGCAGCTTGCCCACCAGGCGATCGCCCTGCTCCTCGTCCACGACGAAAGTGATGTTGAGGTCGTTCGCCGCCTGCGTGACCAGGTAGATGCGCTGCTCCTCGAACAGCTCGAGCGCGTCGCCGAGCCGGTGCAGCGTCGAGCGGATGCTGCGGCCGACCAGGCTGACCGCCGAGCACGGTCCGATCACCTCGACGCGACAGAGCTTCGACAGCGACGTGACCAGCGCCTCGAGCGCGCGCGCATCGAGCGTGTTCGCGGCTGGATCGAGCGTCACGGTGACGGTCGTCTCGGACGTCGACACGAGGTCCACCGACAGCCCGTGCTCCTTGAACACCGCGAATGCGTCAGCCAGGAAGCCGACCTGGTGCCACATCCCGAGCGTGTCCATCGAGATCAGCGTGATGCCCTTCTTGGTGCACACGGCCTTGACCCGCGCGCCGCCGTCGCCGCCGGTGGCGGTGATGACCGTGCCTGCGAGCTCCGGCTGCTGCGTCGCGTGGATCGACAGCGGGATCGAATACTGCTTGACCGGAAGGATGCAGCGCGGGTGCAGCACCTTGGCACCGCTGCTCGCGATCTCCTGGGCCTCGTCGTAGTCGAGTGACTTCAGCAGCCGCGCGTTCGGCACCGAGCGCGGGTTCGCGGTGAACATGCCCGGCACGTCGGTCCAGATCTCGAGCCGGCGCGCGTGCAGCTTCGCGGCCAGGTAGCTGCCGGACGTATCGGACCCGCCCCGGCCGAGCAGCACCGTCTCGCCCTTGCCGTCGCTCGCGATGAAGCCCTGCGTGAGCAGGACGTTGCCGCCGGTCGCAAGTCGTTCCTGCAGCGCGGGATCGGGTTCGAAGTTGCAGGTGGCGGAGAGGAAGCTCGCGCGAGCCGTGGCCCCGGCACGCTCTTCCGCGTGCAGCAGCGTGCGCGCGTCGAGCCACTGCACGTCGAGGCCCTCGGAGGCGAGATATGCCGCACCGATGCGCGTCGCCATCAGCTCGCCCGTGGCCATCACGCGGGCACGCAGGCGATCGCTGACCTCGCCGATCAGGTGGATGCCCGACGCCATCTTGCGCAGTTCGACGAAGTGGCGCTCGAGGTCCGCGCCTATCGGTATGCCGAGGTCGCGCGACAGGTCGGCGTGACGGCGCTCGATCTGCTCCATCACCGGTTCCCAGTCGCCGGTCAGCGCCTTGGCGAGCAGCTGCTCGAGGCGATCGGTGATGCCGGACAGCGCCGAGTGCACCACGACGGGACGCAAGCCCTCGTCGAGGCGCGCGCGCACCACGTGCGCGACGTTCTTCCAGTTGCTGACGCTCGAGACGCTGGTCCCGCCGAACTTCAGGACGACCCAGTGGGAATCAGAGGTGGTGGTCATCGAGCGGTCCCCGAGGCGGCTCCCGGGTCCAGGAGCCGGGGGCGCGCAGGCCAATCGTCACACGTCGTCGTAGACGTCCTTCAGCGCCTTCTGCAGGCGCTTCTCGGCAAGCACGTCCTCGAGCTTGCTCCAGGCCGCTTTGCCACGTTTTATTGCCGCCTGCTTGCGGCGGTCGACGCGATCGATGAAGCGGTCGTAGTCCTCTTCCTCGGCGCCGGCCACGAAGTCTTCGTCCAAGTCGAAGTGCTCCTCGTCTCTTTCCATGTCGCCGCCCTGAGAAAACCCTGAGATTTCAAAGCGCTGCCCGAAATTCCGGGCACAGGGCTGCGAACTATATACGAATCGGGCTGCATCACAACTATTCCGTGCTGCGGCGCAAGGGGATCGGCCAAAATCGCCCCGGGTTCAGGCGCTTGGGCCTACTTCTGAAAGACGATCACAGGAGCGCCACGGTCGAGCCCGAGCCCCTCGGCAGCGCTGCGTTCGGCCCGGGCAACCTCGACGACCCCGAACGAGTTGACCAGCGCGAGGTATTCCCCGGGCCGGACGTCGGAATACGTGCGGCGCAACGACAGCTCACGGCCGGCCAGCCGGACCGCCGGGTGGGACAGGCCGGCGAGGTACCGGGCGTCGATGTTGGTGATCAGGTTGCCGAAGTGATCGATGGTCACGACCGAGCCGGTCACCTGCCCGAGGCCGACCACCGGCTCCTCGAGCCAGCCGGGTATCAGGTCGGTCACCGGCGGTCCGAGGTCGGCCGGCGCCAGGCGGCCGGCGGCGAGCTCGGCTGCCAGCGGGGCAAAGACGTCCCGGCCGTGGAAAGTCGCGCTCGGCGTGCCGATGCCAATCCGGCGCAAGGCCGCCGGCTCGACCCTGCGCATCGTGACCTGCCCCGCCGACTCGATGACGCCTGCCAGCAGCCCGTTGTCGGGGGCCAGGAAGACGTGCCCCTCGCATTCGACGACCGCGAAGTCCCGGGCACTGCCGACACCCGGGTCGACGACCGCGACGTGCACCGTCCCCGCCGGGAAATAGCGGAACGAGCGCGCCAGCCAGAATCCCGCCTCGGCGGGCCAGTGGGCGAGCACCTCGTGCGTCAGGTCGACGATCGTGACGCGCGGATGGCGGACCAGCAGCTGGCCCTTCATGACGCCAACGAACGGGTCCTTCAGGCCGAAGTCCGTGGTCAATGTCACGACCCCGCTGGCCGCGAACGTTGCCGGCGCCTCGCTCACACCCTGACTCCCAGCGTGCCCGCAAGCCGCGGGCGGCCACAGGGTAAACTGCCGCGTTCAACCCCGTCACGCGTTCCAATGCCCTATCTCTACCTCGTGCGCCACGCGCAGCCGGACTTCGCCGGCCACTACGATTCAGTCACCGCGCTGGGCATCGAGCAGTCCGCCTGGCTCGGCGAGCATTTCGCAGCGCGCGGATTGCGCTTCGCTCGCGTGATCTCGGGCAGCCTCGATCGCCAGGCAGGCACGCTCGATACGCTGCTCTCTCGACTGCAAGGGGCGCCGGCGCGCTCCACGGACCCGCGCTTCAACGAGTACGACGCGGCCAGCGTGCTCGGCGCGTTCCACCTTGGCGACGAGCAGGCACTGCGTGCAACCGGCGACCGCCGCGGCCTACTTCACCGCGGTGAGGGATGCGCTCGCCGCATGGTCGCTACGGGACGAAGCAATTCCCGGCGGCGAATCCTGGCGACAGTTCGGGGAGCGCATCGCGGCGGGCCTCGCCGCGGCCTGCGATGGCCTCGACGCCGACGCACCGGTGCTGATCGTGACTTCGGGAGGCGTGATCGGGCGCATCGTCGCCGACGCGTTGCACGCCGGCGCCGACGCGGCGATCCACCTGAACCTGCAGACGCGCAATACCGGCATCACCGAGGTGGCGCGCGGCCGCACGGCGACGCGCATCATTGCCTTCAACGCGATACCGCACCTCGAGCGCGCGGACCGCGCGCACGCGGTCACGCACTCCTAGGCGGGCGGTCGATCAACCGGTCTTGATCAGCGACGCGAGGCTGCGCGTGTCGATCTTCGTCGACATCTGCTCGATCTGGCCCTGGTAACGCGGCGCGATGCCCTTCGCCTCGTCGACCATCGCGAGAAAGGTCTGCTTCAGCGTGGCCGCGTCGATCGTCCGGCCACCTGCGTAATAGCGCTGCGCCACGCGACCGATCGCGTAGGTGGTCGCGAAGGTCATCGCCGAGCTCGCCGCCTGCCGGCCGAGCCCGCGCCCGAGCCCGCCGCCGATGCCGCCGAGCAGTCCGCCCAGCAGCTTGCGTCCGAACTGCTCGAGATACTGGCCGGTGAGGCCGACGCCGAGCGTGGCGACGAAGTCCTTGGCGTTCGACATGTCCATCGGGAAACCGTAGGCACGGCCGATGCGGTGCACGAGCCGCATCTGCAGCGGGATGATCGCCATCGACGCGATCGACTCCGGCAGCAATTCGAGTGCCGCATTGGTGATCGATGCATTCAGGATGGTCTTGTCCATCTCTGCGTCGGACACGCTGGCCTGGCCGAGCACGGTGCCCGATGACGGGCGCCGCCGCTGGCGCCACTGTCGCCGAGCGCGGCCCCACTGAGCTCATCGGCCGCCTTGTGCACGCTGCCCGTGACTCCCGCGGCCAGGCCCAGTGCCGTCGCGAGGCGCCCCAGGAACTCGACCTCTGCCGGGCCGCGCGTCCCGTCCGCCTCGCAGACGCCGACCGCCATCTCGTAGGCCAGTTGCTTCATCTCGGGCGACTGCAGCGCGCCCGCGACCTGCGTGAGATCGGGCTTCGAGATCAGCACTTCGCGGTACAGGGCCGGCAGGTCGACGCCCGCTTCCGTGCCCAGCGACTCGGCAACGTTCTTGACGGCGGCGCGCTCGCTGTCGTCCTTCATGCCGTCCGCGAAGGCGGCCATCAACGCGATCGTCAGGATGGACTTGGTTTCCTGTTGGTTCATCTGGGCACCTGGGCGAGCATGTTTGGACGCAGTCGATTCTAGCCCACGGCACCCGCAACTGCGGCGATCCCCGACTGATTCGCGGTCGGCCGATGGCTATCCTTCACGAGTTCGTCCAATCCGGAAACAGAGATTCATGGAAGCTTTCAAACTGCTGCTCACGACCGACGTCGGGCTGCTGAGCCTGGGCGTCATCGTCTTCATCATCGTGATGGCGATTTATCTTTTCCTGCACTTCAGGAAACTGATGAACCAGAAGCCGGGGACGGAAGGCTGGGACTGACCGGTCAGTCGCGGACCTCGCGACCCGCGCAGGCAGCATCGGCGGTCAGGACGATGCCGTATCATCGCCCGCAGGATCGTCCCGAGCGGAGATACGCGCGAAGGGGTGAGAATTGGTCGGAGCGCCGAGATTCGAACTCGGGACCCCTTGCACCCCATGCAAGTGCGCTACCAGACTGCGCCACGCTCCGACCGGGCCGGGATTATAGCGGATCGCGGATCCGCCATCGGCTTTCTCACCGCCTGAGGATCTTCGCCAGTTCCTCGAGCTCGCCGCGCAGTTGCCGCGACAGCTGCTGGGTCTGCGTGACGTCCTCGCGCGCGTCCTCGCCCTCGAGGCGATTGCGCGCGCCGCCGATCGTGAATCCCTGGTCGTACAGCAGCGCGCGGATCTGGCGGATCACGAGCACGTCCTGGCGCTGGTAGTAGCGCCGGTTGCCGCGTCGCTTGACGGGCTTCAGCTGCGGGAACTCCTGCTCCCAGTAGCGCAGCACGTGCGGCTTCACGCCGCAGAGATCGCTCACTTCACCGATGGTGAAGTAGCGCTTGCCCGGGATCGCCGGCAGTTCGTCGTTATTGCTGGGTTCCAGCATAGGCTTCCACTCGCGCCTTCAGCTTCTGACCGGGACGGAACGTGACGACGCGACGCGCGCTGATCGGAATCTCCTCGCCCGTCTTCGGGTTGCGGCCCGGGCGCTGGTTCTTGCTCGCGCAGGTCGAAGTTGCCGAAGCCGGAGAGCTTGACCTGCTCGCCCGCAGCGAGCGAACCGCGCAGTTCCTCGAAGAACAGGTCGACGAGCTCACGGGCCTCCCGCTTGTTGAGGCCGAGCTGGTCGAACAACGCTTCTGCAATTTCCGCCTTGGTCAATGCCATCTTATTTATCTCGTATCGTGGCTCTGTGCTCCCGCTCCAGGTCACTAACGACCCGCGCCACGACGGCATCTGTGTCAACGTCGGTTAGGGTGCGGGAAATGTCCTGCAAATTCAAGCCTATCGCGACGCTTTTACGACCCGGTGTGATGCCGGTGCCGCGGTATATGTCGAACACGTTGAGCTCGCGTGAGCAGCGCTCCCGGCGCTCGCGCGCACGCTGTCGAGCAGCGACTGCACGCTGACGGACTCGTCCACGATGACGGCGATATCACGCCGCACGGCCGGGAACCGCGAAATCTCGCGGTGCTGGGGCACGCGCGCGGCGAGTCCGGAATCAGTCTCGATCTCGAAAACGATCGCTGAATATGTCAAGTCGAGCCGGCGCTCGAGTTCCGGGTGCAGCCGGCCGAGCCAGCCGACGGGCTGCCCGTCGCGCAGGATTCGCGCCGCTTGCCCGGGATGCAGCGCCGGATGCCGTGCCGCGACGAAGCGGAACTCGCCGCTGGCGCCCGGTCGCCCGGAACAGCGCCTCGACGTCGGCCCGGGCGTCGAAGAAATCGACCGGCTCCGACCTCGCGCCCCACTGCTCCGGCAGCGCCGCACCCGCCGCGACTCCGGCGACGACCGGCACCTCGGCGAGCGTGCCGCCCGTCACGTTGAAAGCGCGGCCGATCTCGAACAGCCGCACGCGCGACTGCTGCCGGCGCTGGTTCTCGAGCAGCGCCTTCACGAGGCCCGGCCACAGCGACACGCGCATCGCCGCGAGGTCGGCCGCGATCGGGTTGCGCAGTGCCAGCGCCGCGCTCGTCCGGGCAGAACATCCGCTGCAGCTCGGGATCGACGAAGCTGTAGGTGATCGCCTCGAAGTAGCCACGCTGCACGAGCAGGTCGGCCACGCGTCTCGAGCGCCACGCGCGTCTCGGTGAGCGCGGGCATCGCCTCGCGGACGCAGCGCATCCGTCTCCGGAATGCGCTCGAATCCGTAGACGCGCGCGACCTCCTCGATGAGGTCTTCCTCGATCGCGATGTCGAACCGCCACGGCGGCGCCGGTCACCTGCCACTGCGCGCCGCGCGCTGGATGCCTCATGCCGAGCCGGGCAAGGATCGTCGCCATGTCGTCGTCGCGACACGGGCGCACCGATCACGGCTCCGCGCCGCGATCCGGACGGAACCTCACCGGCGTCGCTGACGGGCAACTCGTCCGTCAGCTCCGTGACCTCGACCGGCCCGGCGACGCCGCCGGCGCAGCTCGAGCAGCAGCTGCGTGGCCCGCTCGATCGCGCGCTCCTGCAGCGTGCGGATCGACGCCGCGCTCGAAGCGCTGCGAGGCGTCGGTCACCAGGCCGTAGCGCCGGCCTCGCCCGGCGATCGCGTCCGGCAGGAAGAACGCGACTTCGAGCAGCACGTCGGTCGTGTCGGTCGGCGATGCCGGAGTGGTCGCCGCCCATGACGCCCGCGAGCGCGAGCGGCTTGGCGCGGTCCGCGATGACCAGCACCGTCGGATCGAGCGTGACCTCGCGGCCGTCGAGCAGCTTCAGCGTCTCGCCCTGCCTGCGCGCGGCGCACGACGATGCCGCCGTCGAGCTCGCGCAGGTCGTAGGCATGCATCGGCTGGCCGAGCTCGAGCATCACGTAGTTCGTGACGTCGACGATCGCGCTGATCGGGCGCAGGCCGGCGCGACGCAGGCGCTCGTGCATCCACAGCGGCGACTTGCGCCTGCGGACGCACGCCGCGGATCACGCGCGCCGCAAAGCGCGCGCAGCCGGCGCCCGTCTCGAGCTCGACCGGGAATCGGTCCGACGACTGCGCCGGCACGACGGCGCGCCTTCGGGCCCGACAGCGTCCAGGCCCGTCAGCAGCGCCGCTTCGCGCGCGACGCCCGAGCACGCTCATGCAGTCGCCGCGGTTCGGCGTCAGGTTCACTTCGAGGATCGTGTCGTCGAGGCGCGAGTGCGTCGGCGAGCGACGCGCCCGTCGCGCAACTCCGCCGGCAGTTCCAGCAGGCCGCTCGCGTCCTCGGAGAGCCCGAGTTCGCGCGCGGAGCAGAGCATGCCGAACGACTCGACGCCGCGCAGCTTCGCCTTGCTTGATCTCCATGCCGCCCGGCAGCTTCGCGCCGACCGTCGCGAGCGGCGCCTTCATGCCGGCACGCGCATTCGGCGCGCCGCAGACGATCTGCACCGTCTCCGCTGCCCGTGCTCACCTGGCAGACGCTGAGCGTGTCGGCGTCCGGGTGCTTGCCGCGCTCGAGCGATCTCGCCGACGACGACGCCGCGGCAACGGCGGCGCCGCCGGCTCGACGCCCTCGATCTCGAGGCCCGCCATCGTCAGGCGCGCGGCCAGGTCCTGCGGCGCCGGGCGCCGCTGCCCAGCCACTCGCTCAACCAGTCGATGCTGATGCGCATGATTGCCTCGCCCCGCTCAGCCGAACTGCCGCAGGAAGCGCAGGTCGTTCTCGAAATACAGGCGGATGTCGTTGACGCTGTAGCGCAGCATCGTCAGGCGCTCGATGCCCATGCCGAACGCGTAGCCGGTGTAGCGCTCCGGGTCGATGCCGACGTTGCGCAGCACGTTCGGGTGCACCATGCCGCAGCCGGCGACCTCGAGCCAGCCGGTGTGCTTGCAGACGCGGCAGCCCTTGCCGCTGCAGAACACGCACTCGATGTCCACCTCGGCCGAGGGCTCGGTGAACGGGAAGTACGACGGGCGGAAGCGGATGCCGAGGTTGCGCTCGAAGAAGCGCTCGACGAAATCGTGCAGCACCGACTTCAGGTGCGCGAAGCTCACGCCCTCGTCCACCACCAGGCCTTCGACCTGGTGGAACATCGGCGTGTGCGTCATGTCGGAATCGCAGCGGTAGACGCGGCCCGGCATGATCATCCGCGAGCGGCGGCTTGTCGCGCAGCATCGCGCGGACCTGCACCGGCGAGGTGTGCGTGCGCAGCAGCCGGCCGTCCGGGAAATAGAACGTGTCGTGCATCGCCCGCGCCGGATGGTTCGCGGGGATGTTGAGCGCCTCGAAGTTGTGCCAGTCGTCCTCGACCTCGGGGCCGTCCTCGACACGTGAAGCCGGCATTGCGGAACAGCGCCTCGATCCGGCGGCGCGTGCGCGTGATCGGGTGCAGCCCGCCCGGCTGCTGGCCGCGCCCGGGCTGCGTGACGTCGATGCGGCCGGCCGCGAGCTTGCGCTCGAGTTCCGCCTGCTCGAGCGCCGCCTGCCGCGTGCTCATCAGCGCCGCTGAGTCTCGTCGCGCACGGCGTTGATGCGCGCGCCGGCATCGCGACGCGCGTCCGGCGCGAGCGTGCCGAGCGACTTCAGCTGCGCCGTGATCGCGCCCTTCTTGCCGAGGAACTCGACCTTGCAGCGCTTCGAGTCGCGCGAGGCTCGCGGCGGCAGCGACGGCCTCGCGCGCACGGGCTGCGATTCGTCGAGATCGGTGCTGGTGTCGGTCATGGCGGTTCGGATAGCCTCGCCGACACGCAAATGAGGCCGGGCCGCTTGCGCGCCCCGGCCTCGACCGTGCGATCGGACGCGCGGCGTGGCCGCGCCCGAAACGATCAGGTCCCGAGACTCGCCTTGGCCTGCTCGGCGATCTTGCCGAACGCCTCGATGTCGTGCACCGCGAGGTCCGCGAGCATCTTGCGGTCGATCTCGAGGCCGGCAGCCTTGAGGCCCGCCATCAGGCGGCTGTACGACAGGTCGAAGCATGCGCGCCGCCGCGTTGATGCGCGTGATCCACAGCGCGCGGAAATCGCGCTTCTTGGCCTTGCGGTCGCGGTAGGCGTACTGGCCGGCCTTGATGACCGCCTGCTTCGCCGTGCGGTAGACCTTGCGGCGCGCGTTGTAATAACCCTTCGCCTTGGCGAGGACCTTCTTGTGCCGGCGTCCAGCGATGACGCCACGTTTAACTCGTGCCATGGGTCACCTCCTAGGCGTGGGGCAGCAATTGTTCGAGACGGCCGAGCGTCCTGCTTGGCGACCATGGTGGTGCCGCGCAGATGGCGCTTACGCTTGCTCGTCTTCTTGGTGAGGATGTGTCGCTTCTGCGACTGGCCGCGCTTGAAGCCTTTCGCCGTCTTGCGAAAACGCTTGGCCGCGGCCCGGTTGGTCTTCAACTTGGGCATGCATCAACTCCTGATTTTTATAGCCCGTTTCACCACGGCCTGCGAACCCGCGGATCGAAGGCGAAGGACGGCCTGACGCCGCCCTTACTTCTTTTTCGGCGCGAGCATCATGACCATCTGCCGGCCTTCCATCAGCGGGTGCTGCTCGACCACCGCGTACGCCGCGAGGTCGTTCTGCAACCGCGATCAGCAGCTGCCGACCGAGGTCCGTGTGCGCCATCTCTCGGCCACGGAACCGCAGGGTTACCTTGGCCTTGTCCCCTTCCTCGAAAAAGCGAATCAGATTCCTGAGCTTGATCTGATAATCGCCTTCGTCGGTTCCGGGACGAAACTTCACTTCCTTGACCTGGATCTGCTTCTGCTTCTTCTTCGCCGCGTGGCTCTTCTTGTTCTGTTCGAACAGGAACTTGCCGAAATCGATGATCCGGCAGACCGGCGGTTCCGCCATCGGCGAAACTTCGACGAGGTCGAGCTCCTGCGACGCGGCCAGCTGCAGCGCCTCGAAGCGGGTCATCACCCCGACTTGCTCTCCGTCCGCGCCGATGACGCGCAGCTGCGGGGCCGTGATCTCTTCGTTGCGCCGGATGCGCTTGGTCGTTGGAGCAGCGATGCGTCAATCCTCCAAAACAGTACGGCCGCGGCTCGCGACTTCTTCGGCAAGCTTCGCGGCGAGCGTCTCGAGTGGCATCGCGCCCGAGGTCCTTGCCGTTGCGCGTGCGCACGGCCAACGAGTTTGACCCCGACTCGCGGTCGCCCGCGACCAGCAGGTACGGGACCCGCTGCAGGGTGTGTTCGCGGATTTTAAAGCCGACTTTCTCGTTTCGCAAATCCATTTCGACCCGAAGCCCCTGATTTTTCAGGAATTCGGTCGCTTTCGGCGCACGTATTCGGCCTGTCCGTCGGTGATATTCATCACCACGGCCTGCACCGGGGCCAGCCAGGTCGGGAACCTGCCGGCGTGGTTTTCGATCAGGATGCCGATGAAACGCTCCAGCGAGCCCAGGATGGCCCGGTGCAGCATGACCGGCCGGTGGGCCGCCCCGTCCTCGCCGACGTACTCGGCGCCCAGGCGCTCGGGCAGCACGAAATCGACCTGCAGGGTGCCGCACTGCCAGTCGCGGCCGATGGCGTCCCGCAGCACGAACTCGAGCTTCGGGCCGTAGAAGGCGCCCTCGCCCGGGTTCAGCGTGTACTCGAGCCCGGCGGCCTCGACGGCGGCTCTTGCAGCGCGCCCTCGGCCTTGTCCCAGGTCGCGTCGCTGCCGGCGCGCTTCGCGCGGACGGTCCGAGAACTTGACCGCGGACCTCGTCGAAGCCGAAGTCCGCGTAGACGCTCATGCAGCAGGTCGCAGAACGCGACCGTCTCGGCGTTGATCTGGTCTTCGGTGCAGAAGATGTGCGCGTCGTCCTGCGTGAACGCGCGCACGCGCATCAGGCCGTGCAGCGCGCCCGAGGGCTCGTTGCGGTGGCACGCGCCGAACTCGGCCATGCGCAGCGGCAGGTCGCGGTAGGACTTGATGCCCTGGCGGAAGATCAGCACGTGGCCCGGGCAGTTCATCGGCTTGACCGCGAGCACGCGCTCCTCGGACTCGGCGATGAACATGTTCGGGCGCGTAGTTCTCCCAGTGGCCCGACTTCTCCCACAGCACGCGGTCGATCAGCTGCGGCGTCTTCACCTCGACGTAGCCCGCCTCTGCGAGCCGGCCGCGCATGTAGTGCTCGACGGTGCGCCACAGCGTGTAGCCCTTCGGGTGCCAGAACACGCTGCCGACCGCCTCTTCCTGCGTGTGGAACAGGTCGAGCTCGCGGCCGACGCGGCGGTGGTCGCGCTTCTCGGCTTCCTCGAGGCGCGTGAGGTAGGCCTTGAGGCTCCTTCTCGTCCGCCCACGCGGTGCCGTAGATGCGCTGGAGCATCTCGTTCTTCGAGTCGCCGCGCCAGTAGGCGCCCGCGACCTTCATCAGCTTGAACGCGCCGAGCTTGCCGGTGCTCGGCACGTGCGGGCCGCGGCACAGGTCGAACCAGTCGCCCTGCCCGTACAGGCTGATGTCCTCGTTCGCCGGGATGCTGGCGATGATCTCGGCCTTGTAGTGCTCGCCGATGCGCTTGAAGCGTCTCGACCGCCTCGTCGCGCGGCATCACGCGTGCGCTCGACCTGAGGTCGGCCTTCGCGAGCTCGTGCATCTTCGCCTCGAACTTCGCGAGGTCTTCCGGCGTGAACGGCCGCTTGAAGGCGAAGTCGTAGTAGAAGCCGTCCTCGATCACCGGGCCGATGGTGACCTGCGCTTCCGGGTACACCGCCTGCACGGCCTGCGCGAGCAGGTGCGCGGTGGAGTGGCGGATGATCTCGAGGCCGTCCGGGTCCTTGCCGGTGACGATCGCGAGCGCTGCGCGTCGTGGTCGATGACGATACGAGGTGTCGACGAGCTTGCCGTCGACCGGCCGGCGAGCGCGGCCTTGGCGAGGCCCGCGCCGATGCTCGGCAGCGACCTGCGGCCACGGTCACGGCTGGTCGAAGCTGCGCTGGCTGCCGTCGGGCAGGGTGATGACCGGCATCGTCTTGGTCCCGTCAAGATTCACGATGACCCAGGTGCCGGGATCGTGGTGGGCGCACGTGGGATCGAACCACGGACCCCTACCATGTCAAGGTAGTGCTCTACCGCTGAGCTATGCGCCCTCAAACGAGCCGCGAAGGATACAGGACGAGCGGACAGGAAGGCATAGGGAACGGGGACACTGACGCCTGGCTCAACCCTGCCCAGCCTGCCCGGGCGCCCCGAACGCCTGCTCCCGCAGCTTCTCGATCTGGTCCCGGATCCGCGCCGCCTCCTCGAACTCGAGGTTGCGGGCGTGCTTGTACATCTCGGCCTCGAGCTTCTTGATCTTCTTCATGGCCTGCTCGGGCCCGAGCAGCAGGCCGGCCTCCTCGACCCCGGCGGCCGCGGCCGCCGCGGTCGCTGCCCTCGGCATCGCCGCGCGCACCCTCCATCACGTCCGGCCACGGCCTTGATGATCGTGCGCGGCGTGATGCCGTGCTGCAGGTTGTACTCGATCTGCTTCGCGCGCCGGCGGCCGGTCTCGGCGAGCGCGCGCTGCGATCGAGCCGGTGATCCGGTCGGCATACAGGATCGCCCTGCCGTGCACGTTGCGCGCGGCCCGGCCGATGGTCTGGATCAGCGAGCCCTCCGAGCGCAGGAAGCCTTCCTTGTCCGCGTCGAGGATCGCGACCAGCGACGACCTCCGGCATGTCCAGGCCTTCGCGCAGCAGGTTGATGCCCACCAGCACGTCGAACTTGCCGAGCCGCAGGTCGCGGATGATCTCGACGCGCTCGACCGTCTCGATGTCGGAGTGCAGGTAGCGCACGCGCACGCCGTGCTCGTCGCAGGTACTCGGTCAGGTCCTCGGCCATGCGCTTGGTGAGCGTCGTGATCAGCACCCGCTCGTCGCGTGCCACGCAGCGACCGATCTCGGACAGCACGTCGTCGACCTGGGTGCGCACCGGCCGGATCTCGACCTCGGGGTCGACGAGGCCGGTGGGCCGGACCACCTGCTCCACCACCTCGCCCGACTTGCGCGCCTCGTACGGGCCCGGGGTCGCCGAGACGAAGATCGTCTGCGGCGACGAGCGCCTCCCACTCGTCGAACCGCAGCGGCCGGTTGTCGAGCGCCGACGGCAGCCGGAATCCGTATTCGACCAGCGTTTCCTTGCGCGAGCGGTCCCCTTGTACATGCCGCCGAGCTGCGGGATCGTCACGTGGCTTTCGTCGACGACCAGCAGCGCGCCCTCGGGCAGGTAGTCGAACAGGCACGGTGGCGGCTCGCCGGGTGCGCGGCCCGACAGGTAGCGCGAGTAGTTCTCGATGCCGGCGCAATAGCCGACCTCCATCATCATCTCGAGGTCGAAGATGCGGCGCTGCTCGAGCCGCTGCGCCTCGACGAGCTTGTTCAGCCCGCGCAGCTCGATCAGCCGCTCCCGCAGTTCCTCGCGGATCTGGCTGATCGCCTTGTCGATGCGTTCCTTCGGCGTCACGTAGTGCGACGACGGGTACACGGTGAGCCGCGGGACCTTGCGCAGCACTTCGCCGGTCAGCGGGTCGAACCACGACAGCGCCTCGATCTCGTCGTCGAACAGCTCGACCCGCGCGGCCTCGCGACTCGATTCGGCCGGGAAGATGTCGATCACGTCGCCGCGCACGCGATAGGTGCCGGCCGACAGGTCGAGCTCGTTGCGCGTGTACTGCATGTCGGCGAGCCGGCGCAGCAGCTTGCGCTGGTCCATGCGCTCGCCGCGCACCAGGTGCAGCACCATCGCGAAGTAGGCCTGCGGATCGCCGAGGCCGTAGATCGACGAGACCGTCGCGACGATGATCGAGTCGCGGCGCTCGAGCAGCGCCTTCGTGGCCGAGAGGCGCATCTGCTCGATGTGGGCGTTCACCGAGGCGTCCTTCTCGATGTACGTGTCGGACGACGGCACGTACGCCTCCGGCTGGTAGTAGTCGTAGTAGCTGACGAAGTACTCGACCGAGTTGTCGGGGAAGAACTCCCGGAACTCGCCGTACAGCTGCGCGGCCAGCGTCTTGTTGTGCGCCATCACCAGCGTCGGCCGCTGCAGCCGCTCGATCACGTTGGCAATCGTGTATGTCTTGACACAGACGTTGTAATAGAGCCCACCCACGTGTGCTGAATTGGTCGCCCGCTTGCGACATGCGCGCAGTCGCGCATGGATGCCGAATCGCTTCAGCGCGTAGGCAAGGTCCGATGCCAGCGCGCGGCTCGCCGTCGTCGCGATTACCTCGCCGCCTAGAGCCAACCGTCCCGTCGCCGTCGAAGTAGGCCCGCAGCATCGTCGCCAGCGCAGCATTCGCGAGTTGGGGCCAGAAATCGGGCAGACGCTTGGCCGACGCCCGGGCGCCGCACATTGTCTTGAGAAGCAAAGTCAAAGCGGTCGACGTGACCGCGTAGTCACTGCTCGGGCGAACGTAGTAAGGGCATACCGAGACTCCTGAGGGAGTCGTCGATATGTCCGCGCAATACAGGATGGCGGTTGGCAAGCACGAAATAGCCGCGCTGCGAACAACCCTCAGCGATGTAGTAGCCGATCAGGCGCAGAACATCGTCCGTCAGTGGCAGCGCTGCCGGGATGCGGCATTGCTCCCCGAGCCCGTCACTCCGAGCAGCGTCTGGTGCGAAAGGCCGCTTTCCAGCCCTTCAACGAGGCGCGCGATGGCCTCGGGCTGGTCGCCCGCGGGCTGGTAGTCCGCCTGCAATCGAAACGGTTTGGTTTCCATGCACCGTGCCGGCAAAGCCGCGGTTGGGGGATCTGCCAGATTACCCTAAAATACCCGCTCCCTCCCGCTCCGGAAGACTCCATTGACACTCGTCCTCGCAGAGCGCCTCAAGCGCGTCAAGCCCTCGCCTACCGTCGCCCTCACGGGCCGTGTCGCCAAGCTGAAAGCGGAGGGCCGCGACATCATCGGTCTCGGCGTCGGCGAGCCCGATTTCGACACGCCGGTGCACATCGCGGACGCCGGGGTCGAGGCGATCCGCAAGGGCTTCACGCGCTACACCGCGGTCGAGGGCATCCCGGACCTGAAGGACGCGATCATCGCGAAGTTCAAGCGCGACAACGGCATCACCTACACGCGCCCGCAGATCCTGGTCTCCACTGGCGCCAAGCAGACGATCTACAACCTGTTCATGTCGGTGATCGACCCGGGTGACGAGGTGATCATCCCGGCGCCGTACTGGGTCTCGTACCCCGACATGGCGCTGCTCGCCGAGGGCACGCCGGTGACGCCGTACGCGGGTCCGGACCAGGGCTACAAGATCACGCCGGCTCAGCTCGAGGCGGCGATCACGCCGAAGACGCGGCTCTTCATGCTGAACAGCCCGTCGAACCCGACCGGCGCCGCCTACACGAACGCCGAACTGCACTCGCTCGGGGCCGTGCTGCGCCGCCACCCGGACGTGCTGATCGCCACCGACGACATGTACGAGCACATCTACTGGGCGAAGGAGCCGTTCGCGAGCTTCCTCACGGCGTGCCCGGATCTCTTCGACCGCACCATCACGATCAACGGCGTATCGAAGAGCTACGCGATGACGGGCTGGCGCATCGGGTACTGCGGCGGGCCCGCGCAGATCGTCGAAGCGATGTCGATGATCCAGAGCCAGAGCACTTCGAATCCGTCGTCGATCGCGCAGAAGGCCGCGGTGGTCGCGCTGAACGCCGACCAGGCCTGCGTCGCCGAGATGAACAAGCATTTCAAGGCCCGGCACGACTTCTTCAACGCCGGACTGAATGCACTGCCCGGGTTCCGCGTGCTGCCGGCGGCCGGGACGTTCTATGCGTGGTGCGATGTTTCCGGGGCGATCAAGGCCCACGGCCTGGCCGACGACCACGAGTTCGCGGAGCTGCTGCTCGAGAAAGCCGGCGTGGCCGGGGTGCCTGGCACCGGTTTCGGCGCCCCGGGGCACATCCGGTTCTCGTTCGCCGTCAGCATGGAAACGCTGGAAAAGGCCTTGGAACGCCTGGGGACCGTGCTGCGAAAATAGGTGCCAGGCACCTATTTCTTGACCCGGGAGCTCCAAATCCGGACAATTCCGCGCCCTCCGGTTCCGACATAGCTCAGTGGTAGAGCAGCTGACTGTTAATCAGCGGGTCCTTGGTTCGAATCCAAGTGTCGGAGCCAACTCCTCGTGATGGAGTTCCTTCAGGTTCGTCCGCCGGAGATCGAGACCGGTGCCAACTCGGACAATCCCGGACCCTTGTGAGCCGGAGGCCAGGCGGGAATCCGGCGAGCGGCGGCTCAAGAAAGGGCAGGCAGTGGCTGCGCTATGACTCATCAGGGCGCGCAAGATCTCATCTTCGACGTCGGTGCGCACAAGGGAGAGGACAGTGCCTTCTACCTCGCGCTCGGCTTTCGTGTCGTCGCGATCGAGGCGAATCCCGCATTGGTAGCGCATTTGAGGTCAAGATTCGCCAAGGAGATCGAGGCCGGCCGGTTCACGTTGCTGGACATGGCCATTGCCGACGGCGATCGTCAGGTCAGGTTCTTCGCGAACAGGACCCTGTCGATCTGGGGGACCACCAATCCCGCCTGGGCCCGGAGGAACAGAAGGCTCGGCACGCTGTCGGACGAGATCACGGTGCCCGGGATTCATTTTGGCGAAGTGATCAGACGCTTCGGCTGTCCCCATTACCTGAAGATCGACATCGAGGGGGCCGACATGCTGTGCATCAGGGCCTTGGACGGCATGAATTGCCGCCCGAAGTACATCTCCATAGAGTCGACGAAGACGTCCTGGCTCGGGCTGCTGAAGGAGTTCGCCGCGCTCGAGTCGCTGGGCTATACGAGATTCAAAGTCGTCGATCAACGCAGGCACGGCAGCGGCATTTTCATCGGCCGAAATGGAGAGCCGGTCAGCTACATCTTCGAGAAGGGCGCGTCGGGTCCCTTCGGCGAGGATCTTCAGGGACGCTGGCTGACGAAACAAGAGGCGATCCGAAGGTATTTGCCAATATTCGTCCTCTACAGAACTATCGGCGACAATACCATCCTGTCGAAGATACTGGGCCACATCCCTGTGCTTAAGCGCGCGCTGTCGGCCGTGGGCTGGTTCGATACCCACGCGATGCGGACGTAATCAGTACACCCACGCGCCCCGCACATGACGCAGTGATCCTGCGATGGAAATCGCGTATCTGGTTCTAGCGCACGAAAAGCCCCATCAGCTCGCGAGACTGCTCCAGGCGCTTGGCACCGAGGGAGCACGAATCTTCGTCCACGTCGACCTGGCCGCGTCGCTGGAAGCTTTCGTAGCAAACTGCGCCTACATACGAAACGTGGAATGGGCTCGGCATCGAGTCGACGTCCGGTGGGGAGGCTTTGGGGTCGTCCAGGCAACACTCAACCTGATGTCACAGGCGCTCGAGACGGGGCGGTACGACTATCTCCTGCTCCTGAGCGGAGCCGACTACCCGATCGTCAGCAACGCTCGGATCGTAGCGGAACTTGATTCCGGGAACGGGAGCGAGTTCATCAACTGCACGCCAATGCCTGCACCGAAGGTCGGCAAGCCCATGAGTCGTCTAGATAGGTATTTCTTCGCGCCAAAGAACCGGAGAAACGTCTTCGCAAGACTGCTGAATCGCGCATTGCGAATCGGGCCCCGCCGCAATCCGAGCCGGGCGCTCGGGCACATGCAGCCATATGGCGGATCAGGCTGGTGGTGCCTCAGCAGCGCCTGCGCGACCTACGTCTTGGAATTCGTGCAGGAGAACCCTGCTTTCGTCCGGTTCTTCCGTCGGACCCGCATCCCGACGAGATGTTCTTTCAGACAATCGTCGCCAATTCTCGGTTTGCCCGGAACATCCGGCCGGCCCTGTTCTATGCGGACTGGAGCCGCAAGACTCCCCGTACCCGGCGGTCCTGGACAGCACCGACCTGCACCGACTGCGAGGTTCCGGCAGGCTCTTTGCCAGGAAATTCGACATCGATGGCGACCCCGGCGTCTTCGACCTAATCGATCGCGAGCTTCGTTGAGCCGGCGACCTGGGCCGCCGACCCGAGGATCTCTGTCCATGGCCAGTCACGTCGTGAATTGCGTCCGGTTCATGCGTGCCATCGGTCCGCTGACGGAGAGTGCTCACATATTTCAACCTGCATCGGTCTCGCAACGGGATCGCTCGAGTGGCTTCGCCGACGGGTGATGGAGTCGTTCACGTCCGTCGCGGCAGCACGGACGCCAACGTCTTCGATCAGATCTTCGTCATGCGCGATTACGATGTCCGTCGCTTCAGGCAATGGAAGCGGGTCATCCAGACCTACAACGACATGGTTGCGCGTGGGCCCAAGCCGCTGATCCTGGACTTTGGCGCGAACACTGGCCTGTCGGCCAGGTATTTGTCGCACCTGTTTCCCGGCGCATCGATAGTCGCGGTCGAACCCGAAGCCGGCAATTTCTCGATGCTTCAGGACAATGTGCGACTGCATCCAAACATTCGTCCGGTACGTGCCGCAATATCCGACCTCAGCGGGCAGGTTTCGATTACGGACCCCAAGGCGGGTAACTGGGCCTTTCGGGTAAGGCAGGTTTCGGTGGACGACCCCGACGCGGTCCCGGCGATCACGGTCGAGCAGGCGCGTGCTGTCGCGGGCGACCACCAGTTATTCGCCGTGAAAGTCGATATCGAATCGGCCGAGAAACAGCTGTTCGCCTCCAACACCGGTTGGCTGGATGAAACGGCCGTGCTAATGATCGAATTGCACGACTGGATGCTGCCATGGGCCGGAACGAGTCGCACGTTTTTCCGTGCGCTCTCAGGAATGGACTTTGACTTCGTGCTCGCCGGCGAGACTGCGATGATATTCAACTGGTCGGTTCTGCTGAAGGATCGAAGCTGACCTCGGCCCGCGCCGGTCAGCAGATCCTCGGGGCTGACGCTCGAGAATAACGGCGCGCCTACAGCTCGGACACAGCTGCACCCGCTCAATGCGCGCGCCGAACACCCGCCCTGCGCTGCCAGGCGTTGACCGCCGCCTTGGCCGGCACGCCCGT
Organism: uncultured Gammaproteobacteria bacterium; assembly: GCA_963776815.1. GTDB lineage: Bacteria > Pseudomonadota > Gammaproteobacteria > Steroidobacterales > Steroidobacteraceae > RPQJ01. The sequence continues at coordinate 44,717 of CAVZNZ010000007.1, forward strand.
CAATTCCCGCAGCGACTCCGCGACGATCGCCATGCCTTCGCGCACGATCGCGTCCGACGCGGTCAGCGGCACGAGGAAGCGGATCACGTTGCCGTAGAGCCCGCAGGAGAGCAGCACCAGGCCCTTCTCCGCGGCGCGCTTCGTCAGCGCCTTCGTGAGGTCGGCATCCGGCGCGTGCGGATCGCGGTTCTTCACGAGCTCCAGCGCCACCATCGCGCCGAGATTACGCACCTCGCCGACCGCCGGGATCTCGCGACCGAGTTCGCGCAGCGAGCTCACCATCATGTCGCCGATCGCAACGGCACGCGCGCAGAGATTCTCCTGCTCGATCGCCTCGATCACCGCGAGACCCGCGGCGCATGCGATCGGCGAGCCGGCATACGTACCACCGAGGCCGCCCGGGCCCGGCGCGTCCATGATGTTCGCCTTGCCGACGACCGCCGCCAGCGGGAAGCCGCCGGCGAGGCTCTTCGCCATCGTCATCAGGTCGGGCTCGACCCCGGAGTGCTCGACCGCGAACATCTTGCCGGTGCGCGCGAATCCGGTCTGGATCTCGTCGACCACGAGCACGATGCCGTGCTGGTCGCAGAGCTTGCGCAGCGCCTGCAGGAACTCAGGCGGCGCGATGTAGAAACCGCCCTCGCCCATCACCGGCTCGATGATGATCGCGGCGACTCGCGCCGGCTCGATGTCGTACTTGAAGATGTGCTCGAGCGCGTCGAGGCTGTCCTGCACGCTCACGCCGTGATACGCGATCGGGAACGGTGCGTGGTACACCTCGGCCGGGAACGGCCCGAAGCCCGCCTTGTACGGCGCGACCTTGCCGGTGAGCGCCATCGCCATGAACGTGCGGCCGTGGAATCCGCCGCCGAACGCGATCACGCCCGAGCGGCCGGTGTGGGCCCGGGCGATCTTGATGCAGTTCTCGACGGCCTCGGCGCCGGTCGTGACGAAGATCGCCTTCTTCGGCGTGGGACCGGGCGCCAGCTTGTTCAGCTTCTCCGCCAGTTCCACCGCCACCGCATAGGGCGTGATCATCAGGCACGTGTGGCTGAACGCGTCGAGCTGCTTCGCGACCGCCGCCTGCACCTTCGGGTGCAGGTGCCCCGTGTTCAGCACCGCGATGCCGCCGGCGAAGTCGATGTAGCGGCGCCCTTCGACGTCCCACAGCTCGGCGTTGCGCGCACGCTCGACGTAGACCGGCAACTGGTTGCCGAGTCCGCGGGCAAAGGCGGCGTCGCGACGCTTCTGCAGGTCCTGGTTCTTGGACATGGTCGTCTCCGGAGCGATGCGCGCCTTCAGCGGCGCAGTCGGTCGGCGACGAGCTTCGCGAGGAACTGCGCGAACTGGTCGCCGAGGTTGGCGTGCTTCAGCGCGAACTCGACCGTGGCCTCGAGGTAGCCGAGCTTCGAGCCGCAGTCGTAGCGCTTGCCTTCGAACGCGTAGGCGTAGATCGGCTCGTCGGCGAGCAGCGCGGCGATGCCGTCGGTCAGCTGGATCTCGCCGCCCGCGCCGCGGCCCGTCTTCTCGAGCTTGTCGTAGACGGCCGGCGTCAGCAGGTAACGGCCGACGACCGCGAGGTTCGACGGCGCATCCTGCGGCTTCGGCTTCTCGACGATGCGCTCGCACCTGCGAGCACGCGTCCCTCGATCGGCCGCGCGGCCACGATGCCGTACTTGTCGGTCTGGTCCGGCGCCACCGTCTCGACGCCGAGCACGCTGCCCTGCCGCTGCTCGAAGACGCGCGCCATCTGCTTCAGGCACGGCTCCTCGGCATCGATCAGGTCGTCGGCGAGGTGGATGAAGAACGGCTCGTCGCCCACGACCGGGCGCGAACAGAGCACGGCGTGGCCCAGGCCGAGCGGCGCGGGCTGGCGGATGTAGATGCAGCTCGCGTACGACGGCACGATGCCGCGGACTGCCTCGAGCAGCTCGTGCTTGCCCTGCGCCTCGAGCTCCTGCTCGAGCTCGTGGTCCTTGTCGAAGTGGTCCTCGATCGCCCGCTTGGCGTAGCCCGTGATGAACACGAGCTTCTCGGCCCCGGCGGCGAGCGCCTCCTCGGCCGCGTACTGGATCAGCGGCTTGTCGACGATCGGCAGCATCTCCTTCGGGCTCGCCTTGGTGGCCGGAAGGAAGCGGGTGCCGCGTCCTGCGACTGGGAATACGGCCGTCCTGATGCGTGCCATGCTGGATCCCGGGTAACCGAAGTTGCAGCCCGGAATCATAGCGGATCGCGCCGACGGCCGGCTGCCGGGGCCGGCCGCCGCGCCCCGCCTGGCGTCAGCGTTTTGCGGCGGGCTTCGCCTTCGCTGCAGCCGTGCCGCCGCGCTGCCGACCTGGATGTTGCCGCGGTTCTGGTCCAGCACGCGCTCGCCGATGCCCTCGACCTTGAGCAGGTCCTCCGGCGCTCTTGAACGGCCCGTTCTTCTGGCGGTACTCGACGATGGCCTGCGCCTTCGCGGGACCGATGCCGTCGAGCTCCTTGGCGAGCGTGCGAGCATCGGCCGTGTTGACGTTGACCGGGCCGGCCCACGTGCGGCCGGGAGCAGCTGGCGACGAGCGCCTGAACGAATGATCGCGATGTCCTTGCTCATGATCGACTCCTTCGGCATGACTTCGCCGCAGGCCCGGGGTCGGGTGCGGTCGAGTCGAACGCTAGCGGAGCCCGGCGCGCGATGCGCGTCGCGAACCTGTCGCGGATTCGTGCAGAAAATTTACGGTCCTCGCAGGGGACACCCGCAAGGCGGCGCGCGGGGTCGCGCGGCGCGCGGCAGGAACTCGAGCGCCGCGATGGCGCGCAGCGTGTCCCAGGACTTGCAGCCCGGGCACTGCCAGAGGAACTCGAGCTGTCGAGGCCGCACACGCTGCAGCGGTAGCGCGCGTGGCGCAGCACCACGTTGCGCATCGCGCCCGCGACCGCTCGCAGCTGCTCGACGGTCGGCTCGACGCCGGCCGGCAGCAGCGCGCCGGTGATGTCCTTCAGGTCGTGTCGGCGACCAGCCACTCGCGCACGCACTCGAGGATCACCGGATCGTCGTAGTAGCCGCTGACGATCGCCGCGTAGGCGATCTCGGAGCGGCTCGCCGAGCCGTTCTGCAGCAGGTCCGCCAGCGTGTCGCTGGAACTCCTCCGGCTCGCCCGGCCTGCTTCGCCGCCTCGGCGAGGCGCGGCAGCACCAGCGCCAGCAGGTGGAAGTCGCGCCGCACGACGCGACGGTAGAGCTGCTGCGCGAGCTGCGGATCGCCCTGCATGCGCGCCAGGTCGCCGCGCAGGATCGCGCTGCGGCCGAAGTCGAGCTGTTCGCTGCCGTGCGCTGCCGCAGGTGCTCGCGTGCCGCAGCGAAATCGCGCTCGGCGATCGCGGCCTCGGCCATCTCGCAGTGATAGTGCGCGATTGCCACCGGCTGTTCGGGCACGCCCGTCGCGCGCAGTCGCTCGTGCATCGCCGCGGCCTGTGGCCAGTCGTGCTGCAGTTCGTGAATGCGCACGAGCAGCGCGAGCGCCGCGGCCGGATCGCGGCCGCCGTCGGCGAGCTGCAGCAGCAGCTTCTCCGCGCGGTCGTACAGGCCGGCACGGACGTAGTCGCGCGCCAGCTCGGTCATCGCCGCGTCGCGATAGCGCAGGTCGATGCCGGGGCGGTCGACGAGGTGCTGGTGCACGCGGATGGCGCGGTCCACCTCGCCCCGCCGCCGATAGAGGCTGCCGAGCGCGAAGTGCGTGTCGATGGTCTCGTCGTCGTTGGCCGCGAGGCCGAGGAACACCTCGAGCGCGCGCTCGCGGCTTGTCGTCGAGCAGGAAGCGCAGGCCTTCGAGGTAGCGCTCGCGGCGACGCGCGCGGCGGCGGCGGCGGTATTCGCCGTACGCGGCCGTGGCGCCCCAGCCGGCCGCCAGCGTGCCCGTGAACACCATCCAGAACGTGTTCACGGGATCAGCCGGCGTCCGCAGCCGGCGGCGCGTGCCGGGGGCGACGCGCCTCGGCGAGACGCAGCGCATTGCGCAGCCGGCCGCGCTCCGCGAGCAGCCGCGCAATCCAGGTGCGAGCGCCACAGCGCGCCGGCGAGCAGGCCGGCGGCAAATGCGATCAGCAGCGCGAGGCCGGACGACACGGCGAAGCGCGCGAAGGCGACGTCGACTCGAAGCGCTGCTGGTTGAGTGCGGTGAACAGGATGGCCGCTGCCAGGAGCAGCAGCAGGGCGACGACGAATGCGGCTCGCCGCAGCACGGCGCGCCCGGTCAAAGGCCGCGAGCGAGGGCTCGGCGCTGCGGTCGTCGTCGAGCGGGTCGTTGACCCGCTCGCGCAGGTCCTTGCCGGGCTTGAAGTGCGGCACGTACTTGCCGGCGAGCGCGACGGTCTCGCCGGTCTTCGGGTTGCGGCCCTGCCGCGGCGGGCGGAAATGCAGGCTGAAGCTGCCGAAGCCGCGGATCTCGATGCGCTGCCCCTGGGCGAGCGCGTCGCTCATGATCTCGAGGATCTGCTTGACCGCCAGCTCGACGTCCTTGGCCGGCAGGTGGCTCTGCTTCGCGGCGATGAGCTCGATGAGCTCGGACTTCGTCATGCTGCGCTCGCCGTCCACTCCGACATCTCCCCGCGGTCTCGATTCGTGTCCCTGTTGTTGCGGCGTCCGGCGGCGGCGGACTCGCTGCGTCCGCCGCCGACCGTCGCATCAGCGCATTACTGGCCGGAGATCTGCTCCTTGAGCAGGTCGCCGAGGCTGGTGCCGGTCGTCGAATCGGACCGGTAGTTCTGCATCGGCTTCCTGCTCCTCGGCCATGTCCTTCGCCTTGATCGACAGCGCGATGCGTGCGGACCTTGCGGTCCACGGCCGTGAACTTGGCCTCGACCTCGTCGCCGACCTTCAGCATCGGTGCGCGCGTCCTCGACGCGGTCACGCGCCAGCTCGGAGGCACGCAGGTAACCGTCGATGCCGCCGCCCAGGTCGACGACCGCGCCCTTGGCATCCACTTCGCGGACGATGCCGCGGACGATGCGTGCCCTTCGGGTGCTCGGCGATCCAGCTCGAGAACGGGTCCTTGGCCAGCTGCTTGATGCTGAGCGAGATGCGCTCGCGCTCCGGGTCGATCGCGACCACGATGGCCTCGACCGTCTGGCCCTTCTGGTAGTTGCGCACGGCTTCCTCGCCCGGGACGTCCCAGGAGAGGTCGGAGAGGTGCACCAGGCCGTCGATGCCGCCCGGCAGGCCGATGAAGAGGCCGAAGTCGGTGATCGAGCGGATCTGGCCGTTGACCTTGTCGCCGCGGTTGTAGTTGTCCGCGAACTCGCGCCACGGGTTCGGCTTGCACTGCTTGATGCCGAGCGAGATGCGGCGACGCTCCTCGTCGATGTCGAGCACCATGACCTCGACTTCCTCGCCGATGTGCACGACCTTGGACGGGTTGACGTTCTTGTTCGTCCAGTCCATCTCGGAGACGTGCACCAGGCCCTCGACGCCTTCCTCGATCTCCACGAAGCAGCCGTAGTCGGCGATGTTCGTGACCTTGCCGAACAGGCGCGTGCCCGACGGGTAGCGGCGGGCGATGTTCTGCCACGGATCGGCGCCGAGCTGCTTCAGGCCGAGGCTGACGCGCTGGCGCTCGCGGTCGAACTTGAGGATGCGCACGTCGATCTCGTCGCCCACGTTGACGACTTCCGACGGATGCTTGACGCGCTTCCACGCCATGTCGGTGATGTGCAGCAGGCCGTCGATGCCGCCGAGGTCGACGAACGCACCGTAGTCGGTGAGGTTCTTGACGACGCCCTTGACGACCGCGCCTTCCTGCAGCTTGTCGAGCAGCTCGCTGCGCTCGGCGCTGTATTCCTGCTCGACGACGGCGCGGCGCGACACCACGACGTTGTTGCGCTTCTGGTCGAGCTTGATGACCTTGAACTCGAGCGTCTTGCCCTCGAGGTAGCTCGGGTCGCGCACGGGGCGCACGTCCACGAGCGAGCCCGGCAGGAACGCGCGCACGAAATCGATCTCGACGGTGAAGCCGCCCTTGACGCGGCCGTTGATGAGGCCGGTGACGACCTCGCCCTTCTCGAACGCCGTCTCGAGGCGCTCCCAGGTGCGGGCCCGCTTGGCCTTCTCGCGCGACAGGCGGGTTTCGCCGGAGCCGTCTTCGACGCTGTCGAGGGCCACCTCGACGTCGTCGCCGACCTTGACTTCGATCTCGCCGCGCTCGTTCTTGAACTGCGCGGTCGGGATCACGGCTTCGGACTTGAGTCCGGCACTCACGACGACGACGTCGGGCGTCGACGTCGATGACGCGGCCGGTGAGGATCTGGCCCGGGCGGAATCCGCTGGCTCGCCAGGCTCTCTTCGAACAGTTGCGCAAAACTTTCGGTCATTCGCTTCCAGGGCATGGCCCGTGCTCGCCGGCATCCCGCCCACGAAGGGTTGATTACCCGCACCAGCATCCTGCCGCGCGACTGGGTTGATGAAGACACGCCCGCCGCTCCTGGCGAGGCTGACTATCGATCAACTCGATCGCCAGGGAAGTCTGCGTCGTGGCGAGAGCGAGAATCCGGTCGACCACCTCGTCGACGGTGAGCCGCGTCGAGTCGATGATGACCGCGTCCGGTGGCGGGCCGCAAGCGGCGCCACGGACCGGGTGGAATCGCGCCTGATCCCGTTCGGGGATCTCCTGCGAAAGGCCGGCGAGATTAGCAGCAAGTCCCTTTTCTTTCAACTGGTTATAGCGCCTCCGGGCCCGTTCCTCGGCGCTGGCGGTGAGGAAGACCTTGAGCCGGCGCCGCGGGAAAACGACCGTGCCCATGTCCCGGCCGTCGGCCACCAGGCCCGGGGGCTGCGGCGAAGGCCCGCTGGCGGTCCAGCAGGGCCGCCCGCACGGCCGGCATGGCCGCCACCCGCGAGGCGCCATGTTCCCGGCCGCCTCGGTCCGCAGATCGCGGCGTGACGTCGCGGCCGTCCAGCAGGACGCGCTCGCCGCCGGCCGGTCGTCGGCCTCGAACCGGACATCCAGGCGCCGCGGCGAGCGCCGGCGTGGCCGGCCTCGTCGTCGGCCGGCGAGGCCGCGGGCCGCGCCGGCCAGCGCGACCAGCCGGTACAGGGCCCCGCTGTCGAGCAGGTGCCAGCCGAGCGGCGCGGCCAGCAGGCGGCTGACCGTGCCCTTGCCGGAGCCGCTCGGGCCGTCGATGGCGATGACCGGGACGCGTCACGGCGGCGCGCCCTCAGGCGCCGCTCCGCGCAGGCCGCAGGCCGGCCGACCGCGCGCGAGCTGCCGCGAACCCCGGGAACGACGTGGCGACGTTGGCCACGTCGAGGATCTCGATCGGTCGCGGCCGCGCGCAGGCTCGCCACGGCGAAGGACATCGCGACCCGGTGGTCGCCATGGCTGTCGATCACGCCGCCGCCGGAATCGGTCCGCCCTCGATGCGCAGTGCCGTCCGGCAGCACCTCGTTGCGCACGCCGAGCGCCGTCAGCCCGTGGGCCATGACGGCGATCCGGTCGCTCTCCTTGACGCGCAGTTCCTCGGCGCCGGTCACCACGGTCTCGCCCTCGGCGCAGGCCGCCGCGACGAAGAACGCCGGGAACTCGTCGATCGCGAGCGGCACGAGGCGCTCGGGCACGCGGATGCCGCGCAGCGCGGGCCGGCCGCACCTCGATGTCGGCGACGGGCTCGGCACCCGCGGTGCGGTGATTGATGCAGCCGCGAGGTCGGCGCCCATCAGCGCGCAGCATCTCGAGCAGGCCCGTGCGCGTCGGGTTGACGCCGACGCCTTCGATCGATGAACGGCTCGCGCGCGCCGATGCAGGCCGCGACGATGAAGAACGCGGCGGACGAGAAATCGCCGGGCACGGCGACGCGCGGCCGCCGCGAGCCTGGCGCCGCCGGCGCACCGTCGACGGTGCCGCCGCGCGCGGCACGCTCGCACGCCGAAGCTCTGCAGCATGCGCTCGGTGTGATCGCGCGTGACGGCGGGCTCGACCACCGTGGTCTCGCCCTCGGCGTAGCAGCCCCGCGAGCAGCACCGCGGACTTCACCTGCGCGCTGGCCACCGGCATCGCGTAGTCGGATGCCGTGCAGCGCTGCGCCGCCGCGGATGCGCACCGGCGGCCGGCCGTCCGGGGTCTCGATCTGCGCGCCCATCTGCCGCAGCGGCTTCGCGACGCGCTCCATCGGCCGGCGCATCAGCGACGCATCGCCGACCAGCTCGGAATCGAACGGCTGCGCCGCCAGCAGGCCCATGAACAGCCGCATCGCCGTGCCGGCGTTGCCCATGTCGAGCGCGCCGCGCGGCGCCGCGAGGCCGCGCAGGCCGACGCCGTCGCACGATCACCTCGCCCGGCGCCCGGCCGCTGCGACGCTGCACGCCGAGCGCTGCCACGCGCCTTCAGCGTCGCGAGGCAGTCCTCGCCCTCGAGGAAGCCGGTGACGCGCGTCGTGCCCGACGCGATGCGCGCCGAACATCAGCGCGCGGTGCGAGATGGACTTGTCGCCCGGGACGCGCGACCCGCCGGCGACGCCCGCGCCGGGCGCGACGACGTAATCGCGCTCATCGTCAGAGCATCGCCCGCGGATAGGAGCCGAGCACGCGGAACAGCGAGGCCTGGCCCTTGAGCTCGGCCAGCGCGGCCGCGAGCGGCTCGGTCGTCGGCGTGGCCCTCGAGGTCGATGAAGAACACGTAGTCCCACTTGCGCTTGCCGCGACGGCCGCGACTCGATGCGCGTCATGCTGATGCGTTGCTTCGCGAGCGGCTCGAGCAGCCGGAACAGCGCGCCCGGCGCGTCGGTGTGCGCGCGCCGACACCAGCAGCGTCGTCTTGTCCTGGCCGCTCGGCGGCAGCGACTTGCGGCCGATCACGAGGAAGCGCGTGGTGTTGTCGGGCCGGTCCTCGATCTCCGGGCACCAGCAGTTCAGGCCGTAGACCTCCGCGGCGGCCTCGCCGGCGATGGCCGCCGTGCCGTCTTCGTCGCGCGCGCGCCGCGCGCCCTCGGCGTTGCTCGACGACCGGCACGCGCTCGACGCCCGGCAGGTGCTCGTCGAGCCAGCCGCGGCACTGCGCCAGCGCCTGCGGGTGCGCGCAGACGCGCTGCACCTCGCGCGAGCGCTGTCATGCGGCCCATCAGGTACTGGTGGATGCGCAGCTCGACCTCGCCGCAGATCCAGCGGCGAGGTCAGGAACATGTCGAGCGTGTTGTTGACCGTGCCCTCGGTGGAATTCTCGATCGGCACCACGCCGAAGTCGGCGCGTGCCGGCCTCGACCTCGTGGAACACTTCCTCGATCGAGGCAGCGGCAGCGCGCGCACCGAGTGGCCGAAGTGCTTGAGCACCGCCTGCTGCGTGAACGTGCCCTCGGGCCCGAGGAACGCCACCTTCAGCGGCTCCTCCTGCGCGAGGCAGGCGGACATGATCTCGCGGAACAGCCGCAGCGATCTCCTCGTCGCGCAGCGGCCCGTGCTCGCGCTGGTTGCGCTCGACGCGCCATGCGCAGCACCTGCGCCTCGCGCTCCGGCCGGTAGAAATCGACCGTGTGCGCCGGCCGCGTGCTTGGAGATGCCGACCTGCTGGGCGAGCCGCGCGCGCTCGTTGATCAGCGCGTGCAGCTGCGCGTCGAGCGCGTCGATGCGCGCGCGGATCGTCGCTCGAGCGCCGGCTTGACCGGCGCGGCCTGCGCCGCGGCCTTCGCGCCGCGCTTGCGCCCGTGGCTCGGCTTCGCCGCCGCGCCTTCAGGCCGGCTGGCTAGACCGATGCCGCGCCGACAGCACGCCCTGGATCGGCGCGGATGCTGCGCGAGCACGTCGCGGCGTCGACCGGCCCGTCGGCGTCGATCAGCGTGTAGGCGAGGTCGCCGCGCGACTTGTTGAGCAGGTCGGCGATGTTGAGCCTCGCGTCCGGCGAGGCAGGTGGAGATCTGGCCCACCATGTTCGGCACGTTGCTGTTGGCGATCGCGATGCGCGTGGTGCCCGGCACGCGCGGCAGCACCGCCTCGGGGAAGTTGACCGAGTTGCGCACGTTGCCGTTCTCGAGGAAGTCGCGCAGCTGTGTCGGCGACCATCACCGCGCAGTTCTCCTCGGCCTCGCCGGTCGAGGCGCCCAGGTGCGGCAGCGCGACGACGCGCGGGTGGTCCTTCGACGCGCGTTGGTCGGGAAGTCGCAGACGTAGGCGTGCAGCTGGCCCCGCATCGAGCGCGCGCGAGCACGGCCGCCTCGTCGACGATCTGCGCGCGCGCGAAGTTCAGCACCGCGCCGCCCGTGCGCATCAGCTTGAGCCGCGCCGCGTTGACCAGGCCGCGCGTGGCGTCGTTCAGCGGCACGTGCACGCGTGACGATGTCGCTGCGCGCGAACAGGTCGTCGAGCGACAGCGCCTGCTCGACGCGCCGAGGACAGCTGCCAGGCGCGCTGCACCGTGATCTGCGGGTCGTAGCCCAGCACCTTCATGCCCAGCGCCGAGCGCGCGTTGGCGACCTCGACGCCGATCGCGCCCAGGCCGACCACGCCCAGCGTGCGGCCCGGCAGCTCGAAGCCGACGAAATTCTTCTTGCCCTTCTCGACCGCCTCGTCGATGGCGTCGTCGTCGCCCTGCGAGGCCGCGCGCGAAGTCCCAGCGCCTGGCAGATGTTGCGCGCCGCCAGGAACAGGCCGGCGAGCACCAGTTCCTTCACCGCGTTGGCGTTGGCGCCCGGCGCGTTGAACACCGGGATGCCGCGCGCGGCTCAGCGCCGCGACCGGCACGTTGTTGGTGCCGGCGCCGGCGCGCGCCACGGCCAGCACGCGACGCCGGGCATCGGCCATCTTGTGCATGTCGGCCGAGCGCACCAGGACGCGTCGCGGGTGGCCGATCTCCGAGGCGACCTCGTAGCGGTCGCGCGGCAGGCGCTCGAGGCCGCGGACGGTGATGTTGTTGAGCGTGAGGATCGCGGTAGCCCATGGCGTCAGCCGCGTTCAGCCGTTGCGCCGCTCGAAGTCGCGCATGAAGGCGACCAGCGCCGTCGACGCCCTCGAGCGGCATCGCGTTGTAGATGCTGGCGCGCATGCCGCCGACCGAGCGGTGGCCCTCGAGGTTCACCAGGCCCGCGCCTTGGCGCCTCGTCGAGGAACGGCTTGTCGAGCTCCTCGCTCGGCAGCGTGAACGGCACGTTCATCCACGAGCGGCAGTCGCGCGCGACCGGGTTGTGGTAGAAGCCCGAGCCGTCGATGGCGGCGTAGAGCAGCTCGGCCTTGGCGCGGTTGTGCGCTCGCCATGGCGCGCCAGGCCGCCCTGGCGCTTGAGCCACTGGAACACCAGGCCGGCGACGTACCAGCCGAAGGTCGGCGGCGTGTTCAGCATCGAGCCGTCGGCGGCCATGCGCCTTGTAGTCGAACACCGTCGGCGTGCCGGCGCGCGCGCTGGCCGAGCAGGTCGTCGCGCACGATCACGACGCACCAGGCCGGCGGGCCGATGTTCTTCTGCGCGCCGGCGTAGATCACGCCGAAGCGCGCTGACGTCGATCGGCCGCGACAGGATCGTCGAGGACATGTCGGCGACCAGCGGCACGTCGCCGACGTCGGGCACGTACGTGGAACTCGACGCCGCCGATGGTCTCGTTCGGCGTGTAGTGCACGTAGGCCGCGCCCGGCGTCGAGCTTCCAGCTCGGCGCGCGCCGGCACGGATCGGTGTAGTTGCCGGCCGCGCAGTCGGCGGCGACGTTCACCTTGCAGTAGCGCTTGGCCTCGCCGATGGCCTTCTTCGACCAGGCGCCGGTGTTGACGTAGTCGGCCGCCGCGTCCGGCGCGGCGAGGTTCATCGGGATCGCCGCGAACTGCGCCGGTGGCGCCGCCCTGCAGGAACAGCACCTTGTAGTTGGCCGGGCACCGCCAGCAGCTCGCGCAGGTCGGCCTCGGCCTGCTGCGGCGATGCCGACGAACGCCTTGCCGCGATGGCTCATCTCCATCACCGACATGCCGCTGCCGTGCCAGTCGAGTCATCTCGTCGCGCAGCCTGTTCGAGGACCTCGAGCGGCAGCGCGGCCGGACCGGCGCTGAAATTGAATACGCGACTCATGGCGGTCGGTCCTCCCGAGCGATGTTGCAGATGCAGTGTAACAGCCGCCGGCCGGCTCGTCAGACCGGCGGCGCGGAGCCGCGTCGGCTCGCCGGTCAGCGTCGGCGGCGTCCGCGGCGCCGGCCGTCCGGCGACGGCCATCCCGTCGCCGTCCGCCGCCTCGCCGGCCTCAGGCTCGACGCGCTCGACGCCGGTCAGCCGCTCGCCCTCGTCGAGCCGGATCAGGCGCACGCCCTGCGTGTTGCGGCCGAGCACCGAGATGTCGCCGACGCGCGGTGCGCACCAGCGTGCCGCTCGAGCTGATCAGCATCAGCTCGTCGGTGGTGCGCGACCTGCAGCGCGGCGACCAGGCGGCCGTTGCGCTCGGTGGTCTGCATGCGCGATCACGCCCTGCCCGCCGCGGCCGTGCACCGGGAACTCCTCGACCGGCGTGAGCTTGCCGTAGCCGTTCTCGGAGGCGGTGAGCACCAGGCCGTCGCGCGAGCACGATCAGCGAGATGACGTCCTCGCCCGTCGGCCAGGCGGATGCCGCGCACGCCGGTGGCGTCGCGGCCCATCGGCGCGCACTTCGTCCTCGTGGAAGCGGATCGCCTTGCCGCCGACTGGTGACACAGCATGACCTCGCGCTTGCCGTCGGTGAGCGCGACGCCGACCAGCTGGTCGTCGTCGCTCAGGTCGACGGCGATGATGCCGGCTGGTGCGCGGCCGCGAGAACGCCGACAGCGGCGGTCTTCTTCACCGTGCCGCTGGCCGTGGCCATGAACACGTAGCGCTGCGTCGTCGAACTCGCTTGATCGGCAGCACCGCGGTGATCGTCTCGCCCTCCTCCAGCGGCAGCAGGTTCACGATCGGCTTGCCGCGCGAGCCGCGGCCGGCCTGCGGCAGCTCGATACACCTTGCAGCCAGTAGACCTGGCCGCGGTTCGAGAAGCACAGCAGCGTGTCGTGCGTGTTGCGCGACGAACAGCTTCTCGATGAAGTCCTCGTCCTTGATCGCGGTGGCGGTCTTGCCGCGGCCGCCGCGGCGCTGCGCCTGGTAGTCGGACACCGGCTGCGCCTTGGCATAGCCGGCGTGCGACAGCGTGACCACCACGTCCTGCGGCGTCGATCAGGTCTTCGATCGTGAGGTCCAGGTGCTCGTCGGCGTCGATCTCGGTGCGGCGCGCGTCGCCGTACTGCTCGCGGATCTCGAGCAGCTCGTCGCGGATCACCGCCGAGCAGGCGCTCGGGGCGCGCGAGGATGTCGCGACAGGTCGCCGATCAGGTCGAGCAGCTCGCCGTACTCGGCGAGGATCTTGTCCTGCTCGAGGCCGGTGAGCCGGTGCAGGCGCATGTCGAGGATGGCCTGGGCCTGGGCCTCGGAGAGCCGGTAGCCGCCGTCGTGCAGGCCGAACTCGTCGGCGAGCCCGTCGGGCCGCGTCTGGATCGCCGCCGGCGCGCGCCAGCATCTCCGGCACCGACGCCCGACGCCAGGCGCGCGCCATCAGCGCGGCCTTGGCCTCGGCCGGCGTCGGCGACGCCTTGATCAGCGCGATCACCTCGTCGATGTTGGCCAGCGCGACGGCCAGGCCTTCGAGGATGTGGGCGCGCTCGCGCGCCTTGCGCAGGTCGAAGACGCGTGCGGCGGGTGACCACCTCGCGGCGGTGCCGCAGGAAGGCCTCGAGCAGCTCCTTCAGGTTCATCAGCTTCGGCTGGCCGTCCTGCAGCGCGACCATGTTGATGCCGAACACCGATCTCCATCGGCGTCTGCTTGTAGAGGTTGTTGAGGACGACCTCGGCGACCTCGCCGCGCTTCAGCTCGATGACGACGCGCATGCCGTCCTTGTCGGACTCGTCGCGCAGCTCGGAGATGCCCTCGATCAGCTTGTCGCGCACCAGGTCGGCGATGCGCTCGAGCAGCCGCGCCTTGTTCACCTGGTACGGCAGCTCGGTGACGATGATGGCCTGCGCGGCCGTGCGTCGTCGATCTCCTCGATCTCGGTGCGGCGCGCGCACCGACGAGCCGGCCGCGGCCGGTCTTGTAGGCGGTGACGATCTCGCGCGCGCCGTTGATGATGCCGGCGGTCGGGAAGTCCGGGCCCGGCACGAGCTCCATCAGCTCGGCGAGCGTCGATCTCCGGGTCGTCGATCAGCGCCACGCAGGCGTTGACGACCTCGGTCAGGTTGTGCGGCGGGATGTTGGTCGCCATGCCGACCGCGATGCCCGACGAGCCGTTGACCAGCAGGTTCGGCATGCGCGTCGGCAGCACCGACGGCTCGTGCTCGGACTCGTCGTAGTTCGGGACGAAATCGACCGTTTCCTTGTCGATGTCGGCCAGCAGCTCGTCCGCGAGGCGCGACATGCGCACCTCGGTGTAGCGCATCGCCGCCGGCGCGTCGCCGTCCACCGAGCCGAAGTTGCCCTGGCCGTCGACCAGCAGGTAGCGCATCGAGAACGGCTGCGCCATGCGCACGATGGTGTCGTACACCGCCGTGTCGCCGTGCGGGTGGTACTTGCCGATCACGTCGCCGACGACGCGCGCCGACTTCTTGTAGGCCTTGTTCCAGTCGTTGCCGAGCTCGCGCATCGCGTACAGCACGCGGCGGTGCACGGGCTTCAGGCCGTCGCGGACGTCCGGCAGCGCGCGCCCGACGATCACGCTCATCGCGTAATCGAGGTAGGACTGCCTCATCTCGTCTTCGAGATTGACGTGCAGGATTTCGCGGGCGATTTCGGCCATGGATCCGGGTGACGATTGGAGGCCGGCGGGGGCCGGCAAGACGTCGATAGTCACAAGGATTGCGCCAGATCGGACACCGGGCAATCGGAGCGTACCATACGCGGACCCCTCCCCTCGACCCGGTCCCGCATGGAGCCCGTCGACACGCTCGTCTCCGCCCGCTGGGTCGTTCCGGTGGAACCGGACGGCCGCGTGCTCGAGGACCATTCGGTGGCGATCCGCGGCGGCCGGATCGTGGCGGTGCTGCCGACCGCCGAGGCGCCGCGCGCGATTCGACGCGCGCGAAGTCCTCGACCGGCCGGACCACGTGCTGCTGCCCGGGCTCGTCAACGCCCACACGCACGCGGCGATGGTGCTGCTGCGCGGCCGCGCCGAGAACCTGCCGCTCGGGCGCGTGGCTGCGCGACGGCAGTGTGGCCGCTCGAGCGCCGCTGGATCGACCCCGAGTACGTCCGCGACGGCACCGAGCTCGCGATCGCCGAGATGCTGCGCGGCGGCATCACCTGCTTCGCCGACATGCACCTGTGGCCCGAGGTCGTCGCGCAGACCGCCGCCGAGCTGCGCACATGCGCGCCAGCGTCGGGCTCGTCGGTGACCGAGGCCGCCACGAGCTGGGCCGCGACGGCCGACGAGTACATCGACCGCGGCATGCGCCTGCGCGACGAGTACAAGGGCGACCCGCTGGTCAGCGACGCACTTCGCGCCGCACGCGCCCCACTCCGCGTCCGACGCAACGCTGGCGCGGGTGCGCCGGCTGGCCGACGAGCTCGACATGCCGGTCGCGATGCACCTGCACGAGACCGCGCTGGGAGATCGAGCAGAGCCTGCAGCAGTACGGCCAGCGTCCGCTCGCGCGGCTCGCCGGCCTCGGGCTCGCGAGCCCGCAGCTGGTCGCGATCCACATGACGCAGGTCGACGCCCGAGGACCTCGACACGCTGGCCGACTGCGGCGCGAGCGTCGTGCACTGCCCGGAGTCGAACCTCAAGCTCGGCGCCGGCGTCTGCCCGGTGGCGCGAGCTGCTCGGGCGCGGCGTCCGCGTCGCGCTCGGCACGGACGGCGCGGCCTCGAACAACGACCTCGACCTGCTGGCCGAGGCGCGCATCGCCGGGCTGCTGTCTGCCGGGGTCGCCGGCGACGCCGGGCGACCTGGTCGCGGCGGACCTGCTGCGCATGGCGACGCTCGAGGGCGCGCGGGCGCTCGGCCTCGGCGAGGTGACCGGCAGCCTGGTGCCCGGCAAGTGGGCCGACCTGTGCTGCATCGACCTGCGGCGCGCCGCGCAGCTGGCCGGTGCACGACGTCGCGACCGCGGTGTCTATGCGGCATCGTCGCAGCAGGTCACCGACACCTGGGTCGCGGGCCGGCGGCTGCTCGCCGACGGCACGCCTGACGCTACCTGGACGAATCCGCTGTGCTCGAGCGCGCCGAAGCGTGGCGCGAGCGGCTCGACGCGACCACGGACGAGGAGTCGGCGCCGATGACTGACGCACGCCGAACGTCGACCCGGCCGAGATCGCCCGCTTCGCAGCCGCGGCCAGCCGCTGGTGGGATCCGGAGGGCGAGATGCGCCCGCTGCACGACCTCAATCCGGTGCGGCTCGAGTACGTCGAGCGCAGCCGGGCCGCTCGCCGGGCCGCGCGGTGGTCGACGTCGGCTGCGGCGGCGGACTGCTCGCCGAGGCGATGGCGCGCAAGGGCGCGCGCGTGTCGGCCTCGACCTCGGCGCAGGAACTGCTCGAGCGTCGCGCAGCTGCACGCGCTCGAGTCCGGCGTCGCGGTCGACTACCGGCTCGAGTCGGCCGAGCAGCACGCCGCCGACGCACGCCGGCGCGCTACGACGTGGTGACCTGCATGGAGATGCTCGAGCACGTGCCCGACCCGGCCGCGGTCGTCGCGGCGCTCGCGACGCTCGTGCGCCCCGGCGGCCACGTGTTCGTCTCGACGCTCAACCGCACGCCGCGCGCCTACCTGCATGGCCATCCTCGGCGCGGAGTACGTGCTGCGCCTGCTGCCCGCGGGCACGCACACCTACGAGAAGTTCATCCGCCCGTCCGAGCTCGCCGCGCTGGGCCCGCGCCGCGGGCCTCGCGCACGCTCGACGTCGCGGGCCTCGACTACGATCCGTTCGCGCGCACGGCGCCGCCTCGTCGACCGACGCGCGCGTGAACTACCTGATGCACTTTCGCAAGCCGGCCGCGGCGCAGGCGTCGACGCATGATGCCGCGCGCACGCCGCACTGCTGCTCGACCTCGACGGCACGCTGCTCGACACGGCCCCCGACATGGGCGGCGCGCTGAACCGGCTGCGCGCTGAAGCACGGCCTCGAGCCGCTCGCCGCCGCGACGCATCCGGCCGGTCGTCTCGCACGGCGCGATGCGGCTGGTGGCGCTCGGCTTTCCCGAGGCCGCCGGCGACGAGTTCGAGCGCGCTGCGCCTGCGCTTCCTCGAGCTGTACTGCGCAGCAACCTCGCCGAGCGGCACGCGCCTGTTCCCCGGCTTCGAGCGCGGTGCTCGACGACGCTCGAGGCCGCGGGCTGCCCTGGGGCATCGTCACGAACAAGCCGGGCTGGCTCACGGACCCGCTGCTCGAGGCGCTCGGCCTCGACCGGCGCGCGGCCTGCGCCGTGAGCGGCGACACGGTCGCCGAGCGCAAGCCCCACCCGCTGCCGCTGCTGCATGCCGCCGGAGCTGATCGGCGTCGCGCCCGGAGCACTGCGTCTACGTCGGCGATGCCGAGCGCGACATCCAGGCTGGCCGCGCCGCCGGCATGACGACGGTGGTCGCCGCTACGGCTACCTGTCGGAGGAGGACGATCCGCGATCAGCTGGCAGCCCACGGGCGTCGTCAGCGAGCCGCTCGAACTGCTCGAGCTGGATGCACGGCGCCAGCGCGCGCGTCGCCGGGGAACGACACTTGACCAACGAATCCCTGCTGCTGCTGCTGCTCGTCGCTGCTGCCGTTCATCGCGCTGGCGGCAGGCTGGCTGATCGGCCGGCGCCGGCGTGCACGAGCTCGAGCTCGAGCTCGCCACGGCGCGGGCCGAGGTCAAGTCGACCGCGGACCTCGCCCGGGAGCGCGAGCAGGCACTGGAGCTGGCCGCCGAGCGGCTGCGCGCCGGGTTCGACTCGGTCGCCGGCGAGGCCCTGCGCGGCAACAGCGAGGTGTTCCTGCAGCTGGCCGGCCAGGTGCTGGGGCAGCAGCAGGAGCTCGCGGCACGCAGACCTCACCGACCGCGAGAAGGCCGTCGAGGCGATGCTCGCCCCGGTGCGCGAGGCGCTTGCCCGCACGCACGAGCAGATTGCCCGCATCGAGAAGGAGCGCGCCGAGAGCTTCGGCGCGCTGCGCGCCTCGCTCGAGGGCGTGGCGCTCGGCCAGCAGGCGCTGCAGCGCGAAACGCGCAACCTCGTGACCGCGCTGCGCCGTCCGGAGGTGCGCGGCCAGTGGGGCGAGATGACGCTGCGCCGACTCGCGGAGCTCGCGGGCATGGTCGAGCACTGCGACTTCGTCGAGCAGGTGCACGTGCCGGGCGAGGACGGTGCGCTGCGGCCGGACATGATCGTCAACATGCCGGACGGCCGGCAGCTCGTGGTCGACGTGAAGACGCCGCTCGACGCGTACCTGTCGGCGGTCGAGGCCGCGACCGACGAGGCGCGCGACGTCGCTGGTCGCGTCGTCACGCGCAGGCCGTGGTCGAGCGCGTGCGCGCGCTGTCGTCGAAGGCCTACTGGTCGCAGTTCGAGCACAGCCCGGATTTCGTCGTGCTGTTCATCCCCGGCGACCAGTTCCTGGCCGCCGCCGTCGGCGAGATCCCGACGCTGCTCGAGGACGCGATCCGCCAGCACGTGATCATCGCCACGCCGACGAGCTTCGTCGCGCTGCTGAAGGCCGTGGCCTACGGCTGGCGGCAGAACGCGCTCGCGGAGAATGCGGCGCGCATCCAGGAGCTCGCCGAGGACCTCTACAAGCGGCTCGCGAACTTCGGCGAGCACATGGGCCGGATCGGCAAGTCGCTCGGGCAGAGCGTCGATGCCTACAACAGCGCGGTGGGCTCGCTCGAGCGGCAGGTGCTGCCGGGCGCGCGCAAGTTCACCGAGCTCGGGCTGCGGCCCGGAGCGCGAGATCGAGGAACTCGCCGCCGGTCGACAAGCTGGCGCGCGTGCCGACGAGCCTGGCCGAGGGCGAGACGCCGCTGACGAGTGAATCCGGCGCGCCGCCCGGCTCGCTGCGTTACTTCGCGGTGCTGTTCGCGACCGCCCGCGGCGCGTCCCGTGCTCGACGCACTTTACGCGTTCGAGGCGGAGATCCGCGCGCATCGTCGAAGGCGCGTCGCACGAGGCCGCGCATGCGCGGCTGCAGTGGTGGCGCGGCGAAATCGACCGCCTGGCCGCGGGCCGCCCGACGCATCCGCATTGCGATCGGCACTGCAGCCGCTGCGCGAGACCGCGACGTCGACCTCACGCTGCTGCACGAAACGCTGGTCGGCGCCGACCTCGACCTGGCCCGGCTCACCTACCGCAACTGGCAGGAACTCGAGGCCTACTGTTACCGCTCCGCCGGCGCGCTGCAGACGCTGATCGCGGCGACGCTGGCGGGCGACGCGACGCTCTCCGAGCCGGAGCGCGAGTTTGCGCGGCGGCTCGGCAGCGCGATGCGCCAGGCGGAGATCCTGCGCGACCTGCGACGCGACATGCCGCACGGGCGACTGTACGCGCCGCTCGAAGCGCTCGAGGCCGCGGGCATCGATCCCGCGGCCTGTGCACGGCGCCTGCGACGTCGCCGGCACTTGATGCATTGCCCGGCGACTGGCGCACGCGGGTCGGCGCAGAGCTGGCCTCGCTGCCTGGCCTGCTGCTCGAACGCCGAGCAGCGCCGCACGCAGCGCCACGGCCTGGTGCTCGCCGCGCTGCACGAGCGCCTGCTCGCACGACCGCGAGCGGCGCGCGAATCCCGCCGGCCGCGCCGAGCTCGAGCCGCTCACTCGACTGTGGACCGCGTGGCGCACCGCCGTGCGCTACGTGACGCGATGACGCACCGACCTGACAGACACGAACCCATCGCCGGAGACTCGAGCTTGCCAACGGCCATCGAACCGCGGACCTACGCCGCACCGCCCGGCCTGCTCGCAGGACCGCGTCATCCTCGTGACCGGCGCGAGCGGCGGCCTCGGCGGCGCGCTGGCGCCGGCCTGCGCCGCGCTCGGCGCCACGCGTCGTGCTGTGCGGCCGCAACGTGCAAGAAGCTCGAGGGCGTCTACGACGCGATCGTCGCCGCCGGCGGCCCGCGCCCTTCGATCGCGCCGCTCGATCTCGAGCGCGCCGACGCCACGCACTACGCCGCGCTCGCGGATGCCGTGCGCAACGAGTTCGGCCGGCTCGACGGGCTCGTGCACGCCGCGGCCCTGCTCGGCGAGCGCGCGCCGATCGAGCACTACGACGTGGTGACCTGGCTGCAAGGTCATGCACGTCAACGTCAACGCCGCGTTCATCCTGACGCAGGCGTTGCTGCCGCTGCTGCGGGCGTCGCAGGACGCATCGGTGGTGTTCACGACCAGCGGCGTGTCGGTGCGCGGGCGCGCGTACTGGGGCGCCTACGCGGCGTCGAAGTTCGCCGTCGAAGGACTGATGCAGGTGCTCGCCGACGAGACCGACACCACGACGCAACATCCGCGTCAACAGCGTCAATCCGGGCAAGATGCGCACGCGCGATGCGCGCCAAGGCGTATCCGGGCGAGGTCGCCGCCAGCGTGCCGCTGCCGGAGGTCGTGCTGCCGCCGTTCCTGTACCTGCTGGGACCGGCGAGCCGGGGCGCCACCGGCCACCGGTTCGAGGCGCAGTTACCCGCCCGCGGACTCGATCCGCCGATCGACAAAGGCTGATCGACTGATCCCCAAGGACGGCTCCGCGGCGCGGACCGGCCTCGCCAAAGCGAGAAGCCCGGCACTCGGCCGGGCTCCTGGCTCAAATCACAACAGCGGACGCTCAGTGCGCTTTGCGGCGCCGGCGCAATTCGAAGTTGTGGAGCGACTGCTATGTATTTCTGGCAGCGAAAGGCGCGGATTTGAGATCCGCAATTGCCGACTGCGACCGACCACGCCGGATTAGAGGTCCGCTGCTAACAACGACACGACCTGCGACCTACGCGCGGCAGCAAGACGAAGGCGCGTGAAATCAGCGCCGACCGCGACCCGACTTGGCGCGACCGGAGCCCGACCGAGCACGCGCAGGCTTCGATCGCTTCTCACGCGCCGACGACCGAGCCACGCCACCAAGCGCGAGCAACGCATCGAGTTCTGCGCCGGCGAGGTCGCGCGAGCGACCGCGCGGCAGGTCGCGCGGCAGCGACACCGGCCCCCAGCTCACCAGCATCGTGCGACTGATCTTGAGTCCCGCGCCATCGAACAGTGCGCGGATCGCGCCACGCCGCAGCGGGCGCTCAGCCGCAACGCGGAACCACACGTTGGTCCTGCCGCCTTCGAGGCGCTCGACGGCCGAGAACGTCACCGGCTCGCCTTCGACGTCGACCTCGAGCGGCATCTCCGGCCAGTCCTCGGCCTGACGCGGGCGCAGCACGCGCACGCGGTACTCGACCGGAATCTCCGCCGCCTTGCGCGTGATGGCCGACACCAGCGTGCCGTCGCTGGTGAGGAGCAGCAGGCCGTCCTCGCCGAAGCCGAGCGCGTTCACCGGCAGCCAGCGGCCGGAGCGCAGCGCCGGCAGTCGCATCTCGACGCCGCCGCGGTCGTCGCGCCTGGCGACGCAGCATCTCGCCGCTCGGCTTGTGATAGACGATGACCCGCAGTGTCGGTCGGCGCGGAGCCGCTTCGTGACGTCGCGCCCGTCGACGATGATCCGGTCGCCGGTGCGCACGCGCTGGCCGATTTCCGCGGGTCGGCCGTTCACGAGCACGCGTCCCTCGCGGATCCAGTCCTCGACCTGGCGCCGCGACCCGATGCCGTGCTGGGCCAGCAGCTTGTGCAGGCGCTCGTCCAAGAGCTGCGGCTAGCGCTCGTTCGTTCCGGGCGGTGACGCGACCAGCGTCGGCGCCTCGGACGGAGCATCGTCGTCCTCATCTTCATCGTCGGCAGCCGCGTCGTCGTCGAGCAGGTCGTCACTGTCGACGGCATCCGCAATCTCTGCGATCTCTGCGCCTGTAACGCCTTCAGCAACCACGGCGGCCGCAGTCTCGCCCGCCGCTTCATCGCCCGCCGGCGCCGGCAACGCAGCGACCTCGCGGGCACGGGCGCGCCCGGAAACTCGAGCTGCACCTTGATGTCGTCGAGGTCGCGCAGCTCGGCCAGCGTCGGCAGGTCGTCGAGGCTCTTCAGCCCGAAGTAGTCGAGGAACTCGCGCGTCGTGCCGAGCAGTTCCGGCCGGCCCGGCACCTCGCGATGGCCGACGACGCGGATCCAGTTGCGCTCGTGCAGCGTGCGCATGATCGTCGAGGTTGACGGTGACGCCGCGGATGTCCTCGATCTCGCCGCGCGTGATCGGCTGGCGATAGGCGATCAGCGCCAGCGTCTCGAGCAGCGCGCGCGAGTAGCGGCTCGGCCGCTCCTGCCACAGGCGCGACACGACGTCGGCGTACTGCGCGCGCACCTGCACGCGCCAGCCGCTCGCGACCTCGCGCAGCTCGATGCCGCGTGCCGTCGCAGACGCTGCGCGAGCGCTGCGAGCGCCGCGCGCACGTCCTCGGGCGTCGGCCGCTCGTGCTCCTCGAACAGCTCGAGGATCTGCTCGACGGTCGACCGGCCGGCCCGCGGCAAGCAGCACGGCCTCGATGACGTTCGATCATGGGATGGTCGCTCATTGTTCCGTCCGGGCTCCGGCATTCGGACAGGTCATTGTCGACGACGAGCGTGACGTGGCGCGGCGCGACCCGCGCGCACGTGGATCGGGCGCGAACGGCTCGGCCTGCACGATCTCGATCAGCCCCTCGCGCAGCAGCTCGAGGATCGCCGAGAACGTCACGGTCACGCCCATGCGGCCTTCCTCGGGCCGGAACAGCTGCGTGAACTCGACGAACGCCTGCGTGCGCAGCGCGCCGAGCACGTCCGACATGCGCTGCCGCACCGACAGCCGCTCGCGCTGCACGTGGTGGTGCGCGAACATGTCGGCGCGCGCCATCACGTCCTTGAGCGCGACCAGCATCTCCTGCAGCGTCACCTCCGGCAGCATGCTGCACGACGCGCCGCTCGACGAGCTCGGCCGACGCCGGGAACGTGTCGCGCTCGAGGCGCGGCAGCTCGTCGATGTCCTCGGCGGCGCGCTTGAAGCGCTCGTACTCCTGCAGGCGGCGCACCAGCTCGGCGCGCGGGTCGTCCTCTTCGCCGTCGCCCTCGCTCTGCGGGCGCGGCAGCAGCATGCGCGACTTGATCTCCGCCAGCGTCGCCGCCATCAGCAGGTACTCGCCGGCGAGCTCGAGCTGCAGCTCGCTGCATCAGCTCGATGTAGTGCATGTACTGCCGCGTGATCTCGGCGATCGGGATGTCGAGGATGTCGAGGTTCTGGCGGCGGATCAGGTACAGCAGCAGGTCGAGCGGCCCCTCGAACGCCTCGAGGAACACCTCCAGCGCCTCGCGGCGGGATGTACAGGTCGCGCGGCATCTGCGTGACCGGCTCGCCCTCCACCACCGCGAACGGCATCTCGGCCTGCTCGGCGACCGCTCGGCAGCCGGCGCCTCGGCGCGCGGGCGGCGGCACGGCCTTCGATCGAGCCTGAGGTCGGGCTTGCTCATGCGCGAGTCCTCAGCGGTAGGCCAGGCCCATGGCCTGCTTCACGTCGTCGAGCGTCTGGCGCGCGGCCTCGCGCGCCTTCTCGCAGCCCTCGGCGATGATGCCGCGCACCAGCTCCGGGTTGTCCTCGTATTCCTGCGCGCGCTGGCGCATCGCCGGTCACTTCCTCGACCACCCGCTCGATCAGCGGCTTCTTGCACTCGAGGCAGCCGATGCCGGCGCTGCGGCAGCCCTGCTCGCACCCAGCGCCTGCGTCTCGTCGCTGGAGTAGAGCTTGTGCAGGTCCCAGACCGGGCACTTGTCGGGGTCGCCCGGATCGGTGCGCCGCACGCGCGCCGGGTCGGTCTGCATGGTCTTCAGCTTCGCGGCGACCGCGTCCGGATCCTCGCGCAGGCCGATGGTGTTGCCGTAGGACTTCGACATCTTGCGGCCGTCGAGGCCCGGGACCTTCGGCGTCGCCGTCAGCAGCACTTCCGGCTCCGGCAGGATCGGTGCGGCCCGTGCCCTCGAGGTAGCCGAGCAGCCGCTCGCGGTCGGCGAGCGTCGAGGCGCGAGTTGCCCTCGAGCAGCGCGTGCGCCTGCTCGAGCGCCTCGCTCGTCGCCCTGCTCCTGGTAGCTGCGTGCGCAGCTCGCGGTACAGCGCGCGCGTTCTTGCGCGCCGAGGTTCTTCACCGCCCGCTCGGCCTTGGCCTCGAAGTCGGGCTCGCGGCCGTAGATGAGGTTGAAGCGCCGCGCGATCTCGCGCGTGATCTCGACGTGCGCGACCTGGTCCTCGCCCACCGGCACGTACATCGGCCGGTACAGCAGGATGTCCGCGCTCTGCAGCAGCGGATAGCCCAGGAAGCCGTAGGTGGCGAGGTCCTTTTCCTTCAGCTGCTCCTGCTGGTCCTTGTAGGTCGGCACGCGCTCGAGCCAGCCGAGCGGCGTGATCATCGACAGCAGCAGGTGCAGCTCGGCGTGCTCCGGCACCTGCGACTGGATGAACAGCGTCGCGACGCGCGGGATTGAGCCCGGCCGCGAGCCAGTCGATCACCATCTCGCCAGGTGTTGGCCTCGATGCCGCCGGGTGTCCTCGTAGCCCGTGGTCAGCGCGTGCCAGTCGGCGACGAAGAAGTAGCAGTCGTACTCGTACTGCAGGTCGGTCCAGTTCCTCAGCGCGCCGTGGTAGTTGCCGAGGTGCAGGCTGCCGGTCGGGCGCATGCCGGAGAGCACGCGGCGCGGGGCGGTGACGGATGAACTCAAGCGGTCCCTCGCGATTCTCCGTTAAGACTTGCTTAAATCATGGCTGGAAACAATCCTGACGACTTCATGAGACGCCGGGCCCCCTCAGGCGCGAACCGGGATTATACGCAGGCGCAGCGCGGCCGCCGTCATTCGAACGCGGACTGACGTCGCCCTTGCCCCGCCGCACCACGACCGGCGCCGTCGCCGGACAGGTCGACGACGCTGCTCGGCTCGAAGCCGCAGGGCCCGCCGTCGATCACCAGGTCCACCGCGTGCTCGAGCCGCTCCTTGATCTCGTGCGGGTCGGTCAGCGGCGTCGGCTCGCCCGGCAGCAGCAGCGTCGAACTCATGATCGGCTCGCCCAGCTCGGCGAGCAGCATGCGCGACGATCGCGTTGTCCGGGACGCGGATGCCGATCGTGCGCCGCTTCGGGTTCTGCAGGCGCTTCGGCACCTCGCGCGTCGCCTCGAGCAGGAACGTGTACGGGCCCGGGCGTGAACGCCCGCAGCGTGCGGTACTGGCGTGTTGTCCACCCGGGCGTACTTCGCGATCTCGGACAGGTCGCGGCAGACCAGCGTGAAATTGTGGTTCTTGTCGGCGTCGCGGATGCGCCGGATGCGCTCCATCGCCTCCTTGTCGCCGATCAGGCAGCCGAGCGCGTAGCAGGAGTCCGTCGGGATAGGCGACGACGCTGCCGTCGCGGATCGCGGCGACGGCCTGGCGGACCAGCCGCGGCTGGGGGTTCGACGGGATGGATGGAGAGCAGGAAGGCCATGGAGTAGCGCCAGTCCGTTGGGCGCGAGAGTGCGACTTGGCTATGATACGCGACCCGGCTCGGCGCCGAGCCCACCACTCACGCGCACGCATGCAGTTTCTGATCGACCTGCTTCCGGTCATCGCGTTCTTCGTCGCCTACAAGCTGGCGGGCATCTACGTCGCCACCGGCGTGCTGATCGTCGGCGTGCTGCTCGCAGACCGCGGTCAGCTGGATCCGGCACCGCAAGGTGAGCCGCATGCTGCTCACCTCCGCCGTGCTGGTGCTGGTCTTCGGCGGACTCACGCTGCTGATCCACGACGCGACGTTCATCAAGTGGAAGCCCAGCATCGTCAACTGGCTGTTCGCCGCGCGCGTTCCTGGTGAGCCAGTACATGCGCGGCCCGACGATCATCCAGCGCATGCTGGGCGAGAACGTCACGCTCGAGGCCGCGGACTGGAGGCGGCTCAACATGATGTGGGTCGGCTTCTTCGTGCTCGCCGGCGCACTGAACCTGTACGTCGCCTACAACTACGACGAGGCGACCTGGGTCAACTTCAAGCTGTTCGGCCTGATGGGCCTCACGCTGGTCTTCGCGCTGCTGCAGGGCGTGTGGATCGCGCGCAAGGCCGAGGCCGCCCGACGCCGGACGCGCGCTGACATGCTCTACGTGATCATCGGCAAGGATGCGCCCGGCGCGCTCGCAGATCCGCCGGCGGGTCCGTGCGCGAGCACCTCGAGCGCATCGCCGAGCTCGTCGACGCCGGCCGCGTCGCGATCGCCGGGCCCTGCCCGGCCATCGGATTCCGCCGATCCCGGCGAAGCCGGCTTCGCGGGCAGCGTGATCATCGCCGAGTTCGAGTCGCTCGAGGCGGCCCGCGACTGGGTCGCCGGCGATCCCTACGTCACCGAGGGGGTGTTCGAATCCTACGAGGTCCGGCCGTTCATCAAGGTGCTGCCGTGACGGCCGCCGCGCTCGAACGGCTGACCGAACGGCTGGCAGGCGCTCGAACCGGAGCAGCTCGAAGTGGTCGACGACAGCCACCGCCACGCCGGGCACGCCGGCGCGGCGGACGGCCGCGGGCACTTTACCGTGCTCGTCGTGTCGAAGCGCTTCGCGGGCGTCGACACGCTGCGCCGGCACCGGCTCGTCTACGAGGCCGTCGGCGACATGATGACGACCGACATCCACGCTCTGTCCATCCAGGCGCTCGCCCCGGGCGAGCCGCACTCCCACTGATTCGGTTCCAACCCAGAGGCTCACGATGCGTAAGTCAAGATTCCTGCTCGTCCTTGCGCCGCCGGCCTGCTGGCGGCCTGCACCAAGCCGGCCGGGAGACGCCACGAAGCCCGCCGCCGGCAAGACCGAGACCGCGCCAAGGCGGCCGCGACGGTCGTCGCCACGGTGAACGGCAAGCAGATCAGCAGCGAACTGTTCGATGTGTTCGTGCAGGCGGTCACCGGCGGCGCGCAGAGAACCGCCGACGACGAGCAGAAGGCGCAGATGCTCGACCAGCTGATCAACATGACGCTGGCCGCGCAGGCGGCCGAGAAGGACGGCCTGCAGAAGGACCCGGCGACGTGCAGGCGCGGATCGAGCTGCTGCGCACGCAGATCCTCGCGGAAGCCGCGAGCGAGAAGTACATCAAGGCGAACCCGGTGTCCGAGACCGAGGTGAAGGCCGAGTACGACACGCAGGTTGCCGCCATGCCGAAGGAGTACAAGGCGCGGCACATCCTGGTCGAGACAAGGAGACCGCCGAGGCGATCATCAGCGAGCTGCAGGCCGGCGGCGACTTCGCGAAGCTCGCGACCAAGGAGTCGAAGGACTCGGAGCGGCAAGAATGGCGGCGACCTCGGCTGGTTCTCGCCGCAGACGATGGTCAAGCCGTTCGCCGACGCCGTCGCCGCGCTGCGAGAAGGGCAAGTACCACGCAGGCGCCGGTGCAGAGCGAGTTCGGCTGGCACGTGATCCTGCTCGAGGACATCCGCACGCCGGAGGCGCCCGCGTTCGACCAGGTGAAGCCGCAGGTGGAGATGTTGAGCCAGCGCAAGAAGCTGCAGGCTTACCTGGACGAGCTTCGCAAGAACGCGAAGATCCAGAAGACCGAATAACTGTCAAGAATCAATTTTCTCCTGAACGGCCGGATCCCCAGCGGGGTCCGGCCGTTTTCTTTGGTGGGTGCCGGCGAGACGACAGAGCGGCCTGACTGACCGAGCGGGCTTGCCCTGACCGTGCTTCAGCAACGGTCGCGGCTGGCTCCGGATCGAGTGCCCTTCGCGGGCTGTTCGTGCGCGACCAAGTCCGCGGCAACCGTCCGCATCGCGAATTTCGGATTATTTCGAGATAGTCGCTCTATCTATTTATTTGTCATAAGATTTTCGCGGCCCACAAAAAACTGTGACCGGGGTCACAGTTCCTTGGGCCCAAGGGGTCCCAGGCGCTGCCCAGCCGACCCAGATCGACTTTACATTGCGCAGGCCTCGGCCGGAAAAACGCGGGTCGCCAGGCTCCTGCCGGCCTTTCGAGGCCGTGGCGACACCGCCCTGAAATCGCTGGATATTTGTCTCGCGGCAACCGGCTCGACCACTCCGAGAGTGCCTGTGAGCATCCGTACGTAAGTGTACGAATATGTTCATATCTTGACCCCGGCGCCGCCGTAGCTATAGTCCGCCGCGGGGACTTAACAATAACCATGTCAGCGGCAGTAGCAATCTGGTCGGCGCCACCCGCTTACGGGCCTGGAATGAGCGAGAGCGTAAAGAAATCGTTGCTTGCGGCGTGCCGTCACCTGCTCCACCCGCTGGTGAGGATATTGCTGCGCCATGGCGTGTCATTTGGCGAATTCGCGGATGCAGTCCGCGGCGCATATATCGACATTGCCTCATGGGAGCTCGTACCGCAAGGACGCCCTCACACTGATACCCGGCTGGGAATTCTACCGGCATCTCTGCCCGAGATGTTGATCGGATTCGCGCTAACGACACAGGCGATGGTGGCGAGGTCGACGCGAACCAAATCGCACGAGTGTTGCAGGGGTGGAGTCAGGACCGCGAGTACTTGGGTCCCTACGGCCTGCCTCTCGAAGTTCCATTCGCTGGAGATGGAACATCTTTTGAACAGCTCGTCGCGAAGTACACCGATGGTGTATCGCCACGCGCGTTGCTCAACGAACTCGTTCGAGTAAATGCGGCCTTCGAAACGGATGACGGCTACGTTCGCCTGCTGAACCGAACTTACCTGCCCTCGCCTCTTGATCCAGTCGGTCTTGAGCGCATCGGCGACGTCGTCAACTATTTCATCGATACCGTGGATTACAACCTGCAGAAGAAGAAGCAGGGAGACGGCCGATTCGAAAGATACGTGATCACCATGGAAGGCTTGTCGCCGGACGATCTCGCCGCGTTCGACCAGTTCATCCGAGCGAAGGGCCAGGAGTTCCTCGAGATTCTCGATGACTGGCTCGGAGAGCACGAGATCAAAGGCGGCCACAAGCTCGCCACGTCTGAATCAATCCGGACAGGCGTAGGAGTCTTTCATTTCATCGATAAGTCCTTAGGGGCAGATGAACCTGTTTTCTACCAAGTGTCGCTGCCGCAGGCGGACGGCGATACACAAGGCGAAGTCGAAGGGGATTTGAAATGAACAATGCTGGTCGAATCAGTGCGATCGCCGTCGCAGTCTCGTTGGCGCTTGCCAGCGCAGCCGCTTCTTCCTCCCCTAGCGCGGGCGTCACGTCCAGGCCGTCCTATAGCAAGCCCAGCAAAGCCATTACCGGCAGTGATGCGATCACCGGCAGCGATGCCATCACTGGCAGCGACGCGATCACGGGCAGCGATGCCATCACCGGCAGCGACCAGCGCAAGGCCAAGCGGTCCAATGCCATCACTGGCAGTGATGCGATCACCGGTAGCGATGCCATCACTGGCAGCGACGCGATCACGGGCAGCGATGCCATCACCGGCAGCGACCAGCGCAAGGCCAAGCGGTCCAATGCCATCACCGGCAGTGATGCGATCACCGGTAGCGATGCCATCACTGGCAGCGACGCGATCACGGGCAGCGATGCCATCACCGGCAGCGACCAGCGCAAGGTGAGGAAGTCCACCGCCATTACCGGCAGTGATGCGATCACCGGTAGCGACGCGATCACGGGCAGCGATGCCATCACCGGCAGCGACCAGCGCAAGGCCAAGCGGTCCAACGCCATCACTGGCAGTGATGCGATCACCGGTAGCGATGCCATCACTGGCAGCGACGCGATCACGGGCAGCGATGCCATCACCGGCAGCGACCAGCGCAAGGCCAAGCGGTCCAATGCCATCACTGGCAGTGATGCGATCACCGGCAGCGATGCCATCACTGGCAGCGACGCGATCACGGGCAGCGATGCGATCACCGGCAGCGATGCCATCACCGGCAGCGACCAGCGCAAGGTGAGGAAGTCCACCGCCATTACCGGCAGTGATGCGATCACCGGTAGCGATGCCATCACGGGCAGCGACGCGATCACGGGCAGCGATGCCATCACCGGCAGCGACCAGCGCAAGGCCAAGCGGTCCAATGCCATCACTGGCAGTGATGCGATCACCGGTAGCGATGCCATCACTGGCAGCGACGCGATCACGGGCAGCGATGCCATCACCGGCAGCGACCAGCGCAAGGTGAGGAAGTCCACCGCCATTACCGGCAGTGATGCGATCACCGGTAGCGATGCCATCACTGGCAGCGACGCGATCACGGGCAGCGATGCCATCACCGGCAGCGACCAGCGCAAGGTGAGGAAGTCCACCGCCATTACCGGCAGTGATGCGATCACCGGCAGCGATGCCATCACGGGCAGCGACGCGATCACGGGCAGCGATGCCATCACCGGCAGCGACCAGCGCAAGGCCAAGCGGTCCAACGCCATCACTGGCAGTGATGCGATCACCGGTAGCGATGCCATCACGGGCAGCGACGCGATCACGGGCAGCGACGCGATCACGGGCAGCGATGCCATCACCGGCAGCGACCAGCGCAAGGCCAAGCGGTCCAATGCCATCACTGGCAGTGATGCGATCACCGGTAGCGATGCCATCACTGGCAGCGACGCGATCACGGGCAGTGATTCTTTGCAGACAGCTGTCGCGCGTAACGTACTGGTTAGCGGTCCACTGGAGAAGGTTGATTCGAAGACTGGTGTCGTCACCATTCTTGGACAGCG
The DNA here is from genome assembly GCA_963776815.1 of uncultured Gammaproteobacteria bacterium. Classification (GTDB taxonomy): domain Bacteria; phylum Pseudomonadota; class Gammaproteobacteria; order Steroidobacterales; family Steroidobacteraceae; genus RPQJ01. The sequence goes on from CAVZNZ010000007.1 coordinate 75,361, forward strand.
CTATCAGGCTGCCGCTGGGGCAGCCTCTCTTGAGAGGCTCGCGGCGAATCTCTCGGCAGGTTCAAGTGTTATTGCAACGGTAGTCGGCGGAAAGGACGCGTCAGGCAGGGTTCGTGCGACGAAACTGCTTCTTGGCGGCACGAACTACACGCCCGGCGCATCGCAGGTATTGGTCGTTGGCCGCATTGATTCAGTCCAGGCGGCCACCGGCCAATTCATGGTTGGTCAACTGCAGATTGACTACAGTGGGCTCCTGGCTACGCAGCAAGTGCAGCTCAAGGCCGGCCAGGTCGTTGCTGTCGCTGGTTCACAGGCAGCTGCAGGGGCGCCGCTAACAGCGACTAAGATGTTTGTTGTGCCGTCAGGCAACTAGCTTATCTTCAGTCGAACCGAAGGAACGAAGGCCAGCTTTGCGCTGGCCTTCTTTTTTTCTGGCTAATGTGACCGTCCGGTGCAGTCTTGCTTTCGAGCGCTCAATTTGAACGGGGAAGCTTACGGAGCAGCGCGAGGGTGTCGGGTTCGGGGACTGGCTAAGCTATGCCATGGAGGTCGGATGGTCGACGCCATTGAGTACGCATAGCACGGCTACGCCGCGCAGAAGCGCGTGAAAATCTAAGAATTGGAAGTGGTGACCAGGGACGGAATCAAATCAACGACACGCGGACTTTCAGTCCGGCGGTCCATCTTCGAAATAGAAGACGCCTATTCCCATTCGCGTCCTATCTTCAGCCTCAACTTCGCGGCCCGCCTCGTTTGCGCATAGCCAGTCATCTATGTGACTGGATGAATTCCTCGCACTTCACTCGGGCCATCTGCCTGAGACCCGGCATAGCCGCGGGCAACACGTCTGTCCGAGTAAGCCACACGCTGCACGAAAGGGTCCTTCCTTAATGGCCCCGTGTTTCTTGCCAGCCCGAGCAATACGGGACGGACAATGTGCTCAAGACCTACAACTAGTTCTTCGCCCACGTCGCCAGGCACAAAATAGCGTTTCAAGGGCCTGACGAATCCTTGGTCCGTCTCCACAACGGCGCCAGCAGCTACGAGTTCCGCCCTTACGGCGCCTGGAGGAATATCACCACCGACTATTCGAACCAGATTGGCAAAACTCAGCTCATCGCCAGAGAACGGTAGATCGCGGGGTTTACCAGCGCCGTCAACAAAACGTTCGTCCGTGTGCCAGATTTGCAAGGTTCGAGCTGCATGCCCGCTATGGCTCGACATGCCCGCTGCCGAAGGCGCGCTTAACCGAGGCTGCCTCCAACCGCTTTCGGATTCGCGCGACTTCTTTCCGCGAAATGCCCGTTCTTACAGCAATTCTAGACGTATTGGCCTGACGCCCGCGATCTGTCGCGCTCTGAGAGAGCTTCCATGACAAACGCATCCTTCGCCGCATCAGCAAACTGTCGGTAATTGATCCCCGAGCGGAGAAGCACGCGTGCAAGCGGGCGAAGGCATGCCGAAAAAGCAATCAAAGCCCGTTCTTGAATTTCGTTCGGCATGACATGTCCAAGAATTTGCCAAGAACCCAAGATGCAGGAACTCGCAACGATTGGCCAAGTTCAATGCAGGCCACGCAATCTAAGCCCTGAAAAACACCCGCCGATAATGAGCCAACTCCTCGATCGACTCGCGCACGTCATCAAGCGCGATGGGTCGAGGACTTCTGCACACCCGGCAAGCACGTCCGGTGCCCAGCGGCGCGCCAGCTCCTTCACCGTGCTGACGTCGAGATTGCGGTAGTGGAAGAACTTCTCGAGCGCCGGCATCTCGCGCGCCAGGAATCGCCGATCCTGGCAGATGCTGTTGCCGCACATCGGCGAGGCGCCGGCCTCGGCGTGCTGCTCCAGGAAAGCCAGCGTCCGCGGCCTCGGCGTCGGCCGCAGTTACCGTGCTCGCGCGCACCCGATCGAGCAGGCCCGAGGCGCCGTGGGTGTTGCGGTTCCACTCGTCCATCGCCGCCAGCACCGAGTCCGGCTGGTGGATCGCGATCACCGGACCCTCGGCCAGGACGTTGAGCCGCGAATCCGTCACGATCGTCGCAATCTCGATGATGTGGTCGCGCAACGGGTCGAGACCCGTCATCTCGAGGTCGATCCAGATCGAGATTGTCCGCTTTGCCCACGATCCGCCCTTGTGCCTGCCGTCAATGTGCGATTGTGGCGCATTCTAGCAAAGGCTAAGCTCCGCCCGCCTCCGGCACCCGAACCATGCAGACATTCACGACCATTTTCCTCGTCGCACTGCTCGCCCACCTCGGCGTGCAGCTGTGGCTTTCGCGCCGGCAGATCAGGTTCGTCGCGAGCCACCGGGACGCGGTTCCAGCCGGCTTCGCCAGCGGCCGTTTCGGCCGAAGAGCACGCCAAGGCGGCGGACTACACGGTCGCCCGGCAGCGGCTCGGCATCGTCGAGACCCTGTACGACGCGCTCGTGCTGCTCTGGCTGACGCTGGGCGGCGGCATCGCCTGGATCGGCGCGCTGGCCGCCAAGGCGAATGGCGCCCCGCTCGTCGACCGGCACCCTGCACGTGCTCGGCGTCTTGGCCGCGCTGTCGCTGCTGTCGCTGCCCGTTCTCGATCTACCGCACGTTCGTGCTCGAGCAGCGCTTCGGCTTCAACCGCACGAGCCCGACAGGTGTTCGTGGCCGACCTGCTGAAGGGCTGGGCACTCGGGCTTGCTGCTCGGCGGGCGGTGGTCGCCGGCGTGCTCTGGATCATGGCCTCGCGCCGGGCCGCGCTGGTGGCTCGTCGCGTGGCTGGCCTGGCTCGGCGTTCACGCTGCTGGTCACCTGGGCGTGGCCGCGGCGTGATCGCGCCGCTGTTCAACAAGTTCTCGCCGCTCGAGGACCAGTCGCTGCGCGCGCGCATCGACGCGCTGCTCGACCGCTGCGACTTCCACGCCAAGGCCGTGTTCGTCATGGACGGCTCGAAGCCGCTCGTCGCACGGCAATGCGTATTTCACCGGCCTCGGCCGCGAGAAGCGCATCGTGTTCTTCGACACGCTGCTGGCGAGCCTGACGCCGTCGCAGATCGAGTCCGTGCTCGCGCACGAGCTGGCGCATTTCAAGCTGCGGCACATCCCGCAGCGACTGGTGGTCGGGGCGCTGATGAGCCTCGCCGGCTTCGCGCTGCTCGGCTGGCTGTCGCGCAGGACTGGTTCTACGCGAGCCTCGGCGTGCCCGGACGCGCAGCGACGCCGCGGCGTTGCTGCTGTTCATGCTCGTCGCGCCGGCGTTCACGTGGATGGTGTCGCCGCTGCTGGCGGCCTGGTCGCGCCGCCACGAGTACGAGGCCGACGCGTTCGCGGCCGAGCACAGCGACGCGCAGTCGCTCGCCGAGGCGCTGGTGACGCTCTACAAGGACAACGCCACGCACGCTGACGCCGGACCCGCTGCTACTCGGCGTTCCACGACTCGCACCCGCCGCCGGCGGCCCGCATCGAGCGCCTGCGCAGCGCTGCGCCCGCGCCCGCCCACGGCCGCTGCCACTCGTGAACGAGCGCCGACGACACCGGCTGCGTCGTCGAGTCCTACGGACGCCGGGTGGTCGTCGCCGCGCGGCCGGTGGCGAACCGCGTCTCGTGCAAGCTGCGCGGCCGCAACCTCGACCTGGTGGCCGGCGACCAGGTGCGCATCGAGCAGCACGCCGGGCGACGACGAGTGGACCGTCGTCGAGCGGCTGCCCCGGCGCAACGTGCTCTGCCGCAGCGACAGCCGCGGCACGCGCGCGAATCGCTCGCGGCCAACCTCGACCAGCTCGGCGTGGTGGTCGCACCCCGCCCGGCCTGCGACCCGTTCATCGTCGATCGCTACCTGGCCGGCGCGAGCTATGCGGGCATCGCGGCGCTGCTCATCGTCAACAAGCAGGACCTGCCGGCCGACGCGGGCGACCTGTCGTTCGTCGCGCCCTTCGGGCGCTCGGCCTGCCGGTCGTCGCGGTGTCGGCCCGCGCGGGCACCGGCCTCGACGCACCTGGTCGCGCTGCTGTCCGGGCGGCGCAGCCTGCTGGCCGGGCAGTCGGGGGTCGGCAAGTCGTCGCTGCTCAACGCGCTGGCGGGCGAGGCCGTTGCGCGCCACCGGCGCAGCTGTCGGCGGGCTCCGGCGAGGGCCGGCACACCACGGTCTCGTCGGCCATCCTGCGCACGCCCTGGGGCGAGATCGCCGACTCGCCCGGGCGTGCGCGACTACGCCCCGCCGCTCGGTGGCGCCTGCGGACGTCCAGCACGGCTTCCCCGAGATCGCCGGCCCGCGCCGGCGGCTGCCGCTTCCAGGACTGCCTGCACCTGCGCGAGCCGCAGTGCGCGGTCCAGGCGGCGGTCGCGGCCGGCGACGATCGACGCCCGCCGCTACGAGAGCTACCGGCGGCTGCTGAACCTGAACCGGCAGCTCGACGAGAAGCGCGGCTGGGGCGCCTGACGCAGCCTCCTGGGCCGTTACACGGGTCGCTGGCCCCTGCCCGGCGCGGTCAGGGCAGTCCCGGACTGGTATGATGCTGCGTTGCAAGACAGACTTTGAACGGCCAGCAGAGGAGTCAGGCGCGTGCGCAGAATCATGGTTGGCGTCAAGCGCGTGGTGGACTACAACGTCCGCGTCCGGGTCAAGCCGGACAACACGGGCGTGATCACCGAAGGGGTCAAGATGAGCATCAACCCCTTCGACGAGATCGCGCTCGAGGAAGCGCTGCGGATCAAGGAAAAGGGCCTGGCCGACGAGGTGCTCGCCGTCAGCATCGGCCCGGCGGACACCCAGCAGCAGCTGCGCACCGCGCTCGCGATGGGCGCCGACCGCGCCATCCTCGTGCAGACCGACGCCGCCGTCGCGCCGCTGTCGGTCGCGAAGATCTTCCGCAAGCTGATCGACAAGGAGCAGCCGTTCCTCGTGCTGCTCGGCAAGCAGGCGATCGACGACGACAACGGCCAGACCGCCGCAGATGCTCGCCGCGCTGTGGGACCGCCCGCAGGCCGTCTCCTGCTCCAAGGTCGAGATCGCCGACGGCAAGGCCACGGTGACGCGCGAGGTGGACGCCGGCCTCGAGATGCTCGAGGTCGACCTGCCCGCCGTGCTGAGCGTCGACCTGCGCCTCAACGAGCCGCGCTACGTGAAGCTGCCGGACATCATGAAGGCGAAGAAGAAGCCGCTCGACACGATCGGGCCTCGGCGACTTCGGCGTCGCCGAGGCGCCGGCGTTCAAGACGGTGCAGCGTCGAGCCGCCGCCGCAGCGCTCGAAGGGCGTCATGGTGAAGGACGTCGCGGAACTGGTCGACGCGCTGAAGAAGAAGGGGTTGGTGTAATGAGCAAGATCCTGATCGTTGCCGAACACGACGGCGCCAGGCTCAACCCGAGCACGGCGCAAGTGCGTCACCTGCGCCGCGAAGATCGCCGGGCGCGTCGATCGACGTCGCTGGTGCTCGCCGCCGACGGCGCGGCCGTCGCCGCGCAGGCGGCCGCGATCGCCGGCGTCGGCAAGGTGCTGGTCGGTCGACAACGCCGCGAACGCCGAGCCGCTCGCGCGCCGTGCTCGCGCCGCAGGTGGCGAAGCTCGCCGCCGGCTACACGCACGTGTTCGGCCCCTCGACCACGTTCGGCAAGGACCTGATGCCGCGCGTCGCCGCGCTGCTCGGCGTCGGCCAGGTGAGCGACATCATGGCCGTCGACGGCGCGCACACGTTCAAGCGGCCGATCTACGCCGGCAACGCGGTCGCTCACGGTCGAAGTGCCCGGCGGACGCGATCGTGGTCGCCACCGTGCGCGTCGCCTCGTTCGAGGCGGCCGCGCCAGGGCGGCAGCGCCGCGATCGAGAAGGTCGACGCCGGCGTCGCCCTGCCCTCGCACACGCGCTTCGTCTCGCGCTCCGGCGCCACGACCGGCCGCCCGGACCTGCAGACGCGCCGCGCGCGTCGTCGCCGGCGGCCGCGCGCTCGGCAGCGCCGACGGCTTCAAGATCATCTACAGCCTCGCGGACAAGCTCGGCGCCGCGGTGGGCGCCTCGCGCGCCGCGGTGGACGCGGGCTACGTGCCGAACGACCTGCAGGTCGGCCAGACCGGCAAGATCATCGCGCCGGAGCTCTACATCGCGATCGGCATCTCGGGCGCGATCCAGCACATGACCGGCATCAAGGACGCGCGCACCATCGTCGCGATCAACAAGGACGGCGAGGCGCCGATCTTCGAGGCCGCCGACATCGGCCTGGTGGGCGACCTGTTCGCGATCGTGCCGGAGCTCGAGAAGCAGCTCGGCTGATCGCCGGGCGCGACGGGCGTCGCTGATCCGTGCCGTTCAGGGCAGCTGTCTGCGAACTGTGGCAGGCAGGTCCCTGAGCGGCCTCCTCCGTCGCTTCACCGCGTCGGCCAGGCGTTCGACCCACGGCAGGTTGCTGCGCACCCAGTAACCCGCGATCCGTTCCTTCGTTGCATCGTCCCAGCATGCTCGTGCTTCCGCCAGCGTCAGGCGGCGGCGTTGTACCGCCACCTGCATGAATCGCTGCGCCTTGAGCTGGCCCGGTCCCATGCGGTCCGAGAATTTCTCGGCGTACAGTCTTGCCCCAATACTCGCCGCTTCCGAGTTGGTGATCCGGCGCGGATCCGCGCTCTCGAAGAACACGTACGTCGGGTCCGCGACCCTCAGCGCCGGACCATACTCGAGGATCATGCGGGTCCACAGGTCGTAGTCCTGCCAGGCGGGCAGCGTCTCGTCGAAGGCCCCGATCGCCCGGACGCGGGCGGTGCGCAGCATCGCCTGGTTGCCGATCACGTTACCGGCCAGCAACCGCGCAAGGCTGATCTCCTCGGGGACCGGGCTGCGCACCTCGTACCAGCCAGCGCGCTCGTTGACGACGTAGAAGGCACTGCATGCGAACGCATGCGCGTCCGTGCAGGCGCCAACCAGAGACGTCAACCGGTGCGGCAGCATCAGGTCGTCGTCGTCAATGCCAGTGACGAATTCTCCGCGAGCCTCGCGAATGGCCACGTTGCGTGAGGCTCCGGCGCCCCGAGGCTCGCGCTGCCTGAAAAAGCGCAGCCGCGCGTCGCCGGAAGACAGTCGGTCCAGCAGTGCCGCAGTATCGTCGGTGGACGCGTCGTCCACGACCAGCAGCTCGAATCGCGGATAGTCCTGCTGCAGGACCGAGCGGATCGCGCGCTCGACCGATGCCGCCCGATTTCGCGTCGGCAAGTAGACCGAGACGAGCGGCCTCTCGTTCACGACTGCTGCCCCGACGCCGGGGCGCCCTGCAGCAAGGCGCCGACGCGCCGCCACAGGCGCGCGACCTCTGCCTGCTGCCGCGCCGAATGCTCGAGCAGCCGCTGCGAGTGCGAGCGACGATCAGCCAGCGATGCCGCCAGCAACGTGGCTGCCTCGGCGGCATTGCAGCGGGCGAGCAACCACTGCGGGACGTCGAACTCGGCGTAGAGCTCCTGGTACTTGTGACTCCATGAGGTCGCGACGCATGGAACGCCCTGCGAAAGCGCCGCCAGGCAGCCGTGGTACCTGGATGACACGACCGCGGATGAGGCACCAATCACCGCCTTGACGGCGCGCGGGTCTGGCTCCGTGATGATGCGTGTGCCGGGTCTTGCGGCCGCCACCTGCTCGCAGATCGCAGCATCACCGCGTCCCTCGTGATTCAGCAGCACGGGCTCGCGGCCCTGCAGGTGAATACGCCCTGCCAGGTCAATGAGGAATTTCAGGTAGCCGCTGCGCCAGGCCGCGTCGGGATTGCGCTCACCGGTCATCTGCCAGTTGGGGATCAGCAGCACCGTCCGGTGGTCCACTCCCCAGCGCTCCGCCGCCGCGGGATCGCCCCGCAGTCCGATCGTCACGTCGGGATATCGCTCGAGCCGGCCTTCCAATCGAGGATTCAGTTCGGCCAGCAGGCGCTGCGACCGGGCGTCACGGATGCCGATCATCGCCGCGCGCTCCAGCGCCGCTCCGAATCGAGTTGCCGCGCGACTCGCGGGGAACGGCCCGAACGCCTGCGGCAGGAAGATGTAGGGCTGGCCACGGTCCGCCTTGCGGCGAATCTCGTCGGCCGCATACGTCATCAGCCACGGCGTCCAGTCGCCGCCGTACGCAAAGCCCGACGCGTCCAGCACCGCGTCCACCTGCCCTTCTGCGGCGCGCCCCCGGCGGATCAATGCAGCGGAGACTGGGTGCGGCAATGCATAGCCGAGCGCGTTTGCGTCGAACCACCGCTTGCGCAGGCGCAGCTTGCGCAGCGCCCCGAGCTGATCGATGCACTCGATCGGGCTCTCGGGTCCCGCGCTCAGCACGATCCGCGCCTCCGGCACCAGGAGCTGCAGGCGCTCGAGCACCGCGAGCAGCATCAGGTGCGCCCCCTGGTTCTGGAACTGCACGCCTTTCACTTCAACGAGCATCGCGCGTCCCGCCGAACTGGCGACGCAACACATCCGCGTGCGCGGCAAGCGCCTTGAAGCGGAACGGCAGCGCCAGTGCCTTCGCCATCATCCAGCCCATCGGCCGCGTGCGCGGCAAGACGAACAGCGCAAGCCAGCCGGCGCAGGCATAGGCGATCACCGTTGCGATCGCCGCGCCGACCGCGCCGTAACGTGGGATCAGCAGCAGGTTCATCACCACGTTAATGACCGCGCCCGTGACATGCGTGAGCAGCGAGAACCGCAGCAGGTCCTCCGCGAGCAGCCAGCGGCTCAGCAGTGCCCTCATGAAGATGAACACCCCGGCCCAGATGTGGATCTGCAGCACCGGCGCCGAGGCGGCAAAACGCGCGCCGAACAGCAACTCGACCAGCGGCCCGCCGATGAACTGGATCAGCACGGCCAGCGTCAGCGACATCGCGACCAGCGCGTCCAGCGAGCCCTGCAGGCTGCGCGAATAGGCGGCGGCATCGGAGCGGCGACTCCACAGCACCGGGAACAGCGCGCCCATCAGCGCCACCGGCACCATGTACCAGACCTCGGAGAGTCGCGCCGCGACGGCGTAGATTCCAGCTTCCTCAACGCCGCGCATGCGCTCCAGCAGCACGATGTCGATGCGCAGGTAGATGACTTCGGCCAGGCCCGACGCGAGCAGCCACGGCGATCTGCGTGCGAACCAGCCCAGCCATTCGGGTGAACGGCCCGGCCGGGCCCAGATGCCGCCGGCACGCCGCAGCGCCAGCAGCGACGCTGCACCGAGCGCCAGGTATTCGATGGCGAACACGCAGGCCACCGCCACGGGGTCGCGTGTCACGGCCGCGACGATCATCTTGACCAGTGCCGCCAGCACCAGCACGGCAGTTCGCCACGGCACGAGCGCGGCGGCCTTGAACTGCACCTGGAACCAGAACTCGACGACCTGGAACGCCGTCGCGAACTGCGCCGCGAGCAGTACCAGCATCACCCAGCGATCGCCCGGCTTCGTGTCGAAGAATGCCCACCACGCGAGCCCGGCCGCGAACGCGACCGCGCAGCCGACGAACCTCATCAGCAGTGCGGCGCGCAGTACCGCGGCCTCGTCGCCCGGACGCTCGAGCAGGCCGCGCGCGACCAGGCCGCTCACGCCGAACTGCGCGAGCGGGGCCAGCAGGCCCACCACCGCAAGCACGTAGCTCAACTCGCCGTAGGCCGCGGCCCCGAGCGAGCGGACGACCACGACGCTGGTCGCGAGCGTGAGCGCGAGCATGCCGATGCGCTCTGCGATCCACCAGCCGCCGTTGGCGGCCACCTGGCCGACGATCGAGGCCTGGGCCTGCCCGGCCGCCCGGGCCATCAGGGCTGGTAGTCGTTGCTCATCCTGAGCAGCGACTCGCTCGACTTCTTCGCGGAGAACGGCACCCCGCCCCGCGGGTCCGGATATCCGACCGCGATCAGCATGACGGGCCGAATGTGCGGCGGGAGTTCGAGTGCCCCGGCCATGCGACGCTCCAACGCATCGACGTCGGGCCAGTTGATCGGGCACGAGGCCAGCCCCAGCGTCTCGAGCGCGAGCATGAACTGCATCGCTGCGAGCGACGCGTCGATGTACGGGACATGGCGGTCCCGCTCGTGCGGATAGCAGCCCAGGTCGCCCAGCACCACCAGCAGCGCCGGCACGTTCTCGGCGTAACCGGCGGTCCCCATCGCAATGCCGGCGATGCGCCGGGCGTCGGATGGCTGGTCGAAGTAACGGAACAGGAATGGCTGGCGATTGCACGCGCTCGGTGCTTGCAAAGCCGCATCGAGCGCCTTCACGACCAGCGCGCGCGGCACCGGCTTCTGCTCGAACCAGCGCACGGATCTCCGCTGCCGGCACAGCGCGAGGAAATCGTCGATCGAGACGTCCGCCGTCGGGAGCGCGGCTCGTTCGCGCGGCACGGAACTCGCTGCCTGCAGTGTCCGCGGGTCGCCGGTCCGGGCTGCGATGAAGCGTGCGCGTGCGCGCTCGATCACGGGCGTACCGCTGACGGCTCGGAAATACTCATCCAGCACGTCCCTCGCCCATTTGTGCTCCGCGGGATCGAGTCCGCCCGTTGCCGTGACCCGCGCGAACTCCGTAACCGTCTCCTCGATGTAGTCCTCGGCAAAGACAGGATTGCGGGGCTGCATCACGAGGCCCTTCTCTAGCCGATGCACGTTGCGCCTCAGCAGCGGGCTGCTGCGGAGCGGCGCGCTGAGCCCACGCTCGTAGGCGAGACGGCCAGCGAGGACGGCCCGATGCTCGCGGTCGAAGCGACGACTGAGGAACAGGTAGTGCACGGACGCGACCAGGCCGCTGCTCGAAGTGAGGGGCAGCAGCAACCGGTTGAACCGGTCGGCGAGGTCGCGGAGCAGGCGCTTCAGCATGGCGATCCGGCCATCGTAGCGAGGCACCCTCCCGCAAGCAAAAAATCGCTGGCAAAAAAAGACGGCGGGGATTGCTCCCCGCCGTCGGTCCGTTCGGTCGCCCGGCCGCCTTTACGGTGCGGGATCGGCGTCGGCGTGAAGTTCACGCCGGTGCCGTAGAAGAACGAGCGGCCGTTGCTGGTATTGACCACGGTGCCGATGTCACCGGCACCCACGAGATATGCGCTGTAGACCTCGATGTCCTGCTCCGGGGCGACGAACGTGAGCAGGATCGAGACCTTGCCTTGCGTGATGCCCTGGGTGAAGACGCAGACGTCGAGCAGCAGCGACAGCTGGGTCACCGACTGTTGCTGCGCGTTGCCCAGCGAGCACGTGAACCTCGATCCGTTCGCAGTGATGTCGGCGGTGACCGGTACCGGCTCCGCGCCGCGATTCGCCGCATACACGATGCGAGAAATGTCACGCCCGTACGGCATGTACTGGATGTAGACCTGCGCTGCGTTCAGCGTCCACGCGCCCGGGTCGAACTGCCGGATCGTTTTGCTCGTGACCGTCGGATCCGAGCTCAGCGCGTACCCCCACTCGATGCTGCCTTCGTAGTCCGTCGGACTCAGCACGATGTCGCCGGGCACGAAGAAATAGCCCTGCGCCGCCGCGTTGCCGACCGGCAGGACCTGTGACAGCACGAGCTTCGTGCAATCCGAGGCCGAGCCGATGCTCCAGCCGACATAGCCGACCACTCGCGACGGGAACTCGTCCGCATCGCAGGTGAGGTCCGCGTCGGTGCCGTCGACCCAGCTGAAATCGCCGGAAATCGTGATCGTGTTCGACGTCGGAACCACGGTTGGTCCGGTCCAAGTCGCCAACCGCCGGGTTGCCGGAAACGAACGTATTGAAATTGAGCGTGTCGGCGCGCACGCCATTCGGCGGCGGCAGGTTGCCGGGCGGGATCATCTCGGCGTCGAAGAAGACTTTGCGCGCGGCGTAGATGTTGATGATGCCGTTCAGCTTCGGCGACACCGTGATGTCGAACTGGCTCTTCGCCACGAGCACCGGGCCTGACGTGACCGGGCCATCCACGACCACCGTCGGCGTCGTGAGCCCGCGGTTCGCCTGGTAAGTCAGCACGCCGCTCGTGCTCGAAAGCGATGCCGCCGTCACCTTGAGCCCGCTGAACGTGCATGATGCGCCCACCGTGATTCCGGACACGTCCGTGACACGGAACTTCCAGCCGCTCGGTGACCAGCGAAACGTAGCCGACCGCGTTGGCACCTGCCCCGGAGCACGTGACCAGCGTCGGCGTGACGTCCGGCACCAGCGACGACGGTGCCCGCCAGCGTGATCAGGATGTCGTCCTGGTAAGTGAGGTTGTTGCCGAACGTGACGACCACGTCGGGCAACGTCACGGCTGCGGTGCCCGACAGCGCCAGGCCTTCCTGCGAATAGGTGTAGAGACCGGGGGCCGGTACGGCGATCGATGCGGCCGCCTGCGCCGCGCCTGACGACATCGTTGCGACAACGGTCGCGACAGCGAGGAATCCGAGGTGCGACTTCATGAGCCTTGCCTCTCCCTGGATGTTGGAACGCGGGTCGCCACCCTGCTCCAGTCTCGACCCGCGCCGGCCAGCATACTCCCGGCGCCGGCCGCCGGTAAGAGCGGCACGAGGGACATTCTCCATTTCCGCCAGTTGGATCCGGAAATGGAGAATGTCCCCAAAAAAAGACGGCGGGGATTGCTCCCCGCCGTCCATTTTCACAGCCTTGCGGTTGTGATTACGGGAACGTCACGCCCGTGCCGTAGAAGAACGAGCGACCGTTGCTCGTGTTCACGACGGTGCCACGATCGGTGCCGCCAGCGTTGTACGCGCTGTAGACCTCGATGTCCTGGTCCGGGGCGATGAACGTCAGCAGGATCGCGACCTTGCCGGTAACGATGCCCTTCGCCGCGACGCAGGTGTCGATGGCGCCGGACAGGTTCGTCACGGTCTTGGCCGGGGCCGTGCCGAGCGCGCACGAGAACGTGCTGCCGTTGGCAGTGATGTCAGCCGTCACGTCCGGGTTCAGCACGCCGTCGTTGGCGGCGTAGACGATCCGCGACAGGCCCGTGCCGTACGGCATGTACTGGATGTACACCTGGGCGCCGTTGATCGTCCACGCACCCGGATCCCAAGCAACCGGCTTCTTGCCAGTGGCCGAACCCAGCGAGTAGCTGAACTCGGTCGTGGCAACGTAGTCCGTCGCGTTGAGCACCTTGGTGCCGGACACGGCGAAGAAGCCCGTGACGGCGGTGTTGGCGATCGGCGCGGTCTGGTTCAGCACGAGCTGCGTGCAGCTCGACGTGCTGCCGATCGTGTAACCAGCATAACCGGTGACCGCGGTGCCGAACTCGGCCGCGTCGCAGGTCGTGTTGGTGTCGGTGCCGTCAACCCAGGCGAAGTCGCCGGTGATCGTCGTCACAGCCGCCGTCGGCGTCACGACAGTCGCGGCAACCCAGTCGGTGATACGCCGGCTGACCGGTCGTCCACGTGCTGAAGTTCAGCGTGTCCTGCAGGATGCCGGCGCCCGGGGCAACCGTCTCAGGCATCGAAGAAGCTCTTGCGATCCGTGTAGACGTTGATGATGCCGTTCAGCTTCTGCTGCGTCGTGACGGCGAACTGGCTCGCCACCACTACGCCCGTGGCCGTCGAGACCGGGCCGTCAACGATGACGGTCGGGGTCGTGAGGCCGCGGTTCGCCTGGTACGTGAGCTTCGCACCGGCCGCAGTGGCCAGCGACGAGGCCGTCACCGACAGGCCCGTGAACGTGCACGTAGCGCCGATGGTGATGCCGCCGACGTCGGTGACGCGGAAGTTCCAGCCGCCCGGAATCTGCTGAACGTAGCCAACCGCATTGGCGGTTGCGCCCGCGCAGGTGACCAGAGCCCGGCGTCACGGTCGGGGCCACCGAAGTGGTGCCCGGCAGCGTGATCAGGATGTCGTCCTGGTACGTGAGGTTGTTGCCAAAGGTGACGGTGATGGTCGGCAGCGCTACAGCGCTAGCACCCAGCAGGGCCAGGCCCTCGGCCGAGTACGTGTTGGTTACCGGCGCCGTGACGATGGTCGGGGCAGCAAACGCCGCTCCCGAGCTCATCATCGCAACTGCAGCCGTCGCCGCCGCGATCTTGAGATTCAATTTCATAGACCCTGTTTCTCCGTGGATGGTGGACTGGTTAGCGAACGTCCGGCCCCCCGAGGGGTACCTTCAATTCCTGTTGGTTGTTCACAACTAACATCAGACCGGCTCGTTCCAAGCCAGTTCGAAGCGGAAGTTTAGGCCGCTTATGTTGCTTGTCAATAGCAGAAAGCGTGATCCGGCGCCGACTTGGGGGATTGTCTGCTGCGCGCGCTTCAATTCGAGCCCGGCCCCGGGGGCACGCCGAAGGGCTGCGCCGCGGGTGGCGGCAGCGGCACCACAGGCGTTGTAACGCCGCCACGACCGTACGCCGAGGCATTCGGCTCCGGCAGCACGAGATTCTGCAGCGCCCCTTGCATTCCGATCCGGATCTCGTTCCATTCCTTGGGGTCCTCGATCACGCGCGGCGTGATCAGGACCACGAGCTCGGTGCGTTCCTTGTCCTTGCTGTCGGACCGGAACAGCCAGCCGACGCCCGGGGATCTGCCCGAGGCCCGGCACGTACGACGAATTGTCGTTCTTGCGCTCGGAAATCAGGCCCGCGAGCAGGATGCTCTCGCCCGAGCGGGCCACGACCTCGGTGGTCACGGCACGCTCGAAAAACACTGGCGCGCCCTGCACGTCCGAGGCGCCCTCGACGGTATTCGAGATGCTCTGGCTGATCTCCATCACGACCACGCCCTCGGCGTTGATGGTCGGGCGGATCTTCAGGTCGAGGCCCGTCTTGCGGTACAGCACCTGCGTGATCTGGGTATCCGACTGCAGCGGGTCGGTCGCGGTCGCGCCGACCGTCGGCACGTCGTTGCCGACCTTGATCGACGCCTCGACACCGTCGCGCACCACGAGCGTCGGGTTCGAGAGGATGTTGACCAGGTTGTTCGATGCGGAAAGCTTGATGCGCGCCTGCTGCGTCAGGCTGTTGATCCAGTTGAGCTGCAGGCCACCGGACGGCAGCCCCAGGCCGCCGAGCGTGCCGCCGCTGAAGTTGCCGCTGGTAAACGCGAACTCCACGCCGTAAGCGAACTCGCCGGTGAGCGTGACCTCGGCGATCATCGTCTCGAGCAGGATCTGCTTCGGTGGCACGTCGAGCCGCTGCACCATCGGCAGCAGCGTCTGGTACTTCGCGCCGGTCGTGAAGAAGATCAGCGTATTCGAGCGTGGATCCACGGACAGCGTGACACCCTCGCCCCTCACGGAGACGGACCGCTTGCTACGGAGCGTGCGCCCGCGTCGCGCCGCAGCACGTTCTCGTTCGTGACCGCGTATCCCGGCAGGTTCGAGCCAGTCCCCGACATCGTGCTGTTCGCGCCGGGCTGGATCATGTTGCCGCGCGTCGTGCCCTCCGGCATCAGCGCGGAGCGCGTGTCTCGAGTGAGGTCACCGCCCGTCGCGATCGTGCCTCCGAGCAACGGCGCCACCGACTGGCCGAGGTCCGATGCACGCGCATAACGCGGGTGGTAGATGAAGTAGCGCTCTTCCGGGCCCTGGTTCGGCCTGTCGAGCTGCTTGACCCAGTAATCGACCCGTTGCAGCAATTCCGGGCTCGAAGCGAATACGACCAGCGAGCCGAGTTGATCGAGCGGCACGATTGCAACGCTCTTCAACTCACCGCCGCCGACGCCGGTCGGGATGCCCTCGTTGCCGAGGATCAGCGCAAGCTGGTCGCTGACGGCCTTGGCCGTGACGAAATTGAGATTGATGATGCCGACCTCGCGGGCCCGCGATGCAGGCTGGTCGAGCAGGCTCACGACATCGAGCGCACGCAGCACGGCGTCGCGTTCGCCGGTGATGAAGAGCGCGCTCTGTTGCGTGTCCTGCCCCACCTGCGCGTCGGCCAGGCTGACGATCGTCTTCTCGATGCTCGGATTCAGGCCGTAGCGCAGCGGCACGACCTGCATGATCTTGCCCGCGACCTCGGGCACGTCCTGCGGACGCCGTCCGAATCCGATCGCGACGTTGCCCTTGTTACCCGCGCCGGCGGTTGCCAGGTAGAAGACTCCGTCGCGATACGTGGTCGCGATGCCCCGTGACGCGAGCATCTCGGTCACGAGCTTGTAGTAGGCGCGGCTGCTGACCGGCCTCTCGAGATTCAACGTGACCGGGTCGTCGAGACCCTGCACTCCGGGCGCCAGCACGTAGCTCGCCTTCAGTGCCTCGCTGAACGAGTAGTTCACGAAGTCCTTCAGCGGCATCGCCTCCACGGCGACCGCGAGCGAGTCGTTGGCCGGGAAGCGCCCGGACCAGTCCTGCGACTGGAGCTTCGGCGCGGAGCGCGGCGCGCTCGGGACGCGAGTGACGCCCTGCGAAGACTGCGGATTCTCGGTCGGCGCGACGCCCTCGACGGGACCCTGCTCGCCTTCCTCGGGAAGCGAAGACTGCACAGTGTTGGAGTCTGGCGTGCCCGCAACGCGCGCAGGCGGAATCTGCATGCGCTCCGGCAGCTGCGCACAACCCGCGACCAGCGCCGCGACGGACAACATCAGGATGGGACTTTTCATGCCTGCAGTCGGGTCAATTTCGCCAATTCTACGGGTTCTTGGGGGTGGTGGCGGAACGGGGCGTCCAGGACCTTGAGCCCGCGCATGCTTTCGGGGAGTTCGAAGGCCTGGCCGGGCTTCAATTCCTGCGTTTGCACGGTTTTCGGGCCCTTGCTGGGGG
>CAVZNZ010000008.1:0-11147 GCA_963776815.1 uncultured Gammaproteobacteria bacterium
CGGTGAATGGCACCGAATTTCAGAAGCGGATGCCGGTGCCTGCGTAGCCGGTAAGCTCGAGGTACCCACGGCCGGACGGGCCGCCAGCCAGCCCTTTCACCCGCACCGGCCCTTCCCAGTAGATCGTGCCGGTGCTCGACCGTGAGTCGAGCTCGGCGTCGTCCATCAGTGGCGCGACGTCAAACGACTGCGCGCCGAACCTGCACGCGCCATTCGACCGGATAGGTGGCACCGGTCCGCGGCGAGCGCCACGTCCGGCCGGGCGTCCATTCGACCTCGTCCGGCTTGAACGTGCTCACCGTGCCATCTGCCGAACGCAGCGTCGCGGCCGACCAGAGCTCTCCGCCGCTTCGTCCGCATCCGAAACGCCATCAGCGCGCCGCCGTCATCAAGGTTGACGCCCATCCAGTCCCAGCCGGCGGCCTCGTCCCCGAGGATGTCGCTCGACCACTCGTGATCGAACCACGCCTCGCCCTTCACTCTCCGTCGCCGCCCGTCGATCGTCACCGTGCCGCCGACCGAGAGATGCGGAAGGCTGTATAGTAGCTCGCTGCCAGCGGCGCCGGCCCCTTGCGACTGAATCCGCCATCACCCTGCAGCAGCGGCGGTGTCGCGGCTCGCAAGTCGAGCTGCATCCGGAACCCGTCGCCACTACACGTCCGCGTGATAGCGTCCGCGGCCGCCCCGCAGAGACCAGTCGTCGATGCGTACGTCGACGCCGCCCTCGCGCGCGTAAGCAAGATCGAACCCGGCGCGCGCCGATCGCTCAGCGTGACGCAGCTTGCCAATGCGCGGGCTCCGCGATGGCCGCGTGACCGAACAGAATCTGCTTCGGCGCAAAGCTGCTCGGATTGGATTCCGCGAATCCTGGCCGCACGCGGAAGAAGGTCACCTGGAAACCGATCGGCTCGAATCCGCCGTCGTCGAGCCAGCCGGTGACGTACCACCATTCGACCCGGTACTCCGGGTGGGCGCCCTCGTCGCGCGGGAATGCAAGCTCGACCCGGGCAACACGTGCGGATAGGTGACTTCCGCGCGAACCGGGGCTCCGCGCGGCGACCGTCAGCAACGCGACAATAAACCGGTGATGGCACCAAATTCGGTTCACCAGTCCTCCTTCACCGCGCGCACGACGTCGGCCCCCATCGCCTGCTGTCCGCTGATCACCGATGTCAGCGCCGCGGCGGCAACCAGCACGACGCTCAGCACCGCAAGCAACAGCCACGGCACGTGCACGTCCATCGTCCAGTGGAATGACTGTCGGTTGACGACGTAGACGAGGACCAGGCTCACGAGCCCGCCGACGACGAGACCGGTCAGCACGCCCAGCGTGCCGAGCGCCGCGCCCTCGAACGCCAGCATGCGGCCGATTTCGCGACGAGTGACACCGAGGTGACGCAGCATGCCGAACTCGCCGCGACGAGCGAGTACCTGCGAGCTCGTGCTGGCCCAGATTCCGAAGAGCCCGATCAGCACCGCGACCGCCTCGAGCAGGTAGGTCACCGCGAACGTGCGGTCGAACACGCGCAGCGACAGCCGGCGGATTTCCCGCGGTACTGCAATCTCGTAGTGGCCGCTGCGCTGAATTGCAGTACGCACGCTTTCCGAACCTGCTCGGCCGTCGCGCCCTGCTCCAGCCAGAGCGCTGCGTCGTCGCGCTGCGAATCCCCGGTCAGCTGATGAACTGTCGCGCGGGATCACGACCGCTCCGCCGGGCCGCTCGTAATCGCGCCAGACTCCCTTCACGACGACCCGGACGGCCTGGCCGCCGAGCGGCAGGTCGAACTCGGAGCCGACGTCGAGCCCGCGCAGGTCGCGCGCGGCCTCCGAGATCCAACCGGCACGTTGCCGGCGGGCAATGGCCGTGCGTCCGACTCCCGAAGCGGCAGGATGTCGGCGCCGACTCCTCGTCGATCGGCCGTGCGATGACCGTGAGCGGCATTCCCCCACCCGGCATCGCGACGTCCTGGAAACGCACGAAATCGACGCGCCGAATCCCCGGCAACCCAACCAGCACCCTTTGCGCTTTCTCGTCGAGATAGCCAGTCAGTCCCGGGGCTTCCGGCGCGAACGTACACGTCTGCAGAGAGGATCCGCTGCATCCACGCATCGAGCGAGAGCCGGAACGAGTAGACCATGATCGCCATCGCGACCATCAGGCTGAAGCTGACCAGCACCGCCGCGATGCTCACGGTGGAGCGTCGCGCCGTGCCGCGCAACTGTGCCGCCGCGACCTGGCGCCACGCCGGCCCGCCGAGCGGCAATCGAGCGAACACGAACTGCGAGATCGCCGGCGTCAGGAAAACCGCACCGAACAACAGGCACGCGATGGCGGCGTAACCCGGCAATGCGATGCCGTCCGGCGCCGGGACGAACAGCGCGCCCACCGCCGCGACCAGCAGTGCGAGCGCGACGTAGCTGTGCCGGCGCGCGGGCACGGGCGCCTCGTCACCCGCCTTGAGCGCGGCGGCGGCCGGCACGGATGCAGCTTCGTAAGCGGGCCCCAGCGTCGCCACGATTGCCGCGCCGACGCCGAGCATGAAGAAAGTCGCCGTCTCGATCGGTTGACGTCGAGCGGCGGCGCGACACCGCGAAAGTAGCCCGCCCCGAGATCGGCACCAAACGCCGCAAGCCCTGCGCGTGCGACGAAGATGCCGACGACGATCCCGAGCGCCGACCCGAGCATGCCGACGATCGCGCCGGACAGCAGCGATGCACCGAGCTGCTCACGGACGGTCATTCCCATCGCGTGCAGCAGCGCGATCTCACGCCGCCGACGCGCGACCGCGAGCGATTGCGTCGCATAGACGAGGAATGCGCCGGTGAAGAGCGCGACGAGCGCGAGCGCAGTGAGGTTCGAGCGATAGGCGCGCGAGAGTCGCACCGCATCGTCGCTAGCCTGGCCGGGCGTCGTGAGCTTCACGCCTGGCGGCAGGATCGCTTCGATCGCTCGCGTACGGCCTGCGGATCCGCGCCGGGCGCGAGTCGGAGGTCAATGCGATCGAGGCGTCCGAGCCGATCGAGGCGCCACTGCGCTGTCGCGATGTCCATCATGCCGAGCGGCTGCCGGTATTCGTCGGGCGGCAGCAGGCCCGCGACTCGCAGCGTCACGATGTCGAGCGCGACCTGGACCTCGAAGTCGTCCCCCGCTTCCAGGCCAAATGCCTGCGCTGCCGAGGGACTGAGCCACACCGAGTTCTCGGCCAGCAGCCCGCCGCCCTGTGATCCGTCGCGCCCGCTGCAGCCACCGCTGGCTGCAACTGGAATGCGCGAAACGGATCGATGCCGACGAGCTTGATCGGGCGATCCTGGCCCGGGACGCGCGCCATTGCCTCGACCACGGGGCTCGCGACGGCAACGCCCGGGATACGCGCGATCCGCGGGTACAGCGCCTCGTCGAATCCCTGTCCGGGTGCATGCACCGCGAGATCGGCCATGCCGAACAGGCTGCGCGACGCCAGCTCGACTTCGTCGGCAGCCACGCGGTTGATCAGGTACACGGAGAACCCCAGCGCAACGCCCAGCGCGATCGCAACGATTGCGACCAGCGTGCGTCCAGGCCCCTGCCGCAGCGGACCGAACGCCGCTGCATCGAGCAGCGCGAGTCGTGCCCGCAGCGCGGTGCCGAAGCGCTCACCGGCCCGCGGCCAGGTCGGGGCGCTCGCGCAGCCCCGCGCGCGTCAGCTCGTAGACACGATCGGTCGTGGCCGCCGCGTTCGCAGAGTGCGTGACCAGCACGCCGGCGGCCTGGTCGCGCTTGATCTGTGCTCGCAGCACTTCGAGGATCACGGCCGCGTTGTCCGGATCGAGGTTGCCGGTCGGCTCGTCGGCGAGCACGAGCGCCGGGCGGTGGACCAGTGCACGAGCCACTGCGACACGCTGCATCTCACCGCCCGAGAGCTCGCGTGGCAGGCTGTGGGCGCGGTCTGCGAGCCCGACCGACTCGAGAAGTTCGGCGACGCGCCGGTCCGCGTCCTGCCCGGCGTGGCCGTTCAGCGCCAGCGGCAGCCCGACGTTTCGCGCGAGGCTCAGGTGGGGCAGCAGGTGAAACGCCTGGAACACAAACCCCATCCGCGAGCGGCGCAGCAGCGTGCGCTCGTTCTCGTCCATGCGCGCAAGGTCCCGGCCTTCGAGCAGCACCTCGCCGGAGTCGGGGACGTCGAGGCCCGCGACCAGGTTCAGCAGAGTCGACTTGCCGACGCCCGACTCGCCGATGATCGCGACGTACTCGCCGGGCCGCACGATCAGCGAAAGCCCGTCGAGGATGCGGCGCGCGGCGGCGCCCGCGAACGACTTGGTCAGGTTGCGGACTTCGAGCATGCGCAATAATTCGGTGCCATTCACCTATTTTCGGATGGGGCCGGAATTCGGTGCCATTCACCGATTTATTTTTCGACTCTGGGCTCGAGGTAGGCGACGCATTTGTCCAGGCTCGCGAGGTGCGAGTAGTCGGCCTCAGGCACATCGACGCCCAGCTCCCGGTGCAGCGCTATGGCGAAATTGAGCGTATCCATCGAGTCGAAGTCGAACTGGTCGCGGAAGTCTACGCCGGGAATCACCGTCGCGGGATCGACGTCCGGCGCGATCTCCGTGACCATCGCCAGCAGTCGCGCGACCAGGGACTGTCGATCCATCGTCGTCACCTCAAAGTTCCGCGGGAGCAGCGACCCGCGCGGCAATCCGGGCCAGGAATTGCGCTCCCAGCCGGCCATCGGTCACGCGATGATCTGCGCCGAGCGAGAGCGTCACGACGGATCGGGGCTCGACGCGCCCGTCGACGACCCAGGGGCCGCACGACAACAGGGCCTGCACCGACGATTGCGACCTGCGGCGGCTGGATGATCGGGAACACGGCGTCGACCGCCGAGTCGCCGAGGCTGGTCAGGACGATCGTCGGCGCGGCGAGTTCGCTCGCCCGCAGCCGGCCCGCTCGCGCCCGCATCACGAGCTGCCTGAATTCTTCCATCAGCACCGGCAGCGGCTTGTCGGCGGTGTCCATGATGGCCGGCGCGACGAGTCCGCCTCCCCGCAGGGCCACCGCGATGCCGACGTGCACCGCAGGGCTCTCTTCGTAGCGACCGTCGCGGAAGAAGCCGCTGAAGCCGCGCACGTCGCGGCACGCGAGCGCGACCGCCTTGACGAGTAGCGCCGCGAACAGAAGGCGCTCCGTGACTGGCAGGGCCGCATTGCGCTGCGACAGCCACTCAGTGGCGGCCGTGACGTCGGTCGTCAGCGACAGGTAGTAGTGCGGGATCTCCCGCTTCGAGCGCGACATCGCAGAGGCAATCGCCTCACGCATCCCGCCCGCCGCCGCGCCCTCCGGTGCGGCCGCCCTGTGGTGCGGCGGTGGTGACTTGCGCCAGGTCCGGCCTGCGGCGTCGGCGCCGCCGCCGGCCGCGCACGATCCACGTCGTCGATCGTGATCGCCCCATCGGGCCCGGTCCCGCGCAGCGATGAGACGTCAACGCCCAGCTCCCGAGCACGCATTCGCGGCTGCCGGTGAGATCTTCGCGCGCGCTCCCGGACCGGGACCGGCCACAGGCACGGGCTCCGGCACGCCAGCCCGCGCGTCAGTCTCAAGCCGCGCAATCACCGTCCCGACCGGCACGTTGGTCCCGGTCGGCACGACGAGCTCGCGCACGACACCGTCCTCGAAGATCTCGACGTCGATCGCACCCTTTTCGGTCTCGACGACTGCCACGACCTGGCCGCGACGCACCTTGTCGCCCGGCGCCACGTTCCATTGCACGATCGTGCCTGACTCCATGTCCGCGCCGAGCGCGGGCAGCCGGAACTCACTGACCATGACCCATCATCCTCCGCACGGCGGCCACGATCCGCTCTGGCCCGGGCAACGCCGCATCCTCGAGATGCTTCGGGTACGGGATCGGGACCTCCTCGCTGCACACTCGACCGATCGGAGCGTCGAGGTCGTAGAAGCCCTGCTCGACGATGCGCATCCCCACTTCGGCTGCGAGGCTGCACGTTCGCCAGCCTTCGTCCACGATGACGACGCGCTTCGTCCGGCGCACCGAGTCGAGGATGGTCGTGTCGTCGAGCGGACGCAGCGAGCGCAGGTCGACGATCTCCGCTTCGATGCCCGCGGACGCAAGTTCATCCGCCGCGGTCACGCAGCGCCACAGGCTCGCGCCGTACGTTACGAGCGTGACATCGCGTCCGGGGCGGTGAATACGCGCGTGGACGAGATCCGCGGTCGCCGCCGCCTCGGTGATTTCACCCTCCATGTTGTAGAGCGAGATCGGCTCGAAGATGATCACCGGGTCCGGGCACTCGAGCGCGGGCTTCAGCATGCCGCGTGCATCGTCGATGGTCGCGGGTGCCACGACGCGGAGTCCCGGGACGTGCGCGTACCAGACCTCGAGACTGTGCGAGTGCTGGGCCGCGAGCTGTCGTCCCGCTCCCGTCGCCATCCGGATCACCACGGGCACCGGGAACTGTCCGCCCGACATGTGGCACAGCGTCGCCGCGTTGTTCACGATCTGGTCGATCGCGAGCAGGCTGAAGTTGACGGTCATCACCTCGACGATCGGACGCATGCCGCCCATCGCGGCGCCGATGCCCGCACCGACGAACGCCGACTCCGACAGCGGCGTATCGCGGATCCGCTCCTCGCCGAACTCGTCGAGCAATCCCTTGCTCACGGCGAAGCAGCCACCGTACTTGCCGACATCCTCGCCCATCAGGAATACGCGAGGATCAGTCGCCAGTGCCTCGCGGATGCCCTGTTTCACGGCTTCGCGATACGTGACGCGCGATCCCGGTGCGGGCGTCATGGCGAAGCTTCCTCTGCGTATACGTGACGCGCGAGATCCTCGACCGGCTCCCATTCCGACTGCTCGGCGAAGTCCACGGCCCGCTGCACTTCAGCATCCGCCTCGCGCTCGAGGCGCTGGAAGTCGTCTTCGGTCATCAGCCCTGCAGCCTTGAGACGAGTCGTGAGCGAGATGATCGGCCCGCGCTTGCGCCAGTCCTCGATCTCGGCCTTGTCGCGATAGAGCTGCGCGTCGAACATCGAGTGCGCCCGGAACCGATACGTGCGGAACTCGAGCAACGTCGGCCCGCGCCCAGCCCGCGCGAAGTCGAGCGCAGCGCGGGTCGCGGACTCGACTGCGAACACGTCCATGCCGTCGACTGCCGCCGCGCGCACCCCGTATGCCGCCGCCTTGGCGTGGATGTCGGTCTGCGACTCCGAGCGTGCGAGCGCCGTGCCCATCGCATAGAGGTTGTTCTCGCACAGGAACAGCACGGGCAGTTTCCACAGGGCTGCCAGGTTCAACGACTCGTGAAACTCGCCCTCCGCCGCCGCTCCCTCGCCGAAGAAGCACGCCGCGACGTTACGGGTGCCACGCATCTTTTCGGCCAGCGCGAGTCCCACGGCGAGCGGCAACCCGCCGCCGACGATCGCATTGCCACCGTTGAAGCGCGTGGCCGCATCGAATACGTGCATCGAGCCGCCGCGTCCACCGCTGCAGCCCGTGCGCTTGCCGTAGAGCTCGGCCATCAGCGGTTCGAGGCCGATGCCGCGGGCGATCGCGTGGCCGTGCTCCCGGTAGGTGGACACCACGGCGTCGCCCTTGCCGAGCATCTGCATGACGCCGACGGCGATCGCTTCCTCACCATCGTAAAGATGCAGGAATCCGCGGATCTTTCCAGCGCCGTAGAGCTCGGCGCAGCGCGACTCGAACTGCCGGATACGCAGCATCTCGTGAAGCAGGTGCAGGCCGCGTTCGCTGGTGAGGCCAGCTGGAAGCTCGTTCATGTCGCTCCCTCCAGCGTGGACAGGTCGCCCTCGGGCAGGCCGAGCTCACGCGCCCGCAGCAAACGCCGCATGATCTTGCCGCTGCGCGTGCGGGGCAGCTGCTCACTGAATGCAATCTCACGCGGCGCCACCGCAACGCCGAGCAGCCGCCGCGCGTGCGCGAGAATGTCCTTGCGCAGCGCTTCGCTCGCGACCTGCCCGGCCTTCAGTTCGACGAAGGCCTTCACCGCCGAGCCCGCAACGGGATCCGGCACGCCGATCACGCCGGCCTGCGAGACTGCGGCGTGCGTCATCAGCACGCTTTCGACCTCGAACGGGCTGATCAGGTGACCTGCCGCCTTGATGACGTCATCGGCGCGACCCACGAACCAGTAGTAGCCGTCGGCGTCGCGCTTCGCGAGGTCGCCCGACAGGTACCAGCCGCCACGGAAGCACTTCCGGTAGCGCTCCTCCTGGTCCAGGTAGCCGCGGAACATCGACGGCCAGCCGGGCTTCAGCGCGAGCTCGCCGACTTCTCCGGGCTCAGTCACGACATCGACGCCGCCGTCGTCGCGCGCATGCACGATGCCGGCCTCCACGCCGGGCACGGGCCGGCCCATCGAGCCGGGCCTGATTTCCATGCAGGGGTAGTTGGCGATCATGATGGCGCCGGTCTCGGTCTGCCACCACGTGTCGTGGAACGGCAGGCCGAGCGCTTCGACACCCCAGACGACCGCTTCAGGATTAAGCGGCTCGCCGACGCTCACGAGGTGACGGAGCGCAGGATACGTGCGGGCCCGAGCGAGTTCGGCGCCGGCCTTCATCAGCATCCGGATCGCGGTCGGCGCCGTGTACCAGACCGTCACGTGCTCGGTGTCGAGGATCTCGTACCAGCGCGGAGCATCGAACTCCTCGCGGTCGACGATCATGCCCACGCCACAGGCGAGCGGCGCGATCACGCCGTACGAAATGCCCGTCACCCAGCCGGGATCCGCCGTGCACCAGTAGACGTCGCCCGGCTGCAGGTCCAGCACCCAGCGGGCCGTCGCCACGTGCGCGGCAATCGCTGCGTGCGCGTGCAGCACGCCTTTCGGCTGGCCGGTCGTGCCGCTGGTGAAATGCAGCAGCGCGTAGTCGTCGGGCATGGTGTGGACCGGAGCGAACTCGGTCGAGGCGGCTTGCATCACAAGCTCGAGATCCGCCGTGCCGGGCGGCAACTCGCCCGCGCCCGGAGTGCGTACCACGAGCACGTGTTGAAGTTGCGGCAGCTGGTCGCGGATCGGTGCGACCTTGCGGCGATACAGCAGGTCGGTCGTCACGAGCACTCGGACGGAGCCTAGCGACAGGCGGGCGCGGACCGGCTCGGGACCAAACGCGGAGAAAAGCGGGCAATAGACGGCGCCCGCGGCCAGCGTGCCGAGCACCGTCGCGTACAGGGCCGGCACCCGTCCCATCAGCGTCGCCACCCGTTCGCCGCGCTGCACCCCGAGCCTGGACAGCACGTTGGCGAAGCGATGCGACGCGGCGGCCAGCTCGCGGAAGCTCAGGTCTTCGGGCGGCGCATCCCGGGCCAGGAAGCGGATGGCACGGCGCTCGCCGGACGCGCCCGCCGCGTGCCGGTCGACTGCCTCGAATGCCATGTTGAGCGCGCCGCCGGGCAGGCCGGACAGCCAGCGGCTGGCCTGCTCCCAGGTGAAATCACGGCGGGCCTGTTCGTAGTCCGTCAGGCAGGGCTCGCGGCGCAACGCACCGCGGGGCTTGGCGATGGGCGACCAATCCATGCGGTCACCTCGGGTAGCCGGGTCTCGACGCTTGCAGGGTCACTGTAGGTGACGCCGCGCGACGATTCATGCGGGCTTTCCGCGAGACGGAAAAGGGGACATTCGTCCCATTCACCGGATAACCGGCTCCCTGGCACCGATGAATGGCACCGAATTATCCCCAGGCGCGGAAAAGGAGAATGTCCCCGATTTTCCCCGTCCCCGGCAGCGCAGAGGAACTGGCCGCGTTCGCGCGGCTGCAGGCCCGGCTGCCGGCGTTGTTCGAGCGGGTCTTCGGCGATCCGCTGGCACCGCGCACAGTGGTGATCGTCCCGGGTCTCAGCATGGACCCGGACGTGCTGGCGAAGGTCCTCGGCGGGCTGCACTACGAGGAGCGGCAGCTCGCGATGCTGATGCTGCTGCGATTGCCGAACACGCGGATCGTGTTCGTGACCAGCACGCCGCTCGAGCCCGCGATCGTCGACTACTACCTCCGCCTGCTGCCCGGCGTCCCGCTCGAGGCGTCGCGACCGCGGCTGGTATTGCTGTCGGCCAGCGACGCATCGCCAATGACGCTGACACAGAAAGTGCTGGACCGGCCCCGGCTGCTCGAGCGTATCCGCCAGGCCATCGGCGATCCCCAGGACGCGCACCTGTCCTGCTTCAACGTCACGCCCTGCGAGCGCACGCTCGCAGTGCGCCTCGGCATCCCGCTGTATGGCTGCGATCCCGGATTGCTGCATTACGGCGGCAAGAGCGGCAGTCGCGAAATCTTCCGCGAGGCCGGCGTCCCGCTGCCGGAGGGATCGGAAGGCCTGGCGAGCGCATCGGACCTGGTGGAATCCCTCACGGCCCTGAAGTCACGCAAGCCGGACCTGATGCGCGCCGTTGTGAAGCTGAACGACGGCTTCTCCGGCGAGGGCAATGCGGTGTTCTCGTTCGCGGGCTGCCCGGCCGACCGCGTGCGGCACTGGGTCGCGGCTCACCTGCCGCTGAACCTCGCCTTCGAGGCGCGCGACATGCGCTGGGACCACTACTCCGCGAAGCTCGCGGCGATGGGCGGTATCGTCGAGGAGTGGATCGCCGGCGACGGCGCGCGCTCGCCGTCCGTGCAGTTGCGCATCACGCCAGTCGGCGGCTTGGAGGTGATCTCGACGCACGACCAGATCCTCGGCGGGCCCTCCGGACAGATCTTCCAGGCGTGCACGTTTCCTGCGGATCCAGCCTATGCCCGTGAGATCCAGCAACTCGCGCTAGACGTGGGACGCGTGCTGCAGGCAAAGGGCGCGCTCGGGCGCTTCGGCGTCGATTTCGTGTCGGTGCCCGGCAACGACGGCTGGCGTCATGCAGCGATCGAGATCAACCTGCGCAAGGGCGGCACGACCCACACGTTCCAGATGCTGCAGTTCCTGACACAGGGACGCTACGACGCCGGTCGGGCCGAGTTCGTGACGCCCGACGGCGGGACGCGCAGCTACTACGCGACCGACAACGTCGTGAATCCACAGTACCGTCGGCTGACCCCGGAGGACCTGGTCGAGGTCACCGACAGGCACGACCTGCACTTCGACGCCGATCGCAACCGAGGTGTCGTGTTCAACCTGATCGGCGCATTGTCGGAGTTCGGC
>CAVZNZ010000009.1:0-583064 GCA_963776815.1 uncultured Gammaproteobacteria bacterium
TCCGGAACGCGCGACAGACGCACAGGGTGAACGCATGAAAGACCTTCTGAAGATGTTCAAGCAGCAGCCGACGACCGAGGACTTCGACTCGATCCGGATCCAGCTCGCATCCCCGGAGATGATCCGCTCGTGGTCGTTCGGCGAGGTGAAGAAGCCGGAAACGATCAACTACCGGACCTTCAAGCCGGAGCGGGACGGCCTCTTCTGCGCGAAGATCTTCGGGCCCGTGAAGGACTACGAGTGCCTCTGCGGCAAGTACAAGCGCCTGAAGCACCGCGGCGTCGTCTGCGAGAAGTGCGGCGTCGAGGTGACGCAGGCCAAGGTGCGCCGCGAGCGCATGGGCCACATCGAGCTCGCGAGCCCGACCGCGCACATCTGGTTCCTGAAGTCGCTGCCGTCGCGCATCGGCCTGATGCTCGACATGACGCTGCGCGAGATCGAGCGCGTGCTGTACTTCGAGGCGTTCGTGGTGATCGACCCGGGCATGACCTCGATGCAGCGCGGCCAGCTGCTGTCCGACGAGATGTACCTCGAGGCGATCGAGCAGCACGGCGACGAGTTCGACGCGCGCATGGGCGCGGAGGCCGTGCACGAGCTGCTGCGCAGCCTCGACCTGAAGGCCGAGGTGGTGAAGGCCCGCGAGGACATCGCCGGCACGACGTCCGAGACCAAGATCAAGCGCCTGTCGAAGCGGCTGAAGCTGCTCGAGTCGTTCATCGAGTCCGGCAACAAGCCCGAGTGGATGGTGCTGACGGTGCTGCCCGTGCTGCCGCCGGATCTGCGCCCGCTGGTGCCGCTCGACGGCGGCCGCTTCGCGACGTCCGACCTGAACGACCTGTACCGCCGCGTCATCAACCGCAACAACCGCCTGCGCCGGCTGCTCGAGCTGAACGCGCCCGACATCATCGTGCGCAACGAGAAGCGCATGCTGCAGGAGTCGGTCGACGCGCTGCTCGACAACGGCCGCCGCGGCCGCGCGATCACCGGCACGAACAAGCGCCCGCTGAAGTCGCTCGCCGACATGATCAAGGGCAAGCAGGGCCGCTTCCGCCAGAACCTGCTCGGCAAGCGCGTCGACTACTCGGGCCGCTCCGTGATCGTCGTCGGCCCGACGCTGCGCCTGCACCAGTGCGGCCTGCCGAAGAAGATGGCGCTCGAGCTCTTCAAGCCGTTCATCTTCCAGAAGCTGCAGCTGCGCGGCGAGGCGTCGACCATCAAGGCCGCGAAGCGCATGGTCGAGCGCGAGGGTCCCGAGGTGTGGGACATCCTCGAGGAAGTGATCCGCGAGCACCCGGTGCTGCTGAACCGCGCGCCGACGCTGCACCGCCTCGGCATCCAGGCCTTCGAGCCGGTGCTGATCGAGGGCAAGGCGATCCAGCTGCACCCGCTCGTCTGCACCGCGTTCAACGCGGACTTCGACGGCGACCAGATGGCCGTGCACGTGCCGCTGTCGCTCGAGGCGCAGCTCGAGGCGCGCGCGCTGATGCTGTCCTCGAACAACATCCTGTCGCCCGCGAACGGCGACCCGATCATCGTGCCGTCGCAGGACGTGGTGCTCGGGCTCTACTTCATGACCCGCGAGCGCGTGAATGCGCGCGGCGAGGGCACGTTCTTCACCGACGTGGCCGAGGTGCACCGCGCCTACGAGAACCGCGTCGCCGAGCTGCAGGCGCGCTGCAAGGTGCGCATCGTCGAGCACGTCAAGGAGGCGGGCGGCCTCGTCGAGCGCCGTCGCCTGGTCGACACCACGGTCGGCCGCGCGCTGCTGTTCGAGATCCTGCCGCGGGGCCTGTCGTTCGACCTGATCAACCTCGACATGACCAAGAAGGCGATCTCGGGCGTGATCAACGCCTGCTACCGCACGCTCGGCCTGAAGGAAACGGTGATCTTCGCCGACCAGCTGATGTACATGGGCTTCCACTACGCGACGCGCGCCGGCGTGTCGATCGGCGTGGACGACATGGTCGTGCCGGAGCAGAAGGAGAAGATCCTGGGCGCGGCCGAGCGCGAGGTGAAGGAGATCCAGGAGCAGTACGCGTCCGGTCTCGTCACGAACGGCGAGCGCTACAACAAGGTCGTGGACATCTGGTCGCGCACCAACGACCAGGTCGCCAAGGCGATGATGGAGAAGCTCGGCGGCGAGGAAGTGAAGGACTCGAAGGGCATCGAAGGTGCGCCAGAAGTCGTTCAACTCGATCTACATGATGTCGGACTCGGGCGCGCGCGGTTCGCCGGCCCAGATCCGCCAGCTCGCGGGCATGCGCGGCCTGATGGCCAAGCCGGACGGCTCGATCATCGAGACGCCGATCACCGCGAACTTCCGCGAGGGCCTGAACGTCCTGCAGTACTTCATCTCGACGCACGGCGCGCGCAAGGGCCTGGCCGACACCGCGCTGAAGACCGCGAACTCGGGCTACCTGACCCGCCGCCTCGTGGACGTCGCGCAGGACCTGGTGGTCACCGAGCCGGACTGCGGCACGGAGAACGGCATCGCGATGATGCCGATCGTCGAAGGCGGCGACGTGGTCGAGGGCCTCGGCGAGCGCGTGCTCGGCCGCGTCACGGCCAGCGTCGTGTTCCGCCCCGGCACCGACGAGGTGCTGGTCGAGGCGGGGCAGCTGCTCGACGAGAAGGCCGTGCGCCTGCTCGAGCAGGCCGGCGTGGACCAGATCATGGTCCGCTCGCCGATCAGCTGCGCGACGCGCTACGGCGTCTGCGCGCAGTGCTACGGGCGCGACCTCGCGCGCGGCCACCGCATCAACATCGGCGAGGCGGTCGGCGTGATCGCCGCGCAGTCGATCGGCGAGCCGGGCACGCAGCTCACGATGCGCACGTTCCACATCGGCGGCGCGGCGTCGCGCGCCGCGGCGGTGAACTCGCGTCGAGATCAAGGGCAAGGGCCAGGTGCGCTGGCACAACCTGAAGGCCGTGCACCACGTGAAGGGCCACTGGGTCGCGGTGTCGCGCTCCGGCGAGCTCGGCGTGATCGACGACTTCGGCCGCGAGCGCGAGCGCTACCGGATCCCGTACGGCGCCGTGATCACGGCGAACGAGGGCGACTCGGTGACGCCGGGCCAGATCCTCGCGACCTGGGACCCGCACACCCACCCGGTCGTGACCGAGGTGGCGGGCTTCATCCGCTTCCAGGACTTCATCGACGGCATCACCGTGTCGTCGCAGGTCGACGAGATCACCGGCCTGTCGAGCACCGTGGTCATGGACCCGAAGCAGCGCGGCGCCGGCGGCAAGGACCTGCGCCCGGTGATCAAGCTGCTGAACTCGAAGGGCAAGGAAGTCTGCTTCGCCAACACCGACATCCCGGCCGTCTACGCGCTGCCCCCGGGCGCGCTGGTGAGCCTGGAGGACGGCGTGCAGGTGTCGGTGGGCGACGTCATCGCGCGCATCCCGCAGGAAAGCTCGAAGACCCGCGACATCACCGGCGGCCTGCCGCGCGTCGCCGACCTGTTCGAGGCCCGCAAGCCGAAGGACTCGGCGATCCTCGCGGAGTACTCGGGCACGGTCAGCTTCGGCAAGGAAACCAAGGGCAAGCGCCGCCTGATCATCACCGACGACCAGGGCGAGAAGCACGAGGAGCTGATCCCGAAGTGGCGCCACCTGACCGTGTTCGAGGGCGAGCACGTCGAGCGCGGCGAGACGATCGCGGACGGCGAGCCGAACCCGCACGACATCCTGCGGCTGCAGGGCGTCGAGCCGCTGGCGAACTACCTGGTGCGCGAGATCCAGGACGTCTACCGGCTGCAGGGCGTGAAGATCAACGACAAGCACATCGAGGTGATCATTCGCCAGATGCTGCGCAAGGTCGAAGTGGTCGAGATCGGCGAGGCTGCGTTCCTGCGCGGCGAGCAGATGGACCGGGCCCGCGTGCTCGAGGCCAACGACCGGCTGTCGAAGGAGGGCAAGCTGCCGGCGATCGCCGACCCGATCCTGCTCGGCATCACCAAGGCGTCGCTCGCGACCGAGTCGTTCATCTCCGCGGCCTCGTTCCAGGAGACCACCCGCGTCCTCACCGAGGCGGCGGTGCGCGGCATGAAGGACGACCTGCGCGGCCTGAAGGAGAACGTGATCGTGGGCCGGCTGATCCCGGCCGGCACGGGCTCGTTCTACCACCTCGCCCGGCGCCGCCGGCCCGAGGACGCGCTGGCGGCGGAGTTCGCCGACACCCCGCCGACCCCGGTGGGCGCGGACTTCGACGTCGAGCGGCCGGACGAGGCCGAGGCGCCGGCGAGCTGACGGCGCCGAGGTTCCGGGATGCCGCGGTGCGTCAAGTTGACAGCCGCGGCCCTGGACCCTAAAATTTTCGGCCTTTCCTCAGGGCCGCCGGCGATCTACCCGCGCGGCCCTGCAACTTTCTCATCGGGCCGCCGCTTAGGCGGCCCGGTGTTTCTTGGGTGCGCCGCGCCAACGCCGGCGTCCCCGGTTCGATCTGGAGTCGGTCTGGCATGTCAACCGTCAATCAGCTGATCCGTGGCCCGCGCCGCCTGGCCGGTGCCAAGAGCAAGGTTCCCGCGCTGGGGAACTCGCCGCAGAAGCGCGGCGTCTGCACCCGCGTGTACACCACGACGCCGAAGAAGCCGAACTCGGCGCTGCGCAAGGTCGCCAAGCGTGCGCCTGACCAACGGCTACGAGGTGACCAGCTACATCGGCGGCGAAGGCCACAACCTGCAGGAGCACTCGGTGGTGCTGATCCGCGGCGGCCGCGTCAAGGACCTGCCGGGCGTGCGCTACCACACGGTGCGCGGCACGCTCGACTGCGCCGGCGTGGGCGAGCGCAGGCAGAGCCGCTCCAAGTACGGCGCCAAGCGCCCGAAGGGCTGATCGCCCTCCATCACACACCGTCTACTGCCCAGGTAAACAGTCATGTCGCGTCGTTCCCAAGCCCCGACCCGCAGCATCCTGCCGGACCCGAAGTTCAACAGCGAGCTGCTCGCCAAGTTCATGAACATGGTCATGGAGAGCGGCAAGAAGTCCGTCGCCGAGAGCATCGTCTACGGCGCGATCGACCGCATCTCCGAGAAGACCGGCCGCCAGCCCGACCAGGCCATCGAGCTGCTGACGCAGGCGCTCGACAACGTCAAGCCGATGGTCGAGGTGAAGTCCCGCCGCGTCGGCGGCGCCACCTACCAGGTGCCGGTCGAGGTCCGCTCGACCCGCCGCCAGACGCTGGCCATGCGCTGGGTGATCGACGCCGCGCACGCCCGCAGCGAGAAGTCGATGGCGCAGCGCCTCGCCGCCGAGCTGCTCGATGCCTCCGAGAACCGCGGCGCCGCCGTGCGCAAGCGCGAAGACACGCACCGCATGGCCGACGCCAACAAGGCGTTCGCCCACTACCGCTGGTAAGGCCCCCGCGGCCTGACCGACGACCGTCCGAGGAATTTCATCGTGGCACGCA
This sequence comes from uncultured Gammaproteobacteria bacterium, assembly GCA_963776815.1. Taxonomy (GTDB): domain Bacteria; phylum Pseudomonadota; class Gammaproteobacteria; order Steroidobacterales; family Steroidobacteraceae; genus RPQJ01. The sequence continues at coordinate 5,411 of CAVZNZ010000009.1, forward strand.
CTACGCCGATCGAGCGCTACCGGAACATCGGCATCTCGGCGCACATCGACGCCGGCAAGACCACGACGACCGAGCGCATCCTGTTCTACACCGGCGTCTCGCACAAGATCGGCGAGGTGCACGACGGCGCGGCCGTCATGGACTACATGGAGCAGGAACAGGAGCGCGGCATCACGATCACGTCCGCCGCGACCACCTGCTTCTGGAAGGGGATGGACAACCAGTTCCCCGAGCACCGCATCAACATCATCGACACGCCGGGGCACGTCGACTTCACGATCGAAGTCGAGCGCTGCCTGCGCGTGCTCGACAGCGCCGTGCGCGCTGTTCTGCGCGGTCAGCGGCGTGCAGCCGCAGTCCGAGACCGTGTGGCGCCAGATGAACAGGTACGGCGTGCCGCGCATCGCGTTCGTCAACAAGATGGACCGCGCCGGCGCGAACTTCCTGCGCTGCGTGGAGCAGATCCGCACGCGCCTGCGCGGCAACCCGGTGCCGCTGCAGCTGCCGATCGGCGCCGAGGACAAGTTCGAGGGCGTCGTCGACCTGATCACGATGCAGGCGATCTACTGGGACGACTCGACCCAGGGCATGAAGTTCGAGTGCCGCGACATCCCGGCCGACATGCTCGAGCAGTGCGACGAATACCGCGAGAAGATGATCGAGGCCGCGGCCGAGGCCAACGAGGAGCTGCTGCACAAGTACCTCGAGCACAGCGAGCTCACCGAGCGAGGAGATCAAGGCCGGGCCTGCGCGCGCGCGCGATCAAGAACGAGATCGTGCATCACGCTGTGCGGCTCGGCGTTCAAGAACAAGGGCGTGCAGGCGATGCTCGATGCCGTCATCGAGTACATGCCGTCGCCGATCGAGATGCCGCCGGTGAAGGGCATCGACGACCGCGACGCCGAGGCGACCCGCGCCGCGAGCGACGAGGAGCCGTTCTCGGCGCTGGCGTTCAAGATCCTGAACGACCCGTTCGTCGGCAACCTGACGTTCTTCCGCGTCTACTCGGGCGTGCTCAACTCGGGCGACCAGGTGTACGTGCCGGCCAAGAGCAAGAAGGAGCGCATCGGCCGCCTGCTGCAGATGCACGCCAACGAGCGCGAGGAGATCAAGGAAGTCCGCGCCGGCGACATCGCCGCCGCGGTGGGCCTGAAGGACGTCACCACGGGCGACACGCTGTGCGACCCCGAGCAACGTCATCACGCTCGAGAAGATGGAGTTCCCGGAGCCCGTGATCTCGGTCGCCGTCGAGCCGAAGACCAAGAGCGACCAGGAGAAGATGGGCCTCGCGCTGCAGCGCCTCGCGAAGGAAGACCCGTCGTTCCGCGTCAGCACCGACCAGGAGTCGGGCCAGACGATCATCTCCGGCATGGGCGAGCTGCACCTCGAGATCATCGTCGACCGCATGAAGCGCGAGTTCAAGGTCGAGGCGAACGTCGGCAAGCCGCAGGTCGCCTACCGCGAGACGATCCGCGGCAAGGTCGAGCAGGAAGGCAAGTTCGTCCGCCAGTCGGGCGGCCGCGGCCAGTACGGCCACGTGTGGCTCAAGATCGAGCCGCAGGAGGAGGGCAAGGGCTACGAGTTCGTCAACGGCATCGTCGGCGGCGTCGTGCCGCGCGAGTACATCCCGGCCGTCGACAAGGGCGTCAAGGAAGCGCTCGAGGGCGGCGTGATCGCGGGCTACCCGGTCGTGGACGTCAAGGTCACGATCTTCGACGGCTCGTACCACGACGTCGACTCGAACGAAATGGCGTTCAAGATCGCCGGCTCGATGGCCTTCAAGGAAGGCGTGCGCAAGGCGAAGCCCGTGCTGCTCGAGCCGATCATGAAGGTCGAGGTGGTCACGCCCGAGGATTACTCGGGCGACGTGATCGGCGACCTGAACCGCCGCCGCGGCCAGATCCAGGGCATGGACGACGGCCCGTCCGGCAAGGTCGTCACCGCCGAGGTGCCGCTGGCCGAGATGTTCGGCTACGCGACGTCCGTGCGCTCGATGAGCCAGGGCCGCGCGACGTTCACGATGGAGTTCGCGAAGTACATGGAAGTGCCGAACAACGTCGCCGAAGCGGTCATGAAGAAGGCGAGCTGAAGTCTCCGCACCGATCACGAATCACTGATCACCAGACACAAGCTTTCGAGGTAAGGGTCGTGGCTAAGGAAAAATTCGAGCGTACGAAGCCGCACGTGAACGTGGGCACGATTGGTCACGTTGACCATGGCAAGACGACGCTGACGGCGGCGCTGACGAAGGTGATGGCGGAGACGCACGGCGGCACGTTCATGGCCTACGACCAGATCGACAAGGCGCCGGAAGAGAAGGCGCGCGGCATCACGATCTCGACGGCGCACGTGGAGTACCAGTCGCCGAACCGGCACTACGCGCACGTGGACTGCCCGGGGCACGCCGACTACGTGAAGAACATGATCACGGGCGCGGCGCAGATGGACGGCGCGATCCTGGTGGTGTCGGCGGCCGACGGCCCGATGCCGCAGACGCGCGAGCACATCCTGCTGGCGCGCCAGGTGGGCGTGCCGTACATCGTGGTGTACCTGAACAAGGCGGACATGGTGGACGACAAGGAGCTGCTGGAGCTGGTCGAGATGGAAGTCCGCGAGCTGCTGTCGAAGTACGAGTTCCCGGGCGACGACACGCCGATCGTGACGGGCTCGGCGCTGAAGGCGCTGGAGGGCGACAAGAGCGAGATCGGCGTGCCGTCGGTGGTGAAGCTGGTGGAGGAGATGGACCGGTACATCCCGGTGCCGGAGCGCGCGATGGAAGGCGCGTTCCTGATGCCGGTGGAGGACGTGTTCTCGATCTCGGGCCGCGGCACGGTGGTGACGGGTCGCATCGAGCGCGGCATCGTGAAGGTGAACGACGAAGTGGAGATCGTGGGCCTGCGGCCGACGCTGAAGACGATCTGCACGGGCGTGGAGATGTTCCGCAAGCTGCTGGACCAGGGGCAGGCGGGCGACAACGTGGGCGTGCTGCTGCGCGGCACGAAGCGCGAGGAAGTGGAGCGTGGCCAGGTGCTGGCGAAGCCCGGCTCGATCACGCCGCACACGAAGTTCGAGGGCGAGGTGTACGTGCTGACGAAGGAGGAGGGCGGCCGTCACACGCCGTTCTTCAAGGGGTATCGTCCGCAGTTTTACTTCCGCACGACGGACGTGACGGGAGCGGTGGAGTTGCCGGAGGGCGTCGAGATGGTGATGCCCGGCGACAACATCAAGATGACGATCGAGCTGATCAGCCCGATCGCGATGGAAGAAGGCCTGCGCTTCGCCATCCGCGAGGGCGGCCGAACCGTCGGCGCGGGCGTCGTTTCCAAGATCCTCAAGTGAGCGCCATGGCAAGACAGAACATCCGCATTCGCCTGAAGGCGTTCGATCATCGCCTGATCGACAACTCGGCCCGCGAGATCGTCGAGACCGCCAAGCGCACCGGCGCCACGGTCCGCGGCCCGGTGCCGCTGCCGGTCAAGATGGAGCGCTTCACGCTGCTGGTCTCCCCGCACGCCGACAAGGACGCGCGGGACCAGTACGAGCTGCGCACGCACAAGCGCCTGATGGACATCCTGAACCCCACGGACAAGACCGTGGACGCGCTGATGAAGCTCGAGCTGCCGGCCGGCGTGGACGTGCAGATCAAGCTGAACTGATCGCGCTTGCAAGAATGATTGGGGCCGCTATAATAAGCGGCTCTCTCGCCGAGGCCTGGCCGGTTTGACCGGTACCGCTCGAGCGGCGCAGCCCCGATGCCCGGTGGCCGCACCTCTCAGCCCCTTGACGAGCACCTGCCCGCAATCCGTCCGCAAGGACGGGCGGGCGAGTTTTTTCGAGCCCCGGCCAATCGAAGTCGGGGCCGTGAATGAGGAAGAACAGATGACGATCGGTCTGATTGGCCGCAAGGCCGGCATGACGCGCGTCTTCACGGACGCGGGCGAATCGATCCCGGTCACGGTGATCGAGGCCCTGCCGAACCGCGTCACCCAGGTGAAGGGCGTCGAGAGCGACGGGTACCGTGCGGTGCAGGTCGCCTACGGCGACCGCAAGCCGTCGCGGCTGACCCGCCCGCTGACGGGCCACTACGCCAAGTCCAAGATCGCCCCGGGCGAATCGCTGGTCGAGTTCCGCCTCGCCGACGGCGAGGGCACGGAGCTCGCGCCGGGCGCCGAGCTCAAGGTGGGCATGTTCGCGGCCGGCCAGGTCGTGGACGTCGCCGGCACCACCGATCGGCAAGGGCTTCGCGGGCACGATCAAGCGCCACAACTTCGCCGGTGGCCCGGCCTCGCACGGCGCCTCGGTGTTCCACCGCGCGCCGGGCTCGATCGGCCAGCGCCAGACCCCGGGCCGCGTGTTCCAGGGCAAGCGCATGTCCGGCCACATGGGCAACGTGCGTCGCACCATCGAGAACCTGAAGGTCGTCGAGGTCGATGCCGCCCGCAACCTGCTGCTGGTGCGCGGCGCCGTCCCGGGCGCCCCGGGCGGCCAGGTGATCGTGCGTCCGTCCGTCAAGGCTGCGCGCCGCGCCGCCCGCAAGACGCTGGCCCCGAGGAAGTAAGCGATGGCCACCCAGCTCAAGATCGTCGACGGCGCCGGGGCCAAGAGCCTCGAGGTGTCCGAGAAGGCCTTCGGCCGCGAGTTCAACGAGGCCCTGGTGCACCAGGTCGTCGTGGCCTACATGGCCGCGGGCCGTGCCGGCACCAAGCGCCAGAAGAGCCGTGCCGAAGTGCGCGGCGGCGGCAAGAAGCCGTGGAACCAGAAGGGCGGCGGTCGCGCCCGTGCCGGCTGCATCCGCAGCCCGATCTGGGTCGGCGGTGGCCGCACGTTCGCCGCGCGCCCGCGCGACTTCTCGCAGAAGGTCAACCGCAAGATGTACCAGGGCGCGATCCGCGCGATGCTCTCCGAGCTCGCCCGTCTCGACCGCCTGGTGGTCGTCGAGTCGCTGGCCCTCGAGGCGCCGAAGACGCGCCTGCTGGCCGCGAAGCTGAAGGAGTACGGCCTCGCGAACGCGCTGATCCTGGTCGAGGCCTACGACGAGAAGCTGCATCTCGCGTCCCGCAACCTGATGGGCGTGACGGTGCTGCCGGTTGCCGCGATCGACCCGCAGAGCCTGATGTCGCACGAGCACGTGCTCGCGACCGTCGGCGCCGTGCGCATGCTCGAGGAGAAGCTGGCATGAGCAGCAAGGAAAGACTGATGACCGTGCTGCTCGCGCCGCACGTGTCCGAGAAGAGCGCGACCGTGGCCGAGAAGGCCAACCAGATCGTGTTCCGCGTGCGTCGCGACTCGACCAAGCCCGAGATCAAGGCGGCGGTCGAGCTGATGTTCGAGGTCAAGGTCGATGCCGTGCGCGTCGTGAACGTCGCCGGCAAGGCCAAGCGCTTCGGCGGGCGTCCCGGCCGCCGCTCGGACTTCAAGAAGGCCTACGTGAGCCTTGCCGAAGGCCAGACCATCGATTTCGCCGGCGTCGAGAAGTGACGCGGCGGGCAACCTGACGGAAACCAAGATGGCTCTCATCAAGACCAAACCGACGTCGCCGGCGAGGCGCTTCGTCCTGAAGCCGGACCGCTCGCACCTGCACAAGGGCGAGCCGGTGCATGCGCTCACGGCGCCGCAGAAGCGCACCGGTGCGCGCAACAACATGGGTCGCATCACGACGCGCCACAAGGGCGGCGGCCACCGCCAGCGCTATCGCGTCGTCGACTTCCTGCGCAACAAGGACGGCATCCCGGCCAAGGTCGAGCGGCTCGAGTACGACCCGAACCGCACCGCGAACCTGGCGCTGCTGCTGTACGCCGACGGCGAGCGTCGCTACATCCTCGCGCCGAAGGGCGTGGCCGCGGGCGACCCGATCGTCTCGGGCGCCGAGGCCCCGATCAAGGCGGGCAACACGCTCGCGCTGCGCAACATCCCGCTCGGCACGACCGTGCACAACGTGGAGCTGAAGCCCGGTCGCGGCGGCCAGCTCGCCCGCAGTGCCGGTGCCTCGGTGCAGCTCGTGGCGCGCGAAGGCCTCTACGCGACGATCCGCCTGCGCTCGACCGAGATGCGCAAGGTGCACGTCGACTGCCGCGCCACGATCGGCGAAGTCGGCAACGACGAGCACAACCTGATCGTCTACGGCAAGGCCGGCGCCATGCGCCATCGCGGCATCCGCCCGACGGTCCGCGGCGTCGTGATGAACCCGGTCGACCACCCGCACGGTGGCGGCGAGGGCAAGTCCGGCCAGGGCAACCCGCACCCGGTGTCGCCGTGGGGCTGGAAGACCAAGGGCAAGAAGACCCGCACCAACAAGCGCACGGCGGGCCTCATCGTCCGGCGTCGCAACTGATCCTGAAGAGGAGCTGCAAGTGCCCCGTTCAGTCAAGAAAGGCCCGTTCGTCGACCTGCACCTCGCGAAGAAGGTCCAGGTGGCGTCCGAGAAGAACGACCGCCGTCCGATCAAGACGTGGTCGCGCCGCTCCATGATCCTGCCGGACATGGTCGGCCTCACCATCGCCGTCCACAACGGCAAGCAGCACGTGCCGGTGCTCGTGTCCGAGAACATGGTCGGCCACAAGCTCGGCGAGTTCGCCCCGACCCGCACGTTCCGCGGCCACTCGGGCGACAAGCGGGCGAGCTCGGAGTAAGCCATGCAGGTCGCAGCAAAGCTCAAGTACGCGCGCATCTCGCCGCAGAAGTGCCGCCTCGTGGCGGACATGGTGCGTGGCCAGCCCGTCGGGCAGGCCCTCGCCACGCTGCGCTTCACGCCGAAGAAGGGCGCGGCCATCGTGCTCAAGGTGCTCGAGTCGGCGATCGCCAACGCCGAGAACAACCACAACGCGGACATCGATGCGCTGAAGGTCGCGCTCATCGAGGTCAACGAGGCGCCCACGCTGAAGCGGTTCCACGCCCGTGCCAAGGGTCGCGGCAACCGCATCGTGAAGCGCAACAGCCACATCACGATCCTCGTCGGCGACGGCCGCAAGGACTGAGGAGAGCAGGCTCCATGGGTCAGAAGGTCAATCCGGTCGGCATCCGCCTCGGCATCACCCGCGACTGGACGTCGAGGTGGTACGCGAACTCGCGCAATTTCCCTGCCTACCTGTACCAGGACTGGCAGGTCCGCGAGTTCCTGAAGAAGAAGCTCGCCGAGGCTTCGGTCAGCCGCATCCACATCGAGCGCGCGGCCCGCAAGGCCAACATCACGATCAACACGGCCCGCCCGGGCGTGGTGATCGGCAAGAAGGGCGAGGACATCGAGCGCCTGCGCGGCGAGGTCGCGAAGATGATGGGCATGTCGTTCGCCGACGTGCGCCTGAACATCGCCGAGATCCGCAAGCCCGAGGTCGACGCGCAGCTCGTCGCCGACGGCATCGCGCAGCAGATCGAGCGTCGCGTGATGTTCCGCCGCGCGATGAAGCGCGCCGTGATGAACACGATGCGCAGCGGCGCGCTCGGCGTGAAGGTCCGCGTGTCCGGCCGCCTGAACGGCTCCGAGATCGCGCGCACCGAGGTGTACCGCGAGGGCCGCGTGCCGCTGCACACGTTCCGCGCCGACATCGACTACGGTCTCGCCGAGTCGCGCACCACCTATGGCGTGATCGGCGTCAAGGTGTGGATCTTCAAGGGCGAGGTGTTCGACCAGCCCACGGCGCCGGTCGAGGTGGCCGAGGCCGTGGCGCCCGCGCAGGAGCAGCCGGCCTGAGGCCGCGCAGCTCGAGCGTAAGGAGATACCACCATGATGCAACCGAAGCGAACCAAGTATCGCAAGCAGCACAAGGGCAAGAACGGGGGCCTCGCGCAGCGCGGCAGCTCCGTCGCCTTCGGTGACTACGGGCTCAAGGCCACGAGCCGCGCGCGCATGACCGCGCGCGAGATCGAGGCCGCGCGCCGCGCCATGACCCGCTACGTGAAGCGTGGCGGGCAGGTGTGGATCCGCGTGTTCCCGGACGTGCCGATCACGAAGAAGCCCCTCGAGGTCCGCATGGGCTCGGGCAAGGGCAACGTCGAGTACTACGTCGCGCGCGTGCAGCCCGGCAAGGTGCTCTTCGAGATGGAAGGCGTCACCGAGGAGATCGCGCGCGAGGCGTTCCGCCTGGCGGCGAGCAAGCTCTCGGTCGACACGTTGTTCGTCAAGCGGCAGGTGCGCTGATGAAGACGAAGGATCTGAGGCAGAAGAGCGCCGGCGAGCTCCGCGAGGAGCTGCTGAAGCTGCGCCGTGAGCAGTTCAACCTGCGCATGGCCGCGGCGACGGGCCAGACGGCGAAGCCGGACCAGGCCGGCAAGGTGCGCCGCAACATCGCGCGCGTGAAGACCGTGCAGGGCGAGCTGGCCCGCACGGCAGCCGGAAGGAGTGCCAAGTGATGAGCGAGCAGGCCGTCGAGACCACCGCCGCGGGCGCAGAGCGCACGCTGACGGGCACGGTCGTGAGCAGCAAGATGCAGAAGACGATCGCCGTTTCGGTCGAGCGTCTGGTGAAGCACGCGAAGTACGGCAAGTACGTGCGCCGCACCACCAAGCTGCTCGCGCACGACGAGAACGGCGAGTGTCGCGAGGGCGACGTCGTCGACATCGCCGAGTGCCGCAGGCTGTCGAGCCGCAAGGCCTGGCGCCTGGTGCGCGTCGTGAAGCGCGCCGGCCAGGTCTGAGCGCCGGACCAGGAGAACGACCATGATCCAGATGCGAACGATGCTGCAGGCCGCCGACAACAGCGGTGCCAAGAGCCTCATGTGCATCAAGGTGCTCGGCGGCTCGAAGCGCCGCTACGCCACCGTCGGCGACGTGATCAAGGTGAGCGTCAAGGACGCCATCCCGCGCGGCAAGGTGAAGAAGGGCGAGGTCTACGACGCGGTCGTCGTGCGCACCGCCCAGGGCGTGCGCCGCCCGGACGGCTCGCTGATCCGCTTCGACGGCAACGCGGCCGTGCTGCTGACCAACAAGCTCGAGCCCATCGGCACGCGCATCTTCGGACCGGTGACCCGCGAGCTGCGCACGGCGCAGTTCATGAAGATCATCTCGCTCGCGCCGGAAGTGCTCTGAGCACCGGCCGCAGCGAGACCTGAGGAACGAGGCATGAGAAAGATCCGCAAGGGCGACGAGGTAGTCGTGATCGCCGGCCGCGACAAGGGCCGCCGGGGCACCGTGATCAAGGTGCTCGAGAACGACCGCGTGCTCGTCGAGAACGTGAACATGGTCAAGCGCCACACGCGCCCCAACCCGCAGCGCGGGACCCAGGGCGGCGTCGTAGAGAAGGAGGCTTCCCTCCATCTCTCGAACGTCATGCTCTGGAACCCGGTTGCGAAGCAGGGTGATCGCGTGGGCATCCGCACGCTGGCCGACGGCCGTCGCGTGCGCTACTTCAAGTCCAACGACGAAGTCGTGGACGCCTGATCGGGCGAGGTTCGCTGGCATGGCTAGGCTGCAGACTTATTACCGGGACAAGGTCGTACCCGAGCTCATGAAGAGCCTCGGCGTCACGAACCCGATGCGCGTGCCGAAGATCACGCGCATCACGGTCAACATGGGCGTTGGCGAGGCGGTCGCCGACAAGAAGGCGATGGACGGCGCGGTGGGCGACCTGACGGCGCTCACGGGCCAGAAGCCGATCGTCACGAAGTCGCGCAAGGCGATCGCGTCGTTCAAGCTGCGCGCCGGCATCCCGGTGGGCGCGAAGGTGACGCTGCGCGGCGCGCGCATGTACGAGTTCCTGGACCGCCTGATCAACGTGGCGATGCCGCGCATCCGCGACTTCCGCGGCGTGTCGGCCCGCTCGTTCGACGGCCAGGGCAACTACAGCTTCGGCGTCAAGGAACAGATCATCTTCCCCGAGATCGCATACGACAAGATCGACGCGATCCGCGGCATGGACATCACGATCACCACGACGGCGCGGGACGACCGTGAAGGGCGGGCGCTGCTCGAGTCCTTCAACTTCCCGTTCCGCAAGTAAGGGCAGGCAAATGGCGAAGACCAGCATGATCGAGCGCGAGACGCGCCGCGCCAAGCTCGTGAAGCAGCAGGCGGCGAAGCGCGCCAAGCTGAAGGAAACGATCCGCAGCCCGAAGTCCACGGACGCGGAGCGCGAGGAGGCGACGCGCAAGCTGCAGTCGCTGCCGCGCGACGGGTCGGCCTCGCGGATGCGCAATCGCTGCGCGATCACGGGCCGGTCCCGTGGCGTCTATCGAAAGTTCGGCCTCGGCCGCCAGAAGCTGCGCGAGGCCACGATGCGCGGCGACGTCCCGGGCCTGCGCAAGGCCAGCTGGTAAGGCCGCGTAACGGAGCATGACATGAGCATGACGGATCCCATCGCGGACTTCCTCACCCGCATCCGCAACGGGCAGCGCTCGGGCAAGCCGGAGGTCGGCATGCCGGCCTCGCGCATCAAGCTCGCGCTGGCCAAGGTGCTGAAGGAAGAAGGCTACATCGATGATTTCGCCGTCGTCGACGACGGCGCCAAGCCCACGCTGACGGTGCGCCTGAAGTACTACCAGGGCCGCCCGGTCATCGACCGCCTCGAGCGCGTCAGTCGCCCGGGACTGCGCGTCTACAAGGGCAAGGACGACCTGCCGCGCATCCTTGGCGGCATGGGCGTGGCGATCATCTCCACCTCGCGTGGCGTGATGACGGACCGCGAGGCGCGGGCCGGCGGTCACGGCGGCGAAGTTCTCTGCATCGTGTCCTGATCACGGTGCCGGAAACAGGTAAGACACCATGTCACGAGTAGCAAGAAAGCCGGTCGCACTGCCCCAGGGCGTGACCGCGACCGTGGACGGCGAGACCGTCACCGTGAAGGGCGCCAAGGGCGCGCTCAAGCTGCCGCTGCGTCGCGGCCTGTCGCTGGTCCAGGAAGGCCAGACGGTGCAGGTTGCGGTCGCCGAGCCGAGCCGCGAGGCGCTGATGCACGCGGGCTCGCTCCGCGCGCACCTGGCGAACTGCGCGCTGGGCGTGTCGAAGGGCTACGAGAAGAAGCTCGAGCTGGTCGGCGTCGGCTACCGCGCGGCGGCGCAGGGCAAGAACCTCAACCTGACGCTCGGCTTCTCGCACCCGGTCGTCTACGTGGCGCCGGAAGGCATCACGATCGAGACGCCGACGCAGACGGAAATCCTCGTGAAGGGCATGGACCGGCAGCAGGTCGGCCAGGTGGCCGCCGAGATCCGCGCGTTCCGTGCCCCGGAGCCCTACAAGGGCAAGGGCGTTCGTTATTCCGGTGAGCGCATCGAGCTCAAGGAAACGAAGAAGAAGTAAGGGTGCCGCATGGAAAAGAAAGTTAGCCGCCAGAGGCGCGCCCGCCGTGGCCGCGCCAAGATCCGGGAGCTGAAGGTCATGCGCCTCACGGTGCACAGGACTCCCCGGCACATCTACGCGCAGGTGTTCGACCCTGAGTCGCACGTCGTCGCGGTCGCGTCCACGCTGCAGGACGACGTCGCCAAGGGCCTGAAGGGCACCGGCAACGTCGATGCCGCCAAGGCAGTGGGCAAGGCGATCGCCGAGCGGGCGAAGGCCAAGGGCATCACCCGCGTCGCATTCGACCGGTCGGGTTTCCGTTACCACGGGCGCATCAAGGCGCTCGCGGAGTCCGCGCGCGAGCACGGGCTCGAGTTCTGAGCCCGTCACCGTACTGATTCGCAGGAGCAGCAATGGCGAGAGTTGATAAAGCCGCGGCCGCCGACGAGTTCATCGAGAAGCTCGTGGCCGTCAATCGCGTCGCGAAGGTCGTCAAGGGCGGCCGCCAGTTCGGTTTCACCGCGCTCACCGTCGTGGGCGACGGCAACGGCCGCGTCGGCTTCGGGTACGGCAAGGCGCGCGAAGTGCCGGTCGCGATCCAGAAGGCGATGCAGCAGGCACGCAAGAACCTCGTGAACGTCAGCCTCCGCAACGCGACGCTGCACTTCGCGGTGACGGGCAAGCACGGCACCTCGAAGGTGTACATGCAGCCCGCCGCCGAGGGTACCGGCGTGATCGCGGGCGGCAGCATGCGCGCGGTGTTCGAGTGCGCGGGCGTGCGCAACGTGCTCGCGAAGAGCTACGGCTCGCGCAACCCGATCAACGTGGTGCGCGCGACGATGAACGCGCTCACGCTGGCGCCGTCGCCCGAGCGGATCGCCGCGAAGCGCGGCAAGAGCATCGCCGAAATCGCGAGTTGATGACCATGGTCAAGCAGAAGACATCGGCGAAGAGCGTCCGCGTGACGCTCGTGAAGAGCGTCTACGGCCAGCTGCACCGGCACCGCGCCACTGCGCGCGGCCTGGGCCTGCGCCGCATGAACCAGTCCGTGGTCGTGGCGGATACGCCGGAGCACCGCGGCATGATCACCGCCTCGCGGCACCTGTTCCGCGTGGAAGAGGTCTGAGGACATCATGAAGCTGAACAGCATTTCGCCCGGAGCGGGCTCGAAGAAGCCGCGCCTGCGCGTCGGTCGCGGCGCGTCCGCCGGCCAGGGCAAGACCTGCGGCCGCGGCGTCAAGGGCCAGCGCGCCCGCAAGGGTGGCTACCACAAGGTCGGCTTCGAAGGCGGCCAGATGCCGCTGCAGCGCCGGCTGCCGAAGGTCGGCTTCCGCTCGAAGATCTCGCCGCTGGTGGCCGAGGTGCGCCTGAACGAGCTCGCGCTCGTCGAGGGCGGCATCGTCGACCTCGACGCGCTGAAGAAGGCGGGCGTCGTGCCGGCCACGGCCGCGCGGGCCCGCGTGATGCTGTCCGGCGAGATCAAGAAGGCCGTGACGGTGAAGGGCGTCGGCGTCACCAAGGGCGCGCGCGCGGCGATCGAAGCCGCCGGCGGCACGGTCGAGGCGGCCTGAACGGGCGCGCCTGAAGAGGAAACCGAGTGGCCAACCCGCTTTCAACGAGCCCCGTAGCCGCCTTCGGCGAGGCGACCCGGCTCACCGAGCTCCGGAGGAGGTTCCTCTTCCTGATCGGTGGCCTGATCGTCTACCGGATCGGCACGTTCGTCCCGGTGCCGGGCATCGACCCGGAGGCGCTCGCGCGCTTCTTCCAGGACCAGCAGGGCACGATCCTGAGCATGTTCAACATGTTCTCGGGCGGCGCGCTGCAGCGACTGTCGATCTTCGCGCTCGGCGTGATGCCGTACATCTCCGCCTCGATCATCGTGCAGATGATGGCCGTGGTCGTGCCGCAGCTGCAGGCGTTGCGCAAGGAAGGCGAGGCCGGCCGCCGCAAGCTCACCCAGTACACCCGCTGGGGCACGGTCGGGCTGGCCGCGTTCCAGGGCGCCGGCGCCGCGGTCGCGTTCCAGAACCAGGGCGTGGTGATCAACCCGGGCCCGCAGTTCGTGTTCCTGGCGACGATCACGCTGGTCGCGGGCACGATGTTCCTGATGTGGCTCGGCGAGCAGATCACGGAGCGCGGCCTCGGCAACGGCATCTCGATGATCATCCTCGCGGGCATCGTCGCGGGCCTGCCTGCGGCCATCGGCGGCACGCTCGAGCTGGTCCGCAACGGCGAGATCAACCCGGCGCTCGCGCTGATCATCGTGATGATGGTCGTCGCGGTGACCGCGTTCGTGGTGTTCGTCGAGCGCGCCCAGCGCCGCATCCCGGTCAACTACGCGAAGCGCCAGCAGGGCCGCCGCATGTTCGCCGGCACGACGACGCACCTGCCGTTCAAGCTCAACATGTCGGGCGTGATCCCGCCGATCTTCGCCTCGAGCCTGCTGCTGTTCCCGGCGACGATCGCGAGCTGGTTCGGCACGTCCGACCGGTTCGGCTGGCTGCAGAACGTCGCGGCGAGCCTCGGCATCGGCCAGCCGGTGCACATGATCCTGTATTCGGCGCTGATCATCTTCTTCTGCTTCTTCTACACCGCGCTGGTGTTCAACTCGCGCGAGACGGCGGAAAACCTGAAGAAGTCCGGCGCGTTCATCCCCGGGATCCGTCCGGGCCAGCAGACCGCCGAGTACATCGACAAGGTGCTGACGCGCCTCACCGTCTGGGGTGCGCTGTACGTCACGCTGGTGTGCCTGCTGCCCGAGATCCTGATTTCCCGGTTCCGCGTGCCGTTCTACTTCGGCGGCACCTCTCTCATGATCATCGTGGTGGTGATCATGGACTTCATGGCCCAGCTGCAGGCGCACCTGATGTCGCACCAGTACGAGGGGTTGATGAAGAAGGCCAACCTGCGCGGCTACGGCCGCGCCGGGCAGCTGCGTTGAGCGGCCGCCCCCGTCGGAGACTGACCAATGAAAGTTCGACCCTCTGTTAAGCGGATCTGCAAGAACTGCAAGGTGGTACGCCGCCGCGGCGTCGTTTACGTCATCTGCAGCGACAAGCGCCACAAGCAGCGGCAGGGCTGATTGCCTTTCCGCGTTGAGTGAGCAAGGTTTTTAAGTTATTATTTCGGGCTTTTCGCGCCCCGGAGTGAGCCTCAATGGCCCGTATCGCCGGCATCAACATCCCGATGAACAAGCACGTGTGCATCGGCCTCACGTCGATCTACGGCATCGGCCGCACGCAGGCGCGCGCGGCGTGCGAGGCTGCGGGCGTCAAGCCCGACACGAAGGTCAAGGACCTGACCGAGCCCGAGGTTGCCGCGCTGCGCTCGGCGATCGCGCGCCTGCCGGTCGAGGGCGACCTGCGCCGCGAAGTCTCGATGAACATCAAGCGGCTGATGGACCTCGGTTGCTACCGCGGCATCCGTCACCGCAAGGGCCTGCCGATGCGGGGCCAGCGCACGCGCACCAACGCGCGCACGCGCAAGGGCCCGCGCAAGGCGGCAGTCAAGTTGAACGCTCCTCCGGGCAAGGCCTGATCGGCCGCGACCTCTTAAACGAGACCTGATACCTCATGTCAGACGACAAGAAGCAGACCGGCGGCAACAAGCCGCGCAAGAAGGTCAAGCGCATGGTGACCGACGGTATTGCCCACGTGCATGCGTCGTTCAACAACACGGTCGTGACCATCACCGACCGCCAGGGCAACACGCTGTCCTGGGCGACCGCGGGTGGCTGCGGCTTCCGTGGCTCGCGCAAGAGCACGCCGTTCGCGGCGCAGGTGGCGGCCGAGAAGGCCGGTACCGCGGCGCAGGAATATGGCGTGCGGACCGTCGAGGTGCGTGTGCGCGGCCCGGGCCCGGGCCGCGAGTCGGCCGTGCGCGCGCTGAACGCCGCTGGCCTGAAGGTAACCAGCATCGAGGACGTGACGCCGATCCCGCACAACGGGTGCCGTCCGCCCAAGAAGCGCCGCGTCTGACCGCGCGCAGCTAAGGAAGATCGCAATGGCCAGGTATCTTGGACCGAAGTGCAAGCTCTCGCGCCGCGAGGGCACCGACCTGTTCCTGAAGAGCGGCGTCAAGTCGCTCGAGTCGAAGTGCAAGCTCGAAGTGCCGCCGGGCGGCATCAAGGGCGAGCGCCGCGCGCGCGTGTCGGGCTACGGCCTGCAGCTGCGCGAGAAGCAGAAGCTGCGCCGCATGTACGGCGTGCTCGAGCGCCAGTTCCGCGGCTACTACCAGAAGGCCGCCGGCCGTCCGGGTGCCACGGGCGAGACGCTGCTGCAGCTGCTCGAGGGCCGCCTCGACAACGTCGTCTACCGCATGGGCTTCGCGACCACGCGCAACGAAGCGCGCCAGCTCGTGAGCCATCGCTCGGTGACGGTGAACGGCGAGGTCGTGAGCATCCCGTCGTTCCAGTGCAAGGGCGGCGAAGTGGTCGCGCTGCGCGAGAAGGCGCAGAAGCAGGCCCGCGTGCAGCAGGCGCTGCAGATCCGCGCCCAGGTCGGATTCCCCGACTGGGTCGAAGTCGACGAGAAGAAGTTCTCGGGTGTCCTGAAGTCGCTGCCCGAGCGTGGCGACATCCTGCCGGACATCAACGAGAGCCTCGTCGTCGAGTTGTACTCCAAGTAATCACGCAGGGTGACCACCATGCACTCAGCCATTGGCGAGTTCCTCCGCCCGCGCGTCGTCAAGGTGACGCCGACGGCCCCGCGCCACGCCCGCGTGGTCATCGAGCCGTTCGAGCGCGGCTTCGGCCACACGCTCGGCAACGCGCTGCGCCGCGTGCTGCTGTCGTCGATGCCGGGCAGCGCGATCACCGAGGCCGAGATCGAGGGCGTGCTCCACGAGTACACCAGCATCGAGGGCGTGCAGGAGGACGTGGTCGAGATCCTGCTGAACCTGAAGCAGGTCGCGCTGCGCCTGAACGCGCGCGAGGAGTCCGAGCTCCGGATCTCGAAGAAGGGCCCGGGCCCGATCCGCGCCGGCGACATCCAGGGCGACCACGACGTCGAGATCCTGAACCCCGAGCTCGTGATCGCGAACCTGACCAAGGCCGGCGAGCTGGTGATGACGCTGAAGGTCGAGCGCGGCCGCGGCTACCGCCCGGCGGGCCAGCGCCTCGCGTTCGAGGAGGCGAGCCGCCCGATCGGCCGCCTGCTGCTCGACGCGTCGTTCAGCCCGATCCGCAAGGTCACGTACAACGTCGAGGCCGCGCGCGTCGAGCAGCGCACCGACCTCGACAAGCTGATCATCGACATCGAGACCAACGGCACGATCGACCCGGAGGAGGCGATCCGCCGCGCCGGCTCGATCCTGAAGGACCAGCTGTCGGTGTTCGTCGACCTGCAGGGCCAGGACGAGGACAAGGCGAAGCCGAGCGAGCACCACTTCGACCCGCTGCTGCTGCGCCCGGTCGACGAGCTCGAGCTCACGGTCCGCAGCGCGAACTGCCTGAAGGCCGAGAACATCCACTACATCGGCGACCTCGTGCAGAAGACCGAAGTCGAGCTGCTGCGCACGCCGAACCTCGGCAAGAAGTCGCTGACCGAGATCAAGGAAGTGCTCGAGAGCCACGGGCTCACGCTCGGCATGCGCCTCGACAACTGGCCGCCCGCGGGCCTGAAGCGCGACGAGGACCGGGACGTCGTCTGACGTCTGACCAACGATCAGTGATCAGCGGCGGGCCGGGGCCCGCCACTGGTCGAGGCGAGAGAAGAAGATGAGACACGGACTGACCGGGCGGCAACTGAGCCGCAACACACCGCACCGCTGGGCGATGCTGCGCAACATGGCGGCTTCGCTGCTGCGCCACGAGACCATCCGCACCACGGTGCCGAAGGCCAAGGAGCTGCGCCGCTACGTCGAGCCGCTGATCACGCTCGGCAAGACCGACAGCCAGGCGAATCGCCGTCGCGCGTTCGCCAAGCTGCGCGACGCCGAGATCGTGGAGAAGCTGTTCGGCGACCTGGGCCCGCGCTTCAAGGCGCGTCCGGGCGGCTACACGCGCATCCTGCACATGGCCACGCGCGCCGGCGACAACGCCGACATGGCGCTGATGGCGCTGGTGGACCAGGCTGCGCCGGCCGCCGAGGCGAAGCCGGCCGACGAGGCTGCCAAGAAGCCGCGTGCACCGCGCAAGAAGAAGGCCGACGCGCCGGCGGCGGAAGCTGCCAGCGAGGAGCCGGCCAAGAAGCCGCGCGCGCCGCGCAAGAAGAAGACCGCCGCCGCCTGAGCGCGGCGGTCGATCGACACGAGAGAAGCCGGGCCGAGCCCGGCTTCTTTTTTTGTCGCACATGAAATATGGTGCGTGGGCGGTTGGCCCCTGCGATACCCGCGCGCCTCGCCGCGCACCGCGCCACGGAGTGATCACATGAGCCTGATGACCGAGTTCAAGGAATTTGCCATGAAGGGCAACGTCGTCGACATGGCGGTCGGCGTCGTGATCGGCACCGCCTTCGGCAAGATCGTCTCGTCGCTGGTCGGCGACGTCGTGATGCCGCTGCTCGGCAAGGTCGTCGGAGGGGTCGAACTTCACCGACCTGTCGATCAGCCTCGGCGCCAACCCCGCGGGTGAGCCGGTGCTGCTGAAGTACGGCGCATTCCTGCAGACCATCTTCGACTTCGTCGTGATCGCGGCCGCGATCTTCATGGCGATCAAGGCCATCAACAAGCTGAAGGCGCCGCCGCCGGCCGCCCCCGCCGCGCCGCCCGCAGACGTCGCGCTGCTGACCGAGATCCGCGACCTGCTGAAGAAGTAGTAGGCTGGTGCCAGGCCCGATGTCGGGCACCGAATTCGTCCCTGCGCACGCTATATTGCTGCGAACGCGTCGCGCGTCAGGTTCTCGGGCGCGCCCGCGGTGCACACGACGTCGTCCTCGATGCGGATGCCGCCATAGGGCCGCAACCGCTCGACCGCGTCCCACCGAATCCTGCGGCCGTTCGCCCCCGCGCGCGCCTCGTCGAGCAGCAGGTCGATGAAGTAGAGCCCCGGCTCGACGGTCACGACGAACCCGGGCTCGAGCCTGCGCGTGAGGCGCAGGTACGGGTGGCCCGCCGGGCGTGGAATCTCCCCGCCCGGACGCATCGCGTGCGAGGCCCGAGACGTCGTGCACCTGCAGGCCCAGCAGGTGGCCGATGCCGTGCGGGAAGAAGACGCTCGACAGCCCGGTCGCGACTGCGTCGTCCGCGCCGCAGTCGATGATCCCCGCCTCGCGCGAGCAGCCCGGCGATCAGGCGGTGCGCGAGCAGGTGCACGTCGCGATAGTCGGTCCCGCTGCGGATCGCGTCGCACAGCTTCAGCTGCACGACGTCCATCCCTGCGACCAGCGCGCCGAACTCGCCGTCGGTCCCGGCGTAGGTGCGAGTGATGTCGGACGCGTAGCCGCGGAACTGCGCGCCGGCGTCGATCAGGAACGAGCGGCGCGGGCCGCCGCGCTCGCGCCCCAGGTGCTGGTAGTGCAGCACCGCGGCGTTCTCGTTGAACGCGATGATGTTGCCGTACGGCAGTTCCTCGTCGCGCTGCCCGACGGCCGCTGCAGTAGGCGAGGTGGGTCTCGAACTCCGATGCGCCGGACCGGAACGCGTCCCGCGCGGCGACGTGACCCCGTGCCGCCATCAGCGAGGCCCGTCGCATGCACTCGAGCTCGTACGGAGTCTTCACCGCCCGGTCGTAGTGCAGCTGATCCAGCAGGCCTGCGGGATTCACCGCAGCGAAACCCCAGTCCGCGAATCCCGGCTGCCACTCCCCGATGAATGCGATGCGGCGTCCAGCGAGCCCGAGCAGGCCGCGTGCCTCGTCGGGATTGCGCAACACCTCGAGGCGAAAAGCCTGCACCCACGGATCCGCAGGCAACGTGGGCGGCTTGTGCCAGTAGTCCGCCGGCTGGTGGAACAGCAGCTGCGGTGCGCGCCCCGGGCGCGTAGCACACGAAGCTGTGCTGCACGTCGGTCAGCGGGACCCAGTGCTTGAAGTGCGGATTCGCCCGGAACGGGTAGGCGTGGTCGTCGAGGAACGCGTATCCCGCGCTGCCCGAATAGATCGCCAGGCCGTCGAAGCCGTGTTTCGCCAGGGCCGCGTCGGTGCGCCGTCGCAGTTCGTCGAGATGGGACTGGAACAGCGTGTCGAGATCGGTGCTCATGGCGGGGATCCGGGCTGGCGTGAAGCCGACATCTTGCCCAAGACCGGCCGCTGTCGCCATTCAGAGACAGTTCTGGCGGGTCACCGCGGGCGCGGCGACCCTATCATTCACTTCGCGCAAACGCCGGGCCCGGGCCCACGCCCTCCCGGTTGGTTGCTGAATCATCGTTCGTCCTATCACCACGGGGTATTACACATGAACTCGAAGATCGCACTCGCCGCCGCCCTGGCCGCCCTCGCCCTCGCCGGCTGCGCCAAGAAGGAAGAAGTCAAGGAAGCCACCCAGGAAGCCGCTGCCCAGGCTGGCCAGGCTGCCGACGCCGCCGTTGACGCCGCTGCCGTTGCCACGGACGCCGCCGCCACCGCCGCTGCCGACGCCGCCGCCGCTGCTGGCGCCGCCACCGACGCCGCTGCTGGCGCCGCCGTTGACGCCGCTGGCACCGCCGCCGCCGCCGCTGGCGACGCCGCTGCCGCCGCTGGCGACGCCGCTGCCGCCGCCGGCGCTGCCGCGCAGGACGCGGGCCAGGCCGTGCAGGAAGCGACCAAGCAGTAATCGGTCGCTCAGCGCAAGCTGAACAGGAAGGGCGGGTCCCGGCCGGGGCCCGCCCGACCTCCAGGAATCAAACCGGCCCCGGGCGCACGGCCCGGATTGTCTCCAGCAGGAGGCTGGCTCGAGGGCAGTGCCCGTCACGTTACGAGACGCGCGCCACTCCGAAGACGACCGCAAGTGGATTCGAGCGGTCTACCGTGACTATCTGTCCGAACTCTCCGCCGGCAAGTCGGGAATCTTCCCCGCGCTCGGTGAGTGGAGCGTCCGCGAAGGCGAGTTCCTCGCCGGCTGGTTCAACGACTCCACCGCCCACCCATTCGTGATCCTCCAGGACGGACTGCGCGTCGGTTTCGCGCTGGTCTCGCGTCCGGCCGTGTTCCCGCGGCGCACCGCCGACTACCGCATGGCGGAATTCTTCGTCGTTGGCCAGGCCCGTCGCCGCGGCGTGGGCGCAGGTGCCGCCGCGCTGCTGTTCAGCCGGTTCAGTGGCGACTGGGAAGTGGTCGAGGACGAGTACAACCGGCCCGCGCTCGGCTTCTGGCGGCGCGTGATCGCCAGCCAGACCGGCGGCAAGTTCACGGAGACCCGCAGCGCCGGCGAAGTCTGCCATCGCTTCCGCACGCTTGCCCGACCGCCGGTAGCGCCGGCCTGACCCTCTAGCGCCTTGCCGGCCGTCGACGCGCCGGCGTGGGTGCACGCTCCGCGGCCGCAAGCACGCGCTTCAGGTACTCGCCGGTGTGCGATGCGGCCGTTGCCGCGACGTCCTCCGGCGTGCCGGCGGCGACCAGCCTGCCGCCGCCGTCGCCGCCCTCGGGCCCGAGGTCGATGATCCAGTCGGCCGTCTTGATCACGTCGAGGTTGTGCTCGATCACGACGATCGTGTTGCCCTCGTCGCGCAGCCGGTGCAGCACCGCGAGCAGCTGCTCGACGTCGTGGAAGTGCAGGCCGGTGGTCGGCTCGTCGAGGATGTAGAGCGTGCGGCCGGTGGCGCGCTTGGCGAGCTCCGCGCGAGCTTGACGCGCTGCGCCTCGCCGCCCGAGAGCGTGGTCGCGTTCTGGCCGAGCCGCACGTAGGAGAGGCCGACGTCCAGCAGCGTCTGCAGCTTCGACTGCAGCGCGCGGCACGTTGCTGGAAGAACACGGCGGCGTCCTCGACCGTCATCTCGAGCACTTCGTGGATGTTGCGGCCCTTGTAGCGGATCTCGAGCGTCTCGCGGTTGTAGCGCTTGCCCTTGCACACGTCGCAGGGCACGTAGACGTCCGGCAGGAAGTGCATCTCGACCTTGATGACGCCGTCGCCCTGGCAGGCCTCGCAGCGGCCGCCCTTCACGTTGAAGCTGAAGCGGCCCGGGTCGTAGCCGCGGGCGCGCGACTCCGGCACCTCGGCGAACAGCTCGCGGATCGGCGCGAACAGGCCGGTGTAGGTCGCCGGGTTGGAGCGCGGCGTGCGGCCGATCGGGCTCTGGTCGATGTCGATCACGCGGTCGATCTGGTCGAGCCCCTCGATGCGACTCGCAGGGCGCGGCCGTCGGCGGCCGGAGTCGTTCAGCGACGCGGCCACGTGCCGGTACAGCGTGTCGATCGACCAGCGTCGACTTGCCGGAGCCCGACACGCCGGTGACGCAGGTGATGCAGGCCGAGCGGGAATCTCGACGCGTCACGTCGCTGCAGGTTGTTGCCGCTCGCGCCGACGATCGCGGAGCGCGCGCGCCGGCGTTGCGCCGGCGTGCGCTCGGCGGGCACCGCGATGCGCCGCCGGCCGGACAGGTACTGCGCCGGTGAGCGAGTCGGCGCGTCGCCTCGATGTCCGCCGGCGTGCCCTGGGCGACGATCGCGGCCGCCGTGCACGCCGGCGCCCGGCCCGAGGTCGACGACGTGGTCGGCCTGCCGGATGGCGTCCTCGTCGTGCTCGACGACGATCACCGTGTTGCCGAGGTCGCGCAGGCGGATGCAGCGTGTCGAGCAGCCGCTGGTTGTCGCGCTGGTGCAGCCCGATCGACGGCTCGTCGAGGATGTACATCACGCCGACCAGCCCCGAGCCGATCTGGCTGGCGAGCCGGATGCGCTGCGCCTCGCCGCCGGAGAGCGTCTCGGCGCTGCGGTCGAGCGGTGAGGTAGTCGAGGCCGACGTCGACGAGGAACGCGAGGCGGTCGGCGATCTCCTTGACCACCTTGGCCGCGATCTCGCCGCGCCAGCCGGCGAGCCTGAGCTCGCGAAGAACCAGGCGCAGCGCCCGGCCGACGGCCAGCGACGTCACGTCGCGGCAGGCTGCGGCCGCCGACGAACACGTGGCGCGCGGCGCGGCGTCAGGCGCGCTGCCGCTCGC
Organism: uncultured Gammaproteobacteria bacterium; assembly: GCA_963776815.1. Taxonomy (GTDB): domain Bacteria; phylum Pseudomonadota; class Gammaproteobacteria; order Steroidobacterales; family Steroidobacteraceae; genus RPQJ01. The sequence continues at coordinate 27,626 of CAVZNZ010000009.1, forward strand.
AGTCGGGGCAGGTGCGCGTGCCCAGGTACTGCGCCAGTTCCTCGCGCACGGTCGCGGACTCGGTCTCGCGGTAGCGGCGCTCGAGGTTCGGCAGGATGCCCTCGAAGCGGTGCTTGCGCTTCGCGGTGCCGCCGCGCGCGTCGAAGTAGCGGAACTCGACTCGCTCGTCGCCGCTGCCGCACAGCAGGACCTCGCGGACGCCGCGCCGGCAGCTCGGTCCACGGGCGTCTCGATGTCGAAGCGGTAGTGCTGCGCGAGCGACTGGATCAGCTGGAAGTAGTAGGCGTTGCGGCGGTCCCAGCCGCGCACCGCGCCGCCGGCGAGCGACAGCGCCGGGTTCGCCACGACGCGCGCCGGGATCGAAGAACTGCCTGCACGCCGAGGCCGTCGCAGGTGCGGGCAGGCGCCGACCGGGTTGTTGAACGAGAACAGCCGCGGCTCGAGCTCGGCGAGCGCTGTAGCCGCAGACCGTGCAGGCGTAGCGGTTCGAGAACACGAGCTGCGCTCGCGCTCGGGCTCGTCCATGAACGCGACGCGCGCCACGCCCTCGCCAGGCCAGCGCGGTCTCGAACGACTCCGCCAGCCGCTGGCTGCAGCGTCCGGGCGCACCTTGAAGCGGTCGACGACGACTTCGATCGTGTGCTTGCGGCGCAGGTCGAGCGCCGGCGGCGCGTCGAGCTCGACGACCTTGCCGTCGATGCGCGCGCGCACGAAGCCCCTGGCCGCGCAGGTCGCTCGAGCGACCTGCGACGTGCTCGCCCTTGCGGTCCTGCATCGACCGGCGCGAGCAGCAGCAGCGGCCGTGCCCTCCGGCAGCGCGAGCACCTGGTCGACCATCTGGCTGACGGTCTGCGCCGCGAGGTCGAGGCCGTGCTCGGGGCAGCGCGGGCATGCCGGCGCGCGCGTACAGCAGGCGCAGGTAGTCGTAGATCTCGGTGACCGTGCCGACCGTCGAGCGCGGGTTGTGCGACGTGGACTTCTGCTCGATCGAGATGGCGGGCGACAGGCCCTCGATGTGGTCGACGTCCGGCTTCTCCATCATCGAGAGGAACTGCCGCGCGTAGGCCGACAGCGACTCCACGTAGCGGCGCTGGCCCTCGGCGTAGATCGTGTCGAACGCGAGCGAGGACTTGCCGGAGCCCGACAGGCCGGTGATCACGATCAGCCGGTCGCGGGGCAGGTCGAGGTCGAGGTTGCCTGCAGGTTGTGGGTGCGCGCGCCGCGGATGCGGATACGTCCATGGCAGGGTGTCCGGATCCAGGTCGCCGGCGGGCAGCCTGATAGATATACGCGCCCGCCGGCGCAGGCACGCCAATCCGAACCCCGAGTCCGTGACCAAGCCGCCGCTGCCCGCCGCGAGGAGCGCCGCGTCGGTCGGTGTCGCTCGCGGCGATCTACGCAACGCGCATGCTCGGCCTGTTCCTGCTGCTGCCCGTGCTGGCGCTCTACGCGCGCGGGCTGCCTGACCAACGCCCTTCACTGCTCGGCCTCGCGATGGGCGCCTACGGCCTCACCCAGGCGCTGCCTGCAGATCCCGTTCGGGCGTGGTCGGACCGGTACGGCCGCAAGCGAGTCATCGCCGGCGGGCTCGTGCTGTACATGGCGGGCTCGCTGGTCGGCGCGCTTCGCGACGACTCGCTGGGGCCTGATCGTGGCCCGGCTGGTGCAGGGCTCGGGGGCGGTGTCGGCCCGGTGACGGCGCTGCTCGCCGACCTGACGCGCGCCGAGGTGCGCACGCGGGCCATGGCGCTCGATCGGCATCAGCATCGGGCTGTCGTTCGTCGTCTCGCTGGTGCTCGGCGCCGGCCGCTGGAGGCGGCGATCGGCGTGTCGGGACTGTTCGTGGATGCATGGCGAGGCTTGCCGTGGTCTCGCTGCTGCTCTTGGCTCGCCGTGCCGGACGAGCCGCGCCACCGGCGGCGCCGACGGCCGCGCCGCAGCGACCGCCTGCTGGAACCCTGGTGCTGACCCGCGAGCTCGCGGCCGTTGTACGCCGGCGTGTTCGTGCTGCACTTCGTCATGGTCGGCGACCTTCTGTCGGCGTGCCGCACGTGCTGGCGACGTGACCTCGGCATCGCCGACCGGCAGCGCACTGGAAGGTGTACCTCGGGCGTGTTCGTGGCGTCGATGGCGGGAACGGTCCCGCTGATACTCGCCGGCGGAGCGAGTCGGCCGGACCCGGACTGGTTCTGCGTGCTCGCGATCGTGCTGGCGGCCTGCGCCCAGGCTGCTGCTCGGGCTTCGACCACGCCACTTCAACGCGGTGGTGGCTGCGCTGACGCTGTTCTTCGCGGCCTTCAACTACCTCGAGGCGCGGCTGCCGGCGCGGCTGACCCAGGCGGCGCCCGGCACCGACCGCGGGCGGCGCTGGGCGTGTTCGCCACCTCCAGTTCCTCGGCGCATTCCTCGGCGGGGCGGTGGCGGCGCGCTGCTCGGCCGCGTTCGGCCTGTCCGGGGTGTTCTGGCGCGGTGCCGTGGTCGCCGCGTGGTGGGTCGGTGCAGCGCCTGCCCGCGGGCGGCAGCGGCCGCAAATCTCGCACGAACACGCCTGATTCTCGGTTTCGCCCGGCCGCGTCCGGGGGCCTACAAATTCCAGTCCTTTCAACGCAGGGCAACCCCATGGCACGCGGCATCAACAAGGTCATCCTGGTCGGCAATCTCGGCAAGGACCCCGAGACGCGCTACATGCCGAGCGGCAAGGCCGTCACCAACTTCCGCATCGCCACCGTCCGAGAGCTGGAAGGACAAGCAGACCGGCGAGCAGCAGGAGCAGACCGAGTGGCACAACGTCGTCGCTGTTCGACCGCCTCGCCGAGATCGCCGCCGAGTACCTGCGCAAGGGCTCGCAGGTCTACATCGAGGGCCGCCTGCGCACCCGCAAGTGGCAGGACAAGGAAGGCAAGGACCGCTACACGACCGAGATCGTCGCCGAACGAGATGCAGATGCTCGGCGGCCGCGCGGCTGGCGGCGGTGCCGGCACCGAGTCGCGCGTCGCGAGCCAGCGCGCCGCCGGCGGCGGCGAGCGGCCGGCGGCGCCAGCGGCCGGCGGCCCGCGACGAATTTCGACGACGACATCCCGTTCTGACGCGGATCCCGGGCCGGGCCATGCCGCGCTGCACATCAAGACCTTCGGCTGCCAGATGAACGAGTACGACTCCGCCCGGATGGCGGACGTGCTGCGTGAGTCCGGCGGCTACGAGCCCACGGACGAGCCGGCCGAGGCGGACCTGCTGCTGGTCAACACCTGCTCGGTGCGCGAGAAGGCGCAGGAGAAGGTGTTCTCGCTGCTCGGCCAGTGGCGCATGCTGAAGCAGCAGCGGCCGGACGTGATCATCGGCGTCGGCGGCTGCGTCGCGAGCCAGGAAGGCGAGGGCATCACGGCGCGCGCGCCGTTCGTCGACCTGGTGTTCGGCCCGCAGACCCTGCACCGCCTGCCGGACATGATCGCGGAGCTGCAGCGCGCACGGCCGGTCGGTCGTCGACGTGAGCTTCCCGGAGATCGAGAAGTTCGACCGCCTGCCCGAGCCGCGCGCCTCCGGGGCCACGGCGTTCGTCTCCATCATGGAAGGCTGCAGCAAGTACTGCACGTTCTGCGTCGTGCCCTACACGCGCGGCGAGGAAGTCAGCCGTCCGTTGCCGCAGGTGATGGACGAGGTGCGCGGCCTCGCGCGCCAGGGCGTCCGCGAGATCACGCTGCTCGGCCAGAACGTCAACGCCTACCGCGGCGAGCTGCCGGGCGGCGGGCACGCCGATCTCGCGGCGCTGATCTACTACGTCGCCGAGGTGCCGGCATCGAGCGCATCCGCTTCACCACCTCGCATCCGGTCGAGTTCCGCGACAGCCTGATCGAGGCCTATCGCGACGTGCCGAAGCTCGCGAACTACCTGCACCTGCCGGTGCAGAGCGGCTCGGACCGCATCCTCGCGCTGATGAAGCGCGGCTACACGGCGCTCGAGTACAAGCAGAAGATCCGCCGGCTGCGCGAGGCGCGGCCCGGGCATCAGCCTGTCGTCCGACTTCATCGTCGGCTTTCCCGGCGAGACCGAGCGCGACTTCGAGGCCACGATGGAGCTGGTCGCGCGACGTCGGCTTCGACCAGTGCTTCAGCTTCATCTACAGCCGCCGCCCGGGCACGCCGGCCGCCTCGCTGCCGGACGACGTGCCGTACGACGATGAAGCAGCAGCGCCTCGCGCGCCTGCAGCAGCTGCTCGACGCGCAGTCGCTCGCGATCAGCCGCGCGCATGGTGGGCACCGTGCAGCGCGTGCTGGTGGAGCGCCCGTCGCGGCGGGACGCGCGGCAGCTCGCCGGTCGCACCGAGAACAACCGCTGGGTGAACTTCGCCGGGCCCGGCGACGCTGATCGACCGGTTCGTCGACGTCGTGATCACCGAGGCCATGCCGAATTCGCTGCGCGGGCGCGCTCGTCGTGGCCGAGCGGAGCATCGCTTGAACGCACAGGTCGAGATGCGCGAGCTCGTCGCTCGAGGCGCGCGGACAACGCGCGGCTCGCGAACTTCGCCGGCCCGATGGAGCAGAACCTGCGCCAGGTCGAGGAGCGGCTCGGCGTCGAGGTGCGGCGGCGCGGCCACCAGCTGCAGGTCTTCGGTGCGCCCGGCTCCGCGCAGAACGCGGAGACCGTGCTGAGGCGCATGTTCGAGCTCTCGGCGGCCGAGGCGAAGTCGCCCGAGCGCGTGCACCTCTGCGTGCAGGAGTTCGGCTTCCCGGCGGCCGGCGCGAGCTGCGCGGCGCCGTGCCGGCGACGTGGTCGTGCAGACGCAGCGCGGCGGCATCCGCGGGCGCGGCGCGAACCAGCGCGCTGTACCTCGACAACATCCGCGTCAACGACCTCACGTTCGGCATCGGGCCGGCCGGCACCGGCAAGACCTATCTCGCCGTCGCCTGCGCGGTCGAGGCCCTGCAGGCCGGCGCGTGCGCCGCATCGTGCTGGTGCGCCCCGCGGTCGAGGCCGGCGAGCGGCTCGGCTTCCTGCCCGGCGACCTCGCGCAGAAGGTCGATCCCTACCTGCGCCCGATGTACGACGCGCTGTACGAGATGATGGGCTTCGACCGCGTCGCCCGCATCATCGAGCGCCAGGTCATCGAGGTGGCGCCGCTCGCGTTCATGCGCGGCCGCTCGCTGAACGATTCGTTCATCATCCTCGACGAGGCGCAGAACACGACGGTCGAGCAGATGAAGATGTTCCTGACGCGCATCGGCTTCGGCTCGAAGGCGGTCGTGACCGGCGACGTCACGCAGACCGACCTGCCGCGGCAGCAGCGCTCGGGCCTGCGCCACGCGATCGAGGTGCTGCGCGGCGTCGAGGGCGTGGCGTTCACGTTCTTCAACGCCCGCGACGTCGTGCGCCATCCGCTGGTGCAGCGCATCGTGCAGGCCTACGAGCGCGAGTCCGGCGACGCCGGAGCCCGAGGCGTGAGCGCCGCGCCGGCGCCGCGATTTCGCGATCGCGGTGCAGTTCGCCGCGCGTGCGGCCGTGGGTGCCGACCGCAGGCGGCGCTCCGGCGCTGGGCGCGTCGCTGCCCACGCTTCGGCCATCGAGGCGCTGCCTGCGCGCAAGCGCGCGGCAGCCGCAATGGCGCCGGCACGCCTGCGTTCGCATCGTCGGGCCGCGGAGAGCCGCCGGCTGAACCGCGAGTATCGCGGCAAGGACAAGCCGACCAACGTGCTGTCGTTCCCGGCGTCGGCTCGCGCGAACGCGAGCTCGGCGGGGCGCTCGGCGACCTCGTGATCTGCGCCGCCGGTGGTCGCCAGCGAGGCGCGGCGAGCAGCGCAAGCCGCGGCCGGCGCACTGGGCGCACATGGTCGTGCACGGCATGCTGCACCTGCTCGGCTACGACCACGAGCGACCCCGCGACGCCCGCGCGCATGGAGCGCGCTCGAAGTGGGGATCCTGCGCCGATTCGGGTATCAGAATCCCTACCTCCGCGTGACTCCGAACCGAGCCATGAGCGAAGAACGAACCCGGCCGCCCGGCAGCTGGCTGCGGCGCACTCGTCGAGTCGCTGGCCGGCGAGCCGCAGGACCGCGAGCAGCTGGCCGAGGTGCTGCGCGACGCGCGCGAGCGCGGCCTGATCGACGCCGACGTGCTCGCGATGCTCGAGGGCGTGCTGGAGGTCTCCGAGATCCAGGTGCGCGACATCATGGTGCCGCGCTCGCAGATGGTCGTGGTGCAGCGCGACGACCCGCCGGAGCAGATCCTGCCGGTCGTCATCGAGTCCGGCCACTCGCGCTTCCCCGTGGTCGGCGACGACCGCGACGAGGTCGCGGGCATCCTGCTCGCCAAGGACCTGCTGCGCTACTTCGCGCAGGGCGGCGAGGGCGCACTTCGACATCCGCGAGTGCCTGCGGCCGGCGGTGTTCATGCCGGAGACCAAGCGCCTCAACGTGCTGCTGAAGGAGTTCCGCGTCAGCCGCAACCACATGGCGATCGTCGTCGACGAGTACGGCGGCGTCGCGGGCCTGGTCACGATCGAGGACGTGATCGAGCAGATCGTCGGCGACATCGACGACGAGTACGACGTCGACGAGGGCGACGACATCCGCAAGGAAGGCGAGCGCAAGTTCACGGTGCCGGCGCTGACGCGGATCGACGAATTCAACGAGCCTTCGGCACGCGCTTTTCCGACGAGGAGTTCGACACGATCGGCGGGCTCGTGCTGCACGAGCTCGGCCGGATGCCGCGCCGCGGCGAGGCGGTCGAGATCGGCGGCCTCGAGCTCAAGGTCGTGCGCGCCGACCGCCGCCGCATCGAGACGCTGCGGGTGACGACGCCCGCGCGACCTCGAGCTGCAAGCCGCCGGAAGGCCTGCGATGCCTGATCGCGCGCTGGGGACACTGGCTCCGGTCGCTGCTCGCCCGCCGCGGCCTGCTGCTCGCGCTGCGCCTTCGCGCCGCTCGAGCGTAGTCCGCTCGCGTTCCTGTGCCCGGCCGTGCTGTTCCTGCTCTGGCACGGCGCGCCGCCGCGCGCGGCGGCGTGGCGCGGCTTCCTGTTCACGGCGGCACGTTCCTCGCCGGCACGTACTGGATCTACCACAGCGTGCACCTGATCGGGCAGGCGCCGGTGTGGATCGCGCTGTTCCTGATGCTCGGCCTGGTGGCGATCATGGGCGCTACACGGCGCTGCTCGGCTAGGCCGTGAATCGCTCGTTGGGCCCGGCCGCGCGGGCGCTGCGCTGGCTGGTGATGCTGCCCGCGGGCTGGGTGCTCACGGAGTGGGTGCGCGGCTGGTTCCTGAGCGGGTTTCCCGTGGCTCGCGCTCGGCTACAGCCAGCTCGACACGTCGCTGCGGCGGCTACGCCCCGTCGGCGGCGTCTACGCAGTCAGTCTTCGCGGTGGCCGTGCGGCCGGGCGCGCTGGTCGCGCTGGTGTCGGCAGCCGCGCGACGCGGCTGATCGCGGTCGCAGTCGCTGTCGCGTTGCTCTGGGTCGGCGGCGCTGCGTGCTCGCGCGAGTGGAGTGGACCGAGCCCACCGGCGCGACGCTGTCCGGTGGCGCTCGTGCAGGGCGCGGTGCCGCAGTCGATGAAGTGGCGGCCGGGACAGCGCGAGCAGACGATGCAGCTGTACCTCGGGACCTCACGCTGCCGCACCTCGGCGCCGACATCGTGGTCTGGCCGGAGTCGGCGATCCCTGCGCTCGCGCAGAGACGTGCAGGGCTACCTCGACTGACGTCCGTGCAGCTCGCGCAGGCGCAAGGCTCGTCGCTGATCACGGGACTCGTGCGGCGCGAGCCGCGGCACCGGCTCGTTCTACAACGCGATCGTCGCCTACTCGCCCGCCGAGCAGTGGTACTACAAGCGCCGGCTCGTGCCGTTCGGCGAGTTCTTCCCGGTGCCTGCGATGGTGCGCGAGTGGATGCGGCTGATGAACCTGCCGTACTCGGATTTCGAGTCGCGGGCCCGAGAGCCCGCCGCCGCTCGCAGCGGGCGGCGAGACGCTGGCGCCAACGATCTGCTACGAGGACGCCTACGGCGTCGAGCAGATCGACACCGTGCGCCGCTCGACGCTGCTGGTGAACGTCACGAACGACGCCTGGTTCGGCGACTCGTCGGCGCCGCACCAGCACCTCGACATCAGCCGGATGCGCTCGCTGGAGACCGGCCGGCCCATGCTGCGCGCGACCAACGACGGCGTGACCGCGCTGATCGCGTACGATGGTGCGCTGCTCGGGGAACTGCCGCAGTTCAAGCCGGGCGTGCTGACCGGCACCGTGGTGCCGCGGATCGGCCTCACGCCGTACGTCCGGTTCGGCAACTGGCCGGTCCTCGCGCTGCTGTACCTCGGCTTCGCCGCGGGATTCGCGAGCGCACGAACAAACGCAGGTGACGGCGATGAGCAACGAGCACGGCGGGATCACGCACACGGGCGAAAAATTCCCGTCGTCGCGGCGTGAGCTCGAGTACCTGCCGATCGAGGCGCCGTTGCCCGGCGAGGCGCGGCAGGTCGCCGCGGGCCTGCTGTGGCTGCGCATCCCGCTGCCGATGGAGCCGACGCACATCAACGTCTGGCTGATGGACGACGGCGACTCCTGGACGCTGGTCGACACCGGCATGGCGCTCGATACGTGCCGCGATGCGTGGCACGCGCTGGAGCGGGACGTGCTCGGCCGCAAGCCGCTGCGCCGGATCTTCGTGACGCACGACCACCCTGACCACATGGGGTTGTCGCCGTGGCTCCAGCAGCGGCACGGTGCGGCGGTCCTGATGTCCGCGGACTCGCACGGTTCGGTGAGCGCCTTCCTCGAGGCCGAGCCGGAGGCGATCGAGGCCCGCATGCGCTCGTTCATGGGCTCCCACGGCGTGCCGCAGGAGACGGCATCCGGCCGGGGCCTTTCGTTCCGGCAGGGCGACTGGTTCGGCGGCGTCCCGTCGCTGGATACGGCACCGCGCGACGGCGACGAGCTCGCTGGCCGCCGGGCGCTCGTGGCAGGTCGTCGAGACCGGCGGCCACTGCCGCGGCCACCTGTGCCTGTACGATGCGCGCGGCCCGGTGCTGGTGAGCGGCGACCAGGTGCTGCCGACGATCTCACCCAACGTCAGCGTCATTTCGAGCCGCCCCGAAGCGGACCCGCTGCGGGATTTCTTCGCGTCGCTGGCCAGGCTCGAGCAGTGCGCGGAGGAAACCGTGGTGCTGCCGTCGCACGGACGGCCGTTCCGGGGGCTGCACGGGCGCCTCGCGGACGTCCGTTCGCACCACGAGCACCAGCTGCGGCAGCTGCAACAGGCCTGCGGCTCGCCGCGCACGGCATTCGACCTGCTCTCGGTGATGTTCGGCCGCCCGCTGCGCGGCTTCCACCGCGTGCTGGCGATGGGCGAGACGGTCGCGCACCTGAATTACCTCGTGTCCGGGGGCCTGATGCAGCGGCAGCAGAGGGACGACGGCACGTTCGAGTTCGTCGCCGCATAGCGGCCTCGGGTATCCTTGGGGGTTCCAGACAGCCTCCCGGCGACCCCATGCAGGAACGATACGACCCCACGGCCATCGAGCCCCAGGCCCAGCGCTACTGGGACGAGAGCGGCACCTTCGCGGTCCGCGAGGACTCCTCCCGGCCGAAGTACTACTGCCTGTGCATGTTCCCGTACCCGAGCGGTCGCCTGCACATGGGCCACGTGCGCAATTACACGATCGGCGACGTGTTGACGCGCTACATGCGCATGCAGGGCTGCAACGTGCTGCAGCCGATGGGCTGGGACGCATTCGGACTGCCGGCCGAGAACGCCGCGATGGCGAACGGCGTGCCGCCCGCGAAGTGGACGTACGACAACATCGCCTACATGAAGCGGCAGTTGCGCTCGCTCGGCTTCGGCATCGACTGGGCCCGCGAGGTCGCGACCTGCAGGCCCGACTACTATCGCTGGAACCAGTGGGTGTTCCTGCGCATGCTCGAGAAGGGCATCGCCTACCGCAGGACCGGCGTCGTCAACTGGGATCCGGTCGACCAGACCGTGCTCGCGAACGAGCAGGTGATCGACGGCCGCGGCTGGCGCACCGGCGCGCTGGTCGAGAAGCGCGAGATCCCGATGTACTACCTCGGCATCACGAAGTACGCGGAGGAACTGCTCGCGGCGCTCGACACGCTGCCGGGCTGGCCCGAGCGCGTGCGGCTGATGCAGTCGAACTGGATCGGTCGCTCCGAGGGCCTCGAGCTCGAGTTCGAGATCGACGGCGGCGGCGACCCGCTGCGCATCTATACGACGCGGCCCGACACGCTGTTCGGCGTCACCTACATGGCGGTCGCGGCCGAGCACCCGCTTGCCGCGCGCGCGGCGCAGGGCAACCCGGACCTGCAGGCGTTCATCGCCGAGTGCCAGCGCACGGGCGTCACCGAGGCCGCGCTCGAGACGATGGAGAAGCGCGGCATGCCGACCGGCATCCACGCGATCCACCCGTTCACCGGCGACAAGGTGCCGGTCTGGGTCGCGAACTTCGTGCTGATGGGCTACGGCACCGGCGCGGTGATGGCGGTGCCCGCGCACGACCAGCGCGACTGGGAATTCGCGCGGCGCTACGGCCTGCGCATCCACCAGGTGATCCAGCCGGCGGACGGCTCGCTGGTCGACATCGACGCCGGCGCGTTCGTCGAGCACGGGCGGCTGATCAACTCGGGCCGCTTCGACGGGCTCGATTTCGACGAGGCGTTCGATGCGATCGCGAAGTCGTTCGAGGCCAACGGCCGCGGCCAGCGGCGCGTCAACTGGCGGCTGCGCGACTGGGGCATCTCGCGGCAGCGCTACTGGGGCTGCCCGATCCCGCTGATTCATTGCCAGACCTGCGGCGACGTGCCGGTGCCGGACGAGCAGCTGCCCGTGGTGCTGCCCGAGGACTGCGTGCCGGACGGCAGCGGCAACCCGCTGAACCGCAACGAGGCGTTCCTCGCCTGCACGTGCCCGAAATGCGGGCAGCCCGCGCGTCGCGAGACGGACACGATGGACACGTTCGTCGACTCGTCGTGGTACTACTTCCGCTACGCGAGTGCCGACAACGCCAATGCGATGGTCGACGAGCGCGCCGCGTACTGGCTGCCGGTGGACCAGTACATCGGCGGCATCGAGCACGCGATCCTGCACCTGCTGTACTCGCGCTTCTGGACTCGCGTGATGCGCGACCTCGGCCTCACGCAGCTCGACGAGCCGTTCACGAACCTGCTGACGCAGGGCATGGTGCTGAACGAGATCTACTTCCGGAAGCCCGCATCGGGCCGCGTCGTGTACTACAACCCGGCCGACGTCGACGTGCAGCTCGACGACAAGGGTGCGCGCATCGGCGCGGTGCTGCGTGCGGATGGCCAGCCGGTGGAGTCGGGCGGCATCGGCACGATGTCCAAGTCGAAGGGCAACGGCGTCGACCCGCAGGCGCTGGTCGAGCAGTACGGCGCCGACACGGCGCGGCTGTTCATGATGTTCGCGGCGCCGCCGGAGCAGTCGCTCGAGTGGTCCGACGAGGGCGTCGAGGGCGCGTTCCGCTTCATGAAGCGCCTGTGGAAGGCCGTGCACCAGCACGTGTCGCAGGGGCCGGCGACCGCGCTCGACAAGCAGGCGCTGACGACGGAGCAGCGCGACCTGCGCAGGCAGGTGCACGAGACCCTGCGCAAGGTCTCGCACGACATCGGCACGCGGCGCACGTTCAACACCGCGATCGCGGCCGTGATGGAACTGATGAACTCGCTGGCGCGCTTCGACGACCGCACGCCGCAGGGCCGCGCGGTCATGCAGGAGGCGCTCGAGATCGTGGTGCTGGCGCTGCAGCCCGTGGTCCCGCATGCGTGCCACGCGCTGTGGCGCGAGCTCGGCCACGAGCGCGCGGTCGTCGACGAGCGCTGGCCGGAGGTGGATTCCGCCGCGCTCGCGCGCGACAGCATCGAGGTCGTGGTGCAGGTGAACGGCAAGCTGCGTGGCCGGGTCACGGTGCCGGCCGACGCGGACGAGGCGCAGGTGCGCGAGGCGGCGCTCGCGGACGCGAACGTGCAGAAGTTCATGGAGGGCAAGCCGGTGCGCAAGTTCGTCTACGTGCCTGGCAAGCTCGCCAACGTCGTGGTGTGAACGTGATCCGCGCCGCCACGCTGTCCGTTGCGCTGCTCGCGCTGTCGCTCTCCGGTTGCGGCTTCAGGATGCAGGGCGCGACCAAGCTGCCCGCGGGCCTCGACAGGGTCTACGTTGCCACGAAGGACGAGCTCTCGCCGTTCGCCGTGGAGCTGCGCCGCGCGCTCGACTCCGCGGGCGCGGCGGCGGCCGTCTCCGCGGGCGAATCCGACGCAGTGGTCCGCATCCTCCAGGATCGCACCGGACGGCGAGTGCTGTCGGTCTCGACCCGCAACACGCCGCAGGAATACCAGATCTTCTACGAGGTCGAGTACTCGGTGCAGCGGGGCGACCAGCAGGTCGTCGCGCCGCAGAAGGTCGAGCTCACGCGCGCGATCAGCTTCAGCGAGTCCGCCGTGCTCGCGAAGGACCGCGAGGAGCGGATCCTGCGCGACGCGATGGCGCGCGACCTCGCGGACCTCGTGCTGCGGCGCCTCGAGTCGCTTTGAGCTTCGCGAACCGGTCCGTCGCACCCACGAGCTCGTGGGTGATGCCGGGCTCGAGTGCCGAGTGCCCGGCGTCGGGAACGATGCGGAAGTCGGCCTCGGGCCAGCGCCGGTGCAGGTCCCACGCCGTGCGGATCGGGCAGACGACGTCGTAGCGGCCCTGGACGATCACCGCCGGGATGTCCCGGATCTTTGCGACGCCGCGCAGCAGCTGGTCCTCGCGGCGCATGAATCCCTTGTTCACGAAGTAGTGGCACTCGATGCGCGCCACCGCGACCGCGAATTTCTCCTCGCCCCACTTGTCGATGTTCGCCTCGTCGGTCTGCAGGTGGCTCGTCGCGGCCTCCCAGATCGACCACGCACGGGCCGCGCGCACGCGCGTCGCGCGGTTCGGGCTCGTGAGGCGCCGGTAGAACGCGCCCACCAGGTCGCCGCGCTCGCGCGGCGGTATTGCCGCTACGTAATGCTCCCAGCGATCGGGAAACAGCGCGCTCGCGCCGTCCTGGTAGAACCAGTCGATCTCCCACTTGCGCAGCATGAAGATGCCGCGCAGCACGAGCTCGCTGACGCGCTTCGGGTGCTTCTGCGCATAGGCGAGCGCGAGCGTCGAGCCCCACGACCCGCCGAACACCAGCCAGCGCTCGATGCCGAGGTGCCTGCGCAGTTGCTCCATGTCGGAGACGAGATGCCAGGTGGTGTTGTCCTCGAGGCTCGCGTGCGGGCGACTGCGGCCGCAGCCGCGCTGGTCGAACACCACGATGCGGTAGCGCTTCGGGTCGAAGAACCGCCGCGACCGCGGGTCCGCGCCGGCGCCGGGACCGCCATGCACGAACACCGCGGGCTTGCCTTTCGGGTTGCCGCGATTCCTCCCAGTAGATCTCGTGGACCGGCGAGACGCGCAGCCATCCGCTGCGGTTGGGCTCGATGGCGGGGTAGAGCGTGCGGCGGGATGCGGTGGATTTCTTCATGCGGGGATTCTAGCGGGTCAGAACTGGTAGTTCTCCGTCCGGGCGTCCGAGATCTCGTACGCCGAGGACCCAAGCCGAGTCTTGCGGTTCGACGCCTTCAGCCGCCCGGTGACCCAGTAGGCGTCCGTCATGGAGCCGAGTTCCAGCGGTGCCGCGAGTATCACGTACACGATCTGGTTCGGTGCCGGCGGCGGAACGTGGATGCAGGCGCCGAAGAACGGCACCAGGAACATCTCGGTGACGCGGCCCTCGGCGTCGATCTCGAGCGGCACGATGAAGCCCGGCAGCCGGACGATGCGTCCGTCGAGTTTCGCGTTGACGCGCGCGTCGGTCGGCTGCAGCGCGGCGGGCGAGTCCTCGCCGAGCAGGTAGTCGTGCAGCGGCACCGGGGCGGACAGCGACGCCTGGCCACCTGCCTCCGGCGGCAGCAGGTCTTTCCATTCGAGCTGCAGCGTCGCAGGAGCGGACTTCGGTGCTTCGACGGCACGTGGCAGCGGCGTGCCCGGCGCCAGCGGCGGCGACTGGCCTGACGCCGTCGTGGCCTGGAGCAGCAGCGCGGCCGAGAGCCACGTCGCGACGACTGTCGCCGTGCGTCTCACCTATAACCTCACGCTCAGCCCGTCCGCCAGCGCAACGCGATACGCGCGCCATGCGGGATAGGCGCTCAGCAGCAGCGCGGACAGGACCACGGCGGCCAGGATCGCGACCTCGACCCACGTGAGCGGCCCGACCGCCAGCGTGATCCCATAGCGGCTCGCGATCCACGGGCGCGCGAGCAGCTGCAACGCGTACGACAGCACGACGCCGAACGCCACGCCCGCGACCGCGAGCAACCCGGCCTCCAGCACCAGCAGGCCGAAGATGTGACGCGGCCCTGCGCCCACCGAGCGCAGGATCGCCATCTCGCGGCGGCGCTCGTTCAGGCTCGTGAGGATCGCGGCCAGCATGCCCAGCAGGCCCGGCCAGCGCCACGCAGGCCGCGACCGCGAGCAGCGCGCGATCGGCCACGCCGACGACTCTCCACAGGTCCGCCAGCGCGACGCCGGGAATCACTGCCTGCAAGGCCTCGCCGCGATATTCGTTCAGCGCGCGCTGCATCACGAGGACCGTGTCGCGGCTCTTCATGCCGACCAGGAACGCCGTGATCGCTGCGTGCTCGCCCGCGTCCAGCTAGCAGTCCCGTGGACCGCGTCGAGCGTGTCCAGTCCGACGTGCACGGTGCGATCCACCGGCGTGCCGGTCGGCGCGAGAATGCCGGCGACGCGCAGCGGCACCGCGTCGTGCTGCACGAAGCTCCCGGCGCCGAGCCCGTGCGACAGCACGATGCGGTCCCCGATCCGGTAGCCGAGCGACTTCGCGACCTCCGCGCCGAGCACCGTCTCGTCCGCTGCAGCGAACGGCGCGCCCCGCGCGAAGCGCAGCGGCTGCCGGCCTGCGTACCGGTAGTGATCGAAGTACGCGCGGTCCGTGCCGACCACGCGAAATCCCCGGTGCGAGTCGCCGAGCGACAGCGGCACGGTCCACGCGACGTCGCGGTGCTGCGCCACCAGCCGGTACGACGCCCACGACACGTTCGCGGTCGGCTCGCCGATGTGGAACACGGAGTAGAGCAGCAGGTTGACCGGCCCGCCCCGCGGCGCCGACGACCAGGTCGGTGCCCGAGATCGTGCCCGCGAAGCTCTGCTTCGCCGAGTCCCGGAGCATCTGCACGCCGAGCAGCAACGCCACGCTCACGGCGATCGCGAACACCGTCAGCGCAGCCGTGCCGCGACGGTTCCACAGGCTGCGGAGCGCCAGTCCCGGCAGCGCGGTCACGACGGCTCCCGGCCCGGCGGCAGGTCAGCTGAGGTCCTGCAGCGACACGCTGCGATCGAAACAGGTTCCGAGCGAGCGGTCGTGGCTGACGAACAGCACGCTCGAGCCGGCAGCTGCGCACTCCCGCATCAGCAGCTGCGAGGAAGGCTTCGCGCGCATCGGCGTCGAGCGCGGACGTGGGCTCGTCCGCGACGAGTATCTCGGCGCGTCCGAGCATCGCCCGCGCCGCGGCGACCCGCTGCTGCTGGCCGACGCTGAGCTCCGTTACACGACGCTGCAGCAGCCTGCGGTCCTGGAGCCCGAGCGCGTCGAGCAGGCGAAGCGCCTCCGCGCGCGGATCCGGGACGCGCTCACGTCGCGGGCGCGAGAAGCGCAGCGGCAGCAGCACGTTGTCGAGCACCGACAGGTACGGGACGAGGTTGAACAGCTGGAAGATGAATCCCAGGTGCTCGGCACGGAAGGCGTCCCGCTGCGGCGCAGACATCGTCGTCAGGTCCTCGCCGAGCAGGCGGATCGTGCCCCGCGACGGCCGGATCACGCCTCCGACCAGCCCGAGCAGCGTGCTCTTGCCGCTAGCCGCTCGGCCCGTGCAGCAGCACCCGCTCGCCTCGTGCGACCGAGAAATGCGCGATGGAGAGCAGCGGTTCGCCGGCGCTCCAGCCGAAGGCCAGGTCGTGGAGTTCGATCGCCGGGACGGCCATGTCCGGGTCCCAGGTGAGCCGGCAAAAGGGGGCTGAACGCTAGCCGGTGGCACCGCCGGGGTCAAGGCGGCATAATCGGCCGTGAATGCAGAGTCAACACCCAGGCGGCACCGCCGAGCCGCGGCGCGCATGAGACTCACGGCGCAGTGAGGACGACCCCGGACGCCCTGCCGGCGGGCCTCGCGCGCGGCCTGCGCAGCGCCTACCTGATCACCGGCATCGAGCCCCTGCTGATCGCGGAAGCGGCAATCGGCCGTGCGCCACGCGGCGCGCGCGGCGGGTTACGCCGACCGCGAGGTGCATTTCATCGAGCGCGGCTTCGACTGGGACGAGTTGCTGCGCGATGCGGCGAATCTCTCGCTGTTCGCGTCGCGGCGCCTGATCGAGCTCAAGTTCACGTCCAATCCCGACCAGGAAGCACAGCGCGCGCTGGCGGGCCTCGCCGCGCAGCCGCCCGCCGACACGATCCTGCTCGTCAACGGCGAGCTCGAGCGCAAGTCCCAGGGCACGAACTGGGTCAAGGCGTTCGAGGAGCACGGCGTGCTGGTGGTCGCGCAGCCGGTCGAGCGGGGCGCGTTGCCTGCCTGGATTCGCGAGCGGCTGGCGCGCGAGAAGGTGACGATCGAGCCCGCCGCGGCGCAGCTGCTGGCGGATCGCGTCGAGGGCAACCTGCTTGCGGCGCAGCAGGAGGTCGAGCGCATCGCGCTGCTGATGCCCGGGCGCCACGCTCGGCGTCGAGGAGGCGGCTGCGCTGGTCGCCGACAGCGCGCGCTACGACGTGTTCGAGCTGTCCGCCGCGGCGTTCGCCGGGCCAGGCCGAGCGCGCGCTGCGCATCCTCGCGGGCCTGCGCGCCGAGGGGCAGGAGCCGCCGCTGATCCTGTGGGCGCTGCTGCAGGACCTGCGCGCTCTCTCGCGCGTCTCGTTCCGCGTCGCGCACGAGCGCTCGCTCGAGGATGCGTTCCGCGCCGAGCAGGTCTGGTCGCTCGCGGCAGGGGCCGCTCCGGGCCGCGGTGCCGCGCTTCGATCGGCGGCAGATCGACGCGCTGATCAAGGCAGTCGCGCGCGCGGATCGCGTGGCGAAGGGCAGCCTGCGCGGTGACGCGTGGGTCGAGATCGAAGGCCTCGTCGCGAGGATCGCCGGCGTCCGGCTCGCTGCATGAATCCGCTAGGCATCTTCGGCGGCACGTTCGACCCGATCCACTTCGGCCACCTGCGCACGGCCTTCGAGCTGCTGCAGGTGCTCTCGCTCGGCGAGCTGCGGTTCGTGCCGGCCGGCAATCCGCCGCACCGCGACGTGCCGCTGGCCGAGGCCGGCCTGCGGCTCGCGATGGTGCGCGCGGCGATCGAGAGCCAGCCGGGCTTCGCGGTGGACGACCGCGAGGTGCGCCGCGTCGGCCCGTCGTACACCGTCACGACGCTGTCGGAACTGCGGTCCGAGCAGCCGCAGCGCCCGCTGGTGCTGGTCGTCGGCATGGATGCGTTCCTCGGGCTGCCGAAGTGGCACCAGTGGCGCGAGATCCTGCAGCTGGCGCACGTCGCCGTCGCGCATCGCCCGGGCTGGCGCGCACCGACGTCCGGCGCGCTCGGCGAACTGCTGCAGCAGCGGGGCACCGACCAGGTGCAGGACCTGCACGAATCGCTCGCCGGGCGCATCTACGTGCACCCGGTCACGCAGCTCGAGATCTCGTCCACCGACCTGCGCAACATCATCCTGTCCGGCCGCGATCCCCGGTACCTGGTGCCGGACGCGGTGCGCGACATCATCCGCGACACGGGTTGTTACACACGCCAGACCACGAGGTGAGCATGACGGCAAAGCGCAAGACTCCACGACGCAAGACGGGCACCGAGGGCACCACGCCGCGACCGGCGCAGCGCGCAGCGCGCAAGACGACTGCGAAGACGGTCGCGAAGACAGCCGCGAAGACGGCTGGCCGGGCAGCGGGCGCTGCCGCCGCGAAAGCGGCGCGACCCAAGGCCAAGCCCACGCTGCGGGACGTGGTGCTCGACGCTCTGTCGGACATGAAGGCGGTGGACGTCAAGGCGCTCGACGTGCGCGGCATCACCGACATCACCGACACGATGGTGGTGGCGAGCGGCACGTCGGACCGGCACGTGAAGTCGATCGCCGATCGCGTCGTGCAGCGCTGCAAGGAGGCGGGCTTCCGGCCCTATGGCATGGAAGGCGAGCGCGACGGGGAGTGGGTGCTGCTCGACCTGCAGGACGTCGTGCTGCACGTGATGCTGCCGCGCGTCCGGCAGTTCTACGCGCTCGAGAAGCTCTGGGAGGGCGGCAGCGCGGCGGCCTGAGCCGGACGGAGACGTCGATGCTGATGCGAGTGATCGCGGCCGGCACCCGCATGCCGTCGTGGGTGGACGCCGGATTCGCCGACTACGCCGGGCGGCTGCGCGGCGACTACCGGCTCGAAATCGTCGAGATTCCGCTCGGCCAGCGCGGCCGCAGCGACCCGGCCAGGGCGATCGCCACCGAGGGATAGCGGATGCTCGCGGCGGCCGGCGATCGCGCCTGCCTCGTCGCACTGCAGGTCGGAGGCCGGGCGCTCTCCACCGAACAACTGGCCCGCTGGCTCGAGGACCGGTCCCGCGACGGACAGCCGCATCGCGTTCTGCATCGGCGGGCCGGACGGCCTTGCGCCGGAGGTGGACGCCAGGGCGCGGCTGCGGTGGTCCCTGTCGGCCCTGACCCTGCCCCACGGCCTCGCCCGGGTGGTCGTGGCGGAGGCCCTGTACCGGGCCGTGAGCGTCCTGAAAGGGCTTCCCTACCACCGGGCCTGATTGCGCGGACTGCGTGGTGGACAGCACCGGCGCGGCGGGTTTGAATGCTCGACTGACCCCGGCCTGCAGGAGGCACCCATGCACCCATATCCGCACCAGTACACAGTCCAGGCGTCCGGCACCGGCGAGGGCGACGTCGCGGTCGCCTCGCCGGCTTGCCGGCACTCGCGACCGCGCCGCCCGCCGAGTTCGACGGCCCCGGAGACCGCTGGTCCCCCGAGACGCTGCTGTGCGCCGCCGTGGCGGACTGCCTGATCCTGAGTTTCCGCGGCGTGGCGCGCGCCAAGAAGCTGCCCTGGACGTCGCTGCAGTGCGAGGTGCAGGGCACGCTGAACCGGATCGAAGGCAAGACCCACTTCACGCACATCCTGGTGAGAGCCGCGCTGGTGCGTGCCCGAGGGCACGGATGACGACAAGGCGCTGAAGGCCGTCGAGCGTGCCGAGCACGTCTGCCTGATCAGCAACTCGCTGGTGGCGGAGCGCCGCATCGAGGCGACGGTCACCTACGGGTGAAGCCAGAATGACGCGGCCGTTCATCCTGCTGGCCTCCGCGTCCCCCCGACGCAGCGAACTGCTGCGCCAGGTCGGCATCGCCCACGAGGTCCGGCCGGTCGAAGTCGACGAGACGGCGCGCCCCGGCGAGGCGCCGGCCGAGTACGTGCTGCGGCTCGCCGAGGAAAAGGCCCGCGCCTGCTGGAGTCGCCTGCACGCCGGCGGATCGCGCGCCGGTGCTGGCGGCCGACACCACCGTTGCGCTCGAGGGCGAGATCTTCGGCAAGCCCGCCGATCGCGACGAGGCCGTCGCGATGCTGTCGCGGCTCTCGGGGCGTACGCACCAGGTGCACACCGCGGTCGCCGTGATCCACGCCGGCGGGGCCGCCGCGCGCGTGAGTACCAGCAGCGTCACGATGCGCTCGATCACGCCGGCCGAGATCGAGTGGTACTGGGGCACCGGCGAGCCGGCCGACAAGGCCGGCGGCTATGCGGTGCAGGGCCGCGCGGCCGTCTTCATCAGCCACCTGTCCGGCAGCTATTCCGGCGTCATGGGCCTGCCGCTGTACGAGACCTCGGAACTGCTGGAAGGCGTGCCCGGCCTCGTGGCCGACGGAGCCGCCG
This sequence comes from uncultured Gammaproteobacteria bacterium, assembly GCA_963776815.1. Lineage (GTDB taxonomy): Bacteria > Pseudomonadota > Gammaproteobacteria > Steroidobacterales > Steroidobacteraceae > RPQJ01. The sequence goes on from CAVZNZ010000009.1 coordinate 47,564, forward strand.
CATGAGCACCGAGATGGTCGTCAACGTCAGCCCGCGCGAGACGCGCGCGGCGCTGCTCGAGAACGGCGTGCTGCAGGAGCTGTTCGTCGAGCGCGCGAGCCGGCGCGGCCTCGTCGGCAACCTCTACAAGGGCCGCGTGTCGCGCGTGCTGCCCGGCATGCAGGCGGCGTTCATCGACATCGGCCTCGAGCGCACGGCGTTCCTGCACGTGTCCGACATCGTCCAGCCCGCGGACGCCGAAGGCGCGGGCGACGCGCCGCGCACCGACAGCATCCGCGAGCTGGTGGGCGAGGGCGCCGAGATCCTGGTGCAGGTGCTGAAGGATCCGCTCGGCACCAAGGGCGCGCGGCTGACGACGTTCATCACGATCCCGTCGCGCTACCTCGTCTACATGCCGTTCGGCCACGGCGTCGGCGTGTCGGCGCGCATCGAGACCGAGGCGGAGCGCCAGCGGCTGCGCGAAGCCGTGCAGTCGGCCAGCCCGCCGGGAGCCACGGGCGGCTACATCGTGCGCACCGCCGCCGAGGGCGCGCCGCGGAGGCGCTCGCGGCCGACATGCTGTTCCTCAGCGAGGCTGTGGGAAGTGCTCACCGAGAAGGCGCGCACCGCCGCGCAGGGCGCGCTGGTGCACGAGGACCTGCCGCTGCCGCTGCGCCTGCTGCGCGACCTGGTCGGCGAGGGCGTCGACCGCGTGCTGGTCGACGACGAGCGCACGTGCGAGAGCATGCGCGAGTTCGCAGCGACGTTCATGCCGGCGCTGGGCGCACGAGTCGAGCGCTACACCGGCACCCGGCCGATCTTCGACCTGCACGGCGTCGAGGAGGAGATCCAGCGCTCGCTCGAGCGCAAGGTGGCGCTGAAGTCCGGCGGCTACCTCATCATCGACCAGACCGAGGCGATGACCACCATCGACGTGAACACCGGCGCGCTACGTCGGCCACCGCAACCTCGAGGAGACGATCTTCCGCACCAACCTCGAGGCGGCGGTGGCGATCGCGCGGCAGCTGCGGCTGCGCAACCTCGGCGGCATCATCATCATCGACTTCATCGACATGGAGGAGGAGGAGCACCGCCGCCAGGTGATGCAGGCGCTCGAGAAGGCGCTGGCGAAGGACCACGCGAAGACGCACATCTCGGCGGTGTCGCCGCTCGGGCTCGTCGAGATGACGCGCAAGCGCACGCGCGAGAGCCTGGAGCACCAGCTGTGCATGCCGTGCCCGGCGTGCGAGGGCCGCGGCTTCGTGAAGACGCCGGAGACGGTGTGCTACGAGATCTTCCGCGAGGTGCTGCGGCAGGCGGCGCAGTTCGACCTGCAGCAGCTGCTGGTGCTCGCGCACCAGGACGTGATCGAGCGGCTGCTGGACGAGGAATCCGCGGCGCTGGGCGAGCTCGAAGTACAGCTGGGCAAGCCGATCCGGCTGCAGACCGAGTCGCTGTACATGCTCGACCAGTACGACGTGGTGCTGATGTGACCCCCGCGTCAGGCGATCGGCGCGATGACGATCGTCGCAGCCGTCGCAGATGACTTCGGCGGCGGACCGGGACCGCAACCTCGCGCAGGCCGGTCGCCTGCTCGCCGAGGCGCGCGGGCGCGGCGCGCTCGTGGCGGCGCTGCCGGAGAATTTCGCGTTCATGGGCATGGCCGAGGCGGACAAGCTCGCGATCGCCGAGGACGAGGGCGGCGGGCCGATCCAGGCGTTCCTCGCGCAGCAGGCGCGCGAGCTCGATCTCTGGATCGTCGCCGGGACGATCCCGCTGCAGCGTGCCCGGCGAGGCGCGCGTTGCCGCGGCCTCGCTCGTCTACGACGCCGGCGGCAGGCAGGTCGCGCGCTACGACAAGATCCACCTGTTCGACGTCGCGGTCCCGGGCAGGGACGAGAGCTACCGGGAATCCGCCTCCGTGCGGCCGGGCGCGGCTCCCGTCTGCGTCGATACGCCGGCCGGCCGGCTCGGCCTGGCGGTGTGCTACGACGTGCGGTTCCCGGAGCTGTTCCGGCGGCTGCTGGCGATGGGCGCCGAGTGGTTCTGCCTGCCGTCCGCCTTCACCGTGCCGACGGGCGCGTGCGCACTGGGAGACGCTGCTGCGCGCGCGCGCCATCGAGAACCTCTGTCACGTCGTGGCTCCGGCCCAGTCCGGCTTCCACGAGAACGGCCGCGAGACCTACGGCGACTCGATGATCGTGGACTGCTGGGGCCGTGTGCTCGCGCGGCTGCCGCGCGGCACCGGCGTCGTCACCGGCGACATCGACCTCGTTCGGCAGCGCGAGGTCAGGCAGAATTTCCCCTCCGTCGAACACAGGCGACTGATGCCGTGAACACCCCGAGACCCTCGATTCCGCCGGCGCTGTTCGCGCCGCAGTCGCTGCCGATCGCGACGGGCACCGCACGCGATCCGCTCGCAATGGCGCGCACCGCGCTCCTCGGGCCTGCGGGCCTCGACGAGGACAGCATCGCGCGCATCCTCGGCGACGTGATGGGCCACGCGGTGGATTACGCCGACCTGTACTTCCAGCTGATCCGCGAGGAGTCGTGGGCGCTCGAGGACGGCATCGTCAAGGACGGCGCGCACAGCATCGAGCAGGGCGTCGGCGTGCGCGCGCTGGCCGGCGAGAAGACCGGCTTCGCGTATTCGGACGAAATCGTGCTGCCGGCGCTGCTCGAGGCCGCGCACGCCGCGCGCGCGATCGCCCGCTCGGGCCCGGCGGCTCGCTGCAGGCCTGGCGCGCGCAGGGCGGTCACCGGCTCTACCTGCCGATCGATCCGGTCGAGACGCTGGACGACGGCGCCAAGGTGCGCCTGCTCGAGACGATCGACCGCGAGGCACGCGCGCTGGATCCGCGCATCAAGCAGGTGATGGCGAGCCTGAGCGCGTCGCACGACACGATCCTGGTGCTCGCGAGCGACGGCACGCTCGCGGCCGACGTGCGCCCGCTGGTGCGTCTCAACGTCTCGGTGATCGTCGAGCAGGACGGCCGTCGCGAGCAGGGCTACGCCGGCGGTGGCGGGCGCTTCGCCTACACCGAGTTCCTTGCAGGCGATCGCTGGCGCGAACTGGTGCGCGAGGCCGTGCGCGGCGCGCTGGTGAACCTCGACGCCGTGCCCGCGCCGGCCGGGACGATGACGGTGGTGCTCGGGCCGGGCTGGCCCGGCGTACTGCTGCACGAGGCGATCGGCCACGGCCTCGAGGGCGACTTCAACCGCAAGGGCACCTCGGCGTTCACCGGCCGCATCGGCGAGCGCGTCGCCGCGCCGGGCGTCACCGTCGTCGACGACGGCACGCTCGCCGCGCGCCGCGGCTCGCTGAACATCGACGACGAGGGCACGCCCACCGGCTGCACGACGCTGATCGAGGACGGCGTGCTGAAGGGCTACCTGCAGGACAAGCTGAATGCGCGGCTGATGGGCGTGGCGCCCACCGGCAACGGCCGGCGCGAGTCCTTCGCGCACCTGACGCTGCCGCGCATGACCAACACCTACATGCTGCCCGGCCCGCACGCCCCCGAGGAGATCATCGCGTCGGTCGAGAAGGGCATCTACTGCCGGAACTTCGGCGGCGGGCAGGTGGACATCACCTCCGGCAAGTTCGTGTTCTCGGCCAGCGAGGCCTACCTGATCGAGAACGGCCGGCTCGGCGCGCCGGTCAAGGGCGCCACGCTGATCGGCAACGGCCCCGACGTGCTGACGCGCGTCTCGATGGTGGGCAACGACCTGAAGCTCGACGACGGCGTCGGCACCTGCGGCAAGGAAGGGCAGAACGTGCCGGTGGGCGTCGGCCAGCCGACGCTGCGCATCGACGGCCTGACGGTCGGCGGACTGCCTGAGATGTGGATCCCGCGGCCGCTGTACGAGGCCATGCCGTACGTCCTGATGGTGGCGGGCGCGGCGGCACTCGTGTCCGCGTTCTTCGTCGAGCAGGCGCCGCACGGCCTGCTGATGCTGGCCGGTGGCCTGGGCCTCACGCTCGGGCTGGTGCTGTGGATGCGCCGGCGTGACTACCGCGCCAGCCAGTCGGAGTACGACACGCGCTCGCTCGACGAGTGAAGCCTCAGGCGCTGCGCTCGTCCTCGACTTCCGCGTCCTCGTCTTCGTCCTCGTCCGCATCGTCGTCCTTCAGCATCACGGTCGCGCGTGACCGGTGGTTCCGCGCGGAAGTATGTCGAGCTCGTGCATGCCGATCTTGACGACGTCGCCGTCCTCGAGCCGGTGGCGCCGCACGCGCTTGCCGCGCACGAACATGCCGTTCGTGCTGTTCAGGTCCTCGATCGAGCTGCCGTCGACGGTCGTCAGCACCTGGGCATGGTGACGGCTCACGTACTTGCTCTCGATCTGCAGGTCGTTGTCCGACGTGCGGCCGATCACGACGCGGCCGGGCACGAGATACGACTCGCTCACCTGCGCGCCCTTCATCGACAGCACCAGGCGGCCGACCGGCGGCTGCTCCTGCGGCGCCGTGTCGTCGGAAAGTCCCTGCAGGTGCGAGTGCGTGCGTGCCGCGTACTCGACCCACTGCAGCTCGTTCACGGCCGCCTGCATGTCCTCGGTGGACACCGTGCTGCGGTCCTGCGCGAACGCCGCGAGCAGCGCGGTGTCGCACAGCGTGTTCACCAGCCGCGGGATGCCGCCGGTGTAGCGGAAGATCACCGGGAACGTCTCCGGCTCGAACAGCTCCCGGTCGCCCGCGCCGGCGACGCGCAGCCGGTGGCGCACGTACGCGATCGTGTCGGGCTCGCTGAGCGCCGTGAGGTGGAAGCGCAGCCGCACGCGCTGCTTGAGCTGCACGAGCTCGGGCGAGTCGAGCTTCTCGTTCAGCTCCGGCTGGCCCGCGAGGATGATGCGCAGCACCTTCTCCTTGGTCGTCTCGACGCCGGAGAGCAGCCGCACCTCCTCGAGCACCTTGTTGCTGAGGTTCTGCGCCTCGTCGACGATCAGCAGCACCTTGCGGCCGTTCGCGTACTGCTCGATCAGGAACTGGTTCAGCGTCGCGAGCAGCTCGGCCTTGCGCATCTTGAACGGGCTGAAGCCGAACTGGGCGAGCGCGGTCTGCAGGAACTCGATCGGCGAGACCTGCGTCTGGTTGATCTGCGCGACGACGACGTCCTGCTCGATTTCCTTCAGGAAGGTCTCGATCAGCGTCGTCTTGCCGGACCCGATCTCGCCGGTGATCACGACGAAGCCGTCGGTGAACCAGATCGTCGACTCCATGTACGCCTTGGCGCGGGAGTGGATCTGGCTCAGGTACATGAACGCCGGGTCCGGGCTGAGCCGGAACGGCAGTTCGTTGAGCTGGAAGTGGTCGAGATACATCGAGTGCTCCAGACCCTACTATAAAAGAACGGACACGCCGATTCGGGCTGTCCGTCACAGCTCCTCGTGCCCGGCGGCCCCTCAGCGCGGCACCAGTCGCAGCAGGCGGCGCAGCGTCCGGTCCCGCTCGGCGGCCGTCCTGGCGACGATCGTCGCGTGCCCGAGCTTGCGCCCGGCCCGCGGCGACTTGCCGTAGTCGTGGTGGTGGACGCCGGGCAGCGCGAGCACGCGGTCGCGCTCCGGCATCGTGCCGATGAAGTTGACCATCGCTGCATGCCCGACCGGCTTCGTGTCGCCGAGCGGCATCCCGAGGATCGCGCGCAGGTGATTCTCGAACTGCGAGGTCACCGCGCCCTCGATGGTCCAGTGGCCGGAGTTGTGCACGCGCGGCGCCATCTCGTTCGCGACCAGCCGCCCGCGCTGCACGAAGAACTCGATCGTCAGCACGCCCGCGTAGCCGAAATGATCCATCACGCGACGCAGGTGACGCTCGGCGGCCTTCTGCAGCCGCGCGTTCGTCGCCGGGGCCAGCGTGACGCGCAGGATGCCCTCGCGGTGCGTGTTGCCGCAGAGCGGGTAGCAGCGCGTCTCGCCGCGCGTGCTGCGCGCGCCGATGATCGACACCTCGCGGTCGAAGTCCACGAAGCCCTCGAGGATCAGCGGCACGCCGCCGATCGCTTCCCAGGCCGCGTCGACGTCCGCGCGGCTTGCGCAGGTAGCGCTGGCCGCGCCCGTCATATCCGAGCCGACGTGTCTTCAGCACGGCCGGCAGGCCGATCGCGGCAACGGCCGCACGCAGGTCCGCAAGGCTGTCCACCGCACGGAACGGAGGCGTCGGAATGCCGAGGCGCCCGAACAGTTCCTTTTCGAGCAGGCGATCCTGCGACACGCGCAGTGCCTCGACCGGAGGATTGCAGGGGCGCGTCTTCGCGACAGCCTGCAGCGCGGACACCGGCACGTTCTCGAATTCATACGTGACGACGTCGGTGTCGCGCGGCCAGCCGCTCGAGGCTCGCGGGATCGTCGAACGCCCCGGTGATGATCGGGCCCACCTGAGCGCCCGGCGCATCGGCGCTGGCGTCGAGGAACAGGAAGCGGAGTGCGAACGGATAGCCCGCCAGCGCCAGCATCTGCCCGAGCTGGCCCGCACCGATGATGCCGATCCTCATGAGCTGGGCGGCTGGCTGGGGTCGGGTTGCGCGAGCACCTTGCGGGTCTGCTCGGCGCGAAACGCCTCGAGCGCCTCGCGAATGGCCGGGTGCGAGTTGCCGAGGATCGCGGCGGCCAGCAACGCGGCATTGGTCGCGCCCGCTGCACCGATTGCCAGCGTGCCGACCGGGATGCCGGCCGGCATCTGCGCGATCGACAGCAGCGAGTCGATGCCGTTCAGCGTCTTCGACTGCACCGGCACGCCGAGCACCGGCAGCGACGTCTTGGCGGCCGTCATGCCGGGCAGGTGCGCGGCGCCACCTGCGCCTGCGATCAGCACCTCGAGGCCGCGGCCGCGTGCCGAGGCGGCGTACTCGAACAGCAGGTCAGGCGTGCGGTGCGCCGAGACGACGCGCGTCTCGTGCGGGACGCCGAGCCGGGTCAGGGTCTCGGCCGCGGATTTCAGGGTCTCCCAGTCGGAGGTCGACCCCATGATGATGCCGACCAGCGGTTTCACCGCGGCATTGTAGCACCCGGCCCGCGCCGGGCCTCACGCCGGTGCCGGCGAGGGCCTCGCGCAGGCGCCGGAACAGCTGCCGCGCGGCGGCTGGCGGACGGGACGCCGCGTGTTCCGCTCGGGCCTGGCGCACGAGCGACCGCAGGGGTTGCAGGGCGGTCGGGTCGACCAGCGTCGCGAGTTCGGTCCAGGCGGCGGCTTCGTCCGCGAGCAGCCGGTCGCGCCACTGCTCGATCGATTTCTCGCGCAGGACCCGTTGCCGGTCGATCTCGCCGCGTCGATCGAGCGCCGCGCGGATCGGCTCCACGTCGACGTGCCGCAGCAGCTTGCCGATGTACAGCTTGTGGCGGGCCTTGGCGCCGCCGCTGGTGATGCGCCGTCCCACGTCCACCGCTTCGCGGACGTCGTCCGGCAGCGGGATCGACGTCGAGCTCCGCTTCCGGCAGCTCGACCAGCGCCCAGCCGAGATCCTGCAGGTCGCGGCTCTGGCGCTTGAGCTCGCTCTTGCTCGGCAGCTCGTCGGACTCGTCGAATTCGTCGGGGCGGTCGCTCATCTGGCCTCCGCGCGCGATGCTAGCACGCGCGGGCGCGGTCCCGACCGCTGCTAGAATGGACGACTCCATCCTCCAGGCGACGACATGTCCACCGAACGATCGCTGACGCCCGAAGCGGACGGGGCCGACCTGCTCGCACTGGTCGAGGTCGCGCTGCAGGAAGCGAAGGCCCTCGGCGCATCGCAGGCCGAGGCCGCGGTGAGCATGGACGTGGGCCTGTCCGTGTCGGTGCGCCTCGGCGAGGTCGAGACCGTCGAATACCAGCGCGACCGCGGCATGGGCGTCACCGTGTACTTCGGTACGCGCAAGGGATCCGCCAGCACCGCCGACCTGAGTGCTGCCGCGCTGCGCGAGACCGTCGGCAAGGCGTGCAGCATCGCGCGCTTCACGGCGGACGACCCCTGCGCCGGCCTCGCGGACCCGGACACGCTCGCGACACACGTTCCCGACCTCGCGCTGTCGCATCCCTGGGACGTGACGCCGGAGCGTGCGTGCGAGCTCGCACTGGAGTGCGAGGCGGCGGCGATGGACGTGGATGCCCGCATCACGAACTCCGAGGGAGCGGGCGTCAGCAGCCATCGCGGCATGCGCGCCTACGGCAATTCGCTGGGCTTTCTCGCGGCGTACCCGGGCACGGTGCACAGCGTCAGCTGTGCCGTGCTCGGCTCCGAAGGCGATGCGATGGAGCGGGACTACTGGTACTCGACCGCACGCGACTGGCGCGAGCTCGAGGACGTGAAGAGCATCGGGCGGCGCAGCGGCGAACGCGCGGTGCGGCGCCTCGGCGCCAGGAAGCTCAGCACGATGAAGGTGCCGGTGCTGTTCAGCCCGGACGTTGCGCGCGGCCTGATCGGGCACTACGTCGGCGCGATCCGCGGCGGCAGCCAGTACCGGCGCGCGTCGTTCCTGCTCGACTCGGCGGGCCAGCAGGTGTTTCCCGACTGGTTCGCGCTTTCGGAGCGTCCGCACCTGCCGAAGGCGCTGGCGAGCGCCCCGTTCGACCACGAAGGCGTGGCGACCAGCGACCGCGAGCTGGTCGCGGGCGGCGTGCGTGCTCGGCTACGTGCTCGAGCACGTATTCCGCGCGCAAGCTCGGCCTGCGCACGACGGGCAATGCCGGCGGCACGCACAACCTGATCGTGGCCGGGCGCGGCCGCGATTTCGACGGCATGCTCGCGCTGATGGGGCGCGGATTGCTCGTGACCGAGCTGATGGGGCAGGGCGTGAACGGCGTGACCGGCGATTACTCGCGGGGCGCGGCCGGGTTCTGGGTCGAGGACGGCAAGATCACGTATCCGGTGCACGAGGTGACCGTGGCCGGCAACCTGAAGGACATGTACCGGGCGATCGTCGACGTGGGCTCGGACGTGGACGTGCGCGGCGGCGTGCGCACGGGCTCGATCCTCGTCGAGCAGATGACGATCGCCGGCGACTGAGCCCGCTGCCCGGTCAGCCGCCGGGCCGCAAGAGACTCGCGCAGCGTGCGGCCCTCCAGGCTCGCGCGCAGCGCCTCGTCCGCGAGCCGCGCTGCCTCGTCGGCGGCGTGCCACGGGTCGCTGGGTCGGGCCTGCGCTGGATCCGGAACCTCGTGGCGGATCGCGTCCAGGATCGCAGCGAGCGTGATCTAGGCAAGGTCGCGTGCCGGGCGCCACGGTGTCGTCCTCGGCGGTCGAGCACGAGCCGGTGCGACTCGAGCGACGAGACGACCTCGCCGAGCACTGTTGCCGGAACCTCGCAGGCGGTCGGCCAGCGCATTGATCGTCCAGCGCGGGCCGCCGTCGAGGAAGCGCTCGCCGAGCAGGTACATCACCGACATCGCGAGCCGCTCGCGCAGCGCCCCGGTCATCGGGATGTCGTGCGTGGCCGGTCCGCAGGTGCTCCGGGTGCTGCACGTAGAACGACAGCTGTGCGCCGAGCAGCAGGATCAGCCAGCTCAGGTACAGCCAGAACAGGAACAGCAGCACGACGGCGAAGCCCGCGTAGATCGCGGCCGTCTTGGCCGAGTACACGACGATGCGCGTGAACAGCGCGCCCACCGCGGCCCAGAGCAAGCCGGCCGAAAGCGCGCCCGCCGCAGCGGGCACGAGCTTGCACGCGCGTGTTCGGCATGTACACGTACACGAACGCGAACAGCCCGATGATCATCAGGTAGGGCGCGAGGTGCGACTGCCCTCGTGCCGGCTCGCGCCGGTCGCGAGGCCCGAGAGCTTCGCCACGACGTCGCTGGCCTCGAACGAGGCGAGCGTCACCATCGCGAACACCGCGAGCGCGGGCCCCACCAGCATCACGACGAGGTACTCGGTGACGCGTCGCGCGATGCTGCGCGGCCGCTCGACGTGCCAGACGAAGTTCAGCGCCTCCTCGATCTTCTGGATCATCGAGAGCACGGTGAACAGCAGGAACACGAAGCCGATCGTGCCGAGCAGCGTGCCCTGCACGTTCTCGACGAACTCCATGATCTCGCGGTGAGCGCGTAGCCCTGCGTCGCCGAGCGGCCGCAGGAACTCGAACAGCACCGGCTCGAGCTCGCGGTGGTAGCCGAAGGCCTTCAGCACCGAGAACGCGACCGCCACGACCGGCACGATCGCGAACAGCGTCGAGTAGACGAGGCTCATCGCGCGCAGCCCGAGGTCGCCGCGGGCCAGGTCGCGCAGCAGCGCGTAGAGGTATCGCAGCGGAGTGGTCAGCGAACCGCAGCGGTCGACCGCCCAGTTCCTCGGGCAGGTCGAACAGCCAGTGCTCGATGCGCAGGTGCAGGGACGGGAACATCGCGGCAGGGCTGGCCACGGCGGGTGAAGCGTTGCACGGCGGCGTGCGGGCAGGCAAGGGCCGGCGTCGCGATGCTAGATTAGCCCGATGAGCGCCCGCATCACTCTGCCGGGTATCCCGTCGCGCATCGTCTGCCTCACCGAGGAGACGACCGAGGCGCTGTACCTGCTCGGCGAGGACTGGCGCATCGTCGGCATCTCCGGCTTCACCGTCCGGCCGCCGCGGGCGCGGCGCGAGAAGCCGCGGGTCTCGGCGTTCACCAGCGCCAAGCTCGACCGCATCGTGGCGCTCGAGCCCGACCTCGTGCTCGGCTTCTCGGACCTGCAGGCCGACATCGCGGCCGAGCTCGTGCGACGCGGCATCGAGGTGCACGTGTTCAACCAGCGCAGCGTCGCCGACATCCTGCGCATGCTCCGCACGCTCGGCGGCATGATCGGCTGCGAGCAGAAGACCGCGGTGCTGGTGGAGCAACTGCAGGCGGGCTCGACGCGATGCGCGCCGCGGCGGCGCGGCTGCCGCGCCGGCCGCGCGTCTACTTCGAGGAGTGGGACGAGCCGCAGATCTCGGCGATCCGCTGGGTCTCGGAACTGATCGGCATCGCAGGCGGCGACGACGTGTTTCCCGAGCTCGCCGCGCAGCCGCTGGGCCGCGACCGCATCATCGCCGATCCGCTCGAGGTCGTGCGCCGCGCGCCGGACCTCGTCTTCGGTTCGTGGTGCGGCAAGAAATTCAGCCCGCGTGCGGTGGCCGGGCGGCCGGGCTGGCAGGACGTGCCGGCGGTGCGCGACGGCGAGCTGCACGAGGTGAAGTCATCGATCATCCTGCAGCCGGGGCCGGCTGCGCTGACCGATGGCGTGCGGGAACTGCATCGCGTGATTTCGCGCTGGGCGGAGTCGCGGTCCTTAGCGCTGCTCGTTCGGGGTCACATTCCGCAGGGACGCCGTGAATCCGTCCCTGGAGGCTCGCACGCGGCGTCCATGCCGCGTGACGCCCCGCGGAATGTGACCCCGAACCGAGCAGCTCCGAAGGCGCAGAGCCCAGCTGCGACTCAACGCTCAGCGAAGCTCGTGGGCCATCACGTCGCGTGCAGCGAAAGCCCGCGCACCAGCGTCGACCAGACTCGGGGCAGAGCTGTTCAACTGCAATGGCCGGACGCAACGGTCGCCCTGATCCTCTCGTGCGGGAGTCGTCTGCGGGGCGTCACGCGGCATGGACGCCGCGCGCGAGCCTCCAGGGACGGATTCACGGCGTCCCCGCGTGGTCGACCTCCCTGAAGCGAGAGGATCCCGGCGCGACGCGAACGCGAGTCCGTGCGCTACGCAGTCAACCTGCGCAACGCCTCCTCGTACTTCTCGCTCGTCTTGCGCAGCACGTCCGCCGGCAACCGCGGCCCCGGCGCCGTCTTGTTCCAGTCGAGCGTCTCGAGGTAGTCGCGCACGAACTGCTTGTCGAACGACGGCGGGCTCGAGCCGGGCGCGTAGGTGTCGACGGGCCAGAAGCGCGACGAGTCGGGCGTCAGCGCCTCGTCGATCAGCGTCAGCGTGCCCGCGTCGTCCACGCCGAACTCGAACTTGGTGTCGGCGATGATGATGCCGCGCGTCGAGCGCGTGCGCCGCCGCGAACTGGTAGAGCGCGATCGCGGTGTCACGCACGCGCGCCGCGAGGTCCTTGCCGATCGCCGCCTCGATCTCGGCGAAGCCCACGTTCTCGTCGTGATGGCCCTTCGCCGCCTTCGTCGAGGGCGTGAAGATCGGCTGCGGCAGCTTGTCGGCCATGCGCAGTCCCGCGGGCAGTCGGATGCCGCAGATCTCGCCGGTCTGCTGGTAGTCCTTCCAGCCCGAGCCGATCAGGTAGCCGCGCACCACGGCCTCGACCGGCAGCGCCTTGAGCTTGCGGACGACCATGCTGCGATCCGCGATCAGTCGCGCGCTCCGCGGCGTCGGGCACGGCGCGCTCGAGCGGGAAGTCCGACAGGTGGTTCGGCACGATGTGCCGCGTGCTTGTCGAACCAGAAGTTCGAGATCGTCGTCAGCACGCGGCCCTTGCCCGGGATCGGGTCCGGCAGCACCACGTCGAACGCGCTCAGGCGGTCCGTCGTCACGATCAGCATGTGCCGCTCGTCGATCGCGTAGATGTCGCGCACCTTGCCCTGGTGCAGCCGGTTGAGGCCGCGCGAGATTCGATTCGTGCATCGGGGGCGAGGGCCGGGCGGTGCTCTGGGTCATGGGAGTCTTCCGGTATGCGGGGAGCCAGCGGCAGGCTGCTACCATACTGCGCCGCGGCAAGCGGGCAGTTTTGCAGGCGCCTTCCCCGGCGGTCAAGGAAACCATGGGCTGGTACGGAAAGCTGATCGGAGCGGTGCTGGGTGCGATCATCGGCCGGGGGCTGCTCGGTGCGATCGTGGGCCTCGTCATCGGGCACCAGTTCGACCGCCGCGCTTGCAGAGAGCCCGGGCGGCGCGGCCGCGGGATGGGCGGCGCCGCGCCGTCTGGCGGACCCGGACGCTGAGCGACGCGTTCTTCCGCGCGACGTTCCAGGCCATGGGCCACGTCGCCAAGGCCGACGGACGCGTCACCGAGCAGGAGATCGATGCCGCCCGCGACGCAATGCAGCGCTTTTCGCTCAGCGAGCCGGATCGACGCCGGGCGATGGACCTGTTTACCGAAGGCAAGCGGCCGGACTTCCCGCTCGAGTCGGTGCTGCGCGGCCTGCGTGCGTCCGCGACGGGTCGCGAGGACCTGACGCCGACTCTTCGTGCAGATCCAGCTCGAGGCGGCGCTGCAGGGCGGCGGGCTCGAATCCGGCCTCGCGCGCCGTGCTGGCGCGGATGTGCGACGCGCTCGGGATCTCCGCGATCGAATTCGCGGCGCTCGAGGCGATGCTGCGGATGCGGGGCCGGCCAGGCACCGGCGGGTCGCCGCGCGCGCAGTCCGAGGCCGCCCGGCTGGCCGATGCCTACCAGGTGCTCGGCGTGCGATCCGACGCTGCCGACGCGGAGGTGACGCTCGCGTATCGCCGGCTCGTGAGCCAGAACCACCCGGACAAGCTCGTCGCGAACGGCCTGCCGGAGTCGATGATCGAGGCCGCGCACGAGCGTACGCGCCGCATCCTCGAGGCCTACGAACTGATACGCACTCACCGGGGGATGAAGTGAGATGTCGCCCCTGCTACAGTGGCCGGAAAACGGCACAGGAGCCCTGCGATGCTGAAGCCCTGGATCGCCCCGTCGATTCTGTCCGCAGACTTTTCGCGCCTGGGTGACGAGGTGCGCGCGGTGCTCGAAGCCGGCGCCGACATCGTGCACTTCGACGTGATGGACAACCACTACGTGCCGAACCTGACGATCGGCCCGCTGGTGTGCGAGGCGCTCAGGAAGGCCGGCATCACCGCGCCGATCGACGTGCACCTGATGGTGAAGCCGGTGGACCGCATCGTGCCCGATTTCGCCAGGGCCGGCGCCACGTGGATCACCTTCCATCCCGAGGCGAGCGAGCACGTCGATCGCACGATCGGGCTGATCCGCGAGCAGGGCTGCAAGCCCGGCATCGTGCTGAACCCGGCCTCGCCGTTGAACTGGCTCGACCACGTGCTCGACAAGATCGACATGGTGCTGCTGATGTCGGTGAACCCGGGCTTCGGCGGGCAGTCGTTCATTGCGTCGGCGCTGCCCAAGATCGCGCGGGTGCGCGAGCTGATCGACCGCAGCGGTCGCGAGATCCGCCTCGAGGTGGACGGTGGCGTCAAGGTGGACAACATCGAGGCCGTGGCGGCGGCGGGGGCCGACACGTTCGTCGCCGGATCGGCGATCTTCGGATCGAAGGATTACCGCGCGACGATCGCCGCGATGCACGCGAACATCGCGAAGTGCCCGGCGCTAGCGACGCCGCGCGGGCTCAAGCCGGGCGCGAACCGCGAGGACTCACTCCTCGTCGTCGTCCTCATCCTCGTCGTCGACGGTTGTCGCCTTGCTGGCGCGCATCGCGAGCGGCGACGGCGCGTTCGGCTGGGTCGACATCTGCGCGGCCTTGCCCTTCAGGCGCGGGCGCACGCCGTAGACCACCATCGTCTTGCCGCGCGCAGTGAGCAGGCCCTGCTCCTCGAGCACCTTCAGCACGCGGCCCGCCATTTCGCGCGAGCAGCCGACCAGCCGCGACAGCTCCTGGCGGCTCACCTTGATCTGCGTGCCCTCGGGATGCGTCATCGCGTCCGGCTCGTTGCACAGGTCCATGATCGCGTGCGCGACGCGGCCGGTGACGTCGACGAACGCCAGGTCGCCGAGCTTCTTGTTCGTGCGATCGAGGCGGCTCGCGAGCTGCGTGGCGAGCTCGAACAGCAGCGTCGGGCTCTCCGCGGCGATCTGGCGGAAGCGCGGATAGGTCATCTCCGCGAGCTCGCACTGGTTGCGCGTGCGCACCCACGCGCTGCGCTGCGGCTGCTCGTTGAAGAGTCCCATCTCGCCGAAGAACTGGCCCTTGTTCAGGTAGGCCAGCACCATCTCGTTTCCTTCCTCGTCCTCGATCAGGACTTCGACGGAGCCCTTGATCACGTAGTAGAGGACGTCCGGCACGTCGCCGGCGTGGATCAGCACGGTCTTCGAAGGCACCGTGCGGATGCGGCAATAGCTGAGAAACCGGTTGATCGCCGGAATGTCGCTCAGTGGTCTTCCCCCGGTCTCCATGCGTCCTGCCCCGCGGTTTATGTCAAAAGTTCTTCCGATTTAATCGCAAGTGCTCGTCGTGCCGCAAGTTCTCAGAGTCGATAGGCCGTCCGGGTCATGATCCGCGCGGTGCGGCGCATCAGTTCGCGGATGGGTCGCGGCAGCTCGCGCGCGCCCGCCTTGCGTGCGTCGGAGCCGTGGCGATCCTCGTCGGCCTGCATCTGCGCGACGATCCGGCGCGAGCGCTCGTCGTCCTCCGGCAGCTCGTGCAGGTGCGATTCGAGGTGCTCGACGACCTGCTTCTCCGTCTCCGCGACGAATCCCAGGCTCGTGCGGTCGCCGGCGAGCCCGGTCACCGCGCCGATCGTGAACGCGCCGGCGTACCAGACCGGGGAGAGCAGGCTGGTGTGGCTGTCCAGCTCGCGGACGCGGTCCTCGCACCAGGCCAGGTGATCGGTCTCGTCGCGGGCGGCGTCGAGCAGCGAATGCCGGACTTTCGGGTCCCGGGCCGTCAGGGCCTGGCCGTGATACAGGGCCTGCGCCGCAATTTCGCCGGCATGATTGACCCGCATCAGGCCGGCGGCGTGGCGCCGGGCGGCCGGTTCGACCACGGTTTCCGCGGCTTTTCCGGCCGGATTGGGCCGGGCGGCCACGTTCGAGGCGGCCACGGTGCGCAGCCCGCGGTCGAATTCCCGGATCAGGCGGTCGGCGAGGCTCAGGCGGCGGGGGGCGGGCATGGCTCTCATTATATGGGTGTCGCCCCGGGCCCGCCACCGCCGGCCGGCGGCCCCCGACGGCGCCCCATCCGGGGGCTTTGCAATACGGCCGTCCGTACAGTAAGATTCGCGGCTCTTTGCAGGACTGTCAGGTTCCCTGGAGCCTCCCGATGAGCACCGTTTTTGCACGCCCCGAGCAGGTGCGGCGCGACTGGTACGTGGTGGACGCGAGCGGCAAGACGCTCGGCCGCCTGTCGACCGAGCTCGCCATGCGCCTGCGCGGCAAGCACAAGGCCGAGTACACCCCGCACGTGGATACCGGCGACTACATCATCGTGCTCAACGCCGAGAAGATCCGCGTCACCGGCAACAAGCTGCGCGACAAGATCTACTACTGGCACACGGGCGCGATCGGCGGCATCAAGAGCAAGTCGCTCGAGAAGATGCTGGCCGAGCACCCGGAGCGCGCGATCGAGTTCGCGGTCAAGGGCATGCTGCCCAAGAATCCGCTCGGCCGCGCGATGTTCAAGAAGCTGCACGTGTTCCAGGGCGCCAAGCACCCGCACGCCGCGCAGCAGCCCAAGCCGCTCGATATCTGACCGGGGTTCTTCAGATGCCCGCGAACACGAACTACGGCACCGGCCGCCGCAAGACCTCCACGGCGCGCGTTCACCTGCGCCCCGGCACCGGCAAGATCAGCATCAACGACCGTCCGCTCGACGAGTTCTTCGGGCGCCAGACCTCCCGCATGATCGTGCGCCAGCCGCTCGAGACCGTGCAGATGGTGGACCGCTTCGACGTCGAAGTGACCGTCGACGGCGGCGGCATGACCGGCCAGGCCGGCGCGATCCGCCACGGCCTCACCCGTGCGCTGATGGATTACGACGAGTCGCTGCGCAAGGCGCTGCGCGTCGCGGGCTTCGTCACTCGCGATGCCCGCGAGGTCGAGCGCAAGAAGGTCGGCTTCCGCAAGGCTCGCCGCGGCACGCAGTTCTCGAAGCGTTAATTCGCTTGGGGGATCGTCTAGCGGTAGGACTACGGACTCTGACTCCGTCAACCTAGGTTCGAATCCTAGTCCCCCAGCCACAAACCTGAAGGCCCGCGCAAGCGGGCCTTTTCGTTTGTGGCTCCGGGACTAGGACCACGAACCTAGGGCACCTAGGTTCGACAACGTCGCGCTCGCGACGTTGGACACCGCGATTGCGCGCTTCAGGGCGCCATTGCGGTGGCCCCAACGGGGCGCGCAGTACGAGAGGGCGCGCAATCCTGGTCCCGAGCCACAACCGTCCTGTTTCGAAGCGGGCTTTTCTCTCGGGTCCGGGGACCCGACAGGGCTCATTCCGTGATCCAACGGACTCTGCAGCGCGTTCGCCCCTTGCGCGTGACATGCGTGGAGGTGTGCGTCTTGACTCATTTCGATGATTAGCTAATCGTCGCGCTGAGTCAGATTGCAAGGCCCTGTCCGATCCGGACCGCAGGCGCATGCTGCAACTGCTCCCTCTGCAGGCGATTGGGTGGACTCTGGGCCTACTATGAATACGGCTCCGTGCGCATCTCAGGCCATCCGGAGAGTACCCAGGATTATATTCAGGGCGACAAGACCCTGAGGACCGTGCGCTGCAAGACCTGCGGGTGCACGACTCACTGGGAGCCGCTGAATCCCGAACCGGGTGCGCGCCACGGGGTGAATCTGAGAAACTTTGATCCGACCCTGCTGGAGTCGGTCGAGATCCGGCGCTTCGACGGGGCAGATACCTGGAAGTTCATGGACTGAGCGAGAGGTGACGCCGAGCGCGAGCGTCAGGTCGCATGGCCGCCTATAGAGACGCTCTAGCCATTGACGCAGAAGCCTCCGCCGAGCGGCTGGCTCTCGCGGCGCAGATCCTGGCAGGCCGCGAGGGCGTGGTCATGCTGGATGGCGTCAGTCGCGCTGCGCTCGACGCGCGCGGCTGCTGCTCTGCGAAGTCGTCGATCCGATGCCGTCGGCCCGCCGATGCGCAGTGGAGTACGAGGTCCTCGTGGAGAATGCGCAGCGAGCGCTCGAGGCTTCGAAGCTGCGACAACTGCTGCCGGATCTTCCGCGCAGGTGGTCGGTAGTCGAGGTCCACGCATCGGGCACGACTGAAGTGTGGCGCGCGCCCTGATGCATGTACCTGATCATCACCTGCAATGCCGTGACAGCCTGATGATTCGCTCTTGATCGCAGAGAGGAAAAGCGGATGGCCAAAGGGGAATGCAATTGCGGTGCAGTGCAGTTCGAGATCGATGCGGAACTGTCCGGTGTCTTCGTGTGCCACTGCTCGATCTGTCGCAGGTCGACGGGTAGCAACGGCATCGCGGTGGTTGTCGTCCCGAACGAGCAGTTCCGGTGGGTCCGGGGGAAGGAACTGATCGCGACGTGGAAGAAGCCGAACGCGGACTGGCAGACCTGGTTCTGCAGCGTGTGCGGCTCCCCGGTGCCGGGCGAGAACGACGCGACGAGGATGTTCATCCCGGCAGGTTCGATCACCCAGGGAGGTGACGGGCTCAAGGTCATCCACCACATCTGGGTGGGCTCGAAGGCCGTCTGGGACGAGATCGGCGATTCCGGCAAGCAGCACGAGCAGGGGTTTCGCGGTTAGCAGTCCGGACGCGCGAACGCTGCAGGTCTAAGGTCTGTCCGACGACGACCTCGCTGATCTGCAGCACCGGAGCCAGGTCGGTGTAGTTCGGAATGTCGGCCATGATCTCCCTGGCATGCGGGACCGAAACCGGCCTGGAAGGATTCGACCGAATCACAGTAGATGTGGCACATGCCGACGTAGGTGGCCGGTTCGCCGGGTGCCGCCGCCCGCCAGCCCTTTGTCCACCGTGTAGAACCGGCACGCGTCACCCATGCGCGCCTTGACGAGCGGCATGTGCTTGTCGCGATAGTACGCATGGTCGAATCGTGCACCGGGCGTGTTCGGGTACATCACGCTCACCTTGATCATGTCTCGTCTCCTCGCTGACGAACTGGGAAGCCCCCGAGTACTGATGATCATGAGGGTTGAAGACTACCATCGGACCCGCTGCGCGGCCGAGTAAGCACTGGCCCGGTGCATTACTATCGGCAACGGCCCGGGCGCCGGCCGCCGCAAGCCACGGACAGAAAGAATTGGGGAGGCATCCGATGTCGGAACTTGTCGTCCATCAATTGCCCGGGGCATGGGGCCTGCCGTCGATCAGTCCGTTCTGCCTGAAGCTCGACGCCTATCTCCGCATGGCGGGCATCCCTTTCCGTACCGTCGTAGACGCGACTCCGTTCAAGGGCCCGAAGGGCAAGCTGCCGTGGATCGAGCACGACGGGAAGCAGATCGGCGATTCCGGGTTCATCATCGAGTACGTCGCGACCCGGTTCGGGTGCGACCTGAACCGCAATCTGACGCCTGCTGACAAGGCCGCGGCCCGGGCGATGCGACGCCTGATCGAGGAGAACCTGTACTGGGTGATGGTCTACAGCCGGTGGATCGTGGACGAGAACTGGCACGCGTTTCGCGACATGGTGCTGGGCGGGCTTTCGGTTCCGATCCGCCGAGTCATCGGGCCGATCGCAAGGCGGGGCGTACGACGCGCAGCTCCAGGGGCACGGAATCGGGCTCCACTCGCGGGACGAGATCTACGCGATCGGCCGGGGCGACATCCAGGCCATCGCGGAGTTCCTGGGCGCAAAGCCGTACCTGATGGGCGCGGCGCCGTCCGAGATCGACGCGATCGCATACGGCTTCCTCGCGAACATCGAACGTGCCCCGATCGACAGTCCGCTGAAGCGCGAGATCCTGCAGCGATCGAACCTCGTGGACTACCTGTCGAGGATAAGCGCGGCATACTTCGCTCAACATGCGGCCACAGCCGATGCTGCGACCAACCAGGAGCAACGAAGATGAAACGCGTCACCGGCATCGGCGGAGTGTTCTTCAAGTCCAGGGACCCCAAGAGGCTCGGCGAGTGGTACCGCACGCACCTCGGCATGAACGTCGAGGACTGGGGAGGCGTCGCGTTCCGCTGGGCGTCACCGGACAATGCGACCGGCACGGGAACCACGATCTGGAATCCATTCAGCGACGACACGACGTACTTCGCGCCAAGCAAGGCGTCGTTCATGATCAATTACCGGGTCGACGACCTCGATGGGCTGCTGGCAGCGCTACGCAGCGAGGGCTGCGACGTGGATGAGAAAGTCGAAGTGTCCGAGTACGGTAAGTTCGGCTGGGTCATGGACCCGGAAGGAAACCGCATCGAACTCTGGCAGCCGCCGCCGGGTCAATGAATCCGCCCGTTTCGCCGCAATCGGCGCGCAGTAGGGTGCATTCGACGCTTCCAAGGCAGGTGACACCATGACGATCCCACGCAAGACATTGTGCGTCGTGTACGCCTTGATCGGCATCGCGGCGCTGATCGGGTGCTGGGCCAACAACATCCACTACCTCGGCGGGGGATTCGTCGCCGCCAACGTGCGCTTCTGGCAGGACACCTTCGTCAATCCGGCCAGCCGGTCGATCACCATCGACCTGCTGTTCCTGGGCCTCGCGGCGATCATCTGGATGCTGCTCGAGGCACGCCGGCTGTCGATGCGCGGGGTGTGGCTATACGTGCTGGCCGGCGCATTCGTCGCGATCAGCGTGGCATTCCCTGCGTTCCTGGTTCACCGTGAGCTGACGCTGGCGAGGCGCGACGGATCGACCGGCGCAGGGACGCTGTCGGCGACGGACATCCTGGGCGTCGCATTGCTGGGCCTTCTGGTCCTCACATACGCGTTCGTCGCGCTGGGCAGGTAGGCGCATCGGCCCGATGGTTCTCCGGCCAGCCAGACCCGCGGACTTCGGCGCTGTGCTGGCGCTGAACGAGGAATCGGTGCAATTCCTGAGCCCGCTGTCACAGCAGCGTCTCGAGCAGCTGCACGCCGAGGCGGAGCTTCACTCCGTCATCGAGATCGATGGGGCTGTCTGCGCTTTCCTGCTGGCCTTTCGCGAAGGCGCCGACTACGACAGCGTGAACTACAAGTGGTTCCAGCAGCGCTACCAGCGCTTCCTGTACGTCGACCGAGTCGTCGTCTCGCGGCGCATGCAGGGCAGGGGTGCCGGCGCGGCACTGTACCGTCACGTTTTTGCTCATGCCGCGGAGACCTCCGTGCCCGTCGTCACCTGCGAGTACGACGTCGATCCGCCGAACGAGGTGTCGGAGCGCTTCCACGCCAGGTTCGGCTTCCGTGAAGTCGGCCGCCAGCGGGTGGCCGATGGCAGGAAGACCGTTTCCCTCCAGGCCTCGGTCCTGGAGGCTGCGGCCGGCACGCAGGCGCCCTAGAATGGATGCGCAATGTCCGCCTACGAACTGGCGCAACTGAACATCGCCGCCATGAAGGCGCCGCTCGAGTCGCCACCGATGGCCGACTTCGTGGCCAACCTCGACCGGATCAACGCGCTGGCCGAGTCGTCGCCGGGTTTCGTGTGGCGATTCCAGACAGCGGAAGGAGACGCGACCGCGGTCAGGCCGCTGGGCGACGACACGCTGATCAACCTCTCGGTCTGGCGCGACGTCGAATCGCTCAGCGACTACGTGTACAAGTCTGCGCATGTCGAGATCATGCGGCGCCGCAAGGAGTGGTTCGAGCGAGTGCGCGAGGCGGTCATCGTGCTGTGGTGGGTCCCCAAGGGCTATCGCCCGAGCGAGACCGAAGCGCTGGCGAAGCTTGGGCTGCTCCGGGCACGAGGGCCCAGCGAGGAGGCCTTCACGTTCCGTCATCCATTTCCCGCCCCCGACGCGCCGACGACGACGTAGCGTGATCGAACACGAGCGAGGTGCAGTGCGATGATTGAGCTGTCAGCCGTGCAGGCGGTGATCAACACTCTGTTCCCGGGCCTGGTCGGCGTGAAGCTGCTCGAGATCTCGCCCGAGCGGGTCGTGGGGGAGCTCGAGGTCCGGCAGAACGTCTCGACCACCGGCGGTACCCTGCACGGCGGCGCCTACATGGCTTTCGGCGACACGCTGGGCGCCGTCGGAACCTTTCTGAATCTGCCACCCGGCACCACGACCACCACCACGGACTCGAGCACGAAGTTCACCGCGGCGGCGAAGCTCGGGACCAAGGTCAGAGGTGAGTGCGTCGCGCTGCATCGCGGCCGGACTACGATGGTCTGGCAGACGTCCATCACCAACGAGCAGGGCAAGCTCTGTGCCGTGGTCACCCAGACCCAGCTGGTGCTGCAGGGGAAACCCTGAACGCGCTCGCTATCGGGCCAGGGCTTCGTCCACGAGTTCGATCCAGTGCCGCACCGGCACCGGGCTCGCCTCGCGCAGGTGCGACAGGCAGCCGATGTTCGCCGTCGCGATGATGTCGGGCTGCCCGACGGTGAGTCCCTCGAGCTTGCGCCTGCGCAATTCCTGCGCGAGCTCGGGCTGCAGCACGGAGTAGGTCCCGGCCGACCCACAGCAGAGCGTAGCGCCGGTCACGGGCTCGAGCCGACAGCCTGCAGCCGCAAGAAGCACCTCGACGCGTCCTGTTACGCGCTGACCATGCTGCAGCGTGCACGGTGCCTGCCACGCCACGCTCGGCCCTGAGCCCGGCGCGAGGCCCGCACGCTCGAGGTCCGCGGGCTCGATGATCTCGCTCAGGTCGCGAGTCGCGGCGCTCACGCGCTGCGCCGCCTGCGCGAACGAAGGGTCTCCCGCCAGCAGGCGCCCATAGTCCTTGACCATCAAGCCGCAGGCGCTCGCGGTGCTGACGACGCATTCGGCGCCGTCGTCGAGCAGCTCGACGCACGCGGAGACGTTGCGCCGCGCCTGGTCGAGGGCCTTGTCCGTCCGGCCGAGGTGGTGGCTCAACGCGCCGCAGCAGGTCTCGTCGCGCGCGCGGACCACGGAGAGGCCGAGCCGGTCGAGCACCCGCGCCGTCGCCGCATTGATCTGTGGCGCGAGGCCGGGTTGCACGCAACCTTCGAGCAGCACCACGCGCCGCGCATGGCGCGTCGGCGTCGGCTCGCGGGCCGGGCAGCGGCGGCGGTCGGCAGCTTGCCGCGCAGTGACGCCGGAACGAACGGCCGCAGCCATCCGCCGACACGCAGCAGCATCTCGAACACCGGCCGGCGTCCGAGCACCTCGGTCATCGCGAAACGGACGGCGCGATCCGCTGCCGGTCGCGGCGCCCGTTCGTCGATGAGCTCGCGCCCGAGATCGATGATGCGCCCGTACTGCACGCCGGACGGGCAGGCCGTCTCGCATGCGCGACAGGTCAGGCAGCGATCGAGGTGCAGGCGCGTCTCGTCGCCGGCCGGTCCGCCTTCGACCAGTTGCTTCACCAGGTAGATGCGACCGCGCGGGCTGTCGAGCTCGTTGCCCTCGACGCGATAGGTGGGGCAGGCGGGCAGGCAGAACCCGCAGTGCACGCAACTGCGCAGCAGTTCCTGGGCCTCGCGACCTCGCGGCGTGTTCTCGAGCGAGCCGGATGGGCGGGCGTACATAGCGCTAGAAGTCCGGGTACATGCGGCCAGGATTCAGGATGCCCGCCGGGTCGAAGACCTTCTTCAGCGCCGCATGCAGACGCAGCAGCGGCTCGGCCGGCCTGGCGAACACCTGGTCCGCCGGCCCTTGCGGACGGAACAGGGTTGCGTAGCCACCCGCGGCGGCTGCGACGTCGAACATGGACCCCGAGTCGATCACATGCCAGCGCTGCGTGCCATTCCATTCGATCAGCGCGTCGCCGGCAGGCGATGACGGCGCACCGGCCGGCACGTGCAGGCGCCACAGTGCGCCCGGTCCATTGAAGAACGGGTGCGTCTGCTCGCGAATGGATCGCCAGAAATTCGTCGCGTCGTCCACGACCGTCCCGCCGACACGACGCTGCACTTCGTCCAGTGTCCGCTCGCTGCCCTCGAAGCGCAGCGAGAGCGCGCCTGCGGTCCAGCAGCTCGCAGTCAGTGGCAGGGCCGTACCCGCATACCGCTCGAGTTCCTTGAGCGCCTGGGAAGCGTCGAGAGGCAGCGACAGCGTGCGAGTCGATGGCGGGCGTGGCAGCACCTTCAGCGACACGTCGAGCAGCACGCCGAGCGTGCCGAACGCGCCGGCCATCGTTCGCGCGACGTCATAGCCCGCGACGTTCTTCATCACCTCGCCACCGAAGCGCAGCACCCGGCCGTCGCCTGCGAGGACGCGCACGCCAAGCACGTAGTCGCGCAACGGTCCCGAGGATGCGCGTGCCGGACCGCTGAGGCCGCACGCGACGGTGCCGCCGATCGTCGCCGCGTCGCCGAACGAAGGCGGCTCGAACGGCAGTCGCTGCCCGTTGGCCGCGAGCTCGGCCTCGACGTCGGCGAGACGCGTGCCGGCCCGCGCGGTGATCACGAGCTCGGCCGGGTCGTAGGAGACGATGCCCGCATGTCCGCCCATGTCGAGCACGTCGCCCGCCACCTCACGGCCGAGGAAGCGCTTGGTGTCGCCGCCCACGATCCGGAGCGGTGTGCGCTGCGCCGTCGCGTGCTGCACGCGGTCGATCAGTTCGCTCGTGGCGTCGTGGCCGCTCATGGTTCAGAAGCGGGGCAGGTGGGCGAACGGCAGCTTGCCGCCGTGCACGCGCATTGCCCCATAGTCCGCGCAGCGCGCCAGCGTCGGCACGGCCTTGCCCGGATTGAGGCGGCCCTGCGGATCGAACACGCGCTTGATCGAATGAAAAGCCTCGAGCTCGGCCGGCCCGAACTGCGTGCACATCGGCCCGAGCTTCTCGACGCCGACGCCGTGCTCGCCGGTGACCGTCCCGCCGACCGCGACGCAGAGCTCGAGGATGTCGGCGCCGAGCCGCTCGGCGCGATGCAGCTCGTCGGGCTGGCCCGCATCGAACAGGATCAGCGGGTGCAGGTTGCCGTCGCCCGCGTGGAAGACGTTGGCCACCGGCAGCCCGGCCTGCCGCGACATCCCGTCGATGCGCTCGAGCACCGACGCGAGGTGGCGGCGCGGGATCGTCCCGTCCATGCAGTAGTAGTCGGGTGCCAGCCGGCCGACGGCCGGGAACGCCGACTTGCGGCCCGACCACATGCGCGCCCGCTCGGAGGCGTCGGTCGCGACGCGCACGCTCGTCGCGCCGCACTCCCTGAGCAGGGCCGTGGTCTCGCCCAGCTGGTGCTCGACGTCGTGCGGCAGGCCGTCGAGTTCGCAGAGCAGCAGCGCCTTAGCGTCCTGCGGGTAGCCGCAGTGCGCGAATGCCTCGGCCGCCCGCAACGCCGGACCATCCATCATCTCGAGACCGGCGGGCAGGATGCCTGCCGCCACGATGCGTCCGACCGCACCGGCGCAGCGCGCGACGTCGTCGAACGCGGCCATCAGCAGCTCGACGCGCTCGGGCAGCGGCACGAGGCGCACCGTGACCTCGACGACGACGCCCAGCATGCCTTCGGACCCGGTGATCAGCGGCAGCAGCGACAGCCCCGGCTCTTCTCCGAGCTGCGAGCCGACCGTCAGCAGCTCGCCGTCGCTGGTGGCCAGCGTCACTTCGAGCAGGTTGTGCACCGTGAGGCCGTACTTCAGGCAGTGCACGCCGCCCGAGTTCTCGGCGACGTTGCCGCCGATCGTGCATGCGACCTGCGACGACGGGTCCGGCGCGTAGAACAGTCCGTGCGGACGGGCCGCGTCCGAGATCGACAGGTTCGTCACCCCGGGCTGCACTCGTGCCAGGCGCCGCCGCGGATCGACCTCGAGAATGCGATTCAGCTTCGACAGCACCAGCAGCACGCCGCCCTCGACCGGCAGCGCGCCACCGGAGAGACCGGTGCCCGCCCCGCGGGCGACGACCGGGGCACCGTGTGTCGCGGCGATGCGCAGCACGGACTGAACCTCGGCGGTGCTGCGCGGCAGCACGACGAGATCGGGGATCCGGCGATGCGCAGTGAGCGCGTCGCACTCGAAGGCGACGCGCGCTTCGGCCGAGGTCAGGACGGCGGCGGGGCCGAGGGACTCGCGGAGTGCGTGGACCAGTGCGGAATCAGTTGCCACGCCGCAACGTTACGACGTCCGTGGCCGTGCCGACCAGTAGTACATCCGCCGGGCGCAGCGCGAACAGTCCGACGGTCACCACGCCGGCGACCTGGTTGATCTCCGTCTCGAGCGCGGCGGGATCGTCGATCGCGAGGCCGCGCACGTCGAGGATCTGGTTGCCGTTGTCGGTGACGAATCCCTCGCGCAGCACCGGCTCGCCGCCCAGCCGCGCAAGCTGCCGGGCGACGTGGGCGCGCGCCATCGGGATCACCTCGACCGGGAGCGGGAAGCGGCCGAGCCGGTCGACGAGCTTCTGCTCGTCGACGATGCAGACGAACTGGCGGGAGGCCGCCGCGACGATCTTCTCGCGGGTGAGCGCGCCGCCGCCGCCCTTGATCAGCTCGAGCGCGCGGGTCGACTCGTCGGCGCCGTCCACGTAGAGGTCCAGCTCGCCGGTCGAGTTCAGGTCGAGGACCTCGATGCCGAACTTGCGGAGCCGGAGCGTGCTTGCCTCGCTGCTCGAGACGGCGCCGGCGACGCGGCTGCGCAGATCCGCGAGCGCGTCGATGAAGAAATTGACGGTCGAGCCCGTGCCGACGCCGACCACGGTGCCTTCGCGGACGTATTCGAGGGCCGCCTCGGCGGCGCGCTGCTTCTTCTGGTCCTGGCTCACGGTTTCCTTCCTCCGGAAACAACTGTGCCCGCTTTCGCGGGCACAGTCGTCAAGCTTCAGACGAGAAGCTTACTTCTTCTTGGCCGGGGCCTTCTTAGCCTTAGCCTTCGTCTTCGCCTTTGCCTTCGCCTTCTTCTTCGCAGCCATTTTCAAATCTCCATGTCGGGTTAGTCCGGGCGCAGTATTTACAGAAATCAAAACCCGATTGCAAGAGGCACGTCACGAATTCTTCTTGCGCCCTTCAGGCGTTCGTGCTCCACGCGCTGCGTGACCCGCGCGACCGACGATGCGCTCGCACTGTGTTTGCAGGCATTCGCTCACGCGAGCGAGGTGATGAAGCGCCACTCTTCGCGCGTCACCGGCGTCACCGACAGACGGTTGCCGCGACGCAGGATCAGCATCTCCGAGAGCGCTCCGTGCGCATGTTTGCGCAAGCTTTCGAGCGTGATCGGCGGGTCGATTCGGCGCTCGAGGTGCACGTCGACTGCGTACCAGCGCGGGTTCGCCGGATCGCTCTTCGGATCGAAGTAGCGGTGCTTCGGATCGAGCGCGCCGGGTTCCGGATAGCCCGCGCGCACCACGCTCACGATGCCGTAGATGCCCGGCACGTCGCAGCTCGAGTGGTAGAAGAAGCCCTGGTCGCCCTTCTTCACGGTGTCACGCAGGAAATTCCGGACCTGGTAGTTGCGCACCCCGTCCCAGGCCGTCGTCGCGTTCTTCGCCTTCGCGAGGTGCTCGACGCCGAACGTCGCGGGCTCGGACTTGAAGAGCCAGTAGTTCATGCAGTGCTCCGAATCTGTGACGAGGACACCAGTCCGGCGACGATCACTTCACGCTCGGTGACGACCGCGTCGAGCGGCACGTCCCAGCGCGAAGGGACGATGTCGTCCGACTGCTGGCAGGCGAACGCCAGGCCGACCAGTCGCGGCCTGCGCCAGCGACGTCCCGGGTCGCGCCGGTGTCGCAGCGCACGGTCGTAGTAGCCGGCGCCCATGCCGAGCCGGTTGCCGCGACGGTCGAAGCCGACGACGGGCATCAGGATCGTGTCTAGTGTCAGCGGTGCTGCCCAGCCGAGCAGCGGCGACTCCGGCTCGGCGATGCCGTAGCAGTTCGCCCGGAACCGCGTATCCCGGTCGAGCGGCACGAAGCGCATGGCGCCCCGTCGCCGGCTCGTCACGCGGGGCACGAACAACTTGCAGCCGGCGCGCCATGCGGCCGCGATCACTGGCGTGAGGTTCACTTCGCCGGGCATCGCAAGGTAGACGGCGACCCGGCGTCCGCGCCGGAACACGCCCATGCCGACGCAGTGAGTCGGCGATCGCCTGCTCGGCGGCCGACCGCTCCGCGGGCGAAAGCGCCAGCCTCAGCGCTCTGAGCTTGCGACGGGCGGCGCGTGTTTCAGGACTGGGCTGCGCCATGCGTCCGGTCGCAGGGATCGGGAAAGGGGATGGCGCCACCCGCCTGTGCCGTCACGGACCATTGCTCTCGACATGGAGCAATAGGCGGGGAGGACCACAGCACCTCAGGCTTCCCGCTCGAAGGCGGACTTGCACAACGGTGCCGGCTGGCCGATTCCCCTGGGCGTTTAACTTACGGTCGAGAGGTAACCCGGACCGTGTCGAACACCGCAGGCGGCGCCAAATCGTCAAGCAGCGGGCTGTCCCGCTGCTCAGAGTTCCATCTGCTGGCCGCGCTCGAGCGCAGCCTCGACCCGCTCGCGCAGCTTCTGCAACCGTGCGCCGACGTCGCCGTCGAGCGCCGTGCCGTGCTTGCGCAGCTTGATCAGTTCGTTCGCGAGGTTCAATGCCGAGATCACCGCGATGCGGTCGAGCCCGACCACCTTGCCGGAGTCCCGCACTTCCCGCATCTTCGAATCGAGGTACTCGGCGGAGTCGAGCAGGTCGCCGCGCTCCTCGGCGGGGCAGGCCACCTGGTACTCGCGGTCGAGCAGCCGCACGCTCACGCGGGAGACGCGGTCTTCGCTCATGTTCCCTGCTCCATGGCCTTCAGGCGGCCGATCATCGCCTCGACGCGTGCCCGCACCTGCTCGTTCTTCTGCAGCAGGTTGGCCCGCTCCGACATCAGCGTGTCCTGGCGCTGGCGGAGCGCACGGTTTTCTTCCTTCAGCTGCCCGATCGTGGCGACGAGCTCGTCGACCCGGCGTTCGAGTCGGCGCAGCTCTGCGTCCACGGCGGACCTTGCGGCGGTTTCAGTCATGCGCGGAACTATAGAGCCGCCCCCCAGGGGAATCAATTGAACCGGCGGCGATCGGGTGCGCGATGTTACGATAATTCCAATGAGTGAATCGGTCGCTTTCGACGACGTGGCCCGGGCGCTCGCGGCCGCGGGTTCCACGGTGCATGCGGCCGAGGCGCACGGGTGCCTCTGCGGGTCGCTTTGCGCGCGCCGGGACTACGGCCTCGTGGAATGGATCGACGAGATCCTGCCGGACGAGGCCGTCCGCGACGGCGGGCCGTTCGCCAGCCTGCGCGAGTCGACCATCGCCGCGCTTGGCGGCGAACAGATGGACTTCCAGCCGCTGCTGCCCGACGACGAGCACGCGCTCGATGCGCGGGTCGAGGCGCTGGGTGCGTGGTGCCAGGGATTCCTGTACGGGTTCGGCGCGGCCGGCACTGCGAACCGCGACGCGCTGCCCGAGGGCGTCGCCGAGGTGCTGGCGGACTTCGCGCAGATGTCGCACGCCGGGGCCGTCGGCTCGGAGGCGCTTGAAGTCGAGGAAGATGCCTACGCGGAGCTGGTCGAGTTCCTTCGCGTCGGCGTGCAGCTGGTGTTCGACGAACTCGCCGCCCTTCGCGCCGGGCAGCCCGCCCTGCGCGCCGACCACTGACAGGACCATGACCGTACGCAAAGACGAGTTCGCACGCCGCCGCCGGCAGCTGATGCGCATGATGGGCAAGGGTGGCATCGCGATCCTGCCCGCCGCCACCGAGAAGCAGCGCAACAGCGACGTCCACTACAACTACCGCCCGGACAGCGACTTCCACTATCTCACCGGCTTCGACGAGCCCGAGGCCGTGGCGGTGCTCGTGCCGGGTCGCGCCCAGGCGGAGTACATACTGTTCGTTCGCGACCGCGACCCGACGCGCGAGACCTGGGACGGCAAGCGCGCGGGCCCGGACGGCGCGACGCGTGACTACGGGGCCGACGACGCGTTCCCGATCGGCGACATCGACGACATCCTGCCGGGGTTGATCGAGCAGTGCGCCCGCGTCTACTACACGATGGGCGTGCACCCGGAGTTCGACCAGCACGTGATCAGCTGGGTGAACACGCTCCGTGGCCAGGCGAAGCAGGGCATGCACACGCCGCAGGATTTCGTCGCGCTCGACCACCTGCTGCACGACATGCGCCTCTTCAAGAGCCGGACCGAGCTCGCGGTGATGCGCCACGCGGCACAGATTTCGGTGGGGGCGCACATCCGGGCCATGAAGGCGACCCGGCCCGGCGTCCACGAGTACGAGGTGATGGCGGAACTGCTGCACGAGTTCCACCGCCACGACGCCGACATCGCCTACCACCCGATCGTCGGCGGCGGCGCCAACGCCTGCACGCTCCATTACCACGAGAACAATGCCGAGCTCGCGGACGGCGACCTGCTGCTGATCGACGCCGGCTGCGAATACCGGTACTACGCCTCGGACATCACGCGGACCTTCCCGGTGAACGGCCGCTTCACGGCCGAGCAGCGCGCGATCTACGAAGTGGTGCTCGAGGCGCAGCAGGCCGCGTTCGACCGCATCCGCCCCGGCAACCACTGGAACGAGCCGCACGACGCGGCGGTGCGAGCCATCACCCAGGGCCTGGTCAGGCTCGGCCTGCTGAAGGGCCGGCTGCCGACGCTGATCAAGGAAGAGGCGTACAAGAAGTTCTACATGCACCGCACCGGCCACTGGCTCGGCATGGACGTGCACGACGTCGGCGACTACAAGGTCGGCGACGAGTGGCGCGTGTTCGAGCCGGGCATGGTGCTCACGGTCGAGCCGGGGATCTACATTCCTTCGGGCACGCGTGGGGTGCCGCGGCGCTGGTGGAACATCGGCGTGCGCATCGAGGACGACGTCGCAGTGACCGCCGATGGCTACGAGATCCTCACGGCCGGCCTGCCGCGCACGCCGGCCGAGATCGAGCGCGTGATGGCCGGCTGACGATGGACGGCGCCGGATGACGGTTGAGGTACGAACCCCGGGCGACTTCGACCTGGCCATCGCCGGTGGCGGGCTGGTCGGTGCGTCGCTGGCGCTCGCACTCGCGCCGCTTGGCCTCAGGATCGCACTCGTCGAGGCAGTTGCTCCGGCCGCCGGCAGCGGCGAGCACCCGAGCTTCGACGAGCGCACGACGGCGCTCGCAAACGGTACCGTGCGCGTGTTCCGCAGCCTGGACGTCTGGCGCCACATGCAGCGCGAGGCGACGGCCATCCGCCGCATCCACATCTCCGAACAGGGTCGATTCGGCGTCGCGCGGATCGACGCGGAAGAGCAGGGCCTCGAGGCGCTCGGGTACGTGCTGCCGAACCGCGTCATCGGCGCGGGACTGTGGGAGGGACTGCGACGCGTGACCGGTGTCGAGACGTTTGCCCCCGCAAAGGTGACGGGGACGGAGCTCGCAGCAGACCGCCGCACGCTCACGATCGAACGGGACGGCGAGGCGCTGGAGATCGGGGCGAGACTGGTCGTGGCCGCGGATGGGGCCCGCTCGATCATCCGCGAGCAGGCGGGCATCCCGGCCGAGCACTGGCAGTACGGCCAGACCGCGATCATCGCGACGCTGACGACGCAGCGCTTCCACGACCACGTCGCCTACGAACGGTTCACGCCGGAAGGGCCGATCGCCGTGCTGCCGCTGTCCGACGGCAGGTGCGGCCTGGTCTGGACGAGGCATCCGGAGGCGGCGGCGCGCCTGCTTGCGCTGCCCGACGCCGAGTTCCTCGCGGAGCTGCAGACGGCGTTCGGCTTTCGACTCGGGCGGTTGCTGCGCGTCGGCGCGCGACACTCGTATGAGCTGGCGCTCTCCCGCGCGGAAAGACACGTGGCCCCGCGCCTCGCCATCGTCGGCAACGCGGCACAGGCGCTGCACCCGATCGCGGGACAGGGGTTCAACCTCGGGCTGCGCGATGCGGCGAGCCTCGCGGAAGTGATCGCCGACGCGATGTCGTCCGGGCAGGCCGACATCGGGGACGAAAAGCTGCTGCGCTCGTATGCCGAATGGCGTGACGAGGACCGGCGCCGGATCGTCGCGTTCACGGACGGGCTGGTGCGCCTCTTCGCCACGCCGCTCGGGGCCATGAGGGGACTGCGCAGTGTCGGGCTGCTCGCGTTCGATTCGTTCCCGCCTGCCAAGGCCGCGATGTCGCGGTTGAGCGTGGGTGCGGCCGGTCGCGTCCCGAAACTCGCGCGCGGTGTGCCGCTCGCAGGAGGTGGACGATGAGTGCGACTCGCCGGCACGATTTCGACGCCGTGATCGTCGGCGGCGGCATGGTCGGGCTGTGTGCCGCGGCAATGCTCGAGCGCGAACAGCGCCTCGCGGACTGGCGCGTCGCAATCGTCGAGCCTGCGGTGCCCCGTCCTCCGGACGACCGCTCGCTGGACCTGCGCGTGTCGGCACTGTCGCGCGCATCGGAGCGGATCCTCGCGGCCGCCGGCGCGTGGCCGGCGATCCGTGAGCACGCCTGCCCGTATTCGGAGATGGTCGTCTGGGATGCTGCGAGCTCGCCCGACGCCCGCGACGCGCTGCGATTCTCCGCGGCCGAAACCGGCGAGCCGAACCTCGGGCACATCGTCGAGAACCTGCGCGTGCAGTGGGAACTGCTCGAGTCGCCGGAGCTCGAGGGCGTGACGATGCTGCGCGCCGGGCTCGAGGCGCTCGAGTTCGATGCCGACGCCGCGACGGTCGTGCTGACCGATGGCCGCCGGCTCACCTGCGGCCTGGTGATCGGCGCCGATGGCGGCCAGTCACGGACGCGCGAACTCTGCGGCATCTCGCGTGCGGGCTGGGCCTATGGCCAGACGGCCGTCGTCGCGCATCTGCGCACCGAGCGGCCTCATGCTCACACGGCCTGGCAGCGGTTCCTGCCGGACGGCCCGATCGCGTTCCTGCCGCTTGCGGACGGACGCGTATCGCTGGTGTGGACGACGACGCCGGAGGAGGCTGCTGCACTGCAGGCGGCCGAGCCGGACGAATTCGGTCGCCGCGTGACGGAGGCGAGTGCGCGCGTGCTCGGCAAGGTGACGCTGGACAGCGGCCGCGCCGGGTTCCCGCTCGCGCTGTGGCACGCGCGCGAGTATTCGCGCCATCGCCTGGTGCTGGTCGGCGACGCGGCACACACGATTCATCCGCTGGCGGGGCAGGGCGTGAACCTCGGCTTCCTCGATTGCGCATCGCTCGCGGAGGTGCTCGCGCGTGCGGTCGAAGACGGCGACGATCCGACGAGCCTGCGGGTGCTGCGCCGTTATGCGCGCTGGCGGCGCAGCGAGAACGCGCTGCTGCTCGGCACGACGCGACACGCTGAACCGGCTGTTCGGCGAGAAGAGTGTCGGCGTTACGGCCGTGCGACGCTTCGGCCTCGCCGTCGTCGCCTCGCAACCCTTCGCCAGGCGTGCGCTCGTGCAGCGTGCGCTCGGCCTCGCCGGCGACCTGCCGGCCATCGTTTCCCGACCAGGGGTGAGCTGATGATCGATCCGCAGTGGCAGCAGGCGCTCTTCACCCAGTCGGCGCCGGAACTCGGCAACCAGTACCGCGACGACCCGCTGCTCGTCTCGTGGCTGCGCCGCACTCTCTCGGCCGAATCGTTGCGGGATCTCGAGCCGGAGCTCGACGAACTCGGTGCCATCTCGGGTGGCCCGCTCTATCGCCTGCAGCTCGCCGATCGGCTGAACGAGCCGCGGCTGAAGCAATGGGACGCGTGGGGAAATCGCGTCGACGAGCTCGAGGTCACGCCGCGTGTGGCAGGAGGCCGAGCGGCTGACCGTCAAGCACGGCCTCGTCGCGACGGGCTATGAGCCTGCCCACGGCCGGCACGCCCGCATCGCGCAATTCGCCAAGGTCTACCTGCTGCATCCTTCGTCGGACGTCTACAGCTGTCCGCTCGCGATGACGGACGGTGCTGCGCGCTCGCTGATCGAGTCCGGCAACCAGCGGCTGATCGATCGCGCCCTGCCGCGGCTCACGGCCCGCGATCCCGCGCTGTTCTGGACCAGCGGGCAGTGGATGACCGAGACCACCGGCGGCTCGGACGTGGGTCGCTCGCAGACGCGCGCCGTGCAGGATGGCGAAGGCTGGCGGCTCTACGGGCGCAAGTGGTTCACGTCGGCGATTGCGTCGCAGATGGCGCTGACGCTCGCCCGGCCCGAGGGCAACGCGCCCGGCGGCAAGGGCCTGGCGATGTTCTACGTCGAGGTGCGGGATGCGGACGGGACGCCTGAACGGCGCTGCGCGTCGATCGGCTGAAGGACAAGCTCGGCACGCGCAAGGTTCCGACCGCGGAGCTGATGCTCGAAGGGGCGCGCGCGGAACTCGTGGCGCAGCCGTTCAACGGCACGCGCGCGATCGAGCCGATGCTGATGGTCACGCGGATGTGGAACAGCGTGTGTGCCGTCGCATCGATGCGCCGCGGGCTGGCGCTGGCGCGGTCCTATGCGGCCCGTCGCGAGGCGTTCGGCCAGCCGCTCGACCGGCAGCCGCTGCACGTCGATACGCTTGCGGCGCTCGAGGCGGAGACCTGGGGCGCGTTCCTGATGACGTTCCTGCTGGTGGAGCTCAATGGCCGGCACGAGCGCGGCGAGATCGACGACGAGCAGCGTGCGCTGCTGCGGCTCATCACTCCGCTGACGAAGCTCGTGACCGGCAAGCAGGCCGTGGCTGTCGTCAGCGAGGTCGTCGAGAGTTTCGGCGGCGCCGGCTACGTCGAGGACACCGGGCTGCCGGCGCTGCTGCGCGATGCGCAGGTGCTGCCGATCTGGGAAGGGACGACGAACGTGCTGTCACTCGATGCGCTGCTGCGCTCGGATCTCAATGCCGGCCTTGCGGCACTGATCGGTCGTGCATCGTCGTGCATGCGTGGGATCAGCGAGCCAAGGCTCGCAGCTGCTGCGCGGCAGGCGATCGGCGCGCTCGAGCGGGCCGCGCTGTGGCTGGAGTCGGGGCAGGACCGGGAGCACCTGCAGGCCGGAGCCCGGCGGCTGGCGCTGACGCTGGCACGCTCGCTGCAGCTCGCGCTGCTCTGCGAGCATGCGCAGTGGATGCTCGATCACGGTGGCGACCGGCGCGGCTATGCGGCGGCGCTGCGGTTCTCGCGGCTGCCGGTGGACCTGATGCAGGAAATGGATCCGGAGCTCGACCGGCTGCTGATGCAGTGAGCCGGGCCGGTGCAGCTCCGGAAGGAACCCGGAAAGCCGCGCGGCGCAATCAGCGTGCACGGATCACGCCATACCTTGTCGCCCCGACTCGATCAGCCTCCGACAGCAGGCGCAGTACTTCAGGCAACGACCCGAAGCAGACGTCATCGTCACGGAGTGTCTTGCATCACCTTGTCGTAGACGAGTTGATACGGCTCTGGCTTCAGTCCGAGGTCGCCGCGGAAGGGGCGGTCGAATGCGAAGATCATGAAGACGATCAGGCCCATGAAGGCTGCAAGCAACGTCACCAGGATTGCGTGCAAGCGCAAGTCCTCGACCTTGAAGAAGAATGTGGCGATCAGACTGATGACAGCCCCTGCCAGCACGACGACCCACAACACGCTGGGCAAGCCCGTGTTAACCACGGCGTCGAGCCTCAGGCTGCGGGCTTCGATCAGTTGGTTGTATGCTCGAAGCGCCTCCCCGTGCAGGATCTTCTGGCCGTCGGTATCGGGCTCGAACCCTGTCAGTGTTGCTTGGAAGCGGTTCAACATTTCGACGCCGCCCAACGCCACCTGGCCTCTCTGTTGAGCCGGCCAGGCCGTGTGAATCACGTACTGGGCGTAGTCACGAAGCTGTTGCTGCAGCACGGGACGGATCGGCTCGGGATAGCTGCTCGCGTCCCGGTACATCGCACCCAGTTCAGCCGCCTCCTGCGAAACGATGGTTGACACGTCCGAGTAGGTCTCGAAAACGCCCACGGCAATCAATGCCACGGCCAGTCCGTAGAACACCATTACGCTCTGCACCATGGTCCCGCTGAACTCGGAATCCGCAGAACGAATCAGCAGGCGCGGCAGGACGAAGCGGCGGACCAGCAGCAGGCCGACCACGGCGAACGCGCATAGCGACAGGATGATCACCGGACCCGTGATCGCCAACGGCATGTCGAAGATTGAATGCATGTGCTACTCGTCTCGCAATCACCGGCCCCTTGACGCGGGCCGCCTAAGGTCCGTTGGAAGCCGCCGTCACCTCTTCGTTCAGCGGCCACTGGCTCGCGTCGATCGTCGCGCGATATCCGTGCCACGTGGCATGCCCGATCAGCGGCAGCGTGAAGCCGAGCCAGATCATCAACCAGGCGAGGTGGCTCCCGCGGTCGCGACCGAGGAACAGCAGCGCGAATCCGGGCGCCACGGCCGCGACGATGCAAGCGGCCCACACGACCATCGCAGGCTTGTTGCGCAGCACGGCATTGATGCTGGTCACTACCGCGGTCACCGTGTCGACCTTGCGATCCACCAGCATCGGCAGCGAGAACGCGGCCGCCGAGAACACGATCGCCGCGAAGATCGAGCCGATCGCGCTGCCGATGCCGAAGAACGTCAGGTAGTCGCCCCAGTCGGGTGTCTCGCCGATCGGGAAGAACACGTGCACCGCGGAGCCGGCGCGAGCCCAGACCAGGAACACGACCATCAGCATCAGCGCGAATACCATCAGGTTGCCGAGCGCGCGCTGCTCCTCGCGGATGCAGCGGCGCAGCGAAGGCGTTTCGCCGCGCTCGAGGTGGCTGCTGATGACGTAGGTGCCCACCGCGAGGATCGGCGCGATCAGGATGAAGCCCGACACCAGCGCGAGCAGTTCGAAGTAGCCGCCGAACTCGATCGTGACCAACGCGAGCGTCAGGCTCAGCAGGATGACCAGTGCCCCGTAGGTGAGGCTCTGGCGCGGCGCGGCCCACATGTCCTGCCAGCCGTGGCGGACCCAGCCGAGCGGCGCCAGTGGCTCGAGCATCCGGCAGGGTGCGACGAACGGCAGGCTAGACGCGTCATCGCTTCTGGTTTCGTCCATTGCGCGGCTCCCCCTCGTCATTTCTAGATATTGGCCGGCGGACTGTGTCGGCTTTCACTAGGGCCCGAGCGCGTCCAGCTTCGCGGCGCAGATGAAGTCGTTCTCCGACAGTCCCCCGATCGAGTGCGTCGCGAACGTCACCCGGCAGTAGTTGTAACCCACTTCCAGGTCGGGATGGTGGTCCTCGACGTTCGCGATCCAGGCGACGGCGTTGACGAACGCCATCGTCTCGTAGAAATCGGCAAAGCCGTAAGCACGGCGCAGCGACTTGCCATCCTCGGCAATGCGCCAGTCCGGTGCGAGCTGGGTGTGCAGCGCCGCAATCCGATCGGCGGTTAGCGCCGGCGTCCCCGGCGCGCACGCGACACACTTCCGATCGCGCAACATGCTCATGGCGTGGGCCTCCCCGAATAGGTCCGCTCGACGTACTGCTCGACGAGCTGCTGGAACTCTTCCGCGATCCGATCGCCCTTCAGCGTCGGGCCTTTCTCGCCGTCGATGTAGACCGGTGCGACCGGCCGCTCTCCCGTGCCCGGCAGGCTGATGCCGAGGTTCGCGTGCTTGCTCTCGCCCGGCCCGTTGACCACGCAACCCATCACCGCGACGGTCATCTCCTCGACGCCCGGATAGCGTCGTCGCCAGTCGGGCATCCGCTCGCGCAGGTGCGACTGGATCTTCTGGGCGAGCTCCTGGAAGTACGTCGAAGTGGTGCGTCCGCAACCGGGACAGGCGATGACCATCGGCGTGAACGAGCGCAACCCCATCGTCTGCAGGATTTCCTGCGCCACGACGACTTCGCGCGTTCGATCGCCGCCGGGATCGGGCGTCAGCGACACCCGGATCGTGTCGCCGATGCCTTCCTGCAGCAGCACCGCCATCGCTGCGGTCGAGGCGACGATGCCCTTCGACCCCATGCCGGCCTCGGTGAGGCCGAGGTGCAGCGGGTAGTCGCAGCGTCCGGCGAGATTGCGATACACGGCAATCAGGTCCTGCACGCCGCTGACCTTGCAGGAAATCACGATGTGGTCGTGCGGCAGCCCGAGTTCCTCGGCGCGCGCCGCGCTGTCGAGCGCCGAGACCACGAGTGCCTCGCGCACCACGTCGTTCGCGTCGAGCGGCGCTGCACTCGCCGAGTTCTCGTCCATCATCCGCGTCAGCAGGTCCTGGTCGAGGCTGCCCCAGTTGACGCCGATGCGCACCGGCTTGCCGTGGCGGCACGCGATCTCGATCATCTCCGCGAACTGCGGATCGCGCTTGCTGCCGCGCCCGACGTTGCCCGGGTTGATGCGGTACTTGGCCAGCGTTTCCGCGCAGGCCGGGTGCTCGCGCAGCAGCTTGTGCCCGTTGAAGTGGAAGTCGCCGACCAGCGGCACGTCGGCTCCGAGTTCGCGTACTCGCGCGGCGATCGACGGCACCGCGGCTGCGGCTTCCTCGGTGTTGACCGTGATCCGTACCAGCTCGGACCCCGCCATGGCGAGCGCGCGGACCTGCAGCGCCGTCGCCTCGACGTCGGCCGTGTCGGTGTTGGTCATCGACTGCACGACGACCGGGTGCTCACCGCCGATCGTGATGCGGCCGACGCGGACCGGGACGCTGCGGCGGCGCGGCAGGCCTGTCATGGATGCGCCGGCGTGGCCGCGCCACGCTCCTTGATCCAGCGCCGCACGTTCGCCTCGAGCACGTCGAGCGGGATCGCGCCGCTGCCGAGCACGACGTCGTGGAATGCCCGGATGTCGAAGCGCGGCCCCCAGCTGCTGCGTTGCCTCGCTCCGCAGCTGCTTGATCTTCAGCTCGCCGATCTTGTACGCGAGCGCCTGTCCGGGCCACGAGATGTAGCGATCCACCTCGTTGACGATGTCGAGCTCGGTCTTCGGCGCGTTCTCCTTGAAGAACGCGATCGCCTGCTCGCGAGTCCAGCGCTTGTGGTGGATGCCGGTGTCGACGACGAGACGTACCGCGCGCCACATTTCGTAGGTGAGCTGGCCGAACTTGTCGTAGGGATCGGCGTACAGGCCCATCTCCTGGCCGAGGCTCTCGCTGTACAGCGCCCAGCCTTCGACGAACGCGGTGGCCTCGAAATTGCGGCGGAACATCGGCAGCGAGCCGAGCTCCTGTGCCAGCGCGATCTGCAGGTGATGACCCGGCACCGCTTCGTGGATCGTCAGCACCGGGATCTCGTACGTCGGCCGCTCCTCTGGCTTGTACAGGTTCACGTAGTAGTAGCCGGCGCGCCGGCCATCGAGCGCGGGACCCTGGTAGTACGCGGTCGTGGTGTCCGGTGCCGACTCCGCCGGAATCGGGCCGCACGCCGTACGGCATCCGCGGCAGCTTGCCGAAATACTGGGGCAGCAGCGGGTCGATGCGCTTCGCCATCACGAGGTAGGCATCCAGCAGCCGCTGCGGGTCCGTGTAGCGGAACTTCGGGTCAGTGCGCAGGTACTGCAGGAATTCCGGGAAGCTGCCCTTGAAGCCGACCTGCTCGATGATCTTCTGCATCTCGCCGCGGATCCGGGCGACTTCCTTCAGGCCGAGCTCGTGGACCTGGTCGGCGGTCAGGTTCGTCGTCGTGAACCATGCGATGCGGTTCTGGTACCAGGCCTCGCCGCCCGGGGAGTCCCACACGCCGACCGAGTCGCGGCACGCGGGCAGGTATTCGCCGACGAAGAATTTCTGCAGGCGCTCGAAGGCCGGCACGACCGTGCGCGTGATCGCATCGCGTGCCGCCGCCTGCAGCCGCTGCTGCTCGGCCGCGGGAATCGTCGCCGGCATCGTCCGGAACGGCGCATAGAACGGGCTCGCGGCCGGATCGGCCACGATCTGCTTGGCGATCTGGTCGGGCACCCGCTGCATGATCACCTTCGGCTGCACGAGACCCCGGCGCATGCCTTCGCGCATCAGCCCGATCGTCTGGTCCACGTAGGTGCCGAATCCGTCGAGGCGGGCGATCCAGTTGGCGTAGTCCTTCACGGTCGAGAACTGGATCAGCTCGGTCGTCTCGGCCGCGGTTTGCACGCCGCCGCGCTGGGTGATCGGCAGGTACTGCAGGCCCCAGTCGTACGCGTCCACCGACTGCTGGTAAATGCGGCGGAACAGTTCCTTGTTGAGCGGATCGTCGCCGCTGAGCGACGCGGTCGGAATGGCTTTCAGCGTCTCGAGGACCGCGACGTCGCCGGCATGGCTCTTTTCGATGGCCGCGCGTGAGGCGTCGGGCCAGCGGTCGTCGAAACGATGGTCACCGAGGTACGTCGCCTGGACCGGATTCTCGCGCAGCTGGCGTTCCCATTCGGACTCGAACAGTGCGTGCAGCTTCGCCCCGGCGCTGTCCGGGGAAGGCGAGGGGGTGGCCGCCTGGGCGCCGGTCGACGCGAGCAGCAGGAGCAGGGTCTGGAATGCAAGGCGCATCTGGCGGATTTCCCGGACGGGTACAGGGTCCGGGATGTTCCGGCTCCCGGCGCCAATTGACAAGCCGGGGCGTGGCCCGAGCGCGCTGGCCGAAGCCCGGGCGCTCGGGTAACATCGGCCCACCCATCGCAAGGCCCGTCCGGAGAGGCGATGGGCATTCTCCTTTTTCGAGAACGTGTCGAAAAAGGAGAATGTCCCCTATCCGTCCGCCGAAGGCGCAACCCGCCCGGAAACGCTCAGGCAAAGGAACGGCGGTGCCTGATGGGCTCTGGAGAGCGGCTCCGCGAGGGGCCCACCGAAGGGGTGCGGCGCCGGTCCAACGGCTCCCGATCTCTCAGGTCACAGGACAGAGGGGCGGCAGGCCGAAAGGCCTGCCGCCTTTTTTTGTTTCGGGCTTCCTGGAATGACGACATGACACTAAGAACACCTCTATACGAAACGCACGTCGCCGCCGGTGCCCGCATGGTGGATTTCGGCGGCTGGGACATGCCGGTCAACTACGGCTCCCAGATCGAGGAGCACCACGGCGTCCGGCGCGATGCCGGCATGTTCGACGTCTCGCACATGTGCGTCGTCGACCTGAAGGGCGCGCGGGTGCGCGACTTCCTGCGCCGGCTGCTGGCCAACGACGTGGCGAAGCTCACCGAGCGTGGCAAGGCGCTGTATTCGTGCATGCTGCGCGAAGACGGCGGCATCATCGACGACCTGATCGTCTACTACATCGACGACCAGTCCTATCGCATGGTCGTCAACGCCGGCACGCGCGACAAGGACATCGGCTGGCTGCGCATGCACGCTGGTGGCTACGACGTCTCGGTCGAGCCGCGCCTCGACCTCGCGATGATCGCCGTGCAGGGCCCGAACGCCCGGCAGAAGGCCGCGACGCTGCTCGATCCCGCGTTCGCCGCTCGCGCCCTCGACCTCGGCGCGTTCTTCGGCACTGGGGCCGACGGCTGGTTCGTGGCGCGCACCGGCTACACGGGCGAGGACGGCTGGGAAATCATGCTTCCCGCAGGCGAGGCGGCCGGGTTCTGGGCCAGGCTGCGCGCCGCGGGCGTGATGGCCTGCGGTCTCGGTGCGCGCGACACGTTGCGCCTCGAGGCAGGCATGAACCTGTACGGCAGCGACATGGACGAGACCGTCTCGCCGCTCGAGTCGCGGCCTCGCGTGGACGATCGCGTGGGAACCGCAGGACCGCGACTTCATCGGTCGCGGCGCGCTCGCCGGACAGAAGGCGCGCGGCGTGCCGCGCAAGCAGGTCGGGCCTGGTGCTCGCCGATCGCGCCGTGCTGCGCTCGCACCAGAAGGTGATCGTGCCGGCGATCGGCGAAGGCGAAGTCACCAGCGGCACCTTCTCGCCGACGCTCGAGCGCTCGATCGGCCTCGCGCGCGTCCCGTCGCAGACCACCGATCACTGCGAGGTCGAGATCCGCGGCCGCCTGCTCCCGGCGACCGTGGTCCGCCCGCCCTTCGTGCGCACACGGCAAGATCGCCGTCGCACTGTGAACGATTTTCCACGGAGGATCTCATGAGCAACGTCCCTGCCGAACTGCGTTACCTGAAGTCGCACGAGTGGGCTCGCCTGGAGTCGGACGGCACGATCACCGTCGGCATCTCCGATCACGCGCAGCAGGCGCTCGGCGACCTCGTGTTCGTCGAAGTGCCGGATGCCGGGCGCGCGCGTCACCGCCGGCGAGGCCTGCGCGGTCGTTGAATCCGTCAAGGCCGCGTCCGACGTATATAGCCCGGTGAGCGGCGAGGTCGTGGCGGGCAACGCCGACCTCGGCGGGCAGCCGGAGCTGATCAACCAGGACCCGTACGGCGCGGGCTGGCTGATGCGCATCCGCCCCGACGACAAGGCGCAGTTCGCCTCGATGCTCGACGCCAAGGCCTACGAGGCGGCGCTCGCCGCGGAAACCCACTAGTAACGGGTGACACCATGC
Organism: uncultured Gammaproteobacteria bacterium; assembly: GCA_963776815.1. Lineage (GTDB taxonomy): Bacteria > Pseudomonadota > Gammaproteobacteria > Steroidobacterales > Steroidobacteraceae > RPQJ01. The sequence continues at coordinate 89,428 of CAVZNZ010000009.1, forward strand.
CCTTCATCCCGCACACCGATGACGACATCCGCGGCATGCTGGCGGCGATCGGCGCCCCCGCTACCGACGCGCTGTTCGACGAGATCCCGGCCGAGCTCCGCGCGCGCGCGCTCGACGGCATCCCTGCCGCCGCGTCCGAGATGCAGATCGGCCGCATCATGTCGGAGCGGGCCGCGCGGGACGGACGGCGGCTGAACTTCATCGGCGCCGGCGCCTACGAGCACCACGTGCCGGCCGCGGTGTGGGCGATCGTCACGCGTGGCGAGTTCTACAGCGCATACACGCCGTACCAGGCCGAGGCGAGCCAGGGCACGCTGCAGCTGCTGTACGAGTACCAGTCGATGATGACGAGCCTGACGGGCATGCAGGCGTCGAACGCGTCGCTGTACGACGGCGCGACCGCGCTCGCCGAGGCCTGCCTGATGGCCGTGCGTGCGCACCGCAAGTCGAAGTCGGCGCGCATCCTGCTGCCGGTCGCGCTGAACCCGCGCTATCGCGACACGGTGCAGGCGGTCGCGGGCAACCAGAATCTCGCGTTCGAGCTGCTGCCGTACGACGCCCGCGGTGGCCACACGACGCTGGCGAGCCTGGAGAAGTACCGCGGCCAGGACATCACCGCGCTCGTGATCCAGCAGCCGAACTTCTTCGGCACGCTGGAGGACGTGGACGAGCTCACCGACCGGGCGCACGAGATGGGCATGCTCGTGATCGCCGTGGTGAACCCGACTTCGCTCGCGTTGCTGAAGCCGCCGGGCGAGTGGGGCCAGAAGGGCGCGGACATCGTCTGCGGCGAGGGCCAGCCGCTCGGCGTGCCGCTCTCGTCGGGCGGGCCGTACTTCGGGTTCATGACGACGCGGATGGAGCACGTCCGCCAGATGCCGGGCCGCATCGTCGGCCGCACCGTCGATCTCGACGGCAAGCCGGGCTTCACGCTGACGCTGCAGGCCCGCGAGCAGCACATCCGCCGCAGCAAGGCGACCTCGAACATCTGCACCAACCAGGGACTGCTGGTCACGGCGGCGACGATCTACATGTCGCTGCTCGGGCCGCGCGGCCTCGCGCAGGTCGCCGCGACCTGCATGGAGCGCAGCGCGCAGCTGGTCGACGCGCTGACGCGCGTGCCTGGCGTGCGGCTCGCGTTCGACCGGCCACGTTTCCACGAGGCGCTGCTGCTGCTCGACCGGCCGGTGGCCGGCGTGCTCGACGCGCTCGCGGCGCGCGGCATCGTCGGCGGCTGCGACGTGACCGCGGACTACCCGTCGCTCGGCAACGGGCTGCTCGTGTGCGCGACCGAGATGCGTACCACGGAAGACATCGAGGCGTACGCACGTGCGCTCGCCGACGTGATGAAGAACGCGGCCGCGGCCTGAGCGGCGGGAGAGACCCATGCGCGAACAGCTGATCTTCGAGCAATCGCGCCCGGGCCGCAGCGCCGACGGCACAGTATCCCGCTCGAGCAGGCCGTCGCTGCGGTGCCGGAGGCGCTGCGCCGCGCGCACGCCGCCGTGCTGCCGGAGGTGTCCGAGCTGCAGGCCGTGCGTCATTTCACGCGGCTGTCGCAGCTCAACTTCTCCATCGACACGCACTTCTACCCGCTCGGGTCGTGCACGATGAAGTACAACCCGCGCGCCTGTAACCAGTACGCGATGCTGCCGGAGTTCCTCGGCCGGCATCCGCTGGCGCCGGACTCGACGGGGCAGGGCATCCTGCAGTGCCTGTACGAGCTGCAGGAGATGCTGAAGGAAGTCACCGGCATGCGTGGCGTGTCGCTGACGCCGATGGCCGGAGCGCAGGGCGAATTCGCCGGCGTCGCGATGATTCGCGCGTACCACAAGGCCCGCAACGACCTCGCGCCGCAACGAGATCATCGTGCCCGACGCCGCGCACGGCACGAACCCCGCGACCGCGACCATGTGCGGCTGCGTCGTGAAGGAGATCCCGTCGCTGCGCGAACGGCGACATCGACGTCGATGCGCTGCGCGCGGCGGTCGGGCCGCAGACCGCGGGCATCATGCTCACCAACCCGTCGACGCTCGGCGTGTTCGAGCGGCGCATCCGCGAGGTCGCGGGCATCGTGCACGACGCGGGCGGGCTGCTCTACTACGACGGCGCCAACCTGAACGCGATCCTCGGCAAGGTGCGGCCGGGCGACATGGGCTTCGACGTGATCCACATGAACCTGCACAAGACGTTCTCGACGCCGCACGGCGGCGGCGGGCCGGGCTCGGGCGCCGTCGGCGTCAGCGAGCGGCTGCTGCCGTTCATGCCGATCCCGCTCGTCGGCCGCGACGGCGAGCGCTACCGCTGGCTCGGCGAGCGCGACCTGCCGCAGAGCATCGGCCGGCTGTCCGCATTCATGGGCAACACCGGCGTGCTGCTGCGCGCCTACATCTACATGCGCATGCTCGGGCGCGAGGGCATGCACCGCGTGTCGGAGTTCGCGACGCTGAACGCGAACTACCTGATGGTGCGGCTGCGCGACGGCGGGCTTCGAGCTCGCGTACCCGGAGCGGCGCGCCGGCCACGAGTTCATCATCACGTTGCGCCGCGAGGCCCGCGACTACGGCACGACCGCGATGGATTTCGCCAAGCGCGCTGCTCGACTACGGCTTCCATGCGCCGACCACCTATTTCCCGCTGCTCGTGCCGGAGTGCCTGCTGATCGAGCCGACCGAGACCGAGTCGAAGCAGGAGCTCGACGCGTTCATCGACGCGATGATCGCGATCCGCGAGGAAGCGCGGACCGACCCCGCGAAGCTGAAGGGCGCGCCGTACACGCTGCCGGTGCGCCGGCTCGACGACGTGCGCGCGGCCAAGCAGCTCGATCTCGCCTGGAAGGCCGCATGACGGCACTCATCTGCGGCTCGATCGCGTTCGACACCGTGATGGTGTTCCCGGGCCGTTTCCGGGACCACATCCTGCCGGACCGGATCCACCTGCTGAACGTGTCGTTCCTGGTGCCGAAGATGCGGCGCAACTTCGGCGGCTGCGCGGGCAACATCGCCTACAACCTGCGGCTGCTCGGCGGCGTCGGGCGCTGCCGATGGCGACGGTCGGCCACGACTTCGCGCCGTACCGGCAGTGGCTGCGCGACCGGTCGGTCGACGTCTCGCAGGTGCGCGTCGTGGACGACGAGTTCACCGCGCAGGCCTTCATCACCACCGATCTCGACGACAACCAGATCACCGCGTTCCATCCCGGCGCGATGAGTCACTCGCACGTGAACCACGTGCGGCCAGGCGCAGGGCATGCACGCTCGGGCTCGTTGCCCCGGACGGCCGGGACGGCATGGTCGCAGCACGCGGCCCAGTTCGCCGCCGCCGGCATCCCGATGCTGTTCGACCCGGGGCAGGGGCTGCCGATGTTCGACGGCGAGGACCTGCTCGAATTCGTGTCGCAGGCGACCTGGATCGCGGTGAACGACTACGAGGGCCAGCTGCTCTGCGAGCGCACCGGCCTGTCGCACCGCGAGATCGCGAGCCGGGTGCAGGCGCTGATCGTGACGCGCGGCGCCGAGGGCAGCGTGATTCACGCGGGCGGCCGCGAGCACATGATTCCGGCGGCGCGTCCCCGAGGCCGTGGTCGATCCCACCGGCTGCGGTGACGCCTATCGTGCCGGCCTGATCTTCGGGCTGATGAACGGGCTCGACTGGGAGACGACCGGCCGCATGGCGTCGCTGATGGGCGCGATCAAGATCGGCCACGCGGGCACGCAGCACCACGCATTCACGATGGACGAGTTCCGCGACCGGTTCCGGTCGGCGTTCGGTCGATCGCTGTGATCCTCGGCCGGCTGCGCCGGATCGCGCTGGGCCGGCGCGCTCGCGGCTGCGCTCGTCGCTGCCGTCGGTCGGCCGGGCCGAGACGCCGGTCTGGGACAAGACGCTGTCCCGCGTGGCGCCGTCGGTCGTCACGATCGAGATCGACCAGGCCCGTGCGTTCGACACCGAGTGGAACCAGTCGAGCCAGGCCACGGGCTTCGTCGTCGACGCCGAGAACGCGGCTGATCCTGACCAACCGTCACGTCGTGACGCCGGGCCCGGTCGTCGCGACGGCCGTGTTCCAGAATCGTGAGGAGGTCGAGCTGCAGGCCGGTCTATCGCGACCCCGTGCACGACTTCGGCTTCTATCGCTACGACCCGAAGAAGCTGCGCTTCGTGAAGCCCGCCGCGCTGCCGCTCTACCCGCAGGGCGCGAAGGTCGGGCGTCGAGATCCGCGTGGTCGGCAACGACGCCGGCGAGCAGCTGTCGATCCTCGCGGGCACGCTCGCGCGGCTCGATCGCGAGTGCGCCGGAGTACGGCGTCGGCAAGTACAACGACTTCAACACGTTCTACATCCAGGCGGCGTCGGGCACCTCCGGTGGCTCGTCCGGGTCGCCGGTGATCGACATCGAGGGCCGCGTCGTCGCGTTGAACGCCGGCGGCAGCACCGGCGCCGCGTCGAGCTTCTTCCTGCCGCTCGGCCGCGTGCAGCGGGCGTTCGACCTGATCCGTGCCGGTCGACCGGTGACGCGCGGCACGCTGCAGACCGTCTTCACTTACACGCCGTACGACGAACTCGCGCGGCTCGGTCTCAGGCCGCAAACGGAGGCGGAGGCGCGCAAGGCCGGACCAGGCCTGACGGGGATGCTGGTCGTGAGCGAGGTGCAGCCGGGCTCGCCGGCCGAAGGCGCGCTGCAGCCCGGCGACATCCTGGTCCGGGTGAACGGCCGGCTGGTTGCCACGTTCGATCCGCTCGCCGACGTGCTCGACTCGTCGGTGGGGCAGTCGATCAGCGTCGAGATCGAGCGCGGCGGCGCCGTCATCGAGAAGCAGCTCGTCGTGCAGGACCTGACGTCCATCACGCCGGCCGACGTACCTCGAGTTCGGCGACGCGGTCGTGCACGACCTGTCGTACCAGATGGCCCGGCACATGAACGCCCCGGTGCAGGGCGTGTTCGTCGCCAATCCGGGCTACGCGCTCGGTGCGGCCGGCGTGCCGCGCGGCGCGGTGATCTCCAGTGTCGCCGGCAAGCCTGTCAGGAACGTCGCCGACTTCGAATCGGCCGTGGTCGCGCTGCCGGACGGCGCGCGGATGGCGCTGCGCTACACGACGCTCGACGACCCGACCGGCAGCGAGACGCGCGTGGTCCGCATGGACCGCCGCTGGTTCCCGGCGGCAGCAAGTGCACGCGCGACGACAAGAGCGGCTACTGGCCGTGCAGCGAGCTTCCGCCGGCGCCGCCTGCCGTCGCGGCGACACCCGGCGCGCACTTCGTTCGCGGCCACCGGCGAGCCAGCTCGCGGATCGCATCGCGCCGTCGCTGGTGATGGTCAATTTCTTCATGCCCTTCTCGGTGGCGGGCGTCACCGAGCGCAACTACCACGGCACGGGCCTGGTCGTCGACGCGGCGCGCGGCCTCGTCGCGGTGGATCGCAACACGGTGCCCGTGCCGGTGGGCGACGTGCGGCTGACGTTCGGCGGCTCGGTCGAGGTTCCCGGCAGGGTCGAGTACGTGCATCCGCTGCACAACCTCGCGCATCGTCTCGTTCGATCCGGCGCTGCTGGACGGCACGCCGATCCGCTCGGCGCAGCTCGATTCCCGCGAGCTCGTGGCCGGCGAGCCGGTGACCGTGATCGGTCTCGCCAGCGATTCCAGGGTCCGCTCGATCGCGACGACGGTCGCTTCGGTCGACGACGTCAATTTCCCGTTGTCGCGCACGCTGCAGTTCCGCGAGGCGAACCTCGAGGTTGCGACGCTGGTGAACGGCCCGGCGGATTTCGACGGCGTGATCGTCGGGCGCAGTGGCAAGGTGCAGGCGCTGTGGTCGAGCTTCGCGGTCGACGGCGGGCGCGACCTGAGCCAGGTCAACCGCGGCATGTCGGTCGCGCTGGTCGAGGAAGCGGTCGAGGCCGTGCGGGCGAACCGGCCGATCTACTCGCTCGAGGCGGAGTTCGAGGCCGTGCCGATTTCCCAGGCGCGCAAGCTGGGGCTGCCGCGACCAGTGGGTGCAGCGCCTCGAAGCGGCGAGCGGCGCGCACCGGCAGGTGCTGAGCGTGGCCCGCGTCGTCGCGGGTTCGCCGGCCGCCGGCCTGCTGCGCGAGGGCGACCTGCTGCTCGCGATCGACGGGCGTCCGGTGAGCAGGTTCCGCGACGTCGAGCTCGCGACCCAGTCGCAGCAGCGTCGCCGTGACGGTGCTGCGCGACGGAGAGGAGAAGCGTCATCGACGTCGCGACGGTCGCGCTCAGTGGCCACGACATCGACCGGCTGCTGCTGTGGGCCGGCGCGGTGCTGCACGAGCCGCATCGCGCGATGTCGGCGCAGCGCGGCATCCCGCCGGAGGGCGTGTTCGTCGCGTACTTCTCCTATGGATCGCCGTCGACGCGGTACAGGCTGTTCGCCGGGCGCCGGATCGTCGAGGTCGACGGCCGCCCGACGCCCGACCTGGATGCGTTCATCGCCGCGGTGCGCGGCCGCGCGGACCGATCCGCGGTGCGCCTCAAGACCATCACCTGGAACGGGACGGTCGAGGTGATCACGCTCAAGCTCGACCTGCACTACTGGCCGACGTACGAGCTCGACCTGACCCCTGGCGGCTGGGTGCGCACACCGATCGGCTGACCCGCGGCCACTGGCGCACGGGGCTGCGCGAGCGGCCCCGTTTTCATTGCGGCTATCATTCGCAGATGGTCACGGCACGCCTGCCACAGGAAGAGATCGATCGCGCCGTCGAGGCGCTGCGCGAAGGCGAGGTCATCGCGTTTCCGACCGAGACGGTCTACGGTCTCGGTGCCGACGCACAGAATCCGGACGCCGTCCGCAAGGTGTTCGAGCTCAAGGGCCGGCCCGCCACGCATCCGCTGATCGTGCACATCGATCACCCGCGGCTGCTCGAGCGCTGGGCACTGACGGTCCCGCCGGCGGCGAAGGCGCTGGCCGATCACTTCTGGCCCGGTCCGCTGACGCTGGTGCTGCGCCGCGCGCCGGCCGTCGATCTCGCCATCACGGGCGGGCAGGACACCGTCGCGGTCCGCGTGCCCGGGCACCCGGTGGCCCAGCAGCTGCTGCGCGCGTTCGGCAGCGGCATCGCCGCGCCCTCGGCCAATCGGTACGGCCACGTCAGCCCGACGCGGGTCGAGCACGTGCGCGACGAGTTCGGCGACGCGGTCCGCGTCGTCCTGGACGGCGGCGACTGCAAGATCGGCGTCGAGTCCACGATCGTCTCCTGCGTGGACACGGTGCCGCGCATGCTGCGCCCGGGTTTCATCACGCTGACGCAGCTGCGCGCGGTCGTCCCCGAGGTCCAGGGCCGCGCCGAAGCCGAGTCGCCGCGGGTGCCAGGCTCGGACGTGAAGCACTACGCGCCGTCGACGCCACTCAGCATCGTCAACAGCCGCACGCTCGAGGAAGTGGTCTCGCAGCTCACCTCCGAGCACGAGCGCGTGGCAGTGCTCGCGATGCGGCCGCCGCGCGTCGCCAACAAGTTCATGACGTGGATCAACGCGGGGCGCCGCGCCGACGTCTACGCGCGCGAGCTCTACGTCAACCTGCGCGCGCTCGACAAGTCGGGCGCGAGCGAGATCCTGGTCGAGGAAGTCCCCGCCGGCGAGGCCTGGGACGCGGTCCGCGACCGCCTGCATCGCGCCGCGTCGGCGGAGAACGTGGTCACGGTGGATCCCGACATCGCGGCGCTGCGCGCGGACTTCGGCGAGGACGTCGGGCAGCCATGAGCGGCCAGTGCGGCATCAGCCTGTCGCCATGGCCGGTCCCTGCTGGCGCGAACCGCGCGCGCGATCATCGTGCCTGAAAGGACGCGTCACGTTCCGGCCGGCGCGCATTTCCGCGGCTGGGTCCGGAGGACTTCCGCAAGCTCGTACGACGTCACGGCTCGCCGCTGGTCGTCGTCGACTGCGAGACCGATCCGCGAGCAGTATCGTGCGCTCGCGGCCGCGCTTCCGGGCGTCGGGCTGCATTACGCGCTGAAGCCGTTGCCGGTCGCTCCCGTCGTGGCGACGCTGCGCGACCTCGGTGCATCGTTCGACGTCGCGACCACGGGCGAGATCGACCTGGTCCGGTCGCAGCGCGTGTCGCCGGACCGCTGCATCCACACTCACCCGATCAAGCACGACCGGGACATCGTGGCCGCGCTGCGCTTCGGCATCCGGCTGTTCGTCGCCGACAACCCGGACGAGGTGCGCAAGTTCGCCGCCTATCGCAGCCGCGCGCAACTGCTGTTGCGGCTGTCGTTCCGTAATCCGGCCGCAGTCGTCGACCTGTCGCGGAAGTTCGGCTGCGAGCCCGCGGCCGTGCAGGCCGATGCTCGAGCTCGCACGCAGCCTCGGCATCCGCGTGCGCGGCCTTTCGTTCCACGTCGGATCGCAGGTCGCGGACACGACCAAGTACGTCGAGGCGATCGACGCGTGCCGCGAGCTGATGCTGCAGGCGCGGCGCCATGGCCACGACCTCGACGTGCTCGACATCGGCGGCGGGTTCCCGGTCGCCTACTCGGGCCAGCCGCAGGCGATCCGCACGTTCTGCCAGCCGATCCGCCGTGAGCTCAGGACGCTGCCGAAGGGAGTTGCGCGTGATCGCGGAGCCCGGGCGGTTCATTGCGGGGCCCGCCGGCACCTGCATCACCTCGGTCGTCGGCCGGGCACAGCGCGAAGGCCGCTGGTGGTATTACCTCGACGACGGCGTGTACGGCTCGTTCAGCGGCCAGCTCTACGACCACATGACCTATCCGGTGGACAGCCTCGACGCCAGGGGTCCGCGCATGCCGAGCGTGCTCGCGGGCCCCACCTGCGACAGCATCGACGTGATCCGCGAGGACATTCCGCTGCCCGAGCTGCAGATCGGCGACCTGCTCGGCGGGCCGGGTGATGGGCGCCTACACGGCGGCGACCGCGACCGATTTCAATTTCATTCCCCGCGCGAAGATCGTCGCGGTGAACCAGCGACGGAGGCGACGCAATGCAGGTTGAAGTACTGGACCACGTGGCGGGTGCCCGCGACGCGCGCGGCATCGCCGTCGTGATCGACGTATTCCGCGCCTTTTCCGTGGCGCCGCACGCGTTCGACCGCGGCGCGGCGCGGGTGTTCCCGGTCGGCGAGATCGCCGAGGCGTTCGAGCTCAGCCGGCGATTTCCCGGTGCGGTGCTGGCCGGGGAGCGGCACGCGCGCAAGCTGCCGGGCTTCGACATCGGCAACTCACCGACCGAGGTCCGCGCGCTCGACCTGAGCGGCAAGGTGTTCGTGCACACGACCCACGCGGGTACGCAGGGCCTGGTGAACGCCTCGGCGGCCGACGAGGTGCTGACCGGTTCGTTCGTCAACATCTCGGCCGTGCACCGCTACATCGTGGCAAAGGCTCCGCAAGCGCGTGTCGCTGGTGCGCATGGGGCACGAGGCGCGTGAGCGCTGTGCCGAGGACGACCTGTACGCGGAATGCCTGAAGACGCTGCTGGAAGGCGGGAGCGCGCCGCTCGGCGAGGTCCGCGACCGGCTGCGCAATGCGCCCGCCGCGCGGAAGTTCTTCGACCCGGCCTGCGACTGGGCGCCGCTCGAGGACTTCAGCTACTGCACCGAGGTCGATCGATTCGACTTCGTGCTCAGGCTGGCGCACAAGCCGGGCCAGCCGCTCGAACTCGAGCGAATCTGGCCCGCGGCGGGATGAGGGCATGAGCATCCCGGTCGAGTTCGTGCTGTTCGCGCTCACGCTCGCGGGCGTCGCATTGTTTCACCAGCGGACGCTCGAGGTCGCGGCGACGGGGCTGGCTGCGATCATCGCCTACAAGCTCGCGGTCACCGGATTCCATGGCGTGCCCGGATTGTCGGGCTTGCTGCGTCACCTGGGCCACGAATGGGTCGTGCTCGCGAACCTGTTCTGCCTGCTGATGGGGTTCGCGCTGCTGTCGCGGCATTTCGAGCAGAGCCGCGTGCCGGACCGGCTGCCGGACCTGCTGCCCGACGACTGGCGCGGTGGCTTCGTGCTGCTGGTGCTGGTGTTCGTGCTGTCGAGCTTCCTCGACAACATCGCGGCGGCGCTGATCGGTGGCACGGTCGCGGCCTCGGTGTACAAGCACAAGGTGCACGTCGGTTACATCGCCGCGATCGTCGCCGCGTCCAATGCCGGAGGGTCCGGCAGCGTGGTCGGCGACACCACCACGACGATGATGTGGATCGACGGCGTGAGCCCGCGCGAAGTCGTGCATGCGTACGTGGCGGCGGGCGTGGCGCTGCTGGTGTGCGGCGTGCCGGCCTCGCTGCAGCAGCAGCGGTTCGCGCCGATCGTGAAGCACGCCGCGAAGAATCTGTCTGTTGACTGGGCTCGCGTCGCCATCGTCGGCCTGATCCTCGCCGCCGCGATCGTCACCAACGTCTTCGTGAACATCGAGTTCCCCGAGGTTGGATCGCGCTTCCCGTTCATCGGCTTCGCGGTGTGGCTCGCGCTGCTTGCGACCGCGCCCTGGCGTGAACCGGACTGGTCCGTGCTGCCGGGCGCGCTGCGTGGCACGCTGTTCCTGCTGTGCCTCGTGCTGGCGGCCTCGCTGATGCCGGTCGAGCGGCTGCCGGCGGCCTCGTGGCACACGGCTTTCGGCCTCGGTGCCGTCTCGGCCGTGTTCGACAACATCCCGCTCACGAAGCTCGCGCTCGAGCAGGGCGGCTATGACTGGGGCATGCTCGCGTACGCCGTGGGCTTCGGCGGCTCGATGATCTGGTTCGGCTCGTCGGCAGGCGTGGCGATCACGAACCTGTTCCCCGAGGCTCGATCGGTCGGGGGCTGGCTCCAGGGCGGCTGGCACGTCGCGCTGGCGTACGTCGTCGGCTTCCTCGTCCTGCTGTTCACGCTCGGTTGGCAACCTCGCACATGATCCGCAACGTGGTCTTCGATGTCGGAGGCGTGCTGGTTCGCCTGCGCTACCAGCCATTCGTGCAGTACCTCACCGAGGCCGGCATCGACATGGCCGACCTGCCGGCGTGGCTCGCAACGATCGACCTCGACGCGCACGAGCGCGGCGAGATCACGGGCCGTGACCTGCTGGACAGGATCGCCGCTTCGGCGTTGCGCCCGCTCGACCCTCGCGACCTGCGAGCGCCGTTGGCTCGACATGTTCGACCGCTCCGCGGAGATGTTCGAGCTCGCGCAGGGACTGATGGGCGAGTACCGCGTGTACCTGCTGTCGAACGTCGGCGACCTGCACTGGAGCCACCTCGACGCCGAGTACGGCATCGCGAGCGTCGGGCACGGGGCGATCGCCTCTTTCCGCGTCGGCGCCGTCAAGCCTAGCGCCGCGATCTACCGCGAGGCGGAACGACGCTTCGACCTCGATCCCGCGGCGACCGTGTTCGTCGACGATCTCGCGCGCAACGTAGCGGGCGCGCGCGCGTGCGGCTGGCAGGCCATCCACCACCAGAGCCCGCTCGAGACGCGACGCAGCCTCCGCGAGCTCGGCGTGCGCCTGCCGGGGCCTTTCGCCGAGGATTGAACCGTGCAGGCGATTCCGATCTCGATCCTGCTGCTGGTGCTGTCGAACGTCTTCATGACGTTCGCGTGGTATGCGCACCTGAAGAACCTGAGCGGCAGCCCGTGGTACATCGCCGCGCTCGTGAGCTGGGGCATCGCGCTGTTCGAGTACCTGCTGCAGGTGCCGGCGAACCGCATCGGCTACACCGTGATGACGCTGCCGCAGCTGAAGATCCTGCAGGAAGCGATCACGCTGGCGGTGTTCGTGCCGTTCGTCGTGTTCTACATGCGCCAGCCGCTGAAGCTCGACTACCTGTGGGCCGCGCTGTTGCATGATGGGCGCGGTGTACTTCATCTTCCGCAAGTGAGCACCGCGATTCATCGCACGGGTCGAGGCGTGCCGCGCCGGCACGGACCCCACGTGCATCGGCCGGCTCGCGTCCGGCTGGGCGGTGATGGGCGATCCGCAGGTGCTCGAGGGCTATTGCCTGCTGCTGCCCGACCCGGTGGTGCCGCACCTCAACGCGATGGACCGCGGACGCGCAGGCCGCTTTCCTCACCGACATGGCGCGACTCGGCCAGGCGGTGCAGGAACTGACGGGCGCGGTGCGGATCAACTACGCGATGTTCGGCAACCTCGAGCCGGCGCTGCACGCGCACGTGTTTCCCCGCTTCGAGACCGAGCCGGCGGCGCTGCGCACCGCGCATCCGTGGGCGTACGACTGGGCCCGTGCCCGCGCATTCGACGCCGCCCGGGATGGACCGTTGCTCGTGGAGCTGCGCCGTCTGCTGCTGCGGTGAGCCTTGCGGCTGCCCCGGTCCGTGACCGAAGGCCGGATTTTCAACGAACGCGCACGGCAGGTGCTGGCACGCCGCGGCGGGCAGGGTACGCTTCGAACATGAGATCCGGACGACGTGGCATGCGGCAGTGGGCGACGGCGCTGGCGCTGCTGCTGGCAATCTCGGCCTGCGGGCCCGCCAGCGCGCAGGTCTATCGCTACAAGGACGAGCGCGGCAACTGGGTGTACACGGACCGGCCGCCGGCGGCAGGCCAGGCGGCGGAGTCGGTTCGCACGAAGGCCGAGCCCGCGTCTCCGCGCATCGTCGTGGAGCCGCGCACCGCCGGCGGCTCGCTCGGCATGGTCGCGGTCAACGAGTGCCGCTGCCCGGTCGAGTTCGCGATCAAGGTCAAGGGCGCGGACGGGCAGGAGAGGGTCGCCAAGGCAGTCGTGCCGGAGCGGTCGCAACTGCTGCTGCTCGACATGCCGGCGCCGCCCGGTACCGGGAGAATCGCGTTCGACTATGGCTACGTCATCGGCGAGCCGGGCGCAGTGCACGCCCCGATCGCGCCCGTACCGCGCGCCGTTCGCCGATCTCGCAGTCGTTCACCGTGTCGCAGGCTCCGCCGACGGCCATCACGCACACGGATCCGTCGAGCCGCAACGCGATCGACATCGCGATGCCGGTCGGCACGGCCGTGCACGCGGCCCGCGAGGGCCTCGTCATCAACGTCGCGCACAAGTTCTTTCGCAGCGGCCTCAGCCCGCAGTTTGGTGACGAGGCGAACTTCGTGCAGGTCCTGCACGACGACGGCACCACGGCCATCTACGCTCACCTGCAGATGGATACGATCCGCGTGCGCCCGGGGCAGCGCGTCGAGCGCGGCGAGTACATCGCCAATTCGGGCAACACCGGGTTCTCGAGCGGGCCGCACCTGCACTTCGTGGTGGTCCGCAATGCGGGCTTCCGCAGTGAATCGGTGCCGGTATCGTTCGCCGGTCCGGGCGGAGAGAGCGTCACGGCGCGCACCGGAACGTACGCTGACCTCCTACTGAGACGCGGGGGTCGCCCGCAGTTCCCGGACCAGCTCGCCAAGCGTCGCGATCGGCGCCGAGCAGGTCATCCCGCGGCACAGGTATGCGACCGTGCGATCACGCGGCGCCTTGGCGGCCAGCCCCGGCGGCAGGTCGGTCGCGTCCGACGGCACCGCGACCACGAACCGGCGCGGATCGTAGAGCTTGTCGAGCTCGCCGCTCCAGCTCGCCAGGTCCTCGCGCGGCCCGCGCAGCACGACGATCGCCGGCGGGGCAGTGAGTTCGTCGAGCGCCATCAGCAGCGTCGTGTGCGCGTGCGGGTACTTCTCGAGCATCGACCAGGCCGCGCGAATCGTGCGCTCCGCGGCATCGAGGTAGCGCGTCTCGCCAAGCAGCAGCCCGAGCCGGATCAGTACGCGCGCCGCGACGCCATTGCCCGACGGCGTGGCGTCGTCGCCGAAGGTCTTGGGCCGCAGGATCAGCTGCTCGTGGTCGTCGGCCGTGAAGAAAAAGCCGCCAGCCTGGTCCTCGAAGTGCTTCAGCATCGTCTCGGCGAGCTCGATGGCCCAGGCGAGCCACGGGCCGTGCCAACGGGCCTGCGCGAGCTCGAGCAGGCCCCAGGCGAGGAATGCATGGTCATCCAGGTACGCGGGGAAGCGCGAGCGGCCGTCCTTGTGCACGGCCAGCAGGCGACCCTGGTACCACGAGTGCTCGCGGAGGAAATCGACGGTGCGCGCCGCGGACTCGATGCAGTCATCGCGTTCCAGCGTGCGGGCCGCAGCGGCCATGCCGGCGATCGCGAGCCCGTTCCAGCTCGTCAGGATCTTCTCGTCACGCCCCGGCCAGACGCGGGCATTGCGCAGCCGCGAGCAGCTTGCGACGCGCCGAGTCGAGCGCGGCGGTCGCCTCGTCCTCCGTCAGTGCCGCGTCCTCGGCAACCTTCGCGAGTGGCTCGAACGTGTGCAGGTGCCACTGGCCCTCGAAATTCGCTTCGCGGTCCAGGCCGAAGCGTCGCGCGAGCACTGCGTATTCCTTCGGGTCCAGCAGGCCGCGAACCTCGTCCGGCGTCCAGACGTAGAACTTGCCTTCGTGGCCTTCCGAGTCGGCGTCGAGCGTCGAGTACCAGCGCACCGCCCGGGTGCTGCATGTCGCGCAGCATCCAGTCCGCGGTCTCGGCCGTCACGCGCCGGAACAGCGGATCCCCTGTCGCGGTCGCGGCCTGCGCGTTCACTGCGAGCAGCTGGCCGTTGTCGTACAGCATCTTCTCGAAATGCGGGATCATCCAGTACGGGTCGACCGAATAGCGGCAGAAGCCGCCGCCGAGCTGGTCGTACAGGCCGCCCTCGGCCATGCGCGTCAGGGTGAGCGTCGCCATGTACAGCGCCTGCAGGTCGGGCTGGTCGCCATCGGCGGTCGCGCGCCACGTGCGCAGCAGGAACTCGATGCTGGCCGGGTGCGGGAACTTGGGCGCGCCGCCGAAGCCGCCGAAACGCCCATCGAAATCGCGTTGCAGCGCCGCGCGGGCCGCATCGTAGCGGCGCGCGGGAAAGTTGCGCGCCGGCTGCGGCCGGTGGCGGCAACAGCTCTCCGAACACCTGCGCGAGCGCATCACCCTGGCGCTCGATCTCCGCGCCGTGCTGGGCGTAATACGCGGCCACGCGCTGCAGCACGTCACTGAAGGCGGGCATGCCGTACTTCGGCTCGACCGGGAAAATAGGTGCCGCCGAAGAATGGACGGTGGTCGCGTGGCGACAGGAACATCGTCAGCGGCCAGCCGCCGCCAGCCTGCGTCAGCATCTGGTGCGCGGTCTGGTAGATGCGGTCGAGGTCGGGCCGTTCCTCGCGGTCGACCTTCACGTTGATGAAGGAGCCGTTCATTACGGCCGCGGTCGCCTCGTCCTCGAACGATTCGTGCGCCATCACGTGACACCAGTGACAGGCCGAATAGCCGATCGAGAGCAGGATCGGCTTGTCCTCGGCCCGGGCGCGCTCCAGTGCCTCCGGGCCCCACGGGTACCAGTCCACCGGATTGTCCGCGTGTTGCAGCAGGTAGGGGCTAGTCTCGTCGGCGAGCCGATTGCGGTGCTTGCTCGGATGCGGGCGATGCATGGCGGGGCGCTCGGATAGAATGCGGGCACTATATCGGAACGAGTGACGCGCAGATGACGCATGCCCCGGACGCTACGCACGAAGGGCTGGTATTGCCCGAGCTGCGCCTCAGGCCCCGGGAGGACCGGCGACTGGGCGCGGGCCATCTCTGGGTTTTCAGCAACGAGGTGGACACGGCCCGCACGCCGCTCACGGCGTTTGCGAACGGCGCATTGTGCCGCGTGGTGGGCGACAAGGACCGGTTTCTCGGCTACGCCTACGTTAACCCGCATGCGCTGATCTGCGCCCGGATCCTCACCCGCGACGGACGGATGGCGCCCGGCAAGTCGCTGATCGTGCACCGGTTGCAGGTCGCGCTCGCGCTGCGCGAGCGGCTCTACGCCGCACCGTATTACCGCCTCGCCTACGGCGAGTCGGATGGGCTGCCGGGACTCGTGCTCGATCGCTATGGCGACGTGATCGTCGCGCAGGCCGGAACAGCTGGCATGGAAGCGTTGAAGGGCGACGTCGTCGAGGCCGTGCGCAAGGTCATCGACCCGGCTGCGTTCGTGTGGAAGAACGACTCGGGCGCGCGCGAGCTCGAGGGGCTCGCTGCCTACGTCGAGACCGCGATCGGCGACCCGGTGGACCACGCCTGGATCGAAGAGAACGGCGTGCGCTACAAGGTGCCGATCGGCGCCGGGCAGAAGACCGGCTGGTTCTATGACCAGTCCGCCAATCGCCACGCCTTCCTCAAGTACGTGCAGGGGCGTCGCGTGCTCGACGTCTTCAGCTACGTCGGCGCCTGGGGGCTCGCGGCGGCGAAGGCGGGCGCCAGCGAGGTCGTGTGCGTCGATTCGTCCGCACCGGCGCTGGAGCTGCTGGCGGAGTCGGCGGAGGCGAACGGCCTCGCGGCGCGCACGATGCGCGACGATGCCTTCGACGCACTGGCGGCGCTGCGCGACGCCGGCGAGAAGTTCGACGTCGTGGTCGTCGATCCGCCTGCGTTCATCAAGCGGCGCAAGGACTTTCCCAAGGGCTATGCGGCGTATCGCAAGCTGAACCAGCTGGCGATGCAGCTGCTGCCGCGGGACGGCATCCTCGTGTCCTGCTCGTGCTCGCACCATCTCGCGACCGACGATCTGGTGGGGGCAATCCAGCAGGCGGCGCGCCACCTGAACCGTTTCGCGCAGATCGTCGAGATCGGTGGCCAGGCGCCGGATCACCCGATCCACCCGGCAATCCCGGAGACGCGGTACCTGAAGTCGATCACGTGCCGCGTGGTCCACGAGTGACGTGACCCCGCGCCCGCCGAGGTCATCCCGATCCAGACGGGCGCGTGACGACGGCAGACGGTAAACTAGCCGCCTCATGTTCGTTTATCCAAATCCCGACCCGATCGCGTTGTCGATCGGGCCCCTGCACGTGCGCTGGTACGGGCTCATGTACCTGGTGGGGTTCCTCGGCGCGTGGTGGCTCGCGCGCCGCCGGGCCGCCAGGCCGGGCTCGACCTGGTCGCCGACCGACGTCGACGACATGATCTTCTACTGCGCTTTGGGCGTGATCCTCGGCGGTCGCCTGGGCTGGATGCTGTTCTACGGTACCGAGGGAATCCTCAGGGACCCGCTCAGCGTGCTGCGCATCTGGGAAGGGGGCATGTCGTTCCACGGTGGACTCATCGGCGTGCTGACGGCGCTCGCGATGTTCGCGAACCAGCGCTCTCGCTCGATCGTGGACGTGTTCGACTTCGCCGCGCCGCTGCCCGCGATCGGCTTCGGCGCCGGACGCATCGGCAACTTCATCAACGGCGAGCTGTGGGGCAAGCCGACCGACGTGCCGTGGGCCGTCGTCGTGGACGGCGTGCCTCGCCACGCCTCGCAGCTGTACGAGGCGCTGCTCGAGGGCTTCGTGCTGTTCGCGATCATGTGGTGGTTCACGTCGCGACCGCGGCCGCGCTGGGCGCCGTCAGGGCTGTTCCTGCTCTGCTACGGGATCTTCCGTTTCGCCGTGGAGTTCGTGCGCGTGCCCGACGAGAACCGCGGCTACCTGTTGCTCGGCTGGATGACGATGGGCCAGATCCTGTCGCTGCCGATGATCATCGCCGGGCTATGGATGCTTGCCGTCGCCTACCGTCGCAACGAGCCCTACCGGCAACTACGCCTGACATGCAGCAGTACCTCGACCTGATGCGCCACGTGCTCGAGCGGGGCGCGAGCAAGACCGACCGCACCGGCACCGGGACGCTGGCCACGTTCGGCTGGCAGATGCGCTTCGACCTCGCGTCGGGCTTTCCGCTGGTCACGACGAAGAAGCTGCACCTGAAGTCGATCGTCCACGAGCTGCTGTGGTTCCTGCGCGGCGAGACGAACGTGCGCTACCTGCGCGAGAACGGCGTGACCATCTGGGACGAATGGGCCGATGCGGACGGCGAGCTCGGGCCGGTCTACGGCGTGCAATGGCGCTCGTGGCGCGGCGCCGACGGGCGCACGATCGACCAGATCCAGGCGGCGATCGACCTGCTGAAGCGCGATCCGCACTCGCGCCGCATCATCGTGAACGCGTGGAACGTCGGCGAGCTCGACAAGATGGCGCTGACGCCATGCCACGCGCTGTTCCAGTTCTACGTGGCCGACGGCCGGCTGTCCTGCCAGCTGTACCAGCGCAGCGCCGACATCTTCCTCGGCGTGCCGTTCAACATCGCGTCGTATGCGCTGCTGACGCACATGATGGCGCAGCAGTGCGACCTCCGTCCCCGGCGAGTTCATCTGGACCGGCGGCGACTGCCACCTCTACGTCAATCACCTCGAGCAGGCGCGCCTGCAGCTCACGCGCGAGCCTCTGCCACTGCCGCGGCTGGAGCTGCGGCGCCGGCCGGCCACGATATTCGACTACCACTACGATGACTTCGAGTTCATCGGCTACCAGTCACATCCAGCCATCAAGGCCCCGATCGCCGTATGAAAAAGCCCGCAAAGACCTCCAGTTCGCAATCCCATCACCACGCCCACATGCGCCACGCCGCGCGCGCCGTGGAGCCGCATTCGAAGGCGGCGCCGCTGTACAAGGTGCGCAGTTCGGGCATCCACGGCAAGGGCGTGTACGCCGCGCGGTGGATCCCGAAGGGAACGCGCATCGTCGAGTACCTCGGTGATCGCATCACGCACAAGCAGGCCGATGACCGCTATGCGGCCAAGGGCCAGGACGACGGACACACGTTCCTGTTCGTCGTGAGCCGGCGGACCGTGATCGATGCGGGCGTCGACGGCAATGACGCGCGCTTCATCAACCATTCGTGCGCGCCGAACTGCGACACGGTAATCGAGGACGAGCGGGTGTTCATCGAGGCCCTGCGCGACATCGAGCCGGGCGAGGAACTCGGCTACGAGTACGGGCTCACGTGGGAGAGCACGGACGACCCGGACGAGCTCAAGAACTACGCGTGTCGGTGCGGAGCGAAGGAATGCCGCGGCACGATGCTGGCCGAGGACCCGCTCGACAAGAAGCGCGTCAAGCGTGCCGGGAAAAAGGCGAAGAAGAAAGTGAAGGCAAAGACCAAGACGAAGGGCAAGACGAAGGCCAAAGCCAAGGCAAAGGTCGGCAAGGCGTCGCAGCGGGCCGGGAAGAGTCGTCGCAGGTGACGCGGGTCTCGATCGTCGTCGCCACCGACGAGCACGGCGGCATCGGCCTCGAAGGCCGGCTGCCGTGGCACCTGCCGAATGACTTGAAGCGCTTCAAGGCGCTGACGATGGGTAAGCCGATCGTCATGGGCCGGCGCACGTTCGATTCGATCGGCCGCGCGTTGCCTGGACGCGTCAACATCGTGGTCAGCCGCCAGTCCGGGCTCGGCATCGATGGCTGCGTCGTCGTGCCTTCGCTCGAGGCCGCGCTCGAGGCGGCCGGCAAGGCCGACGAAACCTGCGTGATCGGCGGCGCCGAGATCTATCGCCTCGCGTTGCCGCTGGCCGGGACGCTGCACCTGACTCGCGTCCACGCCACGGTCGGTGCGGACACATTCTTCCCGGTCATCGATGCTGCGCAATGGGAGGAAGTCTCCCGCGAAGATTGCCCTGCCGACGAGCGCCACGCATACCCGTACAGCTTCGTGACGCTGCGCCGCGCCGGCTGAATGGCGCCTACGGTGGCGTCGGGCGCTCGATCGAGAAGAGCCGCAGCACTTCATCGCGTCCGGGCGGCGTGATCATCCTCTGGAAGCCGAGGCCGAGCTTCTCCAGCAACCGGATCGAGCTCGAGTTGCCCGGCGAGGTGATCGCCAGCAACCGCGGCACGTGCAGCACGTCGAATGCGTGCGCCTTGACCGCGACGGCGGACTCGAAGGCGTAGCCCTGGTGCCAGTACGCGGGCAGGAACGCGAAGCCGATGTCCGGATCCTCCAGATAGTCACGCTTGACGAGTCCGCAGATGCCGGCCGGCTCTGCGGTGGACTTCAGCTCGACCAGGTAGAGCCCGTAGCCGTGGCGCTCGGTAACTGGCGATCGGGCCGTCGAGCGTGTACTGGCGCGCAGCCTGCTCGGTGCGCACGCCACGGTCGCCGATGTTGCGGATGAAGGAGGGGTCGTTCAGCAGTTGCAGCATGAACGCGCGCGTCTGCTGCTTCAAGGTGCCGCAGTGACAGGCGGTCGGTGTCGAGCACGCGCATCGTTCAGGGCCCCGGTCGAAGTCGACGACGCATCACCACGCTCAGCAGCCACAGGCTGATCGCGGCCTGCAGTGCCACGCTCGTCACCGAAAGCAGCCACACGTGCCGCAGCTCGAGGTCCGGGTGCGAGCTTAGCCAGGTCGCGGGCACGACGAACGTCGACGAGCCGGGTCGCGCTGCTGGCGAGCGACGGGACCGTGTCACCCAGCGCCTGGAACATCCCGGAACAGCAGAAGATCAGGCCCGACGCGACGAAGTTCCAGGAGACGATGCGCAGGTACTCGGCGCCGACCGACACGACGCCGGCGTCGCTGGCGAATCCCGAGACCAGCAGCTCGGGCCGCCAGTGGCAGAACAGCGTGAGCGCGGCCATCAGCACCGAGCTCATGATCGCCGCCGAACGAAACGTCTCGCGAACCCGGTCGTGGTGCTGCGCGCCGAAATTCTGGCCCGCAACCGGTGCGACGGCGAACGCGAGCGCCATCGCCGGCATCAGGATCGCCTGCATCAACCGTGACCCGACGCCGAAACCCGCCTGTGCGTCCGGGCCGAAGCCGCGGATCACGACGTAGACGACCGCCATGATCACGAACATCAGCAGGAACTCGCCGCCGGCCGGCAGCCCGATGCCGAGCACGCGGCGCCACGTCGCGAAACGTGGCTGCCACTGGTCCGCGTGCACGGCCACGTATTTCTCGAGACGCTGGAAATAGAGCAGCAGCACCACGACGCCGAAGGCGATCGAGATCGTGCTCGCGAGGCCCGCGCCGGCAACGCCGAGCGGGTGGCCCGTGCCCCAGCCGGCGATCAACACCGGCGCCAGGACCACGTTCAGCAGCACCGTGATCATCTGGACCACCATCGTGGGCTTGACGATGCCGGTGCCGCGCAATGCCGAGCCCATCGAGACCAGCGCGAACTGCAGCGCAAGCCCGGGCAGGAACCAGTACAGGTAGGTCGTCCCGGCCTCGGCCGTCGCGGCGTCCGCGCCGACTGCGCGCATGTAGGCCCCGGCGACCGCGTAGCCGCCGAAGATCGTGAATGCGGCGCACCCGGCGGCCATCAGCAGCGACTGGTTGAAGACGAGGTTGGCGTCGGCGGCGTCCTTGCGGCCCACGGCCTGTGCGATCAGTGCGACGGTGCCGACGCCCAGCACCTGCGTGAGCGCGACCACGACCATCATGACGTTGCCGGCCGCTCCGACGCCGGCCAGCGCCGCGTCGCCGAGCCGGCCGACGAAATACAGGTCGACGAGATAATAGAGCGTCTGCATCAGCATGCCGGCGGCGATCGGCGCTGCCATCGCGAGCAGGTGCTGTCGAACCGGGCCGACCGTCAAGTCCCGCACGGGACCTTCCCTGTGCAGAGCTCGGTGGCGAGTGCATCGACGAAGCGCCACGCATCGTCGAACGAGTTGTAGAACGGCACGGGCGCGACCCGGATGACGCCAGGCTCACGCCAGTCGGGGAGCACGCCGCGGGCGACGAGGCCGTCGAACGCAGCGCGCGCGACGGCGCGATCGCACTCGAGCCGCAACGAAAGTGCAGCACCGCGGGAGGCGGGATCGGACGGAGTCAGGATCGTCACACGGTCCGGTAATCGCGCGCGGAGCAGCGACTCGAGATAGCCGGTGAGTGCGACCGACTTGCGACGCAGCGCAGGCAGCCCCACGGCCGAGAAGTGCTCGAGCGACGCCGCCAGCGGCGCGATCGCCAGCATCGGCGGGTTGCTCACCTGCCAGCCCGCCGCTCCGGGAATCGGATCGAAATCCGGTCCCATCTCGAAGCGCGTTGCGGCGTCGTGTCCCCACCATCCGGCGAAACGCGGCAGGTCGGTACGCCGGGCGTGGCGCTCGTGGACGAAGGCACCGCCGACGCAGCCCGGGCCGCCGTTCAGGTACTTGTAGCTGCACCAGGCAGCGAAATCGACGCCGGCTCCGTGCAGGTCCACGTCGACGTTGCCGATCGCATGGGCGAGATCGAATCCGACCGTGCAGCCGGACCGGTGCGCCGCAGCGGTGATGGCCGGGACGTCGAGTACCTGGCCCGTCAGGTACTGCACGCCCGGCAGCAGCACCGTGGCGATGCGCGGGCCCTCGCGATCGAGCATTGCGAGGATGTCGTCGGTGCGAAGGCAGGATTCGCCGTCGCGCGCGTCGAGCTCGATCAGGTCGCGTGCCGGGTCGAGGCCGTGGAAGCGTACGTGCGATTCCGCGGCATGGCGGTCGGACGGGAAGGCATGCTTCTCGATCAGCAGCGCCGTTCGTTCGCCGGCGGGTCGGTAGAACCCCACCAGCAGGAAGTGCAGGTTGGCGGTGAGCGTGTTCATCGCCACCACCTCGTGTTCCAGCGCGCCGGTCAGTCGGGCGAGCGCCGGAGCGAGCCGCTGCTGGACGTCGGTCCACGCGTTCGGCCCCGAGAAGTGTCCTTCGACGCCGAGCGTGCGCCAGTCGCGCATCACTTCCTCGACGTAGTCCGCTGCGAGCACGGGTTGTGCGCCCAGCGAGTGGCCGCAGAGGTAGACGAGTTCGCGGCCAGCCGGATCCTGGGGAATCACGAATCGCTCACGCCATTCCCGCAACGGGTCGGCGGCGTCGAGGGCCAGCGCGTGTTCGCGATCGAGCGTCACGCACTGATCTCGGCGAGCGGATAGATCACGGGCCGGCTTGGCGCGGCGTCGGCGCCGAACGCGGGCACCTGCAGGTCGAGCAGGTAGAGGCCGTCGGCAAGCGACTCCGGCACGAATGCCAGTTCCGTCACCAGGGCTCGTCGGCGCCGTGAATGCCGCGCGTCGGTTGCGCCCGGCGCAAGGCCCCAGTAGGTGCGATGCGCCATCAACGTGCCGCCATCGTCGGCGCGGTCCAGGCTCGGCAGGTCCACGACCAGGGACGTGACGCCACGCTGCACCACCCAGTGCATCGCGTCCACGGTGAAGTAGGGAGCAGGGCAGGGGCCTTGATACAGGCGGTGCCTCTTGCCGGCATCGTTCGGCAGCGTGCGCAAGACGAGGGCCGTCCACGGGTCCATCGCCCAGCCATGAGCGGCGCCCTCGAGCATCGCGCGCGTGATCACGAGGTCCGTCGGTGTGCTCGTCGCGGAGACGTCGTGCGGGGCCGCGCCGCGCGCGGCCGGCTGCACGGTCAGCACCAGTGCCAGCGACGGCGGCACGGGCGTGAATGCCGCAACGTGCGTCGCGTCCGCGGTGAGGTGCCCGACGCATTCGGTGTGCGTGCCGTGGCAGTGCGGGGCGAGCGTGTAGACGCTGCAGTTGCAGCTGGCGCCGCTGCCAACCTCGCCCGTGAAGCTGCCGACGGCCAGCGGCGCTGCCCCGGCGCCGCGCTCTGCAAAGAATCGCGGCTGCGGGCCATCGAACTCGATCCCGGATTGCAAGATCAAAAGGTGAAGAGAGGTCGACTCGCCATCGCCGGCCGGCGGTACTGAATTCGAGCTGGTTCATGCAGCGCTTTTTTGCGAGGTTCTGGGCGGCGGGACGCGCTCCGCGGCCGGCTCGGGGGGTGTGGCAGTATAGTCAGGTGACCCCGGCGACGGGGCAGGAGGACGACATGAAGAGCCTGCACTGGCTGGTGCTGACGACGTCCCTGGTCCTGGTGGCTGTGGCGCGGGCCGCCCCGGCGCCCCAGGCAGCCGCGACAACGAAGGCCGACGAGGCGCCCGTGATGGCGGTCTGGGTGCAGAAGGAGGTCAACTTTCCATACAGGGGCCTGACCGCGTACTACAGCTGCGACGGGCTCCGCCTCAAGGTCGCGTCGATCCTGAAGGAGATCGGTGCGCGTCCCGGCTTCAAGGTCGACGTGCGCATGTGCCCGAATTATCCGCGTCCAGAGGTGATGCCCTGGGTGTACATCACGGCGGCACTGCCGCAGCCCGCCACTCCGGAGCTGCTTGCAGAACTCGCGAAGCCCGATTCGAAGCAGGAGCTGGTTTCCCGTGTGCAGGGCAAGGACGCGCCGGCGCAGGAAGCGACCGCGCAGTTCCCGGCGAAGTGGCGGCGGATCGCCATCCGTGGCACGCAGACGGGTCCGGTCCAGCTCGGCGACTGCGAGCTCGTCGACGAAATGGCCGAGATGGTGTTCGTGCAGCTGGGTGCCAGGATCGTCGAGAACCAGACGGCCTGCGTGCCGAAGCAGGTCACGCCGGGCAGCATCCGCCTGACGCTGGAGGTGATGCAGCCGGTGCCACAGCAATGACTGCGCCACGGTCCATCTTCATCACCGGAGCCGGCGCCGGCATCGGCGAAGCGACGGCGCGGCTCTTTGCGGGCCGCGGCTGGCGCGTGGGTGCCGCCGACGTCGATGCGGCCCGCCTCGCAGCGCTGCAGCGAGCGCTCGGGACGGAGCGCATTGCCACGTACGTCGTGGACGTCAGGGACTTCGCAGCGATCGAAACTGCGCTGCGTGATTTCACCGCGGGCGCCGATGGCCGCCTCGACGCGGTGTTCGCCAACGCCGGCGTGCTGTTCATGGGTCCGCACGAGGAAATCGGGCGCGCCCAGAAGGACCTGCTGGTCGACGTGAACGTGCGCGGCGTGCTGCACACGATCGACGCGGCGTTCCCGCACCTGAAGCGCACGCCCGGCGCTCACGCGGTTGCGATGTGCTCGACCTCGGCGGAGTACGGCGCGCCTGAGCACGCGGTCTACAGCGCGACCAAGTTCTTCGTGCGTGGCCTCACCGAGGCGCTAGACATCGAGTGGCGGCGCCACGGCGTGCAGGTGTCGGCGATCTACGTTGCCTACGTGCAGACCGGGATGGTGCTCGACGCGCCGGTGAAGCCCGCATCGATCGAGCGGCTCGGCGTCAAGGTGACGCCGCAGCAGGTCGCAGAAGCGGCGTGGCGAGCGGTGCACGGGAACCGGTCGCACTGGCGCGTCGGCATGGACGCCCGCCTGCTCAACCTGGCAACCCGGTTGCTCGGCTCGCGGATGGCGAGCGTATCGGCATGGCTCATGCGGAGCTGAAGTCGGCGACCGGCTGCTCGCTGGGCACGAATACCGGCGCCGAGGGCGTGTCGATCCGCTGCGCGGCGAGCGTGCCGCCCCAGACGCATCCCGTGTCGATCGCCAGCACGCCGCCCTCGTCGAGGTAGCCGAGCGCCGACCAGTGCCCGCAGACGATGCGCGCTCCGGCCGAACGGCGCCCAGGCGCGCGGAACCACGGCATGGCGCCCGCGGGAATCCGGTCGGGCGGTCCCTTGAACTTGAGCAGCATCCGGCCCTCGGCGTCGCAGGCCCGCAGCCGCGTCAACGCATTGGTGATGAATCGCAGGCGGTCCGCGCCATCGAGATCGTCGCGCCAGAGGTCGGGCTGGTTGCCGTACATCCGCGCGAACAGTTCGCCGCTGCGATCGCTGCGGAGCGCCTGCTCGAGTTCCGCGGCGCAGCGGCGTGCGAGCGCGATGTCCCATTGCGGCGGCAACGCGGCGTGCAGCATCGTGACGCCGAGCGACGCGTCGTGGTGCAGCATCGACCGCGATTGCAGCCAGTCGAGCAGCTGTTCGCGGTCCGGCGCGTCGAGCACGGATTGCAGGCCCGCGTCGTCGTCGCGCAGCGCCGCGTGTCCCCGCGCGATCGCGAGCAGGTGCAGGTCGTGGTTGCCGAGCACGACGATCGCCGCATCTCCCAGCTGGCGGACGAGCCTCAGCACGTCGAGCGAGCGTGGGCCGCGATTGACCAGGTCGCCGACGAACCAGAGCCGATCGCGCGCCGGTGAGAAGGCGATCTTCTCCAGCAGGCTCTCGAGTTCAGCAGCGCAGCCCTGTACGTCGCCGACGGCGTAAATTGCCATCGGCCGTCAGTGCAGCAGGCCCGGCATGGCGAGAGTGAACGGCGCGATCGGCGCGTCGAAATGCTCGCCGTCGTCGGCGACCATCCGGTACTTGCCCTGCATCGCGCCCACCGGAGTCTCGAGGATGGCTCCGCTCGAGTAGCGGAAACCCTCGCCGGGCTGCAGGTGCGGCTGCTCCCCGACCACGCCTTCGCCGACGACTTCCTGGACCTTGCCGTTGGCGTCGGTGATGATCCAGTGGCGCGTCAGCAGCCGTGCGGACACCGACCCTTCGTTGCGGATCGTGATCGTGTACGAGAACACGAACCGGCCGTCGGTCGGGTTCGACTGGTCCTCGACGTAGTTCGTGACCACATCCACCCGGATGCGGTACGGCGAAATCGCGCTCATCGGTCGCCGTCCCTGTCGCTCATTCCCTGGTGAGGCGCACGGCGAGCACGTCGCAGGGCGCGGCGTGCAGCACGGTGTCTTCGGTGAAGTTGAACAGGATCGAGACGCCGTGGCGTTCGCGGCTGCCGATCACGATCAGGTCCACGCCGCGCTCCTGCGCGACCCGCACGACTTCCGACTTGATGTTGCCCGTGAGCACCAGGCGGTCGGCCTGGCCGAGCCCGAGCTTGGACGCCAGCTCGGCGAGCCGCACGGTGGCTCGCTCGACGAGTTCGCCTTCGATCTGCACCGCGGGCAGCAGCGCCTCTCCCATCGGCTCGACCGGCACGTACTCCACGACGTGCAGCACCGTGAGGCTGGCCCCGCACTTGTCCGCCATCGACTTCGCGCGTTCGGCGATGACTTCGCTGTCGTCGGTCAGGTCGAGGCAGAGCAGGAACTTCTTGTAGTCGCGCATCGGTGTCTCCAGGGGCGCGCGTTTCTCGTGCGTCACCCGATTATAGGCTGCCCGCACCGAGGCACCAATCGCGCGAAACCTCAGGGCCCGACGCGACTCGCCAGGGCCGCGAACTGGGCGGGAAACAGCGTTTCGGGGCGGGCGCCGGGGTCGATCCCGGCCGCCGCGATCGCTGCCGCGTCGAGCAGGCCCGACAGCGAGTTGCGCAGCGTCTTGCGCCGCTGCGAGAACGCCGCGAAAACGACCCTGGCGAACGTCGCGTGGTCGGCGATCTCGAACGGCGGCGCAGCGTGCGGATGCAGCGCGAAGAACGTGGACACCACCTTCGGCGGCGGCGAGAACGCGCCGGTGCCGATGTCGAACAGCGGCTCCACTCGTACCCACGGCGCCAGCATCACGGTGAGCCGGCCGTAGTCCTTGCCGCCGGGCGCCGCCGCCATCCTGGCCACGACTTCCTTCTGCAGCATGAAGTGCATGCTCGCGATCGCGTCGAGTTGCGCGACGAAGTGGAACAGCAGCGGCGTCGAGATGTTGTACGGCAGGTTGCCCACCAGGCGCAGCGCCGGCCCGTCGCCGCGCAGCGCACGGAAATCGAACTCGAGCGCGTCCGCGAGGTGCAGTCGCATGTGCCCGACGCCTGCGCAGCGTTGCTCGAGTCTCGGCACCACGTCCGGATCGATCTCGATCACGTCGAGCGAGCCTGCGGCGGCAAGCAGCGGGACCGTGATCGCGCCTCGACCCGGCCCCACTTCGACGATGCGGTCGCCCGGCCGCGGATCGATTGCGCGAACGATCCGCTCGATCGTCCCGGGATCGTGCAGGAAATGCTGGCCGTAGCGCTTCTTGGCCCGGTTCACCGCGGTCGCTTCCTCGCCGACTCCGCGGCGAGCCGCAGTGCGGCCACCAGGCTGCCCGTGTCTGCGCGGCCGGTGCCCGCGAGGTCGAGCGCGGTGCCATGGTCCACCGACGTGCGCACGATCGGCAGCCCGAGCGTGACGTTCACGGCGTCGCCGAAGGCGGCGCGCTTCAGCACCGGCAAGCCCTGGTCGTGGTACATCGCAAGCACCGCATCCGTGCGGGCGAGCCGCTCGGGCAGGAACGCCGTGTCCGCGGGCACCGGTCCGTCGAGCTTGAAGCCGGCGCGCCGCAGGCGCTCGAGCACCGGGGCGATCACTTCGATCTCCTCGCGCCCGAGGTGACCGCCTTCGCCCGCATGCGGGTTGAGCCCGCACACGAGGATCCGCGGTTTGCGTAATCGAAAACATGCGCCGCAGGTCGCGGTCGAGGATCCGCAGCACGTCTTCGAGCAGCTGCGGCGTGAGTGCCGCAGGGACTGCAGCAAGCGGCAGGTGAGTCGTCGCGAGCGCGACGCGCAGGCCACCGCCGACCAGCATCATCACGGGTAGCGGCGTGCTGCACCGTGCGGCCAGGTACTCCGTGTGGCCGGTGAACGGCACGCCGGCATCGTTGATGACGCCCTTGTGCACGGGCGCGGTGACCATTGCCGCGAACTCACCGGACAGGCAGCCGTCGACGGCGCGATCGAGGAGCCCGAGTACGTAGCGGGCATTCGCGGGATCGAGCTTTCCAGCTTTGCAGCCTGCTGCGAGCGGGACGTGCAGCACTTCGACGCGGTTCCGGGCCGGTGCAGTGGATCGTAGTCCGGCAGTGCGGCCATGCGCCGGCGCTCGCCGCGGACACGTCCCAGCAGCGAGCGGTCCGCAAGCAGCACGACGCGGCAGTTCCAGCGCCTGCCGACCAGCGCGGCACAGAGGTCCGGCCCGATACCGGCCGGCTCCCCGGTCGTCAGTGCGACGGTCGGGAGCGGGCTCGGGCTCACCGGTATTCGACGTAGGCCTCGTCGCGCAGGCGACGCAGCCAGATCTCCGTTTCCTCTTCGGCCCGCGCCTCGCGCAGCTGCTGCACGCACTTGTTGCGGGTCATGTCCTCGGACGCGTCGTAGTTGCGCCGGCCGAGCAGCTGCACGATGTGCCAGCCGTACTGCGACTTGAACGGCTGGCTGATCTCGTTCACCTGCAGCGCGTTCAGCTGCTTCTCGAACTCGCCGACGAACGAGCCGGGAGTGGTCCAGCCGAGGTCGCCGCCGCGCGTGGCGGAGCCCTTGTCCGCCGAGGAGACCGACGCGATTGCGGCAAAATCCTCGCCCTTCAGCACGCGCTCGCGGATGCGCTCGAGCTTCTGGCGCACCGTCTCGTCGTCCTCGACGGCCGAGGGCTGCATCAGGATGTGCCGCGCGTGCACCTGCGAAACGAGGGCCGCCTGCTGGGCGCCGCGCTCGCTGACCAGCTTGAAGATGTTGAAGCCGCTAGGCGTGCGGATGACCTCGGTCACGTCGCCGGGCTTCATCGTGGGAATCGCCGTAGCGACGATCGAAGGCAACTGGTCCGCCTTGCGCCAGCCGAGCTTGCCGCCTTCGAGCGCGGTGCCGGCGTCGGAGTAAGCGACCGCGAGGTCGCCGAAGTCTTCGCCACGCTTCGCGCGCTCGTACACACCCTGTGCGCGGGCCGCGCGCTCCTCGACCTGCTGCGGGGTGGCGGAGTTCGGCACGGACACCAGGATGTGCGCGACCTCGTACTCCTGCGCGGCCTCGGGTGTCGACTTGGACTTCGCGATGCACTGGTCGATCTCGCGCGGCGACACGTAGATGCGCGAGTAGACGTCGCGCTGGCGCAGCTGGCCGAGAATCAATTCGCGCCGGATGTCCTCGCGGTACGACCGATAGTCGATGCCCTGCTGCTCGAGCACTGCGGGCAGGTCGCTGAACTTCACGCCGTTGCGCTGCGCAAGCTCGGTCAGCGACTGGTTCACCTGCTCGTCCGATACCTTGATGCCGCCGCGGGTGGCGCGCTGCATCTGGATCTCCTGCAGCACCAGCCGCTCGAGCACCTGCTGGCGCAGGATGTCACGCGGCGGCAGCTGCTGTCCGCCCTGCTGCAACCGTCCGGAGATCAGCTGGATCTGCTGGTCGAGCGCACTCTGCAGCACGATGCCGTCGTTCACGACCGCGACGACGCGATCGAGCGACGTGCCGCGCGGGGCGACAGGGGCAGCCGCAGCGGGGGCGGCGGGAGCGGTCGCGGCTGCTCCGGCCGGGGCCGGCGGCGGAGCCGTCTGCGCGTGGCCGGCGGCTGCTGCGAGCAGCAGCGCAAGAGCAAAAAATCTCTTTAAAAACAATGGCATCTCAGGACCCGGGCGCGGACGGCAGCGCGGAGTATCCACGAATCGCGTCGCGCAGGAAAGCTTCGTTGTCCACTCCGACACTGGACAGTCCCTTGAGTTCCAGCTGCAACCCGACCGACGTGTCCGAGTCGCCGGTGCGGCTGCTGACGAAGCGTCGCGTGATCACGCGCAGCGACCAGCAACACGACGAGTACTCGAAGCCCACGAACTGGTCGAGCGTCTTGTTCTCGGCGAGCGAGTAGACCCAGCGCGCGATACAGGTGCCAGTCCTGCGCGATCGGCCAGGCGCCGGAGACGTCGAACTGCTCGAGCAGGTCGCGACGGTAACGGTACGCGGCGTTCAGCACGCTGTCGCTCGCGGGCCGGTACTGCACGCCGACCTCGGTGCGTTCGGTCTGCGAGGCGCTCGGATCCCACTGGTACGCGAGCCGCGCGTTCCAGTTCTTGAACGCGTCGAGCTCGAGCTCGGCCACGAGGTCCGACGTGGAACGGTCGTCGGGCGTCTCGCCCGGCAGCGTCACCTTCGGATCTTCGAAGTAGAACGCCTGGCCGAGCGTCGCCCTGAGGTACTGCCGGCCGTCGGTGGCGTCGAGCAGCCTGCTCGTCAGCCCGACGCTGACCTGGTTCGCGTCGCCGACCCGATCCGCGCCCACGTAGCGGTTGGTGCGGAACAGCTCGACCATGTTCAGGTCGGGCGTGTCCGTGTCGAACATCGGTATTGCGTCCTGGTTGCGGTACGGCACGTACAGGTAGAGGAGGCGTGGCTCGAGCGTCTGCACGCGCTGCTGTTTCGATCCTGCATTGCGCTCGAGCACCAGGCCAGAGTCGAGGCTCAGTATCGGCAGCGAGCGCGACAGGCTCTGGTCCACGCCCGGCTCAGTATTGCTGAGCGAGTACGTCGTGTATCGCCACGCGGCGTTGCCCTGCACGTATGCGCCGCGGCGCCCGGTGCCCCAGGAGACGCCCGGCTGCGTGTCGAGACGAATGCCTTCCGGACCGAGCTCGCGGTAGAAGTTCGTCGCCTCCGCATCGAACGTCGCGCCGAACCCGAGCGGCAGGTCATTCCAGCGCCCGGCCGCATACAGCTGCGGCAGCAGCGAATATGGCCGCTCGTCGTCGGCGAGCGCGTTGTCTATCACCTGGTAGTTCTGCGTGCGGCCGAGCAGCGTCCAGTGGCCCGTGTCGCTGCGGAGCTCGGCGAGCTGGTTCAGGAACACGATGCTCGTGCCTTCGAAGCCGACGCCGAAGTCCTCGAAATAGGCGTCGTCGGTGACGTAGCCGGCGTTGACCAGGCCGCGCGTGCGCGGCGCAAACAGCGTCACGTCGTGCAGCTCGAAGAGGCCGCGCGAGTCGTCGCGCTCCGAGTCGTGCGGCAGGTACTGCACGTCGAGCGACGCCGTGGCTGCGCTCGGTCAGGTAGCGGAACTCCGGGTCGATGCGATAGCCGCGCGAGGAAAACCAGCGCGACGTGATCGTCGCGTCGTAATTCGGTGCAATGTTCCAGTACCACGGCACGACGATCTGCGTGCCGGTCTTGCCGCCGCTGCCGAACGCCGGGAACAGCAGGCCGGACTTGCGCTGGTCCCCGACCGGGAACGAGATCCAGGGCGTATAGAGGATCGGCACGCCTTTGAAGTCGAGCCGCACGTTGCGGCCGGTTCCCATGCTGGTTTCCTGGTCCAGCGAGATGCTGTCGGCCTTCAGCTGCCAGTCCTCGTTGCCGGGCGGGCAGACGGTGTAGCGCACGCCCTGCAGGTTGATCACCGACTCGTGCAGCAGCTGTGCGCTGGTTGCCGCGCCGCGCCCCGACCCGTCGACGAGCTCGAAGCTCGCGCTGCTGAAGTCGCCGTTGCCATTGGCGAAGGAGCCGCCCTCGCCGGTGACGTGCACGGTCGGGTCGAGGTACTCGGTGCGCCCGCTGACCGTGACGCTGCGCTTCTCGGCGTCCACTTTCGCCTCGTCCGCGGTCATCAGGCGCTGGCCCATCCGGATCTGGACGTTGCCCCTGAGCTCGGCATCGCCGGAGCGGCCGAGGTCGCCGGTGTCGCTGGAGATCTCGATGTTGGGGTCGTTCGGGTCCGCCTTCAGCAGGGCGTCGAGCCGCGGATCGGTCTTGATGGGAATCCGGCACGCCTGCTCGTCGCTCGCGTTCGCAGCCATTGCGAGCGAGCAGAGCAGCAGGGTCGTGGGAAGCCGCCGTCGGTGATGTGCGATTCGGACGGAAGGCTTCATCGTTGCGATTATAATTGCCGCGCCCGAACCGAAGCCGACTTTCCGAGGCCCACCTTGTCCGAACCCGGCCGCGACGACCCACGGCTCGCATTGCTGCGCCACTGGCTCGAACACGGGCTGGGCTGGCGCGACTCCGGCCTTGCCCCGGCGTCCGCCGACGCGAGTTTCCGGCGCTACTTCCGCGTCACGCGACCCGACGGGACGTACATCGCGATGGACGCCCCGCCCGACAAGGAGGACGTCGGCCCGTATCTGAAGGTGGCCGCGATGCTGCTCGAGACGGGGGTCAATGCCCCGCGCGTGCTGGCGCGCGAGGCCAGGGACGGGTTCCTGCTGCTGACGGACCTGGGGTCGGTCACGTACCTGAACGCCCTGGAGGATCGCTCCCGGGCGAATGCGCTCTATGCGGACGCGATCGCTGCGCTGGTTCGCATCCAGGCGCGGGGCGCTCGCCACGCCGCCGGGCTTCCTCCGTACGACGAGAAGCTGCTGCGTTTCGAGATGAGCCTGTTTCCGGACTGGCTGCTCGGGCGGCACCTGGGGCTCGAGCTCGATGACGCGGAGCGGCGGCAGCTGGAGTCGGCGTTCGACCTGCTCGTCAAAGCCGCGCTCGAGCAGCCGCGCGTGTTCGTGCATCGCGACTACCATTCACGCAACCTGATGGTCTGCGACGACGCGAATCCCGGGATCCTCGATTTCCAGGACGCGGTGCACGGGCCGCTGACTTACGACCTCGTATCGCTGCTCAGGGACTGCTACGTCGCATGGCCACAGCAGCAGGTCGTCGCGTGGGCGCTCGATTTCCGGCGCCAGGCGGCTGCAGCCGGGCTGGACACGGGTCGCGACGATGCCACGTTCCTGCGGTGGCTCGACCTGATGGGCGTGCAGCGCCACCTGAAGGCGAGCGGCATCTTCGCGCGGCTCTGGCATCGCGACGGCAAGCCGGGCTACCTCCCGGACGTGCCCCGCACGCTCGGCTACATCGAGCAGGCCTGCGCGCGGCATGCGGACCTCGCAGCCCTGGGCGACCTCGTCAGGGTGCGCGTGCTGCCAGCGATGCAGGCGAGCCTGGAGGCGCGCCCGGCGTGAAGGCGATGGTCCTCGCGGCGGGCCGTGGCGAGCGCATGCGCCCGCTGACGCTCGAGCGGCCGAAGCCGTTGCTCGAGGTCGGCGGCCTGCCGCTGATCGTGCACCACCTGCACGCGCTCGCGATGGCGGGATTCCGCGACGTGGTGGTCAACCTGTCGTGGCTCGGTCCGCAGATCCGGTCAGCGCTGGGCGACGGCTCGCGCTACAACGTCCGGCTCGCATACAGCGACGAGGGGCCCGAGCCGCTCGAGACCGGCGGCGGCATCTTTCGCGCGCTGCCATTGCTCGGTCCCGCGCCGTTCGTGGTGTTGAATGGCGACGTCTGGACTGATTACCCGTATGCCAAGCTGCGTGAGTCGCTGCGCCCGGCGGACCTTGCGCACCTCGTGCTCGTGCCGAACCCGGCGCACAACCAGAATGGCGACTTCGTGCTCCGGGCCGGGCGCATTGTCGAGGAGCCGGGCGAGCGGCTCACGTTCTCGGGCGTCGGGGTCTACCGTCCCGAGCTTTTCGCGGGTTGCGAGGACGGGATCTTCAAGCTTGCGCCGCTGTTGCGCGGCGCCGCGAAGGCCGGGCGCGTGAGCGGGGAGTTGCACGACGGCGAGTGGCTCGACATCGGGACGCCGCAGCGGCTTGCGGAGCTCGACCAGCGACTGCGGGGCGGGGCGGGCTGAATCTGCGAACTGCCGCTGGCGAATGGTTGTCTGTCGAGGGGATGGGTATCCCGGGACGCCGTGAATCCATCCGTGGAGGCTCCGCGCGCGCCGTCCATGGCGCGCGACGGCCCGGGATACCCATCCCCTCGACAGACAACCGTTGGCCGCGGTGACAGTCATTCGGCTCGCTCCGTCCGAAGCGATGTTCGATTATTGGGGCGTCAGCCAGATTGGCGAACGGATGGCACGTAGTGCGGCAGCCAATCGGCGAGCGTCCGGACGACGCGTTCCGGTGCTTTCTCGGGGTCCGGCAGGGGTCTGCCGGGCCGTCGCGCGACATGGACGTCGCGCGCGGAGCCCACATGGATGTGCTTGTGGCGTCCCGGCAGACCCCTGCCGACCCGAGAAAGAGCCGAGCAGAGCCGCCGACGACGCAGCCTTACAATGCCGCCCACACCGACAGGACCACATGAGCGACTTCAAAGGCATCCCGCTGGTCACGACCCCCGCGCGCAGCGGCGAGAAGTACGTGACGCCGCAGGGCACGACGGCGATCAAGGACGGCATCAAGGCCGGCGTCGGCGCCGCGCCGCTGCCCGCCGGTCGCAAGCCCGCGTGGCTGCGCGCACCGATGCCGGGCGGGGATGGCTACGACAACGTCCGCCAGACCGTCCGCGAACATCGGCTGGCGACGGTGTGCGAGGAAGCGAAGTGCCCCAACATCGGTGAATGCTGGAACGCGGGCACCGCGACGATCATGCTGATGGGCGAAGTGTGCACGCGTGCGTGCCGGTTCTGTGCCGTGGACACCGGCAATCCGCGCGGCTGGCTCGACGAGCAGGAGCCTGCGAACGCCGCGCGCACCGTCGAACTGATGCGGCTCGGCTACGTGGTGCTCACTTCGGTGAATCGCGACGACCTCGAGGACGGCGGCGCGGGGCACTTCGCGGCCTGCGTGCGCGAGATCAAGCGCGTGAACCCAAAGACGGCCGTGGAAGCGCTCACGCCGGACTTCCAGGGCGTGCTCGAGGACGTCGAGACGGTCGTGGACAGCGGTCTCGACGTGTTCGCACAGAACGTCGAGACGGTACGACGGCTGACGCACCCGGTGCGCGACCCACGGGCTTCTTACGAGCAGACGCTCGCCGTGCTTGCGCACGCCAAGCGTCATCGGCCCGACGTGCTCACGAAGACGAGCCTGATGCTCGGCCTCGGCGAGACCGACGACGAGATCCTCGCGACGATGGACGATCTGCGCGCCGCCGGTGTCGACATCCTCACGCTCGGGCAGTACCTGCGTCCGACCGTCAATCACCTGGCCGTCGAGCGCTTCGTCGCGCCCGCGGAGTTCGAGGCCTATCGTGCCGCGGCGCTCGAGCGCGGTTTCATCGAGTGCGTCGCGGGGCCGCTGGTGCGCTCGAGCTACCGGGCCGAGCAGGCGCTCGCCCGCAACAACGCGGGCCTCGGCGCCGGCGGCATCGCCACGAGATGACGTGACCGAGCCGGTGCCCGCACCCGTGCTGCGCTGGCTTGGGCTCGTGGATTACGAGCCCACGTGGCGTGCGATGCAGCGG
Organism: uncultured Gammaproteobacteria bacterium; assembly: GCA_963776815.1. Lineage (GTDB taxonomy): Bacteria > Pseudomonadota > Gammaproteobacteria > Steroidobacterales > Steroidobacteraceae > RPQJ01. The sequence goes on from CAVZNZ010000009.1 coordinate 124,836, forward strand.
CAGGTCGATGCGCGCGGCCCCGGCTCGCCGGACGAGTTCTGGTTCCTCGAGCACCCGCCGGTGTTCACGATGGGCATGAATGCCAGCAGCCAGCACCTGCTCGCGCCGGGCGACATTCCCGTGGTGCAGATCGATCGCGGCGGGCCAGGTGACGTATCACGGCCCGGGTCAGCTGGTCGTCTATCCGTTGCTCGATCTCGAGCGGGCGAGGCTCGGCGTGCGCTCGCTCGTCGAGGGCATCGAGCGCGCGATCATCGCGACGCTCGCACAGTGGGGCATCGAAGCGGTCGGGCGACGCGACGCACCCGGCGTCTACGTGAGCGGTCGCAAGGTCGCGAGCATCGGCCTGCGCATTCGCCATGCGCGCTCGTACCACGGGCTCGCGCTCAACGTCGCGATGGACCTCGAGCCGTTCCGGCGCATCAATCCCTGCGGTTACGCGGGACTCGAGATGACCCAGGTCAGCGAGCTCGGCGGCCCGTCCGACGTGCTGGACGTGGCGGCCGCGCTGGCGCCGCGGCTGGTCGAATCACTGGGTTTGCCGGCACCGGCTCAGAGCGCGACCAGCACCTGGCGACACGAAGTGAGCTCGGTGTAGACCGCGTCGAGCTGAGCCTTGCTCCCGGCGTTCACCGTGATCGTGAGGCCGAGGTAACGTCCGCCGCTGCTCGGGCGCTCCTCGATGTCGGAGGCGGCCAGCTCCCCGAAGTGACGCGTGATGATGCCGAGCGCGAGACTGCGGAACTCGTCCGTCGCGGCGCCCATCACCTTGATCGGGAACCGGCAGGGGAACTCGAGCAGCGTGTCCTCGGCCATGGTCAGAGTGCCGGCGTCGATGCGACCTGGTCGAGATGACGCTGCAGCCGCAGGTACATTTCGCTCCAGAGCGGGCCGGGCAGGCCGTCGCCGACGGGTTCGCCGTCGACGCGCGTGACCGGCAGCACGCCGCGACCCGCGGACGCGATCCAGACCTCGTCCGCGCTCAGGATCTCGCGCGCCTCGAGCGGGCAAACCTCGGTGGGCAGCCAGCCGCTGGCGAGCTCGAGCACCGCGTCGCGCGACGTGCCGGGCAGGATGTGGTGGCTGTTCGGCGGCGTGACGAGCTTGCCGCCGATGCACAGGAACACGCTGCTCGACGATCCCTCGAGCAGCAGCCCGTCGCGCACCAGCAGCGCCTCGTCGGCCCCGCGATCGGCCGCTTCCTGCCTCAGCAGCACATTGCCGAGCAGTGCCACCGACTTGATGTCACAGCGATCCCAGCGGATGTCCTGCAGCGTCACGGCCGAGAGTCCCTGCTCCAGCACGGCGTGCGACGGCTGCGGGTAAGGATTCACGAATGCGAACACCGTCGGTGCCGCGTCCTGCGGGAACAGGTGATTGCGCCCGTACTCCGCGCCGCGCGTGACCTGCAGGTAGACCAGCAGTTCCTTTCCGTCCGCCTCGGCCACGAGCTTCTGCACGATCGCCAGCCACTCGGCATCGCTGTGCGGGTTGCGTATGCGGATACCGCGCAGGCTGTCGTCGAGCCGGCGCAGGTGGGCCTGCATTCGGAAAGGCCGTCCCCGGTTCACGGGGATCACCTCGTACACGCCATCTGCGAACAGGAAGCCGCGATCGAGCGGGGAGATGCGCGCTTCTGCGAGCGGCAGGTACGCGCCGTTCAGGTAGCAGGTGGGGCAGGGCGTCGCCATGTCACTTGAACCACAGGCGGACGGAGTCGACGACGCGACGGAAGAATCCGCCCGCTGGCACGTCCTGCGCCGGGTATAGGTCATACGTCGCGACGGTGGCACCGTCGACGACGACCTTGACCTTGCCCACCGCCGTTGCTGTGCTCAAGGGTGCGATCAGCTGCGCGGGCAGCTCGAACTCGGCCTGCACGCTGCCGACGTGGCCGCGCTGGCCCGTGATGAAGAGATCGCGCTTCAGCGCCAGGCCAACCTCGGGCACGGCGCCTTTCCACACGCGCGTGGTCGTCAGCGCCTGTCCCGCGGCGTAAACGCGCTTCGTCTCGAAGAAGTTGTAGCCGTAGTTCAGCAGCGCCGCGCTCGCATCCTCGCGGGCCTTCATCGAGTCCGTGCCGAGCACGACCGACACGAGCCGCATGCCGTCGCGCTTCGACGACGCGATCAGGCAGTAGCCGGCGGTCTCTGTGTGGCCGGTCTTGACGCCGTCCACGGTCGGGTCGCGCCACAGCAGGCCGTTGCGGTTCTGCTGCGTGATGCCGTTCCAGGTGAACTCCTTCTGCGAATACCAGCGGTAGTACTCCGGGTACTCGCGGATCACGGCGTCGGCGAGCGTCGCGGCGTCGCGCGCGGTCATGTAGTGCTCGGGATCCGGCATGCCCGCCGAGTTCGTGAAATGCGAGCCGGTCATGCCGAGCTGCTTCGCGTAGTTGTTCATCATCTGCACGAACGTGGGTTCCGTGCCGCCGACGTGCTCCGCGAGCGCGACCGTGGCGTCGTTGCCCGACTGCACGATCATGCCCTGGATCAGGTTCTCGACCGACACCTGCTTGCCCACCTCGACGAACATCCGCGAGCCTTCCTGCTTCCATGCGTTCTCGCTGATCGTGACCATGTCGGTGGTCTTGATGCGGCCTTCCTTCAGCGCGTGGAACACGGCGTAGGCCGTCATCAGCTTCGTGAGGCTCGCGGGCTCCTGGCGCGAGTCCGGGTCGAGCGCGGCGAGCACGCGCCCGCTGTCGCCGTCGATCACGATGAAGCTGCGCGCCTTGATCTGCGGCGGTGGCGGCACAGGAGTCGCCGCGGCAGGGGCCGCCGCGGGCCGGCGGCGGTCGGGCCGGCTGCAGGGGTCGCAGTGCCGGCCGCGGGGGCCGATGCATCCTGCTTCGAGCCGGAGCAGCCGGCCAGCAGCGCGACGGAGAGGAGCAGTGCGGGAATCGTCTGTGTGAGTCGGGTCATTGGGTGATCGAGAAGTTGGATTCGGTGGGTTGGGCGCGCGCCGACCCGATCGCCTCGGCAAGGTCGTTGACCGCCGAAGCGTAGAGGGCGCTGCGGTTGTAGCGTGTGATGACGAAATAGTTGGTGAAGCCGACGCGGTACTCGGGCCCGCTCTGCCCGGCGAGCTGCACCAGCACCGCAGGGGCTTCCGGCGGCAATGAAGTCGTGAACCTGACGCCGCGGTCCTGCAGTGACTTCACGGTCTCGGACAGGTCGAGCTTGTCGGTGACGACGCCGTCGAGGTTGGCGCCGGTCACGTCGGCCGGGCACATCACGGGCTCGCCGGCGCGCCAGCCGTGCACCTTCAGGTAGTTGCCGACGCTCGCGAACACGTCGGCCCAGTCGTTCCACAGGTCGCGATGGCCGTCGCCGTCGCCGTCGACGGCATAGTTGCGGAAGCTCGACGGCATGAATTGCGGGACGCCCATCGCGCCGGCGTAGGAGCCGAGCGGCACGAGCGGGTCGAGCGACTCCTCGCGGGCCATGACCAGGTACTGCTCGAGCTCACCGCTGAAAAACCTGCTGCGCGGCGGGTAGTCGAACGCGAGCGTCGCGAGCGCGTCGATGACGCGGTGCGTGCCGACATTCTCACCGTAGAACGTCTCGACGCCCACGATCGCCAGCATCACGTGCTGCCGGCACGCCGCTGGCCGCGGCCCGCTCGAGCGCCTCGGCCTGCTGGCGCCCGGTCTCCACGCCACGGGAAATTCGCCGGTCGGTGACGAACCGCGCCCGGTATTCGTGCCACGGCATGGTCTTCTCGGCAGGGCGCTTCATCGCCGTGACGATCGATGGACGCGACTCGACCTGCGCAAACAACTGGCTCAGCGCTGCCGCGTCGAAGCCGTTGCGGCTCGCCATCTCGCCGATGAACGCCCGGACTTCGGGACGCGTTTCGTCCAGCGCCGCGGCCGGCTGTGCGACGGCGGCAGCCGAACCCGCGAGAATCACGGGCAGCAGTCGTCGCGGCATCCTTTGCCGCGGGCGGTGATGGATCACGTTGCGACCAGCTTGCGACGGGAGTGGATGGACATCAGGATACCGAAGCCCGCCATGAGGGTCACCATCGACGTGCCGCCGTAGCTCACCAGCGGCAGCGGCACGCCGACGACCGGCAGCAGGCCCGCCACCATGCCGCTGTTGACGAACACGTAGACGGCGAACGTCAGCGTGAGCGCACCCGCCATCAGCCGCGAGAACGTGTCCTGTGCCTGGACCGCGATGTACAGCCCGCGCGCGATGATCAGCATGTAGAGGAACATCAGCACGCCGAGCCCCACCAGGCCCCACTCCTCGCCGATCACCGCGAAGATGAAGTCCGTCGAGCGCTCGGGCAGGAACTCGAGCTGCGCCTGGCTGCCGTTCATGTAGCCCTTGCCGAACAGGCCGCCGGAGCCGATCGCGATCTGCGACTGGATCGTGTGGTAGCCGGCGCCCAGCGGGTCCTCCTGCGGGTTCAGGAACGTGAACACCCGGCGTCGCTGGTAGTCGTGCATGAAGTGCCACGCGATCGGCACGGCCGCCGCGAGCAGTGCGCCGAGGCCGATCATGTAGCGCAGTTGCAGGCCCGCGAGCAGCACGACGAGGCCGCCGCCGGCGGCGACCAGCAGCGCCGTGCCGAGGTCGGGCTGCTCCGCGATCAGCAGCACCGGCACGAGGATGGCGACGCCGAGAACGACCAGGCTCTTGAGGTCCGGCGGCAATGGCCGGTCGTGCAGGAACCAGGCGCAGGCCAGCGGCACGGCGATCTTCATGATCTCGGACGGCTGGAAGCGGACGATGCCGAGGTCGAGCCAGCGTTGCGCACCCATCGCGACGTCGCCCTTGACGGCCACCGCGACCAGCAGCAGCACGCCGAATGCATACAGCCAAGGCGCGGCGATCCGCAGGATGCGTGGCGGCACCTGTGCAATCGCCACCAGCACGCCGAGCGCGAGGCCAAGCCGCGCGGCCTGCGCAAAGAACACATTGATCTCTTCGCCCGCGGCGCTGTAGAGCACCACGAGCCCCACGGCGCAGACCGCGAGCACGAAGGCGAGCAATGGCCCGTCGAGATGCAGCGCCTCGAGCAGGCGGCCCGTGACGGTCAGCGTTCGCTGCGCGCGGCTCGAATAGCCGGGGCCCGCGATCTCGGTCTTCATTCCTCGTTGCCTCCGGTCGGCGGGGGCTCGGGCGTTCCCGGCTGGGCTGCGGCCTGCACCTCAGGCGGAAGCAGGTAGGCGTCGATTACCTTGCGCGCGATCGGTGCTGCCGTGCCGCTGCCGCTGCGTCCGTTCTCGACCAGCACCGCAACCGCGATCTTCGGGTCGTCGGCAGGCGCAAATGCGATGAACAGCGCGTGGTCCCGGTGCCTTTCGGAGATCTCTTTTTCGTTGTAGCGCTCGTTCTGGCCGACGGTGAAGACCTGCGCAGTGCCGGTCTTGCCCGCCATGACGTACGGAGCGCCCGCCTGGCTGCGGCGCGCCGTGCCGTTCGGATCATTGGTCACGCCAATCATCCCGCCGATGATGTCGTCCCAGTACGCAGGGTCGCTCACCTTCACCGATGGCAGCTCGCGGGGCGGCAATTCGCGTATCTCGCCCGTTTGCGCATCCCGCATGGCTTTCACGAGGCGCGGCGCATAGCGCTTGCCCCGCATCGAGATCGTCGCGGCGGCGTGCGCGAGCTGCAGCGGTGTCGCGAGCATGTAGCCCTGGCCGATGCCCGCGATCACGGTTTCGCCGGGGAACCAGGTCTGCAGGTCCTTGCGCTTGAACGCCTTCTTCTTCCAGGCCTGCGAGGGCACGAGGCCCGTGCGTTCGCCGCCGATGTCGATGCCGGTTGCCGAGCCCAGGCCGAACTGCACCAGGAAGGCGTGCAGCCGGTCGATGCCGATGCGGTCGGAAACGCCATAGAAATAGACGTCGCAGGACTGCGCGATGGCCGAGTGCAGGTTGACGGTGCCGTGGCCGCCTTTCTTCCAGTCGCGGAAGCGATGGCTCGAGCCCGGCAGCTGGAAGGCTCCGCGGCAGAGCCGCGTATCCTCGGCGCCGACGACGCCGTACTCGAGCCCGGCCAGTGCCACCAGCGGCTTGATCGTCGAGCCGGGCGGGTACTCGCCGCGCAGCGCGCGGTCGTACAGCGGCACGTCGATGTTCTCGGACAGCGCCGCATACTCGGCATAGGTGAGACCGCGCACGAAGCCATTCGGATCGAAGGTCGGCGTGCTGACGAACGCGAGCACGTCGCCGTTGCGCGGATCGATCGCGACCACGGCGGCCCGCTTGTCCGCGAGCGCTTCCTCGGTCGCCTTCTGCACGCGCGCATCGACCGACATGTACAGGTCGTTGCCGGCCATCGGCTCGTGCCGCTTCAGCTCCGGGGCCGTGATCCCGACGCGCTCGACGCGTCGGCCCTGCGCGTTCACCAGCAGCTGCTGGTAGCCCGTCTCGCCGTGCAGCTCGTCCTCGAACGCGCGCTCCACGCCGAGCTTGCCGATCAGCGTCGTGCCGGCGTAGTTCGCGGTGTCGATCCGTTCCTGGTCCTTCTCGCTGATGGCGGCGACGTAGCCGAGCGCGTGCACGCCCGTGCCGCCGAGCGGGTAGTAGCGGGTGAGGCGCGGTCGCACCTCGACGCCCGGGAAATCCGGGCGATTGACGGCGAACTTCGCCAGCTCTTCCTCGGTGAGCTGCAGCCGGACCGGCACCGCCTCGAAGCTGCGGCGCGCCTTCACCGTGCGCAGCGTGCGCTCGTAGTCTTCCTTCGGCAGCAGGCCGAGCGCGACCAGGCGCCGCAGCGTGTCCGGCAGGTCCGGCGTCTGCTCGCGCGTGACCTCGAGCTGGTAGGCCGGACGGTTCAGCGCCAGCGCGGTGCCGTGACGGTCGTAGATCAGGCCCCGGCTCGGTGGCACTGGATCGATGCGGATCCGGTTGCCCTGCGACAGGTCGCTGAAGTAGTCGTGCTTGACGACCTGCAGGAAGATCAGCCGCGCGAACAGCGCGCCGAGGCAGATCAGGATCACGGTCGTCGCCGCGATCACGCGCCTGCTGAACAGCCGCTGCTCGGCCCAGTGGTCCTTCAGGCGAACGGAGCGTGCCATCGTGGGGCCTTGCGCTCAGCGCGAGCGGCGCGTCAGCGTGTCGCCGGCCGCAACGATCAGCGGCCAGAGCAGCGCGCCCGACAGGACCGGCAGCCAGCGGTTCCAGCCGGTGTAGCCGTGGCCGGTGAGGCCGTCGGTCCAGAAGAGGATGAAGTGGTACAGCGCGAGCATCAGCATCACGGTCGCCGCCTGGTGCGGGATCGGGAACATCCGCATGCGCAGTTGCAGCCGGTGGGTGATGAACGCGACCACCAGGAAGCCAAGCGCGTGCTGGCCGAGCACCATGCCGCGCAGTACGTCGAGGAACAGGCCCGCCAGCCACGCGTAGCCGAGCCCTGCGATGCGCGGGCTTGTCAGTATCCAGTAGATGACGGCGAGCAGCGCGAGGTCGGGTCGCGCGACGTCGAGCCAGCCGGGCAGCGGGACGATCGCAAGCGCAAGCCCGGCCGCCACCGAGATCCAGTAGAGGATGCGCCGGCCGAACGTGCCGCGGCTCATCGCGTCGCTCCTTCGCCCGGTGGCGTCGCGGTGGGCGGCGTCGCGGTGGGCGGCGCGCTGGAGGGCGTAGTCGCGGCGGGCGTGCTCGCCGCCGGCGACTGCGCAGCACGCGCGGTCGTTGCTGCTGTCGCCGCACCAGCCGCGGGTGCTGGCTTGGTGGCTGCCTTGGTCGCCCCCTCTGCCGGCTTGACTGTTGCGGACGTTGTGGCCGGGGCCGGTTCGGGCGCGGGTGCCTTGAACCACACCAGCAGCACTTCGCGATTGCGGTCGAGCGCCGCCGTCGGGCGCGCCTCGACGATCGCGAACGTGGCTTTCGCCGTGCGCTCCACTTTCGTCACCTGCGCGACCGGGTAGCCCGGCGGGAACACTCCGCCCATGCCGGTGGACAGCAGCAGGTCGTCCTTCTTCAGGTCCGACTCGACCGTGACGAACGGCAGCGACAGCCGGTTCAGGTCGCCGGTGCCCACCGCGATCGTTCGCACGCCGCTGCGGTTCGACTGCACCGGGATCGCGTGCTCCGCGTCGGTGATCATGATCACTTCGGAGGAGTGCTCGTTGACGCGCCACACCTGGCCGAAGATGCCGTCGGCGTCGAGCACCGCCTGGCCCTTGAAGACGCCGTCCGCCGCGCCCTTGTCGAGCAGCACGCGATGGCGGAACGGATCGAGGTCCACGTTCAGGATCGAGGCGACGATGGCGCGCTCGGCCACGCCGGCCACGTTCTCGCGCATGTCGCGGAGGCGCCGGTTCTCTTCCTCGACCGCGGCGAAACGCTGCAGCTGCAGGTTCGCGAGCCGCAGGCGGGCGGTGATCTCGAGGTTTTCCTGCCGCAGGCGGTCGCGGTCGGCGAACGAGCCCGTGAGCCAGTCCCACGCGCGGAACGGCAGGTCGATGGCGACCTGCACGGGATAGGCGGCGGAATTCAGCCAGCCGCGCACGCGCTCGAGCTGGTCGTAGCGCTGGTCGGTCACCATCAAGCCCGATCGACAGCGCCGCAAGCGCGATGAACGTCGCGCCGAGCGGCGGGCCGCGGCCGATGATCGGGCGCGAGTCGTGGCTTAGCTCGACCACGGTAGCGGCGGGCGGGCGGTCACTCCGGCGCTCAATCCAGGCCGAACAGGCCTGGGCCGTGCTCGTCGATCAGTTCGAGCATCTTGCCGCCGCCGCGCGCCACGCAGGTGAGCGGGTCCTCGGCGACGACGACCGGCAGGCCGGTTTCTTCCATGAGCAGCTTGTCGATGTCGCGCAGCAGCGCGCCACCGCCGGTGAGCACGATGCCGCGCTCGGCGACGTCGCGCGCCGAGTTCGGGCGGCGTCTGCTCCAGCGCCTGCTTGACCGCGCCGACGATGCCCTGCAGCGGTTCCTGCAGCGCCTCGAGGATCTCGTTGCTGTTCAGCGTGAAGCTGCGCGGCACGCCCTCGGAGAGGTTGCGGCCCTTGACCGAGATCTCGCGCACCTGCTGGCCCGGGTAGGCCGAGCCGATCTCGATCTTGATGCGCTCGGCGGTGGCTTCGCCGATCAGGATGCCGTAGTTGCGGCGCACGTAGTTCATGATCGCTTCGTCGAAGCGGTCGCCGCCGATGCGCGACCGAGTCCGCGTAGACGATGCCGTTCAGCGAGATCACCGCGACTTCGGAGGTGCCGCCGCCGATGTCGAGCACCATCGAGCCGCGCGCCTCGTGCACGGGCATGCCCGCGCCGACCGCCGCGGCCATCGGTTCCTCGATCAGCCGCACCTTGCGCGCGCCGGCGCCTTCGGCCGACTCGCGGATCGCGCGCCGCTCGACCTGCGTCGAGCCGTAGGGCACGCACACCAGCACGCGCGGGCTCGGGCGGATCAGCCGGTTGCCGTGCACCTTCTCGATGAAGTACTGCAGCATCTTCTCGGTGACGGTGAAGTCGGCGATCACGCCGTCCTTCAGCGGGCGGATGGCCGTGATGTGGCCCGGCGTGCGGCCGAGCATGTTCTTGGCCTCGGTGCCGACGGCCTCGATGATCTTGCCGCCGCGCGAGGGTTCCTCCCGGATCGCGACCACGGAAGGCTCGTTCAGGACGATGCCCTTGCCGCGGACGTAGATCAGCGTGTTGGCCGTGCCGAGGTCGATCGAGAGGTCGTTGGAAAAATAGCCGCGGAGTTTCTTGAACATCTGCAGGTGGGAAGCGACGAATGAGGGGGGCGCGCCAACGTGGCGCGGAATCCGCGGCAATTTAACCATTGTCAGGACTTTCCGCAAGGCGAGCGTGTATGATTTACGGCTGGTTTTTCCGCTGTTCGACCGAGCTCTCCCGCATGAGCCTGACGCGCGCCCAGGTCGAGAACATCGCCCATCTCGCCCGCCTCGAGATCACCGAGGAGCAGATGCCGGTGTACGTCGACAGCTGTCCCGCATCATCGACTTCGTCGAGCAGCTTGCACGCCGCCGACACCGGCGGCGTCGAGCCCATGGCGCACCCGCTGGCCGACCAGGTCCAGCGGCTGCGCGCCGGACGCAGGTCACCGAGACCGACCAGCACGAGCAGTACCAGCGCAACGCGCCGCGGTCGAGGCCGGCCTGTACCTCGTTCCCAAGGTCATCGAGTGAGGCCCGGCCATGTCGCTGCACACACTGACCGTCGCCGAGCTCGCCGCCGGCCTGCAAGGCCCGCCGGTTCTCGAGCCTCGAGCTCACGCTGCATTTCCTCGGCCGCATCGAGCGGCTTGCCAGCCCGCGCTGAACGCGTTCGTCACCGTCACGCGCCGAGCGCGCGCTGGCCGATGCGCGCGCCGCGGACGCAGCGGCTCGCGCGCGGGCGAGGGCGGGCCGCTGACCGGGCGTGCCGATCGCCCACAAGGACATCTTCTGCACCGACGGCATCCTGACGACCTGCGTCTCGAAGATGCTGTCGAACTTCGTCTCGCCCTACGACGCCACCGTGGTCGAGCGCTGGAAGGCGGCCGGCACGGTGATGCTCGGCAAGACGAACATGGACGAGTTCGCGATGGGCTCGTCGAACGAGACCAGCTTCTTCGGCCCGGTGCGCAACCCCTGGGACACCGACGCGGGTGCCGGGCGGCTCCTCCGGCGGCTCGGCCGCGGCGGTCGCGGCGCGCCTCGCGCCGGCGGCGACCGGCACCGACACCGGCGGCTCGATCCGCCAGCCGGCGGCGCTGTGCGGCGTCACCGGCATCAAGCCCACCTACGGCCGCGTGTCGCGCTACGGCATGATCGCGTTCGCCTCGAGCCTCGACCAGGCCGGCGTGCTGACCCGCATCGGCCGAGGACGCGGCGCTGCTGCTCGGCGCGATGGCGGGCTTCGATCCGCGCGATTCCACCAGCGTCGATCGCGCCGGTGCCCGACTACGCCGCCGACGCTCGGCGCAGCCGCTCGAAGGGCGTGCGCATCGGCATCATCCGCGAGTTCTTCGGCGAGGGCCTCGAGCCCGCCGTCGGCAAGTGCGTGCAGGACGCGATCGAGGCGCTCGCGCGCCGCGGGCGCGACGCTGAAGCGAAGTCAGCCTGCCCGAGCCTGCCGCTGTCGGTGCCGACCTACTACGTCGTCGCGCCGGCCGAGTGCTCGTCGAACCTCGTCGCGCTTCGACGGCGTGCGCTTCGGCCACCGCTGCGAGAACCCGAGCGACCTGCTCGACCTCTACAAGCGCTCGCGCGGCGAGGGCTTCGGCGCCGAGGTCAAGCGCCGCATCATGACCGGCACCTACGTGCTGTCGGCCGGCTACTACGACGCCTACTACCTCAAGGCGCAGCAGGTGCGGCAGCTGATCAGCGGCGGACTTCGCGCGCGCCTTCGGCGAGGTGGACGTGGTGATCGGCCCGACGTCGCCGACGCCGGCGTTCGGCCTCGGCGCGAAGACCAGCGACCCGATCACGATGTACCTGAACGACATCTACACGATCGGCGCGAACCTCGCGGGCCTGCCCGGCGATGTCGATCCCCTGCGGCTTCGTGCGGAGGCGGCCGGACCTGCCGGTCGGCCTGCAGCTCGTCGGCCCGCATTTCTCGCGAGGCGCAGCTGCTGAGCGGTCTCGCATCAGCTACCAGCAGCGAGACCGACTGGCACCGCAGCGTGCCTGCCGGCTACGCGTGAGGTCAACGCCAGTGGCCATGCGACTGATGGGAAACCGTCATCGGCCTCGAGATCCACGCGCAGCTCGCGACGACGCAGCAAGATCTTCTCGGGCTCGGCCACCGCCTACGGCGCCGCGCCGAACACGCAGGCCAACCTCGTCGACCTCGGCTACCCGGGCGTGCTGCCGGTGCTGAACGCCGAGGCCGTGCGCATGGCCGTGCAGGTTCGGCCTCGCCATCGGCTCGACGATCGCGCGCCGCTCGGTGTTCGCGCGCAAGAACTACTTCTACCCCGACCTGCCGAAGGGCTACCAGATCAGCCAGTACGAGCTGCCGATCGTCGCAGCGGGCTCGCTCGACATCGTGCTCGAGGACGGCACGCGTGAAGCGCATCGGCATCACGCGCGCGCACCTCGAGGAGGACGCGGGCAAGTCGCTGCACGAGGACTTCCACGGGCTGTCGGGCATCGACCTGAACCGCGCCGGCACGCCGCTGCTCGAGATCGTCTCCGAGCCCGACATGCGCTCGGCGAAGGAAGCCGTCGCGTACATGAAGAAGATCCACACGCTGGTGCGCTACCTCGAGATCTGCGACGGCAACATGCAGGAAGGCTCGTTCCGCTGCGACGCGAACGTCTCGGTGCGGCCGAAGGGCCAGGCGAAGTTCGGCACGCGCGCCGAGATCAAGAACCTGAACTCGTTCCGCTTCGTCGAGAAGGCGATCAACTACGAGGTCGAGCGCCAGATCGAGCTGATCGAGGGCGGCGGCAAGGTGGTGCAGGAAACGCGCCTCTACGACCCGGACAAGGGCGAGACGCGCTCGATGCGCTCGAAGGAAGAGGCGAACGACTACCGCTACTTCCCGGATCCGGACCTGCTGCCGCTCGTGATCGACGAGGCGTTGATCGAGGCGGTGCGCGCCACGCTGCCCGAACTGCCGGACGAGAAGGCCGCGCGCTTCGTCGCCGAGCACGGCCTCTCGGCCTACGACGCCGGCGTGCTGACCGCGAGCCGCGAGATCGCCGATTACTACGAGACCGTCGTCGCGGGGCTCGGCGGGCAGCCCAAGCTCGCCGCCAACTGGGTGATGGGCGATCTCTCGGGCGCGCTCAACAAGGACGACCTCGAGGTCGCGCAGAGCCGCGTGGCCGCGCCGACGCGCTCGCGCGGCCTGCTCGCGCGCATCGGCGACAACACCATCTCCGGCAAGATCGCCAAGGAAGTGTTCGAGGCGATGTGGACCGAAGGCAAGGGCGCCGACGCGATCATCGAGGCGCAAGGGCCTGCAAGCAGATCACCGACACGTCGGCGATCGAGCAGGCCATCGACGACGTCATGGCGAAGAACCCGCGGCCAGCTCGCCGACTACCGCTCCGGCAAGGACAAGCTGTTCGGCTTCTTCGTCGGCCAGGTGATGAAGGCCACCGGCGGCAAGGCCAACCCGGCGCAGCTCAACGAGCTGCTGAAGAAGAAGCTCGGGGGCTAGGGCGTGCCATGCGCATCGACCCGTGTCGATGCGCACGGCAGTGACCGCGGCCGAGGACCTACGGAACGATGCGCAGGACGCTGCCGTCGCCGCCGGTGGGCGAGAACGAAATCCCCTGGTTCGACGTGTACAACGCACCGTCCGGACCGGTCACGAGTCCGTTCGGGAAAGCTGGCGAAGCCGGTCAGTACCTCCGTCCGCTCGCCGGTCTTGGGATCGAACGCGACGAGGTTGGCGCTGTCCGGTGACCATGCAGCGTCCAAGGGGAAGATCTCGACGCCGAATAGCTTGTTGCCGCGCCACGCCAGGCCCACGATCGGGTTGAGCGATTCGAATGGCAGCGAGTAGCCGGCGAAGTTCTTGTCGAACACGGCGAGCTCGGCCGGCCCCTCGTCCTCGCCGAACGTGCCGACGTGGAATTCATTGCCGCGTCGCGCCATCACGATCGGGTTGTGCTCCTTGCTGTCGACCGACATGTCGTACAGCTTCTCGATAATGCCGCTCTTCGGATCGACACGCAGCAGGAAGCCGCGGTTGGTCTCGACCACGTACAGGTACTTGCCCTGCGCGATCATCGAATGGAACACGCCGCCCGGTTCCTGGTCGGTGGTCGCCGGATCGTTGTCCTTGATGAAGTTCGGCGGGTTCGCCGCGTGCCATGCGTTGAGGTTGGCGACGTTGGTCGTCGACCCGTCCTTGTTGACGCGCAGGATCGCGGGCAGGTCGTCGGGCAGCCCATGCGGGCATCCGCCCATCTCGATCAGGACATACAGCTGGTCACCGATGAAGGCGACGTCGGTGGGTCCATAACCGCCGCCAGTATTGTCCCTCGTGCTCGGCAGGTTTGCGGCAACCGTCTGCGTCGTGCCGTTGGCCAGTACTCGGGTCACGCGACCGCTGTAGCCGGCGTTGTAAGGGCTGTAAATGTTGAAATTGGCCGGGCAGCCAGCCTCGTCAGTCGCCGTCTGATCGCCCCCAGTGCCAGCCTCGGCCACGTAGAGGTGGCCGTCCGGGCCGAATACGAGGCCACGCGGGTTGGTGAGGCCCGTCGCGTACGTCGTCACGGTCGGCCCGGCGGCCGCGGGTTTGCTGCCGCCGGGTCGTGCGGGGGGTCCGCGTGGAGGGCGCCGGTGCCCGCGCAGGCGAGCGCGGTGAGCGCGGTTGCGGTGTAGCGAGTGAAGCGATTCATGACTTGTTGTCTCCTGAGTGATTGTGTTGATTACGTGTGCGCTGCGCGCGGCTTGGTGGGCCGCACGGACTGCTCGAAGTCGCCAGCCGCGACGTCACGGCAGGCGAGCATGTCCAGGATCTGCGCCGAGGAGACGCCCTCGAATCCGCTCTCGGCGACGAAATCCTTCGGATTGCGGAAGGTGCCGAAAATGAGGTCGAACAGCGGCAGGTCCGAGAAGTTGTAGTGGTGGATGCCGCGCCCGTGATGCACGCTGTGGCTCTCGGGCCGCTGCACGATGTAGCCCAGCCACTGCGGCGTGCGGATGTTCGTGTGCTGGAACGTGGCGAGGAACATCGTCGCGTACAGGTACCAGGTGACCGACTGTGCCGGCAGGCCCACGACGGTCAGCGTCAGGCTGCTGAGCATCGCGAAGCCGGCGATGTCGAGCGGGCTGAAGTAGAAGGCCCCGAAGCTGTCGACCCGTTCCGCGCTGTGGTGCATCTGGTGGAAGGCGCGCCACAGCCAGTGATGCTTGTGCATCGCGCGGTGCCAGACGTACACGAGGAACTCGAAGACCAGGACCCCGATCGCCGCCCCGACCAGCGGGTGCACGGACTCCAGGTCGACCAGCCGGATACGGGGCCAGCACGTCGGCCCAGAGGAGCGGCAGGTAGGACGAGAGGAAGAAGTAGACGACGAACACGGCCAGGGCACGCGCGTGCCAGCCCGGGATCCGGGGCAGCGCGCGGGCCGGAAACACGGCCTCCACGAGGATCAGCCCGCCATAGATGGCCAGCACGGCCAGCGAGACGGGGTCGAGAAGAATCTCCAAGGGTGTGGGCATGGCGGGCTCCTGCGTTGCTGTTTGTTCGGGGCGCCGGTATTGTCGAAACCGAGCGCGGTTGCCTGCATGGCCGGACGCTAATGTCTTGCTAACGATTCGGTAACATTGCCATCGGAAGGGCATCGAATGCGTTGCGGCGGATGGCAGGAAGTTCCGGATCGGCGATTACGTCGTCGATACCGCCCGCTACCGGGTCAGCCACGGGGACGTGGCCGTCGCCGTCGAGCCCAAGGTCTTCGACCTGCTCGTGCACCTGATCCGCCATCGCGACCGGGTGCTGACGCGCGAGGAGCTGTTCCAGGCGGTCTGGGACGGGCGCGAGGTCTCCGACGCCACCCTCAGCAATCACGTCCGGAGCGCGCGCAAGGCGCTCGGCGACAGCGGCGAGCTGCAGCAGACGATTCAGACCGTCCGCGGCCGTGGCTACCAGTTCGTCGCACCGGTCATCGAGGTCGTGGAGGACGCCGCCAGCGCCGTCGTCGAGGCGACGCCTGCACCCGCGCCGGCGCCCGCGCACCTGCACCGGCGCCCGTGACCGGCAGTCCGGACGAGCCGCCTCGGCGCCGGTGGCGCCTGGCCCTGCCGCTGGTCGTCGTCGCCCTGCTGATGGCCGTCCTGTTCCTCGGCGCGCGATTCCTGAACGCCCCGTCGGCGCCGCCCGAACTCGACCGCCCCTACCTCCTGGTCGTGCCGTTCGGCGTGTCGGACAACGCCACCGAGTACCACCGGACGTTCGCGGACCAGGTGACACGAGAAGTGGTCGACAACCTGCGCAAGATCTCCGGCCTCAGGACGGTGCCGCACGCCTCGGCCTTCCATTTCCGCAACGACAAGACCCGCGAGCACATCCTCGAAAGCCTGCCGGGCCTCCAGTTCGTGCTGGACGGCGAGGTCAGCGTCGCGCCCGATGGCACGCTGCGGATCACGCCGCGGCTCATCGACCTGCGTCGGGACATGGACGTCTGGAGCAGCCCTTTTATCGTCCGCGTGGACAACCGGGATTTCTTCGAGACGCCCGCCGGGATCGCGAGCGCCGTGGCGCGGGCGCTGAAGGTGGAGATCCTCGGGGACGAGCAGCGCGCGCTGGCCGAACTGCCCCGCATCCCGCAGGCCTACGAACCGTACGCGGCGGGTTGGCGCGAGATGGAGAAGTTCACGCACGAGTCCATGCATCGTGCCGTCGAGTACTTCGACCAGGCGATCGCGCTGGACCCCGATTTCATCGCCGCCTACCAGGCCAAGAGCGAAGCGCTGCGTTCGATCTTCGCCTACTTCGAACCGCCGCAGGAACTGCTGCCGGTGGTGGAGGCGTCCCTGGCCGCAGTGCTCGAGCGCGATCCGGATTCCGCAGAGGCGTTGTCATCCCTCGGACTGACCCAGGTGATGGCCTGGAAATGGCGGGAAGCCTGGCAGAACCTGAACAAGGCGCGGGCGCTCGATCCGACGCTCGCGCAGACGGAGATCGGTTTCGCGCTCTATTACACCGCGCTCGGCGAGAACGAGAAGGTCAAGGCGGCGCTGGCCCGCGCCGTCGAACTGGATCCGCTGAACTCGGAACTCGCGGACTGGGGAACCTGGGCCCTGTTCATGGTCGGCGAGCAGCAGGCGGCCCGTGAGTGGGCCGACAAGCAGATGCGCCAGCATCCGGAGAACGGGTTCGTGTTCTGCGGGGCGGGCGTCGCCGCCTACCTGCGCGGCGACCCGGCCGAGGGGGTCGCGCTGCTGGAGCACGGCGTCGAACTCTCTGGACGGGCGCCGGTTGCGCTGATCATGCTGGCCCAGGGCTACGGCTATGCCGGCCAGAAGGACAAGGTGCTGCCGCTGCTCGAGGAGGCCGAGCGGGCGAACATCTACATGTGCCCCTACGAGACGGCCGCGGCCCATCTGTCGCTGGGCGACGAGGCGAGCAGGACGCGAGCGGTCGAGCTGCTGTTCGAGGCCGTCGAAAAACGTTCCAACTGCCTCATCTTCCTGCGAATCGACCCGCGGCTCAGGGTCCTGCGCGACGACCCCCGGCATGCGGAGCGCTTCCAGGAACTGCTGACGCTCGTCGGTCTGGATGAGGCGGCCGTGAGGTCCTACCGGCGGTAGCGGTCCGCGGTGCCGGTCACGCGACAGGCAAGCCAGCCCGACCGAAGGACTTTAGAATGACGGGGTCGCCGGGGCAGGTTGCCGCCCCGCGCGAGCGCCTGGACCTCGACAGTTCACCATTCACCACGTCACTCGCCAGCCATGTCCACCACCATCCGCGAAGACGACTTCATCCAGAGCGTCGCCGACGCGCTGCAGTTCATTTCCTACTACCACCCGCTCGACTACATCGAGCACCTCGGGCGCGCCTACGAGCGCGAGCAGTCGCCGGCCGCGAAGGACGCGATCGCGCAGATCCTGACCAACTCGCGCATGTGCGCGGAGGGCCACCGCCCGATCTGCCAGGACACCGGCATCGTCAACATGTTCCTCAAGGTGGGCATGGACGTGCGCTGGGACACGAAGCGCAGCCTCGCCGAGCATGGTCAACGAGGGCGTGCGCCGCGCGTACGAGCATCCCGGACAACAAGCTGCGCGCCTCGGTCGTGGACGACCCGCTGTTCGCGCGCAAGAACACGAAGGACAACACGCCGGCGGTGTTCCACGTCGAGCTGGTGCCGGGCGACGAGGTCGAGGTGACCGTCGCCGCGAAGGGCGGCGGCTCCGAGAACAAGTCGAAGTTCGTGATGCTGAACCCGAGCGACTCGATCGTGGACTGGGTGCTGAAGACCGTGCCGACGATGGGCGCGGGCTGGTGCCCGCCCGGCATGCTCGGCATCGGCGTCGGCGGCACGGCCGAGAAGGCGATGCTGCTGGCGAAGGAATCGCTGATGGACCCGATCGACATGCACGAGCTGCTCGCGCGCGGCCCGCGCGAACAAGCTCGAGGAGCTGCGCATCGAGCTGTACGAGAAGGTCAACGCGCTCGGCATCGGCGCGCAGGGTCTCGGCGGCCTCACGACCGTGCTCGACGTGAAGATCCGCACGTATCCCGACGCACGCGGCCTCGAAGCCGGTCGCGATGATCCCGAACTGCGCCGCCACGCGCCACGCGCACTTCGTGCTCGACGGCACGCGGTCCCGCGGTGCTCGAGCCGCCGTCGCTGGACCACTGGCCGAAGGTCACGTGGACCGCGGGCGCCAGCTCGCGCCGCGTCAATCTCGACACGCTCACGCGCGCGGAAGTCGCAGAGCTGGAAGCCGGGCGAGACGCTGCTGCTGAACGGCAAGATGCTCACCGGCCGCGACGCCGCGCACAAGCGCATCGCCGACCTGTACGCGAGCGGGCAGGGGCTGCCGCCAGGCGTCGACTTCACGAACCGCGTGATCTACTACGTCGGCCCGGTCGATCCGGTGCGCGACGAGGTCGTGGGTCCCGCGGGCCCGACGACTGCAACGCGCATGGACAAGTTCACGGACATGATGCTCGAGAAGACGGGCCTGATCGCGATGATCGGCAAGTCCGAGCGCGGCCCGGTCGCGATCGAGGCGATCCGCAAGCACAAGGCCGCGTACCTGATGGCGGTCGGCGGCGCGGCGTACCTCGTGTCGAAGGCGATCCGCTCGTCGCGCGTGGTCGCGTTCGGCGAACTCGGCATGGAGGCGATCTACGAGTTCGACGTGAAGGACATGCCGGTCACGGTCGCCGTGGATGCGCACGGGCACGTCGGTGCACAACACCGCGCCGGCCGAGTGGTCCGAGAAGATCCGCACGCTGAAGATCCCGGTCCGCGTCGCCTGACCGACATGCAGCAGACGGACACGCTGCGCCGCTTCGTCTTCGAGCGCTATCCGTTCCGCGGCCAGCTGGTGCACCTCGGGCCGGCGTGGCGCGCGATGATGGAGCACCACGACTACCCGGCCGCGGTGCGCGACAGCCTCGGCGAGGCGGTCGCGGCCGCGGCGCTGCTCGCCTCGACGCTGAAGTTCAAGGGCCAGCTGTCGCTGCAGCTGCGCGGCGCGGGCCCGATGCACCTGATGCTGGTCGAGTGCACGCGACGGGCTTGCACTGCGTGCCGTCGCGCGGTTCCGCGACCCGCCCGAGACGCGCGACCTGCGCGAGCTCTCGGGCAACGGGACGCTCACCGTGACGCGTCGAGAGCGAGGCCTCGCCAATCGCTACCAGGGCGTCGTGCCGCTCGCCGGCGAGCGGATGAGCGACTGCCTGCGCGAGTACTTCGAGTCATCCGAGCAGCTGCCGACGCGGCTCTGGCTGCGCGCCGACGGCGAGCAGGCGAGCGGCCTGCTGCTGCAGCGCCTGCCGGTGACGTCCCGGCCGGCGGCGGTCGACGGAGTCCGGTGCGGGCGGCGTGCAGCGAGGACGAGATCGAGGATGCCTGGCGGCGGGTGCAGCTGGTCGCGGGCACGGTCACCGATCCCGAGCTCGCCGAGCTTGACGACCGCGAGCTGCTGCGGCGCCTGTTCGCCGAGGACGACGTGCGGATGTTCGAGGCCGCGCCGGTCTTCTTCCGCTGCCGCTGCTCCCGCGAGCGCGTGGAAACGATGCTGCGCTCGCTGGGGCGCGACGAGGTCGATTCGATCATCGCGGAGCGGGGCTCAGGTCGAGGTCCGCTGCGAATTCTGCAGCCGGGCGTATCGCTTCGACCCGGTCGATGTCGGGGCGCTGTTCTCGCGCGGCCCGGACCCGCGCCGGGCGGCGTGCACTGAGCCGCCGTGGTGCCGCGGCTCCGGCCCGGCTTCAGCCGAACCCGTAGCCGCACGCGCAGGAACGCCGCGATCCAGAACACCAGCGTGGCCACGAGATTCGTCGTGCCGTGGTTCTGCTTCAGCAGCTTCCAGTCCCAGAACGCGAGTGGATTGCCGGGCAGCGGCGCGCCGGGCAGGAAGCGGTTCACCTTCGTCAGGTACTCCGCGTAGGGCGCGCCGAGCACGCCGCGCAGGTACTCTTCCTCGCGCTTCACGCGGTTCACCATGTAGAAGTAGTAGACGACGGTGAACGCGGCAGCAGCCACCAGTTGCCGAGCAGCATCAGGCCGCCGAGCAGGATGAAGTAACGGCCGAGGTACATCGGGTTGCGCACCATCGCGTAGGGCCCGTTGCACGCGAGCGTGCGGCCCTTGTCGAGCGAGGCGAAGCACCACAGCTGGATCGCCTCGCCGAACATCGAGACCAGGAACCCCGGGACCAGCCACCGCGGGTCCATGTACCAGATGATCGCCGCGACGGCGGCGATGCCGAGCAGCACGCGGCTCTTCACGAGCACCTTGCGCAGGGTCGGGTTGTTGAACAGGCGGTGGATGGCGTCGAGCACGATGAGCTCCAGTGCGGTTCAGCGGGTGGTCACGGGCGCGGGCCCGGCTTCTTCTTGCGGGGGCGTTGCGAGCCAATATACCCGCGCAGCACCCAGATCGGGCGCAGGCGGTTCATGCCGTTCCGAGGGCCGCGGTGCGCTCCGGGCCCATCGTGTCCGGGCTGCGCTTCACCCAGTGCTTGTAGATGGCCGCGAGATCGATGCTCTCGACGAAACGGCGCAGCGGCGGCGGCATCCAGCGCGTGCCGAGCCACGACTGGAAGTCGAGCAGCGACGGCGTGCCGTCGTCGCCCACCAGGATGTTGTGGGCATTGCGCAGGTCGAGGTGCACGAGGCGCGGCCTTCGCGTGCATCTCGCGCAGGTCGCGCTCCAGCTCGGGAAAATACTCCGGCCCGATCGCCGACTTCGCCGTGAGCCGCAGGCTGGTGCCGGGCACGAAGCGGTAGGCGAGGGCGTGCGCGTCGATGCGGAAGGCGCTGCTCGGGGCGCCCGCGATGCCGTCCACCCGCCTGAGCCCGCCGACCTCGCGACGTACGAGCACGCGGCCGATGACGTTGCGGACCAGGAACGAGCGCGAGGCGAAGTCCTTGACCACCCAGGAGACGCCGCCGTGCTCGAAGCGATAAAGCACGGCATTGGCCCAGCGGCCTTCGCTGAGGCGCTTGCGGGGTCCCTGCTCGAGTTCGGTGCGGGTGAAGGGTTGGGTCAAGGGCTGGGTCATCGAGCCGCCCCGCGGGATGCGCGAGGTCGTCGTCGTTTCAGGATTGTTCGATATGTTAACAACTTGCGGCGTGCGCCCCGGGCCGAATCCGGTTGCAGCAGATTAGGCTGGCAAGTATATAAAGACTTGTTTATATTTGCATCCATGCCGCAAGAGCTCCATCAGCTGCTGCGAGGCCTGCGGGCCACGGCCGAGCCAAGTCGACTGCGGCTGCTCGCGCTGCTGGCGTCCGGAGAGTTCACGGTCTCTGAGCTGACCGGGATCCTCGGCCAGAGCCAGCCGCGCGTATCGCGGCACCTGAAGCTGCTGAGCGAAGACGGCCTGCTCGAGCGCTTCCGTGAGCAGCACTGGGTCTACCACCGCCTGCCGGCGGAAGGGGACGGCGCCGAACTCGGCGCGGATGCTGCTCGGCCTGCTCGATCGCGACGATCCGCTGCTCGCGCTCGATCGCGAGCGTGCGTGCCGCGGTGATTGCGGCAAGGGGCGTCCCGGAGCAGGGCACAGGTTCTGACTCGCTGGCGTCAGTGCACGTCGCCACGAGGGACCTCGCGGATACGATCGTCGCCGAACTCGGTCGCAACGGGATGGACGCGGTGCTGTACCTGGGTCGTGCGCCGGCGGAGATGCTGAAGGCACTCGGGCCCCAGGCCCGTCGCGTCGTCGGCATCAGTGAATCGCGGCCCGAGGTGCAGCGCGCGCGCTCGAGCCTGCACGGACGCGGGCTCGCGCACTGCGCGGTGCAGCACGGCGAGTTCTGCAAGCTGTCCGCGGCGTCGGCGAGCTTCGATGCCGTGGTGCTCGATCGAGCGCTGGCTGGCGAGGTCGACACGGCCTTGCGGCTGCGCGAAGCAGCGCGAGTGCTGCGGCCCGGTGGACACCTGGTACTGGTCGAGGATTACGAGACGCTCGCCGAGCGCGCGTCACGGCGGTAACCCGCTCGGCATGCTCCGCGAGTGGATTGCGCAGGCTGGGCTGCTCTGCACGAGACTCCGCCCGGTAGACCTGGGCATACAGCACCTGCTGCTCGCAGTCGCGGCGCGGGAAAGCGCGCGAAGCGGCGGCGTGACGATCGAACGAAACGAGGCGGCAACGATGGCAAGCAAGCGCAGTGCAGGACGGTATCGAGTCGGCGGCAATGAAGCTGCGCAAGCCGGCGCTGCGTGTCGTTCGAGTTCTTTCCGCCGAACGATGCCGAGATGGAGAAGACGCTGTGGTCGTCGATCCAGCGTCTCGCGCCGCTCGCGCCACGCTTCGTGTCGGTGACCTACGGGGCCGACGGCTCGACCCGCGAGCGCACGCACAACGTCGTCACCCGCATCCTCGCCGAGACGCCGCTGACGCCCGCGCCGCACCTGACCTGCGTTGGCGCGCCGCGCGAGGAGATCCTCGACATCGCGCGCCGCTACTGGGACTCGGGCGTGCGTCACATCGTCGCGCTGCGCGGCGATACGCCCGCCGGCCAGGCGACGTACCAGCCGCATCCGCAAGGCTTCGCGTACGCCACGGACCTGGTGAAGGGGCTACGCACGATCGGCGACTTCGACATCTCGGTCGCGGCCTACCCGGAAGTGCACCCCGAGGCGCCGAGTGCCGACTTCGACCTCGACAACCTGGCGGCCAAGATCGATGCGGGCGCGAACCGAGCGATCACGCAGTTCTTCTTCGACACCGACGCGTTCCTGCGCTTCCGCGACCGTTGCGCGGCCGCGCGGCCTCGACGCGCAGCTGGTGCCCGGCATCCTGCCGATCACGCGCTTCCCGCAGATGCTGCGCTTCGCGAAGCGCTGCGGCGCGAGCGTGCCGGAGTGGCTGCAGCACCGCTTCGACGGCCTCGACGACGACCCGGACACCCGGCGCCTGATCGCCGCGAACGTCGCGATCGAGCAGGTGCACCGGCTGCAGGAGCACGGCGTGCAGGAATTCCACTTCTACACGCTGAACCGCGCCGAACTGACCTACGCGATCTGCCACGCGCTCGGGGTGCGGCCTGCGGCCCGCCCGTGCCGCCACTGGAGCCTGAGCCATGCTGCGTCCCGAACGTATCCGCGAGTTCCGCCGCCTGCTCGGCGAGCGCATCCTGGTGCTGGACGGCGCCATGGGCACCGTGATCCAGTCGTACAAGCTCGGCGAGGCGGACTACCGCGGCGAGCGGTTCCGCGACTGGTCGCGCGACCTGAAGGGCAACAACGACCTGCTGGTGCTCACGCGGCCGGAGGTGATCGGCGAGATTCACCGGCGCTACCTCGAAGCCGGCGCGGACATCGTCGAGACCAACACGTTCAATTCGAACGCGACCTCGCAGGCCGACTACGGCACCGAGTCGCTGGTGCGCGAGCTGAACCTGACGGCGGCGCAGATCGCGCGCCGCGCCGCGGACGACGTCGCCGCGAAGACCGGGCGGCAGCGCTTCGTTGCCGGCGCGCTCGGCCCCACGAACCGCACGGCCTCGCTGTCGCCGGACGTCAACGACCCGGGCTATCGCGCCATCACGTTCGACGACCTGGTCGCCACCTACAGCGAGGCCACCCGCGCGCTGCGTCGAAGGCGGCGTGGACCTGATCCTCGTCGAGACCATCTTCGACACGCTGAATGCGAAGGCCGCGCTGTTCGCGGTGCGCCAGGTGCTCGACGAGCTCGGCGTGGACCTGCCGATCATGGTGTCCGGCACGATCACCGACGCGTCGGGTCGCACGCTTTCGGGGCAGACCGTCGAGGCATTCTGGAACTCGGTCCGTCATGCGCGGCCGACGGTGATCGGGCTCAACTGCGCGCTCGGCGCGCGGCAGCTGCGGCCGTACATCGAGGAGCTGTCGCGGATCTCCGACGCCTACGTCTGCGCGTATCCCAATGCCGGGCTGCCGAACGCATTCGGCGAGTACGACGAGACGGCTTGCGAGACCGCGGACCTGATCCGCGACTACGCGACGAGCGGCTTCGTCAACATCGTCGGCGGCTGCTGCGGCACGACGCCCGACCACATCGGGCACATCGCCGAAGCGGTCGCGGGCCTGCCGCCGCGCCGCCCGGCCGTGCCCGAGCCGCGCTGCCGCCTGAGCGGCCTCGAGCCGCTGAACATCGGCGCCGACAGCCTGTTCGTCAACGTGGGCGAGCGCACCAACGTCACCGGCTCGGCGAAGTTCCGCCGGCTGATCGAGGCCGAGGACTATTCGGGCGCGCTCGACGTCGCGCGCCAGCAGGTCGCGAGCGGCGCGCAGGTGATCGACATCAACATGGACGAGGGCATGCTCGACTCGGAAGGCGCGATGGTGCGCTTCCTGAACCTGGTCGCGGCCGAGCCGGACGTCGCGCGCGTGCCGATCATGATCGACTCGTCGAAGTGGTCGGTGATCGAGGCGGGGCTGAAGTGCCTGCAGGGCAAGGGCATCGTGAACTCGATCAGCCTGAAGGAAGGCGAGCGACCGTTCCTCGAGCAGGCGAAGCGCGTGCGCGCGTACGGCGCCGCGGTCGTCGTGATGGCGTTCGACGAGCAGGGGCAGGCCGACACGGTCGAGCGCAAGGTCTCGATCTGCCGCCGCTCGTACGAGATCCTGACGCAGCAGGCCGGCTTCGACCCGGAAGACATCATCTTCGACCCGAACATCTTCGCGGTCGCGACCGGCATCGAGGCGCACGACCGCTACGCGCTCGACTTCATCGAGGCCACGGCGAAGATCCGTGCCGCCTGTCCGCACGCGCTGGTGAGCGGCGGTGTCAGCAACGTCTCGTTCTCGTTCCGCGGCAACGAGCCGGTGCGCGAGGCGATGCACTCGGTGTTCCTGTACCACGCGATCCGCGCCGGCATGACCATGGGCATCGTCAACGCGGGCCAGCTCGCGATCTACGAGCAGATCGAGCCCGAGCTGCGCGAGCGCGTCGAGGACGTGGTCCTCGCGCGGCGGCCCGATGCGACCGAGCGCCTGCTCGAGATCGCCGGACGGTTCAAGGGCGAGGCGGGGCAGAAGCGCATCGAGGACGACGCCTGGCGCTCGTGGCCCGTGACGAAGCGCCTCGAGCACGCGCTGGTCAGGGGCATCGACGAGTTCATCGTCGCCGACACCGAGGCCGCGCGCATCGAGCTCGAGAGCCCGCTCAAGGTGATCGAGGGCCCGCTGATGGACGGCATGAACGTCGTCGGCGACCTGTTCGGTGCGGGCAAGATGTTCCTGCCGCAGGTCGTGAAGTCGGCCCGCGTGATGAAGAAGGCGGTCGCGCACCTGGTGCCGTACCTCGAGCGCGAGCCCGGCGAGGCGGTGCGCTCGAACGGCAAGATCGTGCTCGCGACCGTCAAGGGCGACGTGCACGACATCGGCAAGAACATCGTCGGCGTCGTGCTCCAGTGCAACAACTTCGAGGTGCTCGACCTCGGCGTGATGGTGCCGACCGACCGCATCCTCGAGACCGCGCAGCGCGAGGGCGCCGACATGATCGGGCTGTCGGGCCTGATCACGCCGTCGCTCGACGAGATGGTGCACGTGGCGCGGGAAATGAAGCGCCGCGGCTTCTCGGTGCCGCTGCTGATCGGAGGTGCCACGACCTCGCCGGCGCACACGGCCGTGAAGATCGACCCGGAGTACGAAGGCGCGGTGTGCTACGTGAAGGACGCCTCGCGCGCCGTGGGCGTGTGCCAGTCGCTGGTCGGCGCGGAGAAGCTCGAGTACACGCGCAAGCTGAAGAGCGACCACGCGCTGCGGCGCGAGCAGCACAAGGGTCGCAAGGTGAAGGCGCCGGCGTTCACGCTGGCCGAGGCGCGCGCCAACCGGTTCCGCTGCGACTGGTCAGCGTACCGCCCGCCGGTGCCGAAGATGACCGGCGTGCGTCGCTTCGAGAACATCCCGCTCGAGGAACTGGTCCGTTACATCGACTGGATGCCGTTCTTCAATGCGTGGGAGTTCGCGGGCAAGTTCCCGGACATCCTCACGGACCCGGTGGTCGGCGAGGCCGCCAGCAACCTCTACGCCGACGCGCGGCGCGTGCTGAAGCAGATGATCGCCGAGCGCTGGGTGCAGGCGAACGCCGTGATCGGCTTCTTCCCGGCGAACTCCGTCGACGAGGAGATCGAGGTCTATGCCGATGAATCACGCGCCAGCCCCGCCTGGCGCCTGCATCACCTGCGCCAGCAGAAGCCGAAGCCGGCGGGCCAGCCGCACTACGCGCTGTCGGATTTCGTCGCGCCGCGCGAGTCCGGCGTCAAGGACTGGATCGGAGCGTTCGCCGTGACCGCGGGCATCGGCCTCGACGAGAAGGTTCGCGAGTTCGAGGCGAGGCACGACGACTACAACAGCATCATGGCGAAGGCGCTGGCCGACCGGCTGGCCGAGGCGCTGGCCGAGCGCATGCACGAGCGCGTGCGCCGCGAGTTCTGGGGCTATGCGCCCGAGGAGCGGTTCACCAACGACGACCTGGTGCGCGAGAAATATCGCGGCATCCGGCCGGCGCCCGGTTATCCCGCGTGCCCGGATCACACGGAGAAGGCGACGCTGTTCAAGATGCTCGACGTGGAGCGCAACGCCGGCATCCAGCTCACCGAGAGCTTCGCGATGCATCCGACGGCGGCCGTGAGCGGCTGGTACTTCTCGCACCCGGAGTCGACGTACTTCGCGGTCGGCAAGATCGATGCCGACCAGGTGGCCGACTATGCGAAGCGCAAGGGCATGACTTTGCGGGAGGCCGAACGCTGGCTTGCGCCGGTGATCGGCTACGAGCCATCGGTCGACGCGGCCTGACGCGCTGCTGAGCGCGCCTTCGCGCGCTCAGCCCGCGTCCACCTGGAACGCGCTGCCGGTCGTCACGTTGACGACCGTACCGGCCGCAAGAGCCACTTCGCCGCCGGTGCCCGCCGCTACGGCAGTTCCCGCAGCTCCGCCGAGGATCCCGCCGACGACGGAACCGTTCTTGTGACTGACCTGGTGGCCGATGATCGCCCCCGCGGCGGCGCCGCCGACGATCTTGGCGGCGTCCTTGCCGGAATCGCTGGCCGCCTGCTGCTTGAACGGCGCGTTTATCGAGACGCGCGAGCCGTTCGCCGCGACCAGGCTGTCGAACTTGATGACCAGCGTCGGCGTGCCGCCAACCTTGCTGCTGCCCGACACTACCTTGGTCACCGAGCCCTGGACGGGCGTGCCGGCCGCGGCTGCCCGACGGCCTCCGACCACGAGGTCTGAAGCGAGCTGGCCCTGGACCGTGTCTCCGACCTGGGCCGTCTTGGTGCTGATCGCGTCGGCGAGCCGCACCGAGATTCCCGTCCCGGCGGGAACGAGGATCGGCGGCGGGGGCGGTGCCGGCTGCGCGGCGGGCGCGGCGGCGGCGACGGCGGCAGGCTTTGCCGGTGCGGGCGCCCTTGCTTGTGACGAGCCGGCGCCTTTCTTCTTCGCGGCAGCGGCTGCCGCGGCATTCTCCCTGTCGCGGCGCGCGAGTTCCTGCTCGAGCTCCTTCTGCTTCAGCAGCGGCCTCGCGATCGGCCAACTCCTTTTCCTTCGCAGTCGAGTTCGGCAGCGCGAGCGCTTCGGCCTCGGCGGCGGTCTCGGGCGGAGTGACCTGTTCGACGACTGGCGGCTGGCGCAGCCGTCGCGTCGGCGGCTTGCTGCGACGCCTGCTCGGACTTGCCGCAGCCACCGAGCATGGCGATCGTGCCGCGACCGGGACGACCAGGGCAGATGCCCGCAACGTTATGGAAATCAGAGGAGTTCTCCTGGGGGATGTACTGAGTGTTTGGACCGGCAGCGGACCAGAAGTTCCCGTCCGGGTCACGGATTCCGGTGCTAGTCCAGTTCCTGAAGGTAGGCCGGGCCGCCAAGCGCCGCCATCTGTCGCAGGATCCACGCCTGCCTGCGGCGCACGTAGTTCGAAGGCGCGTCGGGCTTGAAGTGGGACGGCGCCGGCAGCACCGCTGCGAGCAGTGCGGCGTCGGCGCGCGAAAGGCTTGGCCGCGTCCTTGCGGAAGAATCGCTTGCTCGCGGCCTCACGCCGTAGGCGCCGCGCCCGAATTCCGCGATGTTCAGGTAGACCTCGAGGATGCGCTGCTTGCTCCAGGTCGCCTCGATCAGCACCGTGATCCCGGCCTCGAGTCCCTTGCGGAACCAGCTCTGGCCCTTCCACAGGAACAGGTTCTTCGCTACCTGCTGCGAGATCGTGCTTGCACCGCGTACGCGGCGGCCGCGCTCCCGGTCCGCGAGCGCCTTGTCGATCTGCTTGAAGTCGAAGCCCCGGTGCTCCGGAAACTTCTGGTCCTCGGAGGCGACGACCGCGAGCGCGGCGTTCTTCGAGATGTGGTCCCAGTCGCGCCACTGGTACTCGAAGTCGTAGCCCGGCGGCTGCCTGAACAGGGCGGCGATCCGGCCCTGCAGCATGAACGCAGTGATCGGCGGGTCGATCCAGCGGAGCGCGACGACGGCGAGCGCGGTCACGGCCACCCAGGCCAGGATCGCGAGCCCGAGGACGCGGAGCCACCGGCCGACCCGGCCCTTGCGACGCTTGGCCACCCTTGCGATGGATCCGGCGGCGGGCGTGTCTGGGTCAGCTGGCCTTTTCGACCCGCTTCGCGCTGCGGACCTCGACCGGCGTGACCGGGACGTCCTGGTGGCCGGCCTTGCTGCCGGTCTTCACCGCGGCGATCTTGTCCACGACGTCCATGCCCTCGACCACCGTGCCGAACACGGCGTAGCCCGCGCCGCCGCGGCCCGGGTCGAGGAACGCGTTGTCGACGAGGTTGACGAAGAACTGCGACGTCGCGCTGTGCGGGTCGTTCGTCCGGGCCATCGACAGCGTGCCGCGACGGTTCTTCAGGCCGTTGTCCGCCTCGTTGCGGATCGGTGCGCTGGTCTGCTTCTGGCGCATGTCGGCCGTGAATCCGCCGCCCTGGATCACGAAGCCGGGGATCACGCGGTGGAACACCGTGCCGTCGAAATGCCCCGCGTCCACGTAGTCGAGGAAGTTCTTCGCGGTGATCGGCGCCTCCTTGTCGAAGAGCTCGATCGTGAAGCTGCCAAGCGTGGTCTCGAAGCGGATCATGGCGGGGGTCCGTGGTGAGTCGGAGACGGGCCGGGAATAGTGAATGGACGCGGCCCCGATGTCACGCCTAAAGTGTCGGGCTGTCGTCGGCCCGGGGTCGCGGGCCGGCCTGCAGGCGAGAGTGAAAAGTGGCATTGCTACGGGTCGGGCCAATCGGTTCAGGGGTGTCCGCGGGCGGTGATTCGTCCCGCGTCCGGCCGCTCGTGTTCCGCTCCGAGACCTGCGAGGCAATCGACCCGCTGCAGGTGTTCGCCGCGGCAGATACCGCCCCGCGTTTCTACTGGGAGCAGCCGGCGGCCGGTCGCTTCCGGGTCGCCGTCGGCGCGGCCGCCCGCATCACGGTCGCGGGCCAGCATCGATTCGAGGAGGCCGACCAGGGTGCCCGGAGTCTCTTCGAGTCCGTGTCGTGGCAAGGCCCGGGCCCGCGGATCGGTCACCTCGTCGGCGGATTCGCGTTCGCGCCCGTCGAACGGGCCGACGGCGTCTGGCGCGATTTTCCGAACGGCGAACTGCGGCTGCCCGAGCTCGTGTATTCGCAGGAAGACGGACGCTGCGTGCGCGACGCGTGCGTGGGCAGCCGCTGGGCGGACCTGCGACCGCGCCAGCTCTCGCTGGGACACCCGGTGCGTGGCGTGGTCGAGATCGGCAATGGCGGTCCCGAGGCTTACGTCCGGCGCGTACAGCGGATCCTCGACGGCATCAGCGACGGTGTGCTGCAGAAAGTCGTGCTCGCACGCGAAGTCCACGTCACCGCGGGCTCGCCGATCGACGCGGTCGCGTGGCTGGTCGCACTGCGCGAACGATTTTCGAGCTGCACGCTGTTCGCGGTCGGCTACGGTGACTCGGTATTCCTCGGTGCGAGCCCGGAGCGGCTGGTGCGCGTTCGCGGAGATGTCGTGGAGACCGCCGCGCTCGCCGGCACGGCGCCACGAGGCGCGTCGCGCGCCGCCGACCAGGCGATCGGCGAGGCGTTGCGCGACAGCAGCAAGAACGGTGCGGAACACGCGATCGTGGTCCGGCACCTCGAGTCGGCGCTCGCCGACTGCTGCGACGACGTCGATGTCGCGCGTGAGCCGGTGCTGCTGAGGACGCGCACGGTGCAGCACTTGTGCACCGAAATCAGGGCACGTCGCCGCGCCGCTGCGCCGGTGTCGCTGCTCGAGCTCGTCGGTCGACTGCATCCGACGCCGGCGGTCGGAGGCGCGCCGCGCGAGGCTGCGCTCGAGTGGCTTGCGGAGCACGAGGCGATCGATCGAGGCTGGTTCGCTGGCCCTGTCGGTTTCGTGCAATCCGATGGTGATGGGGAGTTTGCGGTAGCCTTGCGCTCGGCACTGGCGCGCGGGCGATTCGCAACCGCGTGGGCAGGGGCGGGCATCGTGGCCCGCTCCCAGCCGATGGCCGAATTCACCGAGACCGAGTTGAAGCTGCGGACCGTGCTGGGTCCGCTGCTGTGGGGAGCGCCGTGATGAACGACCGGACCGCGGCGACCGACGTCGGTACCGCGAACCTGCGGTTCGCGCGGGCGCTGGTCGGCGAACTGCATCGCGCGGGTGCGGTGGCCGCGTTCGTCTGCCCCGGCTCGCGCTCGACGCCGCTGGCGCTTGCGATCGCTGAAACCGCCACGCTGCCCCGCTCGGTGCACGTCGACGAGCGCAGCGCCGCATTTCACGCGCTCGGATACGCGAAGGCTTCCGGACGCCCTGTGATCCTGGTGTGCACCTCGGGCACGGCGGGCGCGAATTTCCTGCCGGCGATCGCGGAGGCATTTCATTCCCGCGTGCCGGTGATCGTGCTCACGGCCGATCGTCCGCCCGAACTGCGCTCGTGGGGCGCCGCGCAGACGATGGAACAGCGCGACCTGTATGCGGGTTTCACTCGCTGGAGCGAGGAGTCGCCTTGCCCATCGGAGCGGCCGGCCGAGGCCAGGTACGCGCAGGCGCTGGGACGCCGCGCCGTCGTCGAGGCAACGGGCCCGGCGCCGGGCCCGGTTCACCTGAACATTCCGTTTCGCGAGCCACTGCTGCCCGCGTCGGTCGCGCCGCCCGACGCGGCGAGCGATGACCGCATTGCAGGCGCAGCGGCAATCGAAGCGCCTGCAGGCGACGCGAGCCGGACTGCTGCGCGATCTGCGCGGCGTCGAGCGCGGCGTGTTGCTGTTCGGGCCCGATGCCTGGGATCCGTCGCTCGCGGCGGGCGGCGTACGCCGCGGCAGACGCACTCGGGTGGCCGGTGATCGCGGATCCGGGCTCGGGTCTGCGTTCCGGCGCCGGGCTGGACGCAGTAGCGGTGTCCGGTGCGGACCTGTTGTTGCGGCACGCGAACGTCGCGGACCGCGTTGCGACCGGACGTGGTGGTGCGTTTCGGCGGACTGCAGACCAGCGCCGCGGTGTCTGCATGGATCGCACGTCACGAGCCGGCGGAGGTCTGGCTCGTCGATCCCGCGGCGGGATTCCGCGACCCGCAGCATCGGGCGAGCCGCACGTTCCGGATGTCCGCGGCGCATTTTTGCGCGTCCGCTGCCAGGGCAGCGACTGGATCCGCGAGAAGGATCGCAGGCATGGCGTGATGAGTGGCGGCGTGCGGACCGGATTGCGCGCGAGGCCGCGTCCGCGGCGATCGGCGCGGATCCCCGTTTCCTGACGCCGCACATTGCGCGCGAGCTGTGGGGCAGGCTTCCGGAGCACGCGGCACTCTACGTTGCGAACAGCATGGTGATCCGCGACGTCGACGCGTTCGCCGGGCCCGCGCGCGGCTGGCCTGCGCGTGCTGGCGAATCGCGGCGTGAACGGCATCGACGGCCTCGTGTCAGCGGCGCTCGGTGCGGCCGCGGCACTGCAGGTGCCCAGTGTGCTCTGGTGCGGCGACCTCGCGTTGCTGCACGACGTGTCGGGGCTCGTCGCGGGCCGCATGCAGCATGCGAACCTGACGATCGTCGTCAGCAACGACGACGGCGGCGGAATCTTCGAGTACCTGCCGGCCGCACGCACGCTCGAGCGCCCGGTGTTCGAAGAGATGTTCGCCGTGCCGCACGGCATTGACCTGCTCGCGCTCGCTCGCGGGCTGGGTTGGGAAGCGACCCGGGCGGAATCCGCGCAGGCGTTCGCGTCGGCGCTTGATCGTTCGCTCGCGGGCGGACTCCACGTGATCGAGGTGCCGATCGATCGCGCTGCCAACACCGCGTTCCACGCGGCGATTCACGCGGCGGTCGGTGCGCGTCTCTCGCAGGAGTGGCCTTCGTGAACGACGGTGCGCTCTACTTCGAGCGTCGCGGTCGCGGGCCGGCGCTGATGATGCTGCACGGCTTCACGGGCAGCGGCCGCAGCCTCGACGCAGTCGCTCGACCGCTGGCGCGTGACTTCGCAGCGATCGTCCCGGACCTGCCGGGGCACGGCCGTTCGATCGGTGCGCCGGATGCGGACGGCATACGCGTTCGATCGCAGCGTGGCACGACTCGCTGCAACGCTCGAGAATGCCGGGCACGCACGGGCCCACTGGCTCGGCTACTCGATGGGTGCGCGGCTGGCGCTTGGTTGCGCGGTGCGTTTCCCGGAGCGAGTCCGATCGCTGGTGCTGGTCGGCGGGCGTGCCGGAATCGCAGACCCGGAGGAGCGCCTGGCGCGCCAGCGCAGTGACGAGGCGCTGGCCGAGCGACTCGAGACGCTGGGCATCGAAGCCTTCGTCGATGCATGGCTGTCGCAGCCGATCTTCGCCTCGCAGCGCCGTCTCGGCGCCGAGTTCATGGCGGGGCAGCGTCGCGAACGGCTCGCGAACGACGCACGTGAGCTTGCTGCGAGCCTGCGCGGCCACGGGCCGGGTGCGCAGCCGCCACTGTTCGACCAGCTCGAGCGCGTCGAGGTGCCGGTGCTGCTGGTGGTGGGCGCGCTCGACCTGCCGTTCGTCGATCATGCCCGCGAGCTCGCCCGTCGGCTGCCCGATGCGGAAATCTGCGAGGTCGCCGGGGCCGGGCATGCAGTGCACCTCGAGCAGCCGGCGGCGTTCATCGCAGCCGTTCGTGATTTCCTGCGCCGCGCTACGTCGCGCGCGCAGGCCACACATCCGATTACGGTCCAGGAGACCGCGTCATGACCGACACCACAGCGGCGGCGTACAGCCCGCCGAACTGGCAGACCGTCCGTACCTACGAGGACATCCGTTTCGAGAAGGACGGCGGCCTCGCGAAGATCACGATCTGCCGGCCGGAGGTGCGCAACGCATTCCGCCCGAAGACGCTGTTCGAGCTGATCGACGCGTTCTCGCGCGCGCGCGAGGACGGCACGATCGGCGTGATCATCTTCACCGGGCAGGGCGATCTCGCGTTCTGCTCCGGCGGCGACCAGCGGATCCGCGGCAACGAAGGCTACGTCGGTGAGGACGGCGTGCCGCGGCTGAACGTGCTCGACCTGCAGCGACTGATCCGCTCGCTGCCGAAGCCGGTGATCGCGGCGGTCGCGGGCTACGCGATCGGCGGCGGACACGTGCTGCACGTCGTCTGCGATCTCACGATCGCTGCGGACAACGCGCGCTTCGGGCAGACCGGGCCGCGGGTCGGTTCGTTCGACGGCGGCTTCGGCTCGTCGTACCTCGCGCGGATCGTCGGGCAGAAGAAGGCGCGCGAGATCTGGTACCTGTGCGAGCAGTACGACGCCGAGGAGGCGCTCGCGATGGGCCTCGTCAACAAGGTCGTGCCGCTCGCGCAACTCGAGTCGGCCGCAGTCGCCTGGGGCCGGCGCATCCTGCAGCACAGCCCGTTCGCGATCCGCTGCCTGAAGGCCGCGTTCAACGCGGAGCTCGACGGGCAGGCCGGCATCCAGGAGCTCGCCGGTCACGCGACGCAGCTCTTCTACATGTCCGAGGAAGCCCAGGAAGGACGCGACGCCTACAACGAGAAGCGCCAGCCCGACTTCTCGCGCTTTCCATGGCGTCCGTAAGCGCGCGTTCGGCGTGGTGGCTGGCGATCCGGCCCGCGACGCTGACGGCGTCGGCGGCCCCGGTGTTCGTCGGCACCGGCGCGGCGTGGGCCGAAGGCGTGTTCGCGCTGTGGCCCGCGATCGCGGCACTGATCGGGGCGTCGCTGCTGCAGATCGGCGCGAACTTCGCTAACGACGTGTTCGACTTCGAACGCGGCGCGGACAACGAGGAGCGGCTCGGTCCGCAGCGTGCTACGCAACAGGGCTGGATCTCGGCGGAGCAGATGAAGCGCGCGATGTGGCTCGCGTTCGCCGGCGCGCTGCTCACCGGTGTCTACCTGACGTCGGTCGCCGGCTGGCCGGTGATGGCGCTCGGCCTGCTGTCGATCGCGGCGGCCTATCTCTATACCGGCGGACCGAAGCCCTACGGCTACCTGGGGCTCGGCGACCTGAGCGTGTTCCTGTTCTTCGGCTTCGGCGCCGTCGCCGGCACGTATTTCGTGCAGGCGCAGCACGTGTCGCGGCTGGTGCTGTGGGCGTCGGTTCCGATCGGCGCACTTGCGACGGCGATCCTGGTCGTCAATAACCTGCGCGACATCGGCACCGACAAGCGCGCCGGCAAGCTGACGCTCGCGGTGCGGCTCGGTGACGCTGCGACGCGCAACTACTACCTGCTGCTGCTCGCGACCGCTTACCTGGTGCCCCCGTACCTGTGGTGGCGCGGGCTTGCCGACGCCTGGGTGATGATGCCGTGGCTGTCGCTGCCGCTCGCGTTCGGGCTGGCGGGCCGCATGCGCCACGAGGGTGGCCTCGCGCTGAACGGTTGCCTCGTGCAGACCGCGCGACTCGAAGTGGTGTTCGGACTGCTGTTCGCGGTCGGCCTCGCGCTGTGAGGATCGCTGCGGCGCGCGTCCGGCTGCAGCGATTCGAGTTCGCTCGGCCGGTGCACACGTCGCTCGGCGAGTTCACGGAGCGCCGCAGCGTCATCCTGACGCTGACCGATGGCGAAGATCGCGTGGGCTTCGGCGAGGCGGCACCCTGGCCGGGGTTCGGGACGGAAAGCGTGGAAGAGTCGCTTGCCGCGCTCGAGGATGCCGGCCGGATGCTGGAGGATACCGATATCGAGCCGGGCGACTGGCCGCCCGGGCTCGCGCTGTGCCTGCGCAGCGCGTCTGCGGCCCGCGCGGCGGTACAGGGCGCGCTGTGGGACCTGGCCGCCCGGCAGGCCGGTCGTCCGCTTGCGGAGCTGCTCGCGAGCCATGTCGCGCCCTTCGGCGGCACGGTACTCAGTGAAGTAGCCTCGCATGCGCTGCTGGTCGAGCGAGCGCCGGATGCGCTCCGCGATGAGGCTGCGAGGGCCCGGTCCCTTGGGTTCCGCGCCGTGAAGATCAAGCTCGGTGCCGGGCGACTCGATGACGACGTGGCGCGGGCTCGTGCCGCACGCGAAGGACTCGGACCGGACCTGCGGCTCCGCGGCGACGCGAACGGCGCGTGGACCGAGTCCGCTGCTATCGAGGCAATCGCCGCGCTCGCGGAATTCAATTTCGATTTCGTCGAGCAGCCGCTTCCAGCCGGGGAACTGGCCGGTCTCGCGCGGCTGCGGCGCCGTTCTGCGGTACGCATCGCCTTGGATGAATCCGTCGCGACGGAGGAGGGCGCACTGCGGGCGATCGCGACCGGCGCCGCGCAGGTGTGCGTGCTGAAGCCCGCGACGCTCGGCGGGCCCGCGCGAGCGTTCGAGATCGCGGCGATGGCGCGTGACGCCGGTTGCGAAGTGGTGTTCACGCATGCGTTCGAGAGTGCTGTCGGTGCGCGCCACGCCCTGCACTGCGCAGCAGCTTTCGCAGAACCGCAAGCGATCCACGGCCTCTGCACGCAGGGGCTCTTCACTCGCGACCTCGCCGAACCAGTCGTGTGCGCTGGCGGGATCGCCTCGATGTCCGAGGCCCCCGGGCTCGGGATAACGCCGTGAACCTGAGCCTCGCGCTGCTGTCGCGAGCTGCGCGGACTCCCGATGCGCCGGCGATCGAGTCCGACGAATGCGCCTGGACATTTGCCGAGCTTGCCGACCGCGCGCGTCGTGCGGCCGGGTACGTGCTCGGGCACGCCGAGCCAGGCCCGGCTCCGATCGCACTGCTGTTGCCGGGCGACGTCGCAGTTCGTCGCCTGGTTCATGGCGGTCGCGTTGGCGGGACGCGTCGTGCTGCCGCTCAACACGCGGCTCACCGCCCGGGAACTTGCGCAGCAATTGAGCGATGCGCAGGTCACGACGATGATCTGCGCAGCCAATGACTCGAGAGCCGACGAGCTGGTTGCGCTCGTGCCCGGATTGAGGGCATTGCAGGCACCGGAGCCTTCGA
Source organism: uncultured Gammaproteobacteria bacterium (assembly GCA_963776815.1). GTDB lineage: Bacteria > Pseudomonadota > Gammaproteobacteria > Steroidobacterales > Steroidobacteraceae > RPQJ01. Next base: position 161,240 of record CAVZNZ010000009.1, read on the forward strand.
CACTGCCGGCAACACAGTGCGATTTACCGGGAGAAGGCGTCGCGGCCGATTCGGCACTTGCAGTGCTCTTCACATCGGGCACTTCCGGCCGGGCAAAGGGCGCCTGCCTCAGTTGGAACGCATTCGAAGCGAGCGCCGTCGCGGCTGCGGAGCGTCTCGGCCCTGCGGTCGACCGGCGCTGGCTGGCGTGCATGCCGCTGTTCCACGTCGGCGGACTGTCGATCGTCGTGCGCAGCCTGCTGTTCGGCGGCCCGATCCGGTTGCAGTCGCGGTTCGATGCGGCTGCCGTGAGCGGCGCGCTCGACGCGGGCGGCATCGCGGGCGTTTCGCTCGTTCCGACGATGCTGTCACGACTGCTCGATTACCGTGCCGGGCGCGCGGCACCGCCCGGCCTCGAGGTGCTGCTGCTCGGTGGCGCCGCTGCACCACCTGCGCTGGTCGAGCGCTCGCTGGCCGCGGGGTATCCCGTGTGCCCGACCTACGGGCTGACCGAGGCAACGTCGCAGGTCGCCACGGGCCGGCCGCCCGTGCCCGGCAGCAGCAGTCCGTCGCCGATGCGTCGCGCTGCAAGGCACTGACATCCGCATCGTCGTCGCGGACCGTGATCGCCGCTGTCGGTGAAGCGGGCGAAATACTGGTTCGCGGCCCGACCGTGATGCTGGGTTACCTGAACGACCCGGCCGCAACCGCGCGCGCATTACGCGATCGGTTGGCTGCACACTGGCGACGTCGGCTACCTCGATGCGGAAGGCGGGCTGCACGTGCTCGACCGGCGCGACGATCTCGTGGTCTCGGGCGGCGAGAACGTCTATCCAGCCGAGGTCGAGGCCGTGCTGCTCGAGCACCCATCGGTCTCGGAAGCCGGAGTGACCGGCGTGGCGGACGTAGACCTCGGTGCCCGCGTCGTGGCGTGGGTCGTGCCCAGCGGAGGCTCGGTCATCGACATCGCGGCGCTGGCCGAGCATTGCCGGAAAAGGCTCGCAGGTTTCAAACGACCGCGCGAGATCCGCGTACGTCGATTCGCTGCCCCGCACGGCAGCGGGAAAGTTGCAGCGACGAAAGCTCACCGATCCTGCGCCGGATTCCTGACCACGTATTGCCCCTCAGTGCAGCGCTCGCGGCCGGCCAGGTCGCGGTGCGTCGCGATCGAGTCGAAGCCTGCCGCAGCCAGCAGTCCGCGCACCGCTTCTCCCTGTGTGTCGCCGTGCTCGAGCACGAGCCAGCCGCCGGGCTTAGGTGCCTGCCGGCTCCGCTCGCGATTTCGGTCAATGCCTCGAGTCCGGTCGGCCCCGAGTACAGCGCGGCATGCGGCTCATAGCGTCGGACCGCCGGCTCGACGCGCGTGTCGCTCTCCGCAATGTACGGCGGGTTGCTCGCGATCAGGTCGAAGGCCTGCCCGTGTACCGGCGCGAACCACGCGCCGACGTGGAACTCGACTCGCTCGAGCCCAAGCCGCACCGCATTGCGGATCGCGAGCGTGACCGCATCGGGCGAGAGATCGGTGCCCGTGACGCGGCACCGTGGCCGTTCGCTGGCGATCGCGAGCGCGATCGCGCCGCTGCCCGCAGCGAGGTCCAGTACGTCGCACTGTGCATCCTTCGCCAGGTGCGCCAGCGCGCGCTCGACCACGAGTTCGGTCTCGGGCCGCGGAATCAGCACGTTCGGCTCGACGACGAGCGGCAGCGACCAGAATTCCTTCTCGCCGAGGATGTAGGCGATCGGCTCGCCGTGCGCGCGCCGCGTGACCTGCGATTCGTATCGATCGGTCGCCTCGCAGTCGAGCACCTGCCGCTCGGGATGGGCGAGCAGGAACGATCGGGGCTGGCCGAGCGCTGCGCCGAGCAGGATCTCGGCTTCGTGGCGCGGATCGTCGGCGACGCGCTTCAGCCGCGCGGCGCCCTCGTCGATCAGCTCGCGGATCTCTGTGGCCATGATGATGCGGCCCGGCCGCTCACTGCAGGCTCGCGAGCTGCTCGGCCTGCCACTCCTGCTGCAACGGCCCGATCAGCTCGTCGAGCGCGCCTTCCATCACGACGGCCAGCTGGTACAGCGTCAGGTTGATGCGGTGGTCGGTGACGCGGCCCTGCGGGAAGTTGTAGGTGCGGATGCGCTCGGAGCGATCGCCGCTGCCCACCTGCAGCTTGCGCTCCTGCGCCTGCTGCGCGGTCTGCTTCTGCTGCTCGGACGCCAGCAGCCGCGCCTGCAGCAGCGACATCGCGCGCGAGCGGTTCTTGTGCTGCGAGCGCTCGTCCTGGCACTCGACCACGATGCCGGTCGGCAGGTGCGTGATGCGGATCGCCGAGTCGGTCTTGTTGACGTGCTGGCCGCCGGCGCCCGAGGCGCGATAGGTGTCGATGCGCAGGTCGGCGGGGTTGATGTCGACGTCGTCGATTTCCTCGAGCTCCGGCAGGATCGCGACGGTGCAGGCCGAGGTGTGGATGCGGCCCTGCGCCTCGGTCGCCGGGCACGCGCTGCACGCGGTGCGTGCCGGACTCGAACTTGAGCCGCGAGTACACGCCCTTGCCGACGACGCGGCTGATCACTTCGCTTGATAGCCGCCGTGCTCGCCCTGGCTCTCGCTGAGCACTTCGACCTGCCAGCCCTGCCGCTCGGCGTAGCGGGAGTACATGCGGAACAGGTCGCCGGCGAAGATCGCCGCCTCGTCGCCGCCGGTGCCGGCGCGCACCTCGAGGAAGATGTTGCTGTCGTCGCGCGGGTCCTTCGGGCAGCAGCAGCTTCGCGAGCTCCGCGCCCTCGGCCTCGATGCGCGTGTCGAGGTCGCGCATTTCCTCCTCGGCCATCTCGCGCATCTCGGCGTCCGCGCCGCCTGCCATCTCGGCCGCGTGGCGCGCTCGGCCTCCAGGCGGCCGATACTCGCGGAAGCGCGTTGCCACGGGCTCGAGGCGCGAGTACTCGACCGAAAGGTCCTTGAAGCGGCCGGGCTTGCCGATCACCTCGGGATCGGCGAGCAGGGCACCGACTTCCTCGAATCGCTCGACCGTCTTCTCGAGCCGCCGCCGGATGGAGTCCTTCATCACTCGCGGTCGAGGTGGTAGATGTCGGCGATCGCATCGACGATCGCGTCGTCGCCGGTCTCGGCCGCGTCGCGCAGCCGCTGGCTCGGTGCGTGGATCAGCCGGTTGGTCAGCGTCGCCGACAGGAACTCGAGCACTTCGTCCGGGCTGCGGCCCGCGGCAAGCATGTGCCGCGCCTGGTCGAGCGTGTGCTGCCGGGCCTGCTCCGCATGGTGCGCGCAGCCGGCGGATCGTCGGTGCCGCATCGCGCGTGCGCAGCTGCATCGCGAAGCGGTCGACCTCGGCGGCGATCATCTGGTCGGCCTGCTTCGCCGCCGCGCGCCGGCCCTCCATGTTCTCGTTCACGACCGTCTGCAGGTCGTCGATCGTGAACAGGTAGACGTCCTCGAGCTCCGCGACCGCGGGCTCGATGTCGCGCGGCACGGCGATGTCCACCATGAACATCGGCCGGCGCTTGCGGGCGCGCAGCGCGTCGCTGGTCATCGCGCGGGTGATGATCGGGTTCGGGCTCGCGGTCGAGGCGACGACGATGTCCGCCTCGCGCAGGTGCGATGCGATCTCGTCGAGGCTGATCGCGAAGCCCTGGAACTCGGCGGCGAGCTCGCGCGCGCGATCGACGCTGCGGTTCGCGACGATCATCCGGCGCAGGCCGTCCGCGTGCAGGTGCCGGGCCGCGAGCGCGATCGTCTCGCCGGCGCCGACCATCAGCGCGGTGCGCGAGTCGAAGCTCGAGAACACGTTCCTCGCCATCGCGACGGCGGCGGAGGCGACCGACACCGCGTTGGCGCCGATCTGCGTCTCGGTGCGCACGCGCTTCGCCACCGAGAACGCGGCCTGGAACAGTCGGTTCAGCGTCGGCCCGGTGGTGCCGGCTTCCTGCGCGGCGCGATAGGCGTCCTTCAGCTGGCCGAGGATCTGCGGCTCGCCGAGCACCATCGAGTCGAGGCCCGACGCCACGGCGAACGCGTGGTTCACGGCGCGCATGTCGTCGTGATGGTAGAGGCAGTGGTGGATGCTCGTCCCGAGCTGGTGGTAGCGCTGCAGCCAGTCGCCGAGCGCCGCGTCGCCGGAATCGGTGACGCAGTACAGCTCGGTGCGGTTGCACGTCGAGACGATCACGGACTCGCGGACCTCGGGCAGGCTCGTGAGCTCGCGCAGCGCCTCGGGCATCCGCGCCGGCTCGAATACCACGCGCTCGCGAACCTCGACAGGCGCGGTGCGGTGATTGATGCCGACGACGACCAGGGACATCCGGTATCCGGGCGCGGAAAACGCGAAATTCTGGGTGATGGCCGGTAGCAACACAAGCGCGCCGGTGCATCCGCTATAGTGGGCGGGTCATGCGGAAACCCCTCATTCTCGCCCGGCGCCCCGTCGTGGCCGCGGCGCTGGCCATGCTCGTCGCCTGTGCCGGCACGCCCGCGGAGCGACCCTCGACCGCCTCGACCCCGCCGGATCCCGAGACCCTGCTGGCGGCGGGCGACGCGGCCCTCGAGCGCGGCGACCTGCCCGAGGCCGCGCGCGACTACCGGCAGGGGGCCGAAATGTCGGACGACGAGACCGTGGCCGAGCAGGCGACGCGGATCGCATTCGACAATTTCCAGCTGGAGGAGGCCTCGAAGTCGGCCGACCGCTGGCTGGCGATCAACCCCACCAGCGAGCAGGCCGAGCGCTACGCGGGCGTGGCGGCGCTGGCGCTGCACAGGCTGGACGAGGCCGAGGAGCACTTCGCGCGGCTGATCGAGTCGGCCTACATCTCGCCCGCGGCCGGGTTCCTGGCGCTGCTGCCGGTGATCATGGGCGAGGGCACCCCTCCGGACGTCACGGAGCTGTTCCGCCGCCTGTCGGCGCGGCACCCGAAGGTCGCCGAGGGCTACAGCGCCGTCGGGACGGCCGCACTCCGTTCGGAGAACTTCGGCCTCGCGATGCAGAGCGCGCAGAAGGCCGTCGAGCTGGCTCCGTACTGGGTGCCCGCGAAGATGCTGCTCGCCAGGGCGCAGATCGCGTCCGGCCATGGACGAGCAGGGGCTCGCGACGGCCCGGGAGCTGGTCGTCGACCCGGATTCGGACATCTCGACGCACATCGAGTACGCGCTGATGCTGGCGAGCACCGGTCGCGACGAGGAAGCGCGTGCGGTGCTGACGCCGTATGCGTCGGGCCAGACCGTGGTGCCGGCGGCCGTGCGCAGCCTGGGCCTGATGGACCTGCAGCAGGATGACCTGCAGTCGGCCGAGAAGCGCTTCGAGGACCTGCTTTCCACCGGCTCGCAGTCGTACGAGTCGCTGTATTACCTCGGCGTGATTGCCGAGCGTCGCGACGACACCGAGCGGGCGCTGCGCAACTACCAGCGCGTCACCGGCGGTGATTACGCGGTCTCCGCGCAGCAGCGAGCCGCGCGCATCAAGGCCGGGAAATCGGGCGTCGATGCGGGGCTCGCGTACCTCGAGGAGTTCGGCCAGGCGCAGCCGGCGCTCGGCCCGCAGGTCGTGATCGCGCGCGCAGGCTTGCTGTCGTCGTACAAGGACGAGCGTCGTGCGATCGAAGTGCTGGATGCGGGCCTCGCGAAGTATCCCGACGTATTCGAATTGCGGATGGCGCGAGTGTTTGCCTACGAGCGCGCGGGCAAGTCCGATGCGTCGGTGCGCGACCTGCGCAAGCTGCTCGCCGATCGCCCCGGCGATCCGGTCGTGCAGAACGCGCTCGGCTTCACGCTCGCGGACCACGACCGCGAGCTCGCCGAGGCGCATGCGCTGGTCGCCGCAGCGCTGACGCAGATGCCGGACAGCGCGGCCGTGCTCGACAGCATGGGCTGGGTGCTCTACCGGCAGAAGCAGTACCCGCAGGCACTCGAGCACCTGAAGCGCGCGCAGGAACTCGCCGACGACGCCGAGATCGAGCTGCACCTGGGCGAGGTGCAGTGGGCCATGGGCGACAAGGCGGGTGCACGCAAGACCTGGCAGGACGCCCTCGCGAAACATCCCGACGATCCGCACGTCAAGGAGCGCCTCGAGCGGGCCGGGCCGTGATTCGTCGCGCCGGATGGCTCGTGCTTGCGGCGGCGCTCGGCGGGTGTGCCGTGGCCCCGGTCGCGCCGCCGTCCGTCCCGCCGGATCCGGAGTTGCTGCAACAGTGGACCGCGTCCGGGCGCATGGCGCTCGCGGCACATGGCGAGGGCGGCAGCGGCTCGTTCACCTGGGAACAGCGGAGCGCCGGCACGACGCTCTCTTTGCGCGGACCGCTCGGCGCGGGCGCAATGCAGGTGACCACCGATGGCCAGACGCTCGCGGTGACCGATGCGGAAGGCCGGCATCTCGGCAACGACCAGGCGCAGGGCCTGCTCCGGCAACGACTCGGCATGGACCTGCCGCTGGCGGAATTGCGCTACTGGATGCTCGGCGTCGCCGCACCCGGCAGCCCCGCCAGCGTGGCGGATGCGGCGCAGGCACCGCGTCGCGTGATCGAGCAGTCCGGGTGGCGGATCGACTACGACACGTTCCAGTCCGCCTCCGGACTGTCGCTGCCGCAGCGCTTCTCGGCGACCCAGGGTGACGTCCGGCTCAAGGTCGTCGTCGATGACTGGGTGCTCGGCGGCGCGCCAGGGCAGGGCCCCTGATGGATCGTGGCGCGCCGCTGGGGCGTCCCGAGGCCTGGCCGGCGCCGGGCAAGCTGAACCTGTTCCTGCACGTCGTCGGCCGGCGGGACGACGGCTACCACCTGCTGCAGACGGCGTTCCAGTTCATCGACCTCGCCGACGAGATCCGGTTCTTCAGGCGTCCTGCCGGCGTGATCGAGCGGCTGGGCGACGTGCCGGGCGTCGCGCCCGAGGCGGACCTGACGCGTGCGGGCGGCACGGCGGCTGGCCTCACGGGCGTCGGCCGCATTGCCAGGAGTGGCGATCGAGGTCACCAAGCGGCTGCCGATGCAGGGTGGAGTGGGCGGCGGGAGCTCGGATGCCGCAACCGTCCTGGTTGCTTTGAACGAGCTGTGGGGCATGGGGTTGAACGACGATGAGCTGGCCGCGATCGGACTGGAGCTCGGCGCCGACGTACCGGTGTTCGTCCGCGGTCGGGCCGCCTGGGCCGAGGGCGTCGGCGAGCAGCTCACGGCCGTCGATTTTCCGGAGCACGTCTACCTGCTGGTGCGGCCCGACGCCACGGTCAGCACCGCAGATGTGTTCAAAGCCCCTGAATTGACAAGGGATTCTCCCGCGATCACAATTCGCGGTTTCCTGATGGCGGGCGGACGGAACGACTGCGAGCCGGTCGTCAGGAAGCGTTTTCCGGCGGTGGCGGAGGCGCTCGACTGGCTGGGGCGTATCGCGCCTGCGCGGCTCACTGGTACCGGATCCTGCGTTTACGCTGCGATGCCGGACGAGGCGGGAGCCCGCGCGGCGTTGAACCAGCTGCCGGCGCGGTGGAGCGGTTACGTGGTGCGCGGGATGAACCGCTCGCCGCTGGTCGCGCGCCGGGTGCTCGAACGCGAAGGGCCGGGACGCGGCCGCTGACGAATGCGCTGGGGTGTCGCCAAGCGGTAAGGCAGCGGGTTTTGATCCCGCCATTCGGAGGTTCGAATCCTTCCACCCCAGCCACCGAAAAGGGGACATTCTCCTTTTCCGGCGCGACGACTGGTTGAGCGGAAAAGGAGAATGTCCCATATGGATGGCCCGACGATGGCGGTGTTCACCGGCAGCGCCAACCCGCAGCTGGCCCAGGACATTGCGCGCTACCTGCAGGTGCCGCTCGGGCGCGCCCACGTCGGGCGCTTCAGTGACGGCGAGGTGACCGTCGAGCTGATGGAGAACGTGCGCGGGCGCGACGTGTTCGTCGTGCAGTCCACGTGCCCGCCGGCGAACGACCACCTGATGGAGTTGCTGGTGATGGTGGATGCGTGCCGCCGCGCGAGCGCCGGCCGCATCACCGCGGTGATGCCGTACTTCGGGTACGCCCGCCAGGATCGCCGCCCGCGCGCCACGCGCGTCGCGATCACGGCGAAGGTGATTGCGAACATGCTGGCTGGCGTCGGGATACACCGCGTGCTGACGGTCGACCTGCACGCGGACCAGATCCAGGGGTTCTTCGACATCCCCGTGGACAACGTTTACTCCTCGCCGGTGCTGCTCGGCGAGGTGTGGAAGCAGAAGTACGCGGACCTCGTGGTCGTGTCGCCGGACGTCGGCGGCGTGGTGCGCGCGAGGGCGATCGCGAAGCGGCTCGACGACGCGGACCTCGCGATCATCGACAAGCGCCGGCCCCGGGCCAACGTGTCCGAGGTGATGAACATCATCGGCGAGGTCGAGGGCAAGAGCTGCGTGCTGGTCGACGACATGGTGGATACCGCGGGCACGCTGTGCCAGGCGGCGAAGGCATTGAAGGACCACGGCGCGAAGCGCGTCGCGGCCTACATCACCCATCCGGTGCTCTCGGGCCCGGCGGTGGAACGGATCGAGGCCTCGGCGCTCGACGAGCTGGTGGTAACGGACACGATCCCGCTGCGCGAGAACGCGCGCGCGTGCCGCAAGATCCGCCAGCTGACGGTGGCCGGGCTGCTGGCGGAGACGATGCGCCGGATCCGGGACGAGGAGAGCGTGAGCTCGCTGTACATCGATAGGTGATCTCTTCCTGGCGTCGTCCGGATTTGGTCGCGAGCTGACGGCATTACGTGTTGCTGAACTGGAGATACATCATGAAGACCGCATTCGAACTCAACGCCGAGTTCCGTGACGCGCAGGGCAAAGGTGCGAGCCGCCGCCTGCGTCACGAGAACAAGGTGCCCGCCATCCTCTACGGTGGCCATCGTGAGCCGCGCGCACTGGCGCTCGACCACACCAAGCTGCTGCTGATGCTCGACAACGAGCGCTTCTACTCGACCATCATCAACCTGAAGGTGGGCGAGGTGTCGCAGGCCGCGATCCTGAAGGACGTGCAGCGTCACCCGGCGAAGAATGCCGTGCGTCCACGTCGACCTGCAGCGCGTGCTCGAGAACGAGAAGATCCGCATCGCGATCCCGCTGCACTTCAAGGGCGAGAGCGTGGCGCCGGGCGTCAAGAAGGGCGGCGTCGTGTCGCACCTGAGGAACGAGATCACGGTCAGCTGCCTGCCGAAGGACCTGCCCGAGTTCGTCGACGTCGACCTGTCGGGGCTCGACATCAACCAGATGCTCTACCTCGCGGACCTGAAGGTTCCGGAGGGCGTGGAGATCATCGAACTCGCGCACGGCCGCAATTCGCCGGTGGTGTCCGTGCACCACGCGCGTGCCGAGGAAGTCGAGACCGCCAGCAGCCGCCGAGGCTGGTGCGGCCGCGGCTGGCTGCGGCGCCTGCGGCCGCGGCACCTGCTGCCGATGCCAAGGCTGCGGCCAAGCCCGCTGCCGAAGCGAAGGGCAAGGACGCGAAGAAGTAATCGGCCTCCGGGCCGGGGATGCGGGCCGCCCTCCGGGGCGGCCCGGTCTTTTTACGGATCCATCGATGGCTGGAACACCGCTGCAGATCGTCGTCGGGCTGGGCAATCCGGGCCCCGAGCACAGGCTCACGCGCCACAACGCGGGGTTCTGGTTCGTGGATGCGCTCGCGCGCGCCCAGAACGCACAGTTCCGCTCGCACTCGCGCTACCAGGGCGAGATCGCACGCGTGAACGTCGAGGGCACCGAGCTCACGCTGCTGAAGCCGCAGACGTACATGAACCGCAGCGGACTCTCGATCCGCTCGCTGATGGACTACATGAAGGCGCCGGTCGCCGAAGTGCTGGTCGTGCACGACGAGCTCGACCTGCCGCCGGGCGTCGCGCGGCTCAAGTTCGGCGGCGGGCACGGCGGTCACAACGGCCTGCGCGACACGATCACGCACTGCGGCGCCGACTTCTGGCGCCTCAGGCTCGGCATTGGCCACCCGGGTGATCGCAACCAGGTGATCGACTACGTGCTGCAACGTGCGGCCCCGCAGGACGAGGAAGCGACGGTCGCGAGCCTGAGCGCGTCGCTCGACGTGCTGCCGACCTTCCTGCGCGAGGGTTCGGAGAAGGCCATGAAGCAGCTGCACACGAAGGGTGGTGAATAGAGCATGGGCATCAAGTGCGGAATCGTCGGGCTGCCGAACGTCGGCAAGTCGACGCTGTTCAACGCGGTGACGCAGGCGCAGAACGCCGCGGCCGCGAACTATCCTTTCTGCACGATCGACCCGAACGTCGGCGTCGTGCCGGTGCCGGACCTGCGGCTCGCGAAGCTCGCGGCGATCGCGAAGTCCGAGAAGATCATCCCGACCACCGTCGAGTTCGTCGACATCGCCGGGCTCGTCGCGGGCGCGTCGAAGGGCGAGGGGCTCGGCAACAAGTTCCTGGCGCACATCCGTGAGACGGACGCGATCGCGCAGGTCGTGCGCTGCTTCGTCAACGACGACATCGTCCATGTCGCCGGGCGCATCGACCCGCTGGCCGACATCGACGTCATCAATACCGAGCTCGGGCTCGCCGACCTCGATACCGTCGAGCGCGGCTTGCGGCGTGCCGAGAAGGCGGCGAAGGCCGGCGACAAGGACGCGATCCGGCAAGTCGACCTGCTGAAGCGCATGCACGCCCACCTCGACGCCGGCAACCCGGCGCGCACGCTGCAGATGGACGCGTCCGAGCGGCCGCTGCTGCGGGAGCTGTGCCTGATCACGCTGAAGCCGCTGATGTACGTGGCGAACGTCGCCGAGGGCGGCTTCAAGGACAATCCTTATCTCGATGCCGTGACGAAGCGCGCGGCGGGAGAGGGCGCGGACGTCGTGCCCGTGTGCGCGGCGATCGAGGCGGAGATCGCGCAGCTCGACGAGGCCGACCGGCTGGCGTTCCTCGAGGAGCTGGGCCTGCACGAGGCGGGGCTCGACCGCGTGATCCGCGCGGCGTACCACCTGCTCGGGCTGCTGACGTTCTTCACGGTGGGCCCGAAGGAAGCCCGCGCCTGGACCAGCCACATCGGGGCCTTTGCCCCGCAGGCGGCCGGCGAGATCCACACGGACTTCGAGAAGGGCTTCATCCGCGCCGAGGTGATCTCCTACGACGACTTCATCGCCTGCAAGGGCGAGCAGGGCGCGAAGGAGGCCGGCAAGATGCGGCTCGAGGGCAAGGAGTACGTCGTCCGGGAGGGCGACGTCATGCACTTCCGCTTCAACGTTTAATGCGGGGAAATTCGGTGCCATGCACCGATTTTTCTGGTACGGAATAAATCGGTGCATGGCACCGAATTTCCCCGGTTCCTTGACTCGGACGCCCCCGGTCCGGACAATTTCGACCCCCTCGTGGTGAGGTAGCTCAGACGGTTAGAGCGAGGGATTCATAACCCCTAGGTCGGGAGTTCGATTCTCCCCCTCACCACCACTTCCTTCTCTTCGCGTCCTCCCAACGCAGACGCACGAACCCCCGCCCGCTCTCCCGCCGCAGCGGGAGAGTGCAGGAGCGAGGGTCATTCACGCCTGTGGGACAGGCGCCGCCTCTCGGCGGAGCTACCGACCGCAATGCTGGCCGAGGCCGCCGACCTTGCACAGCACCTCCAGGAAGTCGTGCGTCGTGAACTTGCCGTCACCGTCCATGTCGCCCTGCGTCGGCATCGATCCGTTCAGGATCGAGTGCATGATCGCATTGACGTCGTCGCGGTCGACATTGCCGTCGAGGTCCACGTCACCGGCCATCGCATCGCCCGACGCACCGATCGTGGTCACGAAGTCGTCGTAGGCGGCACTCACTGGCATGGTCTCAGCGACTCCCATCAGCGCATACACGCCCGTCACGCCCTGCAGGTCTTCGTTATCGTCGGCGAAGGGCAGGCCCGTATGCAGCACGTCATCGAAGAACCCGTTCATCTCATCGTCCACGACGACCGAGGCAGTCATCGTGTCGAGGTTGATGTCCATGCGGATGCGGAACGGCTGATACGGCGCGTAGTGACCAAGCGTAATGTCGCCCCCATCCAGGTCCGCGCGGATCTCGCCCTGGACGCTGAGCACCAGCAGCGTATAGAAGTCGTCGTTGTAGTCAGCCGCCTGAAGGAAGTCGGCGTCGACGAAGCGTTCGACCGATACGGTCACTTCTGTGCGAACGATGCCGTGCGTTACGGGTTCGAACTCGAATCCGACACCGGCATAGTGGTTCGTCCCGACGGCGGTCGTCACGACAGGCTGGTTGACCAACCCCAGTGCCTCCCGCTGAACCAGCACGGAGCACGAAGGATCATTGGTCCCGACTACTGTAGGCTGATTCGCGCCCCCCGTGGCCGGCGGTTGTCCCGGCTGGTCGGCATCGAAATTCGCCGTATAAGACCTGCGGCTGTGCGACCGCATAGATCGACGGTGAGAACAGGCTGAGAAGCGCCGCGACGACTGTCACGGCGACCCAGAAACGTCCTGATGTTTTCATAGCCACCTCCTGTGGTTACACGTGAACCGTGTGCCAGAGGCGACCGGCGCCGCTTGCCGGGAAGCACCGGCTGCCGCTGTTCCTTTCCTACTGACATTATCGCGCCGCGCGAGGCCCGAGAGTTTCGCGCCGAGAGTGGCGACAATAGGTATTAGCTGCGGGGCAGCCTTTAACATAATTTCCAGCGATTTCTCCCGGGCTTCCGTTCACTATTCCGGCCTGGCGCTGCGGCGAGTCGGACCAGACTAGTTTCGTGGGGGTCGACGACGCCCCGTGCGTGGTGCGCCCAGCCCCAGGGACGAAGGAGGGGGTTATGAGAAGGATGCTCGTTGGATTAGCGACCGCGCTCAGCGCACCGAGCGAGGCGACGAATACAGAAACCCCGCTGAGGCGGGGTTTCTGTTGGCATTGGCCGCCGAACCGCGTGGTTCAGCGCCCTCTGCGCCGGCCCGCGAGTCCAAGCCCAGCGAGGCCGAGGCCGAGCAGCGCTAGCGTGCCGGGCTCAGGGACGCGGTTGAACTTCAGCGCGCTGACATAGGTGCCGTATTCCGCATTCGCATAGCACCATCGACGCCGCGCTTGAACGTAAACGTGGTGCCGGTCAGGTTGGTCGAGATCCACAGGTTGCCGTTCGAATTGAAGGAGCCGCCGTTGACCAGGACGGTGCTGCTCGTCCCGTTGGGCAGGTTGTGATCCCAGAGAAGAGAAGAAGCCGGTCAGGTTGATGGCCTTGTTGAACGTCAGTCTTACGAACTCTTCGACGCTGTTGTTGAAACCGCCCGTGTTGTCGCCGAATTGGGCGCCGATTGTCGCCGAGTCCGCCATTGGCCGGGCTGATGTCCTGGATCGTGGCCGATCCACCCGAGCCAGAGGCGCTCGCGGTCAGCGTCGAGCCCGCCACCCAGGTTGTAGAGGAGTGTCGAGCCACAGTAGTCGCCACTGCAGTTGATGCCAGTCGTCGGCGTGACATACGTGGCGGAATTCACCGTCGAGTCCGCGCCACTGCCGGTGTAGAACCGGATCGTGTCTGCGGTTGCCGTCGATGACGCCGCGATGGCAAGCAAGGCCAGTGCAACTGACTTATTCATTTTCGAACTCACCCCCATCCAGTCCAGGAGTTGGACTGGTCGTCTTGGGTACTGCAAGAGCTGGGCCAAGTGCAGCAATTGCAGCGCCAGCAAGGGGTTGGCTAATCCGGAGCCCGGCTCGCTCGCACGGGGCGCGGAATCTTGTAAGGACAGTCGACAGCAGCGTTCTTACATAACAACCGCGCCGCAAGATTCGCCCGCGACAGAGGCCGGCGCCCGGTGAGAAACGACCACAGTGCTGTCCTAGTGCAACTCCATCCATCCATTGGTGTTCGTCCACGCCGGCATCGGCGGGCGCACCTGCAGCTGTCCACGCTCACCGCACTGCTGACACCGTACGGTGATCGGCATTCGCAACGATCCCTTCCCAAGGCTGACCAGATTCGCGAGCGGCAGCACTGCCCAGCGATCACAACGCAGGCAGTACGCACGCAGCTCGTGGTCGTGTTCATGCAGGCCCGCGATGCTGCCGAGGTCGATCATGCGGCGAGCGTAGACCCCGGGCAGGCTCATGGCGTGAGCCGAGTTGCCTCTCTTCGCGGTCGGAGTTCTTTAGAAGTTGCTGCGCCGCAAGAAGGAACGACCAGAGATCTTGCGGCCTCATGACTGTACGGCGCCCAAAGCTCGTGCATACCCGCGCCGGGCAAATACCGCCCGATGAACTCAATGAAAGGGGAGAGTCCAGCTCGGCCTATGCCGCCCGAGATCGGCTTCCGCTCTCAGCGAGAGTGGGCAACGACCGCACGGCCCGACCTGAATCGCGTTCGGCGACTCTCAGGTCGTAAAGCATCTGCAGGTTCAACCAGAACTCTGCGCTTGTCCCGAAGAAGTGCCCCAACCGAAGGGCAGTGTCGCCTGTCACTGCCCGCTGGCCGTCAGGATCTGCGTCACCCGGTTCGTGGGTACCTTAATCCGACGCGCCAGTTCCGCCGCGCTCATGCCCAGCGCGTCGAGTTGCTCTGCGAGGTGTCGGCCGGGATGGATCGGGGCGCGTGCCATGGTTGCCTCAGCGGGCGAAATCACGCGTCCGCTTATTGCGGAACCCGCGGATCATGTCCGGACCAAGCCTAGTCGATCGTTATGAGTTACGTCAAGCGTAACGGGCGGCGACTGCAACGGAATTGTGAAACGCGCAATGGCGGCTGGGACGCCGGGCGCCAGGTGGCGGTAAGGGTGGAGCCGGGGCATGCCGCACTTTGGCCAGCGGACGCCCGGACGTCCTCCCTCATTCCTGGTGCATTAGTTGAATTTCACGCTACTTGCCCGCCGCCGCCTTCTCCACCGTCCCCGCCTGCACCAGCACCAGCTTACCGGGATCGATGTGCCGCTTGATCGCGCCGTTGACCTCTTCCCGGGTCATGGCCGCGATCCGCTTCGGATACTCGTCGACGAACGACAGCGGCATGCCGCGGTTCAGCATCACCAGGATGCCCCGGCCAGGCCGCCGCTGGTGGCGAGGCCCACCTGGTAGGTGCCGGCCAGTTCGGTCTTGGCCCGGGCCAGCTCCGCTTCGGTCACGCCATCGTTACGCCACGTCTCGACCTCGCGCCGGGTCGACGCGATGCCCTGATCGAGCATGTTCGGGGCGAAAGTCGCATCCGCGCTCCACGCGCCGTCGGCGAACGTGTCGTCGGTCAGGAACGACGGATGCCGTAGGTCAGGCCTTCCTTGTCGCGCACGGTCGCCATCAGCCGGCTGGTGAAACCACCGCTGCCAAGGATGCGCGTGCCGAGCCGCAGCGGCAGCGCATCGGGATCGGCGTACTGGAGCCCGGTCGGCTGACCCATCACGACGCTGACGCTCGGCTTGTCGGGCATGAAGATCGTCTCGGTCCGGGCCGCCGCAAGGGCAGGGGCCTTCGCAACCGCGGGCGGAATCGAGCCTCCGCTCCAGCCGGCGAACGCTTTGCGGATCTCTGCCTGAACTGCGGCCGGATCAACGTCGCCGACGATCACGAGCCGCATGCCGGTCGGGCCGTAGTACTGCGAGTGGAACTGCTTCAGGTCCGCGACCGAGGTCTTGCCCATGTCCGCGAGGAACTGGTCGGGCGACGGCTGGCGGTTCGGGTGACCCGGCGGAAAGATCGCGCGGGAGAAAGCGTCGCTCGCACGGAAGTCGGGATCCTCGAGTTGCTGGCGGACGCCGCCTTCGATCTGCTTCTTCTGCTTGGCCAGCTCAGCCTCGGCGAACGCTGGCTCGCGCAGCTGCTCGGCCATCAGCGACACGAGCAGCGGCAGGTCCTTGCGCAGGCACTTGCCGCCGATCTGCAGCGTGCTGGCGCCAACTCCAAACGACAGCATCGCGCCGACGCTGCCGAGCTTCTGGGCGATCGCGAACTTGTCCTGCTTCGTCGTGCCCTGGTCGAGCATCTCGCCCGTCAGCGTTGCGAGCGCCGAGTTGCCAGGCGGGCTGCGGTCGTCGCCGGCGCGCAGCGAGCCCGCCATCGTGACCACGTCCTTGACGTCGGTGCGGACGATGATGACGTCGATGCCGTTGATGTCGGCGCGGACCGCGTCTTCCGCGACGGATGCCAGCGCCGCGCCGCCGCCGAACAGGCCAGCAACGCACGCCATGAGAATCTGCAGGTGCTTCATCGGAAAAACTCGCATGGGGGTGCCCATCACTTCGTGACCGGCGCGGCCTGCCCGGTCGCCGCCGCCTCGGCCAGCGGAACGAACCAGCCGGTCGTGCTCTTGTTCACGTCGAGGTAGGTGTTCGCCACGCGCTTCACGTCTGCGGGCGTGACCTTCTTTGTCGCGCCTTCCAGTGATCGTACAGCGTCCAGTCCCCGGCCGCGATCGCCTCGTTCAGGTTGCTCGCGATCGCAAAAGAACCGTCGCGCCGAAAGCGGTGGCCGCCGTGTACTTGCCGATCGCCGTGGCGACCTCTTCACTGGTCACGCCGTCCTTCTTCACGCGCTCGATCTCCGCGAGCAGCACACGCTCGACCTCGGCGTGCTCGACGCCCGGCGCGACGTACGCGGAGGTCTGCGAACAGCGATGGGTCATGGTAGAAGCCCGCGTTCGCGTCGGCGTTCAGCGTGAGGTTCTTGTCCGTGAGCGCCTTGTAGAAGCGGCTCGTCTTGCCGCGCCCAGGATCGAGCCCAGCACGTCCAGCGCCGCGTAGTCCGGGCTGCGGCCGTCCGGGCTCTTGTATGCGATGCCGACGACGCCGACTTCGCCGGTGCGCCGCACGGTCACGCGCCGCGCACCGGTCTGCTCGGGCTCCTCCGTGTAGACCTCGGGATCGGCTGCGGCGAGCGGGGGATGGCGCCGAAGTACGGCGGACGAGTTCCAGGGCCGCCGCGGGCTGGAAGTCGCCGATGACCGAGACCGTCGCGTTGTTCGGCCAGTAGAACGTGTCGTAGAACTCCCTCAGCTTCTCGATCGGCACGTTCTCGATGTCGCTGCGCCAGCCGATCGTCGAGTGATGGTACGGATGCGCCATGAAGGCGGTGGCCCAGATCTCCTTCTCGAGCGCCTCGCGCGGATCGTTCTCGTCCCGCTCGAACTCGTTGCGGACGACGGTCATCTCGCGCTGCCGGTCCTCTTCGTGCAGCCAGAGATTGCGCATCCGGTCCGCCTCGATCGCGACGTAGCCTTCGAGCACGTCCTTCGGAACCACCGCGAAGTAGTTGGTGCGGTCGAGCCAGGTCGTGGCGTTCTTGATCGCCGCCGACGGTCTCGAGGTATTGCTCGAAGCTGTTGCCGTTCGCGTCGTTGAACCGTCGCGAGCCCTTGAACATCAGGTGCTCGAGCAGATGCGTGGCCCCGG
Source organism: uncultured Gammaproteobacteria bacterium (assembly GCA_963776815.1). GTDB lineage: Bacteria > Pseudomonadota > Gammaproteobacteria > Steroidobacterales > Steroidobacteraceae > RPQJ01. Next base: position 178,522 of record CAVZNZ010000009.1, read on the forward strand.
TCGTGCCAGTGACCTCGTTCCGCGAGCCCACGAGGTAGGTGACCATGAACGTGACCACGGGCGCGGAGGTATCGGGCATCACGAGCACCGTAAGGCCGTTCGACTCGAGCGTGTACTCGGAGATGGAGCCCACGGTCCGGACGTACTTGAACCCGGAACGCTTGCCGGCTTCGTGTCGTCGGCGTCGGCGCGCATTGGCGCGGACGCGATGGTCAGGGCGAGTAAGGGCGCTGCAAGGAATTGCTTCATGGTGTAGGGACTCGTTTCCGGACGCGGCAGCTTACCCACCAAAAGCGTCGCGAGGCCGCCCGGGACGCGACGGGCTTGCGGGCAAGGGGTGGATTCGCCAAAGTGCCGCTTCGCCCGCAACCATCAGGCAGATTCGTGGCCGCAGACATCGACACCCGCCTTGCGAACCGCATCCTGCTGGGCCTCGTGCTCGGCGCCGTGCTCGGTGCCATCGTGCTGGTCATCGGCCGGTTCGCGCCCGCGGTGCTGGAGGCCTCGCAGTGGCTCGCCACCACCGGGCTCGACCCGATCGGCCAGGTGTTCCTGCGGATGCTGTTCTTCGTCGTGATCCCGCTGGTGTTCGCGTCGCTCGCGAACGGGGTCGTGCAGCTCGGCGAGCTCTCGCACCTCGGTCCGCTGGCCGGCCGCACGTTCACGCTGTTCTTCGTCAACATGGCCATCGCGGCGACGCTCGGCCTGGTGATGATGAACACGCTGCAGCCGGGCGAGCACCTCGGCGAGGAGACGTCGGCGCAGCTGATCGCCGAGTACGGCGGCCAGGCGGCGAAGCACGTCGAGACCAGCGAGGCCCGTCCGGCGATCACGCCGTCGGCCATGGTCGAGATGTTCATGCCGCGCAACCTGTTCGGCGCGTTCGTCGGCAACCAGCGCAACATGCTCGGCGACGTGCTGCCGCTGATCCTGTTCGCGATCCTGGTCGGTGCGGCGGGCCTGGGGCTGCCGGAGGAGCGCAAGCACCGTCTGCAGTACGGGCTCGAGACCGTCAGCGAGCTGATGACCGGCATCGTGCATTTCGCGCTGAAGCTCGCGCCGATCGCCGTGCCCGCGATGATCTTCAGCGTGATCGTCAAGGTCGGCTCGACATCATCATCGCGCTGGGGCTGTTCGTGATCGGCTGCGTCGCGATGCTGATGCTGCACCTGTTCGGCACGATGTCGCTGTGGCTCAAGTTCCTCGCGAAGCGCAGCCCGGCGCAGTTCTTCCGCGACATCAAGGACGTGCTGGTCACGGCGTTTTCCACGAGCTCGAGCAGCGCGACATTGCCCGCGGCGCTCGACTGCTGCGCGGGAGCGGCTCGGCATCTCTCCGTCGACCGCCGGCTTCGTGCTGCCGCTCGGCACCACGATGAACATGAGCGGCACCGCGCTCTATGAAGGCTGCGTCGTGCTGTTCGTCGCCCAGGTCTTCGGCGTGCATCTCGGTCTCGCGCAGCAGACCACGCTCGTGTTCCTGTCCGTGCTGAGCGCGGTGGCGGTCGCCGCAATTCCCGGCGGCTCGCTGCCGCTGATCGCGGGCCTGCTGGTGGCGTTCGGCATCCCGCCCGAGGGCATCGGCATCATCCTCGGCGTCGATCGCATCCTCGACATGACGCGGACGATGACCAACGTCGGCTCCGACCTCGTGACGACGGCGGTCGTGGACGCGGGACAGCGCAAGCAGTACGGCGAGGTTGCACCTAGGTACAACCCGCGATTGGCTCACGATTCGCGCGAGGCTCGCGCGGCCGTATGCTTGCGCGTCAAGGGCCTCTTCTGGGCCTCGCTCGCCGTGAGGTGCACGATGGACGCACTCCGGAACATCCTCGTCCTGATGGATCCCGGCGCCGAGTCGCAGCCCGCATTCGATGCCGCGATGGTGCTGGCGAAGCGCTACGGCAGCCGCCTCGAGCTGCTGATCGGCGTGTTCCAGGACCTGCACGTCAGCCTACTTCGAGCCGATGACGGCCACGGTGCAGGAGTTCCACGACGCGATCATGGCCGGCCACCGCGCCATGATCGAGCGTTACGTGAAGTCGCCGCGCGACGAAGGGGTCAGCGCCCTGGGTGAGGCGCTGTGGGGCACGCCGTTCCACGAGATCGTGCTCGCGCGCGTCGCGGCGACGCGCCCCGACCTGGTCGTGAAGCACAGCGTCTACCACGACCGGGTCGAGCGCAAGCTGTTCACCGGCTCCGACTGGCACTTGATCCGCGACTGCCCGGTGCCGCTGCTGCTGGTCAAGGATCCGGCGCGGTTCGTTGGCGCGCCAGTGCTGGTCTGCGTCGACCCGATGCACACGCACGACAAGCCCGCGGCGCTGGACCATCAGCTGCTGCGACGCGGTGCCGAGCTCGCACAGAGGCTCGGCAGCGAGCTGCATGCGCTGAACGTGTTCTCGATCCCCGCGCCGGTCGGCGTGATCGGGGACGCCTACATCGCGTCGGCGGCGATGCCGCCGGTCGAGGAGTCGATCGAGATGGCGCGGCTGGCCTGCCGTTCGCTTGCGATCGAGAACGGGCTCGCGCTGGACAACATGCACTTCCGGGTGGGCGTGCCCGCGCGGGACATCGTCGCGGAGGCGCGCGAGGTCGACGCGGGGCTGTGCTGATGGGCGCCGTGTCGCGTCGCCGGCTGGAGCGCTGGTTCGTCGGCAGTACGGCGGAGTCGGTGCTCGACCGTCTGCCCTGCAACGTCTGGGTCGAGAAGCCGGCGACGGCGGCGTAGACGGTCTCAGCGGATTCCGAGTGAATTGAGTCCGTCGAGCGCGACCTGGTCGCGTTCGTCGAATCCGTGCGCGCGGTAACGACGAACCTGTGCTCGTCGTCGTCGAAGTCTTCCCAGAACCCGGGTTGCCGGTCGAGGATCGACACTCCGGCCTCCGATGCGTCCGCTGCCGGATAGCGCGCGTCTTTCGAGCCTCGAGCGCAGCACGCTCGCGTGGCGCAACGCAGTGCACGATCGCAGCCGGCACTGACCACTCGCGCGCAAGGTGCGAGCATGCGCCTGCGCTCGTCGCCTTCAGGAACGCTGCATCGATGATCACGCTTTCGCCGCCCGCCAGCGCATCCGCCGCGCACTCCTCGAGCCGCGCATAAGTCCGCAAGGTGAATTCGCGCGTGTAGATCCCGCCATCGGGTGGCGAGCGCGAATCCTCGAGCGCACCGAGGCCCGCGAGCCGCTTGCGCTCGACGTCGGAACGTACGTGCAGCGGTGGAGCTCGATGCCAGTTCGCGGGCGATCCAGGTCTTGCCGGACCCGGACAAGCCGCAGGTCAGCACGAGTCCGCCAGACGTGCGGCGCGTGCGCTCCGCGGCCCAGTCGAGGTACCGCCCTGCGGCGTCGCAGTCGCGTGACCGCTCCGGGCTGCCGTCGCGCTCCTGCAGTGCGCGGAGCGCGGCGACCTTGGCCCGCACCAGCGCCCGGTATGTCTCGAAATAGGCCAGCAACGGCAATCCGCCAAAATCGCCGAGCGTCTGGGTCCAGGCCTGCAGGAACGCGCGGCGCAGGTCGGCACGGCCGTGCATCGCGAGGTCCATCGTCAGGAACGCGACGTCGTTCGTCACGTCGATGAACCGCAGCGCGGGTCGAACTCGATGCCGTCGAACGGCGTCAGCGAACCATGCCAGCGCACGACGTTGCCGCAGTGCAGGTCGCCGTGGCATTCGCGTACGCGGCCCGTGTCGCGGCGCTGCTCGATGCGGGAGCAAAGACGGGCGTGCGGTCTCGTCGACCCATCGTCGCAGTGTCGCGAGCGAATCGGTCCAGCGCCCGGCCTCAGGCAGCCGCTGCAACTCCGCGAAATTGTCGCTGATCACGCGACGCACGGTGTCGGCCGAGCCGAGCGTGCTCGCCGGATCGACCTGCGCTGCGTCTGCATGGAAGCGTGCAACGTGCTCGCCGAGCGTCGCGAGCTCGGACGCATCGACGGCGCGCGCGGCCACGAGAGCGTCGAGTTCGTCGCGCGGGTCGAACTGTCGCATGCGCACGGCATGTTCGAGCACCTCGCCGGCTCCGTCGATGCGGGCGAGTCCGGCGTCCCGTTGATCGTCGCGACGCCAAGATAAAGGTCTGGCGCGTAGCGGCTGTTCAGCCGCACTTCCTCTTCGCAGCAACGGCGGCGCAGCTCCTAGCGTCGAGTAGTTGAGGAAGCTCAGCCGCAGCGGCTTCTTGATCTTGTACGCATAGGCCCCGGTCAGCAGGACCCACGAAATGTGGGTTTCGGCCACCCGGATCGGGGTCACGACCGCGTGCGGGTAGGCCTCCGGGGCGAGCAGTCCGTCGATGATGGGGCGGATGACCGGCATGGCTAAGCGGCCGCCGGCGACTTTGCAGTCGAAAGCGCCGCATTTGGCACTCACGCGGGGCCGTCCTTGCAGTGTACCCTTGGATGCGTCGAATCGAGTCCCTGCGGGCAATACTTATGTTCGCGGACGGGCGCGGTTCGACAATGAACTCGTCCTGCGGGGAAACAGCAGAAAGGACAAATATCGTGACCATTCCCGTCCAAATCACGTTTCGTCACATGGAATCTTCCCAAGCCGTCGAGACCCGAGTGCGCGAACTCGCGAACCATCTCGGCGTGTTCAGCGACCGGATCACGTCCTGTCGCGTGGTCATCGACTCGCCTCACCGTCACCAGCACCAGGGAAAGGTCTTCAACGTCAAGGTCCAGTTGATGCTGCCTGGCGAGGACGTGGTCGTCGACATGGAACGCCCGCAGCGCGACGGGCACGAGGACATCTACGTCGTGCTCCGTGACGCGTTCGACGCCGCGAAGCGGCAGCTGCAGCAGCGGATGTCCGCGCTGCGCAACGACGAGAAGCGGCGCGAGAAGCTGTCGTAACGGGGCCGCCGGGTCCGCGGTACGGGCCCGGCGGGCGCGGGCGCGATGGGCGACTGGGAGCACTTCGCGCACGGCGCGGACATCGGCGTTCGGGGCTACGGCTCGACGCCGGACGAGGCCTTCGCGCAGGCGGCGTCGCACTGACTGCGGTCGTCACCGACCCGTCGCAGGTGCGCCCGGAGCGGTCGGTGCGGATCGAGTGCCGTGTGCCCGACCGCGAGATCTTGCTCTTCGAGTGGCTCAATTCGCCTGGTCTTCCAAATGGCGACGCGCCGCATGCTGTTCTCGCGCTTCGACGTGCGACTCGAGGGTGACGCGCTCGTCGCGGATGCGTGGGGCGAGCCCGTGGACGTCGCGCGCCATGCGCCGGCCGTGGAGGTCAAGGGCGCGACGCTCACCGAGCTCGCGGTCGCGGCAGGCGCCCGACGGTCGCTGGCTCGCGCAATGCGTGCTGGACGTGTGATGGCACGGGCGCCTCATGAATCTCGCAGGCTTGCACCGGGATTCCGAGTACCGGTGGATCATCGAGCCCACGGGTGCGATGCGAGTGCCCGCCATGCTGTACGCAGACGAGGCGCTGCTCCGCGACATGGACGACAAGGTCCGTCAGCAGATCTGCAACGTGGCGTCGCTGCCCGGCATCGTCGGCGCCGCCTACGCGATGCCGGACGCGCACTGGGGCTACGGATTCCCGATCGGAGGTGTCGCGGCGTTCGACGCGGAGCAGGGCGGCGTGGTGTCCGCGGGCGGCGTCGGCTTCGACATCTCCTGCGGCGTCCGCACGCTGCTGACCGGTCTGCAGGCGCGAAGAGGTCGTGGCCGTGCAGCAGGCGCTGGCCGACGAACTCGCGCGTGCGATCCCCGCCGGTGTCGGCAGCACGGGACAGTTGCGCCTTTCGAGCGACGAGATGGATGCCATGCTGACGGGCGGCGCGCGGTGGGCGGTGAAGCGCGGCTACGGCGACGCGGCCGATCTCGAGCACATCGAGGAGGAAGGCTGCATCGCGGGTGCGCAGCCTGAGTCGATGTCGCAGCGCGCGCGACAGCGGCAGCGTGACGAGATGGGCACGCTCGGCTCGGGTAATCACTACCTCGAGGTGCAGTCGGTCGCCGAGGTCCTCGATGCTGCGTCGCGGCGGACTTCGGGCTCGAAGTCGGCGAAGTGGTGGTGAGCATCCATTGCGGGTCGCGAGGACTGGGGCACCAGATCGGCACGGACTACCTGCGCGACATGGCGCTCGAGGCGCCGTCTTTCGGTATCCATCTGCCGGATCGCGAGCTGGCCTGCGCACCGATGCGCTCGGAGCTCGGGCAGCGCTATCTCGGCGCGATGCGGGCCGCCATGAACTGCGCGCTCGCCAACCGCCAGATCCTCACGCACCTGTGCCGTGACTCGTTCGCGCGGATCCTGCCGGGCCCGAGCTGCGGCTGCTGTACGACGTGTCGCACAACATCTGCAAGGAAGAGGACCACGACGTGCGCGGGCGTGAGCCGTCGCTTGTTCGTGCACCGCAAGGGCGCGACGCGAGCGTTCGGGCCGGGACACGCGGCGGTGCCCGAGTCGATGCAGCGCGATCGGACAACCCGTGCTGATCGGCGGCTCGATGGGCACGGCGTCTTACGTGCTGTGCGGTGCGGAGTCCGGCGAGAGCCTGGCGCTCAGCTCGGCCTGCCACGGCGCGGGTCGCAGCATGTCGCGTCACCAGGCGACCCGGCATTGGCAGGGCCGGCGACTGGTCGACGAGCTGGCCGAGCGCGGGATACTGATTCGCAGCCCGTCGTTGCGTGGCGTCGCGGAAGAAGCGCCGGGCGCGTACAAGAGCGTGGAGCGCGTGGTGGACGTCGCCGAGCGCGCGGGGCTCGCGCGCAAGGTGGCGCGTCTCGAGCCGCTCATTTGTGTGAAGGGGTGATGTGATGATCGATGCACTGTTGTTCGCACCGCAGGCTTCGCGCGAGTTCGGCGAGCGTGTTGCAGGCGCGCTTGGCATGGCCCTGTCACCGATGGAGGAGCGCGAGTTCGAGGGCGGCGAGCACAAGACGCGGCCGCTGGTAAGCGTGCGTGGCCGCCGGGTGTTCGTGATCCAGTCGTTGAGCGGTGACGACGCGGGCAGCGCCAACGATCGGCTGTGTCGGCTGCTATTCTTCATCGCGGGCCTGAAGGACAGTGGCGCGGCGAGTGTCACGGCGTGCACTCCTTTCCTTGCATATGCGCGCAAGGACCGTCGCACCAAGGAGCGCGATCCCGTGACGCTGCGCTACGTCGCGCAGGTGATCGAGGCGGTCGGCACCGATCACCTGATCGGGCTCGATGCACACAATCTCGCAGCATTCGAGATGCGCGTTCCGCTGCCCGGTGGATCACCTGGAGGCGGCGCCGCTGCTCGCCACGCATCTCGCGGCCGAGGCGGGCGGGGCACCGGTCTGCATCGTGTCCCCGGACATCGGCGGCGCGAAGCGGGCACAGCGTGTGCAGGAGATTCTTGCTGCACGGTCGGGACGCGAAGTCGGGTTCGCGTTGATCGAGAAGCGGCGCAGCAGTGGCGTCGTGAGCGGAGGCGAGCAGGTGATCGGGCCGGTCGCCGGCTGCCGCGCGGTGATCGTCGACGACCTGATCAGTGCCGGCACGACGCTGATGCGCGGCGTGAAGGCATGCCGCGCGGCGGGCGCGGCGCGGGTGGACGCTTTCGCGACACACGGCGTGTCGGTGCCCGAGTCGAAGCAGTTGCTCGGTCCTGACGGGCCGGACAGCCTGATCATCACCGACTCGATCCTGCCGACGCGGATTGGCGGGGCAGGCGAGCGCGTGCGCCGGTCGTGCTTCGTGCGTCGGTCTCTATGCGGAGGCCATCCGGCGCATCTGCGAGGGCGGGTCAGTCGTGGCGCTGCGCGAGATGCGCGGGGGCGTTGGCGCCAAGGGGTGACCGCGCGGCCTGCTTGAGGCGGCGCGCGTTCAGGCCTCAGTCCGGCACATCGTCCAGATACTCGCGTGCGCGGGCTCGCCACTCGTCCGGCGTGCCGCCGTCCGGCTCGCTGGCCCGCCAGATGTAGAGTTTCGCGCGCGTCGTTGCCCTATGCCCGCGGTAGAAGTCGAGCAGCGCCGGCGACGCGTCGTCCGCGAGTTTCCGCAGGCATTCGTCGCGCAACCGGCGACCCGCCGAAGCATGACCGATACGCCCGCACTCGAGCTCCAGGAAACAGAGTTCCTCGGCGCGGTCGAGAATCCTGAGCTCGCGATCGAACTCCAGGCAATCGATCACGGCCGGCGGATCCGTGACCAGGATGTGCTCCGGTCGCAGGTCGCCGTGCGCCTCGACGATGCAGCCACGGGCCACGCGCGAGTCGAGTTCCGCTGCAAGCTGATCGATCGCCTGCGCTGCCGCGCGGCGAGCCGTGCAGCGAGCGCTTCGTCCAGCGTGCGGATGACGGCGTGATTGGCGGTCGACCTGCCTGTGCAGTCGAGCCCCAAGTTCGCCGGGGTTCGTGATCGCCGGCGGCGAGCCCGCGTAGAACGCCGCCAGCAGCGTCGCCACGCGCGCGAGTTCGGCGTCGCCGACTTCGCCGCGCTCGAGCGCCAAGTCCAGCATCCAGCGACGATCGAGGCGACGCATCTCGACGAGCCAGTCCACGGTCTCGCCGTGCCCGCCGATCGCCAGGTGACCGTCCGGTTCAAGAGTGAGCGCGGCCGTGCGCAGGTAGACGTCGGGTGCGAGCCGGCGATTCAGGCGGACTTCGGATTCGGAGTCGCTCGGCGTGCCGCGATCGAACCGTAGTCCATCGGGTCGCGCCGTACCGGCTTGCGCAGCTTGAACGCGCGCTCACCGACCAGGAACACCCACGCGAAATGGGTCTCGACGGCCTCGTCCCCGGGGCCGCAGCGGCTGCGGAGGAACGCCACCTTGTCTGCGAGGCTCGCCGGCACGAGGCCAGCTTAGCACTTACGTACATGCGCGAATGACACGCGCCGGCGACGCGACGGAACATGTACTACGTCCGAAGGAACAATGCCCATGACGCGCGTATTCGAAGACCGCGAGGACGCGGGCCGCGCGCTCGCCAAGGCGCTCGCAGCGTATCGAGGCGCCGCGGGCAGTATCGTGCTCGCCCTGCCGCGCGGCGGCGTCCCGGTGGCGTTCGAGATCGCGCAGGCGCTCGGCCTGCCGCTCGACGTGCTGGTCGTGCGCAAGCTTGGCCTGCCGTCGCAGCCCGAGCTCGCGATGGGTGCGATCGCGAGCGGTGGCGCGATCGTGCTGAACGAGGACGTGCTGCGCTTCGTAGCCGGGCGCCGCGAGGAGCTCGAGCAGGTCAGGCGCCACGAGCAGGCGGAGCTCGAGCGCCGCGAGGGCAAGTATCGTGGCAATCGTCCGCCACTCGAGATGGCGGGCCGCGTCGGCATCCTCGTCGATGACGGACTCGCGACGGGCGCCACCATGGAAGCAGCCGTCCGGTCGCTGCGGGCGCTCCGCGCGAAGCGCGTGGTCGTCGCCGTCCCGGTCGCGTCAACGGAGGCCCGCGAATCGCATCGCCGCCGTTGCCGACGAGGTCGATCTGCCTCGAGACACCGCCGTACTTCAGTGCCGTCGGGCAGTGGTACCGGGACTTCGACCAGACCTCGGACGCGGAAGTGGAGGACCTGCTCGCAAAGGCCCCGGCCTGAGGTGGCTGGTCGCGCCGCCGCGCGTGATACGCTCGTATTTGCCGCGGGGCACAGGGAGACGCAGATGAGTGAACTCGGACCCGAAGTCATCCGCATCGACGAATTCAGCGGCCGCGAGGAGCCACTGGGCCTCGATCCGGCGCGACTCGTCGCCGGCAGCCCGGTGCCGGCCCAGCACGTGCGCAACCTCTACACGGACGATAGCGGCCGGTTCTTCGGTGGCATCTGGCGCAGCAGCCCCGGCGCCTGGCACGTCACCTACACCGAGAACGAGCTCTGCGTGCTGACCGAAGGGCGCGTGAGGATCTCCGATGATCACGGGCGCTCGTGGACCTTCGGGCCGGGCGATTGCTTCGTGATGCCCGCCGGCTTCCGTGGCGTGTGGGAGGTGCTCGAGCCGGCCCGCAAGTTCTACGCGATCTACGAGCCGCCGCCGTCCGGCTGAGCCTGCCCGGCTGCACCCGAATCGTGCGCCGCCCCCCGGGCGAAATGGCGAGGTGCGCCTCGTTGGTGCAATCGCCCCGCTCGACGCCAGTAATTCCGCGCCGTTCAGGCTGGCACGAATCCTGCTAGTTATCCGGGCAGCGGCCGGGGGCCGGCCGGCGGGGTGCGATTCGTATCGTGTCTGCTACAATCGCTGTTACGGACGGCTTCCCTGTGTAGTTTTAACGCAACGAAGGGGTTCTACATGAAATTGACTCAAGGCATGGCGGCGCTGGTGCTGCTGACGTCGGCCGCGGCGGCCCACGCGGAGTTCTCGGGCACGGTTACGGCCACGACCGACTACGACTGGCGCGGCGTGACCCAGACCGCACAGAATCCGGCCCTGCAGGGCAGTCTCGACTACGCGTCGGACATGGGATTCCACATCGGGGCCTGGGCGAGCAACGTCGACTTCGGCGGCGGCGATCCGAATATCGAGATCGACCTGTACGCGGGTTGGGGCGGCGGTGAAACGTTCGTGTGGGACACGGGCATCGTCTACTACACCTACGCGGGCGAGAGCAGCTTCAACTTCCCCGAGATCTACGGCAGCCTCGGCTGGGAGTGGATCACCGGCAAGATCTCGTATTCCTGGGACTTCGCGGGCACCAGCGAGACGGCCTTCTATTACGAAGGCAACATCGACTACCCGCTGCCGGCGAACTTCAGCCTGCTCGGCCACCTCGGCTACAGCGACGGCGACGGCATCGAAGCAGCCTACGGCCAGGACAACTACATGGACTGGTCCGCCGGCCTCGGCTACACGTGGGGTCACTTCGACTTCGCGCTGAAGTGGGTCGACGGCGAGGACCTCGAGACGCTGCGCGACACGCCGCACGACATTTCGAGCACCGAGGCGCGTGCGATCTTCACGGTTTCGACCACGTTCCCGTGGAAGAAGGACGGCGAATAATCGTCGACCGGGCCGCCTGAGACGGCAGCAATGAGAAACGCCCGGTCCCCGCGAGGGGGCCGGGCGTTGTTGTTTCCAGCCTGGCCGCTATCTGCTAGTCCACTATTCACCGGCCTCACGCCGTTTCCTTCAGCACCTTGGCCAGCTTGCCGAACAGCTCGTCGACGTGGCTCTTCTCGATGATCAGCGGCGGCGACAACGCGATGATGTCGCCGGTGACGCGGATCAGGATTCCCTCCTCGAACGCGCGCACGAACACGTCGAACGCGCGGGCGCCCGGCTTGCCCGGGATCGAGGTCGAGCTCGATCGCGCCAATGAGCCCGAGGTTGCGCAGGTCGATCACGTGCGGCAGGCCCTTCAGCGAGTGCACCGCATCCGCCCAGTAATCGGCCATGTCGTTGGCGCGCGTGAGCAGTCCTTCGCGGCGGTAGATTTCCTGCGTCGCGATGCCCGCGGCGCACGCAACCGGGTGCGCCGAGTACGTGTAGCCGTGGAACAGCTCGATCGCGTTGTCCGGCCCCTGCATGAATGCCTCGTAGATCTGCCTGCTTGCCGCCACGGCGCCCATCGGCACCGCGCCGTTCGTCAGGCCCTTCGCCATCGTGATCATGTCGGGCAGCACGTCGAAGCGCTGTGCCGCGAACGGCGTGCCGAGGCGGCCGAAGCCGGTGATCACTTCGTCGAAGATCAGCAGGATGCCGTGCTTCGTGCAGATCTCGCGCAGGCGCTTCAGGTAACCCTGCGGCGGCATCAGCACGCCGGTCGAGCCCGCGACGGGCTCGACGATCACGGCGGCGATGTTGCTCGCATCGTGCAGCGCGACGATCCGCTCGAGGTCGTCGGCGAGGTGCGCGCCCCAGGCAGGCTCGCCGCGCGTGTACGCGTTGTGCGCGAGGTCGTGCGTGTGCGGCAGGTGATCCACGCCCGGCAGCTGCGCGCCGAAGAACTTGCGGTTGTTGACCATGCCGCCAACCGAGATGCCGCCGAAGCCGACGCCGTGATAGCCGCGCTCGCGGCCGATCAGCCGCGTGCGCGTGCCCTCGCCGCGGACGCGGTGGTACGCGAGCGCGATCTTCAGCGCGGTGTCCACCGACTCCGAGCCCGAGTTCGTGAAGAACACGTGGTCGAGGCCCTTCGGCAGCCAGTGCACGACGTCGTTCGCGAGCTGGAACGCGCCCGGGTGCCCCATCTGGAACGGCGGCGCGTACTCCATCTCGGCGATCTGGCGGCTGACTGCCTCGGTAATCTCCGTGCGGCCGTGGCCGGCATTCACGCACCACAGGCCCGCCACGCCGTCCAGGATCTGGCGGCCCTCGGGCGTCCAGTAATGCATGCCCTTCGCCTTCGCGAGCAGCCGCGGCTTCGACTTGAACTGCCGGTTGGCCGTGAACGGCATCCAGAAGGCTTCGAGCTCGGCGCGGTCGAATTTCGGCTGGACGGACATGGCGGTGTTCCGGGAGGGTGGGGAGACTCCCGATGATAAGAAAAATTGACACCCGCCTCAAACGGCGTCGAAACTTCCGCTACTTACGCGCCCCGTGTGCAGGATATTGAACACCCCGTGACCGGCATGACCCTCGACGTCGGTGCCCACCTGCGTGCCGTCCGCACGATGTACGGCCTCTCGCAGCGCGAGCTGGCGAAGCGCGCCGGGGTCACCAACGGCCTGATCTCGCTGATCGAGCAGAACCGCGTCAGTCCCTCGGTGAGCTCGCTGAAAAAGGTGCTCGACGGCATCCCGATGTCGCTGGCCGAGTTCTTCACGCTCGACCTGTCGGCGAGCCCGCAGGTGTTCTACAAGGGCGACGAGCTCACCGACCTCGGCGACCGCAGCGTGTCGCTGAAGCTCGTGGCCGCCCGCCGCGCCGAACCGTGCGATGTCGGTGATGCACGAGCGCTACGCGCCGGGGGCCGACACCGGCGCCGACATGCTGCGGCACGAAGGCGAGGAGGGCGGCGTGGTCGTGCGCGGACGCATCGAGCTCACGATCGGCGGCGAGACGCGCGTGCTCGGCCCCGGCGACGCGTACTACTTCACCAGCGCGATTCCGCACCGATTCCGCAACGTCGGCAGCGAGCCGTGCGAGATCATCTCCGCGAGCACGCCGCCGACCTTCTGAGGCAGGAGCCATGACTGACACCCGGACCAACTGGCACGAGCGCGCCCGGTCGCTTGCGATCGAGGGCCGTGCGTTCATCGACGGCAGCTACGTGCATGCCGCGTCGGCAGAAACGTTCGACTGCGTGAGCCCGATCGACGGGCGCGTGATCGCCAAGGTCGCCTCGACCGGTGCGGTCGACGCCGACCGCGCCGTGGCCGCTGCGCGGCGCGCGTTCGACCGCGGCGTATGGCGCCTGCAGCCGCCGCGCGAGCGCAAGCGCGTGCTGCTGCGCTTCGCCGAGCTGATCCTCGAGCACCGCGACGAGCTCGCGCTGCTCGAGACGCTCGACATGGGCAAGCCGATCTCGGACAGCCTGGCCGTCGACATTCCGTCCACCGCGCGCTGCATCACCTGGTACGCGGAAGCGATCGACAAGATCTACGACGAGGTCGCGCCGAACGAGCCACGATGCGCTCGCGCTGATCACGCGCGAACCGATCGGCGTCGTGGCCGCGATCGTGCCGTGGAACTTCCCGCTGATCATGGCGGCGTGGAAGATCGGCCCGGCGCTCGCGGCCGGCAACTCGTTCATCCTGAAGCCGTCCGAGAAATCGCCGCTGACCGCCATCCGCCTCGGCGAGCTCGCGTCGCGCGCCGGCATTCCGGATGGCGTGTTCAACGTGCTGCCCGGGTTCGGCCACACGGCAGGGCAGGCGCTCGCGATGCACATGGACGTGGACTGCATCGGGTTCACGGGCTCGACCCGCACCGGCAAGCTGATGCTGCAGTACTCCGGCCAGTCGAACATGAAGCGTGTCTGGCTCGAATGCGGCGGCAAGTCGCCGAACATCATCCTGGCCGACTGCCCCGACCTCGATCGGGCCGCGGCAGCCGCGGCGTCGGCGATCTTCTTCAACCAGGGCGAGATGTGCTCCGCGGGCTCGCGGCTGATCATCGAAGAGGGCGTGCGCGACGCAGTGCTCGAGAAAGTGGTCGCCGCCGGACGCAAGCTCGTGCCGGGCGACCCGCTCGATGCGGCTACGCAGCTCGGCGCGATCGTCGACGACGTGCAGTTGCAGACCGTGCTCGGCTACATCGACGCGGGCCGCGAGGACGGCGCGCGGATGCTCGCCGGCGGCAGGCGTGCGCGACAGGAATCGGGCGGCTTCTACGTCGAGCCCACGGTCTTCGGCGAGGTGCGTCCCGACATGCGGATCGCGCGCGAGGAGATCTTCGGGCCGGTGCTTGCGGCGATCACGGTGCGCGACGCGGACGAGGCCGTGCAGGTCGGCAACTCCGTGATCTACGGTCTCGCGGCCGCAGTGTGGACGCGCGACATCACGCGTGCGCACCGCATCGCCCGCGCACTGCGCTCCGGCATGGTCTACGTGAACTGCTACGATGCCGACGACATCACGGTGCCGTTCGGCGGCTTCAAGCAGTCCGGCACGGGCCGCGACAAGTCGCTGCACGCGTTCGACAAGTACACGGAACTGAAGACGACCTGGATCGACCTGTCGTGAGCGATTACAAGAACGTCACGTTCGCCGAGATCGAGGTTGGCGCCTCGGCGAGCGCGCAGCGCGTCGCTGACACAGACGGAGATCGAGGCACTGGTGCTGGTGTCGGGCGACATCGAGCCGTTCCAGCTCGAGGACCCGGGTGCGACGTCCACGCAGCTGCTGAGCGTGGATGCCGTTGGCGTCAGCGCCGTGATCTCGGGGATGCTGGAACGGAGGTTGCCGGGGCCGGGTACGCGGATCGTCTCGATGCAGCTCGAGTACGCGGGCCAGGTGACGGTCGGCGAGGAACTCTCGGCCTCCGTCACCGCGCGCGCAAAGCACGCCGACAGCGGCTACATCGAGTTCGACTGTGACGCCCGCGTCGGCGACCGTCGCGTGCTGTGGGGACGGGCCGTGGTCGAGGCGCCACGCCGTCGAATCGCCTATTCAGACATCGCGACGCCGGAAATCATCCTGCGGCGCAACGACGTGTTTGCCCGCCTGCTGCTCGACTGCGAGCCGCTCGAGCCCGTCACCTGCGCCGTCGCGCACCCGTGCGATCGCGATTCGCTGCTCGGCGCGCTCGAGGCGGCGCGACGCAACCTGATCGTCCCGGTGCTGGTCGGCCCGCCTGCGCGGATCCGTGCCGTGGCGGAAACGAATGGCGCGGACATCTCCGGCTTCAGGATCGTCCCGACCGAGCACAGCCACGCTTCGGCCGCCGCCGCCGCCGCGCTCGCCCGCGCCGGCGAGGTCGAGATGCTGATGAAGGGCAGCCTGCACACGGACGAGATCCTGGGCGAGATCGTCTCGTCGCACTCGGGGCTGCGGACCGAGCGGCGGGTGAGCCACGTGTTCGTGATGGACGTGCCGGCGTACGACCGCGTGCTGCTCGTCACCGATGCCGCGATCAACATCGAGCCGACGCTGGCCGAGAAGGCGGACATCGTGCGCAACGCGATCGATCTCGCGCACGTGCTCGGCATCGCGATGCCCAAGGTCGCAATCCTCTCGGCCGTGGAGACGGTCAACCCGAACATCGGCTCGACGCTGGACGCGGCGGCGCTCTGCAAGATGGCCGACCGGGGGCAGATCCAGGGCGGCATCCTCGACGGTCCGCTGGCGTTCGACAACGCGATCAGCGAGCACGCGGCGCGCACCAAGAGCATCAAGTCGCCGGTCGCCGGCCGCGCGGACATCCTGATGGTGCCGAACATCGAGTCGGGCAACATGCTGGCCAAGCAGCTGCAGTACTTCGCGGGCGCGGACAGCGCCGGCGTGGTGCTGGGCGCGCGCGTGCCCGTCGTGCTCACCAGCCGGGCGGACAACGTGCGCATGCGCATCGGGTCGGCGGCGGTCGCAAAGCTGCTTGCGCACGCCCGCCGCAAGCCGGGATGGAGGAGTCTGCAGTGAGCGGCGGCGGGGACGCGATCGTCGTCCTGAACGCCGGCTCCTCGAGCGTCAAGTTCTGCACGTTTCGACGGCCGGCAGGCGCGCTGGAGCGCGAGCTGCGCGGACAGATCTCCGGGCTCGGCACGGAGCCGCACCTGGCCGTGAAGCGCGGCACGAACGTGGTGACGGATCTCACGCTCGGCGACGGACCGCTGCGTCACGAGGCAGCGCTCGGCCTGCTGCTCGATTTCCTGGCCGGGGAACTCGGTGGCGCGCACATCGCCGGTGTCGGACATCGCGTCGTGCACGGCGGGCTCGAGTTCATGGCGCCGACGCGCGTGGATGCGCGGGTAATCGAGCGGCTCGAGAAATACGTGCCGCTCGCGCCGCTGCACCAGCCGCACAACCTGGCCGCGATCCGCCTGCTGCTCGAACGGCTGCCGGGCGTGCCCGAGATCGCGTGCTTCGACACGGCGTTTCACCGCACGATTCCAGAGGTGGCGCAGCTGTTCGCGTTGCCGCCGCGCTTCGCGGAGGCGGGCGTGCGGCGCTACGGATTCCACGGCCTGTCGTACGAGTACGTGGCCTCGGTGCTGCCGGCGCTCGATGGCCGGGCCGCGCAGGGACGCGCTGTCGTGTTCCACCTCGGCAACGGCGCCAGCATGTGCGCGATGCAGGGCGGGCGCAGCGTCGCGACGACGATGGGCTTCACGGCGGTCGAAGGCCTGCCGATGGGCACGCGCAGCGGCTCGATCGATCCCGGCGTGCTGCTGTTCCTGATGGACGAGCTCGGAATGGGTGTGCGCGACGTCGAGCGGCTGCTGTACCACGAGTCGGGACTGCTCGGGATGTCCGGGCTGTCGAGCGACATGCGCGAGCTGCTCGCGAGCGACGCAACGGCCGCCCGTGTCGCGGTGGACGTGTTCGTCTATCGCGCGCGCCGCGAACTCGGCTCGCTCGCGGCGGCGCTCGGCGGGCTCGACGCGATCGTCTTCACCGGGGGCATCGGCGAGAACCAGCCCGAAGTCCGCCAGCGCATCTGCACCGATGCCGCCTGGCTCGGCGTGCAGCTCGACGACTCGGCCAACGTGCGCGGCGAGCGATGCATCAGCGCGCCGGGGAGTCGCGTTGCCGCTTACGTGCTGCCCACGGACGAGGAACTGATGATCGCGCGGCACGTCGCCAAGCTGCTCGGCTGAAGTCCAAAAAAGACACGGGGCCCGCGAGGGGCCCCGTGCGATTCGACCAGAGGCCCGGGTCAGCGACGGATCGCGACCTCGACCCGGCGCGCTTCGGCCATGTCACCGGAGCCGGTCGTCACGATGGGCTTCACCATGTCGATCTGCGCGTCCGGCACGCCGGCCGCCGTCATGGCGTCCTTCACGGCTTGGGCGCGCTTCTTGGCGAGTTCCTCGTTGTGGGCCGCGTCACCCGTCGGATCATGGTAGCCGGAAACGCTCGCCACCGCCGTCGGGTTGGCCTTGAGGTACTCGATGACCGCCTCGAGCGAACCCTCGCGTGCCACCGGCAGCGCGAACTGGTCAACTTCGAAGTAGAAGTTCGCGAGCGGAATCTCCGTCGCCGGAGCAGCCTCCATTGCCGGCGCAGGCATCGGCTCGGGCGCCGGGGCAGACTCGACCACCGGAGCGGGCACGGTCTCGATGACTTCGGTGACCTGCTCCTTCGGGCCCATGCAGCGCGACAGCAGCCACAGGGCCGCGAGCGCGATCAGCAACGGCAGCAGCCAGCGCCAGATCGACGACTTCTTCTCGACGACCGGCGGCGGCACGTACGTGTCGCGCACCGGAGCCGCAAAGTACGACTCGAGCTTCGACAGCGGGCCCGGCAGCGCGGCGGCGTAGGTGTCGCGCTGGCCGGTGATCATGGCGAGCAGCGACGAGAGGTTCAGGTTGCCACTGCGCACGGCCTTGCCGAGCACCGACAGCAGCAGAGGTGCGGCGACGTTCAGCATCGAAATTCCGGTCGACGGCTTGACGCCGGCGTAGTTCGCCAGCGCGCCGCCCAGGCTGTTCGTGTTGTTGCCGAACAGGCCGGACGAGCAGCTTGCCGCCGAGCGCCATCATCGGCGACGACGACGCGCCAGGAGACAGCAGGCTCGCGACGTTGCCGAGCAGGTTGCCGTCGTTCGCGGGATCGCGCACGAGGTTGAACAGCAGCGACGTGAAGTCGTTGTCGTTCGAGCGATGGGCGAGGCTGCTGAGCAGCAGCGGAAACACCGCGCCCATGCCTTTCGACACGGCGGGTTCGGAATCGCCGAGGACGCCTGCGGCCTTGCCGATCAGGTCAGGGGTGAGCAGCCCGGTCAGGCTCTCGAGAAGATTGGCCGACATTGATTGAGTACTCCCAGTCTCTATTGCAGATGCGTTTTCGTCACGTGAGGCGCAGCCGGCGATTACCCCCGACACCGCAGTGCGACCCAGCGCCGTCATTTTGGACATAATGTCGCGGTCCCGCCAGTTGCCGGGCTGGACGCGCCGGTTAGACTCGGCGGCCCGGCCCGCCCAGCACTCGAGGTCCCAATGAAAGTCACGTTTGCTGCAACCCAGTTTGCCTGCTCGCCGATCGCGGCCGAGAACCTCGACCGCGCCGAGTCGGTGGTCAGGAAGGCCGCTGGCGACGGCGCGCAAGTCATTCTCCTGCAAGAGCTTTTCGAGACGCCGTACTTCTGCAAGGACCACCTCGCGGCACATTTCGAGCTCGCGCGGCCGGTCGCCGACAGTCCGGTCGTCCAGCGGTTCCAGGCGCTCGCGCGCGAACTCGGCGTGGCCCTGCCGCTCAGCGTGTTCGAGCGGGCCAACAACGCCTACTTCAACTCGCTGGTGATGATCGACGCGGACGGCAGCGCGCTCGGCGTCTACCGCAAGTCACACATTCCCGAAGGTCCCGGTTACCACGAGAAGTACTACTTCTCGCCGGGCGACACCGGCTTTCGCGTCTGGCAGACGAGCTACGGCGCGCTCGGCGTCGGCATCTGCTGGGACCAGTGGTTCCCCGAGGCTGCGCGCTGCATGGCGCTGATGGGCGCCGACGTGCTGATGTACCCGACCGCGATCGGTTCCGAGCCGCACGACGCGAGCATCGACTCTCGCGACCACTGGCAGCGCTGCATGCAGGGCCACGCCGCCGCGAACGTGATGCCGCTGGTGGCTTCGAACCGCATCGGCGTCGAGCGGGGCGAGAAGTACGAGATGACGTTCTACGGCTCGTCGTTCATTGCCGGGCCCACCGGTGAGAAGCTCGTGGAGGCGGACCGTACTTCGCAGGCGATCCTCACCGCGACGTTCGACCTCGACGAGATCCGTGCCCAGCGGCACGCGTGGGGCGTGTTCCGCGACCGCCGCCCGGAGCTGTACGGCCCGATCATGACGCTGGACGGCGACGCGACGCTTTGAGCGTTCCAGGCAACAAGCGACGGCCGGTGCCCGTCTCGCTCGAGGCGCCCGTGCTGCGTGGCCCGGTTGCCTGCGTCGATCTGGAGACGACGGGCGGTACGGCCGCGCAGCATCGCGTCACTGAAGTCGGCATCGTGCTGCTCGACGACGGCGTGGTGGTGGAGGAGTGGGCGAGCCTCGTCAATCCGTGCCAGCGCATCCCGCCGTCGATCGAGAGCTTCACCGGCATCACGAACGAGATGGTCGCGGACGCGCCGACGTTCGACGAGCTGCGTGCCGAGGTCCGGTCGCGGCTCGAGGGGCGGCTGTTCGTCGCCCACAACGCGCGATTCGACTACGGGTTCGTGCGCAGCGAATTCCGCAGGGTGGGCGAGAAGTTCGCCGCGCCGGTGCTCTGCACGGTGCGCCTGTCGCGCTCGCTGTTCCCCGACCACGGCCGCCACAACCTGGACACGCTGATCGAGCGCTGGGGGCTCCAGTGCGGACAGCGTCACCGCGCGCTTGGCGATGCGGCGGTGCTGCCCGACCTGCTCGCGGCGTTCGAGGGCGCGGTGGGCGCGGATCGCGTGCAGCAGGTCGTCGATGCGTCGCGTTTCGAGTCGCGGCTGCCGCCACATCTGCCGCCGATCTTGCCGATGAGCTGCCCGAGGGCCCGGGCGTCTACCTGTTCCGCGGCGAGGGCGGCGCGCTGATCTACGTCGGCAAGAGCCGCAACCTGCGCAGCCGCGTGCTCGAGCATTTTTCCTCGGGTCATCGCTCCAGCAAGGAGGCGAAGCTCGGCCAGCAGGTGCGCGAGGTCGAGTGGATCGAGACCGGAGGCGAGCTCGGCGCGCTGCTGCTCGAGTCGCGGATGGTCAAGGAGCTCGCGCCGACCGCGAACCGGCGGCTGCGCAAGGCCGAGTCCACGCAATGCATCCGGCTCGTCGAGAGCGGCGGCGCGCTGCGGCCGGTCGTCGAGCAGCTCGGCGTCGAGCACCTCGAGCCCGGTGCCGACGCATACGGACCGTTTCGAACGGAGCGTGACGCGCGGCGAGCGCTCGAAGGCAAGGCACGCGAGGCCGGCCTCTGCATGAAGGTCCTCGGCCTCGAGACCGGCCCGGGTTCGTGCTTCGGGCTCCAGGTCGGTCGCTGTCGGGGCGCCTGCGTCGGCAAGGAGCCGCTGCCATTGCACGACGCGCGCCTGCGAGCTCGCGCTCGCGTCGCTGCGGCTGCGCTCGTGGCCGTTCAAAGGGGCCGTGGGCATCCGGGAGCGGGCCGCGGACGGTCCGGGCACGCTGCTGCACGTCGTCGATCGCTGGCAGCACCTCGGCACGGCCCGCAACGACACCGAGGTGGCGGAAATGCTGCAGTACGCCGGTGAGCGGCCGTTCGATCCGGACAGCTATCGCATCGTCGCGCGGTGCCTCGAGCGGCTGCCGTCGCGGGACCTCGTGATGCTGGAGCGGGCGGAGCGCTGAGCGATGACGGAAACAACGCAAAGCCCCCGACTCGAATTCTTCGCGGCGTGTCCCCGGCACGTGTCCGAGTTGCTGGCCGCGGAGCTCCGCGCGCTCGACATCGACGTCACGCGCGAGCACCCGGCGGGCGTGAGCTTTGCCGGGCCGCTCGCGAGCGGCTATGTCGCATGCCTGCATTCGCGCACCGCGAGTCGCGTGCTGCTCGCGCTCGGGACGGTGCCGCTCGACACGGTCGAGGCGATGTACGAGTCGTTGCGCAGGATTCCGTGGGAGGAACACCTGGCGCCGCTCGGGACGCTCGCGGTGGACATCGTTGGTGAAGGCCCGGAGTGGCTGCGTCACACGCAGTTCGCGGCGCAGAAGGCGAAGGACGCGATCGTCGATCGATTCCGCGAGCGCACCGGCGAGCGCCCGTCGGTGGACCTGCGATCCCCGGACCTGCGCGTGAGCCTGCGGCTCGCGCGCTCGCACGCGACGGTGTCGATCGACCTGAGCGGCGAGCCGCTGCATCGTCGCGGCTATCGACAGTCCGGCGTCGAGGCGCCGATGAAGGAGAACCTCGCCGCCGCGCTGCTGATGCGCTGCGGGTGGCCTGCGATCGCGGCCGAGGGCGGCGCGTTCGCCGATCCGATGTGCGGGTCGGGCACGCTGGTGGTCGAGGCCGCGCTGATGGCGGCGCACGTCGCACCCGGGCTGCTGCGGCGGCGTTTCGGATTCGAGCGCTGGCTGCAGCACGACGCGGGGGCATGGAATGATCTGCGCGAGGCCGCGCTGGCGCAGCGCGACCTGGCCGCGCTCGGCACTGGCCGGTTGCGCGGCTACGATCGCGACCAGACGGCGATTCGCGCGTCGCTGGCAAACGCCGGGCGGGCCGGCATCGGCGATCACGTGTTCTTCGAGCGCCGCGACGTCGCTTCGCTGCCTGCGGCGACCGAGCCGAGCGGACTCGTGCTGGTGAATCCGCCGTACGGGGCGCGGCTCGAGGACGAGGGCACGCTGGGCCCGCTGTACGCGCAACTTGGCCAGGCACTGATCGGGCGGTTCCCTGGCTGGCAGGCCGGAGTCTTCACCGGCAATCCGCCGCTCGGCCGTGCGCTCGGGCTGCGCGCGTACCGGTCGCATACGTTCTTCAACGGGCCGATCGAGTGCCGGTTGCTGCGCTTCGAGCTCGGGCCGGACGCGGTCGAGCCTGATCCGGAGGTCGTGCGTCGCGAACGCCTCGAGACTGCGCGCGAGCGTCCCGGTGCGGCGATGTTCGCTAATCGCCTTCGCAAGAACTTTTCCCGGCTCGACGCCTGGGCACGTCGCGAGGACGTTGCGTGCTTCCGCGTGTACGACGCCGACATGCCCGAGTATTCGTTTGCCATCGACGTCTACGGCAACGACGAGCGCCATGCCTGCGTGCAGGAATACGAGGCGCCGCCGACGGTGTCGCGCGACGCGGCCCGCGGTCGTCGCGACGAGGTGCTGTCCGTGCTGCCCGACGTGCTGAAGTTGCCGCCGGAGCGCATCGCGCTGCGCGTGCGCAGGCGCCAGCGCCACGGCGAGCAGTACGAGAAAGTGGACAGCGAGCAGCAGTTCCACACCGTGCGCGAGGGCCGTTAAGGTTTCTGGTCAACTTCACCGACTACCTCGAACGGGTTGTTCCTCGATCACCGCATCACGCGGCAGCGCGTGGGTGAGCTGGCGGCGGGCCGGCGGTTCCTGAACCTGTTCGCGTACACAGGTACCGCGACGGTGCACGCCGTCGGTGGCGGTGCGACCAGTTCGACCACCGTCGACATGTCGAGGACCTACCTCGACTGGGCCAGGCGCAATCTCGACCTGAACGGGCTCGCCGGCCCGAATCACGCGTTCGTGCACGCCGACTGCCTCGCGCTGGCTCGATGAACGGGCGAAGGAGGGCGGTCCCCGACTACGGGCTCGTGTTCGTGGACCCGCCGACGCTGTCGCGCTCGAAGCGCATGGAAAAGGAGTTCGACGTCCAACGCGATCACGTGGCGCTGCTGCACCGGATCGGCGAAGTGCTCGAGCCCGACGGGACGATCCTGTTCTCGAACAACTACCAGCGCTTCCGGCTCGATACGGATGGCCTCGCGGACTTCGAGGTCAAGGACATCACCCGCGCGACGATTCCCGAGGATTTCCGGCGCAACCCGAAGATCCACGTCGCATACCTGCTGAGGCGGCGCGCCCCGGCTGCAGGCAGTTCGAGCGATGTCGCCGGGCCGGTCAGCCGAAAATCGCCACGCTCTGGTGGCTGATCGAGAAGGCGTGGCCTGTCGGGCCCCACAGCACGGACGTCTGGCTCAGGTAGCCGTCGCTGCCGGCGCGCACGCTGGTATCGATCAGCGCCCAGTCACTCAGGTCCAGGTCGGAGGGGTGACCGATCAGCTCCAGCATCCAGTTCAGTGACGCCGCGGGCGCAGGAGTCTTCAGCATCGACAGCGCCGGGGTGGGGATCGAGTCGGACAGCGCCACCAGCGCTTCCTCGGCGCCGCAGTCGGTGTCGCGGAGTCGCGCGAAGATCGTCGAATGCGCCTCGTCCCTGCCGGAGAACGGCAGTGACCCCCGCGCGATACGCATCTGCAGGTGCTGCATGAACTCAGGCGTCATGCCGCGGACGTAAGGCATGTCCGGCAGCCGGTCGGGGTCGGCGTCGACTTCGACGCGGGGAATCTCGAGCGTCACGATCGACGGGCGATCCGCGCCGTAGATCGCCACGGCCGTGCAGACGATTCCGTCGGCGGACGAGCATGTCGCAGCGCGCATGTGCGGCGGACTTGCCGGCACGAAGGAATTCCGGCCGCAACCTGACGTCCTGTCCCGCTGCGACCGGTGCGACGAACGTCACGTGCAGGCTGCGCAGCGGCAGGTGGCTCGCCGCGCCAAGCACGCCGCGCATTCCGCGGACCAGCAGCGCCGCCTGCAGCCCGCCGAAGACCGTCCGCCCGTTGCCCCATTCGACCGGGATGTGCGCCTTCCATCCGTCCGCATCCTGCGTCAGGGATGCCACCACGTCTGCAAACTTCATGCTGCCGAGCTTATCAGCCGGTGGCGGCGCCGAGATCGCGGGAAATGCAGACCCTCGACAACTTCGGGCCGGCCTTGCATCCTTGCGGCCCCTACCCACGCCCGGCATGACTTCACGTGGACATATTCAAGATCTTCACGCTCGAGAGCGCGCACCGGCTGCCGAACGTCCCGGCCGGGCACAAGTGCGCGCGCGTGCACGGGCACTCGTTCCGCGTCGAGATCCACGTCAGCGGTCCGGTCGATCCGCAGCTCGGCTGGGTGATGGATTTCGCCGACGTGAAGACGGCGTTCGAGCCGCTGTTCCAGCAGCTTGATCACCACTACCTGAACGACGTGCCGGGACTCGAAAACCCGACCAGCGAGAACCTGGCACGCTGGATCTGGCGTGAGCTGAAGCCCCGGCTGCCGCAGCTGTCGTGCGTGGTCGTGCACGAGACGTGCACCAGCGGAGCGCTACGAGGGAAGTGAGCGTGAGCAGGGATAGTGGATAGTGGATAGTCGGAGAGATTGCCGCCGATAACGCGGCCTTCTTCCACACACTATCCACTATTCGCTGTGACTTCCCTACAGCAGGTCCTTCAACCGGAACCACAGCATCGCGAGCACCAGCGCCGGCGTGCGCAGTGCCGGTCCGCCCGGGAAATCACGGTGCTCGAGCTTCGCGAACATGTCGAAGCGCTCGGCCTGGCCGGCCACCGCCTCCGCCACCAGCTTGCCGGCCATGCCGGTGAGCGCGATGCCGTGGCCGGAGAATCCCTGCAGGTAGTAGACGTTAGGCGCGATGCGGCCGAAGTCGCGGCGCGCGGCTCATCGTGATGTCCACGTAGCCGCCCCACGAATACTCGATCTTCACGTCCTCGAGCTGCGGGAACACCTTGACCATGCGCGCGCGCGTGGCGCGCTCGGTGTTCAGCGGGTCGAGGCCGGAGTAACTGACGCGGCCGCCGAACAGCAGGCGGTGGTCCGCCGAGCGCCGGAAGTAATCGAGCACCCAGTTGATGTCGGTAACGCCGACGTTGTCGCGCATCAATGCCTCGATGCGTGCCTTGCCGAGCGGCTCGGTCGCGACGATGTAGGTGCCGACGGGCATGATCCGCGCGCGCAGCTTCGCCGAGACCTTCTCGTCGATGTAGGCGTTGCAGCAGAGCGCGACATGCCTGGCTCGCACGGTGCCGCCATCGGTCGTCACGGTGACCGTGTCGCCGTGGTCGAGGCGGACGACCTGGCTGCCTTCGAAGATCCGCACGCCGGCGGCCTCGGCGGCGCGCGCAAGCCCGAGCGTGTAGTTCAGCGGGTGCAGGTGACCGCTGCGCGAGTCGTACAGGCCGCCGATGTAGCGCTCGGTCGCGAGCATGCTGCGCACTTCGCCGCGATCCAGCCAGCGCAGCGAGTCGTAGCCGTAGTCGCGCGCCAGCTCCTCGCGCCACGCCTTGAGCTCGGTCTCGTGCCGCGGCTTGATCGCGACGTGCATCTGGCCCCAGTTCAGGTCGCAGTCGATCGCGTGGCGGGCGACGCGATCCTTCAGCAGGTCGAGCGCCTCGACGGAAACGTCGAACATGCGCCGCGCGTCGTCCTTGCCGACCTGGGCGACGAGCTTGTCCTGGCCCGCGGCGAACCCGAAGATCGCCTGGCCGCCGCTGCGCCCCGAGGCGCCCCACGCGATGCGCTTGCCTTCCAGCAGCACCACCTTGTAGCCGCGTTCGGCGAGGTGCAGCGCCGTCGAGCAGCCGGCGATGCCGCCGCCGACGACGCAGACGTCCGCGGTCGTCTCGCCCCGCAGCGGCGGGTGCGTCGGGGCCGCGTGCGCGCGATGCCGCGTAGTACGAGCGGATGTGCGTCCATGGCTCAGCTCGTGGTCAGGTACCAGGAATACTCGAGCGCGCGACACGTAGGAGCTGAAGTCCTG
This sequence comes from uncultured Gammaproteobacteria bacterium, assembly GCA_963776815.1. GTDB lineage: Bacteria > Pseudomonadota > Gammaproteobacteria > Steroidobacterales > Steroidobacteraceae > RPQJ01. The sequence goes on from CAVZNZ010000009.1 coordinate 204,230, forward strand.
CATCTCGCCGCGGCGCGTCTGCGCGTACAGCGCGCGTGAAGCGCTCACCGAGGTATTCGCGCGCGAACGCGCTGCGCTCGAACGCGTTCAGCGCCTCGGGCCAGCTGAGCGGGATCGTCGGCGTCGTGTCGCGGTAGGCGTTGCCCGCGAGCACCGGGCCCGGGTCGAGCTTCTGCGTGATCCCGAGGTGCATGCCGGCGAGCACCATGGCCGAGAGCAGGTACGGATTGGCCTCGGCGCCGGCGACGCGGTGCTCGACGCGGCGGCTGGCCGGCGGGCCATGCGGCACGCGGAACGCGACGCCGCGGTTGTTCACGGACCAGCTCGGATTCAGCGGCACGTAGGCTTCGGGCTGGAAGCGCCGGTACGAGTTCGCGGTCGGTGCGCAGACGGCCATCGTGTCGTTGATGGTCGCTGCGAGGCCGCCGATCGCGTGCCGCAGCGCAGGGCTGCCGGCCGGATCGTCGGCAGCGAAGATGTTGCGGCCGTCGGCGTCGACCAGGCTCACGTGCAGGTGCGCGCCACTGCCTGCGTGGTCGCGGTACGGCTTCGGCATGAAGGTCGCGTCCATGCCGTGCTGCAGCGCGACGCCCTTGATCAGGCGCTTCAGGCGGATCGCGTGGTCGCAGGCGAGCAGTGCGTCGTCGACGTGATGCAGGTTCACCTCGAACTGGCCGGGGCCGTACTCGGCCAGCACCGTGCCCGTGGGCAATTCCTGCGCGGCGGCTGCAGCGTGGATCGCGCCGAGCACGGCGGAGTACTCGTCCAGCTCCGCCATCGAATTGATCTGCGTCTTGTGCTCGCGCCGTCCGGACAGCGGCTGCCTCGGCGGCTGCGGCGTGTCCCTCGGGCGTGCGTTCGCGATCGACCAGGTAGAACTCGAGCTCGACGGCCATCACCGGTCGCAGGCCGAGTGGCGCGAACCTGCCGAGCACGTTCTCGAGCACATGTCGCGGGTCGCCGTAGAACGGCGTGCGGTCGTGCTCGTACATCGCAACCTGCATCTGGGCGACATGCGCCCCGAGCCAGGGCACCTCGGCGAGCGATGCCGGGTAGCGGCAGGCAGGCGCGGTCCGCGTCGCCTTCGTCGAAACCGAGGCCCGTGGCCTGCACCGTGCCGCCGAGCACGTCGAGCGCGAACATCGAGCCCGGCAGCAGCAGTCCGCTGCGATGGACGCTCTCGAGTTCCGCAACCGTAACGCGCTTGCCGCGCGGGATGCCCATCAGGTCCGGGAGCAGCAGGTCGACGGCGCGAACCTGGCTGTGGCGCTGGAGCCAGGCGCGCGCCTGCTCGAAATCCGCGAACTGCGGCATGGGATCCCCGAATGTTTAAGATTTAGCGACGGCTTGGCCGTACGAGTCTCCCGAGGATAGCCGTTCGAGACGGGGCGCGGCAAGCTTGGCCGGGCGTCGGCGCGGCTTTGCAAGCCATTGTTTAGTATTATTTTTTGACAGTTTTTTGCGCTGCTTGGCGACGGCCAGCCCGCCGCTGTGGTTTAATCCTCTCCGCCCTCATCCGGCGGCCCCACATGGGCCGTCTAGGATCTTAAACGTGGCTGAGCGCAAACCTCTGATCGGCATTCCCGCGGATCGCCGGATCCTCGGTCCTCACCCCTTCCACTGCGTCGGGGAGAAGTACATTCGCGCCGTCGCCGAGGCTGCGGACGCGGTGCCGGTGCTGATCCCGTCGCTTGGCGACGAGACGGATCTCGATGCGGTGCTCGCGAGCGTGGATGGAATCCTGCTCACGGGCAGCCCGTCGAACGTCGAGCCGCAGCGTTACGCGGGCCAGCTCGAGCGACCCGGACACGATGCTCGATCCGCATCGTGACGCGACGACGCTGCCGATGATCCCGCGCGTGGTCGAATCGGGAATGCCGCTGTTCGCGATCTGCCGCGGCTTCCAGGAGATGAACGTCGCCTATCGGCGGCACGCTCTGGCAGAAAGTGCAGGACGTGCCCGGGCATGCTCGATCACCGCGAGGACAAGACCGCAGCCGCTCGAGGTGCAGTACGCGCCGGCGCACGAGGTCGAGCTCGTCCGGGGCGGCGTGATGCACGGCATCGCGGGCACCGACCGCGTGATGGTCAACTCGCTGCACGCGCAGGGCGTGGACCGGCTCGGCGACGGACTCGAGATCGAGGCGCGCGCGCCGGACGGCCTGGTCGAGGGCTTCCGCGTGCGCTCGCGCACCCGGATTCGCGCTCGCGGCGCAGTGGCACCCCGAGTGGCAAGTGATGAAGAACCCGTTCTCGCGGGCACTGTTCGCCGCCTTCGGACAGGCGGCGCGGGCGCACGCAGAAGGAAACAGAGCATGAGCACGCCCATCCAGCAATTCTTCAAGGAACACGGCATCTCCGAGGTGGAGGCCATCGTCCCCGACATGGCGGGCATCGCGCGCGGCAAGGTGATGCCCGCGGTGAAGTTCGCCGAGGACGAGGGCATGCGCATGCCCGAGAGCATCTTCCTGCAGACGGTCACCGGCGAGTACCCGGAGGACGACCGCGCGATCAGCCCGTCCGAGATCGACATCGTGCTGAAGGCCGACCCGAACACGACGCGCGTCGTGCCCTGGGCGCCGGAGCCGACGGCGCAGGTCATCCACGACAGCTTCTATCACGACGGCCGTCCGGTCACGATGGCGCCGCGCTACGTGCTGCGGCACATCCTCGACCTGTACGCGCAGAAGGGCTGGAAGCCGATCGTCGCGCCGGAGCTCGAGTTCTACCTGGTCGAGCCGAACATCGACGCCGACTACCCGCTGAAGCCGCCGATCGGCCGCTCGGGTCGCCCGGAAGTCGGCCGCCAGTCCTACAGCATCGCCGCGGTGAACGAGTTCGACCCGCTGTTCGACGACATCTACGCGTTCTGCGAGGCGCAGGAGATCGAGATCGACACGCTGATCCACGAGGACGGCGCGGCGCAGATGGAGATCAACCTGATCCACGGCGACGCGATGTCGCTCGCCGACCAGGTGTTCATGTTCAAGCGCACCGCGCGCGAGGCCGCGTTCCGGCACAAGATGTACGCGACGTTCATGTCGAAGCCGATGGCACGCGAGCCGGGCAGCGCGATGCACATCCACCAGAGCGTCGTCGACTCGAAGACCGGCAAGAACGTGTTCAGCGACAAGGACGGCAACCCGAGCCAGCTGTTCTTCTCGCACATCGCGGGGCTGCAGAAATACCTGCCGTCCGCGATGGCGCTGTTCGCGCCGAACGTGAACGCGTTCCGCCGCATCATCCTGCGGCACCTCGCGCCGATCAACACGCAGTGGGGCTACGACAACCGCACCGCGGGGCTGCGCGTGCCGATCTCGAATGCCGAGAACCGCCGCGTCGAGAACCGCCTCGGCGGCGCCGACGCGAATCCCTATCTCGCGATCGCCGCGTCGCTCGCCTGCGGCTACCTCGGCATGATGGAAGGCCTGAAGCCGTCGGAGCCCGTGTCCGGCAGCGCCTACGACCTGCCGTTCGGCCTGCCGCGCAGCCTCGAGGAATCGGTGCGCATGCTGCGCGACTGCCGGCAGCTGATCGACCTGCTCGGCGAGCGCTTCGTGCTCGCGTACACGGCGGTGAAGGAAAGCGAGCACGACACGTTCCTGCAGGTGATCAGCTCGTGGGAGCGCGAGCACCTGCTGCTGAACGTGTAGGCCGACGCTGACGATCCGTATCACTCTGGTACTTCCATGACGACACCCACGCCCTACGTCGCCGATCGCACGACCGCCGCCTGGCAGGAACTCGACCGCCAGCACTACCTGCACCCGTTCACGGACTACAAGTTCCTGCACGCGAAGGGCACGCGGGTCATCGTCAAGGCCGAGGGCGTGTACCTGTACGACTCGGAGGGCAACCGGATCCTGGACGGCATGGCCGGCCTCTGGTGCGTCAACCTGGGCTACGGCCGACGCGAGCTGGCGGAGGCCGCCTACCGCCAGATGCTGGAGCTGCCGTACTACAACAGCTTCTTCCAGACGCGCCCACCCGCCGGCGATCGAGCTCGCGAAGCAGCTCGTCGACCTGACGCCGCCGCAGTTCAACCGCGTGTTCTTCACCGGCTCGGGCTCGCGAGGGCAACGACACGGTGGTCCGCCTGGTGCGCCGCTACTGGGACCTGCTCGGGCAGCCGGAGCGCAAGGTCATCATCAGTCGCGTCAACGCGTACCACGGCAGCACGATGGCGGGCGCGAGCCTCGGCGGCATGGCGTTCATGCACGAGCAGGGCGGGCTGCCGATCCCGGACATCGTCCACATCGCGCAGCCGTACTGGTTCGCCGACGGCGGCGACCTGTCGCCGGCCGAGTTCGGGCTCAAGGCGGCCCGCGAGCTCGAGAGCGAAGATCGTGGAACTGGGTGCGCACCGCGTCGCGGCATTCATCGGCGAGCCGATCCAGGGCGCGGGCGGCGTGATCATCCCGCCGGAGACCTACTGGCCGGAGATCCAGAAGATCTGCGACCGGTACGGCATCCTGCTGGTCGCCGACGAGGTGATCTGCGGCTTCGGCCGCACCGGCCACTGGTTCGGCTCGAACCTGTACGGCCTGCGGCCCGACCTGATGACCATCGCCAAGGGCCTGTCCTCGGGCTACCTGCCGATCGGCGGCGTCATGGTCGGCGACCGGGTGGCCGACGTGCTGATCGACAAGGGCGGCGAGTTCGCCCACGGCTATACCTACTCCGGCCACCCGGTGGCCTGCGCCGTCGCCAGCGTCAACCTGAGCCTGATCCAGCAGGAAGGCCTCGTCACCCGCACCCGCGACGAGACCGGTCCCTATCTCGCCTCCAAGTGGAAGGCGCTGGCCGAGCACCCGCTGGTGGGCGAGGCGCGGTCGGTCGGCCTGATCGGGGCGCTGGAGCTGGTGCGCGACAAGAAGCGCCGGCAGTTCTTCGACAAGCGGGGCGAGGTGGGCACGATCTGCCGCGACTTCTGCTTCCAGAACGGGCTGATCATGCGCGCCGTGCGCGACACGATGATCATCTCGCCGCCGCTGGTCATCAGCCGCGAGCAGCTCGACGAGCTGGCCGAGAAGGCCTGGCGCTGCCTCGACCTGACGCTCGAGCGCTGCCGGGCCGAGGGCCGGCTCTGACGTCGAGTCTGCTTGGCGTCGCGTCGCGTGCTCTGGCGCTATACAGTCTGGCCCATGCGGTGCGGCCCACGCCGGGCGCGCTGCCTCAGAGTCGCCACTCACGGGGAATACACGATGAAACTCAGATTCGCGCCGGGCTCGCGGGCCTGGTTGCCGCCATCGCGCTCGTCGGCTGCGGCAAGAAGCAGGAACAGGCGGCCCCGGCCGCCGGGACCGCGAGCGCAGCCTGCCGCCGCGGCCGCGCCGGCCGAGGAAAAGGTCGTCAACGTCTACAACTGGTCGGACTACATCGATCCGAAGATGCTCGAGAAGTTCACCGCCGAGACCGGCATCAAGGTGAACTACGACGTGTTCGACTCGAACGAGGTGCTGCAGACGAAGCTGCTCGCGGGCAACACCGGCTACGACGTCGTCGTGCCGTCGGCCTCGTTCCTCGAGGTGCAGATCAAGGCCGGCGTGTTCCGCAAGCTCGACAAGTCGAAGCTGCCGAACTGGTCGAACCTCGACCAGAACATCCTGCAGCGCATCGCCCGCCACGACCCGGGCAACGAGTACGCCGTGAACCACATGTGGGGCACTGACGCGATCGGCTACAACGTCAAGAAGGTGAAGGCGATCGACCCCAACGCCCCGGTCGACAGCTGGAGCCTGATCCTCGACCCGGCCAATGCCGCCAAGTTCAAGGGCTGCGGCATCTCGGTGCTCGACGCGCCCGACGAGGTCGTGGGCGTGGTGCTCGCCTACCTCGGCAAGGACCCGAACAGCGAGAACCTCGACGACCTGAAGGCCGCCGAGGACGTGCTGATGAAGATCCGTCCCTACATCCGCATGATCCACAGCTCGCAGTACATCGACTCGCTCGCGAACGGCGACATCTGCATCTCGCTCGGCTGGAGCGGCGACATCCTGCAGTCGAAGAGCCGCGCCGAGGAGGCCGGGCAGGGCGTCGAGATCGCGATGACCGTGCCGAAGGAAGGCACGATCATCTGGTTCGACATGTACGCGATCCCGGCGGACGCGCCGCACCCGGACAACGCCCACGCCTTCATCAATTTCATGATGAAGCCCGAGGTGGCCGCCGCGAACTCGAACTTCGTGCACTACGCGACCGGCAACGCCGCCGCCGTGCCGCTGCTCGATCCGGCCGTCCGCGACGACCCGGGCGTCTATCCGTCGGCCGAGACCATGGCCAAGCTGTTCCCGAACCTCGCCCGGTCGCCGGAGTTCACGCGCGCGCTGAACCGCACCTGGACGCGGTTCACGACCGGCAAGTAAGGCGGCGCAGTCGCCTGATGACGCGCGGGGCGGTCGGAGCAGCTTTCTCCGGCCGCCCCGCTTCGTTTCGGGCCGTCCACGCCTACACAATGCAAGGCCGGTGAGCTATAACCGATGCTCTCGCGGCCGTGGGCGGGCGGCGGCACGGCAGTCTGGAGCAGGGAGACCCATGAGAAGCACGACCCGTACGGCGACGGTCGCCGCGCTCTGCGGCGTTGGCGGCGTTCGGCTGCGGCAAGCAAGCCCGAGACGCCAGCGGCCGGCGAGGCGACCGGCCCGCCGCGGCGCCGGCCGCAGCCGAGGAAAAGGTCCTCAACGTCTACAACTGGTCGGACTACATCGACCCGCAGGTGATCGAGGACTTCCAGAAGGAAACCGGCATCAAGGTCCGCTACGACGTCTTCGACTCGAACGAGGTGCTCGAGACCAAGCTGCTGACCGGCAACTCGGGCTACGACGTCGTCGTGCCGAGCGCCTACTTCCTCGAGCGCCAGGTCAAGGCGGGCGTCTTCGGCAAGCTCGACAAGTCGAAGCTGCCGAACCTCGCGAACCTCGATCCCGAGATCGTGCAGCGCGCCGCCGGGCACGACCCGGGCAACGAGCACGGCGTCGTCTACATGTGGGGCACGACCGGCATCGGCTACGACGCGGCGAAAGTGAAGTCGATCATGCCCGACGCGCCGGTCGACAGCTGGCAGCTGGTGTTCGATCCGGCGGTGGTGTCGAAGTTCAAGGGCTGCGGCGTCTCGGTGCTCGAGGATCCGACCGACATGGTGGGCACCGTGCTGCTGTAGCTCGGCAAGGACCCGAACAGCCAGTCGGAGGCCGACCTGAAGCTGGCCGAGGAGGCGCTGCTCGCGATCCGGCCCTACATCCGCATGATCACCAGCGCCCAGTACATCGAGGGGCTCGCGAACGGCGAGCATCTGCATCGCGGTGGGCTACAGCGGCGACATCCTGCAGGCGCGCGACCGGGCCGCCGAGGCGGGCAAGCCGGTGGACATCCGCTACTCGATCCCGAAGGAGGGCGCGCTGATGTGGTTCGACACGCTCGCGATCCCGGCGGACGCGAAGCATCCCGGCAACGCGCACCTGTTCATCGACTACCTGCTGCGGCCGGAGGTCGCGGCGCGGAATTCCGACTTCGTCAACTACGCGAACGCCAACGCGAAGGCCACGGCGCTGGTCAACGAGGAGCTGCGCAACGACCCGGGCATCTACCCGAACGCCGAGACGAAGGCGCGGCTGCAGCCGAACCTCTCGAAGTCGGCGGAGTACACGCGCCTGCTGAACCGCGCGTGGACGCGATTCACGACCGGCCGCTGACCGCGCCGACGACCAACCCATCCAACGCCAGAGACTCCATGGCCACATCACCGCGCGCGACCCAGAAGAAGTTCGAGCCCTGGACCGATCCGGACGCGAAGCCCTACGTCCGCATCGAGAAGGTGACCAAGAAGTTCGGCGACTTCATCGCCGTGGACGACGTCAGCCTCGACATCTACAAGAAGGAGATCTTCTGCCTGCTCGGCGCGTCGGGCTGCGGCAAGACGACGCTGCTCAGGATGCTGGCCGGCTTCGAGAAGCCGACGACCGGCAGGATCTTCATCGACGGCGTGGACATGACGACGATTCCGCCGTACGAGCGGCCGGTCAACATGATGTTCCAGTCGTACGCGGTGTTCCCGCACATGACGGTGGAGCAGAACGTCGCGTTCGGGCTCAAGCAGGAGGGCCTGGCCAGGGCGGAGATCACGAAGCGCGTCGGCGACATGCTCGAGCTCGTCAGGCTCGGCCAGTTCGCGAAGCGCAAGCCGCACCAGCTGTCGGGCGGCCAGCGACAGCGCGTCGCGCTCGCGCGCGCGCTGGTCAAGAAGCCGAAGCTGCTGCTGCTCGACGAGCCGCTCGCCGCGCTCGACAAGAAGCTGCGCGAGCACACGCAGTTCGAGCTGATCAACATCCAGGAGACGCTCGGCGTGACGTTCGTCGTCGTGACGCACGACCAGGAGGAGGCGATGACGCTCTCGACGCGCGTCGGCCTGATGAACCACGGCGAGATCATCCAGGTCGGCACGCCGAGCGAGATGTACGAGTACCCGAACTCGCGCTTCGTCGCGGAGTTCATCGGCTCGGTGAACACGTTCGAGGGCAAGCTGATCGAGGACGAGCCGTCCTACGTGCGCATCGAGAGCGACGACCTCGAGGCGCCGATCTACGTCGACCACGGCGTGAGCTCGGCGCCCGGCGCGACGGTATGGGCCGCGATCCGGCCGGAGAAGATCCAGCTGAGCCGCGACAAGCCGGCCGACGCGGACAACTGGGCGAGCGGCGTGGTGCAGGACATCGCCTACATGGGCGACGTGTCGATCTACCTGATCCGGCTCGACTCCGGCAAGGTCGTGCGCGTGACGCAGCCCAACGTCTACCGCCACGCCGACGACAACGTCACCTGGGAGGAGCGCGTCTACCTGCACTGGCACGCGACGAGCCCCGTCGTGGTGACCAAGTAATGAGCTGGCTGAAGCGCTGGCTGCCGGACGGGCGCACGCTCGTCACGGCGGTGCCGTACCTGTGGCTGCTGCTGTTCTTCCTGATCCCGTTCGTGATCGTGCTGAAGATCAGCTTCTCGGAGTCGGCGATCGCGATGCCGCCGTACGAGCCGCTGTTCCACTGGGCCTCGGAGAAGGTGCTGCAGGTCAAGCTGAACTTCGGCAACTTCGCGTTCCTGGTCGAGGACAACCTGTACTGGAAGTCCTACCTGAACTCGATCTTCGTCGCCGGCGTCTCGACGCTGCTGTGCCTGCTGATCGGCTACCCGATGGCGTACGCGATGGCGCGCTCGAGCCCGTCGACGCGCAACATCCTGCTGCTGCTCGCGGTGCTGCCGTTCTTCACGTCGTTCCTGCTGCGCGTGTACGCGTGGATCGGGCTGCTGAAGAACAACGGCCTGGTGAACAACGCGCTGATGGCGATGGGCGTGATCGACCAGCCGATCCAGATGCTGCAGACCGACTTCGCGGTCTACGTCGGCATGGTCTATTCGTACCTGCCGTTCATGATCCTGCCGCTGTACTCGAACCTCGAGAAGATGGACCTGACGCTGCTCGAGGCGGCGGCCGACCTCGGCTGCAAGCCGTGGGAGGGGTTCATCAAGGTGACGCTGCCCCTGTCGATGCCGGGCATCGTCGCCGGCTGCCTGCTGGTGTTCATCCCGGCCGTCGGCGAGTTCGTGATCCCGTCGCTGCTCGGCGACCCGGGCATGCTGATGATCGGCAAGGTGCTGTGGACCGAGTTCTTCAACAACCGTGACTGGCCGGTGGCGAGCGCGGTGGCGATCGCGCTGCTGCTGTTCCTGGTGCTGCCGATCATGTACCTCGACCGCGCGCAGAACGCGGCGAACGAGGACGGGGAGCACAAGTGATGCAGGGCAGGTCCTGGTTCCGCATCCTCTCGCTGATCCTCGGGTTCGCGTTCCTGTACATCCCGATCGCGTCGCTGATCGTCTACTCGTTCAACGCGTCGAAGCTCGTGACCGTGTGGGGCGGCTTCTCGACCAAGTGGTACGGCGCGCTGCTGCAGAACGACCAGATCCTGAACGCAGCGTGGCTCAGCCTGCGGGTGGCGGCGATCTCGGCGACGATCGCGGTGATGCTCGGCACGCTCGCCGGCATGGTGCTGGCGCGCTTCGGGCCGTTCAAGGGCCGCACGCTGTTCTCCGGCCTGACGACGGCGCCGCTGGTGATGCCCGAGGTGATCACGGGCCTGTCGCTGCTGCTGCTGTTCGTGACGATGGAGCAGCTGATCGGCTGGCCGGCCGGGCGCGGCATGACCACGATCATCATTTCGCACGTCACGCTGACGATGGCGTTCGTGACGGTGCTCGTGCAGTCGCGGCTGACGCAGATGGACGAATCGCTGGAGGAGGCGGCGCTCGATCTCGGTGCGCGGCCGTGGAAGGTGTTCTTCCTGATCACGTTGCCGATCATCTTCCCGGCGCTGCTGTCGGGCTGGCTGCTCGCGTTCACGCTGTCGCTCGACGACCTCGTGATCGCGAGCTTCGTCGCCGGGCCCGGCTCGAGCACGCTGCCGATGGTGATCTTCTCGAAGGTCCGCCTCGGCGTGAGCCCGGACATCAACGCGCTCGCGACGATCCTCGTGGTCGTCGTCGCCATCGGCGTGGCGGTCGCCGGCGTGATGATGACGCGGCAGCAGAAGAGCGCGCGACCGCGACGCGCAGATGGCGCTCGCGGCGAACCAGCAGATGATCGAGAGCCTGAAGAAGGGGTGACGCCGATGCGGGACACCCCGATCCTCGCATTCGACGTCGGCGGTTCGTTCGTCAAGGCAGGTCTGGTGAACCCGGTTGCGGGGACGGTTGCCGGCGAAGTGTTGCGGCGTCCGACGCCGGACGGCGCGAGCCCGGCGGACGTGATCGCCCTGCTGGCGTCCATCGCGCGCGAACTGCCTTCGACGGGCCCGGTGGGGCTCGCGTTTCCGTCGGTGACCAAGCGCGGCGTCGCGTGGACTGCCGCGAACATCGACCGGCGCTGGATCGGCACCGACGCCCAGGCACTGCTCGAAGCGCGAATCGGGCGGCCGGTCGCGTTCCTGAACGATGCGGACGCGGCCGGCGTGGCCGAGATGACGCTCGGCGCCGGCAAGGGCCGCGACGGCACGGTGATGGTGCTGACGCTCGGCACCGGCATCGGCACGGCGATCTTCGTCGACGGCCGGCTGCTGCCGAACACAGAGCTCGGGCATCTCGAGGTGCGCGGCGAGGAAGCCGAGCATCGTGCCTCGGCAAAGGTGAAGACCGACCGCGGGCTCGGCTGGGCGGAATGGGCCACGGCGGTGAACGAGGTGATGGCCGCGTACCACGCGTTGCTGTGGCCCGACGTGTTCATCATCGGCGGCGGCGTGACCGAGAACTGGGAGCATTTCGGGCCGCTGCTGCAGAGCCGCGCCGAGATCGTCCCGGCGCATTTCCGCAACGACGCGGGAATCATCGGTGCCGCGATGGCGGCGGCGTCGATGCCGGCAACGCGACGGCGGGGCGCCTGATGCGCGGCCGCGGCGCCGGACGGAGGTGGGGTCCGGGCCGGCACGCCGCGATACGGACGACCCGCGCGATGGCATAGTCGATCGCTCTGCTGCAGGCGTCGAGGATCGCGGCGAGGTAGCAGAAGCCGTAGTCGAGGCGGATGTAGGTGAGGTCGGCGACCCACACCGCGTCGAGCCGCGAGAGGGATGCGGTTGCGGTAGAGGTTGGGATAGACCACCACCGCGCTCGCCCGCGCGGCACGGCGCAGATAGCGACGCGAGCGGGCTGCCTGGCGCCCGTAGGCGTGCATGACGCGCTCGACCCGCTTACGGTTGATCAGCCGCCCACGTCGCCGCAGCTCGGCGTGCACGCGGCGCACCCGTAGTAGGGGAACTCGCGCGCGATCGCGTCGATGAGCTCGAGCGACGGTCTCGCCGAGTCCCGACTCGGCCGGATGTCGGCCGGTAGTAATTGCTGCTGCGCGTTAGGCCGATCATGAGGCATCCCCCTCGGATCGATCCGCCGGCGGCCCGGTGACGATCAATGAGGGATCGCTGCTGCGCACGAGTGCGGGCCGTGGCGTTTTTTTGAGCAGGTCGACCTGCATGGTGAGTTCCCCACCTTGCGCTGCAGGGCAGCGATGGTCAGCTCCCGCTCGATCTTCCAGGGCCGGCTCGGCCAACTCCTGGGACAACTCCCCGCGGTCGAACTGGCCGAGCCACAGCGTCATCAACTGGCCCGACAGACGTATGCTTGCGCTGCGCCTCCGAGCGACTGATCACCCCGCTGCGGATATCGCTGCGAGAGCTGGACCTTGAACTGCCACGGTGAAGCGGCGATCGGGCGACTGGGCATGGACCTTCTCCTCTGGAAGGCCCGGTCAGCGTACCCCTCCCAGGATCCCCCGTGGTCCAGTCGCGGGGGGACACTCCACCTACATGGACGTATTCACGGCGTGTCTCCGGGACCCTGCTTCCGTCCGGGACCTGCGCGCCACGAGCCGTGCAGTCCGATCCCGCTCGACATCGAAGCTGCCGCACGTCGGCACGACGATCTTCACCGTGATGTCGCGTCTCGCGGCCGAATGCGGCGCGATCAATCTCTCGCAGGGATTTCCGGACTTCGATCCGCCGCCGCGGCTGGTGGATCTCGTCGCCGGGCACATGCAGGTCCGGGCGCAACCAGTACGCACCGATGGCGGGATGGCCGCCGCTGTGCGAGGCGATTGCGAACAAGGTGCAGGCGCTCTACGGCCGCGACGTCGTCGCGGCCGACGAAGTGACGGTCACGTCGGGCGGTACCGAGGCGCTGTTCTGTGCGGTGCAGGCTGTCGTGCGCGCGGGCGACGAGGTCATCCTGCTCGAGCCGGCCTACGACTCGTACGAGCCCGCCGTCGAACTGGCCGGCGGCCGGGCGGTACGCGTGCCGCTGCGTGCGCGGGACTTCGGCGTCGACTGGGATCGAGTGCGGGACGCGGTGTCGCCGCGCACGCGGCTGCGTCATAGTCAACAGTCCTCACAACCCGAGTGGCGCGGTGTTCGACGCGCGGGACCTCGAGTCGCTCGCGGACACGCTGCGGCAGACCAACGCGCTCGTGCTCTCCGACGAGGTCTACGAGCACATGCTGTTCGACGGTCGCGTACACGCAAGCCTCCTCACGCATCCGGAGCTCGCCGCGCGCAGCTTCGTCGTGTCGTCCTTCGGCAAGACGTATCACGCGACCGGCTGGAAGGTGGGCTACTGCATCGCACCCGCCGCGCTCACGGCCGAGTTCCGCAAGGTCCACCAGTTCGTGCAGTTCGCCGTGGCGACGCCGATGCAGGCGGGGCTTGCCGATTTCCTGGTCGAGTGCCCGCAGCACCACCTCGAGTTGCCCGCTTTCTACGCAGCGAAGCGCGACCATTTCTGCCGCCTGCTGCGCTCGACGCCGCTCGCGTTCACGCCGTCGGCCGGAACCTATTTCCAGCTCGTCGACTACTCCGCCGTCAGCGACCTGCCGGACGTGGAGTTCGCGCGCTGGCTCACGCGCGATATCGGCGTCGCGGCAATACCGATTTCCGTTTTTTCTGCAAACACGCCCCCGTCCCGGACAGTGCGCTTCTGCTTCGCGAAGCACGACGCCACGCTGGACGCGGCGGGTGAGCGACTGAGGAGGCTTGTCGAATCATGAATCCACATCTGCGCGTGACGCTGGTCCAGGCGGATCTCACCTGGCAGGAGCCGGCAGCAAACCGTCACAGGCTGGCGACCCACTTCCGCGGCCTCGCGGGCCACACCGACCTGGTCGTGCTGCCCGAGATGTTCTCGACCGGCTTCACCATGGACGCAGAGGCGCTGGCGGAGGACATGGACGGCCCGACGCTCGGCTGGATGCGCGAGGAGGCGGCTGCGATGGGCTGCGTGGTCGCCGGCAGCCTGATCGTCCGCGACGGCGGGCGTCACTACAACCGGTTCGTCTGGGCGCGGCCGGATGGCACGCTCGAGCATTACGACAAGCGCCACCTGTTCCGGATGGCCGGCGAGGAGAAGCACTACGCTGCCGGGTCGCGCAACGTGACCATCGAGGTCAAGGGATGGCGCATCCGCCCGATGGTCTGCTACGACCTGCGCTTCCCGGTGTGGAGCCGCAGCCGCGGCGACTACGACCTGCTGGTGTACGTCGCGAACTGGCCGGCGCGGCGCGCGCACGCATGGTCGGCGCTGCTGAGGGCGCGGGCCATCGAGAACCTGAGCTACGTCGTGGGCGTGAACCGTATCGGCCGCGACGGCAACGGCGCCAGTTACGCCGGCGACAGCGTTGCGCTCGATTTCCTCGGCCAGCCGCTGTCGAGCGAGGGCGGCGGCGATCGCGTCGAGACGGCCGTGCTCGACATGGAGTCGCTGCGCGCCTACCGCGCGAGCTTTCCAGCGCACCTCGACGCGGACGACTTCGAGCTCAAGATGAGGAAGCGCACCCGCGTCACGCACCTGCCAGTCGTTCCGCTGCCGCCGGACAACCGGCCGCTGGTCGGGCCGATCTACCAGTCGGTGAAGTTCACGCTCGGCACCGTCGCCGAGACGAGGAAGCAGTGGGCCGGCCGGCGCGACGGCTTCTACTACTCGCGCGTCTCGAACCCGACGCTGCGGCAGCTCGAGCTCGCGCTGGCCGACCTGCAGGGGCGCGAGGACTGCCTGCTCACCGGCTCCGGCGTCGCGGCGATCTCGATGACGCTGCTGTCGCTGCTGAAAGCAGGCGACCACGTCGTGTTCTTCGCCGAGACGTACCAGCCCACGCGCGCGATCCTGCAGCGCATCCTGCAGCGCTACGGCGTCGCGAGCACGATGCTCTCGATCGACGACCTCGCGGCGCTCGAGCGCACGCTTGCCGCGAAGCCGACGCGGCTGGTCGTTTTCGAGAGTCCGACCAACCCGGTGCTGAAGGTCGCGGACATCGAGCGCATCACCGATGCTGGCGAAGACCCACGGTGCGCTGACGCTGCTCGACAACACCCTGGGAGGCCTGCACAACCATGGCCAGTACGAGATCGACCTGTATGCGCATAGCCTGACGAAATATGCGTCCGGGCACGGCGACGTGATGGGCGGGGCCGTGATCGGCCGGCGCGAGCTGATCGACGCGATGCGCGAGGATTTCATCAACCTCGGGCCGACGCTCGACCCGCACGCCGCGTACCTGATCCTGCGCGGGCTGAAGACGTATTTCCTGCGCTGGGACTGCCAGTGCGCCAACGCCGGGCGGGTGGCCGAGTTCCTCCAGTCGCACCCCGCCGTAGGCCGGGTCCGGTACCCGGGGCTCCCAGGCGATCCCGGTCACGCGCTCGCCGCGAAGCAGATGGACGGCTTCGGCACGATGGTGACGTTCGACCTGCGGGCAGGTCTCGAGGCCGGGAGCCGGTTCGCCGAGGCGCTGCAGCTGTTCGAACTCACCGCGAGCCTGGGATCGACCGAGTCGCTGGTGGTGCCGCCGGCGATGCAGCAGCCGCGGGGCTACAGCCCGGAGCAGGTCGCGTGGTCGGACATCGGGCCCGGCACGGTGCGGCTGTCGATCGGCATCGAGGATGCCGCCGACCTGGTGGACGACCTCCGGCAGGCGCTGGCGGTGGTATGATCATCGGCAAGAAGAGGGGGAGCACCAGGGTCGAGTGGTCATGGACGCCGACGACCTCGACAGCGGGTTTCGACTCGGCGACTGGATCGTGGAGCCGAGGCTAGGTCGCATCTCCGGTAATGGCGTATCCCGTCCCCTCTCTTTCCACCACCTTCGCATCCTGCGCATCCTGGCCGAGCAGGCACGGCGAAGTCGTCGACCGGCAGGTGCTGCGCGAGCAGGGCTGGCCCTGCCAGCAGACGACCGACGAAATGCTGCGCGCGGCGATGCGCGAGCTGCGGGAACTGCTGGGTGATTCGCCGAAGGACCCCCGCTACATCGTCCGCGTGGCGAAGCGCGGCTACGCGATGGTCGCGCACTTCGAGCCGCTCGCGAATCCAGGCAATGCGCAGCAGGCGGTGTCGCCGGACATGGTCGTCGTCGAGAGCCCGTTGATCGCCCGCGCCCAGAAGCTCGTCTCCGAACTCCGCCGCCGCAGCGTATTCAGGGTGCTCGGTGCGTACCTGCTCGGCATGTGGATCGTGCTGCAGGTGGCGCAGACCACGTTCGCGCCGTTGCACTTTCCCGGAGTGGTGGATGACGGCGCTCACGATCCTGGCCGTGATCGGGATCCCGATCGTCGGCATGCTGGCCTGGTCGTACGAAATCACGCCAGCCGGCATCGTGCTCGATTCCGGCGACACGGGCACGCTGCCGATGCCGAGGGCGCGACGGGCCATCGCACCGTGGCTCGTCGCCGGCATGGCCCTGATGATGGGCGTCACGGGCTTTGCATGGTGGCGCTCGATCGCCGAGGCGAATCGTCTCGCGGAGGAGCCAGCACCGCCCGCCAGCGAGCCGGCGCCGCAGTCGGTGGCGGTGCTGCCGCTGGTGGACATGACGCCGGGCGGCGGCAACGAGTACCTGGGCGACGGCTTCGCCGAGGAAATCTCGGCGCAGCTCGCGCAGATCCCGGGCCTGCGCGTGGCGGCACGCACGTCGGCCTTCGAGTTCAAGGACAAGAGCCTCGACGTCCGCAAGATCGGCCAGGCACTCGGCGTCCACCACGTGCTCGAGGGCAGCGTGCGGCGCGACGGCAACAAGCTGCGCGTCACGGTGCAGCTGATCGACGCGGCCAACGGCTACCACGTGTGGGCCGGGAGCTACGACAAGGACTGGTCCGACGTGATCTCGATCCAGGACAACATCTCGCAGTCGATCGCGCGCGCGCTCGAAGTCGTGCTGACGCCGGAATCGGCGCGCAAGCTGCAGCGCAATGACGTGGCCAACCTCTCAGCGTACGAGGCGTATCTCTCCGGCGTGTCCGCGATGCACAAGGGAGGCGACCTGAGCCAGCTCAACAAGGCGGCCGACCTGTTCAAGGAGTCGCTGCGGCTGGACCCTGGATTCTCGCGGGCTTATGCGGGACTGTGCGAGGTCGGTGGGCGACGTTACGACCGCACCAAGGCCACGTCCGACGTGACCGAGGCGGAGGCTGCCTGCCGCAAGGCCCTCGAGCTCGATCCGCAGCGTGACGAGACGGAGATGGCGCTGGCGAGCCTGTACCTGACCGGTGGGCGCAACGAGCAGGCCGAAGCCGTTTACTCGGGCCTGGTTGCCCGTCGTCCGCAGGACGGCGACGCCTACATCGGGCTCGGACGCGCGCTCGAGGCGCAGGGCCGGAAACCCGAGGCCGAGCGCGCCTACCGCCAGGCGATCGAAGTGGAACCGGGCTATTCGGCCACGCACAACGCGCTCGGCAATTTCATGTTCGGACTGGGACGCGCCGACGAAGCCGCGGCCGCGTATCGCAAGGCCGCCGAGCTGGCGCCCGGCAGTGCGTCGGCCTACAGCAACCTTGGCGCGGCACTGATGCTCGCGAACCGGTTCGACGAGGCGACCGCCGCGTTCGAGAAGTCGATCGCGATCGAGCCGTCGCGCGCCGCGCACTCCAATCTCGGGTCCGTCTACTATTACCTCGGCCGGTTCCCGGAGGCTGCCCGCGAATACGACCAGGCGCAGGCGATCGCCTCGTCGGATCACCAGATGGTAGGGGCACTGGCAGACGCGTTGTGGCTGATCGACGGGCGGCGCCCGGAGGCGGTGGAGTTGTACAAGCGCGCAGCACGGCTCGCGGAGGACGCGTTGAAGGTGAATGCTTCGCAGGCCTCGACCTGGGCCCAGCTCGCTTACTACAGTGGCCGGGCGGGAGATCCGCAGACCGCGATGAGAGCCGAGGCGCGGGCCGAGGCGCTGGGCTCCGATGACATGTACGTGCACTACTTCCTCGCGCTGACGGCCGCGGATCGCGGCGACACGGCGGCTTCGGTGGCGGCGATCGAGAACGCGCTGAAGGCAGGCTATCCGCGCAAGCTGATCGAGGCGGATCCGATCCTGAAGCCGCTGCTGCCGCGCAAGAAAGCCTGATGATCACCGACCGGTCGGGCCTGACTCCGTTCGAGCGACTGCTGACCGTATTCACGCGGATCCGTCCCGGCGAGGGCCGCACCGTGCTGCTGTTCGTGCTGCACGCCTTCCTGCTGCTGTTCTCGTACCAGGTCGTCAAGGCGCTGCGCGAGGCGTTCATGCTCGCGAAGTTCACGGCGGAGGTGCGTTCCTATGCGGTGGCGATCACTGCGCTGATCCTGATGCTGCTCGTCCCGGTCTATGGTGCGGTGCGCCGGCGCATCGACGGGGCGCGGCTGCTGCAGGCGATCACGGTGTTCTTCGCCGCGAACATGCTGGTGTTCGCGGCTGCCGCGTGGTCGGGCATGTCGGTCGCGTTCGCGTATTTCGTGTGGGCCAGCATCTACGGGATCATGGTCGTCTCGCAGCTGTGGGCCTTCGCCGCGGACAGCTTCAACCTGAAGAGCGGCCAGCGGATCTTCCCGGTCATCATGGTGGGCGCCAACGTGGGCGCGCTCGCGGGTGCGAAGACGGCCCAGCTCGCTGCCGCGGCGCTGACACCTGTCGGCCTGCTGGTGCTCGCGACGTTGCTGCTGCTTGCGACGCTGTTCCTGGCCGCTCCCGAGCGGGCCGCGGTGCCGGAGGGCTCGCGCGCGATCGCCGCCGAGCACGGCCGGCCGGTGCCGAA
Organism: uncultured Gammaproteobacteria bacterium; assembly: GCA_963776815.1. Classification (GTDB taxonomy): domain Bacteria; phylum Pseudomonadota; class Gammaproteobacteria; order Steroidobacterales; family Steroidobacteraceae; genus RPQJ01. The sequence goes on from CAVZNZ010000009.1 coordinate 222,817, forward strand.
GCTGCTCGGCGGATTCGGCCTGGTGATGCGCGACCGCTACCTGCGGCTGATCGCGCTGCTGGTCGTGCTGCTGAACTGGATCAACACCACCGGCGAGTTCATCCTCGCGGACTTCGTGCAGCGCGACGCGGCGGCGCGCGTGGCAGCGAGCGGAGGCGCGTTGAGCGCGAGCGTGCTGATCACCGAGTTCTACGGCAGCTTCCAGTTCTGGGTGACCGTCGTGGGCCTGGCGATCCAGCTATTCCTGGTGGCGCGGATCTACCGGACCGTGGGCGTGAAGGGTGCGCTCGTGATTCATCCGATCGTCGTCGCGATCGGCTATGGGCTGCTCGCGCTGTCGCCGATGCTTGGTGGCTTCGTGCCGATCTTCACGCTGATCCGGCTGGTGAAGATCGCCGAGAACGCCACCGATTACTCGCTGATGAACACGACGCGGCAGGCGCTTTTCCTGCCGGTGGACCGCGACGCCAAGTACGAAGGCAAGACCGCGATCGACACGTTCTTCTGGCGCTTCGGCGACCTGCTGCAGGCAGGCGTCGTGTATGTCGGGCTAAACGTGCTCGGGTGGACGGCGCCTACGTTCGCGCTGCTGAACCTCGTGCTTGCGCTGGCCTGGATCGGCCTGGCGGTGTCGATCGGCCGCGAGTTCGGTCGGAAGGCGCTGGAGAACGTCACCAACGTCGCGCCGGAGGCGAGCAGGCCGATCGGGGACATCGCCTACGAGCCGGGCCGTCCGCTGCGGCACATCGTGACCGAAGATGCGTTCGTGGACGCCGATCCGGGCGACGTGCTGTACCTGTCGGCGCGGCTGGAGGACGGGCGCCCGCTGCCGGGGTGGCTCAGGTTCGACCCGAAGTCCCGCGTCTTCGCCGGGGAACGCACCCGCGGGCTACTACGAGGAACTGCGGATCACCGTCATCGCCAATGATGTCGACGGACTGGAGGCGACCAGCACGTTCATCATGCGCTGCTCGGTGCAACAGTCGCGCTGAGGCCGGGCTTCACGGGGCCGGAGGCGCCGCTCGCGAGCTTCAGGATGCGGTCGCGCCTCTCGAGCAGCGCCTTGATCTCCCGGTCGCCGACATAGCTGCCGATGGCGGACTTCACGCCGGCGGCATCCAGCTTGCGCAGGCGGGCCTGCATCTCCGGGCCGGTCTTCGCGAGTGCCGGCTCGAGTCCCTTCGGGATCTCCGTGCCAGTGCTGAACGCGGCGCCGTGGCCGCTCAGGAACATCATCGCCGTGTCGCGCGTCGTAGAGGTAACGGTCGAACGTGCGGCCGCGATTGTCGATCAGCGCGTCGAACGCATAGGAGAGCTGGAACTGCGGCGGCAGGTCGCACCAGCCACCGGTCGGCATCTTTGCCGGTCGACCCTCGGGCGGCAGCGGACGGCGCGCGAGCACGTCCTTCGGCGCGCCGGTGATCGCCTGGCAGACGAGTCCGGCCGCGGCACCTTTCGACGCATTCTGGCGGTCCTGCTCGCTCACCCAGCGTGGCGGGGCGTCCCTGCAGCAAGCCGCCCTTGCCGTCGAATTCGCGTGCGACCGTGGCGGGCACGAGGCCGAGCCCGAGCAGGCGATCGAGGCGGTAGGCCGCGAGTTCGTGCTGCACCGAGTCGCCCGACGCCGCCTCGAAGATGCCTTCGACGCTGCGTCCGTCCAGCGTCACGCGAACCTCGGCGATGCCGGGCGCACAGGTCTCGGTAACCTGGATCGTGCCGCGGGCGAGGATGTCGGCGACGGCATCTTCGCCGATGTCCTGCGAGGTCAGGTACAGCGGCTCGGCCGTGACGGCGGCCGGTGCCACGGTCGGGTTCGCATAGGCGACCCTCGATCCCGACGCGTCCGAAATCAACGCGGCTGGCCGGCCCTTGTAGACCGCGTGGTTCATGCCGGCGTCGAGCTTCACGACGGCGCCATCGAAGCGTGACACCACGGTGCCGTTCCGCGCCACCGTGTGGCCGACGACGATGCGCTTCGCGCCGGTGCGCTGCAGGAATGGCTTCAGCACGTCCGACTCGGAGCACTCGTTGCACAGCGCCGCGCCGCGATACCAGTTCGGGCCGCGTGCGCCGAGCAGCGGATTGTCGTCGGCTTCCGCAAAGCGCATCACCGCGGGCGTCAGCGCCGCCTTCGCGTCGCCCGCAGGCATCGCATCGAGCCGCGAACGGGCCAGGTCCGGGCGCTTCGAGTAAGCATCCTCGGGCTGGACCAGTCCGGCCTTGCGCATTTCAGCCTCGGTGGCCAGGTACTTCGCCACGGCAGCCGAGTAATCGGCATCGAGCTGCGCCACGCCGCGGTCCCGAGGTCCGTCGAAGGGACCGCCGTGCATGTAGATCGTGTCGTTGATCGCGATCACCGCGGGCTGCTCGAGCAGCCACTTGCCGTACTTGCCGTCGGGGCCGAGCAGCTTGCGGTGGCCGAAGAAACCGGGCGGGAACAGTCGCTCGAAATCGGCGTCGGTCGAGCCGGGCACGCGCGCCAGGTAATCCTTCTTCATGGCCGCGCGCTCGGCCGGGTCTTCGTCCGCCGCATAGGACGCGAACTCGCCCTTGTCCACGTAACGCAGGTCGCCCAGCACGTTCATCGCTTCGTGGTTGCCGAGCACGAGGTGCAACTGGCCGCCGGCGGCTGCCGCTTCCTCTGCAGGCGCATCAGCAGGTCCATCACCTTGCGCGAGTCGGCGCCGCGGTCGAGCAGGTCGCCGAGGCTCACCAGGTGCGTCTTGCCGCCGGTCCACTTGAGGCTCGAGTCGACGATGCCGACCGACTGGAGCAGCGCGGTGAGCTCCGAGTAAGCGCCGTGCACGTCGGCGAACGCGACGACGCGGTCGACGCCCTTCCATTCCACTTGCTGTGCTGCGGCGCTTGCAGCCGAGACACCGGATGCGAGTCCGAGCACCACGGCTGCCGCAGCTGCGAGCGCCAGGGATCGAAGGCGACGATGGCCCGGGCGGGCGAGGGCAGTCATGCGTTGCATCTCCTCAGAATGTCTTCACGTCGCCGTCGTCGATCTTCTTCAGCAGGTTCTTCAGCGCGCGCGCGATCCGGGAAACTTCGGACTTCTTCAGTCCCATCTGCAGCACTTCGCCTTCGCGGCGCACGCCCTGGTTCGGCGACAGGTTCTCGCCCTTCGGCACCGGCACGTACTTGCCGTCCTGCAGCTGCCACTGGCCGACGACGCCGAGCGCCTGCTGCAGAATTTCGGGGGTGATCTTCCTGAGCCGCTCCACCGTGTCGGCCGGCAACCGATCGACGCGCAGGTCCTTCCACAGCTTGCCGCGGTCGCTTTCCTCGGATGCGAACGCAACGCCGTTGTCGATCGAGAACACGCGTGCGCCGGGCGTCGTGCGCGAGATCAGGAAATTGCCCGCGTTGGAGTCGGAGTGGTCGATCAGGTCGGTGAAGATGTTCAGCTGGCCGATGTGCCGCGCATAGACGGGATCGGTCGCGAATGTCTCCGCGTTGTAGACGTCGGCGATGACCTTCACTTCCTGCAGCCAGTACTGCACGACTGCCAGCACCTGCTCCGCACCGGGAAACGTGCGCTCGACGCCGGGCGAGTACTTGCTGAATTCCGCCAGCGACACGAAGCGCAGCGCCGTGGGCGGCACGACGTACTCGTTCGGGTCGAGGAACAGCTTCTGCAGCTCGTAGGCCGCCATGTCGTAGCGCGGCACGTTGTTGAACGTGTCGGCGCCGGGCTCGGCCTTGCGCAACTTGAACCGGACCGGGGGCTGGCCCTCGAACGACACGTCGGCCTTCAGCGTGATGTCGCCCTTGGCCTTCGGCCGGCTGATCTCCGCGCTGACGATCGTGAGTTCGGGCGCGGCCATCATCCGCTCGATCTCCGGGACCGGGAGCGTGATGTTGGCGTCCTGCGCCGAGGCCGTGGCTGCCCAGGCAAGCGCGGACATGGCCAGCAAGCGGGCAATGCGTCGTGACATGCGCGTGAACCTCCCCGGGATCGCCGGGAGCCTAGCCCGTTCCGGCCGGCGACTGCAAAGGTCGTGCTGGTGTCCGTGGGACCGGCCGCCGTGCTTCCCGGCCGCTCAACGATCGACGACGAACAGCGAGATCTTGTTCCCATCGGCGTCGAAGCGCCCGATCGCGCGGGGCGTCAGTCCGTCGCATCGCTGGACCGCCGATGCTGAACCGGTCGGCCTTGCTCTCCTTCAGCGCATAGACGTTCCGTTCCCGCCCCGCGAGCTCCGAGCAGAGATCTTCCTCGGCGACGAACTTCGAGTAGTCATAGCGGTGCTCGCCGACCTGCACGCCCTCGACCTTGGTGTCGAGGTACACGTTCAGCCCGTAGAACGGCCGCATGCCGACGAACACGATGCCGTCGATGCTCTTCGGGTCGACGATCTTGGTGATGGCGCGAGCCATGCTGCGCGAATCGCGATCGGTGTGGACGTGGCCCGCGACACCCTTGAGCGCGATCAGCGCCACCGCCGCGGATGCCGCGACGATCATCAGCCTGCGGTCGGTGAGCCAGCGCCAGCCGGAGATCGGGCGGGCAAGCATCAGCGACAGCGGCACGAACAGCGGCAGCACGTAGAGCTGCAGGCGCGACTGCGCGAGCGAAAAGATCGCGAGCGGCAGCAGGAACCACCACGCGAGCAGCCGCCAGTCCGGGTCGCGCGCGCGAAGCTTCGACCGGAACGACGCCCACGCCGCCCGCGGCCCTCCTGCAGCGACCAGGGCCAGCACCCACCACGGCAGGGCGCCGAACAGGAACATCGGCCCGAAGATCGTGAACGGGGCGTACCACTGCGCGTTGCGGTCGTGCGCGGACGTGAAGACGCGATCGTAGACTTCGTAGCCGACGAAGTACTTGAACCGCTGCGGCTCCTGCGCGATCAGGATCGCGAACCACGTGAAGGCGACGACGGCGAATGCCAGCAGCGCCGACCGGGTCGAACAGGCGGCGCAGCGCCGCGCGATCGTGGAACGCGAGCATGGCAATCATCGCGATCAGCGGCAGCAGGCCCGGCGGGCCCTTCGTCATGAACGCGAGGCCCCACGCTAGCCACATCAGGCGCACCCAGCGGCGATCCATCTCGCCCGCGCCCGCGTATGCGCGGACGAAGCAGTACATCGAGGCCGTCTCGAAGAACGTCAGCAGCACGTCCGTGGAGACGACGCTCGCGCCCAGGATCGGTGCGAGCGAAAGGCCGTAGATCACGGCGGGCAGCCACGGCTTGGCCGGGGTGAAGCGCCGCCCCAGCCCGAAGATCAGCAGGCCCGTGCCGATGTAGGCGAGTGCGCCGGGCAGCCGCGCCGCCCACTCGTTCTTGCCGAGCAGCGCGAAGCTCGAGGCGAGCGCCCAGTACGTCACCGGCGGCTTCGTCAGGTGCGGGTGCTCGCCGTCGATCGTCGGCACCAGCCAGTCGCCGCTCTCGTACATGTTGAGGCCGGCGGAGGTGTAACGACCCTCGTCGGGCTCCCAGATGCCGCGCGTCCCCTGGAACGCGAACGCCATCAGCACCAGCAGTGCGACGAGCCAGAGCGGCGGATGGCTGCGGGGCAGTCATGTCAGGCTGCTGAAAACCCTGACGCGGTGCTTGTGGTACGGCAGCACCTCGAGCAGGTCGCCCTCGCGCAGCCGCTCCTGGATGCCGCGCCACCACTCTGCGGTGAGCGTCTCGCCGTGCGCGTCGAGGTAGACCTTCTTCAGGCCGGGATCGAAGCCGAGGAAGTTGATGAACGTCTCCGGGAACACGTCGCTCTCGCCGACGTAGAACCACGTCGTCGCCGCGCATCTCGTCCTCCTCGTACCGCGATTCCGGGATCTCCCGGAACTTGCAGTCGGTCACGAGGCACAGCTCGTCGTAGTCGTAGAAGATCACGCGGCCGTGGCGCGTCACGCCGAAGTTCTTCAGCAGCAGGTCGCCCGGGAAGATGTTCGTGACCGCGAGGTCGCGGATCGCCTGGCCGTAATCGAGCACCGCCTTCTCGGCCTGTTCGCGGGTCGCGGTGCGGATGTACAGGTTGAGCGGCGTCATGCGGCGCTCGATGTACAGGTGGTCGATCAGCAGCTCGTCGCCCGAGGTCGTGCACCGTGTTCGCCGTTTCCGTGAGCAGCTCGTGCAGCAGGTCCGGCGCGAAGCGCGACTTCGGGAACTTCAGCATCTTGAACTCCTGCGCGTCCACGAGCCGGCCGGCACGGTCGTGCTTGAACACCAGGTCGTACTTGGCGAGCACGTCCTGGCGCAGGATGTTCTTCTGGTACGGGAACTTGTCCCGGATCAGCTTGAAGACGACGTCGAACGACGGCAGCGTGAAGCAGACCATCACCAGTCCCTTCTCGCCCGGGGCGAGCATGAACTGGTCGTCCGAGTGCTGCAGGTGGCGGAACAGCTCGCGGTAGCGCTCGGTCTTGCCCTGCTTGGCGCGGCCGAGCACCGTGTAGAGCTCGCTGACCGGCTTGCGCGGCAGGATCTCCTTCAGGAACTTCACGACCTCGCCCACGTGAGCGAGGTCGACGTGGAAGTACGAGCGCGTGAAGCTGAAGAGCACGCTGACCGTGCTCTCGTCGAGCATGATCGCGTCCACCAGCACGCCGCTTTCCTGGTTGCGGAGCGCGACGACGAACGGCAGCGTCCAGCCCCGGCCGCTGATGCGGCCGACCAGATACGCGCGCGTCATCTGGTAGAAGACTTCCTTGATGACCTCGAGCTTCTCGACCGTGCGGCGCTCACCGCCGCTCTCGAGCGATGCCTTCAGCTCGTCCGCGACCGTCTTCACGCTGCGCTCGAAGTCGCGGTACGGCGCGCGGAACCGGAAGTCGGCCAGCAGCTCCTCGACCAGCAGCTCGATCGAGCCGCGATTCACGTAGACCTTGGTCTCGACGTGCGTGGTGACGCTGCCGAGCGGGTCGAGGTCGAGCGCGACGAACTCGACGGCCGGGTCGACGCCGATCGTGCCGAACGTCTGGCGCGTGATCGAGCAGAAGAAAGTCTTCGGGAACTCGTTGTCCGGCAGCGGGTCGATGATCTCGGCGAAGCGCCGCTTGATGCTGGACCAGATCGAGCGCTCGTGGACGTCCTCGCCGAGCATGCGGTGCATGATCTCGACGGCGCCGTCCACGTATTTCGAGTAGAGCCCGATGCGCTCGACGGCGTCGCGCTGGCTGCCGCGCCAGTCACGGTCCTCGAAGCGCTGCCGCGCCCGCTGCGTGACCGAGCGGAACTCCGCGTTGTAGTCGGCGAACGCGTCGACCAGCGCCTGCGCGCACTCCTGCACCAGCTCGTCGCGCGTGCGCGGCCGGGCGACGGAAAGATTCAATGCGTCGGTCTTCCTTTCCCAGCCGCCCACCGCCCGCGACCTAGAGGTTGCGGATCAGCGCGTCGCCGAACTCGCTGCACTTGACCTCGGTGGCGCCCTCCATCAGGCGCGCGAAGTCGTACGTGACGGTCTTCTGCGCGATCGTGCGGTCCATGGCGGTGATGATGGCGTCGGCCGCCTCGTACCAGCCCATGTAGCGCAGCATCATCTCGCCCGAGAGGATCACCGAGCCCGGGTTCACCCGGTCGAGGTTCGCGTACTTCGGCGCCGTGCCGTGCGTGGCCTCGAACACCGCGTGACCCGTCATGTAGTTGATGTTGCCGCCCGGCGCGATGCCGATGCCGCCGACCTGCGCCGCGAGCGCGTCCGACAGGTAGTCGCCGTTCAGGTTCATCGTCGCGATGACGTCGAACTCCTCGGGGCGCGTCAGTACCTGCTGCAGCGTGATGTCCGCGATCGCGTCCTTGACGATGATCTTGCCGGCCTGCTTCGCCGCGTCCTGCTCGGCGTTCGCGGCCTTCTCGCCCTTGTCGGCGCGCGTGCGCTCCCACTGGTCCCAGGTGTAGGTGTGGTCGGCGAACTCGCGCTCGGCGAGCGCGTAGCTCCAGTTCCGGAACGCGCCTTCCGTGAACTTCATGATGTTGCCCTTGTGCACGATCGTCAGGCTCTTGCGCTTGTTGTCGATCGCGTACTGGATCGCGGAGCGCACCAGGCGCTCGGTGCCCTCGCGCGACACGGCCTTGATGCCGATGCCCGAGCTGTCCGGGAAGCGGATCTTCGCGTACAGCTTCGGGAACGCTTCCTTGAACAGCTGCTTGAACTTCTCGTTGTCGGCGCTGCCCGCCTCGAACTCGATGCCGGCGTAGATGTCCTCGGTGTTCTCGCGGAAGATCACCATGTCGACCTTCTCGGGCGCCTTGACCGGGGAGGGCACGCCCTTGAACCAGCGCACCGGGCGCAGGCACACGTACAGGTCGAGCATCTGCCGCAGCGCCACGTTCAGCGAGCGGATGCCGCCGCCGATCGGCGTGGTGAGCGGGCCCTTGATCGAGACCAGGTAGTCGCGGCAAGCCTGCACCGTCTCTTCCGGCAGCCAGGTGTTGAACAGGTCGTTCGACTTCTGGCCCGCGTAGACCTCCATCCAGTCGATCTTGCGCTTGCCGCCGTAGGCCTTGGCCACGGCTGCGTCGAGCACGCGCACCGAAGCGCGCCAGATGTCGGGGCCGGTGCCGTCGCCCTCGATGAACGGAACGATGGGCCGGTCCGGCACCTGCAGCCGTCCGTTCGCAATCGTGATCTTCTGGCCCTGGGCGGGCACGTCGAGCTTGAGCGTGCTGGACATCTGTCGGGCTCCGGGGTTGCGCGAGACTGGGAAATTCAGGGGTGGAATCGTAGCACAGGGGCGTCCGCGCGGGATGCGCCCGGGTGGAGGTCAGCGCAGCCGTGCGAACGCCGTCCGGACCTGCGCCGGATCGCCGGGGGCGGTCCACGCGAACAGCAGTCCGTCGGCGACGCGCACCATCTGCGGGAAGCCGGACGAGCGGGCCACGTCCGCGCTTGCGATCGTCACGGTCGCCCCGGCCGGGCCGGCGCGGTCGAACGCCTGCGCGCGGATCTCGGCGGCGCCCGGCTCGTCGGCCAGCCAGCTGACCGCGGCACGGCCGTCGGGCAGCAAGACCGTGTCTACGCGACCGGTGACCTTGCCGGATGCGACCTCGACCGGCGCAGTGAAGGTGCGCCCGCCGTCCGAGGAAAAGGCGACGCGCACCCTCGGCCGGTCCGGCGCGGTGAACCACGCGACGACGACCTCGTCGCCGCGCGCGTCGATCGCCGGGCCGTTCACCGGGCAGCCGTCGATGCGCCAGCCGTCGTTCGATACGTGTACCGGTGCGGACCAGCCGTCCGCCGTCCGGCGTACGATCGCGATGTCCCGGATCTCGTCGTCGCTGCGGTCGCGATAGACGACCACGGCCCCATCCCGGTCAGCGCCGCGTCGGTCTGGCAGCAGTCGCAGGTCCGGCCGTCGAGTTCGACGTCGGCGCCCTGCTTCGCGCCGTCGGCGCCCGATCACGGCGCCGCGCAGGGTCATCGCGCCGGCCGCGCCACCCGCGGCGTGTTCGTGCTCGCCCGAAGTGTGCCGGCCATCGAGCCAGACCGCCTGCACGGTTTCCCCGACGGGCAGCAGCGTGACGAAGCCGTGCTCGGTCGGCGTGCCGTCGTCGTGGGGCGAGAAGGGCGGCGACCAGGTGCCGCCGCCGTCCGTGCTCACCGCGATTCGAACGTCATACGAATACACGTCGCCCGGCTTCTGCTGCAACCAGTGGGCGGCCCACAGGCGTTCGTTGACCGGCACGACCGACGGGAAGTCGGCCCAGTTGATGAACCAGTCGCTGCCGGTCGCCACCGTCGCGGGCGGGCTCCAGGCGCCGTTCGCGAACTGCGAGTAGCGCAGCGCGTACTCGCGACCGGTGCCCGGCTCGAGCCAGCTCATGACCGCGCCGTCGTCCATGCACTGCAACATGCGGGAACCGGCTGCCGGCCGCCGCCGGGTTCGCCACAGCGGACGGACTGTCCGAGCCAGCGTGCGTCCGGATCGGGTACGCTGGCACCCCGCGCAGGGCAGCGCAGCAGCGATTGCGATGGCCAAGCTTGTGCATCAGGGCGGCGATTGTGACCGATTCCTAGGGATTTGCCGCAAGCGATCCGGCCGCCGGCATCTTTCCTTGCCACCCGGCCTCGATCGCGCTACGGTCGCGCCGCAACCTTGGATCATGACCAGAGTGACCATCGGACTGAATTGGGTGAGGCAGCGCCAGCGCGTCCTGACGAGGGCCGTGCTGGCGCTGTTCGTTCTCGCGTGGCTGCAGGCCGCCGCGCTGCCATGCGTGATGGCCCATGCCGGGCTGCGCCAGATGCGGCCTCACGCCCATGGCCACGATTGCCTGCGTACTGCCCGCCGGCGCGACGGCGCGCACCATCGGGTGTGACGACCAGGGACCTGCTCATATCCGCACGAGCCGCAGGTCGACGCACGCGCCGCGGCGGCGATGTTCCTGGCGACTTCCGGTTCCGTTCGTGCTGCCGCTTCGTGGTTTCGGCGTCGCCGACGCTGCTGCTTCCGGCGCGGCGCGCACCGAGCCCATTCCTCGCGTCCCGTCTCGGTCAGTTACTGCCGCTACATCGAGTAGAGCCTCCCCCGGACCTCGCCCGCGAAGGGCGCGCTCGCGTTTTCATCCCGGGAGGTGAATCAATGGCATACGTCCGTCCGGTGCCTCGAACGGGGCCGGTCACATCGAACAGGGTATCCACCGCTCGCTGCGCTGACGGCGTTCGCACTGCTGTGTGCGCTCGCGTCGCCGGCGCCCGCGCGGAGCAGCCGACTCTCGCTCGCCGAGGCGGAGCGCGTCGCGGTCGAGCGCGATGCGGTGCTGCAGCAGCTGGCCGCGGAATCCGGAGGCGATGCGCGAGCAGGCCATCGCCGAAGGGCAGCTGATGGACCCGCGGTTGCGCGTCGGCGCCGTCAACGTGCCGGTGAACAACTTCAGCTTCACCGACGAAGACATGACGATGGTCGAGGTCGGCGTGAGCCAGGAGTTTCCGGCCGGCCAGACGCGTGAGCTCTCGCGCAAGCGGATGAACCAGATCGGCGACCGCCAAGGACGCGGAGGCGCGCGGACCGGCGGCGTGTCGTGCAGCGCGAGGTGCGCCGCGTGTGGGTCGAGCTCGCTTACCTCGATGCGGCGCGCGAGCTGGTCGTCGGCGCAGCAGTCGGTGGGTCGAGCAGATGCGCGCTCGGCGCGGGCGCGATATGCCTCGGGCGAGGGCAAGCAGATCGAGGTGCTGCAGGCGGGCCTGGACGTCGCCATGCTGCGCGAGCAGCAGCTCGACCTCGATCGGGACGAGGCCATGCGGCGCGCCCAGCTCGCGCCGCTGGCTCGGTGAAGAAGAGGCAGCCCGGGCCGGTCCGTTCGCGCTTCCGGGCGCGCGCCGAGCTGCGAGCCGCTCGCTGCGCTCGAGGCGCGGACTGCCGAGCATCCGGCGCAGCTCGACTTCGAGCGCCGGATCGAGGCGGCGCAGACCGCGGTCGACCTGGCGCGACAGCCAACAAGCCGGGCTGGATGCTCGACGTCAGCTACGGGTTCCGCGGCGGCGAGATGGACGGCCAGAGCCGCGCCCGACATGCTGAGCGCGATGGTGAGCGTGGACCTGCCGCTGTTCCGCGGCGACCGGCAGGACCGCGAAATCGCGGCCGCGCAGGCCGAGGCGCGCGGCCTGCACGAGATGCACGACGATCACCAGCGCGAGATGCAGGCGATGCTCGCCGAGGCCGTGGCCGTGGTCGAGCGCACGGCGAGCTCGAGAAGTTCTACGAGACCGACCTGGTGCCGCTCGCCGACCAGTCGGTGCAGGCCGCGCTGCTCGCCTACCGCAGCAATCGCGCCATGGTGGACGAGGTCGTCGACGGCGCGGCGCACCGCGCTCGAGACCAGGCTGAAGCACCTGCGGCTGGCTGCGGATCGCGCGCAGGCGCAGTACGAAGTGGATTACCTCGTGGGAGAAGGGCCATGAGCGTCGCAATGCGCAGTCGAACGATTGGCACTCGGGCGGTCCTGCAGCCGGCGCGCGTTGCGCTGCGTCGCCGTGGCGCTGCTCGTGCTCGGACTCGCCGGATGCTGCCGCGACGGCCGGCGTCTGAGCCACGGAAGTCGGCGGCGGACGACACCGCCGTCGAACATGCCGTGAAGCACATGGACCCGAAGTACCGGTGCCCCATGCATCCGGACGTCGTGCGCGACGCGCCCGGCCAGTGCCCGATCTGCGGCATGACTCTGGTCAAGGTCGAGAGTGACGACGCACGGGGCGGCCGTCCGCCGCGGCGCCCGCGCGGGTTCGAAGCCGCTGTACTACCGGCATCCGCACGACCCGAATCGCACATCGAAAGTGCCGATGAAGGACGAGATGGGCATGGACTACGTGCCGGTGTTCGCCGACGCCGCCGGCCCGGAGATACGGATCTCGCCGGCCGTCGTGAACAACATCGGCGTGCGCACCGAAGCCGCGGTGCTGGGCTCGCTGCCGCGTCGCGCAGACACGGTCGGTTACGTCGGGTTCGACGAGCGCCGCGTGCAGCAGGTGCGGCCGCGGGCCGAGGGCTGGGTCGAAGAGCCTGGCGGTGCGCTCGATGGGCGAGACCGTCAAGGCCGGGCAGGTGCTGTTCACGCTGTATTCGCCGATGCTCGAGAGCGCGCAGCAGGAGTACCTCGACGCGCTGCGAATCGGCAATCGCGACCTGGTCGATGCCTCGAACGAGCGACTGCGCGCGCTCGGGCTCGATGCGGATACCGCGGCGCGGCTCTCGCAAGGCGGGCCGCGCGTCGGGTCGAGTGCCGTACGTTGCGCCGATCTCGGGCGTCGTCACCGAACTGGAGCTGCAGGAAGGCGCGATGGTCACGCCCGAGATGGTGGCGATGACCATCACCGGGCTCGGCAGCCTCTGGGTCATCGCCGAGGTGCCCGAGGCGCAGGCGGCGTGGGTCGTCGCAGGTACCCCGGCTGAACTGCGGTTTGTCTCGCTGCCGGGCCAGCCGGTGATGGGCCGCGTCGAGTACATCTACCCCGAGCTCGACATGGAGACGCGCACGCTGCAGGCGCGGATCACGCTCGACGACGCCGCCCGCGGGCGTGCGTCCGAACATGCTGGTGTCCGTGAGCCTCGTCGGCGAGGGCGGGCCGCAGGCCGTGACGATCCCGCGCAGCGCGCTGATCCGCGGCGGCGCGCGAGGATCGCGTCGTGGTCGCACTCGGCGACGGAAGATTCTCGGCGCGGCGCGTCGTCGCGGGCGCCGAGAGCGGTGAGCGCGTGGCGATCGTCCAGGGCCTCGCCGCGGGCGACAACGTGGTCGTCGCCGGGCAGTTCCTGCTCGATTCCGAGGCGAACCTGCGCGCCGGCATGGAGCGGCTCGAGGCGGCGCCATGATCAACGCGATCATTCGCGCCTCGCTCGAGAACCGGGCGCTGGTGCTGCTGCTCGCGGTGATGCTGACCGCGGTCGGTGCGTACTCTTTCGTCCACACGCCCGTCGATGCCCTGCCCGATCTCTCCGACGTGCAGGTCATCGTGCGCACGCCGTATCCCGGCCAGGCGCCGCGCGTCGTCGAGGACCAGGTGACGTATCCGCTGACGACGGCGCTGCTGTCGGTGCCGGGCGCGACGACGGTGCGCGGCTATTCGTTCTATGGCGACTCGTTCGTCAACGTGCTGTTCGAGGACGGCACCGATCCCTACTGGGCGCGGTCGCGCGTGCTCGAGTACCTGAGCCAGGCGGCGGCGAGGCTGCCGGAGGGCGTGCGACCCGCGCTCGGCCCGGATGCGACCGGCGTCGGCTGGATCTACCAGTACGCACTGGTGGATCGCACGGGCCAGCACGACCTCGCGCAGCTGCGCTCGCATCCAGGACTGGTTCCTGAAGTTCGAGCTGCAGGCGCTCGACGGCGTCGCCGAGGTCGCGACCGTCGGCGGCATGGTGAAGCAGTACCAGGTCGTCGTGGACCCGCTGCGGCTGCGCGGCTACGGGCTGTCGCTGATGATGATCGAGAAGGCGATCCGCGAGGGCAACCAGGAGATCGGCGGCTCGGTCGTCGAGATGGCCGAGGCCGAGTACATGGTGCGCGTGACCGGGTACGTGAAGAGCGTGCAGGACCTCGAGCGCATCCCCGTGATGTCGACGAAGCAGGGCACGCCCGTGCTGCTGCGCGACGTCGCCGAGGTGCGGCTCGGTCCCGAGATGCGCCGCGGCATCGGCGAGCTCGACGGCGAGGGCGAGGCCGTCGGCGGCGTGATCGTGATGCGCAACGGCGACAATGCCCGCGAGACGATCGAGCGCGTGCGGGCCAAGCTCGATGAGCTGAAGGGCGGCCTGCCGGCCGGCGTCGAGATCGTCGACCACGTACGACCGCTCGTCGCTGATCCAGCGCGCGGTCGACAACCTGAAGCGCAAGCTGCTCGACGAGTTCCTCGTCGTCGCGCTGGTGTGCTTCGTGTTCCTGTTCCACATCCGCTCGGGCCTGATCGTCGTGATCGTCACGCCGATCGCCGTGCTCGGCGCGTTCATCGTGATGCACCTGCAGGGCATCAACGCCAACATCATGTCGCTCGGCGGCATCGCGATCGCGATCGGCACGCTGGTGGACGCGGCGATCGTGATGATCGAGAACGTGCACAAGAAGCTCGAGCACGGCGAGCTCGACGGGCGACGCGCGCATGCAGGCGATCTACGAGGGTTGCAGGGAGGTCGGGCCCTCGCTGTTCTTCTCGCTGATGATCGTCGCGCTGTCGTTCCTGCCGGTGTTCACGCTCGAGGCGCAGGAGGGGCGGCTGTTCGCGCCGCTCGCGTTCACGAAGACCTATGCGATGGTGTGGGCGTCGCTGCTGTCGATCACGCTGGTGCCGGTGCTGATCTACTGGCTGGTGCGCGGCCGGATCCGGCCGGAGTCGGCGAACCCGGTGAATCGCGCGACGATGGCCGTGTACCGGCCGTTCCTCGAGGTGGCGCTGAAGGCCCCGTGGACCGTGACGCTGATCGCCACGGTGCTCGTGCTGGCGACGCTCTGGCCGGCGTCGAGGCTGGGGACCGAGTTCATGCCCGAGCTCGACGAGGGCGACCTGCTGTACATGCCGACGACGCTGCCGGGGCTTTCGACCGACGCGGCCCGCGCGCTGCTGCAGCAGACCGACAAGCTGATCCGCACCGTTCCCGAGGTCGAGCGCGTGTTCGGCAAGGCGGGCCGTGCCGAGACCGCCACCGACCCGGCGCCGATCGAGATGTTCGAGACCACGATCATGCTGAAGCCGCGCGAGCAGTGGCGGCCGGGCATGACGCCCGCGAAGCTCAAGGCCGAGCTCGACGCGGCGGTGAAGTTCCCGGGCCTGTCGAACGCCTGGGGTTACCCGATCAAGACCCGCATCGACATGCTCGCCACCGGCATCCGCACGCCGGTCGGCATCAAGATCATGGGTCCCGACCTGGGTACGATCCAGCGCCTCGGCCGCGAGATCGAGGACATCCTGCGCCCGGTGCAGGGGACGACGTCGGTCTATGCCGAGCGCACCGCGACCGGGCGCTACCTCGACGTGGACATCGACCGGGTCGCTGCCGGGCGTTACGGGCTCAACATCAAGGACGTGCAGGACATCGTCGGCAGCGCAGTCGGCGGCATGACAGTGAGCTACACGGTCGAGGGACTCGAGCGCTATCCGATCAACCTGCGCTACCCGCAGGATTTCCGCGACTCGCTCGCCAAGCTGCGCGCGCTGCCGATCGTCGCGCCGACCGGTGCGAACGTGACGCTGTCCGACGTGGCGCGAGTCGAAGTGGCCGACGGGCCCGCGATGATCCGCAGCGAGAACGCAAGGCCGTCCGGCTGGGTGTTCGTCGACATCCAGGGGCGCGACCTCGGCGGCTACGTGCGCGACGCAAAGGACGAGATCGCGGCCAAGCTGACGCTGCCGCCCGGATACAGCCTCGCGTGGTCCGGGCAGTACGAGTACCTGGAGCGGGCCGTCGAGCGGCTCAAGGTCGTCGTGCCGCTGACGCTCGCGATCATCGTGCTGCTGCTGTACCTGAATTTCCGCAACGCACGCGACGTGCTGCTGATCCTGGGTGCGCTGCCGTTCGCGCTGGTCGGGGGCGTGTGGCTGCTGTACCTGCTCGACTACGACCTTTCGATTGCTGCGGCCGTGGGCTTCATCGCGCTGGCCGGCGTCGCGGCCGAGACCGGCGTCGTGATGGTCATGTACCTCGAGCACGCCTGGCAGGATCGACAGGCGAAGGCGCGCGCAGAGGGTCGCGAGGCTACCCGTGCCGAGCTGCACGATGCGATCGTCGAGGGGGCGCTGCTGCGGCTGCGGCCGAAGCTGATGACCGTGATCACGATCATCGTGGGCCTGCTGCCGATCATGTGGGGCACCGGGACCGGCTCCGAGGTGATGCGCCGGATCGCCGCGCCGATGGTGGGCGGCATGGTCTCGGCCACGGTGCTGACGCTGGTGATCATCCCGTCGCTGTACTTCATCGTGAACGGCTGGCGGCTGCCGCGGGCGGTAAACTAGCGGCATGAACGACACGAAGACGCAGGGCGGCAGCTGCTGCCATGGCGAGAAGAAGGCGCCGGTCGAGGTGCCAGTGACCGTCGCGCCGCCGGCGCATGACTGCTGTCAGCCTCGGCAGCACCGCTGCCGGCCGTGGTCGCTGCCGCGGAGGCGGCGCCGGCGAAACACGATTGTTGCCACGCCGCGGCCGCCGGTGCGGATGCGACCGCGGCACCGGTGACGCGTGTGCTGCGGCCCGGCGAATCGCTGTACATCTGCCCGATGTGCCCGGGCGTCGAGAGCCCGGTTCCGGGCGCCTGCCCGAAATGCGGCATGGCGCTCGAGCCCGCCGTGCCGCTGGTGTCGGACGGGGAGGACCCGGAGCTCACGGACATGCGCCGGCGCTTCCTGGTCGCGCTCGCGTTGACCGTGCCTCTGGTCGGATTCGCGATGGCCTCGATGCTGGGTTGGCACCCGTCGACGCTGTCGCCGGCCACCGCAGCATGGCTGCAATTCGCGCTCGCGACGCCGGTCGTGCTCTGGTGCGGCTGGCCGCTGCTCGAGCGCGGGGCCCGCTCGCTGGCGACGCGCAACCTGAACATGTTCACGCTGATCGGGCTCGGCGTCACCGTGGCCTATGGCTACAGCGTCGTGGCGACGCTTGTCCCGGGGGTGGTTCCGCAGGCGTTCCGGCACGGCGGTCACGCGGCGCTGTACTTCGAATCCGCGGCGATGATCGTGACGCTGGTACTGCTCGGCCAGGTGCTCGAACTCAAGGCCAGGAGCCGCACGGGCGCTGCACTGCGTGCGCTGCTCGACCTCGCGCCGAAGCTGGCGCAACGCATCGAGGCAGACGGTCAGGAACGAGAGATACCGCTCGAGCAGGTGCGGGTGGGTGACCAGCTGCGCGTGCGGCCAGGTGAGAAGGTGCCCGTGGACGGCGCAGTCGTCGAAGGACGCGGCACAGTGGACGAGTCGATGGTCACCGGCGAGTCGGTGCCGGTCGAGAAATCGGCCGGTGCAGCACTGATCGGCGGCACGCTGAACGGCGCTGCGTCGCTCGTGATGCGCGCCGAACGCGTCGGATCAGACACGGTGCTTGCTCGCATCGTCCAGACGGTGGCCGAAGCGCAGCGCAGCCGGGCGCCGGTGCAGGCGCTGGCCGACCGCGTGTCCAGCTGGTTCGTGCCGGCGGTGGTTCTGGTGGCCGTCGTGGCCGCGCTCGCCTGGGCCTTCGTCGGGCCCGAACCGCGGCTCGCGAATGCGCTGCTGATCGCGGTGAGCACGCTGATCGTCGCGTGTCCCTGCGCGCTTGGGCTCGCGACACCGATGTCGATGACGGTCGCGATGGGGCGTGGCGCACAGGCCGGCGTGCTGTTCCGCAACGCCGAGTCGCTGGAGCGGCTCGAGGAAGTCGATACGCTGGTGCTCGACAAGACGGGCACGCTGACGGCCGGCCGGCCAGAGGTCGTCAGCGTCATCCCGGTAGACGACGTCGCGGAGTCCGAGTTGCTGCGCTATGCGGCGAGCCTCGAGCAGGCGAGCGAGCACCCGATCGCCGCGGCCGTCGTGAGGATCGCGCAGCGCAAGGGCCTGAGGCTCGGTCGCACCTACGGTTTCCAGGCGTTGCCGGGCGCCGGCGCGATGGGCGTGGTGCAGATGCGCAATGTTTCGGTCGGCAACGCTCGGCTGATGGAAGAGGCGGGCGTGGACGTGGGTGCGCTCGAGCGCGAGGCCGAGCGGCTCCGTGCGCTCGGCCAGACGATCGTGTTCGTCGCCGTGGACAGGATTCCGATCGGGCTGCTCGGTATCGCCGATCCGCTGAAGCCCGACAGCTGGGACGCGGTGCAGGAGTTCAAGCGCGAGGGACTGCGGGTCGTGCTGCTGTCCGGGGATCACGAGGCGTCCGTGCGCGCGGTGGCAGAGCAGCTCGGCATCGACGAGATCCACGCCGGCGTCCGGCCGGAGGAGAAGGCGGCCGTGATCCGCGCCTTGCGCAGCGAAGGCCGCAAGGTCGCAATGGCCGGCGACGGCATCAATGACGCACCGGCGCTGGCCGAGGCCGACGTGGGCATCGCGATGGGTGCGGGGTCCGACATCGCGAAGCAGACGGCGGGGGTCACGCTGATCAGCGGCGACCTGCGCGGAATCGGCCGGGCAATGAAACTGAGCGAAGCCACGATGTCGAACGTCCGGCAGAACCTGCTGTTCGCGTTCGGCTACAACTCGCTCGGCGTGCCGCTGGCCGCCGGCGTGCTGTATCCGTTGACCGGCATGCTGCTGGCGCCGGCGGTGGCTGCGGCAGCCATGTCGTTCAGTTCGGTCAGCGTCATCTCGAACGCGTTGCGGCTCCGCAACGCCAGGATCTGATCCAATCGCGAACGCGACTCGGAAGCATTTGCATCCGGGGCGACGATTTCCAGCCGGCTCCGGTGACGTTGACCTGGGGCAACGGCGATTCGGCTTACCGCACCGTAAACGTAACCGTGTCAAGTGACAAAGTCAGGGAAGGTGACGAGACATTTTCCGTCGTGCTGTCCGCGCCGACCGGCGGAGCAGTCCTGGGCAGGTCGAGTGTCACGGCGACGATCACCGATACGAAGCCGGCGGGCGGCGGTTCCGGTGGCGGCGGACAGACGGGTCTGCTCACGTTGCT
This sequence comes from uncultured Gammaproteobacteria bacterium, assembly GCA_963776815.1. Lineage (GTDB taxonomy): Bacteria > Pseudomonadota > Gammaproteobacteria > Steroidobacterales > Steroidobacteraceae > RPQJ01. The sequence continues at coordinate 241,847 of CAVZNZ010000009.1, forward strand.
TGCGCTCGGATTGCGAGGCTGCTGAGGACGCGACGAGCCTAGCCTTCTCGTTTGCAGCGGGGCACGGGTAACATCGGGGCACCGACCCCGAGGTGTCCCGGCAAATGACCCTTACCCTGTCCCGCGACCCGCGCCGCGACGGCTATCGCATGCCGGGCGAATTCGAGCCGCACGACGGCTGCTGGATGCTCTGGCCCGAGCGGCCCGACAACTGGCGGCTCGGCGGCAAGCCCGCGCAGCAGGCATTCGTCGCCGTGGCTGCGGCGATCGCGGGCAGCGAACGTGTGTCGGTCGGCGTGTCCGCGCAGCAGTTCGCCAACGCGCGGCGACTGCTGCCGCCGCAGGTGCGCGTCGTCGAAATCACCAGCAACGACGCATGGATGCGCGACGTGGGCCCGACGTTCGTCGTCAACGGGCGGGGCGGCGTGCGCGGCGTGGACTGGATCTTCAACGCGTGGGGCGGCCTCGACGGCGGGCTCTACTTCCCGTGGGACAAGGACGACGCCATTGCGCAGAAAGTGCTGGAGATCGAGGGGCGCGATCGATACCGCGCGCCGTTCGTGCTCGAGGGCGGCGCGATCCACGTGGACGGGCAGGGGACGCTGGTCACCACTGAAGAGTGCCTGCTGAATCGCAACCGCAACCCGCACCTGACGCGCGATGACATCGAGCAGCTGCTTGCCCGTTATCTCGGCGTCGAGACGGTCGTGTGGCTCGGCAAGGGCGTGTACCGCGACGAGACCGACGGGCACGTGGACAACCTCTGCGCGTTCACGAAACCCGGCGAGATCGTCCTCACGTGGACCGACGACCGTCGCGACCCTCAATACGAGATCTCGCGCGATGCGTATGAGAGGTTGATGCAGGCACGAGATGCGCGTGGCCGGCGGTTCAAGGTGCACAAGCTCGTGCAGCCGGGGCCGTTGCACATGACGAAAGCCGAGGCCGAGGGCGTCGATGCGGCGGAGGGCACGCAGCCGCGACAGGCCGGGGCGCGTCTCGCGGGGTCGTACGTCAATTTCTACATCGGCACGCGGCGGGTCGTCGTGCCGTTGCTCGATGACAAGCGCGACGGCGCGGCGCTGAGGAAGCTGCAAGTCACTGTTCCCGAAGCGCGAGGTCGTGGGCGTGCCCGGCAGGGAGATCCTGCTCGGCGGCGGCAACATCCACTGCATCACGCAGCAGGTGCCGAGGGGAAAGCGCGATGCTGCATGAAGTCCTCGACGGCCGGCGGCTGACGAAGCTCGAGTACCAGCACGAGCTGCCGAAGCTGCAGGACCGCCTGCTCGATGCGCAGTTCGAGTTGCGCAAGAGTCGCGGCGCGCGCCGTGGCAGTGATCGTCACGGGCATCCCGGGCGCGGGACGTAGCGAAGTCGTGAACGAGTTGCTCGGCTGGCTGGATCCGAAGTTCGTCACCGTCTACGGCTTCGGCGAGCCGAACGAGGTCGAGGCCCAGCGCCCGGCGCTGTGGCGATTCTGGCGCATCATGCCGCCGCGCGGGCGCATCGCGATCCTGCATGCAGGCTGGTACGAGGACCTGCTGCGCGATTCGCTGCTCGACGAGGATCGCGCCGACGAGGCCGTGAAACGCGAGGTCGAGAGGATCCGCGCGCTCGAACGGTCGCTGGTGGCGGACGGCGTTGCAGTGGTCAAGGTCCACCTGCACATCGGGCCCGAGCTCCAGCGCCGGAGGCTCCGCAAGCTGCGCGCCGACAAGCTCACGCATTGGCGCGTCACGCGCGAGGATCTCTGGCAGGCACGGCATTTCCACCGGATCGAGCGCGTGGTAGAGCACTGCCTCGAAGTGACGGAGCAGCCGAGCGCGCCGTGGCACCTGGTCGACGGCACCGACCGGCAGCACCGTGCGCTCGAGGTGGGCCGTGTGCTGCTCGCGGGCATCGAGGGTCGGATCGGCCGCGCTCCGACAGGCAGCGTGCTGCCGCCCGCGGCGACGGTGCGGCGCAGGGCGGCGCGCGTGAAGCTGCAGTCCACGCATCGCGGCCCGCGCGTGGCCGAGGAGGACTACGACCGCGAGCTCGAGCAACTGCAGGGGCGACTCGCGTTGCTGTCGCGCAAGCGACGTTTCGCAAATCACTCCGTGGTCGTCGCGTTCGAGGGCATGGACGCGGGGGGCAAGGGTGGTGCGATCCGGCGCATCGCGGCCGCTCTCGACGCGCGGCAATACCGGGTCGTGCCGATCTCCGCGCCGAGCGAGGAGGAACTGGCGCGCCCGTACCTCTGGCGATTCTGGTTCCAGCTGCCGCCGCGCGGCAATTACACGATCTTCGATCGCTCGTGGTACGGGCGCGTGCTGGTCGAGCGCGTGCGGGGACTCGCGTCGAAGCGGGACTGGCAGCGCGCGTACGGCGAGATCAACGAGTTCGAGCGCCAGCTCACGGAGCATCGCGTCGTCGTTGCGAAGTTCTGGATGTCGGTGAGCCCGGCGGAGCAGCTGGCCCGTTTCAAGGAGCGCGATCGCAACCCGCTGAAGCGCTTCAAGGTGGATCCCGAGGACTGGATCAACCGCAAGCACTGGGACGCGTATCAGCGCGCCGCCAGGGACATGCTGGCCCTCACCAGCACGTCGCACGCGCCGTGGTGCATCGTCCCGGCGGACGACAAGCGGCACGCGCGACTGACGGTGCTGCGACGCCTCTGCGACCGGATCGAGTCCGCGCTCGATTGACCCTGGCGTCGTGCCGATCCGGCAGACGGTTCATGTGCAGATAACCAGCCGGCCTTTCCGTAAACAGGGGGTTAATCCCTAGCATCCCTCGCTACCAGCATGGTTCGAGGCGATGCCATGACCACAAGTACCGCTGCCACACTGCCTCTGGGTCCGCTCGACCGGGAGCGCAGCGAGTTGCTGCGCCGTGTCGTGGACGGGCTCGACCCGGTCTCGCTGCAATGGCTGTCCGGGTTTGCAGCGGGTGTCGGCTATGCGCGCGGCCAGACGACTGCGGTCGTGGATGCGGCGCTCGGGACCGCTCCATCGATGCCCGTGGCGCGCCAGGAGCCCGCATCCCGGTTCGCCGTCGTGTACGGCTCCCAGACTGGCAATGGCAAGCGCATCGCAGAGCGGCTGGGGCGCGCGGCCGAGGCGGCCGGACTGGCGGTCCGCGTGTACGCGGCGCGTGACTATCCGCTGAAGGACCTTGCAAAGGAGCGATTCCTGAGCGTCGTCATCAGCACGCACGGCGACGGCGACCCGCCGGACGACGCGCGCGGCTTCTTCGAATTCATTACCGGAAGGCGCGCGCCGCGTCTGCGAGAACCTGTCGTATTCCGTGCTCGCGCTCGGCGATTCGAGCTACCCGAAGTTCTGCGAGGCCGGCCGGCAGGTCGACGAACGGCTGGCGGCCCTCGGCGCACAGACAGTGCTGCCTCGCGTCGATTGCGACGTCGATTACGACCGGCTCGCGGTGCCCTGGGTCGAGCAACTGGTATCGAAGGCAAGAGAGGAACTGGGCGCGCCGCAGGTGGCGACCGTCACCCGTCTCCGTCCGGTGCCGGCCGCGCCGCAGTACACGCGCGAGCACCCGTTCGTGGCGAGCGTCGTCGCGAACCAGCGCGTGACCGGCCGGGGTGCCACCAAGGACGTCCGTCACGTCGAGATCTCGCTCGAAGGATCCGGCCTGCGGTATGAGCCCGGTGACGCGCTCGGCGTGTGGCACGACAACCCGACGCAAGTCGTTGATGCCGTGCTGGCCGCATTGCGGCTGCCGGGCGACCAGTCCGTCACGATCGAAGGGCAGACACGGACGCTGCGTGACTGGCTCGCCAGTGGGCGGGAAATCACGCGCCTGACGCGGCCCTTCCTGCAGCGCCACGCCGAGCGATCGGGCAGCGAAAGCTCTCGCCTCGGTACTGGCGCCGGGCAACGAGGCGGAGCTGCGTCGTACGTTGAAGGACCTGCAGGTCGTCGACGTGCTGCAATCCCACGCTGCGAGCTGGGACCGCCGAAGACTTCGTGCGGGCCCTGCGCCCGCTCGCGCCGCGCCTATATTCGATCGCCTCGAGCCAGGATGTCGTGGGCGAAGAAGCGCACCTGACCGTCGCGGTCGTCGACTACGAGATCGAGGGAGAGCGGCGTTTCGGCGCCGCCTCCGCGCACCTCGCGGGCCTCACTGGCGAAGCGGCAACGGTGCGCGTCTTCATCGAGCCGAACGAGCGGTTCCGCCTGCCGGCCGACCCATCCCGCGACGTGATCATGATCGGCCCCGGCACCGGGGTCGCGCCGTACCGTGGGTTCCTGCAGCAGCGCGAGGCGCAGGGTGCCACCGGCCGCAACTGGCTCGTGTTCGGTGCGCGCCACTTCGACAGCGAGTTCCTCTACCAGGTCGAATGGCAGGACGCATTCCGTAAGGGACTGCTGAATCGCATCGACCTCGCGTTCTCCCGTGACCGCGGCCCCGGGCGTACGTGCAGGACCGTCTGCGCGAGGCGGGCGCTGAGCTCTATTCGTGGCTCGAGGCCGGCGCGAGCGTCTACGTTTGCGGCGACGCGCAGCAGATGGCGCCCGAAGTGCACGCAACGCTCGTCGACGTCGTTGCGGATCAGGCGGGCTCGATCGCGAGGCCGCCGAAGCGTACGTGCGCCGGCTCGCGGACGAGGGGCGTTACCTGCGGGACGTCTACTGATCATGGCCGAGCTTTCTCCCGTCGAGCGCATCAAGCGCGAAAGCCGGCTGCTCCGCGGCACGCTGGTCGAGAGCCTCGCGAACCCGCTGACGGGTGCGATCAGCGAGGACGACACATCGGTCATCAAGTTTCACGGCAGCTACCAGCAGGACGATCGCGACATCCGCGAGGAGCGCCGCCAGCAGAAGCTCGAGCCGGCGTACAGCTTCATGATCCGCACGCGGCTGCCGGGCGGCGTCTGCACGCCACGGCAGTGGCTGGCGCTCGACGAGATTGCGCGACGGTACGGCAGTGGCACGCTGCGGCTGACGACGCGGCAGGCGTTCCAGGTGCACGGCGTCGTCAAGACCGAGCTCAAGGCGACGATGGCGGCGATCAACGCCACGCTGATCGACACGATCGCCGCCTGCGGCGACGTCAATCGCAACGTGCTTGCGAGCGCGAACCCGGTCGAGTCGCGCGCCATGCCGTCGCCTACGAGTGGGCGAAGAGACTCTCGGAGCACCTGTTGCCGCAGACGCGTGCCTACCACGAGATCTGGCTCGACGGCGAGAAGGTCGCAGGCACCGAGGAAGCCGAGCCGATCTACGGGCCGACCTACCTGCCGCGCAAGTTCAAGGCCGCGATCGCCGTGCCTCCGATCAACGACGTCGACATCTTCGCGCAGGACCTGGGCTTCATCGCGATCATCGAGAACGGCGAACTGGCGGGATTCAACGTGACGGTCGGCGGCGGTCTCGGCACGACGCACGGCGAGCCCAGTACCTATCCGCGGCTGGCCGACGTCGTTGGATTCGTGGAGCCAGGCCAGTTGCTCGCCGTCGCAGAGGCGGTCGTTACGACGCAGCGCGATTTCGGCGACCGCACGAATCGCAGGCGCGCGAGGCTCAAGTACACGATCGACGACCGCGGGCTCGACTGGTTCGTGGCCGAGATCACGCTGCGGCAGGGCTTTGCGCTGCAGCCAGCCCGCCCGTTCGAGTTCACGTCGGTCGGGGACCGCTTCGGCTGGGTCGAAGGGTCGCGACGGTCGCTGGCACCTGACGCTGCGGATCGAGTCCGGGCGCGTGGCCGATACGGCGGCCGGCGCGAAGCTCACGGGCCTGCGTGAGATCGCGCGCGTGCACCGCGGCGATTTCCGTCTCACGCCGAATCAGAACCTGATCGTCGCCAACGTGGAGCCGTCGGCGCGCCAGTTCATCGACGCGCTCGTGGTGCGCCATGGGCTCGACGCGCACGTCCGCACGACGCCGGTGCATCGCGACGCACTGGCATGCGTGGCGTTGCCGACCTGCAGCCTCGCGATGGCGGAGGCGGAGCGCTACCTGCCCGGGTTCATCAGCAGGTCGAGCAACGGCTGGCGGCACGCGGCCTGCGCGACGAGCCGATCGTGCTCAGGATCACGGGCTGCCCGAACGGTTGTGCACGGCCGTATCTCGCGGAGATCGCGCTTGATCGGCAAGGCCCCTGGGCGCTACAACCTGTACCTCGGCGGCGACGGTCGGGGGCAGCGCCTCAATGAGCTCTACCGCGAGAACATCGACGAGACGGCGATCCTCGCGGCCTTGGACGAGGTCTTCGCGCGATTTGCCGCCGAACGCAACGCAGGCGAGCGCCTCGGTGACTTCGTGCGGCGGGTGGGCATTGTCGAAGCGGCGGGCCGAGAATCGGGGGCGGTGCCGTGAGGCAGTTGGCATGGGATGCGGAGCGCGCGCGGCACGAGCCGATGTTGCTCGAGGAAGTGAACGCGCGTCTCGAGGCAATGCAGGCCGAGCGGCGGGTCGAGTGGGCGCTCGAGCACCTGCCCGGCGGCCACGCAATGTCGTCGAGTTTCGGAGCACGGGCGGCGGTGTCGCTGCACATGGTCTCGAGCGCATCGCCGTCGATACCGGTCATCCTGATCGATACCGGCTACCTGTTTCCGGAGACCTACAGGTTCGTCGACGAACTCGTGCTCAGGCTCGGGCTGAACCTGAAGGTCTACCAGCCATCCGTGTCGCCGGCGTGGCTCGAGGCGCGGCACGGCCGCCTGTGGGAGCAGGGCGTCGAGGGCATCGAGCGCTATAACGACCTGCGCAAGAGCGAGCCGATGCAGCGCGCGCTGGCGGATCTCGGCGTCGGCAGCTGGTTCGCCGGACTGCGTCGGCAGCAGGCGCGACTCCCGCAGCGCATCCGGGCGCTCGAGTTCCACCGATGGCCGCTGGAAAATGCACCCGATCTTCGACTGGACCGACCGGCAGGTATTCCAGTACCTGTCGCGCCACGACCTCCCGTACCACCCATTGTGGACCCGGGGCTACGTGTCGATCGGCGACTGGCACACGACGCGCACGCTGGCCGAGGCCGGCGATCCCGAGGCGACGCGCTTCTTCGGCCTGAAGCGCGAGTGCGGGCTGCACGGGCTCGAGGGCTAGCGGATTGCGCTACTTCCCGATGTTCGCGGACTTGCGCGGTCGCCGCGTGCTCGTGGTGGGCGGTGGCGAGGTGGCCGAGCGCAAGGTGCGACTGCTGCTCGAGGCCGGCGCCGACGTGCAGCTGGTCGCGCCGGACATCAACGAATGGTTGCGGGATCGGCTGCGGCCGGCGAGCGACAAGGATGCGGTGGCCGCGCGCGTCGAGAGCTCGTTGTCGTGGCTCGGTCACGAGTTCGACGAATCGCACCTCGCCGGGGCCGCGCTCGTGGTCGCTGCAACGAACGACGCCGCCGTCAATGCGAGGATCGCTGAGGCGGCCCGCGCCAGGAACGTCTTCGCGAACGTCGTGGACGATGCGGAACGCTCGAGCTTCATCGTGCCGGCGATCGTGGACAGGTCGCCGCTGGTGATCGCGGTCTCGAGTGGCGGCGTGGCGCCGGTGCTGGCACGACTGGTGCGCGAGCGCATCGAGACGCTGGTCGACGGATCGTTCGGCACGCTCGCCAGGCTGCTCGAACGCTGGCGATCGAGGATCAAGTCGGGCATTCCCGACGTCGCGGCCCGTCGCCGCTTCTACGACGAGATCGTCCGCGGCGCGGTGGCGCGAGGCGTGCGCAACGGTCGCGAGGTGGACGCAGAGCGCACGTTGGAGCAGGCGCTCGCCGGCCATGTCGACCGGGAACGCGGCAGCGTGACGCTCGTGGGCGCAGGCCCCGGCGACCCGGGCCTGCTGACGCTGAACGCGGTGCGCGCGCTGCAGCAGGCGGACGTGATCCTGCACGATCGCCTGGTCTCGAGTGATGTGCTCGACCTGGCCCGGCGCGATGCCACGCGGATTGCCGTGGGCAAGGAGGCCGGCGGGCACTCGGTGACGCAGGATCGAATCCATGAGCTGATGCTCGAGCACGCGCGTGCGGGGCGCCGAGTGGTGCGCCTGAAGGGTGGCGACCCGTTCATCTTCGGGCGGGGCGGGGAGGAACTGGAATTCCTCGTGCGTCACGGCGTGCCGTTCGAGGTCGTGCCGGGAATCACCGCGGCCGTGGCCTGCGGCGCTTATGCGGGCGTGCCGCTCACCCATCGCGAGCACGCGCAGTCGGTGCGGCTCGTCACGGCTCACTGTGGCGACTCGCTCGACACGCTCGACTGGGCAGGTCCTCGCACAGGACCGGCAGACGATCGCCTTCTACATGGGCGTTGCCGGCATGGCGAAGATCGGGGAGCGACTCATTGCGCACGGACGCAGCGGCCGAACGCCGGTCGCGATCGTCGAGAACGGGTCGCGCTCCGGACCAGCGCGTCACTCTCGCGCGGCTGGACGAACTCGACGACCTCGCCGCCCGTGGCAGCGTGCGTTCCCCGGCACTGCTGATCGTCGGCGAAGTCGCCGCGCTGGCCGGCCGCCTGCACTGGTTCGGTGAGCCGCCGCGGCGTAGGCGGCGCAGGGCCGCATGATCGGCACCGCCCTGCTGTGCAGTCGCTGGCGCTGAACCTGCAATCTCCCATTGCACTGCCGCGCGAACAAGCTGCGGACACGCGCACCAGGGCGCAGTCCGTCACGTCGTCCAGGCCACTTCGGCGAAAACCGCCCGGGGCCGGCCCGGGAAAGTAGCGATAGGTACCGAAGCTGTAGTCGGCGCGATCCGCGTACCGGACGTCGAGCGCGTTCGTGACCCGCATCGACAGCGACCAGTTGCTCGCGGCCTGCCACGCCGCCCGCAGGTTCAGCAGCTCGTGGCCCGCGTAACGGTGCTCGTTGGCGGCATCCAGCCAGTAATCGCCGACGACGAGCCATTCGGCTTCGACGTCGATCGCCTGCGTCGGCCGCCAGCCGAGCCCGAAGCGATAGAGTTCGCGCGGCGCGGTGTCGATGTCGTTGCCTCGCTCGATCGTTTCGCCGCCGTCGACGCGCCGCGAGAAATCGTAGCGATGCAGGGCATACGTGCCCGCCGCGGCGAGCTCGAGCGAGGCCCACGGTCGCCAGCGCAGGTCGTACTCGACGCCGCGATGCGTGGTGCGGCCATTCGCGACGTTGTAGCCGTTCGCTTCACGCAGGATGACGCCGGTCTTGTCCATGTCGAAGGCCGCCAGCGCCATCTCGACGCGGGGCCACGCGCCCTTGACCCCGACTTCGATCGAATCGAGCTCCTCGGGGTCGAGGTCCGCCACCTGCTGGCCGCGCTGCAGGCGGTAGAGCTCGGTCATCTCCGGCGGGCGGAATCCCTGGGTCGCGTTCACGTACGCGGTGAGTTCCGGGGTCAGGTCCACCAGCAGTGCGAGCTTCGGCGCCCAGTTGTCGAAGTGGTCCGTCCGGTCCGCGGGGCGCGTGTAGAGGCAGCCCGTGAATCCCGCATGGCACGCCGTTCTCGTCCGTGTTGCCGTCGAGCATGCGGTTGTCGTACTCGTAGGTCACGTACTCGCCACGGATTCCCGCGGTCAGCCGCCAGCGCTCGAGGAACCGCCACTCGCCCTGTGCGTACATCGACGCCACGCTCGAGTGGACGTCATAGTCGTAGTGCTTGCCGGCGGGGCGGATCGCGTTCGCCGGCGGTGATCCGCCGGTGGTCGGGTTTTCCTGGTCCTCGACCAGCGACGAGCTGCCGAACTCCAGGTCGACGCCGGTGATGACCGACAGCCCCGCGGCTGCATCCCACGCCAGGCTCGTCAGCAGCCCGCCGCTGTCCTGGCCGTTGCGCTCGACCGGCTGGCCGAGCAGGAAGTGCTGCAGGAATTCCATCCGCGAAGTGCGCAGGAACGGGCGCAGTTCGAGCTGCAGTCCATCGGCAAGCTGCGGCTCGATCAGGCCCGTCAGCCGCACTGCGGTGGAGTCGCGCCCGGCGCCCGGCGTCGGGTTCGACTTGCTCTGCTGCAGGCTCTCGTACGCGTCCTTGCCGGTGATGAAGCCGGCCGTCTGCTGGTCGAGCGACGGTCGCGGCGAGATCGAAGCGCACCGGCGTCGCGTCCCAGCGGCTCGTCAGCGCTGCATTGACCTTGGTCTCGTGATAGCCGGAGACCGCACGCCAGCCGCCGTCGTTGGCATACAGGCCCGCAAGGCCCAGCGCCGTCGCGCCCCAGTCGGCGCGGCCCGCGGCCTTCAGGCGCCAGTAATTCGACGGGCCGCCGTCGACGCTGAATGCGCCGCGCGGACGCTCCGCGGCAGACGGCTGCAGCACGTTGACCGTGCCGTGCATCGCGCTCGAGCCGTAGAGCGCGCTGCCCGGTCCGCGCAGCACCTCGATGGCGCGCGCCTGTTCCGTGTTGACCTCGTACAGCGCGTTGACGTTGCAGAAACCGACCGGCCGGATCGGCACGCCATTCTCGAGGAACAGGAACGCGCCGCACGATCCGGCGCCGGTCAGCACGGGTGAGCGGATCGCCGTGAGGCTCTCCTGGCCGCTGCCGCGCTGGATCATGACGCCGGCAATGCGGTTCAGCAGTTCAGCGTGATGCGTCGGGTCGACGAGCTGGATCGTCTCCGGCCCGACCTGGCCGATGCTGAGCGGCACGTGCAGCGCCGGCTCGGGTCGCCGGGTGGCCGTCACGACGATCTCCTCGAGCGGGGCCGCCGCGATTGCCTGCATGCAGGCTCCGCAGGCGATCGCGGCCAGCAGGCCCGCCGCGGCGCCTTGGCGTCCGGCTCTGCGGCTGGCGGGGCGATGGCTGTCGCAGTCGAAGGGCATGCAGTCGCAAGGTAGCAGAGAACCGGTCACCTGTTCGGCCCCGGCCTCGCGCGGGATGCAGTGAGCCGTTTGCTAGTATCGGCCTCAGTTCCTCCGGAGCGATGCAGATGCAGATGCGACGAGTGTTGGTGGCGGCCCTGGTGCTGGGGTTGCCGCTCATGGCCGGCCATGCGGGAGCGACCGACGCGCCGCCTGTGCCGGGTGCGGAACGTCCGCGCATCGGACTCGTGCTGAGCGGCGGGGGCGCGCGGGGCGCGGCACACATCGGCGTGATTCGCGCGCTGGAGGAGATGAAGATCCCGATCGATGCGGTCGCCGGGACGAGCATGGGGGCGGTGGTCGGGGGACTCTACGCCGCGGGACTGAGCGGTGACGAGATCGAGGAGGTGTTCCGCACGCTCGACTGGAAGGACCTGTTCCAGGACCGTGCGCCGCGCAAGGACCTGGTGTACCGGCGCAAGCAGGACGACCGCAGCTTCCTCGCGAGCGGTGGTCTCGGCATCCGGGCGGACGATGGTGTGGTGCTGCCGCTCGGCCTCGTGCAGGGACAGAAGATCACGCAGGTACTGCGCACGTCCACGATGCGCGTGGCCGACGTGCAGGATTTCGACCGGCTGCCCACGCCTTTCCGCGCGCTCGCCACCGATCTCGAGACCGGTGACGCAGTGGTGCTCCGCTCGGGCGACCTTGCGACCGTGCTGCGCGCGAGCATGTCGGCGCCCGGCGTGCTGGCCCCGGTGGAGATCGGCGGCCGGCTGCTGGTCGACGGCGGCGTCGTCGACAACCTGCCCGTGGACCTCGTCAAGGAGATGGGCGTCGACATCGTGATCGCGGTGGACGTGAGTTTCCCGCTCGCGCGCCGCGACGGGCTGCAGTCGCCGCTGGACGTCACGAACCAGATGATCGCCATCATGGTGCGGCGTGGCACCGTCGGCTTCGCTGCAAGGAACTCGGCGACCGCGACGTGCTGGTGTCGCCCGAGCTCGGCCGCATGACCGCGATCGATTTCGCACGCATGCCGCAGGTGATCACGGCCGGGCAGGCGGCAGTCACGAAGCAGGCGGAGAAGCTTGCTGCGCTCGCACTGCCCGCCGGCGAGTACGCGGCGTATGCGTCCGCGAGGCAACGTTCGGCAGACCCATCGTTCAACGTCGCGTTCGTCCGGCCGGCGCCGCGGTCCGAGGCCGACGCGAAGCGGATCGACGCAGTGTTCGGCTCGGTCGTCGGCCACCCGTTCGACACTGATGTACTGCAGAGCAAGGCATACCGGCAGTACGGCCTGGACCGGTTCGAGGCGGTCGACTACCGGGTCGTGCGTGACGACGGCGAGCGCGGCCTCGAGATCGACCTCAGGCGCAAGTCGTGGGGGCCGAATTTCCTGCGCTTCGGCATGAGCATCGAGAGCGACTACGAGGGCGGGACGGTTGCGAATGCCGGTGCGCGACTGCTGATGACCGAGCGTCAACGCGCTCGACGGCGAAGTGCTGCTGGACACGCAGCTCGGCGAGGACCCGCGTTTCGTCGCGGAGCTGTTCCAGCCGCTCTCGCTCACGACCGACATGTTCGTCGCGCCGGGATTCCGCTACCAGCTCGAGACGCTGCAGATCGTCGACGACGGGCGACGGGTCGCGCAGTATCGCGTCCGCGACACCGAGGTCTCGCTGGCTATTGGCGCGGAACTCTCGAACTGGGGAGAGGTGCGACTCGGCGTCAGGCGCGGCAACGGTAGCACTCGGCTGATGGTCGGCGAGCCGGTCGTGCCCGGTGACGACTTCGACATCGGCGCGGCGTACCTCGAGTTCGGCTATGACCGGCTCGACAGTGCCTATTTCCCGAAGCACGGGCAGGCGTTCCGCGCGAGCTGGCAGTCGGAGAACGAGGCACTCGGCGCGAGCGCGGACGCGAACATCGTCGAGGCATCGTGGGTACTGGCTCGCACGAGCGGCCGCAACAGCCTGGTGCTGTCGATGGAAGGCGGGTCGGCGCTTGACGACCGGGTCGTGTCGCCGCAGGAGCTCTTCACGCTCGGCGGATTCCTGAACCTGTCGGGGCTTGCCGCCCGACGCGCTGATCGGCACCCAGTTCGGCATCGTTCGCACGATCGCGTTCCGCCGCGTCAGTCGCGGCGGTACCGGGCTGTTCGAATTCCCGGCCTACGTCGGTGCGTCGTTCGAGATCGGCAACGTCTGGCCAAACCAGGACGCGGTCGACTTCGGCGACCTGAAGACCGGAGGCAGCCTGTTCCTCGCGGCCGAGACACCATTCGGGCCGCTGTATCTCGCCGGAGGACTGGCAGAGGGCGACGGCGCCTTCTACCTGATTCTCGGCAAGACGTTCTGAGCAGGAGGAATGCGCGTTTCGAGCTAGAATTCACGTCATGACCACCTGCCACGACCACAATCTCAGGGCGCCGCTGCCCGAGACCCGCCCGTATGGCATCCGCGTGCGGCTGCGCAAGGGCGACCCGTTCCGCAACCTGCTCGGCGACGACTGGGAGAAGCAGCACTGGTTCGCCTCGCGCAACGAGCGCGACGACGTGCTCGCGCAGATGAGCGGCCGCTACGTGTATTTCCGGCCGGGCGACGCGCCCGCGCTCGATTTCGAGCGGGTCGATCCTCAGGCCTGAGACCGGTCGCCCGCGCCCTCGCGATCGGACCAGCCGAGCAGGCGGCGCGTGACGAACCGGTAGAGCGGCTTGCCCGTGCGCTGCCCACAGTGCGGACAGCGCCGAGCGTCGCCGCAGGATTGCCATCTGCCTTGCGGTCAGGCGCGCCGGAAAATACGTGCGCTTGTGCTTCAGCAGGTGCCGCAGGTCGTCGTAGGCCAGCGCACGAAACAGCCAGCCCCGCATCCGCGGCCGCGTCGCCAGCTGGAAATCGACCAGCGCCGCAAAGCCGTCGGGCGTGACGAGCCAGTTCGGCTCCTTGGCGAGATCGTTGTGAAGCACGCCTGCCGCATGTATCCGGCGCAACAGGCGCAGCGCGTCGCGAAAATACGCGGCATCCGACGGCGGGCTGCGATGCATCGGTGCGCCTGCGATCCAGCTGCGCCGCAGCTTGCGGCCGTCCCATGCCTCGATGCGCGGCACCCCCGGCACGTGTGCAAGCGCGGCCAGCGCCCGTGCCTCGCGTCGAGCCAGGCGTCTTGCGAGCCAGCCTGCCCACCATGCGGCCGAGCCGGTGTCGCGTTCCACGCACATCGAGATTCCCGGCGCACCGGGTTCGAGCACGCACGCGACGCGTTCCGAAATGGTCCCGCTTCAACTCGCGACGCTGGGGCGCCGCATTCATGGCAGCTGCAGCAGCGTCGGTGTCACGCCGGTCAGCTGCGCGAGGTCCGCCAGCCTGAGCAGCACGTAGAGCCCGATCATCGAGCCCGCATCGAGGAATGCCTTCCAGAAGACCCGCGGGCGAACTTCGATCGACTCGGGCACCCGGTACGAGCGCAGGGCTGGCCAGAACGCGGGGGTATGGCGCACGAAATCAGCGTGCGACTCGCCGTGCGCACGGGAGAGAAACTGCATCCTCGCGCCTTGCGGCCGCCGCGTAAGTCACGGCGAATGTCACCAGCAGCGCGCCAGTGAGCGTGACGCTGCGCGTGGCGAGGCCAACGCCCAGCATCGCCAGCATCGACAGCGCATAGAGCGGGTGGCGCAGCGCCGAGTACGGTCCTTCGCGGACGAGGCTCGAGTCCTTGAACCCTGCGATGAACGCCGAGGTCCACACGCGACCGAGCGCGGCGACCGCGATGCAGGCGAGGCCCGCGAGTTGCGCGATTTCACCGGCCGCGCCAGTGAGCAGGCCGTCGCTCGGAGATCGCCACGAGCCCGATCGTCGCTGCGAGCAGCAGCGCGGTCAGGCGCAGGCGGGGCGTGCTGCGCGACGTCGACATGCGCGGATTCTAGCCGGCGGGTACAGTTCGCACATGGAATGGATCACCGCCTATCTCGGCTACGCGGCGGGCGCGCTGCTCGCCATCCTGCCGATCGTCAACCCGCTCGGGGCCGTGCCGCTGGTGATGTCGGTCGCAGCGCACCTGCCGGAACAGGAGCGCCTGCGGCAGGTCCGGCGCGCCTGCACGTACACGTTCGTGCTGATGTCGAGCTTCCTGGTCGCCGGCAGCCTGATCATGAGCTTCTTCGGCATCTCGATCCCGGGCATGCGGATCGCGGGCGGCATGATCGTCGCGTTCCTCGGCTTCGGCATGCTGTTTCCCGGCGGCGCGGAGGAAGCACGCAAGGAGCCCAAGCCGGGCGAGATCAGGCACGACATCGCATTCACGCCGCTCGCGATGCCGGGACTCTCCGGGCCCGGCACGTTCGCGGTCGTGATGAGCCTGTCGTCGCAGGCGAGCGCGCGGCACGGGTGGGATCGCGTCGCCGATTTTCTCGGCGTCGCGACAGGCATCCTGATCGTGGCCCTGATTTCCTGGTTCGTGCTGCGCGGCGCGGAGAAGTTCCATCGCATCCTCGGCGCCACCGGCATGGTCGCGCTCACGCGGCTGATGGGCTTCCTGATGATCTGCATCGGCGTGCAGTTCATCATCAACGGGTTGAGCGTGGTGCTCGCCGATCCAGAGATCTGGACGGGTCTCGCCGAGGCGGTGAAGAAGGCGCGCTGAGAACCCTGCTCAGGACGCGGGCGGAGTCTCGGCCAGCGCCTTCAGCCGGCCGAGGCCCTTCTCGTAGTCGGGGCCGATCATCCGGTCGAGCAGCAGACCGAAATAGCGGCCGGCAAAGTTGCCTTCGAAGCTGGTGTCGAAAGACCAGGTGATCCGGCTGCCGCCACCGGTTGCGGGCTCGATCCGCATCGTCGACGTCGCCACGTTCGAGTCGAAATCGAGCCTGGTCTGCACGCTGCGACCGGGCTCGACCGCGACGATCTCCTGGCTGCCGGAGCCCACCTCGGCCTTGTCGCTGGTCCACGCCATCTTCGCGCCGACGCCGGTCGGCGGGCCGGAATAGGAATACCGCGTCTTCGGGTCGAGGTCGGCCCACGGCGACCATTCGTTGAACCGCGCGAAGCCGTTCACGATGCCGTACACCGTGTCCGGACTCGCAGTCGTCGTGATTGAGCGCTCGACATGAGCGGAGCCCGGCAGCAGCAGGCCTGCCACCAGCAGCAGCGCGACCAGCGCGACGAGTGCGAAAAGGACGCGCCGGATGATCGTCACGATCGCGACTCCCGTCTCAGGTCGCGGTCAGGGCGGCGGCGGCGCGCCCGGCTGCGGATCTTCCATCGGGTAGGTCTTGGTGTCGCGCGCCGTCCTTCGGAGCCGGCGTGGCTGCCGGAGCGGCCGGCGCTGCGGGAGCGTCGGGCTTCGCCGCGGCCGCCGGAACTGCTGCCTGCGCTTCCCCGACCGCATCGGCCGCCGCGGTGGCGCGGGTCAGCGACGCCCTGAAATCGACCGCGGCCTGCGGCGGGTTCGTGATCTTGCCTTCGAGTATCTGCGATGGATACACGTCCGGCACGCCGTATGCCGCGGCGTTCGATTTGTCGTCCACCGAGATCACGCTGCCGTCGAGCGCAACGCCGAAGAAGAGTCCTTCGCTGCGCGCATAGGAAAGCACCTGCGCCTTCAGCATCGCATCGGTGTTGGCCGACGCGCTGCGGCCGAGCGGCCCGGCTGCGACGCTCGCGTCTGCGCCGAGCGTAACCTTGCCGCCGCTGATGCCCTCGACGCTCTGGCGCGACATCAGTATCAGCACGACGTCGGAGGACTGCACGCCGAACTGGAAGCCAAAGCTGCCGCCGCCGAGCGTCACGAACACCGGGTCCGACCAGCTGCCGTCCGGGTTGCGCACCGACATCACGCCGCGTCCGCCGCGTCCGCCGAAGAAGACGGCTCCCTTGATCACCTGCGGCACCACGACGATGCCGTAGGCGCGTTGCAGCATCCAGGTGGGCACCGACTGTTCGGACAGGTCCGTGAAGGACTCGAACACCTTGCGCGACTCCTGGAGCCGCTTGTCGGTCTTGTCGTCCGCCAGCGCGGGCGAACTGCTGAACACCAGTGCGAGGACGAGAGTGAGGAGGGCGGTGAATCTCTGCATTGGCTCTCTGTGCGGGGTTCGTGAGGTCGCCGACTTTAACAGAATACCGGCGGATGTGGCCCTACCCCGGCGGATCCCGGGGCGGTGCGCTGAACAAGCGCGATCGGCGTCAAACCGCGCCGTTTTCCCTCAAGGCTTCGATCTCGGCGTCGGCGTAACCCACTTCCCGCAGCAACTCGTCCGTGTGCTCGCCGAGCCCTGGCGCGACCCGGGACGCAAGCCGCTCGCCGTCGAGCTTGATCGGGTTCGCGAGCACGCGGAAATCCTCGCGCGCCGGGTGAGGCAGCTTGCGGACCATGCCGATTGCCTGCGCGTACGGGTTGTCGAGGGCCTGCGCAATGTCGTGCACAGGCGCAGCGGGCAGTTGCCCCTGCAGCCGCTCGAGCCACTCGGCCGTCGTGCAGCGCGCGAATTCCGCGTCCAGCACGCCGGTGAGTTCGTCGCGATTGCGTCGCCGCGCGTCCATCGTCGCAAAGCGCGGATCCGCCGCGAGATCCGCGCGGCCGAGTTCCGCGACCAGCGCCTGCCAGAACTTCTCGGTCATGCACATCACGAACAGCCAGCCGTCCGCGGTGCGGAACAGCTGCACCGGAACCGCCGACGGATGCGAGCTCCTCGGCATCCGCTCGGTGCGGTGGCCTTCGTTCAGGTACCAGTTGCCGGGGTAGGTGAGCTGGTGCAACGCGACGTCGAACAGCGAGACGTCGACGTCGCGCCCGCGCCCGGACTTCATCACGCCGATCAGCGCCGACAGCAGCGCAACCGCGAGCGTGATCCCGGTCATGAAGTCGACGATCGACAGTCCCATCCGCGCTGGCGGAGAGCCGGGCTCGCCGGTCAGGTGCAGGTAACCCGCTTCGGCCTGCATCAGGTAGTCGTAGCCTGGCCAGCCGCGGCGCTCGTTGTCGCGACCGTAGGCCGACAGGTGACCGCACAGGATCCGCGGGTTGACGTCCCCGAGCGAGGCGTAGTCGAGGCCGAGCTTTGCCGGCTGGTCGCCGCGCAGGTTGTTCATCACGACGTCGGCCGTGCGCACCAGGCGGTGGAATGCACGCTGGCCGTCCGCGTGCTTCAGGTTCAGCGTGACGCTCTTCTTGTTCAGGTTGAACGCCTGGAAGAAGTGGCTGTCGTGCGGGCCGAGGAAGAACGGTCCCATGCCGCGCGTGGCGTCGCCGCCCTGGTCGCGGTTCTCGATCTTGATCACCTCGGCGCCGAGGTCGGCGAGATACATCGAGCCGTACGGGCCGGCGCCGAAGTTCTCGAACGTCAGGACGCGGATGCCGGACAGGGGCAGGGCGGCGGTCACGCCGCTTGTATAGCAGCGCGACCAGATGCGGACAATGTGCCCACTGTTGCCGAGCGGCAACAACGAGCCAGGCCGGCTGTCTGGTAGCATGCGCAGCGTCCAGAACAAGCGATTCAGGCGTTCACCACCCGCGGCCCGGCGGCCATGGCCCGCAAAGGCATATTTTTCCCGATCAAGGACGCGGCGCTGCGCGACGACGTGCATGCGCTCGGCCAGCTCGTGGGCGAGGTCATCAAGGACCAGTGCGGCGAGCAGGTCTTCGCTGCCGTCGAGGGTGACCGGCAGGCCGCGATCGGACGCCGCCAGGGGGACGCCGACGATTGCGTGCAGCTCGTCGTGCGCACGCAGGGGCGGCCGCCTGCCGAGGCCCGCGAGCTGATCCGCGCGTTCTCGGCGTGGTTCCAGATGGTGAACACGGCGGAGAAGGTGCACCGCGTGCGCCGGCGCCGGCAGTACATGAACGACAGCAGCACGCCGCAGCCGGGCGGGCTCGAGGAGTGCTTCGCGCGGCTGCGCTCGCGTGGCTTCGACCTGCCCCAGGTCGTGGCGCTGCTCGGGCAGGTGAGCATCGAGCCGGTCTTCACGGCACACCCGACCGAGTCCACCCGGCGCACGCTGCTTCGCCAGCAGCAGCGCATCGCGCGACTGCTGATCGGCAGGCTCGACCCGACGCTGACGCCCGCCGAACGCCGCGCGACCGTCGAGCGCGTGCGCACCGAGCTCACCACGGGCTGGCAGACCGCCGACAACTCGCGCGAGCGGCTCACGGTCGCGGACGAGCGCGAGCACGTGCTGTTCTTCCTGGTCGAGGTGATCTACGAGGTCATCCCGGCGTTCTATGAAGAGATCGAGGTCGCGCTGAAGTCGGTATTCGGGGAGCAGGCGGCGGCGATGCGGGTCGCCGAGCTGCTGCATTTCGGCTCGTGGGTCGGCGGTGACATGGACGGCCACCCGGACGTGCACGCCAAGACCATTCGCGAGAGCTGCAGCCGGCACCAGAAGCTGATCGTGAACCGCTACTACCTCGAGTCCCAGGCGCTGGCGGAAAAGCTGAGCCAGAGCGAGAGCCGCGTGGCCGTCTCGCCGAAGATCGATGCGAGGATCGAGGCCTACCGCAGCCTGGTGCCCGGTGCCCGCGCGACCACTCCGGCGAGCCACGACCGGATGCCTTACCGCGTGTTCCTCGGGCAGATCTCCGAGCGACTGCGGGCCACCTACGACGGTCGCTCGGGCCAGTACGAACGCGTCGAGCAGCTGATCGACGACCTGGAACTGATCGCACAGAGCCTGTCCGACCACCGCGGGCACAGTGCCGGCCTGTTTCACGTGCGACGCATGCTGCGCCGGGTGCGGACTTTCGGGTTCCACCTGGCCACGCTCGACGTCCGGCAGAACGCGGAAGTTCACCGCGACATCGTCGGGCGCGGGCTGGGCGATCCGCAGTGGAACTCGCGAACCGCGGCGGAACGGGCGGACCGGCTCGGCGCGGCGATTGCCGACGACGAATCGCCCTCGGATGATCCCGGGCCGGCGGGCAAGCGTGCGCTCTGGGTCTTCGAGGCGATGGATTACTGCCGGCATCGCTTCGGCGCGGCCGCGATCGGCACCTATGTCGTGAGCCAGGCCCGGGACGTCGACGACGTGCTGTCGGTGCTGCTGCTCGCGCGCTGGGCCGGCATGACCGACGGCCAGGGCATGCAGGTGCCGATCGACGTGGCGCCGCTGTTCGAATCCGCGGTGGCGCTGGAGCAGGCGGGCGACATCATCGCGCGGCTGCTCGCGGTGCCGGCCTACCGGGAGCACGTGGCCGCGCTCGGCAATCGCCAGGCCGTGATGATCGGTTACTCGGACAGCAACAAGTCGGCGGGCATGATCGCGTCGCGCTGGCTGCTGCGGACAGCGGAGGAGGCGATGGTGCAGGCCTGCGACGCGGCGGGCGTGCAGCTGATCGTGTTCCACGGGCGCGGCGGCACGATCCATCGCGGCAGCAGCCGGACCGAGGCGCTGGTGCGCAGCATGCCGCCCGGATCGGTGCGCGGCACGCTCCGCGTGACCGTGCAGGGCGAGAGCATCAACGAGCGCTACGGGCTGCGGCCCATCGCGCTGCGGAGCTTCGAGCAGACCGTCAGCGCCGTGACGCTGGCCTCGGCCGGGGTGCACGGCCCCGAGCACGTCGACCCCCGCTGGCGCGAGGTCATGGCCGTGCTCGGCCGCGCAAGCCAGCGCGCGTACCGGGCCATGGTCCACGAGGATCCGGTATTCGTGGAGTTCTTCAGGTCGGCGACGCCGGTGGACGTGATCGAGCGGATGCAGATCGGCTCGCGGCCCGTCGCGCGCTCCGACGGCGGGGACATCGAGTCGCTGCGCGCCATCCCGTGGATCTTTGCCTGGTCCCAGAGCCGGCACATGCTGCCGGGCTGGTTCGGCAGCGGCACCGGGCTCGACGCCGTCGTCGCGCAGTTCGGCACGGAGGTCCTCGGCGAGATGTACGGCGGCTGGCCGTTCTTCGAGGCGATGCTGGACGACATCGAGGTGACGCTCGCGAAGGCGGACATGGGCATCGCGGCGTTCTATGACCAGCTGGCGCGGCCCGAGTGCGCCCGGTTCGGCACCGCGATCGAGGCCGAATTCCAGCGTTGCTGCGAGCGTCTGCTTGCGATCAAGGGGTGCGCCCGGCTGCTCGACTCCGAGCCCACGCTGCAGCGGTCGATCCGGCTGCGAAATCCCTACGTCGACCCGATCCACCTGACGCAGGTGGACCTGCTGCGTCGCTGGCGCGAGGGCGACCGCCAGGACCGCGAGATCTTCGAGGCACTGGTCGCATCGGTGAACGGCATCTCGCAGGGCATCCAGGGATCGGGCTGACTGCACGTTTCCCTTGTTGACTCCGCTGTGACGCTGCACTAGCGTCCGATGCGAGCACGGGCATGCACGGCCGTCGCCGCGCCCCCGAACACACGAGAGGATTCTCCATGGCAGCGAAGAAGAAGGCACGGCGCACCACGCACCGCAGCAAGAAGGGCACGAAGCTGTACGCGGTTCGCGACTCGAAGGGTCGCATCAAGGACATCCAGACCTACAAGCGGGCCCACGGCGCCGACCTGAAGCGCAAGGCGAAGGGCGAGGCGCCGGCGAAGCGCAAGGTCAAGGTCAAGGCGAAGGTCAAGGCGAAGGCCAAGGCCAAGCGCAAGACGACGGTCAAGGCCAAGACGCGCGTCGCGAAGGCGAAGCTCGCCATCCGCCGGGCGGTCAAGAAGGCCCCGGTTCGCGCGCGCAAGCAGGCGGCCGCAGTGCGGGCAGCCGTCCGCAAGGCCCCGAAGAAGGCGCAGGCCGCGATGAAGAGAGGCGGTGAAGAAGCTGCCGCCGAAGGCGCAGAAGGCGGTCGCGAAGGCCGAGAAGGCCATGGCCAAGGCCGAGAAGCAGGTCGTGAAGACGACCAAGCAGGCCGAGAGCCAGTTCACGAAGACCGTGAATGCGGTGAAGAAGCAGGCGACTGCGACCGTGAAGCAGGCCGAGGCGGCCGTTTCAAAGGCCCAGGACTCCGCCGAGAAAGGCGCGGCGAACGTCATGGACCAGGCGATGGACCTGTTCAAGAAGGCGAGCGACGCAGTCGAGAACGCCGTCGAGAACGTGGTCCCCGGCCAGTCGAAGTAATTCGCACCGATCCAGCCGGCCGTCTGCAGGACGGCGCGCAAGGCCTCGGGCCCCTCGGGACCCGGGGCCTTTGCGTTACTGGCGCACCTCGCGCTTCAACGTGACCGTGACGGCCGAGCGTCGCCGCGTGAAGTGGCCCGGATAATCGATCCCCTCGCCGCAGCCTTCACCCGCGACCTGCGGGTAGCGCGGGTCCCATGGCATGACGACGTCGACCGCGTCGGGCCGCACGTCGATCCGCGGCATCACCGGCGGCGTGGCCCGATTGCGCTCGGCTTCGAGCATGGCCGCGAGGCTGCCGTGGCGTGAGTGGCTCTCGGCCAGGTCCTCGAGCGTGAGCAGCGTCGGCGGCACGACCTTGATTTCCCCGCGCTCGATCGCGTCGGCGACCGACGCCGGTTCGATCCAGGCGTGCTCGGTGAGCTCGGACAGGTCGGCGCTCACTTCCTGGCCGGCCGGCAGCGCCGTGACGAAGAATCGCGTGTCGAAGCGCTTCGGTTCGATCGACGGCGTGATCCAGTGCGACCAGTAGACGAGCTGGCCGACGTCGAGACGCAGGCCTTCGCGCTCGAGCATGCGCACGAACGCAGTCGCGTCCTTCGTGACCGCATCGCGATCGGCGCCGAGCCGGATCACCAGCCCGGGATCGCACGGAGCGCCGGTGTCGGTCACGGCCAGCAGCACGCCCGCTTCCTCGAACGCCTCGCGGCAGGCGGCGACGTGCATGCCGATCGCCGAATCGTGGTCGAGATGTTCGCCCTGCATCGATTGCAGACGCCCGGTACAGCGCTCCAGGCCTGCAGGATGCAGCCGGGCCAACGCCTCGGGCGACCGGTCCGCGACCTCGACCCGGCCTCCGGGGAAGACCCACATGCCGGCCATGAACGACAGGGTCGAGCCCCGCCGCATCATCAGCACCTCGAGCGTCGACTCCCGCTCGCGGAGCAGCAGCACCGTCGCGGCAGCATGCATCAGGCGAGCTTCACGATCTGCTTGCCGAAGTTCCGGCCCGCCAGCATGCCGATGAACGCCTCCGGCGCGGCGGCGAGACCCTGTGCCACCGACTCGCGGTACTTCAGCCTGCCCTCGGCGACACCACGCCCGAGTTCGGCGAGCGCCTGGGGCCACACGTCGAGGTGGTCGCTGACGATGAAGCCCTGCAGCTTGAGCCGCATCGCGACCAGCGCGAAGACGTTCTGGATCGGGATCGGCACGCCGTCGTAACCCGCGATCAGCCCGCACACGGCGACGCGCCCGAACGCGTTCATGCATGCGAGCGCACCGTCCAGGCACACGCCACCAACGTTCTCGAACACGCAGTCGACGCCGTTCGGTGCCGCGGCCCTGATCGCGCGCGCCATCGAAGCGACGTCCGTGTGTTCGCGGTGATCGATGCAGGCGTCGAAACCGAGTTCCCCGGTGACGTAGCTGCACTTGTCCGGTCCACCGGCAATGCCGACGGCGCGGCAACCCGCTTGCTTCGCGAGCTGGCCGACGACGCTGCCCACTGCGCCGCTCGCCGCAGACACCAGCACCGTCTCGCCCGGCTTCGGCGCACAGATTCGATTGAGGCCGTACCAGGCCGTCACGCCCGGCATGCCGACGGTGCCGAGGTACGCGGACATCGGAACGGCGCGCGTGTCGACCTTCATCAGGCCGCGCCCGTCGGACAAGCCCGTATTCGGCCCAGCCCAGCGTGCCGAGGACCGTGTCGCCGACCGCGAAGTTCGGATTGCGCGATGCCTCGATCACGCCGACGGTCCCGCCGATCATCGTCTCATCGAGTTTCTGCGGCTGGGCGTAGGAGCGCGACTCGACCATGCGGCTGCGCATGTACGGGTCGAGCGACAGGTAGTGCACGCGGATCAGCACCTGGCCTTCGCCGGGTTCGGGCAGCGGCACGGACTCGAGGCGGAAGTTCTGCGGCGTGACGGGCCCGGTGGGCCGGCTCGCGAGCACGATGCGCTGGTAGGTTGCGGTCATGAGAATCCTTGTGCGCGTTCGGGATCTCGGACGGCCGGGAGCTTAGCATGGGCCTCGGCCGCGATTTTCCACGGCTTGCACTTCACATACTGCGAATGGTCGCGTCGTGCGGCCGGAGTAACGTGGCCGTGTAAGGTCAATCTCAGGACCGTGGGTTTCGCCCGCCCGGCGGCGCTCTCCGCTATGCGCAAAGGAACTGCGGGCGCGCGGCCGTGGGAGACGTAAGGAGGCGGACATGGCTGACCCGACCCGACCCAACATCCTCGTCATCTGGGGAGACGACATCGGCCTGTGGAACCTGTCCTGCTACCACCGCGGCACGCTGGGTGGGCGGACACCCAACATCGATCGCATCGCCGCGGAGGGAGCGATCTTCACCGACTGCTATGGCCAGCAGAGCTGCACGGCGGGGCGGGCCGCGTTCATCACGGGACAGCACCCGTTCCGCACGGGACTGCTGAAAGTCGGGCTGCCCGGCGCCGAGCTCGGGCCTGCGGCCGGAAGACCCGACCATCGCCGACCTGCTGAAGAACCACGGCTACGTCACCGGCCAGTTCGGCAAGAACCATCTCGGTGACCGCAACGAGTACCTGCCCACCGTGCACGGCTTCGACGAGTTCTTCGGCAACCTGTATCACCTGAACGCCGAGGAGGAGCCCGAGGATCCGCAGTATCCGAAGGACCCGCGGTTCAAGCAGCGCTTCGGCCCGCGCGGCGCGCTGCGCTGCAAGGCCAGCGACACAGATGACCCGACGGTCGACCCGCGCTTCGGCCGGGTCGGCAGGCAGGTGATCGAGGACACGGGCCCGGTCACGCGCAAGCGAATGGAAACCGTGGACGAGGAATTCCTGGCCGGTTCGCTCGACTTCATGGAGCGCGCCGTCAAGGCGGGCAAGCCGTTCTTCATCTGGCACAACACCACGCGCATGCACTCTGGACGCGGCTGGCCCGAAGTACGAGAATCGGACTGGCTACGGCCTGTATGCCGACGGCATGCAGCAGCTCGACGACATCGTCGGCGAACTGCTCGCGAAGCTCGAAGAGCTCGGCATGGCCGACAACACCATCGTCGTGTTCTCGACCGATAACGGCCCCGAGAAGTTCACGTGGCCGGATGGCGGCGAATCACCGTTCCGCGGCGAGAAGGGCGGCACCTGGGAAGGCGGCATGCGCGTGCCATGCGTGGTGCGCTGGCCGGGCGTGGTCAAGCCCGGCTCGGTGTGAACGGCATCTTCTCGCACGAGGACTGGGCGGTGACGCTGCTGGCGGCCGCCGGCGAGCCCGACGTCAAGGAGAAACTGCAGAAGGACACGTTGCCAACGGCAAGACCTTCAAGGTGCACCTCGACGGCTACGACCAGCGCGAACTGCTCGCCGGCAAGGAACCCGGCAAGCGGCAAGAGATCTTCTACTTCGACGACAACGGCAACTTGAACGCCGTGCGCGTCCGCGACTGGAAGGCCACGTTCGCACAGCCGGGCGACTGGCTGTACGGCGGCCCCCCGCTCCGCTGGCCTTCCCGCGGATCGTCAACCTGCGCAAGGACCCGTTCGAGGCACACGTGAACTTCGCCGAGTCGCCGATGGCTTTCCGCTGGATGGCGGACAAGACGTGGGCCTTCGTGCCGATGCAGGCGCTCGTCGGGTACTTCCTGCAGTCGTTCAGGGAGTTCCCGCAGCGGCAGAAGTCGGCGAGTTTCAACATCGACCAGGTGATGCAGAGCTGCAGCAAGGTGTCGCCGCAGGTAAGTGAGGTTGTATCCCGCCGCCGCGGGCATGGCCTCAGGGATCGGGCCGTGCCGCCGGCGAAGTGGTCGGGATGAAAGGATTTGAACCTTCGACTCCTACGTCCCGAACGTAGTGCTCTACCAGGCTGAGCTACATCCCGTCGCCGTTTCGCCGGATCCGGATCAGTACGAACGACCGACCGCGAAATCCGCCAGTGCGCGCAGCGAGCCCACGAATGCCGACTCGGGTAGCCGGCCAAGGGCGTCGATGGCGAGGTCCGCCTCGCGCCGCGCGAGCCGAGCAGTGTACTCAAGGCCCCCCGACGATTCAATCGCCCGCGTGACGGCCTCGAGTTCGTCGAGCCCGCCGTTCTCGACCGCGACCCGCAGCCGGGCCGTGTCGTCGACGGAGGAGTGGGCCATCGCGTAGATCAGCGGCAGCGTCGGCTTGCCCTCGGCGAGGTCGTCGCCGACGTTCTTGCCGAGCTCGGCGCCGTTCGAGCTGTAGTCGAGCGAGTCGTCCACCAGCTGGAACGCGGTCCCGAGGTGCCGGCCGTAGGCGACCATCGCCTGCTCGACCTCGGGCGGCGCCCCGCTCAGGATCGCCGCCACCTGCGCGCCGGCCTCGAACAGCTTGGCCGTCTTGCGATAGATGACGTCGAGGTAGCGCTGCTCGGTGGTGTCCGGGTCGTGCGCGTTCATCAGCTGCAGCACCTCGCCCTCGGCGATGGTGTTGGTCGCGTTGGCCATGACTTCCTGGATGCGCAGGTTGCCGAGCCCGACCATCATCTGGAACGCGCGCGAATACAGGTAATCGCCGACCAGCACGCTGGCCTCGTTGCCGAACACGTGATTCGCAGTGTCGCGGCCGCGGCGCATGTCCGAGCTGTCCACGACGTCGTCGTGCAGCAGCGTGGCGGTGTGGATGAACTCGATGATCGCGGCGGCGTCGACGTGCTTGTCGCCCCGGTAGCCGCAGGCCCGTGCCGCGAGCACGACGCTGAGCGGGCGCAGGCGCTTGCCGCCGGCCCCGATGATGTACTGGGACACCTGGTTCACGAGCACCACGTCGCTCGCGAGGCGCTCGACGATGACCCGGTCGATCCGGCGGAGGTCGTCCGCCACCGGCTCCCTGATTCGTTCTAGTTGCATTCCCGCCACGGCCACCCCAGAAAATCGTCGGCGCATGGTACCCGGCGGGCGCAGGGGAGGGAATGCCGGATTGACCCTAAGCGCTTGATTCGGGCGGCCCGGACCCGTAAACTTCCGCGTCTTTCTGCCGGGGCGTGTCCCCGGCCCCAGTGGAGTATTCAAGGATATGTACGCGGTCATTGCGACGGGCGGCAAGCAGTATCGCGTCGCCGAAGGCGACGTGGTGCGGTTGGAAAAGCTCGAGGGCGAGCCTGGCGCGGCCGTCATGTTCGACAAGGTACTGGTCGTGGGCAAGGGTGCGGACGTCAAGGTCGGCGCGCCCTATGTCGCGGGCAGCACGGTCACCGGCACGGTGCAGGCGCACGGCAAGGGCGACAAGAAGCGGATCGTCAAGTTCCGCCGCCGCAAGCACTACCTGCGGCAGGGCACCCATCGCCAGCAGTACACCGAAGTCAAGATCACGGGCATCTCCGGCTGAGCGCCGGGCCTGAAGGAGCAAAGCCATGGCACATAAAAAGGCAGGCGGCAGTACCAAGAACGGCCGCGAGTCAGAGAGCAAGCGACTGGGCCTGAAGAAGTTCGGCGGCCAGCGCGTGCTTGCGGGCAACATCCTCGTCCGCCAGCGTGGCACGCAGTACCGCGCGGGCGACAACGTCGGCGTCGGCACGGACCACACGCTGTTCGCGCTGTCGAGCGGCACCGTGCAGTTCAAGCGCAAGGGCGTGGACCAGCGCGTGCACGTCAGCGTCGAGCCGGCCACGAACTGAGCCGGGGCATCTCCGGCTGAACGCAAGGCCCCGGCACCCCCGGGGCCTTTGCTTTTCCGGGGCTCCTTGTTCTTCACTATCCCCGTCCCCGCTCACTACCCGATTTCCGTCATGAAATTCGTCGACGAAGCCACGATCAAGGTCCACGCCGGCAACGGCGGCCGCGGCATGGTCAGCTTTCGCCGCGAGAAGTTCATCCCGTTCGGCGGCCCGGACGGTGGGGACGGGGGCTCGGGCGGCAGCATCTACCTGGTCGCGGACCCGGGCCTGAATACGCTCGCTGACTTCCGCTACCGGCGCACGTTCAAGGCCGATAACGGCGAGCCGGGCGGCAGTGCGGACTGCAGCGGCAAGGGTGGCGGCGGACCTCGAGGTCGTGGTGCCGGTCGGCACGGTGATCTACGACGTCGACACCGAGGAGACGCTCGGGGATCTCACGCACGGCGGTGAGCGCGTGCTCGTCGCGCGGGGCGGCAAGGGTGGCCTCGGCAACCAGCATTTCAAGAGCAGCACGAACCGCTCGCCGCGCCGGGCCACGTCGGGCGTTGCCGGCGAGAAGCGCGAGCTCAGGCTCGAGCTGAAGCTGATCGCGGACGTCGGCCTGCTCGGCCTGCCGAATGCCGGCAAGTCCACGCTGATCAGCGTCGTGTCGGCGGCCCGCCCGAGGATCGCCGATTATCCGTTCACGACGCTGCACCCGAACCTGGGCGTCGTGTACGTGGGCGAGCACAAGAGCTTCGTGATGGCCGACATCCCGGGCGTGATCGAGGGCGCCGCGGAAGGTGCGGGGCTCGGCATCCGGTTCCTGAAGCACCTGCAGCGCACGCGGCTGCTGCTGCACCTCGTGGACATCGCGCCGCCCGATCCCGACGCGGATCCGGTGCAGGACGCGCGCTCGATCGCCGCGGAACTGAAGAAGTTCAGCCCGGAGCTCGCGGGCCGCGAGCGCTGGCTGGTGCTGAACAAGCTCGACCTGATGACGGCCGAGGAGGCCGAGAAGCGCTGCAAGGAGATCGTGCGGCGGCTGCGCTGGAAGGGCCCCGTGTTCAGGATTTCGGGGGCCACGCGGTTCGGCACGAAGGAACTGTGCCAGGCCGTGATGCGTCGGCTCGACGAGATCCGGGAAGAGCAGGGCCCGGACCGGGAGCCGGCCCCGGAATGAAAAAGCCGGCGCGAGGCCGGCTTTTTCCAATCGATCGGGCGGGGCGGCTTACTTGGCCGCGAGCGCCTTCACCTTGGCGTTCAGCTCGCGCTTGTGACGCGCAGCCTTGTTCGCGTGGATGATGCCCTTGCTGACCATCGTGTCGATCACGGGCTGGGCAGCCTTGAGCGCGGCGGCGGCCTCGGCCTTGTCGCCGGCGCCGACGGCGTTCAGCACCTTCTTGATGGAGCCGCGCAACCGCGAGCGGGCAGCCATGTTGTGGGCGCGACGCTTGACGGCCTGCTTGGCGCGCTTTTCTGCGGACTTGATGTTCGCCACGGAATCGGTCTCCTGCGGGCCGGCTCAGGGCCGGCGCGGTCAGTCAAAGAGCCGCGTATTTTGGCGGCGAGCGGGGGCAAGGTCAAGGGAAAATAGGTGCCAGGCACCGATTTATCGGCCGAGAAATCGATGTCCCGGCACCTATTTTCCCCAGCTATAGTTCGCCCCGCATGTCCCTGCCCCCGGCTCACCTGACCGCGACGACCGCAGAGGCCCCCGCTTGAGCGGCGGCTTTCTTCCGCAGCACCAGCATCGTCGGCGCCTTCACGCTGATCTCCCGGGTGACCGGCCTGCTGCGGGACATGGTCTATTCGCGGATGTTCGGCGCGGGCGTGCTGATGGACGCGTTCCTGGTCGCGTTCAAGATCCCGAACTTCATGCGGCGGCTGTTCGCCGAGGGCGCGTTCTCGCAGGCGTTCGTGCCGGTGGTCTCCGAGTACAAGGTGCAGCGCCCGCACGACGAGGTGCGCGAGCTGGTGGACGGCGCGATGGGGACGCTCGCGTGGTTCCTGTCGCTCGTGACGGTGATGGGCATCGTCGCGGCGCCCGCTGCTGGTGCTGCTGTTCGCGCCCGGCTTCCGCGAGGATGCGGGCAAGTTCGACCTCACGGTCGAGATGCTGCGCTGGACGTTCCCGTACCTGCTGTTCATCTCGCTCGCGGCGCTCGCAGCGGGCGTGCTGAACAGCTACCAGCGCTTCGCCGTGCCGGCGACCACGTCCACGCTGATGAACCTGGTGATGATCGTGTTCGCGGCATGGATCGCGCCGCGGTTCGAGCGGCCCGGCGTGGTGCTGTCGATCGGCGTCTTCGTCGCGGGCCTCGTGCAGCTCGCGTTCCAGATCCCGTTCATGCTGAAGCTCGGCCTGCTGCGCCGCCCGCGCTGGAACTGGAGCCACGAGGGCGTGAAGAAGATCGGCCGGCTGATGCTGCCTGCGATCTTCGGCTCGTCGGTGTCGCAGGTCGCGCTGCTGCTCGACACGCTGATCGCCTCGTTCCTGGCGACCGGCAGCATCGCGTGGCTCTACTATGCCGACCGCCTGATGGAGTTCCCGCTCGGCGTGTTCAGCGTGGCGCTCGCCACCGTGATCCTGCCCGGGCTGGCGGCGCACCACGCCGGCCAGTCGGTCGAGCGATTCAACGCGACGCTCGACTGGGCGGTGCGTCTCACGGTAATCGTCGTGCTGCCGGCGACGCTGGCGCTGGTCGTGCTGGCCGGGCCGCTGACGGTCGCGATCTTCCATTACGGCAAGTTCGACGAGCACGACGTGCGCATGTCGAGCCTCGCGCTGATGGCCTATGCGACCGGGCTGCTCGCATTCAGCATGGTGAAGGTGCTCGCGCCCGGCTACTTCGCGCGCCAGGACACTCGTACGCCGGTGCGGATCGGCATCCAGGCGCTCGCCGTGAACATGGGCCTCAACCTCGCGATCGTGCTGCCGCTCGCGCTGATGCACGACCGTCCCGGACTGCATGCGCTGCTCGCGCTGAACAACGGCATCGGCGCCTGGTACAACTCGACGATGCTGTATCGCGGCCTGAAGCGCCAGGGCGTGCTGAAGCACGGGCCGGGCTTCAGCCGGATGCTCTGGCAGGTGGTGGCCGCGCAACGTGGTGATGGTCGCGTTCCTGTGGTTCGTCGGCGGGCGACACGCAGCGCTGGATCGACATGAACACGTGGCACCGCGTCGGGTGGATGACCGTGCTCGTCGTCGGCGGCGCGGCGCTCTATTTCGGCACGTTGTACCTGCTTGGCATGCGCGTGCGACACCTGCGAGTGCAGGCGCCGCCGCGGCCGCCTGCGCGTCCGGATGCGCCGAGTCCGTCGGGCTGAGCCGCGGACGGACCGATGGAACTCGTACGAGGACTGCACAACCTGCGCGATCGCCATCGCGGCAGCGTCGTGACCATCGGCAACTACGACGGCGTGCATCGCGGCCACCAGCACATGCTCGCCGCCGTGCGCGAGCACGCGCAGCGACTCGGGTTGCCCGCGACCGTCGTCACGTTCGAGCCCACGCCGCGCGAATTCTTCGAAGGCGACGCGGCGCCATCGCGGCTGATGCGGCTGCGCGAGAAGGTCGAGGCGCTGCCGCTGTACGGCGTGGATCGCATGGTGGTGCTGCGCTTCGACAAGCGCATGCAGGGCATGGGCGCGCAGGAGTTCGTCGACCGGCTGCTGGTGCAGGGCCTCGGCACGCGTCACATGGTGGTGGGCCACGATTTCCATTTCGCCCGGCGGCGCGAAGGCACCGTGACGACACTGCGCGATGCCGGCGCACTACATGGGTTCGAGGTGCAGGAAGTCGGCCAGTTCCTCGTCGACGGCGAGCGCGTCTCGAGCTCGCTGGTGCGCGAGGCCCTGGGCCGCGGCGACCTCGTGCGCGCGGAACAGCTGCTCGGCCGTCCATATCGGATGGCCGGCCGCGTCCGGCGCGGGCAGCAGCTCGGGCGCAAGCTCGGCTATCCCACCGCGAACCTCGCGCTCCATCGCAAGGTGGTGCCGTTATGGGGCATTTTCGCCGTGCGAGTGAGCGGGGCCGGGCTCGTGAACCATCCGGCGGTCGTGAGCCTGGGAACGCGCCCGACGATCAATGGCACCGACCCGCTGCTGGAGGTGCACGTATTCGACTTCGACGGCGACCTCTACGGCAGGTACCTCGACGTGGACTTCGTGCAGCGGCTGCGCGACGAGAAGCGTTTCGAGTCGCTGGACGCGCTCGTGGCACAGATGCACAGGGACGCGGCACAGGCGCGGGCGGTGCTCGGGATCTGACCGGCCGCGCCGGCCGGCGTATTTCTGTGGAGAAGCGGCTGATTCCTGCAAAATTCCCTGTTCACTACCCACGATTCCCTGATCACTACCCCTTTCCGGATGGCCGACTACAAGCACACCGTCAACCTCCCCGAGACCGCCTTCCCGATGAAGGGCGACCTCGCGCGCCGCGAGCCCGAGATGCTCGCCTGGTGGGAGGAGCATCGCGTCTACGAGAAGCTGCGCGCAGTCGCCGCCGACCGTCCCAAGTTCATCCTGCACGACGGCCCGCCGTACGCGAACGGCGCGATCCACATCGGCCACGCGGTCAACAAGGTCCTGAAGGACATCATCGTCAAGGCGCGCACGCTGGACGGCTTCGACGCGCCCTACGTGCCGGGCTGGGACTGCCACGGGCTGCCGATCGAGCACCAGGTCGAGAAGACGCGCGGCCGCGAAGCGAAGGTGCTCGACGCGAAGGCGTTCCGCCAGGCCTGCCGCGAGTTCGCGCTCGAGCAGGTGGACGTGCAGCGCAAGGATTTCGTGCGGCTCGGCGTGATGGGCGACTGGGCGAATCCCTACCTGACGCTCGCGCCTCGCTACGAGGCCGAGCAGTTGCGCGCGTTCGCGCAGATCATCCGCAACGGCCACCTGTACAAGGGCTACAAGCCCGTGCACTGGTGCCTCGACTGCCGCTCGGCGCTGGCCGAGGCCGAGGTCGAGTACGACGAGCGCACGTCGCCGTCGATCGACGTACGGTTCGAGGTCGTCGATCGCGACGATCTCGCGAAGCGGCTCGGAGTCGCGAGCCTGCCCGCGGGTCGCGCGAGCATCGTGATCTGGACGACCACGCCGTGGACGCTGCCGGCCAACCAGGCCGTCGCGGTGCATCCGGAGTTCGACTACTCGCTGCTCGCCGTCGAAGGCGAGGCGGGCGAGGAGTTGCTGCTGCTCGCGTCCGAGCTCGCGCCGTCCGTGCTGAAGCGCGCGGGAGTGGCTTCGTCGCGTGAAATCGCCCGCGTCAAGGGCTCTGCGCTCGAGCTGCCTGTCGCTGCGGCATCCGTTCTATGACCGCAACGTTCCGACGATCCTGGGCGAGCACGTCACTCTCGACAGCGGCACGGGCGCGGTGCACACGGCGCCCGGCCACGGCCAGGAAGACTTCGTGATCGGCCGCCAGTACGACCTGCCGGTCGACAACCCGGTCGGCGGCGACGGGCGCTTCCTGCCGGCGACGCCGATCTTCGCGGGCGAGAAAGTGTTCGACGCGAACAAGCACGTGGTCGAGGTGCTCGGCGAGCGCGGCGCGTTGCTGCATCACGAGCCGTTCCGCCACAGCTATCCGCACTGCTGGCGTCACAAGACGCCGGTGATCTTCCGCGCGACGCCGCAGTGGTTCATCAGCATGGAGCAGGCGGGCCTGCGCAAGGCCGCGCTCGAGGAGATCGGCAAGGTCGAGTGGACGCCGGACTGGGGCGAGCAGCGCATCTACAGCATGATCGAAGGCCGGCCCGACTGGTGCATCTCGCGCCAGCGCACCTGGGGCGTGCCGCTCGCGCTGTTCACGAACAAGGAGACTGGCGAGCTGCACCCGGACACGCCGGCGCTGGTCGATCGCGTCGCGGCGCTCGTCGAGAAGGACGGCATCGACGCGTGGTTCGACCTCGATCCGAAGGCATTGCTGGGCGACGAGGCGGACCTCTACGAGAAGGCCACGGACATCATGGACGTGTGGGTCGACTCGGGCGTATCGCATCACTGCGTCACGCGGATGCGCCCCGAGATCCTGTCGCCCGCCGATCTGTACCTCGAAGGCTCCGACCAGCATCGCGGCTGGTTCCATTCGTCGCTGCTCACGTCGGTCGCGCAGAAGGGCCACGCGCCGTACAAGGGCGTGCTCACCCACGGGTTCACCGTGGACGACAAGGGCCGCAAGATGTCGAAGTCGCTCGGCAACGTGGTGCTGCCGCAGAAGGTGGTGAGCACGCTCGGCGCCGACGTGCTCAGGCTCTGGGTCGCCTCGACCGACTACGCGAACGAGATCAGCGTGTCGGACGAGATCCTGAAGCGGATGTCGGACTCGTACCGCCGCATCCGCAATACCGTGCGCTTCCTGCTCGGCAACCTGTGCGGGCTTCGATCCCGCGACCGACGCCGTGCCGGCGGCGGACATGCTTGCGCTCGACCGCTGGGCGCTCGACCGCGCGCGCACGGTGCAGAACGAGGTGATCGAGGCCTACCGCAACTACGATTTCCACCTGATCTACCAGAAGGTCCACAACTTCTGCGTGGTGGACATGGGCGGGTTCTACCTCGACGTCATCAAGGACCGGCTGTACACGACTCCGGCGAAGGGCGTGCCGCGCCGCTCGGCGCAGACGGCGATGTACTGGATCGCCGAGGCGATGGTCCGCTGGCTCGCGCCGATCCTGTCGTTCACGGCCGAGGAGATCTGGCGGTTCATGCCCGGATCGAGGCCGGAGTCGGTGTTCCTGTCGACGTGGGCGGCGTTGCCCACCGCGCCGGCAGGCGCGACGGCGATCGACTGGGCCAAGGTGCTCGAGGTGCGCGGCGCGGTGCTGCGCGAGCTCGAGCGGCTGCGGATCGCAGGCTCGATCGGCGCGCCGCTCGACGCGATCGTCGAGATCTATGCCGCACCCGAGATTCGGGTGGCGCTCGAAGCGCTCGGCGAGGAGTTGCGGTTCGTGCTGATCACGTCCGAGGCGCACGTGCACCCGGTGGAGGCGAAGCCCGAGGCAGCCGTGGCCGTGGAGGGAGACGGCAAGCCGGCGTTGTGGCTGCACGTGCACGCGTCCGGCGCGGCCAAGTGCGTACGCTGCTGGCACAAGCGGGACGACGTGGGCTCCGTGGCGGCGCATCCGGAACTTTGTTCCCGCTGCGTGTCGAACATCGAAGGCCCCGGCGAAACACGGCGGTTCGCGTAGATGACGACCGAAGAGCAACCCGTTCCGCTGACCGTGCCGGTGCCCCCGATGATGCAGCGTACCCACCCCGCGGCGTGGCTGTGGCTGTCGCTCGCGGTGATCGGGCTCGACCAGGCGACCAAGTTCCTGGTGGTGCGCTTCTTCGAGCTCTACGAGCGCGTCGAGGTGCTGCCGGTGCTCGACTTCACGCTGCTGCACAACACGGGCGCCGCGTTCAGCATGCTGGCGAACGCGTCCGGCTGGCAGCGGCCGTTCTTCGTCACGCTCGGGCTCGTGGTCAGCGCAATGCTGATCATCTGGATGTGGCGCTCGCCGCGCGGCGACAAGCTGCTGCCGATGGCGCTGGCGCTGATCCTCGGCGGCGCGATCGGCAACGTCATCGACCGCGTGCGGCTCGGCTACGTCGTGGACTTCATCCACGCGCACTGGGGCGCGGCGTACTTCCCTGCGTTCAACATCGCGGACAGTGCCATCACGATCGGGGCGGCGCTGCTGATCTTCGACGCGTTCCGCGAGAAGCGGCCGGCGTGAAGATCCTGCTCGCGAATCCGCGCGGCTTCTGCGCCGGCGTCGACCGGGCAATCGACATCGTCGAGCGCGCGATTGAGCTCTTCGGTGCGCCGATCTACGTGCGTCACGAGGTCGTGCACAACCGGTTCGTGGTCGATCGGCTGCGGTCGATGGGGGCCGTGTTCGTCGAGGAACTCGACGAGGTGCCGGACGACGCCACGGTGATCTTCAGCGCGCACGGCGTCTCGAAGGCCGTGCAGGCCGAGGCGCGGCGGCGTGGCCTGCGCGTGTTCGACGCCACCTGCCCGCTGGTGACCAAGGTGCACATGGAAGTCTCGCGCTTCGCGCGCGAGGGCCGCGAGGTGATCCTGATCGGCCACGAGGGGCACCCCGAGGTCGAGGGCACGATGGGCCAGTTCGACGACACGCAGGGCGGGCGGATCGTGCTGGTCGAGGACGTCTCGGACGTGGAGACGCTCGAGGTTCGCGATCCCGCGCGCGTCGGCGTCGTGACGCAGACGACGCTGTCGGTGGACGACACCGCGGACGTGCTGGACGCGCTCAAGGCGCGCTTCCCGACGCTGATGACGCCGCGCAAGGAAGACATCTGCTACGCGACGCAGAACCGGCAGGACGCGGTGAAGTCGCTGGTGGCGAAGTGCGACGTCGTCGTGGTCGTGGGTTCGCAGACCAGCTCGAATTCGAACCGGCTGCGGGAGATCGCGGAGAAGGCCGGGATTCCTGGCTATCTCGTCGACGGTCCCGAGGACCTCGAGCGCGACTGGTTCGACGGCAAGCAGGTCGTCGGCGTGACGGCCGGCGCCTCGGCGCCCGAGCTGCTCGTGCAGCGCGTCGTGGCGCGGCTCAGGGAGTGGGGCGGGCAGGGCGCGGAGGAGATCGTCGGGCGCGCGGAGAACGTCGTGTTCGCGCTGCCTCGGGAGTTGCGGGTCGGTCAGCCGAAGTAGGGCTGGGCTACTTGCCCCAGCATTCGGCGTCGTTCGCGGCGTTGCTCGAGTTCTTCGCGGTCTTCACGCCGGCGCTGGTGAGCTGGAACGTGCGGCACTTGGTGTCGTGTTGCTGGCGGCCGGTGGAGACCGCCGTCGCGGTGGCGGTCCAGCGTTGCTGCATCGGCTGCGGACACGGCAATGGTGTACAAGCCCCGTTCGCTGGTCGCTGGAAACTTCAGGCTGGCAGCGACGCCGGTTGCGCGCACGTGTTGTCCTTGGTGTCATCAAGCGTCGCGACATAGGTGTTGCACTGCAGGTAGTACTTCTCCTGCGCGGTCGCCAGCGCAAGCAGCGCCGCACGGGCCTCCGTCCGGTTCGACCGCAGCACGTAGTTGCTGTACGTCGGAATCGCGATGCCGGCCAGGATCGCGACGATGATGAGCACGATCATCAGCTCGATCAGGGTAATGCCGCGCTCTCGTCGTTCATTTTCGTCTCCGTGAGAGCGGGGCCGGCAGTCGAGACTGCCGGCCCCGTGATCGTCATTCGGCGCCCTTCTGCCACCAGTACGTGCGCTTCGGCTCGTAGCTCGAGAAGGCTCCGCAGCTCTCGGCGCCGACCAGGCAGACCGGTGGTACGCGCGTAGTCGATGTTCCGTCCGGCGTCGGGAACAGGAACACCGGTTCCGGCGCGATGCCCGGCTGCTTCAGGATGACGCCGGTGCCCGCGGCAATCGCCGTCTTGCCCTTTGCCACCAGTCCGGCGATGCACGATGCGCACGGGCTGCCGTCGAACGCGCTGATCGCGTAGAAGTTGTTGTAGCCCTTCGTCGTCGTGCAGCTGTCGCTGTCGGTGTCATCCGATCCGGTGCGGACCTTCGGGTAGAAGCTCGAGAAGAACACGGTGTTCTCGAAGGTCCGCGACTCGGTGATGACTTTCTCGCCGTCGAAGTAGTTCAGCAGGATCTTCCAGCCCGGCCCGTCCGCGGCAACGGTCACGCGCTGGTAGGTCGTCGTGCAGTTCGGCGGAGTGGCGAAGTCGCAGGTCGGGACCGCGGTCGGCGTGACGTCGGTCAGGTCCGCGTCCGTGATCGGGATGTCCGGTGTCCGTGCCGTCCATTTGTAAGGCGTGAGCTTGTTGTAGTCGCGCAGGCTGTAGAACTTGTCGTCGGTCGTCGTGTCCGTGACCGGCAGTTCGCGGTTGCCGGAGCCGATCGCGATGTTGAACCACGTAGTCGACCCCTGCTTCACGAACGAGACGTCGGGCGCCACGAAGAACCGCCGGGCGCCCTCGGCCCCTGTGCCGCCCAGGTCCGCGAAGACGCCGCCCTTGATGAAGGCCGAGGTGGAGCCCGCGGAATTGTCGACGTCGAAGCGCCAGACGCGACCGCCGAGGTCGGCGGCGTACATGACGTCGACCAGGCCGTCGCTGGTGAAGTCGATCGCTCGGACGTCCGCAGGGATCGAGTTCGTCATATCGGTCAGCGTCAGGCTCGGGCTGTTGCTCGGGCCGGCCCACCAGAGCAGGGCTCCGGAGACCGCGTCGACCATGTAGATCGCGGTGCCCTTGGTATCCGTGACGTAAGCCTTGGCTGCGTTCCCATCCTCCATGACCGCGTCGTATCCGCCGCCGAAGACCAGCACGTACTTGTCCGCGTTCTGTGTCTTGCCCGGCACCGTCGCGCGCGTGACAGTCGGCGTGGACCAGGTCTGCCCGACCAGCGGCAGCTGGGTCAGGCCCGACGTGGAGTCGGTGGACGGGCCGGCCATCCAGAGCAGCTTCGGCGCATCCTTGTACGACACGTCGAGGCGCGTAGTAGTAGCTGCCGCCGCGCCGCATGCCGAAGAACAGGTATACCTTGTCGTTGCCGCAGGTGACGTTCGCCGGCTCGATGACGCCGTCGAAGCACCTGTCGATCTTCAGCACGCGAATCGTCCCATCGAGGCCGAGGGGCGCGCGGGGATTCATCGTGTTGTTCTGGTAGACCTTCAGCAGGCGCTGCAGCTCGTTGAATGGCACGAACGCCCATTTCTCCGCCCCGGTCTTGCCGTCGAACGAGTGCAGGTAGCCGTCGTTGGTCACGGCGTAGACGCGTGCGTCGTCGATGTCCTTCGTGGCAGTGGTGCCGCCGTAGATCACGACCGCGGGCCGCCCGTGCAGCGGGTCGCCCATGTCCTTGCGTGCCTCGGTGTAGTTGTTATTGCCATTGCGTGGAACCAGGTCGGCGACATCCATGCCGTAGGCCCAGTCGATCAACTGGTCGCCACTCGGGCAGCTGGGGCTGGCGATCGGTGAAGTGCGCGTGCAGGTCGTCGAGAGGCCGAACAGCGTGTTGTGCTTGGTCGCGGTCAGCCCCGGCGTACCCGTGGTCTTCAGGTCCGACAAGTTGCGCGATGTGAGCGAACTGTCGCTCGTGGCGTACGCGATTTCGCTGGTAGCGTTCGTGTAGACCTTGCGCGAGCCGGGCGCCGGAATCTGCGAGGCAGCGCCGCCCTTGGCCACGTCCTCGCCGTCGAAAGTGCCGCTCGGTGTCCAGTAGCTGCGCCTGCCCGACCGGAAGAAGCCGTTCGAGCCGACGGCCGAGTCGCCGTTTGCATCCAGTATGTCGCCGTTCGGTGCGAGCTTGTACTTCTTGACGTTGCCCGGCCAGCGCATCGAGGTCTTTGGCGCGAACACCGACATGTACAACGTATCGAGGTTCTGAGTGCGGTTGAACGAGTTCACCGCGACGGCAGGCGACGTGAACGACGCGTTCTGGATCACGATCTCGTCGAGGATGCCGCGGAAGACATCCACCAGCGAGCTCTCGTCAGTGGCGTTGAAGAATTTACCGCCGCCTGCGCGGGCAATCAGCTGCAACAGTGCGGTTGCCTTCGGGGCGTCGCTGCCGGCGGCATTGTTGACGTCGAACCCGATCGTGTAGGTAGTGACGGGAATCTTGCTGGGGCCGACACCGTACTGGTCCATGTAGTAGGCGAGGTCATCGGCGCACGGGCTCACCTTCTTGCCGGTGAAGTCGATTTCGGTGGTGGTGTTCGGCAGGTAGTTCCTGCTGCAGACCTTGTACGCCTTGGCGACCGGGCCGGTGCCCGTGCCGGTGTAGGTCGCGATGTTCGGCTGAGACTCGATGTTCTTCTGGGCGTTGCCCGAATCGTTGCCGTTATCCTCGGCCATGATGCCGACCGAAAGCATGATGATGAAATTGGCCTGGCACGCTTGCGTGATCGGGCTCTTGTAGGTCGCAGACCCCGGCGCTGTCAGCGAGGCGTCGACGCTCGGGTACTTGAAGCTGGGGCCGATATTGGCCGTGCTGCCGCCCCACACGACGTCCGACCCCGCAAAGTACTTGTAGGCTTCGAAGTACATTTCGGTTACCGGGGCGGCGATCGAGCCGTCACCGAGCAGGTCCTGCGTGGCAAACACGGCCTTGCCGCCGCCGCCGCCCTTGTTGCCGTTTGGGTAGGCCGTGTCGCAGCCGGCAGGGTTGGCGATGACGTCCTGGTTCGCAACGCTCGACGTCGGCAGGCACAGTGTGTTCTTCAGGTTCGTCAGGTCGGTGCCGAGCGGCGCCACCTCCTTGACGATCATGCCGCCCTTCGCAGCCGCGGAACCTCCCGAGCCGTTGACCGACAGGCGCATCAGGCCGACGTTGACACCGACATTCTGCTGGCTCAGGTCGCTCAGCACCGTGATGAGCGCGTCCTTGACGACCTGCATGCGCGTCTTGGTCGCGTTGGTGGCCGGGTTCTTCGCCGCGCCGGTCAGCGTCACGCCCATCTGACCGCCGGTGTCGAGGATGAAGAGCACGTTGGGATTGGTCGTTGCGTTGCTCGACTGGTCGAAGAAGACCTCGGTATCGTCGGTGTACGAGCCCGAAGCCGAGGCCCCCCCGGACGCGCCGACCAGGATGGCTGCGACGGTCGCGGCCACCAATCGACGACCCAGGGTGGACTGCAGGTCAGAGAATTTGTGCATCATGAGAGTGCTCCCGCCGCCAGCTCGCTGGCTCAACCGCCAGCCGGGCCAAGAATGTAGAAACTCTGGGTGTGCGCGTCCTGGGCGCCCCGCGCCGAGGTGCCATTGCTTTCGGTGACGAAGTGATAGGCCTCGAGGCCCGTGCCCAGGCTGTAGCCGCCGCCCGGTACCGGCGTACTGCCAGCAGTGCTGTCGTAATAGAGCCGGTAGTTGTAATTGTCGGTCGTCGAGCCGGGCACGGCCGTCGCGTTGACGACCTTGGGGCTCGACATGCTGAATGCCGTGCTCAGGTCGGGTGCGTTCACCGCCTGCTCGATGCCGAACTCCGACGCCTGGAAGGCGCGTTCCTGATATTGGACGTTGCCCGACATCTGCAACTCGAGCGCGGCCGTTACCATGCCGGTGATGCCGAGGATCGTCAGCACCAGCAACAGCATCATGCCGACCACGAGCGCGGCGCCGCGCTGGGCCTTCGCTCCGGTCAAGCGGCGGTTCGTGTTTCTAAGCTCGACGGTCATGGCCGTACGTTCCTGAGCTGGATCGTCTTTGAAATGAGCACGCGGCGATACATGTCATTCGGCGCCGAGACGCTCTGGTCGGCGTAGGTGTACGCCTGCGTGTCCTTGTGGGCGACGTCGATGTCCTGCGCACGAATCAGCAGCCAGACACGGACCGACACCGGGTTGCCGCCGGCAGGCACCGATCCCGGGTTGACGAACAGGTCCGCGTTCGCGTCGCCGGTCGTGTCGACACCGATCTGGAACTGCAGGTCTTCGACGCCGGGAATCACTTCCTCGTCCGCGATCGCTGGCCCGGCCACGAGTACCTTGCGGCGCAGCGCCGGATAGCCGTTCGCGACGCTCGAGTCCTGGCTGACGTAATACGCGCTGGTCAGCATCTGGCGCGTCTCCGCTGCAAGCGGGAACGTGCCCTTGTCGGCCGTGTCGTAACCGCTCGGTACCTTGTTCGAGATGTCCTTGGGCACGAAGATCTGCCCGGCGGTCCGGCTCGAGACGATCATCACCCGGTCGAGATTCGCCGCGGGCAGCGCCGTCGCCGGGTCCTGAGCCGGCAGCCGTGTCGCGCTTGCGTGCCGGCTGATGAGCACGTCGGTATTCGTGCTCGCGCCGCCGCCAGACGCGGCGCAAGGCAGCGCGTAACCATTGTTGTTGCCGCCGATGTAATTGACCGCGTCTGTGGCCCAGTTCGTGATCGTGGAGCAGACCGGAAAGACCGACGACCCGTTCGCGGTGACGAAGTCGGCGCGGTTGTTCAGGCCCCAGAAATTGGCCATGCGCACGTCGGATTCGATGATGCCGAGCGCGTAGCGCCCCGTTTCCTGCAGCCGGGCCGTCGTTTCCGACGTCGCGTAGGTGTCGCGTGCCTTCAGGTAAACCGTCACCGCACCGCCCATCATCACCAGGCCGATGGTCAGAGCAACCATCAGCTCGATCAGGCTGACGCCGGCGGCATGCCGCAGGCCAGGGCGACTCGGCTCGTTCACGAGGAGTTTCATGCCTGCACCGTCAACGCGAAACTGGCCGCATTCGTGTCACCCGACTGGGTCCACGTGATCGTGATCGTGTACCGGTTGGACGCGATCACGCCAACGGGATCCACGACGACGGCCGTCTGGGCGCCTGG
The DNA here is from genome assembly GCA_963776815.1 of uncultured Gammaproteobacteria bacterium. Classification (GTDB taxonomy): domain Bacteria; phylum Pseudomonadota; class Gammaproteobacteria; order Steroidobacterales; family Steroidobacteraceae; genus RPQJ01. The sequence continues at coordinate 283,472 of CAVZNZ010000009.1, forward strand.
CAGCGCCGCCACCACGGCCTGCTGCCAGCGATACAGGTCCAGCGCCGCCACTTCCGCAGATGCGCACGCTGTTGCGCACAGCTTCGCAGGCGCCGACAGCGTGGTGCCGGCCGTGAGCGCGTAGGCGGCGCCCCCAGCACGATTGGCGCGGATTCGATCGCCGAGGTCGGACGCAAGCGCGACCGCCTGCGTGCGCTGCAGGGCGGTGCGGCTCGACTGCAGCCCATTCAGCAGCATCGCGCCTATGCCCAGCATGCCGACCGCGAGCACGACCAGCGCTATCAGGACCTCGACGAGCGTGAAGCCCGTCGCCCTGGACTTGCGAAAAATGTGAGGCGTGGGTGACATCTAGCAACCACCAAGTCCCGAAATCGCGGTAACCGTGCGAGTTACGCCGGCCCGGCCGGTCGGCGAGACCGTCACGGCCCGGCCTGCGGAGCGACCGCTGCCGACGTCGGCGTTGCCCCTGTCGTCACAGATCACGACGCGCGTGGCACTCGCATCCGCGCCAATCGAGCGGAGGAACCCAGAATCCGCAAAGGAGATGAAACCCGCGTCCGACTTGGCCGTCGTGCCGGTGGGCAAGAGTTCGTGCCGCCGGATGATCACGTCCGCAGGAAACGCAGGAGGCCCGGCAATTGCGCCGCTGACCAGGTGATCGCCGTTGTGGTCGACGAATACGAACCACCCTGTGAACGAGGTCGCTGTCTTCGCTGCGCAGGCCGGCGTCGCGGCCAGCGGACCGGCACTGGCGCAGACCGTGACCGGGGCACGCCGCTTGATCGATTCGGTGCGCGCAATGTTGATGTCGGCGAGCAGGTCGTTGGCCGCGGCCGTCATCCGCGAATTCCTGAAGAAGTCGCGCAGGCCGGGCACGCCGAGCACCAGCAGCGTCCCGAGTATCAGGACGGTGAACATCATCTCGATCAGCGTGAATCCGGAGCTTCTTTGCTTCATCGCACGAGCAAGACTATCCCCGGGACGCCGCAACGGCATCGCGCCCCGACGAGCGGCGGTCCGGGAGCGACGAGCGGCCGCCGATTTGACTTATGTGCAGGTCAGCGCGCCGCCCGACAGAGCTTCGATCCGATACCCGCGGCCGGCCCGTCTGGCTGATGATCACCGCCCGCGCCGCGCGGCTGCCGCGCTCGTCGCAGAAGGTGAAGGTCGCCGTCACGCCACTTTGCCCGAAAGCGCGGAACGACAGGGTTGCACGGTTCGCATTCACGCTGCCGCCGTCCCAGGTCGGGTAGGCCCAGAGCAGGTCCTCGCCTGGGTCGCGGACGGCCGGCGAATCCCGGTCCAGGTTCACGAACACGATCCACCCCTGCTGCCAGGGGGTGCCCGCCGGCCCGCAGGCGCTGCCATCCACGCTGGGGCAGAGGCTGACCACTCCGTTGCGCTTGATGGCCTCGCTGCGGGCGAGGTAGACCGCCTGGATGAACTGGTTCACCTCCCGGGTCCGCTCGGCATTGCGCTGAAAGTCCCGGAAGCTCGGGATCGCCCACCCCAGCAGTCCGACGACGATGGCCATCGCGAATATCAGCTCCGGCAGGGTGAATCCTCGAGGCCGTTCCATGGCTCGCTCCCGTTCGGGTCCATCCGGGCGCGAGGGTAGGGCAGGGCCGGGATCGGGTCATCGCGGATAAAGCGCCGCGTTCGTGTCGAAATTCCTCTGGCTCCTGCCGCGCACGTATAATTGCGGCCCATGTCGACCCCAACCCTGTCGGCCATCCCGCCGACCGCCCAGGCCCGGGCCATCCTCGAACAGCACGGTGTCCGCCCGACCTCGCAGCGACTGCGGGTCGCCGAGCTGTTGCTGACGGCGCCGAAGCACCTGACCGCCGAGCAGATCCTGGCCTCGCTGCGCCAGTCCTCGGGCCGCGTCTCGAAGGCCACGGTCTACAACACGCTGAAGCTGTTCGTGGACCAGGGGCTGGCCCGCCAGATCCACGCGGACCCGGAGCGCTGCGTCTACGACTCCACGATGACGCCGCACCACCATTTCCAGAACCTCGAGACGGGCGAGATGATCGACATCCGTCCCGAGGACCTGTCGTTCGCGAAAATGCCGCCGCTGCCGCCCGGCACCGAGATCGCGGACGTCGAGGTCGTGATCCGGCTGCGCAGGCGCAGCTAGGGGTTCCCGGCCGCCGGTCGAATCCGTATACTTCGCGCCCCTCCTGCCGGAGTAGCTCAGTTGGTAGAGCAATCGCTTCGTAAGCGATGGGTCGGGGGTTCGAGTCCCTCCTCCGGCACCACCTGAATCGTGATCCGCGCCCTCGCGCTCCTGCCGCTGCCCCTCCTGTACGCGGTGTGCGGCGCGCTGGCCTTGCTCGCCCGGCTGTTCCGCTGGCGCGCAGGCTTCGTCCGCGACGGCATTGCCCGCTGCCTCCCCGAGGCGTCCGAGGCCGAACGCCGCCGGATCGCCGCCGGTTTCTACGGTTACCTCGGCGAACTGGTCGCGGAAGCCGTCCACGGCGCGAGCATCGACCCGGCCGACCTGCGGACCGGCTGCGGTTTGACAATCCCGAGGCCGTCGAAGAAGTCCTGAAGGGCGGCAAGCGAGTGATGCTGCTCGCGGCACATCACTGCAACTGGGAGTGGCTGCTGCTCCGGTGTTCGACTGCGTTCGGCACGCCGCTGGTGGCTGCCTACAAGCCCGCGAGCCGTGAGGCCGCGAACCGGGCGCTGACCGAGGTTCGCAGCCGCTTCGGCGCGACCATGGTGCCCGCCAAGCAGATCGTGCAGCACCTGATCGAGCAGCGCGGCGCGGTGAAACTGCTTGCGCTGGTGGCAGACCAGTCGCCGGCGGCCTCGAGCGAGCAGCAGAGCTGGTTGTCGTTCTTCGGCAAGGAGACGGCGTTTTTCCGCGGCCCCGGCTGGATCGGCGCCAAGATGGGTTACCAGCCATTCTTCCTCGCCATGCGTCGCGAGGCCCGCGGACGGTATGCCGTGCGCTTCGTCCCGTTGCTCGCGCCCGGCGAGCGCGCGGATCCCGATCGGATCGTCGAGTCGTACGTTCGCGCCGTCGAGGCTCAGGTGCGCGAATATCCCGCGCAGTATTTCTGGGCATACAACCGCTGGAAGCGCGCCCGGCGGGTCTATGACTGACGGATTGCTGCTGCGGGTCTGCTACGCATCGGCCGGCGCCGCGGCGTGGCTCGCGTATGCGCGTGTTCGGGCTGCGCAGGCAGGTCGTGCGCGAGAACCTGCAGCGGTCGTTCCCGGAAGCGTCGCCCGCCGAACTGCGAGCCATCGAGCGGGAGTTCGTGCGACGGCAGGGCGAAGCTGGTCGCCGAGGCGCTGTATTCGCCGCGGATCGACGAGGCAGAGCTTCGCGCGCGCGTCACGCTCGCGAACCCGCAGCTGATCGCCGGCGCCGCACCGCCGCGGCCGCTGATCCTCGTCGGCGCGCACCACGGCAACTTCGAGTGGATGCTGCTGCGGCTGTCGCTCGAGTTCGGCGACCGCATCATCGGCGCTGTACAAGCCGCTGAAGAATCCCCGCGCCGACCGCTGGATGAAGGCGATGCGCTCGCGGTTCGGGGCGCGGCTGATCCCGGCGAAGTCCGTGTTGCGCGAGCTCGCGAATTTCCGCGAGGCGGCCGCGATCGGGCTCGTCGCCGACCAGGTGCCGCGCACCAGTCCGGAGAAGCACTGGGTCGACGTTCCTGAACCAGGACACCGCGTTCTACATGGGGCCGGAGTTGCTGGGCCGCGCGCTGCGCTCGCAGGTCGTGCTGGTGCGGATGAACCGCCTGGCGCGCGGGCGCTACGAGCTCGGTGTTCGAGCCGCTGAACGAGCGCGGGCGAGAAGCTGCCGGCCGGCGAGATCACGTCACGCTACGCACGCGCGCTCGAGCGCTGGATCCGCGAGGATCCGCCCGGCTGGTGGTGGTCGCACCGGCGCTGGAAGCTGAAGCGCGCGGGCTGCGGCCGGCACTCCTACAGACCGCTGTCCCGCGCGCGCGGAGCTAGGCCCGATGGTCAAGCTTCGCCTCCAGGTGCTTCGCGAGCTGCGACACCGTCGGGAAGTCGAACAGCTCGGTCAGGTCCACCGCGCCGGGGAAGAGCTCGTCGATCTTCTCGTGGATCTGGATCAGCGTCAGCGAACTGGCGCCGACCTCGAACAGGTTGTCGTCCACGTCGACGCTCTTGCCGGGCAGCGCATCGTCGACGATCGCCTTCAGCTGCCGCTCGATGCTGCCCGCGGCGGCGCGGCCGCCGCCGTGCGCGGCGGCCCACGCTGCGTCGAACTGCCGCGAGTTCCGCAGCGAACTCGCCGTTCGCATACGCCGCGGCAAGCGCGCTCCGCTGCAGCTTGCCGCTGGTGGTCTTCGGCATGCGCGTCACCGGCACGACCCGCGCCACCTCGACGCCGGCGTGCTCGTTCACCAGGTGCACGGCGTGCGCGGCGACCGGCAGGAAATCGGCGATGTCGCCCTTGTGCTCACGAACAGCACCAGCTCGTCGGTCGGCGACGTGCGGGTTGCGCACGCCGGCGGCGGCGACCTTGCCGTGCTCGAGGCCCGGGTGGCCCTGCAGGATCATCTCGAGGTCGTGCGGGTAGTAGTTCTGGCCGTTGACGAAGATGATTTCCTTCGAGCGGCCGGTGACGTACAGCTCGTCGGCGTGCCACAGCCCGAGGTCGCCGGTGCGCACCCAGCCGTCGGCGGTGATCGCGGCGGCGTTGGCTTCGGGATTCTCGAAGTAGCCGCGCGTGACGTTGTCGCCGCGGATCAGCAGGTGTCCGACGGTGTCCGGCGCGACCACGGCGCCGGCGTCGTCCAGCAGCTGCACGCTCGTGTACGGGATGGGCTTGCCCTCGCACATCAGCTTGAGCGCGCTCGGGTCGCCTGTCGGCGACGAGCCGCGCCTGCGCGCCGACGCCGAGCGACGTGCGGTCCACGGTGATGTACTTGTAGTCCGAGCCCGGCGGCGGGAAGGCTCACCGCCAGCGACGCTTCCGCGAGCCCGTAGACCGGATACATGGCGTTGCGGCGCAGGCCGTAGGGCGCCATGCGGTCGAGGAATTCGCTCGGCGAGCTCGACCGAGATCGGCTCGGCGCCGTTGAAGATCAGGCGCACGCTCGCGAGGTCCACGCCCTCGAGCGTCTTGTCGCCGAGCGCGCGCAGGAAATGCCGGTAGCCGAAGTTCGGCGACGCACGTGAGCGTGGCGCGCTTCGCCGACGCGAACTTCATCCACAGCAGCGCGCGCCGCACGAACAGGTCCGTGGGCATCAGGTACTGGCGCGCGCCCGCGTACATGATCATCAGGTGAAAGCCGATCAGGCCCATGTCGTGGGTCAGCGGCATCCAGCTGAGCGACACGTCCTGCTCGGTGAACTGCGCGGCGCGCTGCGCGCCCTCGGCATTGGCGAGGATGTTGCCGTGCGTCAGCACGACGCCCTTCGGTTCGCTGGTCGAGCCGGAGGAGAACTGGATGAACGCCGTCTGGTCGGGCGTGAGCCTGGCCGGCGTGCCGTCGCGCGAGATGTCGTCGAGCTGGTCGACGAGGAACGAGCGCGGCTGCGAGCGCAGGCCACGGCCCGGCTCGCCGAGCGCGGCGGCGAACTCGGCCAGGCGATCGCGCAGCTTCCGGTCGGTGTAGAGGAACGGCGCGCCGAGCTGCCGCGCGATGCGCAGCAGCTTGTGCTTGTGCTCGTCGCTGATGCCGACCGCGACCGGGACCGGCACGATGCCGCCGTACAGGCAGGCCCAGAAGGCGTCGATGAACTGCTCGTTGCTCGCGACGTGCAGGATCAGCTTGTCGCCGGGCTTTGCGCCGAGCGCTGCAGGTGATGGAGGATGCCGAGCGCGCGCCGGCGCAGGTCGGCCATCTTCAGCGACTTCTCCGCGTTCTCGCCTTCGAGGTAGCCGATCGCGCCCGTTCCGCGCGCGCGGTCGTCGAGCATCTGCGGAAGCGTCTGGTATCTGATCATGGCGGGTCGCTCAACTGTCAGTCGAAACAGGGCGATTCTCCCAGAATCGGCGGCCGGGGTCGCGTGGCTGGCGGCCGCGGCCCGACGCACCAGAATCGCGCCCATGGTCAGGGTGCTGGTGCTGCATGCGCGGTTGATCAAGGGGTGCGACCGGGCGCGTTCGACGTGCTGTTGCCGCGTTGCCGTATGCCAGGCGGCTGGAACTCGAGCAGCGCAGCGACACCGACCGCCAGCCGAGCCTCGCGGGCCTGTGGCTCGTGTTGCAGGGCGCGGCGCAGCTGCGCGGGCGTCAGGTCGGCCGGCGCGGACCTGCGGTTCCCGATGGGCGGCAAGCCGATGCTGGCCGACGGTCCGTGCTTCAGCGTGTCGCACGGTCGCGACACGTGGCTGCGGCCTTGAGCCGCGAGCTCGAACTCGGCTTCGACCTCGAGGATACCGGGAGCGGCCAGCGCGGTGCCCCGGAGACGCGAGCACGCTGCGAGCGATGGACTGCCACGGAGGCCGTGCTGAAGGCGGCAGGGCAGGGATTGCGTGATGCGAAGACAGTGAGCTGGACGCTTCGCTCGCGAACGGCGCGTTGCACGGCAGGGCTATACGCGCTGCACGCGCGTGATATTGGCCGGGGCATCGATCGCGCATCTCGCGGCGCCGCGGCCGGTCGATCCAGGTGGAAGTCGTCGCGATCGAGCTGCCGCGCTAGGCCCGGGCGTCGAGCGCGCGCGCGCCTCTGGTTCAGCGCCTGCACTTCTCCGCCATCTCGACCTGCACGCGCGCCAGTGCGTCTGCGTTCAAGACGCGCGGCACGCGTACCGGCTCACCATAGGCGATCACCACCCGGCTGAAGGGCAGCGGCAGCTCGAAGCGGTCCCAGGTCTTGAATCGCCACATGCGCGAAGCCGCGACGCTGACCAGCACGACCGGCTTGCCGGTGAGCTGCGACAGCAGCACCGCGCCCGGCTTGAATTCGTGCACAGGGCCGCGCGGCCCGTCCGGCGTGATCGCAGGCGAGATCTGCTGCTTGACGATCACCTCATAGAAGTCGCGCAGCGCGCGGGCGCCGGTGTGCGTCGAAGATCCGCGGATCACGTGCCCGCCGATTTTCTGCACCAGCATCGACGGCGCGACGCCGTCGACCGACGGGACTGATCAGGAAGCCGAGCTTCAGCCCGCCGGCCTGAGGTCGAGCAGTCCGCGCGCCGCGAACAGCATGTGCTGGTGCCAGTAGGCCGGGATGATCGACTGAGTTCTCGCGGACGGCCTGCCGCGCGGCCTCGATCCTGATCGGCGGCTGCATGCGGCAGGACGCCCAGAGCAGGCGTCCCAGCACGTAGCCGACGGCCACGGCCACGCGATACATCAGCAGCCGGGCCGGGGTCAGCTTGCGCTTGCCCTTCGTGACCTTGCGGTACAGGGTGTTGCGCAGTTCCTCCAGTTCCGGCTTGTCGTTGCTGTCGGTCATCGGTTCGTCGGGCCAAAGTGGGCCGGGCCGGGTTCGGCGCGCGGCGGTCGAGCGTCTATACTAGCGTCCCGCCGCGCGGAGTCCGCACCTTGACATCTTCCCACGCCAACGGCCCGACGCAGGGACTCGACGTTTCGGTCGTGATCCCGGTCTGCAACGAGCAGGACAACGTCGAGCCGCTCGCGCGCGAGATCCACGCGGCGCTGTCCGGGCGCTACGCCTTCGAGACCATCTTCGTGGACGACGGCAGCACCGACGGCACTGCGAAGGCCGTGCTCGCGGCGAAGGCCGCAGGCATGCCGGAGCTCCGGCTGATCCGCCACTCGGTGCGCTCGGGCCAGAGCGCGGCCGTCGCGACCGGCGTGCGCGAGGCAAGGGCCGGCTGGATCGCAACGCTGGACGGGGACGGGCAGAACGACCCGGCCGACATCCCGAAGCTGCTCGACGCCGCGCGGAATTCCGGCTCGAAGAAGTTGCGGCTGGTCATGGGTAACCGCACGACGCGGCGCGACACCTGGCTCAGGCGGATGTCGTCGCGCGTCGCGAACGGGGTGCGTGGCGGGATGCTGAAGGACGGTACGCCCGACACCGGCTGCGGCATCAAGGTATTCGACCGCGCCGTGTTCATGGACATGCCGCGCTTCAACCACATGCATCGCTTCATGCCGGCGCTGTTCCAGCGCGAGGGCTATGAGGTGATCTCGGTGCCCGTCAATCACCGCGAGCGCACCCGGGGCACGTCGAAGTACGGCCTGCACAACCGGCTGTGGGTCGGCATCGTCGACCTGTTCGGCGTGATGTGGCTGATCCGACGCGCGTCCGCCGCGCGTGCCGGTGCACGAGGAAGCCTGATGGCCGCGGTCGAGGGTCCCGCCGCCCCGGCTTTCCTCGACCGAATGCTGCGGCCAGGACGTGCATCGGGCCGCGACGTCACGCTCGACGTGCTGTGGCTGCTGGGGCTCGGCCTGCTGCTGATGGCGACCGGCCTCGGCTTGCGCGATCCGTGGCCGCCGGACGAGCCGCGCTTCGCGCTGGTCGCGCAGGACATGCTGCGTTCGGGCGACTGGCTGATCCCGCGCGTCGGCGGCGACCTGTACGCGGACAAGCCGCCGGTCTTCTTCTGGCTGATCGCCGTCGCCACGTCGCTGACCGGCTCGCTGCGCGTCGGCTTCCTGCTGCCGTCGCTGCTCGCCGGGCTCGGCACGGTGCTGCTGACCTACGACCTGGTGCGACGCGCGCGTGGCCGCGAAGCCGGTCTCGCCGCGGGCTTCGTGCTGCTGCTGACGTTCCAGTTCGTGTGGCAGGCGCGCCAGGCGCAGATCGACGCCACGCTGTGCTTCTTCACGACGCTGAGCCTGTACGGCCTGCTGCGGCACCTGTGCCTCGGTCCGGCGCGCGGCTGGTTCCTGGCCGGCTGGGCCGCGGCCGGGCTCGGCGTCATCACCAAGGGCGTCGGATTCCTGCCGCTGCTCGCGCTGCTGCCGTTCGCCGCTGCTGATGCGCCGCGGCTGGCCTGCGCCCGTGCCGCGCATTCGCAGCCTCGCGCTCGCGGGCCTCGCGTCGATGCTGCTGGCGATCGGCCTGTGGTTCGTGCCGATGATCGTGGCCACGTCCGCGGGCGGTGACCTGCTCGACTATCGCAACGAGATCCTGTTCAGGCAGACGGTGACTCGGTACGCGGACGCCTGGCACCACCATGGACCGATCTACTACTACTTCGTGCAGATCATCCCGCTGTTCTGGCTGCCGCTGATCGCGCTGACGCCGTGGCTGTGGCCGCGATGGCGCGCGGCACTGCGCGATCGCGACACGCTGGTCGCGGTGCTGCTCGCGTGGGTGGTGATCGTCGTGCTGTTCTTCACGGCGAGCAGCGGCAAGCGAAGCCTGTACGTGCTGCCGGCGATTCCCGCGCTGGCGATGGCGGCCGGGCCCTGGTTACCCGAGTTGCTGCGCGCTCGCGGGCCCCGGCGCCTCGCATTCGTGCTCGCGTGCCTGCTCACCGCGGTCGCGGCACTGGCCGCCGTGTACCTCGGGTTCGACGCGCACCGTGCCGCGCGGGTCGCGAAACAGTTCGGCATCCAGCCGGTCGTGCCGCTCGCCGTGATCGCGCTCTGCTGTGCCGTAGCGCTCGCCGTGTTCCGGGTGCGCGACGCGTGGCTCGCCTACGCGGGCGTGCTCGCCACGATCCTCGCGTTCACCGGCTACGTCGTGTACCCGCGCATCGACGCCGCTCGCTCCGGACGCGCATTCACGGAGCGCGTGCAGCAGGCGAGTGCCGGGATCCAGGAACTCGCGCTGGTCGGCGCCAAGGAGCAGTACCTGCTGCAGCTGAAGCGTCCGAGCTTCAATTTCGGCCACGCACGCTGGCGCGAGCGCGAAAGCGAGGCCGCGGATGCAGCCGCCTGGCTGGCCGAGGATCCGCGACGGGGCCTGGTGATGGACAAGCGCGTGCGCGAGCTCTGCTTCAAGGATGCCCAGGCGGTGGACCTGGGCAAGGCGAACCGCCAGCACTGGTACCTGGTGACCGGCAACGCCGGACGCCAAGTGCGTCGCGAACGGGTGATCCGGCTGCGGCGCGGCTGTACGCGCCACCAGACGAGGCGTTTAAATACAGGTAGTTACCTTGCATTCCTCGATTCGTATGTCAGAATGCGGCGCAACCGTCGGCGGCGGCAGCAGTCTGAACTGTGGAGCAGTTCCGCTGCATTGACCACCGCCCTGACAAACTGATCCGGACCTCAGGGGGGCCGAGACATCGCGATGGGCAGTTCCGATCCCGCAGCCGGCGAAGGGCAGGAAGTCACCGATTTCCTTTCCACGCAGGTCGTCTTCGGGAATGGCAGCCGCCCCGCGGTCGGTCTCGACGTCCTCGCCACCAAGGTCGCGGTCGATTTCCAGGGGCTGACCAGCGAGACCGGCGACAACTGCGTCAAGCGCAACCTCGAGGCGCTGCGCGAAGCAACCGGCACCGACGCGATCTGCATCGGCCTGTTCGATGCCGAGAAGAAGGTCGTCGAGCGCGTGGCCAGCGCTGCCGGCCTGTTCGCGCCATTCGACCCGCAGGTGATGAAGGGCGACTCGCTCGAGCGCCTGCCGTACCTCGCAAACACGCTCGAGCACCTGCGCATCCTCGAGGTGCGCGACACGCTGGCGGTGCGGCGCGAGCTCGCGGCCGACGCCGCGCGCTTCGCCGAGCTCGGCATCCGCTCCGCGCTGGTCTGCGGCCTTTCGCTGAACGGCCGCGTGTGCGGCTTCATGGCGCTGTGCTCCTCGCAGCCGCGCGACGGCTGGGACGCGAACCTGCACCTGCTGCTGAAGCTCGTCGGTGCGAGCTTCGCGACGGGGCTCGAGCGGCTGCGCGTGGCGCGCCACTTCGGCAAGCTCGAGGAGCGCAACGCACTGTCGCTGCCGTCCGCGAACGACGGGCTGTGGGACTTCGACGTCGAGAACAACACGGTCTACTTCTCGCCGCGCTGGCGCAAGATGCTCGGCTACGACGAGCACGACCCGAACGTATCGCCCGACTGGCGCCGCCTGGTGCACCCCGACGACATGGCGCGCGTGCAGGCGCTGATCCGCGATCACATCGCCGGCAAGACGCCGATGTTCGAGAGCGTGCACCGCATGCGCCACTGCAACGGCGAGTGGCGCTGGGTGGTGAGCCGCGCCAAGGCGCGCGTCGACGGCACGGGCCGGCTGCGGCGCCTGGTCGGCGTCGAGTTCGACATCACGGAGCGCAAGCTCTACGAGGAGGCGCTCTTCAAGGAGAAGGAGAGCGCGCAGATCACGCTGCAGTCGATCGGCGACGGCGTGATCACGACCGACCAGCACCTGACGATCGAGTACCTGAATCCCGGTGGCCGAGGACCTCACGGGCTGGCGCTTCGAGGAAGCGCAGGGCAGGAACATCGACGACATCTTCCGCGGGTTCCACGAGGAGACCTGCGAGCCGCTCGAGAACCCGTTGTCGGTGGCGATCCGCCGCAGCCGCGCGATCAAGTCCGTGCGGCCGACGCTGCTGATCAAGCGCGACGGCAACGAGATGTACATCGAGAGCACGGCCTCGCCGATCCGCGACGGCTCGGGAGCCGTGTCCGGCGGCGTGCTGGTGTTCCACGACGTGAGCGAGAGCCGCGAGCTGAACCGCAAGCTCTCCTACCACGCGAGCCACGACATCCTGACCGGCCTCGTGAACCGCCGCGAGTTCGAGGCGCGGCTCGAGCGGTCGCTGCGCAGCGCGCGGGCCCGCGAGACGTCGTACGCGCTGTGCCACCTCGACGTCGACCAGTTCAAGATCATCAACGACACCTGCGGCCACAGCGCCGGCGATGCGCTGCTCGGGCAGGTGGGCGCGCTGCTGAAGACCAAGATCCGCTGGCGCGACACGCTCGCGCGCCTCGGCGGCGACGAGTTCGGCGTGCTGCTCGAGAGCTGCTCGCTCGACGAGGCGCTGCGCATGGCGGACCTGCTGCGCGAGACGATCCGCAACTACAAGTTCGTCTGGGAGGAACGCACGTTCCGGCTCGGCTGCAGCGTCGGCGTCGTGCCGATCACCGGCGACAGCGAGGACGTCGCCGCGCTGCTGTCGGCTGCCGACAGCGCCTGCGCGGCCGCCAAGGAGGCCGGGCGCAACCGCGTCTACAGCTTCCAGGAAAACGACATCGACCTGATGCGCCGCCGCCGCGAAATGCAGTGGGCCGCGCGCATCAACAACGCGCTCGAGGAGTCGCGCTTCGAGCTGTTCCGCATGACGATCCTGCCGCTGCAGAAGGCGGATCCGGGCGCGCACTACGAGCTGCTGCTGCGCATGCGGGACGAGGCGGGCAAGATCGTCTCGCCCGACAAATTCATCAACGCGGCCGAGCGCTACGGCATCACGCCGGCGATCGACCGCTGGGTGATCGAGAACGCGCTGCGCTGGCTGGTCTCCGAGGCCGACGAGCGCGAACGGCTCGCGATGTGCTCGATCAACCTGTCCGGCCAGAGCCTCGGCGACGACAAGTTCCTGCCGTTCGTCATCGACCAGTTCCATCGCAGCGGCATCGACGCGTCGAAGATCTGCTTCGAGATCACCGAGACTGCGGCGATCGCGAGCTTCTCGCAGGCCAACCGCTTCATCCAGGCGCTGAAGGAACTGGGCTGCAAGTTCGCGCTCGACGACTTCGGCACCGGCCTGTCGTCGTTCGGTTACCTGAAGCACTTCCCGGTCGACTTCCTGAAGATCGACGGCAGCTTCGTCAAGGGGATCCTGCACGATCCGATCGACCGCGAGATGGTTCGCTCGATCAACGAGATCGGGCACCTGACCAACAAGCTCACCATCGCCGAGTTCGCGGAGAACGCCGAGATCATCACGATGCTGAGGAACCTCGGCGTCGACTATGCGCAGGGGTACGGCATCGGCACGCCGCAGCGGATCACGAAGGCGGCGGTGGCGAACGGCTGACTCGGTAGCGCGTCGTCTGCCAGAGCAGCGCAGCGGTTCCGGAGACACGCCGCAAGTACGTCCATGTAGGCTCGCACGCGGCGTCCTGCCGCGTGACGGTCTCCGGAACCGCTGCGCTGCGTCCGGCAGAGACCGCAGCCTGGCGTGTCAGCCTAACCTCGTCTGGGGCACGCCTACTCGCATACGACGCTGTCGTTCGCCGGCTTGCACTTGTCCGGCCAGCCGAATTCCCGCCAGAACTCGACGAGTCCGATGGCCCGCATGAGCTCGGCGAACCGGGGATCACGACGCACTGCCGCCGACTCCGGCATCCACCAGTCTGCACGAAGCACGCTGCCGATCCCGTCGCCCCCGCGGGACCGGGCCGGGCCGCCGGTGCCGTCCGGCTTGCGCAGCGACGCCGGATCCAGCGTTGCTTCGATCGTCGCCAGGCTGCCATCGACGTCCCTGCTCATGCCCTGGACTGCGAAGCGCCCGATGCCCGGCGGGCCGTAGGGAGCGAGCGTTGCGAGCATCCGTGCGGTCTCGGCGTCGACACGATGATTCTTGATGGCCCTGACGGACATGCGAATCTGCTCCGCGCGCTCCGGCATGGCCTTGATCCAGAGCTGTTCCGCGCGATCCATGTCGCCGCGCTCACTGGCTCCGCCGCCCTCCAGCGCGATCGGCTCCATGCCCTCCCAGCCGTTCTCGCGAGCCTTTGCCGCGTACGCCTCGATGACGTCGGGCCGGCCGAGGATCAGTGCCGCGTAGCCGACGTGCCAGGCGATCAACGGCGAAAGAGGATCGAGTTCGCCGGCACGCTGCTTCTCGGCCCAGCCTGCCTGCAGGTAGCCCGCGTCAAGCAGGAAGCCGCCGTACCAGTTGTGCAGTTCGGGGTCGGACGGCGCGCGGGCCACGGCTTCCCTGAAATTGCGATAGGCCTCCGCATACAGGTTGTGCGCCTGCGCGTGCAGCGCCCTGACGGCGTACGGCTCGCCGAGCCCGGGATCGATCTCGAGCGCGCGATTCGCGGCGACCAGTGCCTCGGCCAGCGTTGCCTGGCGTTCGGCCGTCTCCTGGCCGGCAGGCTTGTTCGAGCGCTGCGCCTCGAACGCGGCCTGTTCCTGGCCCCACGTCGGCCGCAGCAGCAGCGCGAGTGCGCGCAGCGAGTGCGCGCGCGCAAAGTTCGGGTCGCGCGCGATCGCTGCATCGACCAGCTGCAGCACGTCGTCCAGGTCCGCGGCGGACTTGCGGTTGCGCAACTTGTAGCGTGCCTGCAGGAACCGCTGCCAGGACTCGATGTCGACGGTCGGCGGCTGGCCGATCGACGCGAGATCGTCGGCGCCGAGCGTGATCTCCAGTGCCCGGGCGATGTGCCCGGCGATGTCCGCCTGGATGGCGAATACGTCGTCGAGCTTGCGCTCGTAGGTCTCGGACCACAGGTGCGTGTCCGACGCGACGTCGATCAACTGCGCGGTGACTCGCACGCGGTCGCCGGCCCGGCGCACGCTTCCCTCGACCACGTGGCTGACACCGAGCTTGCGCGCGATCGTCGGCAGGTCGATCGTCTGTCCCTTGAAGGAGAACGACGATGTCCGGGACGTGACCCGCAGGCCGTCGACGTCGGAAAGCAGGTTCAGGATCTCCTCGGTGACGCCGTCGGAGAAGAAGTCCTGCTCCGGGTCCGAACTCATGTTGGTGAACGGCAGCACGGCGATCCGGGTTGCGGACTGGTCGGCGTCGCGGGACGTGCCAGCGGCCGGTGTCACCGCGCCTGTCCGCACTCGATTCGGTCGCTGCGGAGGCGGCCGGCCGATGGGTGCTGCCTGCCGGAAGGAATCGATCCAGCGCCACGGTCAGCATTGCGAGGACGGCGACCACCAGCGTGATCACGTTCAGGCGGTGGGCATTGGCCTGTCGTTGCGACTCGCTGCGCGGCACCGAGCTGTCCCGCTTCAGGCCATCGGGCGTCAGCTCGTACGCCCAGGAGATGCCGAGCGCGACCGGCAGGCCCAGGCCCAGCGCGAGCAGGGCCAGCCTGCCGACCCAGATGGGCAGATCGAGCAGCGAGCCTATGGTCTGGATGATCTGCAGGATCACCCAGCTCGACGCAACGTAGAGCGCGGCCACCCGGACCACGTTGCGGCGCCGCAGTTCTCCCAGCAATGACATGGGTAGCGATGACTCGGCACGCCGGAAACCGGCAGCAGCATCCTGCGGTCGCCGTGCGCAGGATGCAACCGGCGGCACACCTGATGACTGTTCCGGTTCCGGTGCGATGGTGGGCGCTTGATGCGCCGTGCGAGCCGAATTCAGCGCAGGACTCGCCTGATTTGACAATGACGGTGGCGCGCTGAATTCGGGTCGCTCAGGCGCGGGGTGTCCAGCGTTCCTTGCGGGTCTGTTTCGGCGAGCATGTTTCTTCGCGAGTGGAAACAGACCCGCAAGGAACGCCTGGAACCCGTGTCCGACGCTTCCGAACTCTAGGTGCCGAACTCGAACCTCATCGACAGATCGACCGCCCGCACGTGCTTCGTCAGCGAGCCGATCGAGACGAAGTCGACGCCGGTCTCCGCAATGGAGCGCAAAGTCTCGATCGACACGCTGCCCGACGCCTCGAGCTTCATCGGGCCGCGCGGGTGCGACCGGTTCATCGCGACGGCAGCGCGCATGTCGTCGAGGCTGAACTCGTCGAGCAGCGCCATGTCGGCCCCGGCATCGAGCGCCTGCCGCAGTTCGTCGAGAGTCTCCACTTCGACCTCGACCGGCACCTTTGCGCCCTGGGCACGTGCCGCATTCACGGCGGCGGCGATCGAGCCCGCAGCCATGATGTGGTTTTCCTTCACGAGGATGCCGTCGTACAGCCCCATCCGGTGGTTGCTGCCGCCGCCGCAGCGAACGGCGTATTTCTGCGCGCGCCTGAGCCCCGGGATCGTCTTGCGTGTATCGAGGATGCGGCAGGGGAGGCCGGCGAGCAGTTCGACGTAGCGGCGCGTGGTCGTCGCCGTGCCCGACAGCGTCTGCAGGAAATTCAGCGCGGTGCGCTCGCCGGTGAGCAGTGCGCGCGCCGGTCCGCTCAGCCGGAGCAGCAGCTGGTCCGGCGCGACGGATGCGCCCTCGGCGACTTCCCACTGCACCTGGACCGCAGGGTCGATCTGCCGGAAGACGGCATCGACCCAGGGCTGGCCGCAGATGACGGCGGCCTCGCGCGTGATCACCGTCGCCCTGCCGGCCCGCTCGCGTGGAACGAGCGCCGCAGTCAGGTCGCCGGCACCCACGTCTTCGGCGAGGGCGCGGGCGACCTGTTCCTCGAGGTCCGGCGGGACGTCGGGCATCCTTAGCGTCAGAACGGCAGGCCGTGCGTCGCCGAGCCCATGCAGAGCAGCATCGGGATCGACAGCACGAAGTTCGTGCGCGAGGCGAGCAGCGCGGTCTTGCGGGCCGCAGCCTTCTCTTCGTCCGTCGCCGGCACGATGCCCAGTACTTTCTTCTGGTTCGGCCAGATCAGGACCCACACGTTGAACAGCATGATCGTGCCCATCCAGGCGCCGAGGCCGATGATGAGCTGGTAGTAGTTCACCGGGTCGCTGCCCATGCCGAGCGTGAACGCGCCGAGGAAGTTGCCGGAGCGCAGCAGGTACCACGCACCCGTGAGCCAGGTGGCCAGCGCGGCCCAGCGGAACCACAGCAGCGCGCGCGGCGCGACGTACTTGGTGATGCCGGCGCCACCGGGTCCGCCCTTGTCCGACGCGGCAGCCGCGAGGGCCGGGATCTGTACGACGTTGAAGTACCACAGCAGCCCGATCCACATCACGCCCGACAGGATGTGGAACCAGCGGGCCAGGCCGAGTTCGAGGAAGCCCGTCGGGGCGATCAGCAGCGTCAGCAGCAGCGCGACGACGAATCCGGTCGTAATCGCGCCGCGAACCGTGTTCAGGGGGTTCATGAATCAATCCTCCAGTGGTGAATTCTGCTGTGCCGGCAAGCACTTAGCGTCGTCGACGGCCGGCTTTTAAGAGTTTGAAGAATAGGCGACGCATCCGCATAATTCAACGCCCTCCGCACAGGCCCCGCATGATCGAATCTGGCCCCGCTTCCCCCTGCATGAACATCTGCGTGCTCGACGAGCGACGTGAATGCAGGGGCTGTCGCCGGACGCTCGACGAGATCGCTCGCTGGGGCCGGATGTGTGCGGCGGAGCAGTGGGCCGTCATTGCGCGGCTGGAACGATTGCGCGCCGACGAGGCGCTCCAGATGCCGGCCGCCGCCAGTGCGGCCGCGAGGTGAGTACCGTGGACGTGACCCAGAGAATCCAGGAACAGCTGAAGTCGAACCCGGTCGTGCTCTACATGAAGGGCACGCCCGATTTTCCGCAGTGCGGCTTCTCCGCATCGGCGGTGCGCACGCTCGAGGCGTGCGGCGCGACTTTCGCCTACGTCAACATCTTCGAGGACCCGGAACTGCGCGAGGCGCTGAAGCGCTATTCGAACTGGCCGACGTATCCGCAGCTGTACGTCAACGGCGAGTTGCTCGGCGGCTCGGACATCCTGAACGAGATGTACCAGAAGGGCGAGCTGCAGCAGCTGCTGAACGAAGCCGGCGCCGTCAAGAAGAGCTGACCGCCGGGGCCGACCGCTGGCTGGCGTCGGCCGCCTCAGTCCGCCAGATTCAGCCCGGGTTCGCCGGGCTCGCGTTCCGCGAGTTCCGGCGCCCGCTCGAGCGCTTCCTCGTACATGAACCGGAAGCGATTGCAGATCGTGCAGAACAGCGTGGCGGTGCGCTCCGCATCGTAGATCGCCGAATGGGCCTCGGCTGAGTCCCACGCGTGGCCCGCGGCGATCACCGCCCGCGACAGCACCGTCTGGCCGAGTGCCACGCCGCCGAGCGTCGCCGTGTCGAAGCTCGAGAACGGATGGAACGGATTGCGCTTGATGTCGGTGCGCGCAACCGCGGCGTTGACGAACCCGAGGTCGAAAGACGCGTTGTGGCCAACGAGCACGGCGCGGGTGCACCCCGTGTCACGGACTGCCTTGCGGATCTCGCGGAAGAGCTGCGTCAGCGCTTCCTTCTCCGGCATCGCGGGACGCAGCGGATGGTGCGGGTCGATGCCGTTCACCGCGAGCGACGCCGGGTCGATCCGCGAGCCGTGGAACGGCTGCACGTGGTAGCGGAAGTTCGCGCCGGGCTTCAGCTCGCCGAACGGCGTCATCTCGATCACGACCGCGGCGATCTCGAGCAGCGCGTCGGTGTTCGCGTTGAAGCCGCCCGTCTCGACGTCGACCGCGACCGGGAGGAACCCGCGGAATCGTCCGGCGATGCCGATTTCCTCGCGTTCGTCGCTCACGCCGTCACCAGTTGCCACGCAACCTGCGAGCCGCCGCGCATCGGCACGATTCGATCGTCGCCGAACGGGTAGGCGTCGGGCACGGTCCAGGGTTCGCGTCGCAAGGTGATGAACTCCGAGTTGCGCGGCACGCCGTAATAGTCGGCACCGCGCTCCGAGGCGAAGGCTTCGAGCCGGTCGAGGCGGCCCGCCTGCTCGAACGCCTCCGCGTAAAGCTCGATCGCGGCATGTGCCGAGAACATGCCCGCGCATCCGCAGGCCGCTTCCTTGGTGTGCTTCGCGTGCGGGGCACTGTCAGTGCCGAGGAAGAACAGTGGATCGTCGCTGGTGGCCGCGGCGAGCAGCGCTTCGCGATCACGCTCGCGCTTCAGTACCGGCAGGCAGTAATTGTGCGGGCGGATGCCGCCCTCGAAGATCGCGTTGCGGTTCATCAGCAGGTGCTGCGGCGTAATCGTGGCAGCGACGCCGTGCCTGGCGGACTTCACGAACTCGACGGCCGTCGCGGTCGTGATGTGCTCGAACACGACCTTGAGTCCCGGTACGCGATCGACGACGCGCGACAGCACCTGGTCGATGAACGCGTGCTCGCGATCGAAGACGTCGACCGCGGAATCCGTCACCTCGCCGTGCACCTGCAGTACCAGGCCGTGCTCGGCCATCGCCTCGAGCGTGGCCCAGGTGTTGTCGATCGACGTGACGCCGGCGTCGGAGTGCGTCGTGGCGCCGGCCGGGTACAGTTTGGCGCCGATCACGAACCCACTGTCGCGCGCGCGACGGATCTCCTCCGGCGGCGTCCGGTCCGTGAGGTACAGCGTCATCAGTGGCTCGAAACGCAGCCCGGCAGGCAACGCCGCGAGGATGCGCGATCGGTACTCGCCCAATGCCTGTGTCGTGGTCATCGGCGGCTTCAGGTTCGGCATCACCAGCGCGCGCGCGAAGCGTGCGGCGGTGAAGGGCAGCACGGCGGCCATGTGCGCGCCGTCGCGCAGGTGCAGGTGCCAGTCGTCGGGCCGGCGCAGCGTCAGCGTGGTCATGCCGGCTGGTCGACCTGCGACATGAACGCCGCGTCGCCGAGCAGGTGCAGCGCGTAGCGCACGCCGAAGCCCGTGAACTCGGTCGGCACGTGGCCGAGGCCGCCCTTGTGCTCCGCCGCGGCGAGATCGATGTGCACCCAGGGCACCCCGGCGCCGACGAACCGGCCCAGGAACCGCGCCGCAAGGATGTGATCGCCCTTCGAGTCGAGCGTGCACTGCATCACGTCGGCAATCGGGCTCTCGAGGTCGGTGTCGAAGTCCTCGTCCATCGGGAAGCACCAGACGCGCTCGCCGCTCTCCCTGCCGACGTGCTGCAGGCGTTCGTGCAGCGCCGGCCGGTTAGTGAACGCGCCGCTGTAACGATCGGTGAGCGCGTTGACGCAGGCACCGGTCAGCGTCGCGAAATCGAGCAGCAGCTGTGGCTTCTCACGCGAGGCGAGCGCCAGGGTGTCCGCCAGCACCATGCGACCTTCTGCGTCGCTGTGCACGACCTGGATCGTGACGCCGTTCGATGCCCGCACGACCTCCTGCGGCCGGTAGGCGCGCGGCCCGATCTCGTTCTCGGTCAAGGCGACCCAGCAGTCCATGTCTGCGCGCATTCGGCTGCGCGTGCATGCGAGCAGCGTGCCCACGGCGACCGCGCTGCCCTGCATGTCGCCGTGCATCAGGTACATGCCCTTGTGGGCCTTCAGGTTGATGCCGCCGGTGTCGAAGCAGATGCCCTTGCCGACCAGCCCGATCCGCGAGCGGGTTCCCCGGCCCGGGGCCCGGTAGCTGAGCCGGACGATACCCGCGCCCCGGTGGGCATTGGCGCGTGAGACCGCGAGGAACGCGCCTGCCCCGAGGCGGGCCAGCGCGCGCTCGTCGTAGAACCGGAACGACCAGCCTTCACGGCGCGCGAGTTGCTGCAGCGTGCGGCGGTACGCGACGCAATCGAGCTCGTTTGGCGGCAGCGTCGTCAGCCAGCGAGCCAGATGATTGCCCGCCGCACTGGCGATGGTTGCAGCAAAGTCACCGGTGCGGGCTCCGAACACATCGACGCCACGCAGGTCGCACGGGGGTGTCGCTTTCGTCTTGCGCTGCGGCATCGCGGCGGAGGCTGCGAGCGCGGCACTGACCACGGCCTCCCGCCAGGCGACGGCGTCGGTTTCCGGGAGTCCTTCGACGTGGCAGTGCAATTGCGCCACGCCCGGCTTCAGGACTTCCTTGACCAGCTTCCTGGCGGTTTCCAGGCGTTCGAATCCGCTGCGGCCCGTCTTCGCGAAGGCAACCGCAGCCACCGTCTGCCTTGCATTCGGCAGCCGAGTCGCCAGCAGCGGCAGCGGCGATTCCCGCTTCGCGGCCCGGTAAAGCTTTTGCCACAGGCCGGCATGCGGAATGCCTGCGAGGGCACGCTCTGGGTCGGCGGCGTCGAGCACGAAGATGACGCCGTCGCCGCGCGAGTGAGTCGACTCGGAAGCGCCGCCGCTGCGGCCGCGGACCCCGACCCTGGATTCTGGAGGAAGCAGCCTTGACACGTCGTTGCCTTGACCCTGCGGGGACCAGCGCTGATCATTGCGCGTCGGCATGCTAGCAGGGCGTGCCGCGCAAATCATTACCGCGGGCGCACCATGTTCGAAGCCTCGAAGATCGAAGACTCCGATCCGGCCGAGACGCGCGAGTGGCTCGAGTCGATCGACTCCGTGCTGCGGGTGCACGGGTCCGAGCGCGCGCACTACCTGCTCGAGCGTGTCATCGACTACACGCGCAGATCGGGTGCGTACCTGCCGTTCCGCCCGAACACGGCCTACGTCAACACGATTTCGACGTCGCAGGAAAAGGACTACCCGGGCGACCGAGCGCTCGAGCGGCGGATCGAGGCGTATATCCGCTGGAACGCGATGGCGATGGTCGTGCAGGCCAATCGACAGAGCTCCGAGTACGGCGGTCACATCTCGACCTACGCGTCTGCCGCGACGCTGTATGAGGTCGGGTTCAATCATTTCTGGCGTGCGCCCGATGACGATCATGCGGGCGACATGGTGTTCGTGCAGGGCCATTCGTCGCCCGGCATCTACGCACGCGCGTACCTCGAGGGCCGCCTGACCGAGGACCAGTTGCGCCGCTTCCGCGAGGAAGTCGGAGGTGGCGGGCTGTCTTCGTACCCGCACCCGTGGCTGATGCCGGATTTCTGGCAGTTCCCGACGGTGTCGATGGGCCTCGGGCCGATGATGGCGATCTACCAGGCGCGCTTCCAACGCTACCTCGAGCATCGCGGCATCGTGCCGCAGAGCGACCGCAAGGTCTGGGCGTTCCTTGGCGACGGCGAGATGGACGAGCCCGAGTCGCTCGGCGCGATCACGATGCCGGTGCGCGAGAAGCTCGACAACCTGGTGTTCGTCATCAACTGCAACCTGCAGCGGCTCGACGGGCCGGTGCGCGGCAACGGCAAGATCATCCAGGAGCTCGAGGCTGCGTTCCTCGGTGCCGGCTGGAACGTGATCAAGGTGATCTGGGGCTCGCGCTGGGATCCGCTGCTCGCCAGCGACACGCACGGCATGCTGCGGCGGCTGATGATGGAATGCGTCGACGGCGAGTACCAGAATTTCAAGGCCAAGGGCGGCGCCTACACGCGCGAGCACTTCTTCGGCAAGTATCCCGAGCTGAAGGAAATGGTCGCCAACATGTCGGACGACGACATCTGGCGGCTGAACCGCGGCGGACACGACGCGCGCAAGGTCTACAACGCGTACGCGGCGGCGGTGGCGCACAAGGACCAGCCGACCGTCATTCTCGCGAAGACCGTGAAGGGCTACGGCATGGGCCGTGCCGGCGAAGGCCAGAACATCACGCACCAGCAGAAGAAGCTCGACGACGAGGCGCTGAAGGAATTCCGCGACCGCTTCAACATCCCGGTGTCGGACGCAGACATCGCGAACGTGCCGTACTATCGGCCGGCCGAGGGCAGCGAGGAACTCGAGTACCTGCACGAGCGTCGCCGTGCACTCGGCGGGTTCCTGCCGCAGCGCAGGACGCGCGTGCCGAAGTTGCAGGTGCCCGCGCTCGAGGCCTTTGCGCCGCTGCTCGAGTCGTCCGGCGAGCGCGAGATCTCGACCACGATGGCGCTGGTGCGCATCCTGTCGATCCTGGTCAAGGACAAGGGCATCGGGCAGCACGTCGTGCCGATCGTGCCGGACGAGGCGCGCACGTTCGGCATGGAAGGCATGTTCCGGCAGATCGGCATCTATTCGTCGATGGGCCAGCTGTATACGCCGCAGGATGCGGACCAGCTGCTGTACTACCGCGAGGACAAGAAGGGCCAGATCCTCGAGGAGGGCATCAACGAGGGCGGCGCGATGTGCAGCTGGATCGCTGCGGGCACGTCGTACGCGAACCACGGCGTCGCGATGGTGCCGTTCTACATCTATTACTCGATGTTCGGCTTCCAGCGCGTCGGTGACTTCGCGTGGGCGGCCGGCGACATGCAGTCGCGCGGCTTCCTGATCGGCGGTACCGCCGGGCGCACGACGCTCGCGGGTGAGGGCTTGCAGCACCAGGACGGGCACAGCCACCTCGTGTCGACCACGATCCCGAACTGCGTCTCGTACGACCCGACCTACGCGTACGAGCTCGCGGTGATCGTGCAGGACGGCCTGCGCCGCATGTACGCGGAGCAGGAGAACGTCTTCTATTACGTCACCTGCATGAACGAGAACTACGCCCACCCGGCGATGCCGAAGGGTGTGGAAGAGGGAATCCTGAAGGGGATGTACCTGTTGCACATCGGCGGTCGCGGCAAGGTGCGCGTGAACCTGCTCGGCTCGGGCACGATCCTGCGCGAGGTGCTTGCCGCAGCCACAGTGCTCGAGAAGGAGTTCGGTGTCCCGGCGGACGTGTTCAGCGTCACCAGCTTCTCGGAGCTCAGGCGCGAGGCGCTCGACGTCGAGCGCTGGAACCTGCTGCACCCCGATCAGCCGCCGCGGCAGCCGTACGTGCGTCAATGTCTCGCGACGCACCAGGGGCCGTTTGTCGCCGCAACCGACTACATGCGTGCCGTTCCGGACCAGGTCCGGCAATGGGTGCCCGGCCGCTATCACGTGCTCGGCACCGACGGGTATGGGCGCAGCGATTCGCGCGCCGCGTTGCGCGGGTTCTTCGAGGTCGATCACCGTTACATCGTGATCGCTGCGCTGAAGATGCTCGCGGACGAGGGCAAGCTCGACGTCGCCACGGTGAAGGGCGCGATCCAGCGGTTCGCAATCGATCCCGATGCGCCGAATCCTGTGACGGTGTAGGCGGGCCGCCGTGGCACAGCTCATCGAAGTCCGCGTACCGGACATCGGCGATTACAAGGACGTCGAGATCATCGACGTCGTCGTGCGCGAGGGTGACGCGGTCGCCGTCGACGGGACGCTGATCACGCTCGAGACCGAGAAGGCCACGATGGACGTGCCGTCCACCGCGGCCGGCGTCGTGCGGCAGCTCAAGGTGCAGAAGGGCGGGCGCGTGTCGCAAGGCGACCTGATCGCGGTCGTCGAGGCGGAGGGCGCGGCGGAGACGAATACGCCACGTGCAGCCGCTGCAGCAGCGCCGCCGGCCACGACTGCTGCTGCGTCGAAGACGCCGCAAGTCCAGCGCGCTCCATCGCCCGCCGCTGTCCGCGTCCGCTCCGGTCGCGCCAGCCACCAGCGACGCCGTGCGAATCGAGACCCCGGGGTTCTCGCGATCGCACGCGAGCCCGTCGATCCGCCGGTTCGCTCGCGAACTCGGCGTTGATCTCGCCACCGTCACGGGCACTGGAATCAAGGGCCGGATCACGGAGCCGGACGTCAAGGCGCACGTCAAGCGGCTGCTCACGGAGCCGGGCGCTGGCGGAGCGAGCCTGCCGAAAGTGCCCGAGGTCGATTTCGCGGCGTTCGGCCCGATCGAGCGCAAGCCGCTGTCGAGGATCCAGAAGATCGCGGGGCCGCGGCTGCACGCGAGCTGGGTCAACATCCCGCACGTCACGCAGTTCGACGAAGCCGACATCACTGAGATGGAAGCGACGCGGGCGCGGCTCAAGGACGAGGCCACGAGACGCGGCATCAAGCTCACGCCGCTGGCTTTCATCATGCGCGCCTGTGCGCAGGCGCTGCAGGCGTTTCCGCACTTCGGCGCTTCGCTGGACTCGGCTGCGGGCGAGCTGGTCTTCAAGAAGTACGTCCACGTCGGATTCGCCGCGGACACGCCGGGCGGCCTCGTGGTGCCGGTCGTGCGCGACGCAGACCGCAAGGACGTATTCGAGCTTGCTCGCGAGCTCGGCATGCTCAGCGAAAAGGCGCGGGCCGGCAAGCTGGCCGCCGCGGAAATGCAGGGCGGGTGCTTCACGATCTCGAGCCTCGGTGGAATCGGCGGCACCGCGTTCACGCCGATCATCAACGCGCCGGAAGTCGCAATTCTCGGCGTCTCCCGTGCCGCCCAGCGCGCGGTGTTCGAGAATGGCTCGTTCGTGCCGCGGCTGATGCTGCCGCTGTCGCTGTCGTACGATCATCGCGTCATCGACGGCGCGGACGCGGCGCGATTCACTACCTTCCTCGCCAGGGCGCTGGCGGACGTGCAGGGACTGCTGCGGGCGATTCCATGAAGTTGACGGTGACGGTTCCGGATCTCGGCGGTTTCAAGGACGTCGCGGTCATCGATGTGCTGGTGAAGCCCGGCGACCTGGTCCAGGTCGAGACGCCGCTGATCACGCTCGAAAGCGACAAGGCGACGATGGACGTCCCGAGCACTGCGGCGGGCACGGTCGAGAGCGTCGCGGTGAAGGCGGGTGACAAGGTGAGCCCGGGCTCGCCGGTGGTCATGATCAGGGCCGTCGGAAGGCGCGAACGACCAGACCCAGCCGCGCGCCGTGCTGCGGGCGCCGGAACCCTACGGCGGGGAGCCTTATCTCGATACCGTGCCGCTGCAAGCCGATGGCCGGCGTGCGGCGCAGGCGACAGAACGTGGCGCGTGCTGTCGAGCGCGACGGCGACGGCAGGCACGCCGTCCGGTCCGCATTCCTACGACTTCGACCTGGTCGTGCTCGGTGCCGGGCCCGGGGGGTACACCGCTGCATTCCGTGCCGCGGACCTCGGCCTGCGCGTCGCACTCGATCGAGCGATCACCGACGCTCGGCGGCGTCTGCCTGAACGTCGGCTGCATCCCGTCGAAGGCGCTGCTGCACGCGGCGCGCGTCATCGAGGACGCGCAGGCGATGGCGGAGCACGGCATCCGTTTCGGCGCGCCGCAGATCGACGCGGGCAAGCTCCGTGAATGGAAGGACTCCGTGGTCGGCCGCCTCACCGGCGGGCTGAAGAACCTGGCGCGGCAGCGCAAGGTGACCGTCGTGCACGGCACGGCAACCTTCGCGTCGCCGCACGAGCTCAAGATCGACGACGGCGGTGCCGGACAGGTCGTGAGCTTCCAGCAGTGCATCATTGCGGCCGGGTCCGAGTCGGTGCGGCTGCCGGGCCTGCCGGACGACCCGCGCGTGATCGATTCCACGGGCGCACTCGAACTCGACCTGCCGCCGAGCCTGCTCGTGATCGGCGGCGGCATCATCGGGCTCGAGATGGCGACGGTCTACGCGTCGCTGGGCGTGAAAGTGAGCGTCGTCGAACTTACCGACGGGCTGATGCCCGGCTGCGACCGTGATCTCGTCAAGCCGCTCGAGAAGCGCATCGCGAGCCGCTACGAACGGATCCTGCTCGGCACGAAGGCGCGATCGGTCGAGGCGACGCCGGATGGCCTGCGAGTGACGTTCGAGGGCAAGGGGCGCCCGGATCCGCAGGTCTATGGCAAGGTGCTGGTCGCCGTGGGTCGCAGGCCGAACGGCAAGCTGATCGGTGCCGAGGCGGCCGGCGTCAAGGTCGACGAGCGCGGTTACGTGCCGGTCGATCGCCAGATGCGCACCAGCGTGCCGCACATCTTTGCGATCGGCGACATCGTCGGGCAACCCATGCTTGCCCACAAGGCGACGCATGAGGGCAAGGTCGCGGCCGAGGCGGCCGCAGGGCTCAAGAGTCACTTCGACGCGACGCGTGATCCCGTCGGTCGCCTACACGGACCCGGAGGTCGCGTGGGTCGGGCTGACCGAGACCGACGCGAAGGCCAAGGGCATCAAGTACGAGAAGTCGGTGTTTCCGTGGGCGGCGAGCGGCCGCTCGCTGGCGCTGGGCCGCGACGAGGGGTTCACCAAGCTGCTGTTCGATCCGCAGACCCATCGCGTCGTGGGCGGCGGCATCGTCGGCACGAACGCGGGCGACCTGATCGCCGAGGTAGGACTCGCGATCGAGATGGGCGCCGATGCGGCGGACATCGGGCTCACGATCCACGCTCACCCGACGCTGTCCGAGACCGTCGCGATGGCCGCCGAGGCTTTCGAGGGAACGCTGACGGACCTCTACCTGCCGCGCAAGAAGGCGCACGCTCCACGTTGAGCCTGTCGCCGCAGCCATGAACAAGGGGATGACCCGTGCGCTGCGGCTGCTTGGCCTGCTCGAGGCGGGCCGGCGCATGGAACTGCGCATGCGCATGGGCCAGGCGCGCGCGCTGCCGGACGCAGTCATCCTCGGCGCGCAGAAGTGCGGCACGACGTCGCTGCACGGCTACCTGGTCCAGCATCCGGGCGTGATCCCGCCGCTCCGGAAGGAAGTTCATTACTTCGATCTGAACTTCGACCGTGGCGAAGCGTGGTATCGCGCGCACTTCGGCCGCGTCGGCGAGACAGGGCTCAATCTCGATGCGAGCCCGTACTATCTCTTTCACCCTGCAGTGCCGAAGCGGCTGCACGCGCTGCTGCCCGACGCCCGGCTGATCGTGCTGTTGCGCGATCCCGTGCGACGCGCGTATTCGCACTACTGGCACGAGCGTGCGAAGGGCCGCGAGAAGCTCGAGTTCGAAGACGCGATCGCGGCCGAGCCCTCGCGGATCGCCGCCGCGGAGGCGGCGCTCGCGGACGGCTCGCTCGCCCGCAGCACCGAACACCAGCATTACAGCTACCTGGCCCGTGGAAGGTATGCCGAGCAGCTCGAGCGCTGGTTCGCGCTGTATCCGCGGGAACGATTCCACATCGTCAGGTTCGAGGACCTGGTGAAGGATCCGCTGGCCGGTCTGAACGAGACGCTCGCGGTGCTCGGGCTGCCGGCGGCGTCGCGTGTCGATCTCGAGCCGCGCAATACGCGGCGCTATCCGCCGATGGCGGAGGCGACGGCCGAGAAGTTGCGGGCGTACTTCGAGCCGCACAACCGGCGGCTGGAGGCATTGCTCGGCCGGCCGATGGGCTGGTCACGCTAGCGCGTACCCGCCAGCCGTCGCAGTGAATCGAGGTAGGCCGCCTCGTCGGGCGGCAACCCGGATCGCTGGCTCTGCCACAGCGCCTCCGCCAGGCGCTCGATCATCCGGTGCTCCGCCTCGTGCAGGTCCCCGAGTGCGACGGCAGAGATCCGCGTGGATCGCGGCGATGCCCACCGGCCTGTTGGTGGCCACCTGCTCGCGGATCGCGAGGTGCAGGCCCATGTGCAGGAACGGGTTCGACTGGCCGCCTTCGGGCGTGAAGTCGCGATTGATGGCGTCCGGGTCGCCTTCGATGAACGCGTGGTATTCCGGGTGCTGCTCGACGACCGTGGCCAGCTGGTGCTCGAGCGGCTCCATCGGCAGCGACTCGCGGTGCTTGCGCCACGCGTCGAGGTAGCTCTGGCGGAGCGACTCGCGGCCCTGGTCGTGGAAGAACGGCATGTTCAGGCTTCCGTCTTGTCGCCGTACTCGCACAGGTCGGCAATCGGGCAGTTCGGGCAATCGGGCTTGCGCCGCCTTGCAGACGTAGCGGCCGTGCAGGATCAGCCAGTGGTGCGCATCGTGCAGGAACTCGGCCGGGATGCGCTTCAGCAGCTCGTCCTCCACGCCGCGCACGTCCTTCGATTTCGCGAGGCCGATGCGGTTCGAGACGCGGAACACGTGCGTGTCGACCGCCAGCGTCGGCAAGCCGAAAGCGGTGTTCAGGATCACGTTCGCGGTCTTGCGGCCGACGCCCGGCAGGGCCTCGAGCGACTCACGATCATCGGGCACGGCGCCGCCGTGCTCGTCGATCAGCTTGCGGCACGTCGCGATGATGTTCTTCGCCTTGCCCTGGTAGAGGCCGATGGACTTCACGTACGACGCGAGCCCGTCTACGCCGAGCGCGAGGATCGCCTCGCGGTGTGTTCGCGTCCTTGAACAGTCGCCGGGTCGCGAGGTTGACGCTCTTGTCGGTCGCCTGCGCCGACAGGATCACCGCGACCAGCAGCTCGAACGGCGTCGAGTACTCGAGCTCGGTCTTCGGGTGCGGATTGCGCGCGCGCAACCGCTCGAAGATCGCGCGGACGCGGCGACGGATTCACTTGGCCTGCCTGCGCCAGTTGCGCACGGCCAGCATCAGCCCGAGCAGGATGAATGCGCCCGGCGGCAACAGCGCGAGCAGCAGCCCGTGCTCCGGGGCAAACAACTGCAACCCGTGTCCCGCCTTGGCGCTGCCAGCCAGCAGGCCGAGATCGGCGCCCACGCTGCCGCGCCCGAGCAGCTCGCGCGCCGACCCGAGCGCGAGCAGCACGAGCCCGAAGCCGAGGCCCATCGCGACTCCGTCGAGCAGGGCCTTTCCGGCGGGCTGCCGCGAGGCGAACGCTTCGGCGCGCGCAAGCACGAGGCAGTTCGTGACGATCAGCGGCAGGAAGATGCCGAGCGCGTCGTGCAGTCCCGGCCACCAGGCCGCGAGCGCGAGTTCGACCGCCGTGACGGCGCCGGCGATCGTCAGCACGAATACGGCGAGACGGACCTCCGGCAGCAGCCAGCGGCCGACCAGCGACGCGATCAGGTTGCTGGCGACGAGCACCACCAGCGTGGCGACTGCCGAGGCCGAGCGCGCTGCCGACCGACGTCGTGACCGCGAGCAGCGGGCACAGCCCGAGCAGCTGCACGAACGCGGGGTTCTGCGTGTCGAGGCCGTTCCTCAGGATCTCGCGCGATTGCATCGATTGATTGTAGGGCATCGGCGTGAATCAGCGGTCTGCGTCGCCACTGGAGGCGGCGCGGCGGCCGGCGCGGCCATCAATTCGGCACGGTGCGCGTCGAAGTACAGCAGCGCATTGCGGACCGCACCGACGACGGCTCGTGGCGTGACGGTCGCCCCGGTGAACTGGTCGAAGTCCCCACCATCCTTGCGCACCTTCCAGCGCTCGAGCGGAGGATCGCCGATCGCGCGACCCGCGAACGACTCGATCCAGCTCGATTTGCGGCGGTCGATGCCGTCCCCGAGGCCGGGAGTCTCCTTGTGCGAAAGCACCCGTACTCCAATCAGCCGGCCATCCGCCGCCGACGGCGACCAGCAGCCGGATCGACGCCGAGTACCCGTCGGGTGCGACCGCCGTGATCAGCGCTGCGACCGGCTGACCCGCGAGCCTGGCGCGATGCACGGGCAGGGGCTCGTCCGTGCCGAGCAGCTCGGGGTTGCGCACGAGCACGACGTCATCGACCAGGTCGTTGTCGTATTTCGTTGCGCCGAGTACCTCGGCCAGCCGCGCGATGCGCTGCTCGCGCTCGTTCGCCTCGATGCGCGGCCCGGCCACGTCGTGCACGATGGCCACGACGCCGACGGTGACCGTCGCGGCTGCGGCAAGCAGCAGCGCCGCCCGCAGCGGCCGCGCGCGCATCGAGCCGGGGCTAGGCGTGTCCATGGATCCTCGGCACGGTGTAGCGATCGATCAGTGGCGCCGCGAGATTCATCAGCAGCACCGCGAACGCGATTCCGTCCGGGTACCCGCCCCAGGTCCGGATGATCCAGGTGATCGCTCCGATGCCCGCGCCGTAGATGAGCCGGCCACGATCGCTGGTTGCCGCGGACACCGGATCCGTCGCGATGAAGAATGCGCCAAGCATCGTTGCGCCGGACAACAGCTGAAACGTTGCGGAAGCGTGTGCACCCGGGTCCAGCGCGTGCATCATCGCGGCCGGCATTGCGATGCCCGCCAGCACGGCGACCGGGATGTGCCAGCGCACCAGGCGACGCGCGAGCAGGTACAGGCCGCCCGCGAGCTGCAGCGAGGTTGACCCACGGCGCGCCCGCGCCGCCGAGCGAACCGAATGCCGGGCCCGCGAAGATTTCCTGCATCGTGAAGCGCTGGCCCAGGCCGGTGCGCAGTGCATCGAGCGCCGTGGCGCCGGTGTAGGCGTCGAAGCCGCCCGGTGACGAAAGCGATGCGCCGGAAAATGACTGCCAGGTGACACGTGCCAGTTCGAGCCAGTCGTGCGTCGAGGAAGACGGCGGTGCTGGCCAGCGCGTCATCTCGACCGGAAACGACACGAGCAATACCGCGTAACCGACCATTGCCGGGTTGAAGGGATTGAAGCCGAGCCCGCCGTAAGCGTGCTTGCCCAGCAGCACTGCCACCGCGGTCCCGAGCGCGGTGAGCCACCACGGCAGCAACGGCGGAAGCGCGACGGCGAGCAGCGCGGCAGTGACGAGCACGCTGCCGTCACGCAGGAATGGCGCCGAATCACGGCCGCGGAGCCGCAGCGCGAGCGCCTCGCACGCGAGTGCCACGGGGCCGGCGACCAGCAATTGCAGCAGCACGCCGGGTCCGAGGATCACGAACTGCGCGACGACGACCGGAACCAGCGCCAGCAGCACCTGGAACATGACGCGCGGGATCGTGAATCCGGCGATCACGTGCGGGGCTGGCGAGACGTCGAATGTACGCGTCATCGGCTCAGTCCGTGACTTCGCCACGGGCACGACGCCTTGCTTCCTCGAACGCACGGCGCTCTGCCTCGGCGGCTTCGGCCAGTCGCAACTGGTGCTTCGCGAATCGCTCGCGAGCGTCAGAGGCCCGGCGTTGCTGGTCGAGTCGCAGGCTCTGCGCATGGCGTGCAGCCACGAATCGCGCAGTGAGCGGAATCTGGCTGGGGCACACGTAGTCGCAGCAGCCGCATTCGATGCAGTCTGCGAGCCCGTAACGGTCGAGCCCGTGCTCGTCGTTGGCAGCGACTGCGCGCAACAGCGACTGCGGCAGCAGGCCGGCCGGGCACACGGTCGCGCAGTCTCCGCAGCGGATGCACGGCATCTCGGACCCCCGCTGGCGCAGGTCCGCGGCGGTCGCGACGAGGACGCAGTTGACGCCCTGCGTGAGGGGCACGTCGTCGCTCGCAAGAGCGCGGCCAGTCATGCTGCCGCCCGCGATCAGCCGCAGTGGCCCGGGTCCGTAGCCGCCGCAAGCCGCCACCAGGTCTGCAATCGGCGTGCCGATGCAGGCCTCGACGTTGGCCGGTTCGCTTACACCGCTGCCGGTCACGGTCACGATCCGGCGCGTCAGGGGCTCGCCAGTTCGTACGAGCCTGCCGACGGCGGCGGCGGTGCCAACGTTCTGGCACAACAGGCCCACGGACGGAGGTAACGCGCCCGTCGGAATTTCCCGGCCCGTCACGGCAGCGAGCAACTGCCGCTCGGCACCGGCCGGATAGACTGCCGGCAGCGGCTGCAGCGAAATGCGCGCATCGGTTGCCAGGGCCAGCGCCCGCTCGATGGCGGCGATCGCTTCCGGTTTGTCGTCCTCGACCGCGATCGTGCATTGCGTGGCGCCGCAGGCCTGCAGAATCACTTGCGCGCCGAGCACGACGTCGTCCGCGCGCTCGCGCATCAGCGCGTCGTCGCAACAGATCCATGGCTCGCACTCGGCTCCGTTCAGCACCAGGTGCGTTGCGGACTGCGTCCTGGCCGCAGCGATCTTCGCGTGCGTGGGAAACGCCGCGCCGCCGAGGCCGGCAATGCCCGCGGCGCGAATCCGCGCGAGCAGCTGGTCGGCCGGCATCGTCTGCCATTCGAGTCGTGTGCTGCCGTACTCCGATTCGCCGGAGCCGTCGGCATCGATCAGCACGCACAAGCTGCTGGCGCCTGGGCCTGGAATCGGCCGCAGCTCGAGCGAACGAACCACGCCTGCAATCGGCGAATGGACGTCGACTGCAACGTCGCTGGTCGAGCGCCCGATCGTCGTGCCGATGCGAACGCGGTCGCCGGCCGCGACGATCGGCTCGGCCGCGCGGCCATTGCCCTGGTCCATCGAAACGACGGCGTGCAGCGGCGGAGGCGTGATGCGCAGCGGTCGCTGCATCGGACCTGACTTCGACGGCGGCAACCGCAACCCGGCCGGAAAACTGCGGCGCGCAGTCATCGGGATTTCCTATGCCGCCCGACGGCCGCGAGGCGATGCAGTCGCTGCGGACGGGGCGCGCAGTTCGATGCAGTCGACGGGGCAGGGCGGCAGGCAGAGCTCGCAGCCGGTGCACTGGCGCTCGATCACCGTGTGCATGAACCGCGGTGCGCCGACGATCGCGTCGACGGGACATGCGGGCAGGCAGAGCGCGCAGCCGATGCAGCGATCCTCGTCGATGACGGCGACCAGGCGCGGCTTCGTCACTCCGAATTCCGTGTTCAGCGGGCGCGGCTCGCGCCCCAGCATTTCCGCGAGTGCCAGCACGGTGGCGTCGCCGCCCGGCGGGCACTGGTCGATCCCGGCCTCGCCGCGCGCGATCGCCTCAGCATACGGACGGCAGCCGGGGTAACGGCACTGGCCGCACTGCGTCTGTGGCAGCAGTGCGTCGATGCGCTCGACCAGCGGGTCTGCGTTCGGCCGCAGGCGAGTGGCCGCGAGCCCGAGTGCGATACCGAGTGCAGTGGCAAGCCCGGCCGCCATCGCGATCGCCTCGATGACGCTGGACGGGTTCATCGCGCGCCGAGCCCGGTGAATCCCATGAACGCTAGCGCCATCAGGCCCGCGGTGACGAGCGCGATCGGCGCGCCGCGAAAGGCCGCGGGCACGTCGCCGGTGTCGAGGCGTTCGCGCAGCGCCGCGAACAGCAGCAGTGCGAGGCCGAAGCCCGCAGCGGCCGACGCGCCGAATACCAGCGACTCGACGAATCCGTGCCGGCGATCGAGGTTCAGCAGCGCGACGCCGAGCACCGCGCAGTTGGTGGTGATCAACGGCAGGAAGACGCCGAGCAGCTCGTGCAGCAGCGGACTCGTCGCGCGCACCACGAGCTCGGTCAGCTGCACGACGGCGGCAATCAGCAGGATGAAGACGAGCGTGCGCAGGTATTCGAGCCCCAGCGGCTCAAGCAGCCAGTGATACGCCGAGTAGCTCAACCCAGAAGCGAGCGTGAGCACGAACAGCGTGGCCAGCGCCATGCCAGCCGCGGCCTCGAAGCGGCGACTGACGCCGACGAATGGGCACAGGCCCAGGAAATTCGTCAGGACGAAGTTGTTGACGAGACTTGCACCGAGCGCGAGCAGCAGCAGGTCCGTCATTGCAGCGGTGACCAGCGATTGGCTGTGGGCAATCTGACCGGGAGGCTACTTCACCTTCATGCCGGGCTCGGCACCCGAGTCCGGGCCCAGCAGGAAGATGTCCTTCCCGCCCGGGCCTGCAGCCAGCACCATCCCTTCCGAGACGCCGAAACGCATCTTGCGCGGCTCGAGGTTCGCGACGACGACCGTCAGGCGACCGACCAGCTGCTCCGGAGCATACGCCTGGCGGATCCCGGCGAACACGTTGCGGCGCTCGCCACCGAGGTCCACCGTGAGTCGCAGCAGCTTGTCGGCGCCCTCGACGAGATCGGCGGATACGATCCGCGCGATCCGCAGGTCGATGCGGCCGAAATCCTCGATCGAGATGGCCGGCAGCGACGGCGCGGCGGGCGTCGGCGTCGCTGCTGGAGCCGCATTCGCCTGGGCCTGTTTCGCGGGTGCCTCCGTCGGCTTCAGGTTCTCGACCGAAGCGTTGACCAGCGCCTTCACAGCCGCGGGATCGACGCGGGTCGCCAGCGGCTCATAGGTCCCGATCTCATTGCCGAGCATCGGGCGCGCGAGGTCCGCCCACTGCTGCGCTTCGAGCCGGAGGAACTTCTCGGCACCGGCCGCGAGCCGCGGCATGATCGGCTTCAGGTACAGCACCAGCACTCGGAACAGGTTCAGGCCCTCGGTGCACACGCCCTGGACCTCGGCGGCGCGCGCGGGGTCCTTTGCCATCAGCCACGGCTTCTGCTGGTCGATGTAGAGGTTCGCGCGGTCCGTGAGCAGCATGACTTCGCGGACGACGCGCGCCAGGTCGCGGCTCTCGTAGGCGTCGGCAATGCTGTCGGCCGCCGCAACGAAAGAGTCGTACAGGGCAGGGTCGGGAAGTCGATCCGCCAGGCGGCCCGCCGAGCCACGCGCAATGAATCCCGCGCAACGGCTCGCGATGTTCACCAGCTTGCCGACGACGTCGGAGTTGACCTTGGCGACGAAGTCGTCGAGGTTCAGGTCGAGGTCGTCGACGCCGTCGCCCAGCCGCGATGCGAAGAAGTAGCGCAGGTACTCGGCTGGCAGGTGCTCGAGCCAGCTGCGTGCCGTGATGAAGGTGCCGCGCGACTTCGACATCTTCTGGCCGTTCACGGTCAGGAACCCGTGCACGAACACCGACGTCGGCGGCCGGTATCCGGCGCCGTGCAGCACGGCGGGCCAGAACAGCGTGTGGAAATACACGATGTCCTTGCCGATGAAGTGGTAGACCTCGGCGTCGCTGCCCGTGTTCCAGTAGCGGTCGAAGTCGAGTCCCGTGCGCCGGCAGTAGTTCAGGAAGCTGCCGAGGTAGCCGATCGGCGCGTCGAGCCAGACGTAGAAGTACTTGCCTTGTTCGCCGGGGATCTCGAAGCCGAAATACGGCTCGTCGCGCGAGATGTCCCAGTCGCGAAGGCCCGCCGAGAACCACTCGCCGAGCTTCGCGGTCACGGCCGGCTGCAGCCGACCCTCGGCGCTGGTCCACTCGCGCAGCATCGGCTCGAAATCGCCGAGCCTGAAGAACAGGTGCTCGGAATCGCGCTGGATCGGCGGCGTGCCGCTCACGACCGACACCGCGTCCTTCAGGTCCGCCGGCGTGTAGGTCGCGCCGCAGTTCTCGCAGCTGTCGCCGTACTGGTCGAGCGCCCCGCAGCGCGGGCAGGTGCCGCGCACGTAGCGGTCCGGCAGGAACATCTTCGCCTGTTCGTCGTAGGCCTGGCGGATCGTCTCGCGGCGGATGTGCCCGCCCTCGACGAGGCGGCGGTAGACCGCCTCGGTGACCTCGCGGCTCTCGGGCGAATGCGTCGTGTGGAAGTTGTCGTACGAAATGTCGAACCCGCCGAAGTCGCGCCGCTGCTCGGCCCCGACGCGCTCGATCAGTTGCTCGGGCGTGATGCCTTCCTGGCGCGCCTTCAGCATGATCGGCGTGCCGTGCGCGTCGCTGGCGCACACGAACAGGCAGTCATGGCCGCGCAGGCGCTGGAAGCGCACCCAGATGTCCGTCTGCACGTGCTCGACCATGTGGCCGAGGTGCGGCGCGCCGTTCGCGTAGGGCAGCGCGCAGGTGACGAGGATCGTGCGGCGGTTCGGTGTGGTCATGGGGCGTCGGCTGGCGGGCAGGGCGCGGAATTATGCCACGTGCCGGGGCCGGGCCGGCGCGCGGTGCCAGTCGGCCGGGCCGGGCTCAGCCGACGTCCTTGACCTGCTCGAACCGCTGCTTGTTGATGGACTTTTCGTAGGCCGAACGGCCCGTGATCAGGCCCTTGTCCAGCAGTTCCTGGATCGCGGAGTCCATCGTGCGCATCCCGAACTGGGCGCCGCTCTGCATCGTGTTCTCGAGCTGGTCGAGCTTGCCCTGGCGGATCAGGTTCGACACCGCCGGCGTGTTGATCAGCACCTCGAGCGCAGCCACGCGCCCGCGCTTGTCGGACCGCTGGATCAGCTGCTGCGAGACCACGCCGCGCAGCGAGGTCGACAGCATCGTGCGCACGTGCGCCTGCTTGTCGGAAGGGAACGCGTTGACGATGCGGTCGACGGTGGCCGCGGCGCCGTTGGTATGCAGCGTGCCCATCACCAGGATGCCCATCTCCGCGGCCGTGACCGCGATGCTCATGGTCTCGAGGTCGCGCAACTCGCCGACCAGCACGACGTCCGGGTCCTCGCGCAACGCCGAATGCAGCGCCTCGGCGAACCCCGGGCTGTGGATGCCCACTTCGCGCTGGCTCACCAGGCAGTTCCTGCGCGGGTGCACGAACTCGATCGGGTCCTCGATCGTGAGGATGTGGCCCTTCACCCGCGCGTTGATGTCGTCGATCATCGCCGCGAGCGTGGTCGACTTGCCCGAGCCGGTCTTGCCGGTGACGAGGATCAGGCCGTTGTTGGTCCGGCACAGGCTGCGCACGGACTCGGGCATGTTCAGCTGCTCGAGCGTCAGCGCCTTCGATGGGATGGCCCGGAACACCGCGCCCAGTCCGCCGATGTGGCGGAACACGTTGACGCGGAACCGGGATACGCCGGGAATCATGTAGGCGAAGTCGGCGCCGTCCTTTTCCTCGAGCCGCTGCAGCGCGCGGCGGGTCATGATCTCGTAGAGGAAGTCGCGCACCTTGTCCTGGTCGAGCCGCTCCTCGCGCAGCGACTGCAGCTCGCCGAAGAGCCGGATTCGCGGCGGGTCGCCGGCGACGAAGTGCAGGTCGGAGCCGTTGCGGGCCAGCACTTCGCGCAGGTACTCGTCGATGCGGCGCGCCGGCTGTACCTCGGGCGCGACCGTCGTCGCCGCGCCCCCGGTGGGGTTCGTGCCGCCCGTGCCGGCGTCGGGGATGGAATCGGTGCTCACGACAGGCCCTGGGTGACGTCCGCCTTCAGGATCGCGGTGCCGTCCGGTATGTAGCGCGTGAACGGCCGCTTGTCCTGAGCGTACGTGAAAGCGTCCTCGGGATCGACCTCGCGTGCCTGGACCGCCGCCAGCAGCGACTGGTCCATGGTCTGCATGCCGGCGTCGCGGCCCGTCTGCAGCTGTGACGGCAGCATGTGCGTCTGGTCGGTCATGATCAGCTTGCCGATCGCGCGGTTCATCACCATCACTTCGCAGACGGCGCGTCGGCCGCGCAGGTCGGGCGTGCGTACCAGCACCTGCGTGACCACGCCGATCAGGCTCTGCGACAGGAAGCTCTTGGTCTGCTCGCGTTCCTCGGCGGGCAGCGCGTCGATCATGCGGTCGATGGTCTTCACCGCGCTGGTGGTGTGCAGCGTGCCGAGCACCAGGTGGCCGGTCTCGGCCGCGGTCATGGCCATCGCATCGTGTCCGCGTCGCGCAGTTCGCCGACCAGGATCACGTCCGGGTCCTCGCGCATCGCCGCCCGCACGCCCTCGGCGAACGACGGCAGGTGCGTGTGCAGCTCGCGCTGGATCACCTGCGACTGCTTGCTCCGGTGCACGAACTCGATCGGGTCCTCGAGGCTGACGATGTTGAGCCGCCGGGTCTGGTTCAGGTGGTCGATCATCGCCGCGAGCGTGGTCGACTTGCCGGTGCCGGTGGAGCCCGTCACCAGCACCATGCCCTGGTGGTAGTCGCAGAACTTCTTCACGACCGGCGGCAGGTTCAGCGAGTCCAGGCTCGGCACGTCGCTCGGGATCGCGCGGAACACGGCGCCGACGCCGGTGTCCTTGCGGAACACGTTGACGCGGAAGCGGCCGCCGTCGGCGGAGACATACGAGAAGTCGATGTCGTGCCCCTTGCCGAACTGCTCCTGCTGCGAGGTCGACAGGATCTCCGTGACGTAGCCCTCGAGCTCGGCTTCGGCGAGGTCGCGGAACTTGATCGGCAGCAGGTCGCCGTTCATGCGCAGCATCGGCGGCACGCCGACGGCGAGATGCACGTCCGAGCAGCCCTGCGCCGCGCCCAGCTTCAGGAATGCGTCTATGCGTGCCATGGATTCGTGGTCCTCAGAGGTAGCGCTCGAGCGCGGAGCGCATCTCGTCCATGCTCTGGAAGCGGCGCGCCTTGTCCACCGACATGGCCTTCATGACGATCTCCGACAGCCCGGGCGGGATCGTGGGGTTCACTTCCAGCGGCGGCCTGGCCTTGCCCTGCACGTGCTGGTACATCACCGCCATGTGATCGCCGCGGTGATACGGCGGCTCGCCGGTCAGCATCTCGTAGAGGATGACGCCGAGGCTGTAGATGTCGGCCCGCTCGTCGACCTTCTTGCCGAGGATCTGCTCCGGCGCCATGTACTTCGGCGAGCCGATCACGTAGCCGGTCTTCGTGAGCTGCGTGTCGCCCTGGTGCTGCGCGGCCGCGACGCCGAAGTCCACGATCTTCACCAGCCCGTCGTCGTCGATCAGCACGTTCGCCGGCTTCAGGTCGCGGTGGACGATGCCCGACCTGGTGCGCGACGGCCATGCCGGTCGCGATGTCCGTCGCGAAGCGCACCGCCTTCGGCAGCGGCAGCGGCTTGTCGTTCACCTCGTTGCCGAGCGTGTGCGACGGGAAGTACTCCATCGAGATCGCGTAGTTGCCGCGGATGAACAGGAAGTCGTAGATGCGG
Source organism: uncultured Gammaproteobacteria bacterium (assembly GCA_963776815.1). GTDB lineage: Bacteria > Pseudomonadota > Gammaproteobacteria > Steroidobacterales > Steroidobacteraceae > RPQJ01. The sequence goes on from CAVZNZ010000009.1 coordinate 322,069, forward strand.
ATGACGTTGCGGTGCGTGATCTTGCGCGAGTAGCGCAGCTCGTGCACGAAGCGCTTCATCATCTCCTCGTCCTGCGAGACGTTCGGGTTCAGGAACTTGAGGATCAGCTGCTCGTCGACGACCGTGTCCTCCATCAGGAGCACGGTGCCGAAGGCGCCCTTGCCGATCTTCTTCACGTACTTGTAGCGGCCCTCGAGCACGTCGCCGACCTTCAGCGACGAGATGTCGAGGCGTGCCTGCTCGCGCGACTGGCGGATCATCGTGTCGATGTCGGCACGCTCGACCAGCAGCGTCCGCGACGGCTCCGACATGCGGGCGGCACCGTCGCGCACTGCGACTGCGCTGCTCGAGAAGCGGCTGTCGAGATCCTCGACCGCGCGCAGCGCCGCGTGGCTGACGGTGGGGTCGGAGCCCATCGCGCCCACGCCCTCGAGCTTCGCGCGGACGCCGTCGGCGGAGCGGTCGTCGGCGAGCCGCGTGAGGGCGGTGATCGTCTCGAGACGCACTTCCTTCGACGGGTTGTCGAGCAGCGGCAGCAGCCGCACGACGTGCGACGAATCGCCGAGCTTGCCGATCGCGCGGGCGACGGTGGGCAGCGAACGGTCGTCCGCGTTGTCGAGCATGGCCAGCAGCGCCGGCAGCGCCGCACGGCTGCCGATCTCGGCGAGCGCGTCGACGGCCCGCTCGCGGACCCACCAGTCCGAGTCGTGCGTCGCCTCGATCAGGTAGCCGACGGCACGCTCGTCCTTGGTCTGGTTCAGGATCTCGATGGCGGCGCGGCGGACGTCCTCGTCCTGGTCGCGTATCAGCTCGAGCGACGCCTCGATGACGCGCGGGCCGCCGATCTTGGCGAGCGCGTCGGCGGCGCGGCTCCGCACCCACCAGTCGTCGTCCTTGATCGACTGCAGCAGGAACTTCACGTGCGCCGGCGTGCCGATCTCGTTCAGCACCTCGACGGCGGCCCGTCGCGCACCCTCGTTCTCGTCCTTCAGCACCTTGACGAGGTGCAGCATCGTGTCCGGGTGGTTCGCGCGCACGACCGCGTCGATCGCCTTCTGCTGGGTTTCGACGTCCGGGTCGCGCAGCACCTCGCACAGCAGGCTCGGGTCGGCGTTGCCGTCGAGCCGCGCGAGCGCGTTCAGCACCGCCTGGCGGATGAACTTGTTCGAGTCCTTCAGCTGCGCCTGCAGCGCTTCGGCGACGTCGGCGCGGTTGAAGCGCGCGAGGATGCTGATGATGTGCGTGCGCGCGATCGGGTCCTTGCCCTCGAGCCGGCTCACCAGTTCCGGCACCAGCGACTCGTCCGCGATCTCGCTGATGATGCGGAACAGCGCGGCCTTCTCGGTCGGCTCCTGGTTGTAGGCGCGGGTGAGCAGTTCGCGCGCGCTCAACCGGGACTTCTGCGCGCCGAGCACGCTCACGATCGGGCCGCGCGGCATCTTGGGGTCGTCGAGCAGCGGCAGCAGCAGCTGCGGCGTGTAGCCGCGCGCCGCGGAGAGCGCTGCGACCAGCGCGGAGGACGTGCGCTGGTTGCCGTCGGCGAGGCCCGCGATCACGATCGACACCGACTTGTTGTCGATCAGCGAGGCCAGCACGTCCACGAAGCCGGCGGTTTCCTGGCGGTCGGCATTCGCAAGAGCGTCGATGATCCGCGGGATCGCCGACGGCCCGAGCTTGCTGAGCTTTTCGAGCGACTTGCCCGGATCACCGCCGCTGCCGTCGCCGGCGGCCTTGATGTCCGCGATCAGTCTGTCCGCCCGCAGGTTGGTTAGGAAACTCATGGACAAGGATCGACGACTGGCTGTCCGCGCCTCGCGCTGGTTATGACTAAGTCAGGGACGGGCTGGCCCCGCCGGAGCCGCGGGGACCGCGACGAGTATGCCACGTGGACCGCGGTCCGCCGCGACCGGGCAGACCGCGCGTCCGGTGGCCCGTTTCCGCTACAATCGAAGGTTCACGGCGCATGCCTCTACCCCTGCTGTCCGGCTGGTCCAGATGACTGACGATCGCACTCGCGCAGCCCGCCTGCTGGTGGGGAATTATGTCGAACCCCACCTCCAGATGCCCCTGGACGACGCCAAAGCTGTGAAGTCCGTCCGGTTGGAGGGCGGGGAGGTCCGGATTGACGTCGAACTGGGCTTCCCGCTGGCCCGGGGCCGGGCGGACCTCGAGGCCACCCTCCAGGGCATGCTGGACGGGCAGCCGGGCATCGGCCCCGGCCGGGTCTCGGTCGGCTGGAAGATCGCGAGCCACGCCGTCCAGGGCGGCCTGCAGCCGCTGCCGGGGATCGGCAACGTCGTCGCAGTGGCCTCAGGCAAGGGTGGCGTCGGCAAGTCAACGACGGCCGTGAACCTCGCCCTGGCCCTGGCGCTCGATGGCGCGCGAGTCGGCCTGCTCGACGCCGACATCTACGGCCCGAGCCAGCCGCGGATGATGGGACTCTCGGGCGTGCGGCCGGTCTCCCGCGACGGCAAGCGCATCGAGCCGCTGGAGGCCCACGGCGTCAAGGTGATGTCGATCGGCTTCCTGGTCGAGGAAGAGCAGCCAATGGTCTGGCGCGGGCCGATGGTCACGCAGGCGCTCACCCAGCTGCTTTCAGACACGAACTGGGGCGAGCTCGATTACCTGGTCATCGACATGCCGCCGGGAACCGGCGACATCCAGCTCACGCTCGCGCAACGCGTGCCCGTGAGCGGAGCCGTGGTCGTGACGACCCCGCAGGACATCGCGCTGCTCGACGCGCGCAAGGGCCTGCAGATGTTCCGCAAGGTCTCGGTGCCGGTGCTCGGCATCGTCGAGAACATGTCGACCCACGTCTGCTCGAAGTGCGGCCACGAGGAGCCGATCTTCGGCAGCGGCGGCGGCGCGCGCATGGCGGAGCAATACGGCGTGAGCCTGCTCGCCAGCCTGCCGCTCGACATCCGCATCCGCGAGGAAACCGACGGCGGCAGGCCGACGGTGGTGGCCGACCCCGACGGCCCGATCGGCCGCGCTTATCTCGAGATGGCGCGCAATACGTCCGCACGCCTTTCGCTCTCCGCCACGGCGGGCAACGCTTCCCCAAAGATCACCGTCGAGGACACCTGAGCGTGAGCATCAAGTCCGACCGCTGGATCCGTCGCATGGCCGAGGGCCACGGCATGATCGAACCCTTCGAGCCCGGGCAGGTCCGCGTGGCCAACGGTCAGCGCATCGTCTCGTACGGCACGTCGAGCTACGGGTACGACGTGCGCTGCGCGGCCGAGTTCAAGATCTTCACGAACATCAACTGCACGATCGTGGATCCGAAGGACTTCGACCGCGGCTCGTTCGTGGACTTCTCGGGCGAGGTCTGCCTGATCCCGCCGAACTCGTTCGCGCTCGCGCGCACGGTCGAATACTTCCGCATCCCTCGCAACGTGCTCACCATCTGCCTCGGCAAGTCCACGTACGCCCGCTGCGGGATCATCGTCAACGTCACGCCGCTCGAGCCCGAGTGGGAAGGGCACGTCACGCTCGAGTTCTCGAACACGACGCCACTGCCGGCGAAGATCTACGCGAACGAGGGCGTCGCGCAGATGCTGTTCTTCGAGTCGGACGAGGTGTGCGAGGTGTCGTACCGGGACCGCGGCGGCAAGTACATGGGGCAGAAGGGCGTCACGCTGCCGAAGGCGTGAGGCGCCGCTACCGCTCCAGCGCCACCAGCTTCATCTGCACGTCCGGGCGGCCCTTGTTGTACTGGATCGCCTGCACCGGCACGTAGCCGAGCTGACGGGGCGTGCCACACGCGGTTGACGCGCTTCGAGCCCTCGCGCTGGCTCGCCCAGATCACCGTGTCGAACTGGCCGTACGGCGTGACCACCGTGGCGCGGCCTTCGGGCCAGTACTTGTATTCCTCGAGCTTGGCGCCGTTCTGGATCCGGAACATCTTCGGCTCGCGGCCGGCCGCGAGTTCCATGATCATCGCCGCCTGCACCGACGTGCTGTCCTGCGTGCCGGGTTGCAGCGGCAGGTCGAACGGCTTGCCCTTCGACTCGCCACGCACGTGCCCGGCGGACCAGTCGAACTCCATCCTGACGTCCTTGGAGCTCTCGTCGGTGCCGTCGTCGAAGACCAGCGTCAACGGGCGCATCAGGCCCTGTGAGACTTCCATCGTGCTGCGCTGGCGGGCGTCGGGGCTGACGGCGACGCGGCCGAGGATGTTCGGAAACGCGCGTGACTCGTACAGCCACTGACCCGGCGCCGTGCCCCGGCGCAGCGTGCTTTCGATCTGGCCGCCGCTGATGCTGCGGTAACTCACCTGGTAGCGCGCCTTGTAGGGCGCGAGGCCGCCGGGTGTCGCTGCCTTGGTGTCCGCGGCGTGCGCCGCAGCGGCGGGCGCGATCGCGACCGCCACGTACGCGACGAGCGCGAGCACCAGCGCGCCGGTGCTGCGGCTAGGCCGGGATTTCATCGGCGGCATCGATGACGACCGGCGCATCCAGCCGGTGGCCGTCGAGCCAGGCGGCGCCGTCGTCGTAGCGCAGGCGACCGGCGGCAAACCAGCCGATCGCCGCAGGGTAGATCCTGTGCTCCTGCCCGAGTACTCGTGCCGCAAGCGTCACCTCGTCGTCGCCGTCCCGGACCGGGACCCTTGCCTGTAGGACCACCGGGCCGCCGTCGAGTTCGCGCGTGACGAAGTGGACGCTGGCGCCGTGCTCGCGCTCGCCGGCCTCGAGCACGCGACGGTGCGTGTGCAGGCCGCGGTGGCGAGGCAGCAGCGACGGGTGGATGTTGACCATCCGGCCCACGAATCGATCGACGAACGCCGGGCCCAGGATGCGCATGAACCCCGCCAGCACCACGAGACCGGGCTCGAAGCTCGAGACGAGCGCGCCGAGCGCCTGGTCGTAGCGCTCACGGTCCGGAAACTCCCTCGGCGACAGCGCGACGCAGTGCACGCCCATGCGGCGGGCCCATTCGAGGCCGGCCGCATCGGCGCGATCACTCACCACGGCGCGGACCTCGACCGGCAGGCGGCCTGCCTGCGCTTCCGTCACCAGTGCACGCAGGTTGCTGCCTCGCCCGGAAATCAGCACGACGACCGGCAAGCGTTCGCCGGCGACGCTCATCGCTCGATCACGACCCCGCGCCCGCCGCGACGCACTTCGCCCACGACGACCGCCTGCTCGCCGCCGCGGCGCAGGATCTCCAGCGCCCGGTCTGCATCGGCGGGCGCGACGCAGATCGTCATGCCGAGGCCGCAGTTGAACGTGCGGTGCATCTCGTCGCGCTCGATGTTGCCGGCCTGCTGCAGCCAGTCGAACACGGCCGGCCGCGCCCAGCTCTGCTCCTCGATCACCGCCTCGAGGCCGTCCGGCAGCACGCGCGGGATGTTGCCCGTCGGGCCGCCGCCGGTGATGTGCGCCACCGAGTGCACGGGCAGCTCGGCGAGCAGCGCGAGCACCGACTTGACGTAGATGCGGGTCGGCGTGAGCAGCCGATCGTAAAGCGGCTGCCCGTCGAGCATCGTCGCCGGGCCTGCGCCGCTCATCGCGAGCAGGCTTGCGGATCAGCGAGTAACCGTTCGAGTGCGGCCCGGAGGAGGCGAGGCCGATGATCGCGTCGCCAGCGCGCGTCTGCGTGCCGTCGATGATGCGGTCCTTCTCGACCAGGCCGACGCAGAAGCCGGCGAGATCGTAGTCGCCCGCCGCGTACATGCCGGGCATCTCGGCGGTCTCGCCGCCGACGAGCGCGCAGCCGGCCTGCAGGCAGCCTTCGACGATGCCCTTGATCACGCTCTCGGCGACCGGGACCTCGAGCTTGCCGGTCGCGTAGTAGTCGAGGAAGAAGATCGGCTCCGCGCCCTGCACGACCACGTCGTTGGCGCACATGGCCACGAGGTCGATGCCGATGGTGTCGTGGCGGCCGGTCTCGATCGCGAGCCTGAGCTTGGTGCCGACGCCGTCGGTGCCCGAGACCATGACCGGCTGCCGGTAGCGGTGCAGCGGTACCTCGACCAGCGCGCCGAAGCCGCCGAGCCCGCCGAGGACCTCGGGTCGCATCGACCGCTTCACCGCGGGCTTGATTCGCTCGACGAGCTCGTCGCCCGCGTCGATGTCGACGCCGGCGTCGCGATAGGTGGTGGTCATTGGTCCGGACATTGGGATCTCCCGCGGGCAGGCCTGCCCCGGGGTTGGCTTCGAGGCTGTGGTATTTTACACGTGCGCCGGCGGCGCCGAACTTTCTACGGACACATGCGCAATATCACAAGACTCGTCAGGATCGACGTTCCGGCCCTGGCGGCCCTGGCCATGTTCCTCGTCCTCGCGCTGCCGCTGCGGGCCGCCGCAGACGTTGCAATTTACCAGTCGCTGGTGCAGATCAAGGGCGCATCGGCCGCCGACAAGGCAGACGCTTTCGCCGAGGCCCTGCGGACGACTGCCGTCCGGGCGTCGGGCCGCCGCGATGCGGGCTCCAATCCGGTGATCAAGGCTGCGGCCGCGGATCCGGACCGCTACGTCCAGCAGTATTCCACGACGCCAGACCGGTACCTGAAGGTCGGCTTCAATGCCCAGGCGATCGACCGGCTGCTGCAGCAGGCCGGGCTGCCATTGTGGCCGCTCGAGCGCCCGGTCACGCAGGTGCTGCTGGTCGTGCCTTCCGCGGGCGGAGGCGCGCGCGCGATCGTCGACGCAGACCGGGTACCGGAAAAGGCCGAGGTCGAGCGGGTGGCCCTGGCCCGCGGACTGCCAATTTCCTGGCCGCGCGGGACCGTCAGCGCCGCGACCGTGCGAGCCACGGTTGCAAGTGGCGGGTCGAATGCGGAGAGCGGCAAGAGTCTCCGGCCCGTGCTGGCAGGCATCGGGACGGGCACGGCGGTGGACTGGCGCTTCACGCAGACTGGTCAGTCCGCGTCGGCCTCCGGCTCCGTCGAGGACGGCGTGAACCTGGCGGCCGACTCGCTGGCGGCCCGTTACGCTCCGCCGTCCACGCGCGGGACGTCTTCATTCGACGTGCGTATCGACGGCATCGAGGGAATCCAGGCCTATGCCGGTCTGCTCGAGTACCTGCGGTCGCTGAGTCTCGTGCGCGACGTCCAGGTGCAGGAGATGACCGACGGCGTGGTCACGCTGAAGCTCGCGGTGCGTGGCGATCTAGAGCTGCTGCGCCGCGTCGCGGCGATGGACGAGAAGCTGCGGCCTGCGGCTGCTGCGACGGCCGAGGGGGGCGGCAGCGCGGTCGACTTCACTTACCAGCCATGAGCCTGAGCTTCCTGCCCAACCTGCTCTGCATCTTCCGGATGCTGCTGGTGTATCCGACCGCCCACGGCATCCTGCAGGGCCACTACTCGACGGTGCTCGCGCTGTTCCTGGTGGCGGCGTTCACGGACGGGCTCGACGGCTTCCTCGCCAAGCGCTTCGACTGGTCGAGCGAGCTCGGCAAGCATCTCGACCCGCTCGCAGACAAGATGCTGATGGTGAGCGTGTTCGTGTGCCTGAGCATCGCCGGGCTCGTTCCCTGGTGGCTCACGGCGATCGTGCTGCTGCGCGACGTCGTGATCATCGCCGGGGCGATCGTCTACCGTACCCTGTTCGGTGCGCTGCACGGCCGGCCGACGGTGCCGAGCAAGTTCAATACGCTGTGCCAGATTGCGTTCTGCGTGGCGGTGATCTCGAAGGCTGCCTACGGCTGGCCCACCGAGCCGTTCATCGTCGCCGCGGGTGCGCTCGTGCTGGTGACGACCACGGTGAGCGGCATCGACTACGTGATGACGTATTCCCGGCGTGCGGCAGTCGCGGCTCGCGCGCGTCACGGCACGGCGAGCTGACCGGCATGGAGCAGTTGCCACTCGCCGTCCGTCTGCGGGACACGGCGCGCCTCGTGAGCTTCGTGCCCGGGCGCAACCGGGAAGCATTCGAGCTGATTGCGGCTGGACCACGCGCCGTGCCACGGGTCCTCTGGCTCTGGGGTCGGCCCGGCACCGGCAAGACGCACCTGCTGCAGGCCGCCTGCGCCGCGGCGGCGGAAAGTGGCGGCTCGGCGAGTTACGTCGATCTTGCAGCGGCCGCACCGGGTTGGCTCGACGGCTGCGAGAACCTCGACCTGGTCTGCCTCGATGGCCTGGACGCGGTGGCCAGCGACCCGGCCTGGAACGAGGCGATCTTCCGCCTGTACACGCTGATGCAGGACGGTGCCACGCGGCTCTGCGTGACCACGACCGCACCGCCCGCCAGCGTCGAGTTCCAGTTGCCAGACCTGCGCTCGCGACTGCTCGCGGCATCGGTGCACCAGTTGCATGAGCTGGACGAATCGGACCAGGCCGAGGCGCTGCGACGGCGCGCGGAGCGGCGGGGGCTGGAGTTGTCGCAGGAGGGGGCGCTGTACCTCGTGCATCGGCTGCCGCGCAACATGCGCTCGCTCTGCGAGGTGCTGGACCGGCTCGACGAGGCTTCGCTGGCCGCACAGCGCCGGCTGACGGTGCCGTTCCTGCGCGCGGCGCTCGAGGCTCAGGGACTCGGCTCGGCCTGACCTCCTGCCTGCGGCCGGGTCGCGCGCAGGTACACGACCAGCGCGATGAAGTGGGCCAGGCTCGCGAACAGTATGGCTGCAGCCGCCAGCCGCACGGCCGGGTTCGCGACGGTCTCGGTGACACCATAGACGAAGTACGGTGCGACGCAGAGCGTGGCCCAGGCGTGCGTGCGGCGGTCGCCGCGCAGCAGGCCCCGCAACGGCAGCAGCCACGGAATGAAGAGCCCGGTCGCCACGAGCGCACTTGCCGGCGACGCGGAGGAGAGCAGGGCGGCGGCACACACGCCGAGCCCGAGCAGGACCCAGGTGCCCAGTACCCAGCGCCGGGCGAGCAGGTGCCCCGGTTCGGATGCCGCAACCATCGGTCAGCTCGCTGCGCGGGCCACGGCGATCGCAACTTCGGCGACTCGCTTGCCGAGCAGTTGCGCGAGCTCGCGTTCGTCGTCGCTCAGTCGCGGGTCGCCGCGGGTCGAGGCGAAGTGGCTCGCGCCATAGGGCGTTCCGCCCGTGCGCGTGCGGTTCATCGCCTCCGCGGTGAACGGCAGGCCGACGATGTACATGCCGTGATGCAGCAGCGGGACGATCATCGTCAGCAGCGTCGATTCCTGCCCGCCGTGCAGCGAGCCCGTCGAAGTGAAGACGCCCGCCGGCTTCCGGTCGAGTGCGCCGTTCAGCCACAGCGAGCTCGTCCCGTCGAGGAAGTACTTCATTGGTGCCGCCATGTTCCCGAAGCGGGTCGGGCTGCCGAGCACCAGGCCACCGCACTCTCGCAGGTCGTCGTGCGTGGCATACGGCGGCCCGGATTCGGGCACCGCGGGCTCGGTGGCCTCGGCGACGGTCGATACGGACGGCACGGTCCTGAGCCGAGCGCTTGCGCCATGCACTGACTCGACGCCACGGACCACCTGCCGTGCGAGCTCCGCAGTGGCGCCATGCCGCGAGTAATAGAGCACCAGCACTTCGGTCATGCGCGAGATTCCCTGATTGACGGCGACGCGCCGGGCAGCGGCCGCCGGATTCTAGGGCGGTCAACCTTGACGGTACAGGGTGCAGTTGTTAGCGTGAATTCGCTCCTCAGGCCCGCAACATGCCGTCCCCACGCCGCCTCAAGCTCCTGACCCTGCTGTTTGCATCGCTCGCCGCGATGCAATTGGCCGGTTGCGCGGGCGTTCCGGTGCAGGAAATGAGCAATGCGCGCCAGGCGGTGCAGGCTGCACAGAAGGCCGGAGGCGCCAAGTACGCGCCCGAAACCATGGCCGAAGCGGAGAAGCTGCTCGCGAGCGCGAAGGCCAACCTGAAGAAGGGCGAATACCGGCCCGCGCGCGACGAGGCGGAGCTGGCCCGCGAGAAGGCCATGGAAGCGCGGCGCCAGGCTGAGGCAGCCAAGGCCTCCGAGAAGGCCGAAAAGGCCGGCAAGGCCGACCGTACGGAACCCTGATCTTGCCGTGAGCGAGTGGATTGCGCGCCGCTGTCTGGTTGCCGGGCGCGTGCAGGGCGTCTTCTTCCGCGCGAGCACCCGCCAGACGGCGCTGCAACTCGGAGTGACCGGCTACGCGCGCAACCTGCCGGATGGCAGCGTCGAGGTACTCGCCTGCGGTGGGGCGGACGAGGTGCAGCGGCTCTGCGAGTGGCTCTGGCAGGGCTCGCCGGCGTCGCACGTGACGTCGGTCGAGGTCGAGGTCGTGGAGCCCGGTTCGCTTGGCGCGCGCCCGACGGGGTTCCGGACCGCCTGATCGCGCCTCAGTGCTGGTAGCGCCAGCGCGAGATCAGCCGGTCGATCACCAGGTCGGAGTAGTTCGGCCGGCCGAGGCTGCCGTTGTAGCGCTGCAGCGCGCGCTGGTAGTTGCCGCGTTCCTTGCGCAGGTAGTAGCCGAGGATCGTCGTGCCCATCCGGATGTTGTCCGAGACGTGCACCAGCTGCGAGTTCGTCATGCCGAGCTCGCGCGGCCAGAAAGGCATGACCTGCATCAGTCCCACCGCACCCGCGGACGACACCGCGTAGCGGTCGAAGCGGCTCTCGACGTCCATCACGGCGAGCACGAGTTCCGGCGGGATTTCGACGCGGCGCGCCTCGCAGTGCACGCTGTGCAGGATCTGCTCGCGTTCGCCCGGGTCCTTGACGTAGCGGCCAGGCGCGGGCCCATGTAGGCAAGCCACACGGCTCGCTCGTACTTGTCCTCGAAGCACTGCGAAGGGCTCATCGCGTCGGCGATCACGCCGCGCAGCTCGGGATCCATCTGGCGGTCGGCGCGTGCCGCCGAGGGCAGTGCGGCGAGCGCAACGAGTCCGGCGAGCGCGAATGCACGCATTCGATCAGGCCCTCGACATGGCTCCGGTCGCGCAGGAACTGCACGATCGAGTCGACCGGCACGTCCGTCGCACCCTCGCCGGAGCGAGGCTTGTATTCGAGCACTCCGCGCTCGAGGCCCTTGTCGCCGACGACGACGCGGTGCGGGATGCCGAGCAGCTCGTCGTCCGCGAACTTGACGCCGGGGCGTGCGTCGCGGTCGTCGTAGACGACCTCGAACCCGGCCGCCTGCAGGTCGGAATAGAGGCGCTCCGCGGTTTCGCGGACGCGCTCGGACTTCTGCAGGTTGATCGGGATCAGCGACACTTGGAACGGCGCAATCGGTTCCGGCCAGACGATGCCGCGCTCATCATTGTTCTGTTCGATGGCCGCTGCTACGACGCGCGTCACACCTATGCCGTAGCAACCCATGAACATCACCACGGATTTGCCCTGTTCGTCGAGCACCGTGGCGTTCATCGCCTCGCTGTACTTGCGGCCGAGCTGGAAGATGTGGCCGACCTCGATGCCGCGCGCGATGCCGAGCGTGCCGCGGCCCGACGGGCTCGGGTCGCCGGCGCACGACGTTGCGGATGTCCACGCACTCGGGCTCGGGCAGGTCGCGGCCCCAGTTGGCGCCGGTGAGATGGGCATCGCGCTCGTTGGCGCCGCAGACGAAGTCCGCGAGGTGCGCGGCCGAGTGGTCCGCGTAGACCTTGAGCTTGAGCCCGATCGGGCCGATGAATCCCGCCTCGCATCCCGCGGACTCGCGCACCTGCTCGGCGGACGCCATCTTAGCGGCGCGAGGACGCCCGGCAGCTTCTGCGCCTTGACCGCGTTCAGCTCGTGGTCGCCACGCACGACGAGTGCCACCACGCCGCCGTCGGTGCCCTCGACCAGCAGCGTCTTCACGCACCGTGCGGCCGCGACCTTCAGGAATGCCGTGAGCTCCGCGATCGTGCGCACGTTCGGCGTCGCGACCTTCGCCAGCGCCGCGGTGGCGGCCGGGCGCGCGCCGGCGGGCGGCAGTGCCTCCGCCATCTCGAGATTCGCCGCGTAGTCGTCGCCGTCCGAGAACGCGATCGCGTCTTCGCCCGAGTCCGCGAGCACGTGGAATTCCTGCGAGGCGCTGCCGCCGATGCTGCCGGTGTCGGCGCGTACCGCACGGAAGCGCAGGTTCATGCGCGCGAAGATCCGCGAGTACGCGTCGTGCATCGCCTGGTAGCCCTGCTCGAGCGACGCAGCGTCGAGGTGGAACGAGTAGGCGTCCTTCATCGTGAACTCGCGGGCGCGCATCACGCCGAAGCGCGGGCGGATCTCGTCGCGGAACTTCGTCTGGATCTGGTAGAAGTTCACCGGCAGCTGCCGGTAGCTCTTCAGCTCGCGCCGCGCCAGGTCGGTGATCACTTCCTCGTGCGTCGGGCCGTAGCAGAACGGCCGATCGTGCCGGTCGTTGATCCGCAGCAGCTCCGGGCCGAACTGCTCCCAGCGACCCGGATTCCTGCCAGAGCTCGGCCGGCTGCACGGTCGGCATCAGCAGCTCGATCGCACCCGCCCGGTTCATCTCCTCGCGGATGATCGTCTCGACCTTGCGCAGCACGCGCAGGCCGACCGGCAGCCACGTGTACATGCCGGCGGCGAGGCGGCGGATCAGGCCGGCCCGCAGCATCAGCTGGTGGCTCACGACCTCGGCGTCGGCGGGGACGTCGCGCAAGGTATTGATCGGGTAGGTCGAAAGTCGCATCGGGGTTCCAGGATCAGGAGCGGGCGGCCGGTAATTCTAGCAGAGGGGGTCGCGGGGCCCGATTGCGGGCTCGCGCATACGTTGTGCGGGCGGCCCGCGCTACCTATCATGCCGCGAGCCAACCGGGTGGGTGCCCATGACGATCGACTCTTCGCCTTCGCCGGACGCCGCCCGGCCTCGCCCCCGCCGCCGCGGCATCTACCTGCTGCCGAACCTGTTCACGACCGCGGTCCTGTTCTCGGGGTTCTACGCAATCGTGGCCGCGACCGACGGCAATTTCGACCGTGCGGGCATCGCGATCTTCGTGGCCATGGTCTGCGACGGGCTCGACGGCCGGATCGCGCGCTGGACGAACACGCAGAGCGAGTTCGGCGCGGAATACGACAGCCTGTCCGACATGGTGGCGTTCGGGGTCGCCCCGGCCGTGGTCGCCTACCAGTGGGGCGTGGCCCGCATCGCGGAGTACGGCTTCGTCTGGGGCCGCATCGGCTGGCTCGCGACGTTCTTCTATGCCGCCTGCGCGGCGTTCCGCCTCGCGCGTTTCAACTCGAGGTCCGCCACCGCGGACAAGCGGTATTTCGAGGGACTGCCGAGCCCGTCGGGCGCGGCGCTGCTCGCAGGCTTCGTGTGGATGCTGAACGACATGCAGCGCGAAGGACTGCGCGCGCTGGTGCTCGCGTTCGTGGTCGCGACGGTCGCGGGAGCACTGATGGTGAGCCGCTTCCCGTATCTCAGCGGCAAGGACTTCAACCTGAACCGCCGCATCCCGTTCGCGTTCCTGCTGCTGGTGCCGGTCGGGTTCATGCTGGTCGGCTCGAGCCCGCCCGAGATGCTGTTCGGGCTGTTCGGGCTCTATGCGCTGTCCGGGCCGGCCTACTGGGCCTGGCGCCGGATTTCGCGCAAGCGCCGCGAAGGGCCGGCCAAGTAGCGGACGACGATGTCGATCGATCCGCGTCGCGCGGCGTATCTCGATGCGATGGGCATCGACGTCTACGTGCGTCGCGACCAGCCGCGCCCGATGCCGGTGGCGCGCCGGCTGCGCCGCGGCGCCGGGTGTCCCGCGGCGCGACCGCAATGCCGCGCCGCCGGCGGCGGAGACACCGCGACGCTCGATTGGGACGCGCTCCGTCACCGGGTCGCCGCCTGCACGCGCTGCGAGCTGCACGCGACGCGGACGCAGACCGTGTTCGGCGTCGGCAACCGTGCAGCCAGGTGGATGTTCATCGGCGAGGCGCCCGGAGCCGAGGAAGACCGCCAGGGTGAACCTTTCGTCGGTCGCGCGGGTCAACTGCTGACCTCGATGCTGAAGGCACTGGGCCTGGCCCGCGAAGACGTGTACATCGCCAACGTGCTCAAGTGCCGGCCGCCCGGCAATCGCGACCCGCGCCCGGAAGAGGCACGGGCCTGCCGCGACTATCTCGAGCGGCAGATCGAGCTCGTGGCGCCGACGCTGATCGTCGCCGTCGGACGCATCGCGGCCCAGAACCTGCTCGGGACCGACACGGCGCTCGCGAGGCTCAGGGGCCAGGTGCACGCGCTCGGCGAGCGGCGCTGGCCAGTGCTGGTCACGTATCACCCTGCTTACCTGCTGAGGAGCCCGGGCGAGAAGCGCAAGGCCTGGCAGGACCTGCTGCTCGCGCGCAGCGTCTTCGGCCGGCTGCAGCGCGGCGAGCAGGTGCTGCCGTGAGCGCTGCGAGCGTCGATCAAAAGGACCATCCGCACCGGCACCTGGTGAAGTTCCGGGCGATGGTGCCGATGGACGTGCCCGCGGTGGGTGCGGTCGAACGGGCGTCCTATCCGTTCCCGTGGAGCGAGGGCATCTTCCGCGACTGCCTGCGGGTCGGCTACCTGTGCCGGGTCGCGGAGATGGACGGCGAGATCGTCGCCTATGGCGTCGTCGCGATGGGGGCGGGCGAAGCGCACGTCCTGAACCTGTGCGTGCGCGGCAACGTCCGCAGCCGCGGCGTCGGGCGCCAGATGCTGATGCTGCTGCTGGAACGCGCCCGGCAGGCGGGAATGACCGATGCGTTCCTCGAGGTCCGGCCCTCGAATCCGCTCGCGATCGCGCTCTACCAGTCGGTCGGCTTCGTGCAGGTGGGGCTGCGCAAGGGCTATTACCAGGCGGAGCAGGGTCGCGAGGACGCGCTGGTGCTGAAGCTCGACCTGCGGGAGGACGCCGGGGTGACCGAGCGTCCCTGCTAGAATCGCTCCCCCGAACGCGACCGACCGACCCCGACCGATGACATCCCGACGCGACGAAGTGGCGCGACGCCGCACCTTCGCCATCATTTCCCACCCCGACGCGGGCAAGACCACGCTCACGGAGAAGCTGCTGCTGTTCGGCGGCGCGATCCAGATGGCGGGCACCGTCAAGGGGCGCAAGGCCGCGCGGCACGCGACCTCCGACTGGATGAGGCTCGAGCAGCAGCGCGGCATCTCGGTCACGTCGAGCGTGATGCAGTTCCCGTACAAGGGACGGCGTCGTCAACCTGCTCGACACCCCGGGCCACGAGGACTTCTCCGAGGACACGTACCGCACGCTGACCGCGGTCGATTCCGCGCTGATGGTCATCGACTGCGCGAAGGGCGTCGAGGAGCGCACGATCAAGCTGATGGAGGTGTGCCGGCTCCGCGATACGCCGATCATCACCTTCATCAACAAGCTCGACCGCGAGGGGCGCGAGCCGCTCGACCTGCTGGACGAGATCGAGAAGGTGCTGAAGATCACCTGCGCGCCGATTACCTGGCCGATCGGCATGGGTCGCGACCTGCGCGGCGTGTACCACCTGCTCGAGGACCGCATCTACGTCTACCAGGCGGCCGAGAAGGGCCGCGCCGGCACGCACTCGACCATCGACGGGCTCGCGAGCGTGGAGGCAGGGGCTTTCCTCGGCGACCGCGCGCAGGCATTCCGCGACGAGGTCGAACTCGTGCGCGGCGGCTCGCACCCGTTCGAGCGGGACGACTACCTCGCGGGCCGGCAGACCCCGGTGTTCTTCGGTTCGGCGATCAACAACTTCGGCGTGACCGAGCTGCTGTCCGCGTTCGTCGAATACGCACCGTCGCCGCTGCCGCGCGACACGACGACCCGCAAGGTCGACGCGTTCGAGGAGCCGCTCAGCGGCTTCGTGTTCAAGATCCAGGCAAACATGGACCCCGGTCACCGCGACCGCATCGCGTTCATGCGCATCTGCTCCGGGCGGTACGAGCGCGGCATGCGCTTCTTTCACACGCGCCTCGGCAAGGAGATCCGCATCGCCGACGCGCTCACCTTCATGGCGGCCGACCGGCAGCACGCCGACGAGGCCTACGCGGGTGACATCATCGGGCTGCACAACCACGGCACGATCAACATCGGCGACACGTTCACCGAGGGCGAGGCACTCACTTTCACGGGCATCCCGAACTTCGCGCCCGAGATGTTCCGGCGCGTGGTGCTGCGCGACCCGCTGCGCATGAAGGCCCTGCAGAAGGGGCTCGACCAGCTTTGCGAGGAGGGCGCCACGCAGCTGTTCCGCCCGCTGCGCAACAACGACCTGATCCTGGGCGCGGTCGGCCAGCTGCAGTTCGACGTGGTCGCCTTCCGGCTGCAGGACGAGTACGGCGTGCAGGCGACGTGGGATGCGGTCAACGTCTACACGGCGCGCTGGATCTATTGCGCGGATCCGAAGAAGCTCGCCGAGTTCCGTGCCAAGGCGCACGACAATCTGTCGCTGGATCACTCCGGGGCGCTGGTGTACCTGGCGCCGACGCGCGTGAACCTGGCGCTGACCGAGGAACGCTGGCCGGACGTCACGTTCAGGGAGACGCGTGAGCACCTCGCGTCGGCCGCGTAGCGTCCTGACGCGACGCCCGGTCGTCGCGTGGGCCCTGTACGACTGGGCCAACTCTGCCTTTGCGACCACGGTGATGGCCGGGTTCTTCCCGGTCTTCTTCAAGCAGTACTGGAACGCCGGAGTCGCGGCCACCGAGAGCACGTATCGCCTGGGCGTGACCAGCGGCGTTGCGAGCCTGTGCATTGCGCTGGTGGCGCCCGCACTCGGCGCAATCGCGGACCGGGGCGGCACGCGCGTCCGGCTGCTGATGGCATTCACGGTGCTGGGCTCGCTCGCCACCGTCGCTCTCGCGTTCGTCGGCCAGGGACACTGGATGCTCGCCGGTGCACTGTTCCTGGTGGGCTCGCTCGGCTTCTGGGGTGGAATCGTGTTCAACGATTCGCTGCTGCTGCACGTGGCCGAGCCCGACGAGTACGACCTCGTGTCCGGCTTCGGTTACGCGCTGGGCTATCTCGGCGGCGGGCTGCTGTTCGCCGTCAACGTGCTGATGACGGTGAAGCCCCAGTGGTTCGGGCTGGCGGATGCGGCCGAAGCGGTCCGCTGGTCGTTCGTGAGCGTCGGAGCCTGGTGGCTCGTGTTCTCGTTGCCACTCGCCGTCTTCGTCCGCGAGAAGCGCGAGGGACGGTCGCGACTGCCGCTGGCCGCGGCGATCAAGCAGGGATTCGGCGAGTTGGGCGGCACGCTGCACGAGATACGCCGCTACCGGCCGCTGCTGTGGTTCCTCGCGGCCTACGTGCTCTACATCGACGGCGTGAACACGATCATCAAGATGGCCGTGGACTACGGGCTCTCGCTCGGCTTCGACCAGTCGCACCTCGTGAAGGCGCTGCTGCTCACGCAGTTCGTCGCCTTTCCGGCGGCGCTCGCGTTCGGCTGGCTCGGCGGGAAGATCGGCGCGCGCAGGGGCATCTTCCTCGCGCTGGCCGTCTACCTCGCGGCAACCTGTTACGCCTATTTCCTGGACGAGGTGCGCGACTTCTACGTGCTCGCGTTCGTCGTCGGGCTGGTGCAGGGCGGCATCCAGTCGCTGAGCCGCAGCTACTACGGACGCCTGGTACCGCCGGACAAGTCCTCGGAGTTCTTCGGCTTCTACAACATGATGGGCAAGGCGTCGGCGATCATCGGGCCCGCGCTGGTCGGGGTCACGGCCGCGGTGACCGGGGACTCGCGACTGTCGATCCTGTCGATCGTGCTGCTGTTCATCGCCGGCGGTTCTCTGCTGGTCGTCGCTGCGCGGGCCGAGCGAAGCGCGGGCTGAACACGAATGGAACCAGGCCAAGTCAGCGACGTTACGCTGGTCAACGCAGACTTCGAGCAGCGCGTGGTGCTGCCCCCGTGCGCTGCGGATGACTGGATCCAGTCGCCGATGAAGGGCGTACGGCGCCGCATGCTCGACCGCGTGGGTGGTGAGGTGGCGCGTGCCACGAGCCTCGTCCGGTATGCGCCGGATTCCGTGTTCGCTCGACACGTCCACGGCGGCGGGGAGGAGTTTCTCGTTCTCGAGGGCACGTTCTCCGACGAGCACGGCGATTACCCGGCAGGCACGTATGTCAGGAATCCGCCGGGCTCCGGACACGCGCCGTACTCGCGCGAGGGCTGCACGTTGTTCGTCAAGCTCTGGCAGTTTGCCCGCGGCGATTCCCGGCCTGTGCGCATCGATACGCGCACCGCCGAGTGGCATCCGGGCCTTGTCCCCGGGCTATCGGTCATGCCGTTGCACGAGTTCGACGGCATCAGCACGGCCCTCGTGCGCTGGGCGCCGGACACACAGTTCAGCCCGCATGCGCACCCGGGTGGCGAGGAAATCTTCGTGTTGCGGGGACTGTTTCGCGACGAATACGGCGTATATCCGGCCGGCTCGTGGCTGCGAAACCCTCGCTGGAGCCGGCACACGCCGTTCACCGGAGCCGAAGGCGCATTGATCTATGTAAAGGTTGGACACCTGGGCGCGGAACTGCTGGTGCCGCCCAGCGAGGCACTCGAGGAATAGCGCATGACGAATCAACCAGTCACGGTCGTCGTCGGCATGGGCCCGGGGCTTTCACTGGCGATCGCCGAGCGGTTCGCGACGGCCGGGCATCGCGTGGTCGGGCTCGGCCGGAATCCCGGCAAGGTTGCGGGCAGCGTTGCGGCGTTGCACGAGCGCGGACTCTCGGTGGAACTGCGGTCCGTGGACGCCGGTGACGCTGACCGGCTCAGGCAGACGATCGAGGGCATCGAGCGTGACGCAGGGCCGGTCGAGGTGCTGGTCTACAACGCCTATCGAGCTGGTTTCGCGCCACCGTCCAGGCTGCGGCCCGAGGACGCCGTGGCTGATTTCCGGGTCAACGTCGTGGGCGCGCTCGTGGCCGCGCAGGCCGTGCTCCCGGGCATGAGGCGGCGTGGCCGTGGCACGATACTCTTCACTGGCGGCGGCCTCGCGCTCGATCCGACCGGCTGGCTCGATGCTGCGTCGCTGTCGATCGGCAAGGCGGGCCTGCGCAACCTGGCACAATCGATGAACGCCGAACTCGCGCCGGCCGGCATCCACGTCGGAACGGTCACCATCGCGGGGATGATCCAGCCCCGGACCGCGCTCTCGCCGGAGAACCTCGCTGAGGCTTTCTGGGAGATGTACCAGGCCTCCTCCACGACGCGTCCCGCGGAGCGCGTCTGCACGTGATGGCCGCGCCCTGGACGGCTATCGGTGCATCACCTTGAGCAGCAGCACGCTGCCCGCGAGCAGCAGCGTGATGGCGTTGCAGATGATGATCGGCAGGCTCGCGACCGCGAAGCCGTACACCAGCCACAACGCGACGCCGGTCGTGAACAGCCCGTACATCCTGAGCGAGATGCCGCTCAGGTCACGCGACTGCCAGGACTTGAGCACCTGCGGCACAAAGGCTGCGGTGGTCAGTGCGCCGGCCACGAAACCGAGCGCGTCGACTGCATTCATCCAGCTCACCGTGCCGCTCCAATGCGATTCCGGGCCAGGACCAGGCGGTACTGCTGGCGTCGGCCGCATCAAGGCGGCTGGGTGAATCGCCGCGCCTGATCCGGTCGATGATCGCGTTCACGTCTTTCGGTTCCTTCGCCTCGACGGCTCGCGACGCATCGCCAACCCGTTCGATCACGAACATCAATGGGACGTACTCGAGCTGGATCTTCTTGCCGAGCTCGAAGTCCGCCTGCACCTGCGCCGCCAGCCGGCCATCGGGATCGACGTCGCCGGGCAACTGTCTGCTGGTGATTCACGGCGAATTTTTCGCCGAATGCCCGCAGGTTGTCCGGGCCGAGGCCGGGCTGGTTCTGGAAGATGAAGCTCGCGGAAGTCCATCCCCAGCGCCGGCGACTGCGCCGAGAAATAGCGGGCGAGCACAGCCGCCGGAAAGGCCCACGCATGCCGAGGAATCGGGTAGTCGTGGACGATCAACGGCACGCCATTGGCCTCGCGCGGCTTCCGCCAGGTCGGGATGGGCGCGCCTGCAGTCAGGGCACTGCAGGTCCTCGAATACGACGATCGCGAGGTCGACCCCGTCCGGCAGCTTGAGCTGTGACCCGTCGGCGGCGCCGAACGCAGGCGTCCACAGGCCAACCAGGCAAGTGGCGACGAGCAGCGCTGATCTTCGAATCTTCATGCGAGGTTCATTCCGCGATGGGGCCCGTGCCCGCTGGATCCGGCGCGCAGGATACTCCGATCGAGTGCTTGCCGAGAGGGCGTGGCTTTGCGAATCCGGTGCCGGCAAATACGGCATTCCATTCGTTCCAGCTGGGCTCGACGCGCAGGCGACGGTGCGAGCACGACCGCTTGCCGCTGCACGCCGTCGACTCGCAAACAGTGCGGCCCGCGCGCCGTCCGGGCCCTGTTCGACGACCAGTTGTTCGCCTGCGTGCACCTCGAACGAACGCGACGCATATCGGTCGAGGTCGACGACCAGCGTCGTCGCAAGACCGTCCAGGACCCAATGGAAGCGATGCTGCTGCCCAACGCGCTGGTACACGCCACGCAGCGAGCCCGCGCCGATTCTGGCCGTGAAGTCGACGTTGCCGAGGCTGGCCGGAATTCGTAGGCCTGAGCAGCACGCGCCGCTGGTCGAGCGCCGGCCGCACGCCGAGGAAGTCCTGGTACCAGGCGCGAAGGTGCTCGGCGTTGGACCAGGCCTGCAGGTACGTGCCGGTGAGCCTCGGCTCCGCCTCACCGGGATGCGGGTACGCGTCCAGTGTCTCGGGCAGTCCGCCGACCACTCCGCGCTCCAGCGCCATTCGATTCCGCGCACGGAACAGCTGCCACGCCGGCTCAACCTGCTCGAAGCGAACCAGCTGGTCGATGAAGACGCCATCGAGCCACGGCCAGACCGTGCCGTTGTGATACGCCTCGTCCTTGTGCCAGCAGCCCGGGGCCAGGTGATACGGATGAAAGAACCGGTCGCCGGGGTCCAGCGTCGCGACGCCCCACGGAAACACCAGCGTGCGCCAGGCCTGTGCAGTGATTGCGGCCGCATCGGCCTCGGGCAGCAGGTCGAGCGCGAACAGCACGTTCGGCCGCAGCGTGTGGTCCGCAACGCCCGCGCGCAGTGACGTGGTCGGCGATTGACGCAGGGTGATCGCGCGTGGCCGGCGTCACGAACAGCTGGTCGAAGGAACGTCGCACTCGCTCGGCCGCCCGGCTCCAGCGCTTCGCCGCGGCTGGGTCGCCGAGTTGTGCCGCGAACTCGGCACCGGCGCGCAGCTGTTCGTACCACAACGCCTGAATGTCGTTGGCGCGTGTGCCGCGAGGGACGTACGCCGACAGGTCCGACGCGCGCCGCGCATCCATCCACGTCTCGTTGTCGGCGTGGACCAGCAACCCACGGTCGTCGACGAAGCGGGCGAGGGCCCCGTCGATGCTCGCGACGACGTTCGGGTACAGCTCACGGAGCAGCGTGACGTCTCCCGTGTAGCGCAGGTAGTCGCGGAGCGCGATCACGAACCGCGGCGTGCCGTCGGTCGTGTGGTAGTCGAGGCTGCCCGGCTTCACGATGTTCGGCATGCGGCCGTAGAAGCGCGACTCGGGATCCCGGTCCTGGAAACGTGCGAACGAGACCAGGATCGCCCGCGCGGCTTCGAACTGTCCCGTCACCAGCGCCGCGCCCGGCAGCGCGATGAAACTGTCACGCCCCCAGTACTCCGGAAACCACGGCAACCCGGCGTAGATGCCGTCGCCGCGCTGCCGCGTCAGCAGTTGCTCCGTCGTGAGCGCGATCCAGCGCAGCGACCCGGTCAATGCAGCATCGTCCGTGAGCACGAACTGCGACCCGTTGATCGTGCGTTCGAGCCGAGCACGCCGGTCGGCACGCCATGCCGGCTCGGCCTGCGCTGCTTCGCGTGCACAGGTCCCGGGCGGCATCACGCGTCGTGCCGGCGCAGATCAGGAACAGGTCCGCATGGCGCATCACGACGACCGTCATCGCGGGCACTGCGGGCGCTTCGCCGATCACCGTGTAGTACTGGATGCCGTCCACGACGTCGTCCGGCCGCACTGTCTCACCCGCGAGCGAGAGTGCAGCGGAGCCTGCCGAGCCCTGTACCTCGACACTGACGACGTCGCGATCGTCGTACAGCCGCAGCGTCTCGACCACGCCGTTCGGATAGGTGCGCACCAGCGCGTCGGGCCGGACGACGACAGATCGCGCACTCGCGGGATCCAGCGCGACTCCATCGACCGTGAGGCGATAGTCGCTGAACATTCGCCGCCCTGCGATATTGAATCCCCGGAACCAGGCATGCTCCGGATGGTCGTTGACGTGCGTCTGCGTGTAATAGAACGCGGAGCGGTGGTTGGTGAACGAGACGGCGCGGTTGGCGCGCGGCGAGACGGCAACAGCGAGTGCGTCGAGTTGTGCCGGCGCGCGCGCCGGGAGCGGTGGCGCGGTTGCGCCAGCCACGGTTGCCGACTGCGGTTGCGATTGCGCCGCCAGGCCCGGGCACGCAAGCGCGGCTGCGATGGCAAACAATAGTCCCGGAACGCGCACGACGCAGCTCAGCCCCATTCGCAGCGTACGGCCGCTTCCACGAGCCGGAATACCTGTCCGTCGTCGCCGGACTGCGTTCGGCCGATCAGCCCGTGCCTCCAGCGCGGCGGCAGTGCGGACACGCCGTGCAGCGCGCCGATCGCCGCACCGACGATCGCGGCAACCGTGTCGTTGTCATGTGTGTCGTTCACGGCCCGCACGATCGCTTCCTCGGGGTCGCCTGAGTGACGCGCGAGAATCCACAGCGCGCTCGGCACCGTCTCGAGCAGGTACGCGCCCGACTGCCAGGCTTCGCACGCATCGAGCGACGTCCAGTCGTTTCGCACCGCCTCGCCGAGCACGTGCTCGAGATAGTCCGGGAACGAGCCCTGCCAGTCGGCAAAGCGGCCACCGCGCGTGCGATACGCCTGGTCGGTGCAGACCCGTCGCACGGTCGCAAGAAACGTCGCGAGTATCCACTCCGGCGTCGGGGGCTCTGGCAATCGCAGGAATCGGGCGAGCAGGTCGACGAATGCGACGCACGAGGCCACCGAGCTCGCATCGCGGTGCGTGACGATCGATGCCAGCGCGGTGTTCAGCCAAAGTGCGGCGCTCGGGCCCTCCGGATGCAGCAGCGCGATCGGGGCGATGCGCATCAGCGCGCCGTTGCCGGCACTCTCCGCTCCGCAGCGGTACCAGGGCGTGATGCCGGCCTCGCGATTCGCGCGGAACTGCTGCACCGAGCGTCCGATGCCGAATATCTGTCGGGATGCGAATCGGTCCGACAGGTCTTCCGGGTCCAGTACACCGCGGTCGAGCAGGCTCTCCAGCATCCAGAACGCGAGCTGGCTGTCGTCGGACGGAAGTCCGACGCGGCGTCCTGCTGCGTGCTGATTGGGCAGGTAGTCGCGGATCTCGCCATAGAGCTCGGCACGATCGCCCGCACCCAGGCTCTCGCTGGTATTGCCGAGCGCGTCGCCGATCGCGAGTCCGAGCAGCATCCCGCGGATCCGGTCCGGCGACACCGCGCCGGTCACCGCCGATCCGGGGCCCTGCAGCAAGGCGGACTTCGCGGGCAGAAAGCCTTCTGAGATGACGCGGGCGGCGAGGGCGAGATCGGTCGGCACGGTGCCGACAGTGTCGCAGATTCGTGGGCGTGAGCGGCAGTGCGCGTCGCTGCGGTCGCGAGCCTGCAGGGCCTCAATCGTTGAACAGCGGCGCGCTGAAGTGCGCCGAGCATTGCAGGCCGGGGTCCGGCGGGCAGACGATGTCCCCGCCGACGCGCTGCGGCGCAAACCGCAGGTCGCGGATCGCGATCGGCGCCCTTGTCCCGGGTAGCTGCGGGTGATCAGCGAGCGCGAGCCTGCAGCCGGCGCCGCCAGGATCGTGACGGTCGCGGTGGTCGTGTCCGCCGGGTCGGTGCGGATCAGCAGGCCGCGCACCTTGCCATTCAGCGCGAGCTCGAGCACGGGCAGCACTTCCTGGCCGCGCAGCGGCGTCCTGTGGAATCTCGCGATCCGCCAGCACGATCCGCAGTTCCGGCGTGAACCTCGAGCGACCGTCACGGTTGCCATGAAGGTGAGCGTAGGCCTCGCGCAGTTCGATCCGCGTCCCATTCACGACCAGGTAGCCGGTCGCGCGACCGGGGTCGATTGCCGCGGCTGTCGGCACGAATCCGAGCAGGAACAGCACCAGTCCGGTGATCGCCAGCACGGACGACGTGGTAATCCCGACGACGAGCAACAGTGTCCGCAGCAGGTGCGGCCGCATGAACACGATCCTGTGTTGCGGCGCGCCCGCGTCGCTGGCCGCGAGGCCGCGAATCGCCAGCTCGTAGCGCCCCGGATACGGCAGGTCGTACGCCCGCAGCGAGACTCTCGCTTTCGAGATTCCGGATGTCACGGTGCGAAACAGGATCCTGTGGCCCGCGACCTCGGCGCCGCCCGGCAGGTGCAGCCCGTACTCCAGCCTGCCGAATCGCGGCGTGAATCGCGGTCCCTCCATGCAAAGCACGACCCGGCCCGCCGACGGGAACTCGATGTCCTGCCGCTCGAGCAGCGGCACGTCCAGCAGGCGCGATGCGCGCAGCATCCGCAGGACCGCGCGAATCAGCAATGCGAGCGCGGCCAGCGAAGCCACGCACAGCAGCGCCATGAGCCACTGCGGCACCATGACTGGAAGGGTAGGCCGCTCGCCCCCGGGTGCAATACGTGATGCACCCGTGGGCTGATCCACGCTCGCCACCCCCGGCGCAACGGCCGTATGCTGGTACCTCGTCTGCCGGAGGCTGCCGATGATGCTGGCCAACTCGCGAATCAGTCTGCGGACCGCCGTGATCATCCTGGCGTTCGCGCTGATGGCCGCATGCGGCGATCGACGCGAAGCAGGCCGGACCGAGCGCAACGGCATCGAGTTCGGCATCTGGATGCCGGATGCGAACGGCGAGCTGCAGTTCCAGCCCACGCTCGAGGTCCCTTACGTCGACCAGCAGGCATTCGGCTGGCGGCTCAAGGGCGCGGTACCCGATCGGCCGGTGCAATGGGTCGAGCGGCTGCAGCTGCCTGCTGCACCGGGTTCGTGGGAGGGCGTGCTCGAGAGCCCGAACGTCACCGTGTCGGACGACGGCAGGACGGCAACGACGTTCGGCATGTCGGTGCCGGAGGACGAGTTCGTCGGCAACGTGTGGTACGTGTCGGCGGGCGACCCGATGGGCGACTGCAGGATCTCGGTCGAATTCGCCGACGGCAGGAAGGCTTCGTTCCGGTTCACGATTGCCGCGCCGAAGGACGGCCGGCCGCCAGCATCCGCCGGGGAGGTGATCTGACCTCGGCCGCTACCAGGCCGCCGGGTCGAGTGCGTAGAACTCCTGCAGCAGCGCGTAGAGGCGCGGGTGCGCGGCCTTCAATTCCGCGGGGCGCTCGAAGAAGTCCTCGGTCGCGACGGCAAAGAACTCGGCCTCGTCCTCGGCCGCGTAGGGATCGAGGAACGTGTACTCGCCGCGGTCCACGGCATCGAGCAGCGAATCGAATTCGCCGCGCGAGGTCGCCGGCCCAGGCGTCGAGTGACCGGATCCGGCGATCGGCCGCGGTCGGTGGTGGTGCGGCGAGCCCGAGTCCTTCCGCATCGAGGTAGTGCGCGAATTCGTGCAGCGCGACGTTGTAGCCTTCGCCGGGATAGCGCGCGGCCTCGAGCACGTCTTCCCACGACAGGATGATGCGGCTCGATTCCCACGCCTCTCCCGAGAGCACGCGCCGGCGCTTCTCGACGACGCCGGCCTCGTCCTCGACTTCGTCCTCGACCCAGAACGGCGCGGGGTAGACGAGCACGGAGTGCAGCGCGTCGTAGTGCCCGCGGCGGCCGAGCACGAGCAGGCAGGCCAGCGCGGCGATCGTGGCGCGGATCTCGTCGGTGACCTCGAGACCGTTGCAGCCGACGAAGTCCTTCTCCGCGAGGAACGCGCTCACGAGACTGTCGTGGCGTGCGCGCAATTGCGCGGGCAGCCGTCGCCGCGCCGGCACGTTCCGATCCGCGAGTGCGGCCACGTTGCCCGGCAACGGCCGGGCGAGCGCCTGGCGGCGGCGGCGCGCCGCGAGCATGGGTCCGAAGATGAGCCAGCCGAGGACTGCGGCCGCGACCAGCGCGATCGCCGCGGTCGGGCTCACCGGGATCAGCCCAGTTTCTTCAGCCGCTCGACGAGGTCGACGTACGACTTCATCGCCTTGTCGGTGTCCGTGCCCTTGAGCCGGGCCCACGCGTCGTATTTCGCGCGGTTCACGAAATCGAATGCGCCCGGGCGGTCGCCGCTGGCATCGCCCGCAGTCGACTGCTTGTAGAGCGCATAGAGCCGCAGCATGTCCTCGTCCGACGGGCGCGTCTTCAGCTTCTGCGCATCCTTGCTGGCGGCTTCGAACTTCTTTTTCAGGTCTGACATGTTCTCGCTCGTTCCACGCATCGGGGAACGCCAAGCATACCTGAGCGGATCAGGGGCGGAGCCGGTTGACGAGATGTTTCAGGCGTCGCAGGTCGGTCTCGGTCGGCAGCGGGCCGTAACGCAGTGCAGCATAGATGTCGCGGATCTCGCCGAGATCCCGCGCGAGGTCGGGACACGCCGTCGGCGGCTCGATCGAGGAACGCGATCGGGCCCTCGGCAGGGTCGTGCGTGAGTCCGCGGCGGCGCAATCGACGCGCGACCTCCGCGTGCATTCGCGATGGCCAGTCCTTCGGCGGCTCGCGGTACTTCCAGGCAAGGAACAGCGACAGCGCGACGAAGAATGCGGCCAGGCTCGCGGTCAGGCCGAGGCCGAGCGCGCGCCAGTCCGGCTCGTCGATGCCGAGGCGCTCGAGCAACTGCATCTGGCCCTGCGCGTTGAAGCGCACGACGCGCTCGTTCCAGAAGTCGTTCGCCGCGTCCCACGCGATCGAGACCTGGAACCAGAGCTCGCTCTGCTGCCGGAAGCGCCCCGGCACTGGCTCGTCCTCGCCGACGGAGCCGATCAGTCCGCGCTCGATGCGCTCGGGCGCCACCGCCGCCGTCGGATCCACGCGGACCCAGCCGCGGCCATCGATCCAGACCTCGGACCACGCGTGCGCATCGGACTGGCGCACCAGCAGGTATCCCCGGAGCGGATTCAGCTCGCCGCCCTGGTAGCCGGTGACGACGCGCGCCGGGATTCCGGCGGCCCGCATCAGCACCGTGAACGCGGACGCGTAGTGCTCGCAGAATCCCTTGCGCGTCTCGAACAGGAACTCGTCGACGGCGTTGTCCGCGAGCTTCGGCGGCTCGAGCGTGTACACGAACGGCTGCTCGCGGAACATCGTCAGCACCGCGCGCACGATCGCCTGCGGGTCCTGCGAGTGGCGAGCCGCGAGCTGCCGTCCGAGCGCCACCGTGCGCGGGTTGCCCTGCTCGGGCAATTGCAGGTCCTTGTGCCGCGTGCGACAGCGGCAGCGCATCGCCTGCGCGATAGCTGGTGTGCGAACGCAGCCGGAAAGTCGCCACGTCCGATATCGGTCGCGGCGCGAGCAGCTGGAAATCGAACGAGCGATAGGCCTCGCGCTCGGGCCACTGCGGACGGCAGGTCGAGCGCGAGGATCCAGTTGCGATCATGCGGCTCGAGCGTGATCTGGTAATCGACGGCCTCGCCCGAGACGACGACCTCCTGCTGCGGGAAGGCCTGGCCGCGCGCCCGTCGCCAGCTGCGCCCGTCGAACTCGTGCAGCACCGGGCCGCGCCAGTAGCGCAGCGCGGGCGGCGGGATCGGGCCGAAGAACCGCACGCGGAAGGCCGGGTCGCCGGAGACGCTGAGGTCGGAGATGTCGCCCGGCGTCATCTCGTCGTTGAGCCCGGTGCGCGCCGACTGCGACGTCTGGATGCCCCAGAACGGGCCGGGCAGCCGCGGGAACAGCAGGAACAGCGCAAGTGCGAGCGGCGCGGCCTGCAGCATCAGCATGCCGGTCCGCCGCAGGACTTCGCGCGTCGAGTCGCCGGCCGCTCCCGCGTGCACGCGCATCAGCGCGCCGGTGGCGAGCAGCACGCCGAGCAGCAGGTAGGGCAGCGCCTGCAGTTGCTGGTTGCGCAGCAGCGCCGCGTACAGCAGGAAGTAGGCGATGAACACGAGCACCGTCAGGTCGCGCGACGTGCGCGTCTCGAGCAGCTTCACGCCCGCCATCAGCACCAGGAACGCCGTGCCGGCCTCGATGCCGTTCAGCGTGCGGTAGGAGGCGAACACGGCGACCATCGCGGTCATCGCGATGCACGATCCGCAGCCACTTGGTCGGCAGCGGCCAGCGGCGTCGGTAGGCGGTCCAGCGCCACGTGCCGGCAGCGAGCAGCAGCAGCGTCACCCAGGGCGGCAGGCACGCGCACGTGGGCGACGATCGCCGCGGCGAGCGCGAGCAGCACGCCGTCGAGGCCACGCAGCGCAGTCACGTCCCGTTCAGCCACGGGACTCACCCGGTTCGAACAGCGCGAGCGCGTCGAGGCAGCGCTCGCGATGCGCGGTGCCGA
Source organism: uncultured Gammaproteobacteria bacterium (assembly GCA_963776815.1). GTDB lineage: Bacteria > Pseudomonadota > Gammaproteobacteria > Steroidobacterales > Steroidobacteraceae > RPQJ01. Next base: position 350,402 of record CAVZNZ010000009.1, read on the forward strand.
TGTTCGGCTCGATCGCGCTGCCGGGCAGCCGCAGCCCGAACGCCTCGCCGCGCTCGTGGGCGTCGATCACCCAGCGGCAGAGCTGCGAGAGCCGCGACTCGGTGTCGAGGGCCGGCAGGCTGTCCCAGTCGAACACGTGCGACACGACGTCGGTGCCGGCGTACTGCTTGGTGTGCAGGCCCTGGCCGCGCGCGTAGGCCTTCCAGGCGATGCGCCGCAGCGAGTCGCCCGGCTGGTACGGCTTCAGCCCGGCGAAGTCGTCCTCGCCCTGGGCGCGATCCTGCGCGCCGCCGGTGTCGGTCTCGACGCCGGGCGGCGTGCAGCCGCCGCTCGGACGGCTGCGGCCAGGCGATCGCGGAGTAATCGCGGATGCACGACGGCCCAGGCACGGAACAGGCCGAGCGGGTGTCGCGTGGCGACCACGAAGCGCGCGAGCGGCATGCGGCCGCGCTTCGGCGCAGGTAGTCGCGAGCTCCGCGGGTGCCGAGCCCGACGGCGGGCACGTCCACCACGCGAAGGCGCGCTGGCGCCGGCCGTGAGCTCGATCCGCGGCCGTGGCGCGCGCGAGCGATTCTCGAGCAGCAGCCCGAAGCGCGACGTCGCTGGCCGGCGAAGGCGGACTGCGTCGACCGCAAGCCGCAGCGCGAGGCCCGACAGCGTGCCGTGGCAGTGGTGCATCGCCACGAGCCCGAGGCTCGACGAGCAGGAACGCGAGCCCGAGCCCGAGGTTGTTGCCGTAGTTGAGGCCGCCGAGCACCATCGCGAACACCATCGCGGCGTAGCGCGAGCCCGAGGCGCGTGGGCAGGATGTAGATGCGCCGCCGGTGCAGGCGCACCGGGTCGCGGTCGGCGCCCTGCCGCCGCCGGATCCACGCCTGCGTGCGCGCCGTCGAGGGCCGAGCGCAGCCGTGCGGATCAGCGTGCGCATCCAGGCGTTCAGGGAACCGGCACGGCTTCGAGCACGTGCCGGCCCACCTGCCCCGCATCGCGGAAGCGCGACGTCTCGCGCGGCGCGAGGCGGTGGCCGACCACGGACGGCAAGCACGGCCTGCACGTCCTCCGGCAGCACGCCCGCATGCGCCGTGCATCAGCGCCCAGGCCTGCGCGGCGCGCAGCAGGGCGATCACGGCGCGCGGCGACAGGCCGGCCTCGAACTCGCCGACTGGCGCGTGTAGCGCGGCGATCGCCTGCACGTAGTCGAGCAGCGCTTCGGAGGCGTGCACGCGCGGCACGTCGCCCTGCAGCCGGAGCAGCTGCTGCGGCGTCAGCGCCGGGGCGAGCGACGCGAGCAGGTCGCGGCGGTCGCGTGCCGAGCAGCAGCTGCCGCTCGAGCGCGGCCTCGGGGTAACCGAGCTCGATGCGCATCAGGAAGCGGTCGAGCTGCGACTCGGGCAGCGGGAAGGTGCCGACCTGGTAGAGCGGGTTCTGCGTCGCGATGACGAAGAACGGCTCGCTCAGCGGATAGGTCTGGCCGTCGGCGGTGACCTGGTGCTCTTCCATCGCCTCGAGCAGCGCGCTCTGCGCCTTGGGCGTCGCGCGGTTCACCTCGTCGGCCAGCACGAGCTGCGAGAACACCGGGCCGCGGTGGAAACGGAACTGGCCGGTTTCCGCGTCGAACACCGACACGCCGATGATGTCCGCGGGCAGCAGGTCGCTGGTGAACTGGATGCGCTGGTAGGTCAGGCCGAGCGAGCGGGCGAGCGCGTGGGCCAGCGTGGTCTTGCCGACGCCCGGGATGTCCTCGATCAGCAGGTGGCCGCGCGCGAGCAGGCAGGCGAGGCACAGCCGCAGCTGCTGCTCCTTGCCGAGGATGATGCCGTTCAGGGCCTGGACGGTCGCGTCGACGCGCTCCACGCCCGCCGCGTCCAGCATTGCAGCAGCGCCGTGCGAGGCGGCGCTCACGCTCCGGCTCCGGCGGCCTGCACGGCGCTCAGGCGCCGCATCTGCTCGCCGAGCTGCTCGAGCTGCCGCTCGAACTCCGCGATGCGCTCGCGTTCCTTCGCGACGACCTCGGGCGGCGCGTTCGCGACGAAGCTCTCGTTGCCGAGCTTTGCCACGCACTTCGTCGCGTTCCTGGCCGGCCTTGGCGCGCCGCTTCTCGAGGCGCGCGATCTCGGCGGACACGTCGTCGACGAGCCGCGCGAACGGCGCGAGGATCGTGCGGCCGTCGACGATCGCGATGGCGCAGGGCGGCAGCTCCGCCTCGGACGCCACCACGGCGACGGACTCGAGGTTGCCGACCTTGCGCGATCGTCTCGGCCGAGCGCGGCGACCGCCGCGGCGTCGCCCGGCGCGGTCGGTAGCGCACGTAGACCGGCGTGGCGCGCGAGTGCGGCACGTCGAGCTCGCCGCGGATCTGGCGGATGCCGAGCACCACGGCCTGCAGCAGCCGCGACCTGCCGCTCGGCATCCTCGTCCGCCGGGAAGTCGGCCGGCGCGCGGGTACGGCTCGCAGCATGATCGTCGGGCCCGTGCGGCCGGCGAGCGGCCCGACCCGCTGCCAGATCTCCTCGGTGATGAACGGCATCAGCGGGTGCAGCATGCGCAGCGACGCCTCGAGCACCTCGAGCAGCGTGCGGCGCGTGCCGCGCTTCAGCGGCCGGGTCGGCGTCCGGCGACTGCAGCACCGGCTTGCGAGAGCTCGAGGTACCAGTCGCAGAACTCGTACCAGACGAACTCGTAGATCGCCTGCGCGGCGAGGTCGAAGCGGTACGCGGCGAGGCTCTCGCGCACCGACGTGCACGGCCACGCCGAGCCGGCCGCGGATCCAGCGGTCCGCGACGGTGTAAGTCGCACTCGCCCCGGCAGGTCGGCCGCGTGCTCCTCGGTGTTCATCAGCACGTAGCGCGCGGCGTTCCAGAGCTTGTTGCAGAAGTTGCGGTAGCCCTCGATGCGGCCGAGGTCGAAGCGGATGTCGCGCCCCATGGTGGCCAGCGACGCGAAGGTGAAGCGCAGCGCGTCGGTGCCGTAGGCGGGATGCCCTGCGGGAACTGCTTGCGCGTCGCCTTCTCGATCGCGGCTTCATCTGCGGCTGCATCAGCCCGGTGGTGCGCTTGGCGACCAGCGCCTCGAGGTCGATGCCGTCGATCAGGTCGAGCGGGTCGATGACGTTGCCCTTCGACTTCGACATCTTCTGGCCGTGCTCGTCGCGGATCAGGCCCGGTGATGTAGACCTCGCGGAACGGCACGTCGCCCATGAACTTGAGGCCCATCATGATCATCCGGGCGACCCAGAAGAAGATGATGTCGAAGCCGGTGACGAGCACGCGCGTCGGGTAGAAGGCCGCGAGCTCCGGCGTCTGCTGCGGCCAGCCGAGCGTCGAGAACGGCCACAGCGCCGAGCTGAACCAGGTGTCGAGCACGTCCTCGTCGCGACGCGAGCGACGGTCTCCGTGCCGTGCTTCGCCGCGGCCTGCGGCGAGCGCCTCGGCCTCGCTGCGCGCGACGTACGACGTTGCCGGCGTCGTCGTACCAGGCGGGGATGCGGTGGCCCCACCAGAGCTGGCGGCTGATGCACCAGTCCTGGATGTTGCGCATCCACTGGAAGTAGGTCTTCGCCCAGTTGTCGGGCACGAAGCGGATGCGGCCGTCCTCGACCGCGCTGATCGCGGGCTCGGCGAGCGGGGCGATGCGCACGTACCACTGGTCGGTGAGCCACGGCTCGAGCACCGCGCCGCTGCGGTCGCCGCGCGGCACCGGCAGCGTGTGCGGCTCGGTCTTCTCCAGCAGGCCCGCGGCCTCGAGGTCCGCGACGACGCGCTTGCGCGCCTCGAAGCGGTCGAGCCCGCGATAGGCGGCGGGCACCGCGTCGTTCAGCGCGGCGTCGGCAGTGAGCACGTTGATCATCGGCAGGCCGTGGCGCTTGCCGATCTCGTAGTCGTTGAAGTCGTGCGCCGGCGTGATCTTCACGCAGCCGCTGCCGAACGCCGGGTCGACGTACTCGTCGGCGATGATCGGGATCAGCGCGGTCCGGCGAGCGGCAGGCGGATCTCGCGGCCGACGAGGTGCCGGTAGCGCTCGTCCTCGGGGTGCACGGCGACGGCGGTGTCGCCGAGCATCGTCTCGGGGCGCGTGGTGGCGACCACGAGGTGGCCGCGTGCCGTCGGCGAGCGGGTAGCGCAGGTGCCAGAGGTTGCCGGCCTCGGGCTCGGCGACCACCTCGAGGTCGGACAGCGCCGTGTGCAGCACCGGATCCCAGTTGACGAGCCGCTGGCCGCGGTAGATCAGGCCCTCCTCGTGCAGGCGCACGAAGACTTCGGTCGACCGCGGCCGACAGGCCCTCGTCCATCGTGAAGCGGTCGCGCGACCAGTCCACGGAGTCGCCGAGGCGGCGCATCTGGCGCGAGATCGTGCCGCCGGACTGCTCCTTCCACTCCCAGACGCGCTCGACGAAGGCTCGCGGCCGAGGTCCTGGCGCGTCTGGCCTTCGCCGTTCAGCTGCCGCTCGACGACCATCTGCGTCGCGATGCCGGCGTGGTCCGTGCCCGGCTGCCACAGCGTGCGGTCGCCTTCCATGCGGTGGAAGCGCGTGAGCGCGTCCATCAGCGTGTGCTGGAACGCGTGGCCCATGTGCAGCGTGCCCGTCACGTTCGGCGGCGGGATCATGATGCAGTAGGGCGCGCCGGTGCCGGCCGGCGCGAACCAGCCGGCGGCTTCCCAGGCGCGTACAGGCGGGACTCGATGTCGCGCGGCGAGTAGCTCTTGTCCATCGGCTCGTTCAGTTGACGCGCGTCGGGTCCGCGGAAGTGTTCCTCGACGATGCGCGCGACCAGCGCGGGCAGCTGCGCGCGCAGGCGGTCCGAGACCTGCTCGAGCAGCAGCGCCTCCATCTCGCGGCAGGCGTTGTGCACCAGCTCGTCGGCGTGTTCGTGGATCGCGCGCGGTCAGGTGCGCCTCGAGCTCGCCGAGGAACAGCGGCGTGCGGTCGATCGTCGGCGCGGCGGCGTCAGGCTCGTCCTCGACGATGTCGGTCAGCACCGGGATCGTGTCCATCGGGTGGCTCATGGCGGTCTCCGGGCTCAGAGGTTGTGCGACTCGCGGGAGCGAGGCCCGCGTCGCGGTAGCTGCGCCAGCGCACGCGCGCGTCGCGCTTCGCGGCATCGTCGCCCGCGACGATCTCGCAGACCGCGTGCGTACGCGTCGAACGCCGGCCGGCACGTCGGCGCCGAGGTTGACCAGCACGTCGCGGTGCGAGTCGGGCAGCGCGCCGCTCGAGATCAGCACCGGTGTCTGCTCGGCGAACGCGGGGTCCGCGGGCCAGACGCGCGTGCGGCACGAAGCTGCGGTCGCTGAAGGTCCACAGCAGGTCGTCGAGCTCGGCGGTCTCCGCCGGGCTCGCGGTGCGCACCGCGACCCGCAGTCCCTGGTCGAAGGCCTTCTCGGCCAGGCGGCAGGCGGTCGTCAGCCGCGACCGCGCGATCGGCTGCGGCGCAGCAGGTAGAAGTCGACCTTGGTCGCTGCGGGCACGTTCAGCGTCGGTGGAGCAGGAAGTCCATCAGCAGCGGCACCGGGCGGCCGGTGCTGCCCTTCTGCGCGCCGGTCAGGTAGGCGGTGCCCGCGATGTCGAGGTGCGCCCAGCGCAGCCCGTCGGTGAACTTGGCCAGGAAGCACGCCGCGGTGATCGCGCCGCCGTCGCGGCCGCAGGCGTTGGCGAAGTCCGCGAAGTTGCTCTTCAGCTGGTCGTGGTACTCCTCGGCCATCGGCATGTGCCAGGCGCGGTCCTCGGCGCGCCGGCCCGCCGCCTCGATCTCGGCGGCGAGGTCGTCGTCGTTGCTCATCACGGCGCTGGTGTGCGCGCCGAGCGCGATCACGCAGGCGCCGGTCAGCGTCGCGACGTCCACGACCAGCGGCGGCTTGAAGCGGCGCGCGTAGGTGAGCGCGTCGCACAGGATCAGCCGGCCTTCGGCGTCGGTGTTGATCACCTCGATGGTCTGGCCGGACATGCTGCGCACGATGTCGCCGGGCTTGGTGGCGCGGCCGCTCGGCATGTTCTCGCAGGCCGGCACGACGCCGACGAGGTTGAGCGGCAGGCCAGATCTCGGCGGCCGCCTTGATCGCGCCGAACACGCTCGCGGCGCCGGTCATGTCGAACTTCATCTCGTCCATGCCCGGCGGCTGCTTCAGCGAGATGCCGCCGCTGTCGAAGGTGACGCCCTTGCCGACCAGCACCACCGGCGCCTCGCCGGCTCGCGGCGCCGCGTGTAGCGCAGCACGATCAGCTTCGCGGGCTCGTCGGTGCCGGCCGTGACCGACAGGAACGAGCCCATCTTCAGGCGGCGCAGCTCGGCCTCGTCGAGCACCTGCGGCGCGTGACGCTTGTAGTGCGCGCGCGAGTTCGCGCGCCTGCTGCGCGAGGTAGCGTGGGCGTGCAGACGTTGGCCGGCAGGTTGGCGAGGTCGCGCGTCAGCGCCGCGCCGGCCGCGATGCCGCGGCCGTGCTCGAGGCCGCGCTCGGCGTCCGTCTTCTGGTCCTGTGCTCCGGCACCGCGATGCCGAAGCTCTTCAGCGCCGGCTGCCGGCGGCTTGCGCGTGCTGCGGATCGCCGGCACCCGGTACAGCGCGCTGCCGACCGGCTCGGCGGCGAGCCGGCCGCGGTAATAGGCGTCGGTATCCGCGACGCGGCTCGAGCGACAGGTAGCTCGACGGCGTCGCGCGCGCCCGGCTTGCGCCACGGCCGCGGCCGCGGCCAGCAGCGCCTTCTTGTACTGCTTGCGGCCGAAGCCGTCCTTCTTGCCGAGGCCGACGAGCAGCACGCGCTCGCAGGGGCCGCGCTCCACGTCGAGCACGGTCGCTTCGCCGGGCTTGCCGCGGAGCGTCGCCGCGCTTGACGAGGCGGCGTGATGCGGCCGCCGAGTGCGGCGTCGAGCTGCGCCGCGGCCGACGTAAAGGCGCCGGACTCGTAGAGCCCGACGATCGCGCAGTCCGTGCGCTGGCGCGCGGCCGAGCCGCTGACGGCGTAGAAACGCATGGGTGTTCCTTTCCTCTGAATCTGCCTGAATCAGGGTGTCGCATCCGGCTTGGCCGTACCGCGCCGCCCGCTAAACTCGGGGTCGCGCCCCGCCGTCCGGAGCCGCGTGACCTTGAGTCCGCGCGTCCCGCGAGGGACGCCGAAGTCTACCGTTTCCCGCCCGGAGCCGCGACCTGTGCTCACCCGGCTTGACCGCTACCTGCTCCGCGAAGTCGACCTGGACGTTCGTGGCCGTCACCGGCGTGCTGCTGGTGATCCTGCTGTCGAACCAGCTCGCGCGCGTGCTCGGGCAGGCGGCCCAGAGCGGCTTCCCGGGCAGCGTCGTGCTCGACGCTGATCGGCCTGACGACGCTGCAGCAGCTGACGGTGCTGGTGCCGATCGGCCTGTTCCTCGGCATCGTGCTCGCGCTCGGCCGCCTGTATCACGAGAGCGAGATGACCGCGATGGCGGCCTGCGGCGTCGGGCCGCTCAGCATCTACCGGCCGATCGCTGCTGCTGACCGCGGTCGTCGTCGGCGCTGCTCGCGTTGCTGTCGTTCCGGGTGGTGCCGGCCGCCGGAGTCGGGCGCAGCAGATCCGCATCGAGGCGCTGCAGCGCCGCGCAGTTCGGTGCGCTCGAGCCCGGGCGGTTCCGCACCTTCGCCGGCGGCGACGGCGGTGTTCTACGCCGAGACGCGTGGAGCGCTCGGGTCAGCTCGAGGGCGTGTTCGTGCAGCGGCGCGACGAGGAGCGGGTCGAGATCGCGGTGGCCGAGCGCGCCGAGCAGCGCGGCGCCGGGCAGTCGGAGCAGGTGTTCGTGCTGTTCGACGGCCGGCGCTACGAGGGCGTCCCGGGCGCCCGAGTGGCGCATCGTCGAGTTCGAGGAGCACGGCATCCCCGTGCGCATGCCGGAGTGCACGACCAAGAGCGAGAAGCTGTCGAACTCCGCCCGACCCGCGAACTGCTCGGGTCGCGAAGGGCGTGCCGACCGCTCGGAGCTCGCCTGGCGCATCGGCGATCCCGGCGATGGCGCTCGTGCTGATGGTGCTGGCCGTGCCGCTCGCGAAGCTCCGGCCGCGCCAGGGCCGGTTCGCCCGTGTCGGCTTCGGCGATGCTGGCGTACTTCATCTACTCGAACCTGCGTCGCCGCCGTGCGCGTCTGGATGGAGAAGGGCAGCGCCGGGCGGCGCAGCTCGGCCTGTGGTGGGTGCACCTGCTGCCGCTCGTGCTCGCGGCGTGGCTCGTCTGGCGCGACGAGCGGCCGGGGCCGCTGTGGCGCCGCAGCCGCGCGAAGGCGACCTGACATGCCGATCCTTGGACGCTACATCGTGCGGACCGTGCTCGGCTACACGGCGCTGACGATGCTGGTGCTGCTCGCGCTCGGCGCGTTGTTCCTGTTCATCGGCCAGCAGGACGACATCGGCACGGGCACGCTACACGGCGAGCCAGGCGATGCTGTTCGTGATGCTGAACCTGCCGAGCTACGCCGTTCCAGCTGCTGCCGGTCGCGGCGCTGATCGGCGTCGCTGCTCGGGCTCGGCAACCTGGCGCGCGGCAGCGAGCTCGTGGTGATGCGCGCGTCGGGCATCACGACGTTGCGGTTCTGCAGCTGGCTCGGCGATCGCGGGCCTGATCCTCGCGGTGCTGATGGTCGGCCTCGGCGAGTTCGTGGCGCCGCCGCTCGAGAAGTACGCGCGCCAGCTGAAGGTGTTCAGCAAGTACAGCGAGTTCAGCTTCGCCGGCAACCGCGGCACGTGGGTGCGCGACGGCGACACGATCATCAGCGTCGAGCAGCAGTCGGCGCTGTCGCGCTTCGGCGGCGTGCAGGTGTTCCGCTTCGACGCCAGCCGCCGGCTGCTCAGCGTCGGCGCGGGCGGAGTCCGCGAGCGTCGACAAGTCGAACACGTGGCAGCTCGAGGGCTTCGCCGAGACGCGCTTCACGCCGGACGGCACCGACGGTCCGCAAGCGAGCCGGTCGAGGAGATCCGCTCGGCGCTGTCGGCCGATTTCCTCGGGCTTGCGGTCGTCGAGCCGGAGGCGATGGGACTGCGCGACCTGCGTGTCGTACATCGAGCACCTGAAGCGCAACGACGCTCGACTCGAGCCGGTTCGAGGTCGCGTTCTGGTCGCGCATCGCACGCGTCGTGGCGCTGCTGCTGGTGGTGGTCCTGGCGCTGCCGTTCGCGCTCGGTCCGATGCGCAACTCGGGGCAGGGCGCGCGCACGGTCGTCGGCATCCTGATCGGCGCGGGCTTCGTGCTGATGAGCCAGACGCTGGAGAACAGCGGCCAGCTGTTCGGGCTGTCGCCGCTGCTGACCGGGTGGCTGCCGACCGCGCTGCTCGCGGTGCTGACGTTCGGGATGCTGACCCGCGTCCGCTGAGCCGGCGCTCCGTCAGGCACCGGTCCGCGGCGAGTCCTTCGGCAGCACGACGACGCGCGTTCCGGTCAGCCGGTCGTGCCACGCACGGCGGTCGCGGTCGATCAGGATCCAGAGGTACCCGAGGCCCAGCGGCAGCCACGAGAGCAGGGCCGCGCCGAGCCGCACGACCGTGTCGCCCCAGGTGAGCAGCGACCCGTCCTCGCGTTCGACGCGCAGGCGCCACGAGGCCATGCCGAGCGTCTGGCCGCGTCGCGTCCAGAACATGCCGAAGAAGACACGACCAGTGCCAGCAGCACGAGCGCGGTACACGATACTCGAGTGCGGGGTTGCCCGTCGGCGTGATCGCCTCGCCGCCGGTGAGCGGCAGGAACGCCGCGGTCGCGATCATCAGCATCGCGAGCAGCAGCAGCGAGTCGTAGAACATCGCCGCGAGGCGGCGCGGCAGTCCCGCCGGCATCAGAACTTGTCCGGACGCAGCACGCTCACGTCGTGCATGAACAGGATCATCGCGTAGTGGTCGTAGTAGCGCTCGCGCAGCCGCGCGGCGACACGCTCGGCGACCGAGGGCTCGCACACGATCTCGACGCGGATGTTGCCCTCCTGCGCCCAGTCCGACTTGCGCGTGCCTCGACCACCCCGCCCGCGCGCATCGGTGATCGTGTAGCCGCGCACGCCGAGTGCATCGAACTCGGCGATCAGTTCCCGCTCGAGCACGGCTTCAGTGACGATCGTGAGCAGGCGGCGGTTGAATTGCTCCATGGGCCGTGACCTTCAGCCTTGCAGCGCGATGGCGAGCCGCTCGTAGAGCGGAATCCCCACGATGATGTTGAACGGGAACGTGACGGCGAGCGAAGCCGTGAGCGACAGCGCGGGATTCGCTTCCGGGACCGCGGTGCGCATCGCCGCCGGTGCGGCGATGTAGGAGGCGCTGGCCGCGAGCGTCGCGAGCACCGTCACGCCGCCGGTCGACAGGCCGAGCGCCCGGCCGAGCAGGGCCCCGGCGCAGGCGCCGAGCAGCGGCATCACGATCCCGAACGCGACGATGAAGAGTCCGTGGCGCCGCAGCGTCGGCAGGTGCGAGGCCGCGATCAGGCCCATCTCGAGCAGGAACAGCGACGAGGATGCCCTTGAACAGCCCGAAGAAGAACGGCTGGATCGAGGCCGTGCCTTCCGGGCCGCTCGCCCAGCCGATCGCGAGGCCGCCGATCAGCAGCACGATGCTGCGACCGAGCAGCAGCTCATGCGCGAGCTTGCGCCACGCCACGTCACCCGCGAGGCCACGGGCGAGCAGGATGCCGACGAGGATCGCCGGGACCTCGAGCAGCACGACCCAGACCGGCGCGCGCGCTTCATAGTCAATGCCCCGCGCCGCCAGGTAGCCGATGACGACGGCAAACGTACCGACGCTGACCGAGCCGTAATGCGCGGCGAGCGACGCGGCATCGGCTCGCGGCAGGCGGCCGACGTGCCGTGCGATCAGGAAGGCGGGCAGCGGCAGCGCGAGGCCGATTGCCATCACGCCGGCCAACTCGAGCAGCGGCATGCCCCCGGTGTCGCGGGCGAGCTCGACGCCGCCCTTGAGCCCGATCGCAAGCAGCAGCACGGTGGACACGAACTCGTAGATCGCGCCCGGCAGGCGCAGGTCCGCCCGCGCCAGGCCGGCGACGAGGCCCATGACGAAGAACAGGATGACCGGATCGATGGTAGGCATCTGCGGCTGCATGCGGCGACCCGGTTACGTTAGGCGAACCGCACGGCGGAGTCACGCGCAGCATGTGCCGCAGCGTTGCTAGAATCGGCGCGCGAAGCCCGGCGAAGGTGCTGCTGGCATCGAGGTGACCATGACGACGTCGATGATCCGGGGCCCGTATGGCAGCTGCTTCGAAATCTATGAGCACCGCGACCAGTGACGCGCCGGGCCGCGGCGGCCGGCTCGTGTGGGACCTGCCGCTGCGGCTCACTCACTGGCTGCTGGTGTGCACGGTTGCGGGAGCGTGGGCCACGCATTACGCGGGCACGCAGTGGTTCGAGTGGCACGAGCGCCTCGGTTACGCGACGCTGGTGCTGGTCGCATTCCGTATTGCATGGGGTTTCGTCGGCACGCGACACGCGCGCTTCCTGAATTTCCTGCGTGGGCCGGGTCGAGTCGCGCAATACCTCCGGAACCGGGGCCGGCCCGAGCCGGCGGGCCACAGCCCGGTCGGGGCGTTGAGTGTCGTCGCGATGCTCGGCGCTGCTGCTGGTCCAGGCCGCGACCGGTCTGTTCGCCAACGATGAGATCGCGAATGCGGGGCCGTTCTACGGCTGGGTCTCGCAGCAGACGAGCAACCGCATCACCGGATTCCACGAGACGAACTCGAACCTGCTGCTCGCGCTGCTCGGGCTGCACCTGGTGGCGATCGCGTGGTATTCGTTCGTGGCGCGCAAGCCGCTGGTGCGCGCAATGCTGACCGGGCGGAAGGACGTGCCGCCGGGCGAGTCGATCGAGGGCTCGCGCATGGCGCTGGCGGTGACGATCCTGGTCGCGCTTGCCGTCGCCCTGGCGCTCGCGATCCGTGCGGCGCCCGAGGCGACGATAGCGCTGTTCTGAATCAGTCTTCCTTGTACTTGTCGTGGCACGCCTTGCAGGTGTTCGCCATGTCGAAGAACGCGGCCTTGGTCTTCGCCGGGTCACCGCCCTTGGCGACCTGCGCGAGCGTGGCGCTGCGATCCACCAGGTCCTTCATCTTGGCATCGAAGTCGGCGCGATTCTTCCACGCGTCGGCCTTCAGCTTCGAGCCGGCGACGCCCTGCGTGTCCGGCGAGTAGGACTCGCTCAGCATCGGCGTGAGTTCGGCCACGCGCCCGGCGCGCGTCGCGAACTCGTTCGCGTTGAACGGCATCTTGTCCTGCGCCATCGCGCCCATCGGGCCCATGTTCCAGGCGATCACCTGGTAAAGCGCCTTGCGGTACTTGAGCGTCTTCTCGGCCTGGGTCTGCTGGGCCTGCGCGAGTGCCGTGCCGGAAAGTGCCGTGGCGGCGAGGATCAGGGGAAGGGCGAATCTCGTTGCGCGCGAAAAAGCCATGGGTCACTTGCTCCTGGGAGGGGTGGGTGCGAGCGCGCGAAATTACCTGAGCGCCACGTCGATCGCCACCGCTGGAGCAGGAGTCAGTCCGGCGGACGCCGCGCCTGGGCCTCGATGGCGGCCTTGTGCTCGCGAAGGATGGCCAGGACCTCGGGCTCGGCGGGCCGATCGGCGAGGCGGGCGATCGAGCTTGCGAGTTGCGGCCATTCCCGGCCCCACGAGAGGAACCGCACGGCGTCCGCAATGACCAGCGCAGTGGCCTTCTGGCTCGATTTCGGCCGTGGCGGGCTCGGAGGCCTGGCATTCGACCCACGATTGGCGGTCGCGACCTGGTTTGCGGCCGCGGCCGGTTTCTGCCGAACCGCGAGCTTCTGACGGGTGGTCGTGTCGCCGGTCGACTTGCGTGGCTCGGCGGACTTGGACGGTGAGGCAGGCTTCGCTTCCGCATCTGCGGACGCGCCAACCGGCTCGGCCGGCGGCTTGCCCGTGGCCAGCGGGATGAACCGCTCGATGTGCTCCGAGCCCAGCAGCGTCGTGAGGAATGCCATCAATTCCAGCGCTTCGGCGAAGCTGGTGTCGCCCTTGCCGCGGCGGTCCTCGAACTGGCGCTTGAGCTCGACCAGGCGTGCGCGCCCGAGCTCCACGACCCACTTCGTGGGCCTCTGGTGCTTCGGCCAGTCCTGGACCTTGGCGTAGGCGGCGTCGTCGAGCTCCAGGTACCGGGCGTGGAGTTCGACGCTCGCCAGCCAGCGGTCCAGGAGATCGGAAACGCGCCCGTCCGCTGCGCTCATGCCCCACCCGTGATGTTTGCCTGCGGCGAGTCTAATACGCGCCCTGGTCCGTCAAGCCGCGCGCGGCGGCGGAATGTCCAGCCTGCGACATGGTTCCCGGTTCGGCGGGGCAGAGTCCGATCAGAGCCTGACTCGTTGCTTGCAATATCCATATATGAGACATATAGTCTCACATATGGAAGATCGGGTCAGCCAAACTACGTTGCAGGCGTGCCGCCAATGGCTGCGGCCCGTGGCGCGCTGGCTGATGCGATCTGGCGTGACGTGGAAGGAATTTGCCGAGTTGTCCCGCGAGGCATTCGTCCAGTCGGCGTTCGAAGACTTCGGCATTCGTGGCCGCCCGACGAACGTGTCGCGCGTGGCGTTGCTCACCGGGCTCTCTCGCCGTGACGTCCGCCGTGTTCGGGAACTCGAACCTCGACGGAATGGGCAGGCGGCCGAGGACTCGCTGAACCACGCGAGTCGCGTGCTGACGGGGTGGCACCTCGATCCGGACTTCCTCGAGGCCAGCGGCCAGCCGAGGGTTTTGCCGGCCGTGGGCGGCGATGCGAGCTTCGAAGCGCTGCTCAAGCGCTATGCCGGCGACATCCCGACGACGGCGCTGGTGAAGGAGCTGGTCAAGTCCGGTTCGATCGAGCGCGCTCGAAAGCGGCGCGTACCGGGTGCTGCGTCGCTATTACATGCCGCGCCCGATGGATCGGCAGGCGGTCGAGCGCGCGGGCAGCGTGCTTGCGGACCTCGCCAGCAACCTCGAGTACAACCTGTCGCGCCGGCCGACGGACCCGTCGCGATTCGAAGGGCGCGCGCAGAACAGGCACGTCGACCCGCGCAGCCTGCCAGCATTCCGCGCCTTCATTGAGCGCGAGGCCCAGGGACTGCTCGAGCGCGTGGACGACTGGCTTGCCTCGCATGAGGCCGATCCGACGACCGCCGGCAGCACGAGCGTGCGCCTCGGCGTCGGCGTTTACGCAATTCAGGACGATTCGACCGGAGAGACGCCATGAACGAAGTACGCCGCTTTTCATTTGCGCTGGGTGCGCTGGCAGCATTGCTGGCGGCAGGCTGCGGCGGAGGTGGCGGGAGCGGCGGCAGCACCGTTGCGGGCATCGACCGCGGCGGCATCACCATCGCGCAGGGCCCGATCAGCGGCTTCGGCAGCGTGATCGTGAACGGCGTCCATTACTCGACCAGTGGCGCGACCATCACGGTCGATGACCGGCCCGGCGTCGAGTCGGACCTGCGCGTCGGCCAGGTCGTGCGCATCGAGGCAACACTCGACGCGAGCGGTACATCGGGTGTCGCGAAGTCGGTGACGTACAACGACGACGTCGAGGGCCCGGTGCAGGGCATCGACCTGGCCGCGTCGCGCCTCGTCGTGCTCGGGCAGACGATCCAGGTTGGCGCCGCCACTTCGTACGGTGATGCAATCGTGCCGCGCGGCCTCGAGGGCCTGCGCGTCGGCGACCGCGTCGAGGTGAGCGGCCTCGTGAGTTCCGGCGGCGTCATTGCGGCCACGCGCATCGAGCGCAAGAGCGTGTCGGCGTCGTTCGAGGTCAAGGGCGTCGCGAGTTCAGTGGATACGGCGGCGCGTCGCCTGCGCATCAACCAGCTGGTCGTCGACTATGCGTCGGCCCAGTTGAACGGCTTCGCGAGCGGGCAGCCCGCGAACGGGGACGTGGTCGAAGCGGAAGGCACGCTCAGTGCTTCGGGCGCGCTGGTCGCGACGAAGCTCGAGCGCCGCAGCCAGGGCATTTCCGGCACGACCAACGAGAAGGCGGAAATCGAGGGGCTGGTGACGCGCTTCGCCTCGGCAACGGATTTCGACGTCGCCGGCCAGCGCGTGACGACCACGACTGCAACCTCGTATGAAGGAGGCAGCGCGGCGAACTTGCGCGCGGACGCGGCAATCCAGGTGTCGGGCAGCTTCGATGCGACCGGGCGTGTCGTGGCGCAGAAAATCGAGTTCCGCGCCGAAAGTGACCTCGAGCTGTCGGGCCGGGTGGACAGCGTCAATGCGACGGCCAGCACGCTCACCGTGCTCGGACAGGCCGTGCGCACGACGGCCGAGACGCGCTTTGAGGACAAGAGCTCTGCGAACCTGCAGCGCTTCAGCCTGGCCGACGTGCGTGTCGGCGACCTCGTCGAGGTGCGCGGCTATCGCGAAGGCACCGTCGTCGTCGCGACGCTGCTGCAGCGCGACAGTGCTGGAGTCGTCGGCGGCAGCGTCGAGGTCAAGGGACCTGCGACCGCAGTGTCGGCGCCGAATCTCACGGTCGCGGGCGTGCTCGTCACGACCAGCGCGCAGACCGAATTCAGGGACAACAACGGTGGGTCGATCACGTCCGCCGCCTTCTTCGCCGCGGCTCCGGGCCGCGAGGTGAAGGTGCGCGGGACACTGAACGGCAACACCGTGCTGGCCGACAGGGCCGAGCTCGATGACTGACCGGGGCTCCGGGGTATGGCGGGCGCCTGGCGCCCGAACCGATCAGTGCCGAGCTTTCCAGAGGTGTGAAATGAAGTTCATCAATTCCCGATTGTTCTTGCCCGCGGCGATCGCGGTGCTGGTCGCTGCATGCGGCGGCGGAGGCGGCGGCGACTCGTCGGACGGACCCGTCCCTCCGACGTCGTCCCCGACCGTTACGCCGGGCAGCTCGAAGACGATGATCGTTACCGGAGCCATCGACGGCTTCGGCAGCGTCATCGTGAACGGCGTGCGCTACGACACGTCGCGCGCGGAGGTGCGCGTCGAGGATCGGCCCGCGACGCTGGCCGACCTGCGCGTGGGTCACGTCGTCCGCGTCGAGGCACAGGTCGACGACAAGGGCGCTGCGAGTGCCCGGCTCATTGAGCAGCATCGACTGCTGCAGGGCAGCGTGCAGGCCGTCGATGTCGCGGCCGGGACCGTCACGGTAGCCGGGCAGGTCGTCAGGGTCGACGACGACACGTCGTTCGACGACTCGATAGCGCGCGCGTCGCTGGCGGGGATCGCGGTCGGTGACCGTGTCGAAGTGCACGGCTTCTCAAGTTCGAACGGCCAGGCGCGGGCCACGCGCATCGAGAAGCCCGCGTCGGGCGACCTCGAGATCGAGGCCAAGGGCCTCGTGTCGGCGCTCGATGCTGCCACCAGGCGTTTCAAGGTCGGCACGCTCAGCGTCGATTACTCGACGGCGACGCTCGAAGGCTTCGGCTCGGCCGGCCTGCGCGACGGCGACCTCGTTGAGGTCAAGGGGCGTGAGCTGCTGGCCGACGGCACGCTGAGGGCGTCGCGCGTCCATAAGGAAGACGATGGCGTGGACGGCCAGAGCGGCACGGAGGCCGAAGTCGAAGGGCTCGTCACGCGATTTGCGTCGGCGTCCGATTTCGATGTGGCCGGCCAGAAGGTCGCGACTACGCCCGCGACGACCTATCTCGGGGGCACTGCGGCAGACCTCAAGCTCGACGTCAAGGTCGAGGCCGAAGGCAAGCTCGACTCGGCCGGCACGCTGGTGGCAGCGAAGGTCGTGTTCAAGCGTTCGGCGTCGATAACGCTCGCGGCGCGCGTCGAGAGCGTTGATGCGGCGGCGGGGACGCTGAAGGCCCTTGGGCTCACCATCGTCGTGGACGCCGCGACCCGCAAGGAAGACAAGGAGCGCAAGGACCAGTTTTTCGCGCTCGACAGCTTGCGCACTGGCGACTGGGTCGACGTGCGTGGTTACGCGGACCCCGCGGGCAGCGGCCGCGTGATTGCAACCCGTCTCGAGCGGGACGACCCGGAAGACTCGAGCGAGATCAAGGGCAAGGCGGAGGCGCTGCAGTCGCCGCGGTTCAAGATCGCCGGCGTCGGCATCGAGACGACGCCCGCGACCCGGTTCGAGGACGGCGACCGCGACATCAGCTCCGCCACGTTCTTTGCGCAGGCCAGTGGGCTGGTCGTCGACGCGCGTGGCTCGTGGGACGGCAGTTCGCTTGCCGCGAGCCGGGTCGAAATCGATCGCGAGGAAGGTGGTCCGACCGCGCCTCCGGTAACGACACCGCCGCCGGTGACGCCCCCGGTCACGCCGCCGCCCGTCACGCCGCCGGTGACACCGCCCCCGGTGACACCGCCGCCCGCGGCCATCGACGGCGCGGCGCTGTTCAACTCACGGTGCTCGGGTTGCCACGGTCCAATCAACGCAATCCGCCAGATGCCGGTCTCCAATCGCACGGCGCTCGGCATCCAGCGCGCGATCGATGCCAACAAGGGCGGCATGAGCTTCCTGAGCACGCTCACGGCAGCCGAGGTCCAGGCGATCGCCGACGCAATCAAGGCGGCTAATCCCTAACTGATACGAACCCCGGACCTCTCGGTCCGACTCGGGCGGGTGGCGCGAGCCTCCCGCCCTTTTTTCTTGCCCGATGCGGACGGGTCTAGTGAGGGCGGATGCGCAGGTCGCGCGTTGCGACGTGCCCTAGCGGGCTTGCGTGATATCCGTCGACGTGAGGCTTCACGAGCCGTTTTGAGACACGGAAGAAGATCGGCACTACGGGGGCATCGGCGAGCAGTTGCGCCTCGGCGTCGGCCAGCAGCGCCGCGCGAGTCGACGCATCGGCGGTCATCCGGGACCTGCGAAGCAGCTCGTCGTACTGTCGGCTCCGATAACCGAGCGTGTTCTGCGGGTGACCTGACTCGAACACGTCCGCGAACGCTGCCGCATCCACGAAGTCCGCCGACCAGCCGAGCCGCACCAGATCGCACTCACCCGGGTGACGTCGCGTGTCGAGGTAAACGTTCCACTCCAGCTCGACGATCGCCGTTTCCAGCCCGAGCGCCGACCGCCAGAGATCCGCGATGGCGACGGCCGTGCGCCGGTGATTTGCGCTGACGTCCGTGCAGAGGGTGATGCGGTCCGGGGCCGCATTGCGGGACCTTGCGTCCTGCCACATGGCACGGGCTCGTTCCAACATCGTCGAGTAGGGCAAGTCGTGCCAGTCAAAACGGGCGGGGCTGTAGCCGGGAATTCCGTCCGGCACCCAGCCGAAGGCCGGACGCTCGCCGGCACCGGTCACCTTCTCCGTGATGCGCGCCCGGTCGATCGCCATTGCGAGCGCCTGGCGAGCTCGTGGATCCGGCAGCCGTGCCAGGTTGACGGCGTACGCGTACGTGCTCAGGAACGGCGCGACCTCGAGTTCGTCCGGCAGGTTTGCGCGGATCCATCCGAGCTGGGCATTCGGTATTTCGCTGGTGAGGTCGAGCGCGCCGGTACGGTACAGGTTCAGCTCGGTGGCAAGATCCGTCACGAGGCTGTAAACGACCCGGTCGATACTGACTGTCCCGGTGGCGTGGTAGTTCGGGTTGCGTTCGAGCTCGATGCGTTCGCCGTGTCGCCAAGCCACCAGCCGGTATGGTCCGTTGGTGGGCGGGCCGGCTTCATCGCCGGAGGCGCGGTGCCGCGGCGCGCCAACGGGCAGGGCAAGCAGCGCCGGCAGGTAGGGCAGCGGTCGCTTCAAGTCGATGCGGAGCACGTCCGGCCCGGCTGGCGCGATCTTTGCAATGGCTTCCAGCAGGCCCGCGTTCGGAGCTCGACTGTCCGGCGCGATGACATCTTCGAGCGCGACGACGAATTCATCGGCGGTGAGCGGGTCGCCGTTCGACCAGCGCAAGTGAGGACGCAGGTGAAAGGTCCAGGTCAGGCCATCGGGGGACACGGTCCAGGATTCAGCGGCGCCCGGCCCGATGCGGCCGTCGGCGGATTCTGCGGCCAATCCTTCGTACAGGTCCCCGAGGACCGCGAGTGCCGCGTTGTCGGACGCCAGCCTGGGGTCGAGCGTCTCCGGTTCCGCCCCAAGGCCGCGGTGCAGCGTCGTCGTGGCCGGCGGTCGGGGCGCCTCGGGGGCTGGGGACCGCTCGCAGCTGCACTGAAAGAGTGCAAGCAGTGCCGCGGCCAGCGCGGTGGCGATGCGCCGACTCGCTACTGTCAAATTGCAACTCATTCGCATTGGAACAGGTATATTCGCAGTAACGCGCCGGGCCCCGAGCCCGGAAGAATACGCGCAGAACGGGGAAGGGATGATGACGGCTGCGGACTGGGTCCGGTGGTCGGTCCTTTGTATATCGACGGCTCCCGGCACTCCGGGTACGTCTCACGAAGTCGGTGACATGCGTCGACGGCTACCGCCGTCTGGCTGCCGACTTAACTGACAAGGGGAACGCCGTGCGCTCGACATGGTTGCTGAATTTGGTGCTTATCGGAGTCGCGTCGTCAGCGTTGCTCGGTGCCGCTCCGGGCCTGGCCCAGGCGGCTACCGCCCAACCCGTCCAGACGCTGGACCGGGTCGACGTCTATAACAAGTCCAACGTGCTCGAGATGGAGTTCGACAATCCGGCGCGTACGTTCGATTTCGCGACGCTTGCGATCTCACCGGCTTCGACGACCGGATTCCGGGCGTGCCAGGTCACTGCATCGCAGGCGCTGTACTGCATCGATGGCAAGGAAGTCCGCTATTGGGCGAAGCCGCTCGAGGCGGTGGGGCCCGGTCAGTTGCTGTTTACATGCAGCGCCCTTGGGCTCGACGCAAATCGTTTCGATACCTGTATCGGCCTTACCGTCGACTTGTCCGGGACGATCTGGTTGTCCGGCCGCAATACTGCCGGCACGTACAGCCTGTTCAGGCTGACGCCGGCAAGCGGCTCGTGTGGTGCGCAGGTCACCGCCGGAACGTATTGCGGCAGCGAGATTGCGCGGGATCCGCGCAAGTTCCTCGATCTGAGCGCAATCGACGGAGACGCTGGTGCCGCGTTCATCGGCCCGAACAACGTGCGCGGCCCGGGCATTCTCGCGCTCGAGGCGACGTCGGACGTGAACGAGGTGACCAGCAATTCGCTGATGTTCTTCCCAGCCGGTGCTGCCGGCGGCGCACCGGTGACCATCGCATCCGGCACCCTCAACTGGGGCGGGCTCGCGCTCCAACCGGGCGAGCGACTCCAGAGTGCGACTCTGCTGCAGTTGCCGGCGGCGCTTGGCACAGTCAGCAATTTTGCGCTGGTTGCGACGACGGCCAGCCGAGTTCTCGCAATCGACACGGCGAACCCGGTCGCGGCCCGTGCGGTTTTCGACATCAATGCGTCGAGACAGGGAGTGCCGCAGACCTCGAGCCCGGTCAAGTGCAATCTCCTGACCTTCCAGCAGTATGGTATCCGCGCGAGCAGCAAGTCCGGCCGCGTGTACCTGACGGACCGCATCTACTGCCAGGCGGTCGCGCTGCAATCGAACGGCGGCAATCCTTTTGCGCTGGTCAATGTGCAGGAGAACGGCAAGAACCTGACCTTCTCGACGACAGCGAGCTATCCGCCCGATGCGGCGACGATCGCGCCGGGCGTGATCGTGAACCTGGTCGATTGCAGCGCGACCTGCGTGCTGCTGACAGACGCGCTCGGCAACCGGGCCGCGTCGTTGTCAGGCGTGCAGCTCGCGGGTTCGAAGTCCGGCATGACGCTGTTTCAGGTCAAGAACATCCCGGACTGCCGGTGGGACGCGTCGTTGTGCACCGGGCTCGGCTTCCTGCCCACCGACGCGACACTCGTTTTCGACGGCGCGGGCAACGGCGTGCCGTTGAACGACTCGCGCATAGGGTCCGCTGCGGCCAATCAGCTGTTCCTGAACGTAACGCCGTTGTTGCCGAGGGAAATCACCGGACAATTCGTTGCAAATGCCGCGCCTCCGCGGGGTCTGCCGAGGATGCTGATTTCTCCCCAGTATCGGGCCCAGCAGCAGAACCTCTTCAAGTTCGAGGCGCTGTTCGGCATCCCCGAGGCGGGAGTCATCTTCAAACAGACGTTCACCGGTGAATTCGACGTCTGTCGCCTCACGGGCGGCACGACCGAGTACAACGCGAACGGCACGTGGAAGGGCTGCAAGCTTCCGGGCAAGGAACTCGGTTGCGGCTACGACTACAGCGAGGGCAAGAAGCCGAATCGCGACTGGGATGTGACGACGACGGTCTCGGAGAAATACGTGACGGCGGTTCCGGGTGCCGCGAACGTGGCCAGCAGTGTGCTCAAGTACGTCGACACGCTCACCAACACCGGCTGCTACAACCCGACCCGCATTTCAGGCGACCGCTGGTCGATGTACGCCTACAACCTCGAGATCGCGCCTAATACCGATGCGGTGTTCGCACGGCTGCTGTCTTCGCTGTACTCGGATCTCGAGGAGACCCGTGCCGAACTCACCTGCAAGCAGGTGGACACGACCGCGACCAGCGTTGCGCCGGTGTCGCGCCAGGCTTGCGCGAACCTGAAGAAGCTGTGGGATTCCGGCAAGACCAAGCTCGACAAGTGCGTGTCGGCCTCGACCCAGCCCAAGTCGAGCGCCGGAAGCGAGAACTGCCAGTCGTTCGCGAGCCAGCTGAAGCTGTACCAGGACGCGTTGAATTCGTTGCCCGTGCCTCCGGCGTCGCAGGACCCCGCGAATCGGCTCGGTGAGCTGAAAGCGCGCGTCGCGGTGCTGTTCCACGTGTACAGCGACCGGTTCCAGCCGTCGATCCCGGCAAACGGGTTCACGAACCTCTGAGGAACGCGGGCCGATCGATTGACCTGACAGGGGAATGGCTACCTCACCAGGACTGGTCGACGCCGTCCCGTTCACGGCCGGATCAGGCACCTTCGAGCGTCATCTCGGGAGGCGCAGCTACGCCGTACCGCTGGTCGTCGCGGTGACCGGTCATCGCGACCTCGCCCCGGATGAACTGCCGCGCATTCGCGAGAAGGTGCGGGCGTTCCTCTGCGAGCTCCGCGACGATTACCCGGACCGCATCGTGGCGGTAATGTCAACGCTGGCCGAAGGCGCCGACCGGCTGGTGGCGCAAGAGGCGCTGGCGCTCGGACTACCGCTGACCGTGCCGTTGCCGATGCCTCGCGCGCTGTATGTCAGTGATTTCACGACGCAGGAGTCACGCGACGAGTTCGAGCGCCTGTGCGCCGCCGCGATCGACGTATTCGAACTGCCGCTGACGCCCGGCAACACTATTGCGACGATCGGCGAGCCCGGCAACAACCGGTCCCGGCAGTACGCGCAGGCCGGCGTCTTTCTCTGCGCCCATTGCCATGTGCTGCTCGCACTGTGGGACGGCAAGGAGTCCCACCAGCTCGGTGGCACGAGCCAGGTGGTGCGTTTCCATCACCACGACGTGATGCCCGGCTACACGCCGCTCGCAACTGCGAGTCGCCTGACTCTGACCGACGACGAGAGTGATCTCGTCTACCACATCGTGTGTTCGCGCAACCGACCCGATGGCGGGCCGGCTCCGGGACTTCGCGCGCTCGAGACCTACTGGTTCACAACGGATGAGAAAGAGCCGCGCGTAGAGCAGATGCCGCTGCGCCACCGGCAGGTTTTCGAGCGTGCGAACGAGTTCAGCCAGGACGCGCAGGCACACGCCGGCCGTATCGACCGGGAGCGCTACCCGCTGCTGACCGAGCAGCAGGCTGCGACGTTGCCGCCGGGACTACTCGACATCAACCAGGTGTTCTGCGCGTCCGACTGGCTCGCCATCCATTTTCAGAAGCGCTTCCTGCTGACGCTGCGCGTGAGCCACGTGTGCGTGTTCCTGACCGGATTGGCGTACGTTTCCTATACGGATTTCCAGTCAGACCGGATCTTCCTGTTCGTCGTGCTCGGCCTGATGATCGTCGCCACCGCGTTCAATTTCCTCGCACGCCGGGGCGCGTGGCACCGCAAGTACCTCGACTACCGAACGCTGGCCGAGGGCCTGCGCGTGCAGTTCTACTGGGCAGCAGCGGGAGTCACCAGCGGCACCGTGTCGAAGTTCGCGCACGACAACTTTCTGCAGATGCAGGACTCGGAACTGGGTTGGATCCGCAACGTGATGCGAGTTGCCGGTACCGAGAGTAATGTGCGGCCGAACAATGATCGAGCGGGTCTCGAGTTCGTCGTGCGCGAATGGATCGGCGACGAGAAGTCCGGCCAGCTGGGATACTTTGCGCGCAAATCCGCGGAGCGCGTGCGCAAGCACGGCGACACCCAGAAGCTCGGCCAGTTCGGACTCTGGGCCAGCGCCGTGACGCTGGTCATTCTGATGTTCGTCGGTGCCGGCATGCCCGACGGCGTCCGGGTGCCACTCACGTACGTGATGGGGTGCGTGCTGCTCGCGGTTGGGGTCCGCCAGTCCTATGCCAAGAGTACGGCCGAGTCGGAGCTCATTAAGCAGTATGATTTCATGCACCGGATCTTCCACAACGCACGGCGCCGAATCGATGTCGCGGAAGGTGACTTCGAGCGGCGGCGCATCCTGAAGCTGCTCGGCGACGCGGCGCTCGAGGAGCACGCGCAGTGGATCCTGATGCACCGAGAACGGGCGGTCGACCAGCAGGAGATCGTCAAGCTGAGCTGAGGGACGCGGGCCGTCCGGGGGTCGAGGGGAATGGACCAGCAATTCAAGTACCGCGCGTTCATCAGCTATAGCCACTCCGACGAGGAGTGGGCCCGCTGGCTGCACAAGTCGCTCGAGACCTATCGCGTGCCGAAGTACCTGGTCGGACGCGAAACCGTGTTCGGTCCCGTGCCAGAACGCGTCGCCCCGGTGTTCCGTGACCGCGACGAGCTGCCGACCGCGACGAATCTCGGCGAGACTCTGACGCGGGCACTGCAGCAGTCGGCAGCGCAGATCGTCATCTGTTCGCAGAAGGCGGCGAAGTCCCGCTGGGTCAACGAGGAGATCCTCACGTTCAAGCGCCTCGGTCGCGAGAACCGGATCTTCTGCCTGATCGTCGATGGCGAGCCGGGCGATCCGCAACACGAGTGCTTCCCGGACGCGCTGATCTACCAGATGGGCGCGGACGGCGAGCTGACCGCGACGCATAGCGAACCGATCGCTGCAGACGCGCGCCCCGGCAAGGACGGCAGGCTGGACGTAAAGCTGAAGCTGGTCGCCGGCATGCTCGGCGTCGGCCTGGACGAGCTGAAGCAGCGGGAGGCCCACCGTCGGCAGGTCCGCATGATGATCCTGGTCGGCGCGTCGCTTGCCGGCATGGCGATCACGTCCACGCTTGCGGCTGCTGCCTGGTTTGCGCGCAACGAGGCGGAGCGGCAGCGCGTTCGCGCAGAGGCGGAGGCCGAGACGGCGCGGCAGACCACGCGATTTATGGTCGACCTGTTCAAGGTGTCTGATCCGAGCGAAGCGCTCGGCAACACGATTACGGCACGCGAGATCCTGGACAAAGGTGCCGCGCGGGTGCAGCGGGAACTGGCGGACCAGCCCGCGATCCAGGCGACTCTGATGGACACAATGGGCACGGTCTACACGAGCCTGGGCCTGTACGGTTCGGCTGTGCCTCTGGTCAGGCAGGCTCTCGAGAAGCGGGAAAGCATCCAGGGCAAGCAGAGCCCGGAGGTCGCGGACTCGCTCAGCCATCTCGGCGAAGTGCTGACGTTGAAGTCCGACTACGCTGAGGCCGAGAAGCACCTGCGTGATGCACTCGCGATCCGGCGTGCACTGTACGGCGATTCGAGCGCCGAGGTCGCCGCGTCGTTGAGTGCGCTGGCGCAGCTGCTGTCGAACAAGGGCGAGTTTGCCGAAGGGGAGCCGCTGATCCGCCAGGCGCTTGCGATCCGCCAGAAGCTGTACGGCAAGGTGCATCCGGACGTCGCGAGAAGCATCGAGGACCTCGGTCTCAACTACTACGAACGAGGGGAATACGACCAGGCCGTGTCGCACCTGAAGGAGGCGGTGGCCATGCAGCAACAGTTGCATGGCAGCGCGCATCCGGCGCTCGCGCAGGCGCTGGATAACCTGAACTACGCGCTGATGGGGCAGGGCAAGCCGGACGACGCGGAGCCGCTGTCGCGCCAGGCGCTGGCGATGAAGCGGCAGTTGTACGGCGATGTACATCCCGAGACGGCGGCTGGCCTGAACAACCTCGCCTACGTGCTCGAGGCGCGCGGCAACCTCGCGGAGGCGGAACTGGCCTATCGCGAGTCGCTCGAGGTTAACAGGAAGTTGCTCGGTGACGACCATCCGGCTAACGCACTCACGCTCAGCAACATCGCGTTCGTCACGTACGCGAAAGGCGACCATGCAAGTGCAATCCGGCTGCTGAGGCAATCGCTCGAAATGACTCGTCGCGTGCTCGGGCCAGATCATCCGGACGTGGCCGGGCGCGGTGTCAGCCTCGCCTACTGGCTCATCGACGCCGGCGAGTACGAACAGGCGGCCCGGCTGCTCGACGAGAGCCTTGCGATCCGCAGCAAGGTGCTCGGGCCGGATCATCCGCAGTACGCGGGGGCGCTGACGGTCAAGGCGAACCTGATGCTTGCGACGCGGCGCTACGAAGCTGCGCGGGATCTCGCGGCCGAGTCACAGCGTATCCTGTCGAAGACGATGGGCGAGGACCAGTGGCAGGTGGCCGCGGCAATGAACGTTCGCGGCGCGGCGCTCGCGAAGCTCGGCGACTATGCCCAGGCGGAGAAATTGCTGCTTGCGAGCCAGCCGAATCTCGGCAAGGCACCGATTCCGGACCTTGCGGACCGCGGCCGTGCGCGACTTGCAGACCTGTACATCAGGTGGGGCAAGCCGGCAGAGGCGGACAAGTACCGCGCGCGTGGCTGATGGCGCCAGTGGCGTTCGTAGCGATGATCCGCGATTACGCCAGATGGTCTTGTCGACAATTCTTACGTCGTGGCGACGGTTGGCACGCTCGCGTGATCGGGGATGCGGGCAAGTCCCTGATTCCAATGGGTCTATTCGCTCGGCGGCATGAATTTTGCATCATCAGGTGCGGCGGCCAAAACGCGCCGCGGTCTGGCGTCACCGGGAGTCGACAAGTAATGAACAAGAAGATCTTTGGGCTGCTGGCCGGCGGGCTGCTTGCCGGGTCGATGGCCCTCGGCCAGGCTGCGGTTGCAGCCACGACGACCGTCACTTTCGGCAGTTTGCCGGGCGCCAACGGCGACGCATTTTCTTCTTACTCTGAAAATTCCTTTACCGTCACCAAGACGTCGGGTTCGGGTTGCGTCGCCACAAGTCTTGGCAATCCCGCTCCGGACGTGTTTGGCGGAAGTGTCTGTGACGGAGGCTCTGCGGGAGTCTTCGAGGTCACAGGAGCGGGTTCTTTTGTCTTTCAGTCCATTGACCTTGCTGCGAACTTGGGAACATTGTCCTACTCGATCGTTGGCCTGCTCGGCGGGTCCACGATCTGGACACAGAGCAGCAGTCTCGCTGGGCCCACCGGGGTCTTTTCGACGGTATCGGGTCTTTCGAACATGTCGGTGGACAAGCTGCGGCTTGATTTCAGCACGGCCGGATCGAGTTGGAATTTCGACAATATCGCGCTGTCGAGCGTCGCCTCCGTTCCTGAGCCCGGCACGCTGGTGCTGCTCGGACTCGGCTTCGCAGGCATTGGTCTCGCGCGTCGTCGCAAGATCGACTGACCGGCGTCACATCTCGAGTGCATTTATATCGAGAGGCCCGGCACCAGTGCTGGGCCTCTCTCATTCGGGTTACCTGGATGATCCCGTCGCGATCAGCCGCGCGTAGAACTCCGTCAGCCGCGCGAGGTTGTCGAGCGTCATGTGCTCGTTCGTGCCGTGGATCATCTCGAACTCGCGCAGCGAGGCGACGATCGGCTGGAAACGGTAGATGTCCTGCGCTCACGCCCGTCAGGTGACGGCTGTCGGTGGTCGCGGTGACGAGGCCCGGCGCCACCGGCGACGGTGCCGCCGTCGGCCGCGAGACGCCGCGATCAGGCCGGACGCAGCGAATCGGCGAGGACACCGGCGGCGGATCGTAGGCGCGGCTTCACCCAGTCGAGTCTGCACGTCGAGCCCGCGCGCCGCGGCCTGCGCCCGCTCGATCACCTCGGCCGCAGTCTGGCCGGGCGCGATGCGGTAGTTGATCCAGGCCGTGGCGTCCTGCGGCAGCACGTTCTCCTTCGGGCTGCCGCGCAGCATGGTCGGCGCGATGGTCGTGTGCAGGCTCGCCGCGCCGGCGGGCGTCGCGGCGATCTGCGCACCAGCAGCGGCTCGAAAGCCAGTTGTTCGCGACGGCCATGCGCACGCGAGGCCTGCGTCGGGTGCCAGCGCGCGCACCATGTCGGCGGCCGGTCCCTCGAAGCGCATCGGGAACGGGCGGGACGGTGATCGCGAGCACGGCCCTGGGCGAGCGTCTCGACGCCGGTCTCGGGCGGCGGCGCCGACGAGTGGCCGCCCTTGGCCGGCGCCGTGATGCGCAGCGTCGCGTAGCCCTTCTCGGCGATGCCGATGAGCGCCACGGGCCGGCCGAGCAGCGGGAAGTCGGCGACGACGGCGAGGCCCTCGTCGAGCACGAACTCGGCCTCGACGCCGCGCGCCGCGCAGCAGCGCCGCGGCGGCCGCCGCGCCCGTGCCGCCCGCTTCCTCGTCGTGGCCGCTGAGGATCAGCACCGTGCGCTTCGGCGTGAAGCCGACTCGACGCCAGCGCCTCGAGCGCCTCGAAGATCGCGACCAGCGAGCCCTTGTTGTCGACCGTGCCGCGGCCCCACACCGCGTCGTCCGCGACCACGCCGTCGAACGGCGGGTGCTGCCAGTCGCCTTCGGTGCCGGCCGTCACGGGCACGACGTCGTGGTGCGCCAGCAGCACGATCGGCGGCGCGCGGGATCGCTGCCGGGCCAGGTGTAGACCAGCGTATGGCCGGCGACCAGCTCGAGCGGCATCGCGGCGTGCGCGGCGGGGTAGGTCTCCTGCAGCCATGCGAGGAAGCGCTCCCACTCGGCCGGCTCGTTCTCGGCGGGATCCTGGTGGCTGACGGTGCGGATGCGCACGGCCTCGGCGAGGTGACGGGCGGCCCGCCGCGGTCCACCGGCACGGCCCGCCGCGAGCGACACGCTCGGGAGTCGCAGGCTGCGGGCGCGCGGTAGGTGAACGTGCGCAGTGCGGACTGCGACGACGAGCGCCAGCGCCGCGACCGAACGCCGAGGGCGAGCATGGCCGAGCCGGCTGCAGCGGTCGACATCGAGTCGCGTTTCTGACGCGATCGCGGGCGGCGGCGTCAAGCGCCGGCTTGCAGGCCGGCCCGGCGATCGCGGAGGCTACGCGCCTCGAAGGCGGGAGGCGCGATGGCGGCACGAAGCGACCAAGCCCGCGACGCGCGGCCCGCTGCTCGGCGCGATGTTCCTGATGGCCACGAGCGCCATCGGGCCCGGCTTCATCACCCAGACCACGCAGTTCACCGCGCAGCTCGGCGCGGCGTTCGCCTTCGCGATCCTGGTCTCGGTGCTGGTGGACATCGCGATGCAGCTCAACGTCTGGCGCGTGATCGGCGTGTCGGGGCTGCGTGCGCAGGAACTCGGCAATCGCGTGCTGCCCGGGCTCGGCCACGTGCTCGCGCTGATCGTCGCGCTCGGCGGGCTGGTGTTCAACGTCGGCAACGTCGCGGGCGCGGGCTCGGCCTCGACGCGCTGCTGGGCGTGCCACCGCGCTGGGGCGGTGCGCTGTCCGCCGCGATCGCGG
Source organism: uncultured Gammaproteobacteria bacterium (assembly GCA_963776815.1). Lineage (GTDB taxonomy): Bacteria > Pseudomonadota > Gammaproteobacteria > Steroidobacterales > Steroidobacteraceae > RPQJ01. The sequence goes on from CAVZNZ010000009.1 coordinate 379,043, forward strand.
TGGCGATCTTCCTGTCGCGGCGCGCCGGGCTCGCGATGGACCGCTCGTGGTCGCGCTCGGGTTCCTGATGATCGCGCTGACGGGTTACGTCGCGTGGGTGTCCGATCCGCCGGTCGGCGCGGCGCTGCGCAACGCGGTGCTGCCGGAGGCGATCGACTTCCTCGCCATCACGACGCTGGTCGGCGGCACGGTCGGCGGCTACATCACCTACGCCGGGCGCGCACCGGCTGGTGGATGCCGGCGTGCGGGGCGTCGCGAGCGTGCGGGCGAGATCGCCCGCGCCTCGGTGACGGGCGTGCTGGTCACGGGCGTGATGCGCGCGCTGCTGTTCCTCGCGGTGCTGGGCGTCGTCGCGGCCGGCGTGCAGCTCGCGCCCGGCAATCCCACCGCCTCGGCGTTCGAGGCGGCGGCGGGGGAGTCGGGTTGCGGGCGTTCGGCCTGATCCTGTGGGCGGCGGCGCTCACCTCGGTGATCGGCGCCTCCTACACGTCGGTGTCGTTCCTCGCGAGCCTCGGCCCGGGCTCGAGGCGACGACGCGCGGGCCTCACGGTCGGGTTCATTGCGGTGTCGGCGCTCGTGTTCCTGCTCGCCGGCGCCGCGCCGGTGCCGCTGCTGATTTTCGCCGGCGCCTTCAACGGCCTGATCCTGCCGGTGGGCGTGGGCGTGATGCTGTGGGTGGCGCTGCGGCGGGCGGACCTGCTGGGCGGCTACCGCTATCCGCGCGGGCTGGCGGCTCGGCGTGCTCGGGCTGGCTGCTGACGATCTATCTCGGCTGGCGCTCGCTCGGCGGGCTCGCCAAGCTGTTTGGCTGACGCCTATCGCAACCAGTTGCGGCAAGACTCTTATCTATCGGATTAATAAGTAATTATCGCCCGATCCATTGACTGATGGTCGCGCGGGAGGGAACCGGCGGCGGTTTGACCTGTCTATGCTGCGATGCAGCACGAAAAAGCGATTTCGACGGGCTGGTCGGCCGCTGATCCGGTGGACGCTGCGCCGGCCCGCCGTCGTGTATTCACGACGCTAGCCGGCCTGGCCATTGCAGCGCCTTGTTGGCCCTGCCCGCGCCCGGATCGCTCCGGGCGTCCCACGACGACGAGGTGCCGGCGTGGATGCAGAGCGGCCGCGTTTCATGGTACGGCCCCGGGTTCCACGGACGCCGGACCGCCAACGGCGAGATCTTCGACACGAACGAGCTCACGATGGCGCATCGTTCGCTCGCCTTCGGCAGCCGGGTGCGCGTGACCAATCTCGATAACGGTCGCTCGATCGTCGTCCGTGTCAACGATCGCGGGCCGTACGTTCGCGGGCGGATCGCCGATCTGTCGCACGCCGCCGCGTCGCGGCTGGGGTTCGTCGAGGACGGGGTGATTCAGCGCCAGAATCGAGTTGATCTGACCCGGCGGCCGGGTCGGACCCTCGACCTCGGGCTCAAATCGGCTACGTGACTTGATTGATTCCCGCGCGGCTGCGCGGGAGATGGCGCTCCCAGAGGGATTCGAACCCTCGTACCAGCCTTGAGAGGGCTGTGTCCTGGGCCTCTAGACGATGGGAGCGTGCCGCAGACAAGCGGACTAACGGGGTCCGCGCGAGGCCGCGTATTATACGCAGCCGTTTTTCCCGGTCCAGCGGAACCGCTCATTGCTCCCGACAGAACCCAATAACAACGCCGGTCACCCATTGCCCGTCATCGTGCCGCGCGCGATCACCCGATCTCGCGCGCCAACATCTCCCCGAGCGCGCTCAGGGTCCTGTATCGCCTGCAAGGAGGGCGGGTTCCAGGCGTTCCTCGTCGGCGGCGCGGTGCGCGACCTGCTGCTCGGGCTCAGCCCGAAGGACTTCGACGTCGCGACCGACGCGCATCCGGAGCAGGTCCGCAAGCTGTTCCGCAACTGCCGCCTGATCGGCCGGCGGTTCCACCTGGCGCACGTGCGGTTCGGCCCCGAGATCATCGAGGTGGCGACGTTCCGTGCCGCTCACACCGAGGTCGACGAGGACAACAGCGTCGACGAGGTGGGCGTGCGCGTGCTCGACGAGCACGGCCGCATCCTGCGCGACAACCTGTACGGCAGCATCGAGGAGGACGTCTGGCGGCGTGACTTCACGGCCAACGCCCTCTACTACAACATCGAGGACTACTCGATCTGGGATTTCGTGGGCGGCTTCCCCGACGCTGCGGCCCGCGTGCTGCGACTGATCGGTGACCCCGAGACACGCTATCGCGAGGACCCGGTGCGCATGCTGCGCGCCGCGCGTTTCGCCGCGAAACTCGGCTTCACGCTGCACGCCGACACCGAGGCGCCGGTGCATCGGCTCGCGTACCTGCTCGACGGCGTGCCGCCCGCGCGCCTGTTCGACGAGACGATGAAGCTGCTGCTCGCGGGTTCCGCCGCCGCATCATGCAACCTGCTCGCGCGCCTCGGACTGCTGTCGCACCTGATGCCCGACGTCGTGCGTGCATTGAACGAAGCGCCGGACTCCGCCGGTGCGCGACTCGTGCAGCTCGGGCTCGCGCAGACCGACGAGCGCGTGCGCAGCGACAAGTCGGTGACGCCGACGTTCCTGTTCGCGGTGCTGCTGTGGCCCGCGATCCTGCGCAAGCTCGGCGTGCCGGACGGCCCGCTGCCCGACGACCCTGCAACGCTGGGCGCTGCCTGTGACGACGTGATCTCGCGCCAGGTGCGTCGCATCGCGATCCCGAAGCGATTCACGCTGCCGATGCAGGACATCATCCTGATGCAGCCGCGCTTCGAGCGTCGCTCGGGCCGGCGTGCGTTGCGTTTCCTCGAGCACCCGCGCTTCCGTGCGGCCTACGATTTCCTGCTGCTGCGCGCCGAGTCGGGCGAGATCGACCCCGAGCTCGCGGCGTGGTGGACGCGGCTGCAGCAGATGTCGCCTGAAGAGCGTATCGCGGAGGTCGAGAGCCAGCCGAAGTCTCCGGGCGACGGTCCGACGGGCAAGCGTCCGCGCCGGCGCCGCCGCCGTGCCGCCTGATCGGGTCCAGCCGTCTTGGAAGCCCCACGCTGGAGTCCCGCCTACGTGGCGCTCGGTAGCAACCTCGGCGATCCGCGCGCGCAAGTCCTGCGCGCATTCGAAGCGCTGCAGCACCTGCCAGGATCGCGCCTCGTGCTGCGCTCGGCACTTTATCGATCGCCACCGTTCGGTCCGGTGGCGCAGCCCGAGTTCGTGAACGCCGTGGCCGGACTGCTGACGACGCTCGAGCCGCGCGCGATGCTCGCCGAGCTCAAGGCGCTGGAGCAGTCGCTCGGACGCGAGACGCCGGTCGTGCGCTGGGGCCCCCGATTGATCGACCTCGACCTGCTGGTGCACGGCTCCGCGCGCATCGATGAGCCCGAACTGCAGCTCCCGCACCCCGGTATCCAGCGAGCGCGCGTTCGTGCTGGTGCCGCTCGCCGAGATCGCGCCGGACCTCGAGGTACCGGGCGCCGGGCGGGTGAGGGTGCTCGCAGCACGCGTGGATGCCTCCGGACTCGTTAAGATCGCGGCATGAGCCCGAGTACCAGAGAGGCCGAATGACGAGCCGGCGATCGTCCACACGCCGCACCGGTTCGTGGTCGTCGAGGGCCCGATCGGCGTCGGCAAGACGAGCCTGGCGCGCCGGCTTGCGGCGAGCTTCGGCAGCGACCTGGTGCTGGAGCAGGGCGAGGAGAACCCGTTCCTCGAGCGCTTCTACCGTAATCCGCGTGCGGCCGCGTTCCAGACGCAGCTTTACTTCCTGTTCCAGCGCGCGCGGCAGATGCAGGAACTGCGGCAGCACGACCTTTTCCAGCGCGTGCGCGTGTCTGATTACCTGCTCGAGAAGGACCGCCTGTTCGCGCGGCTGACGCTCGACGACGAGGAGTTCGGGCTCTACGAGCAGGTCTACTCGAAGCTCGCGATCGACGCGCCGACGCCCGATCTCGTGGTCTACCTGCAGGCGCCGGTGGACACGCTGCTCGAGCGCATCGCCCGCCGCGGCATCCAGTACGAGCAGATGATCGAGCGCCGTTACCTCGAGCGGCTGACCGAGGCCTATGCGCGGTTTTTCCTCGAATTCGAGGCCTCGCCGGTGCTGATCGTCAACGCCGCGGACATCGACCCGGTCGGCAGCGACGCGGACTACCAGGGACTGCTGGCCGAGATCGTCAGGGCCCGCCGGGGGCGGCACTACTTCAACCCGATGAAGAGCCTGGTATAGCCCCGGCGTTGATGTTTGACGGCGGGTCCGTCATTCTTGCCATTCCTTCGAGGCCGCCCCATGTACACACAACTACAACTGCGCGGTTCGGCCCGCCCGCCGGTCAACATTGCCACGCTCGGCCGCATGAAGGCGCGAGGGCGAGAAGATCGCCTGCATCACGTGCTATGACGCGAGCTTCGCCGCGCTGGTCGACGAGGCGGACGCGGACGTGGTGCTGGTGGGCGACTCGCTCGGCATGGTGATCCAGGGGCACGACACGACTGTGCCGGTCACGCTCGAGAACATCATCTATCACTGCCGCGCCGTGGCGAAGGGGCTCTCGCGCCCGTTCCTGATGGCGGACATGCCGTTCATGACCTACACCTCGCGCGAGCAGGCGCTGCAGAACGCGGTGCGCCTGATGCAGGAGGGCGGGGCCAAGATGGTCAAGCTCGAGGGCGGTGCGAGCCAGGTCGAGATCGTCGAGTTCCTCGCGAGCCACGACATCGCGGTCTGCGCGCACCTCGGACTGCGGCCGCAGTCGGTGCACAAGACCGGCGGGTTCCGGGTGCAGGGCCGCGAGGAAGCGGCGGCCGAGCAGATGCGTCGCGACGCCAAGGCGCTGCAGGATGCAGGCGCCGACATCGTGCTGCTCGAGTGCATCCCGCCGCAGCTCGGCAAGGAGATCACCGCCGAGCTGCACGCGCCGGTGATCGGCATCGGCGCGGGCCCGGACACCGACGGCCAGATCCTCGTGCTGTACGACGTGCTCGACATCACGCCGGGCCGCAAGCCACGGTTCGTGAAGAACTACATGGCGGGCCACGACAGCCCGCTCGCTGCGCTGAAGGCCTACGTGCAGGCAGTCAAGTCGCGCGAGTACCCCGCGCCGGAGCACTGCTTCTAGGGCCGCGATGCAGACGATCAGCAGCATCGCGGAGCTGCGCGGGATCGTGCGCGAGTGGCGCCTCGCGCGCGAAAGCATCGCGTTCGTGCCGACCATGGGCAACCTGCACGCGGGACACGCGAGCCTGGTCGGTGCGGCGCACCACCACGGCCGGCGCGTGGTCGCAAGCGTGTTCGTGAATCCGCTGCAGTTCGGCCCGAACGAGGATTTTTCCGCGTACCCGCGCACTCCGGACGATGATTCCGCGCTGCTGTCCGAGCTCGGCGCGGACGTGCTGTTCCTGCCGACGGTCGACGAGATGTATCCGAAGGGCACGACCGGCAGCACGATCGTGGACGTGCCGGAGCTGTCGAACATCCTCTGTGGCGCTTTCCGTCCGGGGCACTTCCAGGGCGTCGCCACGGTCGTCGTGAAGCTGCTGAACCTCGTGCAGCCGGACGTCGCGATCTTCGGCGAGAAGGACTACCAGCAGCTGACGATCATCCGCACCTCGGTGGAGGATCTCTGCCTGCCGGTGAAGATCGTCGGTGCCCCGACCGTACGGGCCGAGGACGGCCTCGCGCTGAGCTCGCGCAATCGCTACCTGAGTGCCGACGAGCGCGCCCGGGCGCCGGCGATGTATCGCGCACTCGATCGCGCGCGCAGGCGGCTCGAGTCGGGGGACACCGACATTGCAGACATCGAGCGGGAAGGTCGCGATGCGCTGCAGGCCGCGGGCTTTCGCCCGGACTACTTCGAGGTGCGCATGGCCAGCGCGCTCGAGAAGCCCCATGGCCAGAACGTGGACGTGGTCGTGCTCGCCGCGGCACGGCTCGAGCCGCGCCAGGTTGATCGACAACCTGCAGTGCCGCGCGACCGGAGAGCTGGGCTAGTCGCTGCTCGCTTTCCGCGGTTCCAGCGCCCACCGCACGCATTCGCGAACCACCTCGCTCGGATCCTCGCGCCTTCGCTCGAGCGCCGCGATCACTTCGGGTGTCCGCGGCGCGTTGCCGAGCGCAATCGCAATGTTCCGCGACCAGCGCTCGTAACCGATGCGGCGGATCGGGCTGCCCGACGTGCGTTCGAAGAACTGCTGCTCGGTCCATCCGAACAGGTCGACCAGCCGCGGTGAGTCGAGACCGTGCCGCGGGTGGAAATCCGGCTCGGCCGAGAGCTTCGCATAGCGGTTCCACGGGCAGACGAGCTGGCAGTCGTCGCAGCCGTAGATGCGATTGCCGATCGCGCGGCGGAATTCCTCCGGAATCGGCCCGTCCAGCTCGATCGTGAGATACGAGATGCAGCGTCGCGCGTCGAGCTCGTAGGGCGCCACGATCGCGCGCGTCGGGCAGACCTCGATGCAGGCAGTGCAGCTCCCGCAGTGTGCGGTCACAGGCTGGTCCACGGGCAGCGGCAGGTCGGTGAAGATCTCGCCGAGGAAGAACCACGAGCCGTCGTGGCGGTCGAGCAGGTTGGTGTGCTTGCCGATCCAGCCGAGGCCGGCTTCGCGTGCCAGCGCCTTCTCGAGCACCGGGGCACTGTCCGTGAATGCGCGATAGCCGGCGCTGCCCGCGGCTGCCGCCAGCCGATCGGCCAGCCGCGCGAGCCGGTTGCGCAGCACCTTGTGATAGTCGCGGCCGAGAGCGTAGCGGGAAACGTAGCCGAGGCCGGGGTCGGCGAGCACTTCGCCGGCGCTCGCCGCGGAGGGCCAGTAATCCATCCGTGCGGAGATCACCCGCACGGTGCCTGGCACGATCTCGTCGGGCCGCGCACGGCGCGTGCCGTGACGCGCCATGTACTGCATCTCGCCGTGCCGGTCCGCCGCCAGCCAGTCGAGCAGGCGGCGTTCATCGTCGGGCAGCTGGATGCCCGCAATGCCGACCTTCTGGAAGCCGAGTTCGCGGCCCCAGTCCTTGACCTGCGCGGCAAGCGCTGCGGGATCGATGCTCACGTGCGTTGCGAGGATCCGGGGCGGGCGTGACGCGGCCAGTATAATGCGGCCATGCAAGCGCAATCCGGCGCCGTGTACACGGCCGAACAGGTTCGCGGGCTGGATCGCCGGGCCATCGACGATTTCGGCATCCCCGGCTACGAGCTGATGACGCGTGCCGGTCACGCGACGCTGAACGCTCTCAGGTCTCTGTGGCCGGCAGCGCGCTCGATCACCGTGCTTTGCGGGCCGGGCAACAACGGTGGCGACGGCTACGTCGTCGCCCGGGTGGCCCGCGCGCAGTCGATGCGCGCGACGGTGGTGGCGCTCGGCGATCCGGGCTCACTGGCCGGGGACGCACGCCGCGCGTACCAGGATTTCGTGTCGGCCGGCGGAAGTTGTACGCCCTGGTCTGTCGCGACGCTCGAGTCGGACGTGATCGTGGACGCACTGTTCGGCACGGGCCTGGCGCGCGAGCTCGGTGGCGAGGCCGCGGCAATGGTTGCCGCGATGAACGCATCGGGCCGGCCGGTCGTCGCCGTGGACATTCCCTCCGGGCTGCATGCCGACACAGGCGCCATGCTCGGCGTCGCGACTCGCGCGCAGCTCACGGTGACGTTCATCGGTCGCAAGCTCGGCTGCTACGTCGGCGACGGAATCGAACACACGGGTCGGCTGGTGCTCGACGATCTGGACGTGCCCGCCGCGACGTTCGACAGGACTGAGCCGGTCGCCCGGCTGATCGACGAGGCCACGGTTGCGCAGGCTTTGCCGCGCAGGCCGCGCGCGTCGCACAAGGGTGCCAATGGTCACGTGCTCGTCATCGGCGGCGGCCCTGGAATGCCGGGAGCGGCGCGGCTCGCGGGCGAGGCGGCGCTGCGTGCAGGCGCGGGCCTGGTAACCGTGGCCGTCCATCCTGACAACACCGGCATCGTCGCTGCCCGCCCTGAGCTGATGTGCGTCGCGGCGCGCTCGGCCGACGACGTCCGGGGCGCGCTCGAGCGCGCAACCGTCGTGGCGATCGGCCCCGGACTGGGCCACGACGCGTGGGCCGAGGACCTGCTCGATGCGGCGCTCCGCAGCGGGCTGCCGCTCGTCGTCGATGCAGATGCGCTCAACCTGCTCGCCGCCGCGCCTCGCGCCTGCGAGCACTGGGTGCTGACGCCCCACCCGGGCGAGGCCGCGCGATTGCTCGAGTGCACGACCGCTGTGGTGCAGGCCGATCGTCTCAAGGCGGCGCGCGAGCTGCAGTCGCGTTTCCGCGGAATCGTCGTGCTGAAGGGCGCTGGCTCGATCGTGCAGGCGCCGGATTCGGTGCCGCATCTCTGCGATCGAGGCAATCCCGGCATGGCCGCCGGTGGCATGGGCGACGTGCTCACCGGCGTGATCGCCGGCATCGCGGCGCAATGCGGCGACCTTGCGCTGGCAGCGCGGGCCGGGGTTTTCGTGCACGCCCAGGCGGGCGATCTCGCGGCGCGGGCCGGGCGAGCGCGGGCTGCTCGCAAGCGACGTGCTGCGCCAGGTGCGCGCGTGCGTGAACCCGGCTTGAGGCTCACCGCCCGCACGGCGGACGACACCCGCGCGGTTGGTGCGCGCCTCGCTGCGGCGATCGTCGCCGCGGACCCGGTCGCGCCGCTCGTGATCGGGCTGACCGGCGATCTCGGCGCCGGCAAGACGACGCTGGTCGGTGGAGTGCTGTCCGCGCTGGGGCACGCGGGCCCGGTGCGCAGCCCGACCTACACGCTGATCGAGCCATACCGTCTCGGCGATCGCGACCTGAACCACTGCGATCTCTACCGGCTGCGTGACCCGTCGGAACTGGACGACCTCGGCCTGCGTGACATGCTGAGCGAGCGCAGCATCCTGCTGGTGGAGTGGCCGGAGCGCGCGGGCGACAGGCTGGGCAAGCTCGACCTGTCGCTGGCGCTCGGCTATCTCGACGACGGCCGGATCGTGGAATTCCATGCCGACAGCGAGGCCGGCCGGCAGGTGCTCAGCCGCCTTGTCCTCGACAAAACCTGACGAATCTCACGTATCTTCATAATTTCATTGAATTATTGGCCCAGTGACAGGGTAGATTACGTCACATGCGCGCACGCCCGGCCAAGCTGATCGCTTTCCTACCGGCGTTCCTCGCTCTCGTCGCGACGCTTCGCGGCTCATCGCCGCTGCGGCCTGCGCGCGTGACGGATGTGCGGCTTTGGTCGGGCCCGGAAGGCACGCGACTGGTGCTGGATCTCACGGCACCGGCACGCTACGAAGTCTTCACCATCGAGAACCCCGATCGCGTCGTCATCGACCTGGCGAATGCGGAATTCGTCTCGTCCAGGGGCCTGCCGGACGGGCAGGGCCCGGTGAAATCGGTGCGCACGGGGCCGCAGCCGAACCACGGCCTGCGGGTCGTGCTCGACCTGCGGTCGCAGCAGCAGGTGAAGAGCTTCATCGTCGCGCCGGACGGCTCGGCGGGCCACCGTCTCGTCGTCGAGTTGCCTCCGCGGCAGGTGCCGCTGCCGAGGTTCCGCCTGTTTCGCCGCCACCTCCGGCAGCGCCAAAGACCGTTGCACCGAGTGGCAGCGAAGTGCTCGCCGCCGCCGCGGCGGCGATTGCCCCGCGTCGTACGGACTCGGCGCGGGCGGTGAAGACGCTGGCGGACGCCGACTCCAAGGGACGCGACCTCGTCATCGCGATCGATGCGGGACACGGCGGCCAGGACCCGGGAGCCATCGGGCGTGGCGGGACGCACGAGAAGGACGTGACGCTCGCGATCGCGCGCAGGCTCGCGGCGGAGATCAACGCGGAGGACGGCATGCGCGCCGTGCTGATCCGCGACGGCGATTACTTCATCACGCTCGGCGCCGCACGCGCAAGGCGCGGCAGCTGGGCGCCGACATGTTCGTCTCGGTGCACGCCGACTCGGTGGCGAGCCGCGACGTGAGCGGCTCGTCGGTCTACGTGCTTTCGCTGCGCGGTGCGTCCGACGAAGCCGCGCGCTGGCTGGCGGAGCGCGAGAACGCCGCGGACCTGAAGGGCGGCGTGTCGCTCGACGACAAGAGCGACCTGCTCGCGTCCGTGCTGCTCGACGTCACGCAGAAGGAATCCGTGAGCAACAGCGTCGAAGCGGCAGACGCGGTGCTCGCGGCGCTGCGGCGGATCGGCGACGTGCACCGGCCGCGCGTGCAGCACGCCGGTTTCGTCGTGCTGAAGTCGCCGGACATCCCGTCGATGCTGGTCGAGACGGCGTTCATCTCGAACTCGGCCGACGAGCGCAGGCTGCGCGATCCGGATCAGCAGCGACGCATCGCGGAGGCGATCCGCAGCGGCGTACGCAATTATTTCTACGACAAGCCCCCGCCGGGCACGAAGATCGCCGCCCTTGTGGCCACCCAGCGAGGCGGGAACGGCGAGTCGACGCAGCAGCTCGCAGAGCGCTGATTGCGCTACCCGTGCCTGGGTTGGCACGATAGCGCCCCCCTGATTACAACAAGCCGGGAGCATATCCGACATGGGCAAGCTTTGCACGTTCGCCGCTGCGATCGCCGTCCTCACCGTTGGGGCCTGGAGCCAGTCGGTCCAGGCTGATTCCGCACAGGCCACCTGCGAAGTGCGCAAGGACGGCGACACGAAGCAAGGGGCGTCTGGACCCTGTACGTTCTCGCAGCGCCAGGGCTACATCGACCTCGACCTGAAGAACGGCGACACCTACAGCCTGAGCCCGGGCGGCAAGGCCAACCACTACAAGGACCAGAAGGGCATCAAGGTCGTACGGACCCAGTCCGGCGGCAACACCGAGGAATTCAAGTGGGAGGGTGGCAAGAAGATCATCGTCACGTTCGCCACCAGTCCCGCGGTTGCCCGCCCTGCCCAGGCATCCTACGTAGCGGGCGAGACGGTGCCCGACCTCGCCGACCTGGTCGGCGCCCGCGCGGGACAGGCCGAAGGCGCGCTGCAGAGCCGCGGCTACGTCTATGCGAAGGGATCGACCTCCGGCAATGCCAAGTACAGCGCCTGGTACAACGCATCGACCGGGCGTTGCGCAATGATCCAGACGGCGGACGGCCGCTACCAGTCGATCGTGCAGGCTCCGCCGGGGGACTGCGGGCGCTGACGCTCCGGAGGGTTTGCTATCCTCGCGGCCCCTCAAAGGAGCGGCCGCGACGATGACCATTCGGGTCCTGCCCGAGCAACTGATCCACCAGATCGCGGCCGGCGAGGTCGTCGAGCGGCCGGCATCCGTGGTCAAGGAGCTGGTCGAGAACTCGCTGGACGCTGGCGCGAGCTGGATCGAAATCGAGATCGAGGGCGGCGGCGCGTCGCTGATCCGCGTGCGCGACGACGGGTCCGGCATCGCCGCCGACGAGCTCGTGCTCGCGCTCGCCCGTCACGCCACGAGCAAGCTGGCGCGCGTCGAGGACCTCGAAGCAGTGCGCACGCTCGGCTTTCGCGGCGAGGCGCTGCCGAGCATCGCCTCCGTATCGCGCGTGAAGCTCGTCTCGCGCCCGGCCGCTGCAGCGGTCGCGTACTCGGTCTCGGCCGCCGATGGCGTCCTGAGCGGCGTCTGCGCCGCAGCCGCACCCGCCGGGCACGACGGTCGAAGTGCGCGACCTGTTCTTCAACGTCCCGGCGCGACGCAAGTTCCTGCGCTCGGAGCGCACGGAGCTCTCGCAGGTCGAGCGCCTCGTCGAGCGCCTCGCGCTGAGCCGGTTCGACGTCGGGTTTCGGCTGCTGTCCGCGCGCAAGACGCTCGCCGACCATCCGCCCGCACGCGACGAGCGGGCCCGCGACGTGCGGGTCGCGGCGGTGCTCGGTGACGAATTCATCACGCACGCACTGAAGCTCGACCACGAGGGCTCAGGGATGCGCCTGCACGGCTGGTTCTGCATGCCGACCTACGCGCGCAGCCAGGCAGACCAGCAGCATTTCTTCCTGAACGGCCGGCCGCTGCGCGACAAGCTGGTGGCGAGCGCCGTGCGTCTCGCCTACCGCGACGTGCTGTACCACGGCCGCCAGCCGGCCTACGTGCTGTATCTCGAGATGGACCCGGCGCGCGTCGACGTGAATGCGCACCCGCAGAAGCTCGAGGTTCGTTTCCGCGAGCCCGCGTCTCGTGCACGATTTCCTGTTCCGCACGGTCGAGCGAGCGCTGGCGGAGACGCGCCCGGTGCAGGCGGCGTCCGTCGGCCGTTCCGGCGGCAAGGTTCTCGCTGCCGGGCATCGGCGGCGACATCGGACCGCGGACGTCGTCGCTCGATCTCTATAGCGCCCTTGGTGCCGCGGTGCGCGACGTGCCGGGTGCAGCAGCCGAACGAGCACCGCGAGGCGGCGATCGCGCACGAGCCATCGCCAGGCGAGCATCCGCTGGGGTTCGCGATCGCGCAGCTGCACGGCATCTACATCCTCGCGCAGGCGCAGGGCGGGCTCGTGCTCGTCGACATGCACGCGGCGCACGAGCGTACGACTTACGAGCGACTGAAGCAGTCGCTCGCGGGGAAACGCATCGCCGCGCCAGCCGCTGCTGGTTCCGGTAGCAATCAACGTGTCGGTGGCCGAGGCGGACGAGGCCGAGGAGCACGCCGCGCTGTTCGACGAGCTCGGGATCGAGATGTCGCGCAGCGGGCCGGCGCAACTGCTGCTGCGCTCGATGCCGGCGCTGCTGCCGTCCGCGGACCCGGCCACGCTCGTTCGCGACATGCTGGCCGACCTGCGCGAGCAGGGCACGGGCGGCGCGATGCAGGCGCTCGAGCGCGCGCTCGGCACGATGGCGTGTCACCAGGCAGTGCGCGCCAATCGACGCCTCACCGTGCCCGAGATGAACGCGCTGCTGCGCGAGATGGAGACGACGCTGCGCGCGGACCAGTGCGTGCACGGTCGCCCGACCTGGTCGTTCGTGAGCATGGACGATCTCGACCGGCTGTTCCTGCGCGGGCGATGACCGGATCGCCAGAGACCGCCGATGCCGTGCTGCTGATGGGGCCGACCTGCAGCGGCAAGACGGCGCTTGCGCTCGACCTGGCGCGCCGCTTTCCGGTCGAGATCGTCAGCGTCGATTCGGCGCAGGTGTACCGCGGCATGGACGTCGGCACGTCCAAGCCGTCGCGCGAAATCCAGGCGGCGGTGCCGCATCACCTGATCGACATCTGCGACCCGCTCGAGACGTATTCCGCCGGCCGGTTCCGGCGCGACGCACTGCGGCTGATCCGCGAGATCCGGGGCCGGCACAGGATCCCGCTGCTGGTCGGCGGCACGATGCTGTATTTCCGCGCGCTGACCCAGGGCATCGCGCCGCTGCCGGAGGCCGACCCGGGTGTGCGCGCACGAATCGACGAGCGGGCGCGCCGGCTCGGCTGGCCGGCGCTGCACGCGGAACTCGCGGCGCGCGATCCGGAGGCCGCGGCGAAGATCCGGCCCCGCGGATGGCCAGCGCATCCAGCGTGCGCTCGAGGTGCATCGAGCTCACGGGCGAGCCGCTGTCGCAGTTGCAGCAGCGCGCCGAGCCGTCGCCGGTGACGCTGGCCGCGTTCGCGCTGCAGCCGTTCGAGCGTGCGGAACTCTACCGGCGCATCGACCAGCGATTCCTGCAGATGATCGACGCGGGCCTGCTCGAGGAGGTCCGGGCGCTGCGCGCCCGGGGCGACCTGCATGCCGACCTGCCGAGCCTGCGTGCGGTCGGCTACCGGCAGATCTGGTCACACCTCGCGGGCGAACAGTCTCTCGAGGCCGCGATTGCGGCCGGGCAGAGGGCGACCCGCAACCTCGCCAAGCGCCAGCTCACCTGGCTCAACGCAGACAAATCGGTGAACTGGATTCCAGGCCTTGAAGATCAGGAACTTGCACCCATTGTCAGGGCGCTGGGCGAGATTTCGGCCGGACTGGGCCGCGCCGGCGTGTGATAGGATTGGACTCGTTCTTGTTCGTCGAGGCGACGGGCTTACGGCCGCGTCAGGGAAGATTCCGCGGCAGGAACGAAGCAGATTCAAAAATAAGGAGACGCAATCATGGCCAAGGGCCAGTCCCTGCAGGATCCCTTCCTCAACGCTCTGCGCAAGGAGCGTATTCCGGTGTCCATCTACCTGGTCAACGGCATCAAGCTGCAGGGCCAGATCGACTCGTTCGACCAGTTCGTCGTCCTGCTGCGCAACAGCGTGAGCCAGATGGTCTACAAGCACGCGATCTCCACGGTCGTCCCGGCGCGCAACGTGCGCCTGCCGATGGGCGACGACGAGGCGCCGCCCGAGGACGCGCCGGCGGCCTGAGCCGGCGTCCAGGGGCGGAGCAGGAACGCGTTGTTCGACAGGCCGGGTAGCGGGGAACGAGCGATTCTCGTCTGCGTCGGACTCGGCCACGCGCCGGAGCCGGACCGCGTCGAAGAATTCACTGCGCTCGCGCGATCGGCCGGCGCCCAGGTGCTCGAGGTCATGACGGCCACGCGCAAGGTCGCCGAGCCGCGCTTCTTCCTCGGCACCGGCAAGGTCGAGGAACTGAAGCAGCGCATCGCCGCGATCGGCGCCGACCTCGTCGTCGTGGACCACGCGCTGTCGCCCGGCCAGGAGCGCAACCTCGAGAAGGAACTCGAGTGCCGCGTGCTGGACCGCAGCGGCCTGATCCTCGACATCTTCGCGCAGCGCGCCCGCACCTTCGAAGGCAAGCTGCAGGTCGAGCTCGCGCAGCTCGAGCACATGGCCACGCGGCTGGTGCGCGGCTGGACCCACCTCGAGCGCCAGAAGGGCGGCATCGGCCTGCGCGGCCCGGGCGAGACCCAGCTCGAGACCGACCGCCGCCTGCTCGGCCGGCGCATCAAGACGCTGAACGACCGGCTCGACAAGGTGCTGGTGCAGCGCGAGACGACGCGGCAGGAGCGCAAGCGCGGCGCCGTGCCCACGGTGGCGCTGGTGGGCTACACGAACGCCGGCAAGTCGACGCTGTTCAACCGGCTCACGTCGGCCGACGCCTACGCGGCGGACCAGCTGTTCGCGACGCTCGACCCGACGGTGCGCCGGCTGCACCTCGCGCCCGGCCTCGAGGTGGCGCTCGCCGACACGGTCGGCTTCGTGCGCGACCTGCCGCACGAGCTCGTGGCGGCGTTCCGCTCGACGCTGCAGGAGGCGCGCGAGGCCGACCTGCTGCTGCACGTCATCGACGCCGCCGATCCGGAGCGGAGCGATCGCATCGCGCAGGTGAACGAGGTGCTGGAGTCGATCGGCGCGCAGTCGCTGCCGCAGGTCGCCGTCTTCAACAAGATCGACCGCACGGGCGAGGCGCCGCACGTCGAGCGCGATGCCGATGGGCGCGTCGACCGCATCTGGCTGTCGGCGCATTCCGGCGAGGGCGTGGACCTGCTGCTCGAGGCGCTGCACAGCCAGCTCGGCGCGGACCTGCACCACTGCCTGCTCGCGGCTGCCGCCGCGCGAGGGCCGGGCCCGGGCACGGCTGTTCGCGGCCGGTGCCGTGCTGCGCCAGCGACCGCTCGACGACGGCTGGATCGAGCTCGAGGTGAGCCTGCGCCGCCACGAGCTGGAGCGAATCTGCCGCGAGGCGGGCCTCGAACTGCCTGCGGAGGTTGCGCCTTGTGCGGCCGGGGACCGGTTCCTACAATCCCGGGTCAAGCGGCCGCCAGTGCCGCGCGATGAGCAGCCCCGACCGGCAAGCCGGAACCCCTGATACGAAACCACTGCATTTTTTCCGGAGCAACACATCCCATGGCCTGGAACGACCCGGGCAGGAACCGCAATCCCTGGGGCAACCGCCCCGACCGGGGTGCCGCCGACCTCGACGAGGCGCTGCGCAACCTGCAGAGAAAGATCACCGACATCTTCGGCGGCGGGCGCGGAGGCGGCGGCGGGGATGGCGAGCGCCCGGGGCGCGACGCCGCCATGCGCGGCTTCGGCGCCGGCACGGTCGCGCTGGTGCTGGTCGCCATCTGGGCCGCCACGGGCCTGTACAAGGTGGACGCGGCCGAGCGCGCCGTCGTTACGCGCTTCGGCAAGTACGTCGCGACGACCGAGCCGGGCCTGCGCTGGCACCTGCCGTGGCCGATCGAGGCGCGGCAGATCGTCAACGTCGAGAGCGTCGAGGGCTTCAGCGACCAGACGCGCATGCTGACCTCCGACGAGAACCTCGTCGACATCAACATCGCCGTGCAGTACCGGCGCGCCGAGCCGGGGCCGTTCGCGTTCAACGTGCGCGATCCGGAGACGCACGCTCGGCGAGGTGAGCGAGAGCGCGATCCGCGAGATCGTCGGCCGCAGCACGCTCGACTTCGTGCTCGAGGCAGGGCCGGCAGGAGATCGCCGCCAACACCAAGGAACTGATCCAGCGCACGCTCGACTCCTACAAGACCGGCATCGAGGTCACCTCGGTCAACCTGCAGGGCGTGGGCGTGCCCGAGCAGGTGCAGCGTCGCAGCGCGACGCGATCAAGGCGCGCGAGGACAAGGAGCGGCTCGCGCTCGAGGCGCAGGCCTACGCGAACGACATCCTGCCGAAGGCGAAGGGCTCGGCCGCGCGCCAGATGGAGGACGCGCAGGCGTACAAGGCGCGCATCGTCGCCGACGCGGAGGGCGAGGCCGAGCGCTTCACCAAGCTGCTGGACGCATACGAGCGCAACCCCGGGGTGACGCGCCAGCGCCTCTACTTCGAGACGATGGAGGAAGTGCTCGGCAACACCAACAAGGTGCTGGTGGACACCAAGGGCACCGGCAACATGATGTACCTGCCGCTCGACAAGCTGATGGAGCGGCGGCTGCCGACGCTGACGCTCGACGAGCAGCGCCAGGTGCCGGCCACCGCGGCTCCGCGGCCGGCCGCCAGCACCGAAGAGGCGGCCGGCGACGGTCGAGACGCGCCGCGAGCGGGGGACACGCTGATGAGCAACCGCAGTTACCTCGCCGTCATCCTGCTCGGCTTCGTCGCGCTGGTGCTGTCGATGGCCGCGTTCACCGTGCGCGAGACCGACCTCGCGATCAAGTTCCGCTTCGGCGAGATCGTGCGCGCCGACTACAAGCCGGGCCTGCACTTCATGACGCCGCTCGTCAACAACGTGCGGAAGTTCGACCGGCGCATCCTCACCGAGGACTACCCGGCCGAGCAGTTCCTCACCAGCGAAGGCAAGATCCTGCGCATCAACTTCTTCGTGAAGTGGCGCATCACCGACGTCTCCCGCTACTACACCTCGACCGCCGGCGGCAGCGAGGACGTGGCGACGCGCCGCCTCGGCGAAATCGTCAAGGACGGCATCAAGGGCGTGATCGCCAAGCGCACCATCCAGCAGGTGGTCGCGGCGGAGCGCACCGAGTTCCTGGGCGAGGTGCGCAAGGTCGCCGGGGCCAACGTGGGCGGGCTCGGCATCACGCTGGTCGACGTGCGCGTGAAGAACATCGACCTGCCCGAGGAAGTCAGCGAGTCGGTGTTCAACCGGATGCGGCAGGACTTCGCGCGGCAGGCCGCGCAGCTGCGCGCCGAGGGTTCGGCGGTCTCCGAGCAGACGCGCGCCGAGGCAGATCGCCAGCGCACCGAGATCCTCGCCAACGCCTACCGCGAGGCGGAGAAGATCAAGGGCGAGGGCGACGCTGCCGCGGCGGACATCTACGCGCGCGCGTACAGTCGCAACCCGGATTTCTTCGCCTTCCACCGCAGCCTCGCAGGCCTACCGGCAGCTCGCTCGGCAAGCAGGGCGACATCATGGTGCTGCAGCCCGACGGCGAGTTCTTCAAGTACCTGAAGGAGATCGGGCCGCTGACACGCGGCCGGCGACTGCCCGGCATGCAGTGGGGCGACCTGTGGGCGGCCTTCGCCCTGTACCTCGTGCTCGAGGGCCTGATGCCGTTCGTGAATCCCGGCGGCATGAAGCGCACGCTGCTGCAGCTCTCGCAGCTCGAGGAGCGGACGTTGCGCATGGCCGGCCTCGTGAGCATGATCGCCGGCGCCGTGCTGCTCTATTTCGTGCGCGGCACCGGCTGACCACCCTCGGAACACAACACACCATGGCCAGCAACCTCGTCGTGATCGGCGCCCAGTGGGGCGACGAAGGCAAGGGCAAGATCGTCGACCTGCTGACGGAGCGCGCCGCCGCGGTGGTGCGCTTCCAGGGCGGCCACAACGCCGGCCACACGCTGGTGATCGACGGGCAGAAGACCGTGCTGTCGCTGATCCCGTCCGGCATCCTGCATCCCGGCGTGCTGTGCCTGATCGGCAACGGCGTCGTGCTGTCGCTCGAGGCGCTGCTCCGCGAGGCCGACGCGCTCGTGCAGCGGGGCGTGCCGGTCTACGATCGCCTGCGCATCAGCCCGAACTGTGCGCTGATCCTGCCCTCGCACATCGCGCTCGACCGCGCGCGCGAGCGGGCGCAGCGGCGTCGAACGCCATCGGCACGACCGGGCGCGGCATCGGGCCCGCCTACGAGGACAAGGTCGGCGCGCCGTGCGGTGCGCGTCGCCGACCTGTTCCAGCGCGACCGGCTCGCGGCGCGGCTCGGCGAGATCCTCGACTTCCACAATTTCGTGCTGAGCCGCTACTTCAGCGCGGAGCCGGTCGACTTCCAGCGGGTGCTCGAGGACCTGGTCGCGCAGGCCGAGCGCGTGCGGCCGCTGGTCGAGGACGTCACGCGAGCGACTGCACGCCGAGGCGCAGCGCGGCGGCAACGTGCTGTTCGAGGGCGCGCAGGGCGCGCTGCTCGACATCGACGTGGGCACGTATCCGTTCGTCACTTCGTCGAACACGATCGCCGGCGCGGCGGCCGGCGGGCACAGGGCTCGGCCCGCGCGACATCCACGCGGTGCTCGGCATCGTGAAGGCCTACACGACGCGCGTCGGCGCCGGGCCGTTCCCGACCGAGCTCTTCGACGAGAACGGCGAGCACCTGTCGCGCGTCGGCCACGAGTTCGGCGCCGTCACCGGGCGCCCGCGCCGCTGCGGCTGGTTCGACGCCGTGGCGCTGCGCCGCGCGGTGCTGCACAACAGCCTGTCGAGCCTCGGCGTCACGAAGCTCGACGTGCTCGACGGGCTCGACACGCTGCGCATCGCCACCGGCTACCGGATCGACGGCGAGGTGCGCGACCAGCCGCCGCTGCTGCCGCACCGCTACTCGGAGTGCGAGCCGGTCTACGAGACGCTGCCGGGCTGGTCGGAGCCGACCAGCGGCATCACGGATTTCGCGAAGCTGCCGGAGAACGCGCGCAAGCTACCTCGCGCGCATCGAGCAGCTCGCCGGCGTGCCGATCGACATCGTCTCGACCGGGCCCGACCGCGCCGAGACCATCGTGCTGCGCCACCCCTTCGACTGAACGACTCCCGAGCGAGACGACCATGAAGCCCTACGAATCCCCCTGGATGGATGACGACCTGCGCATGCTGCGCGAGGCGGTGTCGCGCTTCGTCGAGACGGAGATGCTGCCGCACGAGGCGCGCTGGCGCGCGCAGAAGCACGTCGATCGCGAGCACCTGGCGGCAGGTCGGCGCGGCGGGCTTCCTGCTGATGGACGTGCCCGGCGGAGTACGGCGGCGGCGGGGGCGACTTCCGCCACGAGGCCGTGCTGTACGAGGAGACTGCAACCGCCGCGGCATCTCGGGCTTCGGCCAGGGCGTGCACAGCATCGCCGCGCACTACGTGCTCAACTACGGCACCGAGGAGCAGAAGCAGCGCTGGCTGCCGCGCATGGCGAGCGGCGAGCTGATCGGCGCGATCGCGATGACCGAGCCGGGCGCAGGCTCCGACCTGAAGGGCATCCGCACCCGCGCGGTGCGCGAGGGCGGCGAGTACGTCATCAACGGCTCGAAGATCTTCATCACCAACGGCTCGATCGCGACGATCCTGATGCTGGTCGTGCGCACCGACCCGGGCGATCGCAGCCGCGGCCTGTCGATCCTGATGGTCGAGACCGAGGGCCTCGCCGGCTATCGCGTCGGCCGCGTGCTCGACAAGATGGGCATGACGGCGCAGGACACCTCCGAGCTCTATCTTCGAGGACGTGCGCGTCGGTGCGGACTGCCTGCTCGGCGGCGTGGAAGGCAAGGGCATGCACCAGCTGATGGGCGACCTGCCGTACGAGCGCCTCACGATCGCGCTCGGCGGCGTGGCGGCGATGGAGGGTGCGCGTCGCCGAGACGGCGCGCTACGTGCAGCGAGCGCAAGGCGTTCGGGCAGGCGATCGGCGAGTTCCAGAACACCCGCTTCAAGCTCGCCGAGGTGGTCACGCTGACGCGCGTGGCGCGCACGTTCGTCGACCGGTGCATCGAGCAGCTCGTCAGGGGCGAGCTCGATACCGAGACGGCCGCGATGGCCAAGTGGTGGGTCACCGACGTCCAGCAGCAGGTGATGGACGAGTGCGTCCAGCTGCACGGCGGCTACGGCTACATGAACGAATACCTCGTGTGCCGCATGTTCGCGGACTCGCGCGTGCAGCGGATCTACGGCGGCACCAACGAGATCATGAAGGAACTGATCTCGCGGTCCGTGTTGCGAGGGGTGGTGCCCAGGAGAGGACTCGAACCTCCACGGTGTTACCCGCTAGTACCTGAAACTAGTGCGTCTACCAATTCCGCCACCTGGGCTTCGGTCGCGGCCCGGCCCGGGGCCGGCCGGAAGGTGGCGCAATTTACTGGCGGCCCCCGGGGCTGTCAACGAATACCGGCGGCCCGAGGCCGCCACCCAGGACGGAATGCATCGAAATCGTACCCGCCGCCAGACCCGAACCACGCAGGGCGCGTCCCGCGCCCGCACTGCGCCACGCACCGTGCAGGCCGCGGACGCCGGCCGTCCTGCAATGCCTCCGCCGGGCCGGCCGCCCCCTGAAGCTCGACGAAATCACGGCCGAGCTCGGCCCGGTCGCCGGCGCCGAGGCGCGCGGCCCAGCTCGCGGTGCTGGTGAGGCGCGGCGAGGTCGTGCTGAACCGGCGCGGCCAGTACTGCCTGCGCGAGCAGCTGCCGGGCCTGGTGGTCGGCACCGTGCAGGCGCAGCGCAACGGCGACGGCTGGCTGCTGCCGGACGACGCCTCGGCACCGATCTACCTGCCGCCGCAGCAGATGCGCGAAGTGATGCACGGCGACCGCGTCGCAGCGCGCATCGAGGGCGCGCGCTTCCGCGGCAAGCCGCAGGGCGCGATCGTCGAGGTGCTCGAGCGTCGCACGAAGCGAGGTCGTCGGCCGGCTGCACGTCGAGTCGGGCGTCGCCTACCTGACGCCGGACAATCCGCGCATCACCCACCGCGTGCTCGTGCCGCAGTCGCAGACGGGCGGCGCCGAGTCGGGGCAGATCGTGATCGTCGAGATGACGCAGCAGCCGAGCCGCAATGCGCAGCCGGTCGGCCGCGTCTCGCGGCGTGCTCGGCGAGCACGGCGCGCCGGGCATGGAGACCGACATCGCGATCCATTCGCACGGGCTGCCGTACGAGTTCCCGGGCGACGTGCTCGCCGAGGCGCGCGCGTACGGCGCGCACATCCCGGAGTCGGCAATCGCCGGCCGCGAGGACCTGCGCGGCATCGAGCTCGTCACCATCGACGGCGAGGACGCCCGCGACTACGACGACGCGGTCTATTGCGAGCGCGTCGGCGGCGGCTGGCAGGTGATCGTCGCGATCGCCGACGTGGGCCACTACGTGCGGCCCGGCAGCGCGCTCGACGCCGAGGCGCGCGAGCGCGGCACGTCGGTGTATTTCCCGAACCGCGTGATCCCGATGCTGCCGGAGGAGCTGTCGAACGGGCTCTGCTCGCTGGTGCCGGACCAGGACCGGCTGTGCCTGTGCTGCGAGCTGCGGGTCAGCGACGAGGGCCGCATCACGCGCTCGCGGTTCTTCGAGGGCGTGATGCGCTCGGCGGCGCGGCTCACGTATCGGGACGTGGGCGAATTCCTCGAGCGGCCCGCGGCGAAGCACGCGCCGCGGCTCGAGGGCCTGCGCGAGCGGCTGCTCGCGCTGCACGGCGTCTATCGCAGCTTCATGCGCGAGCGCACGGGACGCGGCGCGCTCGAACTCGACACGCCGGAGCTGAAGCTCAAGTTCGACGAGCAGGGCCGCGTGGCCGCGCTCGTCGAGCAGCCGCGCAACGACGCGCACCGCCTGATCGAGGAGTGCATGATCGCCGCCAACATCGCGGCGGCACGCTTCCTCGACCGCCACAAGGTCCCGACGCTGTATCGCGTGCACGGCCTGCCCGAGATCGACCGGCTCGAGACGCTGCGGCAGTTCCTGCGCGAGTTCGGGCTCTGGCTGCCGCCGGCGGAAGACATCAAGCCGGAGCACCTGCGCGACCTGCTGCAGAAGATCGGCGACCGCCCCGACGCGCTGCTGATCTCGACGGCGGTGATCCGCTCGATGCCGCAGGCCGTCTACCAGCCCGGCAACATCGGCCACTTCGGGCTCGCGCTGGAGCATTACGCGCACTTCACGTCGCCGATCCGCCGCTACCCGGACCTGGTCGTGCACCGCGGCATCCGCCAGGTGCTGCGCGAGGGCGATCCGCAGGAACTCGTCGACTGGCACGGCCCGTTCCCGGTGCTCGGGCAGGACTGCTCGTTCCGCGAGCGGCGCGCCGACGAGGCGACGCGCGGCGCGGTGGCGTGGCTCAAGTGCTACTACATGCAGGAGCGCGTCGGCGAGGAGTTCGAGGGCATCGTCTCCGGCGTGGTCGACTTCGGGCTGTTCGTGCAGCTCGACGGCCTGCAGGTCGACGGCCTGCTGCACGTCTCCGCGCTCGGGCAGGACTATTTCACGCGCGATCGTTCCGGCTACCGGCTCGTCGGCCGCAGTTCCGGCAAGTCGTACAAGCTCGGCGACCGGCTGCGCGTCCGCGTCTCGAACGTGTCGCTCGACGAGCGGCGCGTCGACTTCGAGCTCGCGGGCGTCCGACGAGGCGCCGACGCGGCCGCGCCGGCCGCGCACTTCCGGGAGACGCCGCTGATGGCGAGCCCCGTCGCGTACGGCATGCATGCCGTGCGCGTGCTGCTGACGCGCAACTCCGGCCCGCGTGCGTCGCGTGCTGCTGGCCGGCGGCAAGGACGCGGGCCGGCTGGCGGAGATCCGGACGCTTGCGAGCGCGCAGCGGGGTCCAGGTGACGACGGTCGACGAGGCGACGCTCGACAAGCTGGCCGAAGGCGGCCGTCACCAGGGCGTGGTCGCGGAAGTGTGCCGCGCGCCCGGGAGATCCGGAAACGCAGCTCGAGGAGGCGCTCGAGGCCGCGTCGGGACCGCCGCTGCTGCTGGTGCTCGACGGCGTGCAGGATCCCCACAACCTCGGCGCGTGCCTGCGGTCCGCGGACGCTGCGGGCGTCGCCGCCGTGATCGTGCCCCGCGACCGTGCGGCCGGCCTCACGCCGGTCGTGCGCAAGGTCGCCGCCGGCGCCGCCGAAACGGTGCCGCTGGTGGCGGTCGTCAACCTGGCGCGCACGCTGCGCGAGCTGAAGGAGCGCGGCATCTGGCTCGTCGGCACCGACGACGCGGCCGACAAGACGCTCTACGATGCCGACCTGACGGGTCCGCTGGCGCTGGTGATGGGCTCGGAAGGCGAGGGCATGCGGCGCCTGACGCGCGAGTGCTGCGACCAGCTGGTGTCGATCCCGATGGCCGGCGCCGTCGAGAGCCTGAACGTCTCGGTGGCGGCCGGCGTCGTGCTGTTCGAGGCCGTGCGGCAGCGGCGGGTCCGCTAGCCGCTATTCACTCTGCGCTCCGGTTCGGCTATGCTACGCGGCCCCGTAGCGGTCGTACGAGTCCGGCGGGCTGCTGTAACTCCTTGCCGCACCGGACATTTTCATCGGGCGGCTTCAACCGAAGGGAGCACAAAAAGTGCGTCACTACGAAATCGTGTTCCTGGTCCACCCTGACCAGAGCGAGCAGGTCCCGGCGATGATCGAGCGCTACCGCGGCATGATCACCGCGGGCGGCGGCGCGATCCACCGCGTCGAGGACTGGGGCCGCCGCCAGCTGGCCTTCCCGATCGCCAAGGTCCACAAGGCCCACTACGTGCTGATGAACATCGAGGCGACCAGAAGACGCTCGATGAACTCACCGGCGCCTTCCGCTTCAGCGACGCCGTCATCCGCCACCTCGTGGTGTCGATGCCGGCCGCCGTGACCGAGCCGTCGCCGATGGCGCGGGCCGAGGAAGAGGGCGGTCGCGCCGAGGACTCCAGCCTGCCGGAGAGCACCGACGATTCGGCGCTCGCGGGCTGAGACCGCGCATCCACACCAGACGATCGACAGGGTGACCCATGGCACGTTTTTTCCGTCGCCGTAAGTTCTGCAAGTTCACGGCCGAAGGCGTCGAGCGGATCGACTACAAGGATCTCGCCACGCTCAAGGGCTACATCACCGAGACCGGCAAGATCGTCCCGAGCCGCATCACCGGCACGCGCTCGAACTACCAGCGCCAGCTGGCGCTCGCCATCAAGCGCGCGCGCTTCCTGGCGCTGCTGCCGTACACCGACCAGCACTGAGCGATGCGGGCGCCGCGCGGGCGACCGCGGGTGCGCCGCCATGAGCCGGACGTTCGCAAGCTGGATCGCCGACAATCCCGGCGCGGCCGTCTTCGTGACCGGCCTGCTCGGATTGCTGCCGCTGTTCGGGCTGGGGTTCGCGTTCTTCCTGCCCGGGGCGGTGCCGGCGCTGGTGGTCCTGGCGCGCGGCCCGCGACCCGGCTGCTGGTCGCGGCGGGGCGCGAGCGTGCTGCTGGCGCTCGCGATGTGGATGATCGGCCGGCCGGTGCCGGTCGGCGTGATCTACTCGCTGTGGGTGCTCGGGCCGCCGCTGGCGCTCGCGGTGATGCTGCGGCGCAGCGGATCGCTGTCGCTGTGCCTGCAGGTGGCCGTGCTCGCCGGCGTGGTGATGGTGCTGCTGCTGCACGCGACGCTCGGCGACCCGGAGCGGTTCTGGGCGCCGTTCGTGCGGGACCTCGCCGAGGAAATGCAGCGGCGCGGCCTGCCGATGGACATCGAGAAGGACGGGCTCGTCGAGACGCTGGCGCGGACGCTGTGGGGCTGGGTGACGGTGCTGACGGTGCTGCTCGCGATGTGCGCGCTGTTCCTGGCGCGCTGGTGGCAGACGCGGTGCCGCCGCCGGAGCGGGGCGGTTCGGGGCGGAGTTCCAGCAGTTGCGCCTCGGCGTCGTGCTGGGGACGGCGCGGCGCGGTGCTGATCGCGGCATCGCTGCTGACGGACCGGCCGCTGGTGGACGACCTGGCGCGGCTGTTCCTGGGGGCGCTGATGCTGGTCGGCCTCGCGGCGGCGCACCGCTTCAAGGCCGAGGGCCGCCTGCAGCGGCGGCTGGCTCTGGGCGATTTACGTCCTGCTCGTGCTCGCGGCGCCGATCATGGTCGCCGCGCTGGCGGGCTGGGGATTCGTGGACAACTGGCTGCGCTCGCAACGGCGCGGCGCAGAACGCTTGATCACGCTATCGACGATCGATCGAGGAACCAACGATGGAAGTCATCCTGCTGCAGAAGGTCGCCAACCTCGGCAACATCGGCGACAAGGTCAAGGTCAAGCCGGGCTACGGCCGCAACTTCCTGCTCCCGCAGGGCAAGGCGGCGCGTGGCCACCGCGGCCAACCTGAAGAAGTTCGAGGAGCGCCGCGCCGAGCTCGAGAAGCTGGCCGGCCGACGAGATGACGAGCGCGAAGCTGCGCGCCGGCGCAGCTCGAGAATTTCCGCCTGTCGCTGACCGCGAAGGCGGGCGGCGAGGGCAAGCTCTTCGGCTCGATCGGCACGGCCGACATCGCCGAGGCGCTGTCCAGGGCCGGCATCCGCATCGAGCGCAGCGAAGTGCGCCTGCACTCGGGGCCGATCCGCGCTCGTGGGCGAGCATCACGTGAAGCTCCACCTGCACACCGACGTCGTCGTCGACCTGCCGGTGGACGTGGTCGCCGAGGAATGAAGCCGCGCACAACCGGGTCAGCGGCAATGGAGCAGGACGCGGGCGGCGCAGGGGCTCGCCGGCGGACTGCGGCCCGCGTCCGACACGGATTCGCTGCGCGTGCCGCCGCACTCGGTCGAGGCCGAGCAGGCCGTGCTCGGCGGCCTGCTGCTCGACAACAGCACCTGGGACTCGATCGCCGACCGGCTGCGCGCCGAGGACTTCTACCGGCGCGACCACCAGCAGATCTTCTCCGCGATCGCGGAGCTGTCCGCGCGCAGCGAGCCGAGCGACGCGGTCACGCTGGCCGAGTACCTCGCGGCAAAGGGCCTGGCCGACGAGACCGGCGGGCTCGCCTACCTCGCGGGCCTTGCGCGCGATACGCCGACCGCCGCCAACATCCGCGCCTACGCGGACATCGTCCGCGAGCGCTCGCTGCTGCGGCAACTGATCCGCGTGAGCGGCGAGATTGCCGCGAGCGCCTACGACAGCGAAGGGCGCCCGGCCAGCCGAACTCGTCGACGAGGCCGAGCGCCGCGTGTTCGAGATCGCCGAGCAGGGCCGGCGCACCGGCTCGGGCTTCGTGCCGCTGCGCGACGTCCTCGGCGCGACGATCGACCGGCTCGACATGCTGCACGCAGAAGCAAGGGCAGCTCACCGGCGTCAGCACCGGCTACGACGACCTCGACCGGATGACCGCCGGCCTGCAGCCCGGCGACCTGATCATCGTCGCCGGCCGCCCGTCGATGGGCAAGACCACTCTCGCGCTCAACATCGCGGAGAACGCCGCGATCTCGGCCAACACGCCCGTCGCGGTGTTCTCGATGGAAATGTCGCGCGAGCAGCTCTCGATGCGCATGATCTCCTCGCTCGGCCGCGTCGACCAGAGCCACCTGCGCACCGGCAATCTTCGGCGACGAGGACTGGGCGCGCATCAACGGCGCCATCGCGCAGATGAAGACCGCGCCGCTCTACATCGACGACAGCGGCGCGCTCACGCCGACCGAGGTGCGCGCGCGCGCGCGGCGCCTGCAGCGCGAGAACGGGCGGGCTCGGCCTGATCGTCGTGGACTACCTGCAGCTGATGCAGGTGCCGGGCACCAAGGAGAACCGCGCGACCGAGATCTCGGAGATCTCGCGCTCGCTCAAGGCGCTCGCCAAGGAACTGAAGGTGCCGGTGATCGCGCTGTCGCAGCTGAACCGCAGCGTCGAGCAGCGCACCGACAAGAAGCCGGTGATGTCGGACCTGCGCGAATCGGGCGCGATCGAGCAGGACGCGGACCTGATCATGCATGATCTACCGCGAGGAAGTCTACGAGCCCGAGACGCCGCGCAAGGGCATCGCCGACATCATCATCGCCAAGCAGCGCAACGGCCCGACCGGCGAGGTGCACCTGACCTTCCTCGGCAAGTACACGCGCTTCGAGAACCTCGCGACCGGCGACTACGAGCTACGGCGGCTGAGCCGCGCCGGCGCCGCGCACCGACGTGAAGCCCCTGATCCGCACGATCGTCGACACCGCGGCGCTGCGCCACAACCTCGCGCGCGTGCGCGCGACGGCGCCCGCGTCGCGCGTCATGGCGGTCATCAAGGCGAACGCCTACGGCCACGGCTCGTGCCGGCGGCGAAGGCGCTCGCGCCGCCGACGGCTTCGCGGTGGCGCGGCTCGAGGAAGGCGCTCGCGCTGCGCGCGGCGGGCGCTCGCCAATCGCATCCTGCTGCTCGAGGGCGTGTTCAGCCCGGAGCAGCTCGCGATCGCCGCGCAGCAAGGCTTCGACCTGATGGTGCACAGCGTCGAGCAGCTCGAGATGCTCGAGGCGCCGCGGGTGCGGAGCCGATCTCGGCCTGGATCAAGGTCGACACCGGCATGAACCGCCTCGGCTTCCGCGTCGAGCAGTTCGCCGAGGCGTACGCGCGGCTCGGCGGATCGCTGACGTCGCGCCGGGCCCGACGCTCGTCACGCACCTGGCGAGCGCGGACGAGCGTCGCGACCCGCAAGACCGGCGCGCAGCTGCAGGCGTTCGAGGCCGCGACGGCGCGGGCTGCCCGGCGAGCGCAGCATCGCCAACTCGGCGGCGCTGCTCGCCTGGCCCGACGGCGCACGGCGACTGGGTGCGGCCCGGGCCTGGTGCTGTACGGCGTGTCGCCGTTCCCGGACGGCACCGGCGCCGACCTCGGGCTGCGTGCCGGCGATGACGCTGCAGACCGAGGTCATCGCGGTCAAGGACGTGCAGGCGGGCGAGACGGTGGGCTATGGCGGCGCGTGGCGCGCGCAGCGCGCGACACGCGCATGGCCGTGGTCGCGGCCGGCTACGGCGACGGCTATCCGCGCAGCGTGCGCGTCCGGCACGCCGGTGATCGTCAACGGCCAGCGCGCGCCAGCTGATCGGCCGCGTGTCGATGGACATGATCACCGTGGACGTCACGGACCTGCCGGGCGTCGCGGCCGGCGATCCGGTCGTGCTGTGGGGCGACGGGCGTGCCGGTCGAGGAGATCGCGCGCCGGGCCGGCACGATCCCGTACGAGCTCATCTGCGGCGTGAGCCAGCGAGTGCCGCGCGTCGTCGCGCTGACGCGCCCGGCCGCGCCTCAGGCCTCGAAGAACCCCATCTTCACGCCGGCGAGCTGCACGACGTCGTTGTCGTGCAGCCGCCGCGCCTGCGGGCCGATCGGCGTGCCGTTCACGAGCGGGTAGTCGCCTTCGCGGCCGCTCTCGACGTGCACGATGTAGTAGCCGTCGGCGCGGCGCGTGATGGCCGCGACCTGCACGCCCGGCCGGCCGAGCGTCGTCAGCGTCTTCACGAGCTCGAGCTCGCGGCCGGCGAACTGGCCGGACAGCACCTGCAGCTTGGCCTTCGGCAGCACGCCGTTCGGGTAGGCGCGGCGCCGTCGCTGCCGAGGAGGCCGCGTACGTCGCGGCCGGCGCGGCCGCGACCGGCGGGATGTTCAGTGCGCGCCGCGTCGCCGCGGCGTGATCACCATCGTCTTCTCGAACTCGTCGTCCGGCTCGTCGGCCTCGCCGTCGACGAAGCGCAGCGCGTGGTGGCCGACGGTGATCACGTCGCCGTGCTGCAGCGCGTGCTTCTTGATGATCTTGCCGTTGACGTACGTGCCGTTCGTGCTGTTCAGGTCCTCGAGGAACGAGTCGTTGAGGATGTTGATGATCAGCGCGTGGTGGCCGCTGACCGCCGCGTTGTCGATGCGGATGTCGTTGTCCGGGAGGCGCCCGATCGTGTAGCGCTCCTTGCTCATGTTGTACTCGGCGAGCACCTGCCCGTCGAGGCTGAGAACCAGCCTGGCCATGTTGCGTACCTGCGTCTCCCGTTCAGCCGAACATGCGCGAGGATCCGGTCGACGCACGCGCCGTTTCGCCGGGAAGCCGTCGAGCACCCGCGACCAGCACGACCGAGATGTTGTCCCGGCCCCCGTTGTCGTTGCCGAGCAGCACCAGCTGCTTGGCGAGCGTCTCAAGATTAGCACCAAAGGTGCTGATCGTTAACTGAATGTCCGTCGTCCTCGACCATGTCCGACAGGCCGTCCGAGCAGAGCAGGAACAGGTCGTCCTTCTGGACCGGGACCTCGGTCACGTCCACCTCGACCGTCGGCTCGACGCCGAGCGCGCGGGTCACGTAGTTCTTGGCCGCCGCGCGCTGCGCCTCCTCGGGCGTGTAGAAGCCGCGCGCGACGAGTTCCTGCAGCAGCGAGTGGTCCTGCGTCACCTGCGTGAACTCGTTGCCGCGCAGGCGGTACAGGCGCGAGTCGCCGACGTGCGCGATCGTGAGCCGGTCGTCGAAGAACAGGCCGGCCACGACCGTCGTGCCCATGCCTTCGCAGTGCGCCTGCGTCTTCGCGGTCTGGTAGATGATCTTGTTGGCGCGCTGGATCGCGTCGCGCAGCAGGATGCCCGGCCGGCTCAGGCCGGTGTCGGGGTCGCGCACCGGAGGTCCTCGCGCTCGACGGCTTCCTTGACCAGGCTCATCACGGTGCGCACCGCGATGCCGCTCGCGACCTCGCCGGCCTTGTAGCCGCCCATGCCGTCGGCCAGCACCACCAGGCCGATGTCGGCGTCGGTGCCGATCGTGTCCTCGTTGTGCTCGCGCACGCGGCCGGCGTCGCTCACGCCGACGCAGCGGAATTTTCCCTTGAGGTAGCACGCTCAGCTCCCCGCCGGCGCGTTGACGTCGCGCAGCGCCTGGGCGAGCGCGGCGCCGCTCTCGAAGCGGTCCGCCGGGTCCTTGGCGAGCGCGCGGTCGAAGAAGTCGTCGAGGCCGGCCGGCAGGTCCGGGCGCTGCGATGCGGATGCGCGGGTGCGGCTCGTGCGCGATCTTGAGCATCAGCGCGGGCATCGAGTCGGCGCGGAACGGCAGCTGGCCGGTCAGCAGCTGGTAGAGCGTGACGGCGAGCGAGAACAGGTCCGAGCGGCCGGTGACGGCCCGGCCCTGCAGCTGCTCCGGCGACATGAACGACGGCGTGCCGAGCACGACGCCGGTGCGCGTGCGGCCCGCGTCGGTCAGGCGCGCGATGCCGAAGTCGGTGATCTTGAGCTCGCCGCTCTCCGGGTCGAACATGACGTTGGCCGGCTTGATGTCGCGGTGCACGACGCTGTGCCGGTGCGCGTAGTGCAGCGCGTCGGCGAGCCGCGCCACCAGCTCGATCGCGATGCGCCGGCGGCAGCAGGCGCGCGGAGTCGGTGTACTCGACGAGGTGCCGGCCGCGCAGCAGTTCCATCGCGATGTAGGCGGTGCCGTCCGTCCTCGCCCGCGTCGTAGATCGTGACGATGTGCGGGTGGCTCAGGCGTCCCGCCGTCTCGGCCTCGCGGAAGAACTTGGCGCGCGCCTCCTCGAGCTCGTCGCCCTCGAACTCGGCGGCGAGCGGGATGGCCTTGAGCGCCACCTCGCGGTTGATCATCGGGTCGCGCGCCCGGTAGACGACGCCCATGGCGCCCTTGCCGAGCTCGTGCATGGATCTGGTAGCGGCCGAGCCGTCCGGCAGCCGCACGGCGCCCGGTCGGACGGCCGGGCAGGGCCGCCAGGTTTCTTCTCAGCAGGGTCTTGTCGGCCGGGGCGGGCATGATCTGGCGAAAAGTATACGGGTCCGATGTCGCCGCGAATTGCCGCTGGCGTCACACATCCGGGCCGGCCGCGCGGTCGCGTGCTAGCATCGCGGGCCCCGGGCGGCGTGCCCGGCGGCAGGTGGAATCGATGGCCACGGCCGAAGGCCGAGCTACGTGTGCGGGTCCTGCGGCGCCCGCACGCCGCAGTGGCAGGGCCAGTGCCCGGCCTGCCAGGCCTGGAACACGCTCGAGCTGGCCGCGTCGTCGCTGCCGCCTCCGGCGCCGGGCCGCAGGCGCCGCCGGCCGGCGCCGCCGAGCCGCACGGTGACCGAGGTCACGCAGGACACCGAGCCGCGCGCGGCCTCGGGCATCGGCGAGCTCGACCGCGTGCTCGGCGGCGGCCTCGTGGCGGGCTCCGTGATGCTGCTCGGCGGCGACCCGGGCATCGGCAAGTCGACGCTGCTGCTGCAGGCGGCCGACGCGCTGAGCCGCGATCAGCCGGTGCTGTATGCGTCCGGCGAGGAGTCGGTGCGGCAGGTCGCGCTGCGCGCGCGCCGGCTGGGGCTCGAATCCGGCACGCTGCGGCTCGTCGCGGAGACGCGCGTCGAGGCGATCCTCGAGGAAGCGGTCGGCCGCGCGCGCGAGCGTGCTGGTGGTCGACTCGATCCAGACCATGCACACCGAGCTCTCGCGAGTCGTCGCCCGGCTCGGCCGTGCAGGTGCGCGAATCCGCGGCGCGGCTGGTGCGGTTCGCCAAGGATTCCGGCACCGCGGTGCTGATCATCGGCCACGTGACCAAGGAAGGGCTGATCGCCGGGCCGCGCATCCTCGAGCACATGGTCGACACCGTGCTGTATTTCGAGAGCGATCCCGGCAGCCGCTTCCGCGTCGTGCGCGCGGTCAAGAACCGCTTCGGCGCCGCCAACGAGATCGGCGTGTTCGCGATGGCCGAGCAGGGGCTCAAGGAAGTCCGCAATCCCTCGGCGATCTTCCTTTCGCGGCACGAGGTCGCCGGTGCCGGGCAGCGTGGTCACGGTCGCGCGCGAGGGCAGCCGGCCCACTGCTGGTCGAGCTGCAGGCGCTGGTCGACGAGGCCCAGGGCATGTCGCCGCGGCGCGTCGCGGTGGGATTCGAGTCGAGCCGGCTCGCGCTGCTGCTCGCCGTGCTGCACCGGCACGGCGGCATCTCGATCGTCCGGGCCAGGACGTGTTCGTCAACGTCGTGGGCGGCGTGCGCATCGGCGAGACCGCGGCCGACCTGCCGGCGGTGCTCGCGGTGCTGTCGAGCCTGCGCAACCGGCCCGTCGCCGCAGGACATCGGTCTGCTTCGGCGAGCTCGGGCTCACCGGCGAGATCCGGCCCGGTGCCGTTCGGCGAGGAGCGGCTGCGCGAGGCCGCGAAGCAGGGCTTCCGCCGCGCGCTGGTGCCGGCCGGCGAACGTGCCGCGCAAGGACTGGTCGAAGGGCTCGAGGTCGAGGGCGTCGCCCGGCTCGAGCAGGCGCTAGCCGCGGCTTTCTGACGCCTCGGGCGCGGCGCCCGCGACGGCGCGATCGGCTGCAGGCGCACGGTCTTCACCGCGTTGTCGCCGGTCTGCAGGATGTCGATCGCGTAGTCGTTGACGCGCAGGCTGGTGCCGGCTCCGGAATCGTCTCGAGGTACTCGAGGATCAGGCCGTTCAGCGTGCGCGGGCCGGTCGTGGGCAGCGACCAGCCCATCTTGCGGTTCAGCGTGCGCACGCTCGCCGACGCGTTGACGATGAAGCGTGCCGCCCTTCTCGCGGTGCACGTCCTTGTGCAGCGAGCTCGTGTCCGAGGTGAACTCGCCGACGATCTCCTCGAGCAGGTCCTCGAGCGTCACGAGGCCCTGCACGTCGCCGTACTCGTCGACGACGAACGCCACGCGGCGCCGCTGGCGCTGGAAGTTCAGCAGCTGCTTGTTGAGCGACGTGCCTTCGGGCACGTAGTAGGGCTCGCGCGCCTGCGCGAGCGCCACCAGCTGCTCGCGGTCGAACTCGCCGCGCGCCAGCAGCCGCGCGACCTTCTTCATGTGCAGGATGCCGACCAGCTCGTCGAGGTTGCCGTCGTACACCGGGATGCGCGTGTGGCGGCTGTCGCGCAGCTGGTCGAGGATGTCGTCCCACTCGTCCGAGACGTCGATGCCGGCGATCTCGTTGCGCGGCACCATGATGTCCTCGACGTTGATGCGCTCGAGGTCGAGGATGCTCATCAGCATGCGCTGGTGGCGGTGCGGGATGACGGTGCTCGCCTCGGCGACCACCGTGCGCAGCTCCTCCCGGCTCAGCGACGTGCGGCTCGCCTTCTCGCGCGAGATGCCGAGCAGGCGCAGCACGCCGTTCGCGAGCAGGTTCGTCAGCCCAGACGACCGGGTAGAGCACCTTGAGCAGCACCTGGTAGACCAGCGCGGCCGGCAGCGCGAGCCGCTCCGGGTACAGCGCGCCGAAGGTCTTCGGCGCCACCTCGCCGAAGATGATCAGCACCACGGTGAAGACGCCC
Organism: uncultured Gammaproteobacteria bacterium; assembly: GCA_963776815.1. GTDB lineage: Bacteria > Pseudomonadota > Gammaproteobacteria > Steroidobacterales > Steroidobacteraceae > RPQJ01. The sequence continues at coordinate 412,432 of CAVZNZ010000009.1, forward strand.
ACGCCGATCGCGGCGAACGCCTCGCCGCCGAGCGACAGCGTAGATCACGGTGACGATCGCCGCCGCCGCGGAGTTGACGAAGTTGTTGCAGACCAGGATCAGGCCGATCAGCCGGTCCGGCTGTCGCGAGCAGCTTCTCGGCCGCGCGCGCGCCCGCGCTGCCTTCCCGCGCGCGGTGCCGCAGCCGGTAGCGGTTGATGCTCATCAGCGCGGTTTCGGTGCTCGAGAAGAACGCCGACAGCGCGATGCAGCAGCGACCAGGATGCCGAGCAGCCAGGGTAACGGGATGTCCTGCAAGGCCGGTCAGCCCCAGTGCTTGCCGAGCACGTTCTCGAGCACCAGCTTGCTGCCGAAATACGACAGCCCGAGCAGCACGTAGCCGGCGAGCGTCCAGCGCAGCGCCTTGCGGCCGCGCCAGCCGAACCGCCAGCGGCCGAGCAGCAGGATGCCGAAGACGACCCAGGCGATGATCGCCAGCACGACCTTGTGCACCAGGTGCTGCGCGAACAGGTTCTCGATGAAGAACGCGCCGCGTGACGAGCGCGAGCGTGAGCAGCGCGAAGCCGGCCAGGATGCTGTGGAAGCAGCCCGACTCGAGCGACTCGAGCGGCGTGAGGATCTTCAGCCAGCCGAGCGGCTGGCGGCTGCGCAGGCGCCGGTCGACGACCACCTGCGCGACCGCCAGCACCGCGCCGATGGTGAGGAACGCAAAGGCGGTGGTCGCCATGGCGACGTGGAAGGCGAGCTCCCAGCCCGGGCGACCCACCGAGAAGTTGCGCGCGCCTTCGGAGAACGCCGCCTCGAGCACGGCCGCGATGACCGAGCAGCAGCGCCGCCATGCCGCGCAGGCGCGGCTGCAGCGCCATCACGATCGCGGTGATCGCGATCACGCAGCGCGACCAGTGCCAGCGTGTCGCCCAGCGAGAGCGCGGCGCTCGGATCGAGCTGCGCTCGTCGACCAGCGCGGCCGCGTGCACCAGCGCGCCCGATCGGCCGCGATCGCGGCGGCGGCGATGCGCCGGCCGCGGCCGTGGTGCGAGTCGCCGCGGTAGGCGCCGAAGGCCGAGCCCGAGGGCGCCGAACAGGTAGCAGGCGACGGCGATGAGTGGCAGCAGCAAGCGCGGATCCGGGTGCGACCGTGGACGGCCGAATGATGTCACATCGCCGGCGACCTGAGGAGGCGCGGGCGCGGCCGGCCCCTATAATCCGCGCTCCGCCCGCAGCGCGGCTGCCCGTCGCTCGCCCACGCCGAGGTCGCTAGTGTTCGACAAGCTTTCCGCCCGACTGTCCGCCGTCGTCGAGGGCCTGCGCGGCCGGGGCCGCCTCACCGAGGAGAACATCGGCGACACGCTGCGGCAGGTGCGGATGGCGCTGCTCGAGGCGGACGTCGCGCTGCCGGTCGTCAAGGAGTTCATCGACGCGGTCAAGGCGCGCGCCGTCGGCCTCGAGATCCACAAGAGCCTGACGCCGGGGCAGGCGCTGGTGCGGGTCATCCACGAGGAACTGGTGCGCGTGATGGGCGAGGGCGTGCGCCCGCTCAACCTGCGCACGCAGCCGCCGGCGATCATCCTGCTCGCCGGCCTGCAGGGCGCGGGCAAGACCACGACCGCCGCGAAGATCGCGCTGTGGCTCAAGGAGCGCGAGCGCAAGCGCGTGCTGCTGGTCTCGACCGACGTCTACCGGCCGGCGGCGATGCTGCAGCTCGAGCGCCTCGGCCAGCAGCTCGGCATCGACGTGGCGGCCGCCGATCCGCAGCAGGCGCCCGTGGCCATCGCGAACAAGGCGCTCGAGGAGGCCCGGCGCGGCCTCTACGACGTGCTGCTGGTGGACACCGCCGGCCGCCTGCACGTCGACGAGGAGATGATGGCGCGAGGTGCGCGACCTCGGGGCCGCGCTGCAGCCGATCGAGACGCTGTTCGTCGTCGACAGCATGGCGGGCCAGGACGCGGTCAACGCCGCGCGGGCGTTCGGCGCCGCGCTCGACCTCACCGGCGTCGTGCTCACCAAGGCGGACGGCGACGCGCGCGGCGGCGCGGCGCTTTCGGTGCGGCACGTCACCGGCCAGCCGATCCTGTTCGTCGGCGTCGGCGAGAAGCCCGAGGCGCTCGAGGCGTTCCAGCCGGAGCGCATGGCGTCGCGGATCCTCGGCATGGGCGACGTGCTCAGCCTGGTCGAGGAGGTCACCCGCAAGGTCGACCGCGAGGAGGCCGAGAAGCTCGCCCGCAAGGTGGCCAAGGGCAAGGACTTCGACCTCGACGACCTGCTGGCGCAGTTGCGCCAGCTCGAGGGCATGGGCGGCATGGCGGCGCTGATGGACAAGCTGCCGGCCCAGCTGACGGCCAAGGCCGGGGCGCTGCCGCAGGGCAACGAGCGCGACATCCGGCGCCAGATCGCGATCATCTGCTCGATGACCCCCGGCGAGCGCCGCTTCCCGAAGACCATCGACGGCTCCCGCCGCCGGCGGATCGCGACCGGGTCGGGGACCCAGGTGGCCGACGTCAACCGCCTGCTGAAGAACTTCCTGCAGATGCAGAAGATGATGAAGGGCATCGGCAAGGGCGGCCTGGGGCGCATGATGCGGTCGATGGCCGGCCGGATGCCGCCCGGGCTTCCGCTGAGCCCACGACAAGCATTTCTTTTCGCTGGCGTTTTCGGTATAGTTCCGGGCTCTTTTTCGGCCGGGTGCCCCTTGGGTGCCCGGTCGGCCCTAACGCTGAGGCATTGGCAGAAGATGGTGACGATCCGATTGATGCGCCGCGGTGGCAAGAAGGAACCCTTCTATCACGTGGTGGTGACCGACAGCCGCCGCAGCGTCGGTGGCTCGCTCGAGCAGGTGGGCTTCTTCAACCCGGTTGCGAGGGGCGGCAGCGAGGGACTGCGCCTCGACCTCGCCCGCATCGACCACTGGGTTGGCTGCGGGGCGCAGCCTTCCGAGCGCGTCGCGCAGCTGCTGAAGGGCTACCGCAAGGCCCAGGCGCGCGGCCTGACCGCGCGCCGGACGCCATGAATCACGCGCGCCCCGACAACGACGGCGAGCGCGGTGGTGCTCGGTCGGATCGGTGCCCCGTTCGGGGTGCAGGGCTGGGTGAAGGTCAAGTCCTACACCGACCCGCCCGAGGGCATCGCGAGTTACTCGAGCTGGGAGCTCGTCCGCGCCGGCGGTTCCGAGCGGCGGACGGTTCTCGACTGGAAGCGGGCCGGGACGGGCCGTGGCGGTCCAGCTCGAGGGTGTGGGGTCGCGCGAGGCGGCCCAGGCGCTGACCGGCGGCGAGGTCCGCGTGGACCGCTCGGAACTGCCGCCGACCGCCCCGGGTGAGTTTTACTGGCACGACCTGATGGGTCTCGACGCGTTGAGTCGCGACGGCGCGCCGCTCGGGCACGGGTGAGCGGGGTGCTGGAGCTGCCGGCCCATCCGGTGCTCGTGCTGAAGGGCGAGCGCGAGCGGCTGGTGCCGCTGGTGCCGGAGCGGCTCGGTGGCGGTGGACCTCGAGGCCGGGCCGCATGACGCTCGACTGGCATCCGGACGACTGACGGGCGGAATCGCGTGAAGATCGTCGTCGTCACGTTGTTTCCGGAGTTCGTCGAGCAGGCGGTCGGCTTCGGGGTGCTGGGGCGGGCGATCGAGCGCGGCGTGCTCGCGGTCGAGACGGTGAATCCGCGGCAGTTCGCCACGGACGTGCACAAGACGGTGGACGACCGCCCATACGGCGGCGGCCCCGGGATGGTGTTGAAGGCGGAGCCCCTGCGGCTCGCCATGGAGGAGGCGATGCGGCGAGGCGCCCGCGGCGCGGCGGATCTACCTGGCAGCGGACGGCGCGCCGGTCACGCAGCGCAAGGTGGCGGAGCTCGCCGGGTTGGCGGAACTGGTGCTGGTCGCCGGCCGCTACGAAGGGGTGGACGAGCGCTTCGTCGAGGCATGCATGGACGAGTCGCTGTCGGTCGGCGACATCGTGCTGAGCGGCGGCGAGCTGCCGGCGCTGATGGTGATCGACGCCGTGGCGCGGCTGCTGCCCGGCACGCTCGGTGATGCCGAGTCGGCCGTGCAGGAGTCGTTCACCGACGGGCTGCTCGACTGGCCGCATTACACGCGGCCGGAGATGTGGGAGGGGCGCGGCGGTGCCGGCGGTGCTGCTGGGCGGCAACCACGCCGCGATCGGCCGCTGGCGGCATGAAGCAGTCGCTCGGGCGGACGTGGCAACGGCGCCCCGACCTGCTGCGGCAGGCGCGAATTGAGCAACGAGGAGCGCAGGCTCCTCGACGAATACCTGGCGGAGCAGGATGCGCCGCGGGATGGGCAGGGACGCAACCACTGCGAGAAAGGTGAGACATGAGCAACATCATTGCCACGCTCGAGAAAGAGCGCATGCAGCGTGAGATTCCGGACTTCGGCCCCGGCGACACCGTCGTCGTCGAGGTGAAGGTGAAGGAAGGCGACCGCGAGCGCGTGCAGGCCTACGAGGGCGTGGTCATCGCGAAGAGCAACCGCGGCCTCAATTCGTCGTTCACCGTGCGCAAGATTTCGCACGGCGAGGGCGTCGAGCGCGTGTTCCAGACCTACAGCCCGGCGCTCGGCGCGATCACGGTGAAGCGCCGCGGCAACGTCCGCCGCGCCAAGCTCTACTTCCTGCGCGATCGCACGGGCAAGGCCGCCCGCATCGAAGAGAAGGTCTGACGCTCGGTCCGCCCGGGCGCGTGCGGCCAGTCCGCGCCGACTCGCGCCCCGGGCTGAGCGCCCATGTTCCGCGCGATCGGCAGGCTCCTGCGCTGGATCTGGAGCGGCCTCGACGGGCTGCGCAAGGTCCTGCACCTCGTCCTGCTGCTGGTGCTCTTCGGCGTGCTGTGGGGCCTGTTCTCCCGCCCGATTCCGCTGGTGCCCGACAAGGCGGCGCTGGTCGATCGCAGCCGCAGGGACCGCTCGTCGAGCAGCTTGACCGGCGACCCGATCGAGCGCGCGTGGCCGAGAGCCTGCGGCAGCAGCCGACGCGAGACGCTGCTGCGCGACGTCGTCGATGCCATCGACGCGGCCAAGGACGACGATCGCATCAGCGTCGCTGTATCTCGACCTCGGCGGTCTCGACGGCGGCGGGCTGGCGAAGCTGCAGGAGGTCGGCCGCCGCGGTCGATGAGTTCCGCGCGAGCGGCAAGCCGGTCGATCGCCTACGGCGACTTATTTCGACCAGCGCCAGTACTACCTGGCCGCGCACGCCGACGAGATCTACCTCGACCCGCAGGGCGTCGCCTACGTCGACGGCTTCGCGAACTACGGCCTGTTCCTGAAGGACGCCATCGACAAGCTGTCGGTCGACTGTGAACATCTTCCGCGTCGGCCAGTACAAGTCCGCGGTCGAGACCTTCAGCCGCAACGACATGTCGCCCGCCGAGCGCGAGGAAAGCCTCGTCTGGCTCGGCACCGTCTGGGGTACCTACAAGGACGGACGTGGCAAAGGCGCGCGGCTTCGAGCCGGCGCGGCTGCAGGCCTATGCGGACGAGGCGGCGAGGCGCTGCGCCGGGCCGACGGCGACCTCGCGAAGATGGCGCTCGACGCCGGGCTGGTGACCGCCCTCGAAGGGCCGCTTTGCGGTCGAGGAGCGCCTCGCCCAGATCACGGGCGAGGACGAGGACGAAGCATTCCTACGTCGGCGTGGACTACGATTCCTACCTCGCCAACATCGATTCGCAGCAGGCGCTCGGCCAAGCGGCCGGCAGACAAGGTCGCCGTGATCGTGGCCTCGGGCGAGATCGTCCCGGGCGAGCAGCCGCCGGGCATGGTCGGCTCGGACACGCTTGCCGCGCAGCTGCGCGAGGCGCGCTTCGACGACGCGGTGAAGGCGGTCGTGCTGCGCATCGACAGCCCGGGCGGCAGCGTGTTCGCGAGCGAGGTGATCCGCCGCGAGGTCGCAGGCAGCTGCGCAACGCCGGCAAGCCCGTCGTCGCCTCGATGAGCAGCCTGGCGGCCTCGGGTGGCTACTACATCGCGATGGACGCCGACCGCATCGTCGCGAGCCCGGCGACGCTGACCGGCTCGATCGGCATTTTCGCGATCTTCCCGACCTTCCAGCGCTCGCTCGAGCGGCTCGGCGTGCACACCGACGGCGTCGGCACGACGGCGCTGTCCGGCGAGTTCCGCGTCGACCGTCCGATGGGCGACGTCACGAAGGACCTGCTGCAGCAGAGCCTCGAGCACGAGCTATCGCGAGTTCATCGGGCGAGTCGCCAAGGGCCGCAAGATGAGCGTCGAGGCAGTCGACGCGGTGGCGCAGGGCAGGGTCTGGGCCGGCGCCGACGCGAAGCGAACTCGGCCTGGTGGACGAGCTGGGTGGCTACCAGCACGCCATCGAGATTGCGGCGAAGCTCGCGAAGCTCGGCAAGGACTACGACGTCGAGTATTTCGATGCGGAGACGAGCCTCGGCCAGGCGTTCGGCCTGCGCATCCGCGTGGCCGCTGGCGCGCATCGTTGCGCCGCTGCTGCCGCAGGGCGCATTCCCGCGTTGCCCCCGGCGTTGTCGCCGCTGCTGCAGGAGGCGCAGCGCCTCGCGCGACTGAAGGACCCGGGCAGCCTCTACGCCTACTGCGTGCTCTGCTCGATCGACTAGCCGGGCGGACGACCTGAAGTCGAGCCGATGAGCTCTCGACCGGCCCGCAAGACCCGCCCGCGCGTCGTCATCGTCGGCGCGAACTTCGCCGGCCTCACCGCTGCCATGCACCTCGATTCGGACCGTTACGACGTGACGGTCGTGGACCGGTCGCCGTGGTTCGAGTGGCTGCCCAACGTCCACGAACTGCTCTCGGGCGTCAAGAAGCCCGCCGACCTGCGCCTGCCGCGCCGGCGACTGCTGGCTCGAGCGGGACACCGATTCATCGAGGCAGAGGTCACGCGCGTCGATGCGCGCAGCCGGCGGGTTCTCTCGCCGACGGACGGACGTGTGACTTCGACGCATGCATCGTCGCCGTCGGTGGTGTCGACGAGACCTTCGGCGTGCCGGCGTGGCGCGTCATGCGATGTCGTTCAAGAGCGTCGCCGATTGTGCGGCGATCGGGCGCAGGCTCGCGTCGCTGGCGCGCTCCCGCGCGAAGAAATCCGTGGTCATCGTCGGCGGCGGGCTCGAGGGTGTCGAGGCCCTCGGCGAGATCCTGCGTCGCAATGGTGGCCACGGAGCGCTCGAGGTCACCGTCATCGAGGCGGGGTCGCGTCTGATGCCCGGCACTCCGGCGAAGTTGAATACGAGCGTACGCAGCCACTGTGCGCGTCTTGGCGTGCGAGTGCTGACAGGCACGCGGGTGACGTCCGTGACGCCAGCCCGGGTCCGCCTCGACAGCGGTGAGTCGTTGCGCTCGGACCTGACGATCTGGACGGGCGGTGCGGCACCGTCCCCGCTGCTGCGGGCGTCGGGGCTTGCGCGCAAGGCTCGCGAGTGGGCACGCGTGCGGCCGACGTTGCAGAGTCTGCGCTTCGACGAACGTGTTCGTGATCGGCGACGCCGCGTCGCTGCCGCGTCCGATCAGCAAGCAGGCCTTTTTCGCGATCCAGATGGGCGAGTGTGCCGCGGCGAACGTGAAGCGGAGGCTCGCGGGCAATGCGCTCCGCGCGTTCCGGCCTGCGCCCAAGCCGTTGCTCGTCGCTTTCGGCGATATCGACACGTTCCTGGTCGCGGGCGGCAAGGTGCTTGCCTCGCCTGCGTTCGCGGCGGCCAAGGAGGGCGTGTTCCAGTTGACGATGGCGCAGTTCGACCCGCCGGTGCGCGCCAGTTCGGCGTTGCGGCTCGGCAGTCGCCTGTCGGGTGCGGCTGCCGGATCGCGTGGCCGGCAATTGCGACACGGTCATGAGCGGTAACGTCTGATTCTGTCGACATTCCTGCGATTCCCGACAGGTGGCGCTGATGCTCGCCAGTCATCGTGCGCTGACCGGCAGGCCACTGCTGCCGGTCGTGCCCGGCGAGACGCCGGAACAACTGGCCCGCCGGCTGTACACGGCGCCGTTCGTCGTGCTCGCGCACGACTCGTCGGCGGATCCGCTGTTCACGTACGCCAACCTGGCGGCGCAGCAGTTGTTCGAGATGCGCTGGGACGAGATCGTGGGGCTGCCGTCGCGACTCTCCGCCGAGGCGCCGGCGCGCGAGGAACGCGAGCGCCTGCTCGAGCGGGTGGCCGCCCGGGGCTTCATCGACGACTACTGTGGAGTGCGCATCGCGAAATCCGGCCGCCGTTTCCGCATCCTGCATGCGACCGTCTGGAACCTGGGCGACTCATCCGGACGACGCGTCGGCCAGGCGGCGGCATTCGCCGACTGGGAGCCGTGCGACTGAAATCGGCAGCTCGTCGCAGAATCGCATCGAGTCATCGCGCTGTTGGCGCGTTGCAGCATGACTGCAACACGCCGTGCCCATCCTTCGCGGCGCGCCATCCCGGCGCATCGAGGAGGATCGCCATGGACATCGTTGCTCTCGTGATGCTCGGCTCAATCGCGTTGTGGTTTACCCAGCAGTTCGACGGCTAGCGCTGGTCAGCGCATGAGCCTCGCTGGGGGAGGGGCGCGCTGCGGCTGGCAGCCCGCCCCTTCCATGGGGCGGCAGGACACTTGCGCCACGACAACGCATGCCCTCCTGCGGTTCGTCGTGCCGGACTCACACTTCGGCGCAGCTTGCCACCTGGCGTGCAACCACGCAGCGGGCCGCGGCATCTCAACCGCATGACGAGTCCAGCGCCGTCCCGGCGCATACAGGAGGATCGCCATGGAAGTTGCCGCATTCCTGATGATTGGTTCGGTCGTTCTCTACCTGCTGCAGCAGTTCGACAATCCCGAGTTCTGACCGATTGATACCTCGCCAGGTCAACGAAGGTTGCGCCAGGAACCGGCATTAAGGACCTGACCGAAACCCTGCTTGAGCAATCTTCGGCGAGCCATCGCGCTGCGCGTGCCGGACGCGCAGCAGACGATGACCCAGCGCTTCGGGTCGAGTTCGCCGGCGCGCTGGTCGAGTTCGGGCAGCGGGATGTTCAGGCTGCCCGGGGCGTGGCCACCCGCGAATTCGGCGGGCCCGCGCACGTCCACGACCTGCGCGCCTTGTGCGAGCAGCGACGGAATCCGGCGCCGGGCACTTAAAGATGAATATGCGCGCCAGGCGATGTAGGCGCCGACGAGCCCAAGCAGGATGTAGTCGGTAGGCATTGCTGCTCCGGTTGTCTCCGGCGTGTCGGGCCGGTGCTAGTGGCTGGTGCGCCAGGGGCCGGCGGCCAGGAGGCCGCGGTCTGGTCAGGCGACTTGCGGGCAGTCCTGGCGGGCCGGGCGCGACCCTGCAAGGCGGCGCCGCAGCCGGGCGAGCAGGGGCCGGACGGCGTGGCCAGCCAGTCCAGTGCCAGCATTGCGATCGTGGCCATCAGCACGACGTCCAGCCCAAGCAGCTGCATCGTTTCGATCCATCCTCGTTCCATGTCGGCTTCCTCCCGGATTCCGGCGCCCAGGACCTCGCTTCCTCTCGGGAGCGGGGCGGGCTTCACCGGAGCCGCGGTAAGGATCATACGCCTGAATTGTTGCAACGCAGCAATGGTTTTGTGGACCAGATCGTCGGTGCGTGTGGTCGAAAATGCTCAATCGGCGTCAAAAAGTCGGCCGAAATGTCGCATAAAGAATTCAAAATCGCATGAACGATTATGTGAAACCGTCTCGCCGATCTTCAGGCAACCGCCACGAACCCCTTCCAGTTCCCCATGTACTTGATGAATGCCGGGCTCAGGCCCTCGCTTGCCAGGTACTCGGGGGACACGGGCAGCGCGACGGCCTTGAAGGCGGGATCGGCGGCGACCCGGCGGGGAAAATCGTGGTGCAGGACCGCCCCGCGGCCGATCACGACGAAGTCGACGCCGGCTGCGAGGCACGCGCGCCGCATCGGGCCCGCTGGTGATCCTGCCGGCCGCGCCGAGCCTGACGCTGCCTCGCTCGAAGGTCCGTGAAGTAGGACAGCAGGCTTCGTCCGCGGAAGGGCTCGTCCTGCGGCTCCTTGAAGACGTCCCACAGCGACAGGTCGAGGAAGTCGATGCTGCCCGAGTTGATCAGCAGCTGCGGCGACGGTCCGCGCCTCGTCGAGGCGCATGCCGAACCGCTCGGGCGACAGCCGGACGCCCACGCGTGAAGTCGCTGCGGCAGCGCGCGCGGATGCCGGCGACGATGTCGAACAGCAGGCGGCGACCGGTTCTCGAGCGAGCCGCCGTACTCGTCCGTGCGGCGATTGGTCTCGGGGCACAGGAACTGGCACAGCACGTAGCCGTGCGCGCCGTGCAACTCGACGCCGTCGAACCCGGCGCGCTCGGCACGGACGGCGGCCGCGATGAAGTCGTCGCGCAGTTGCTCGACCTCGTCGCGACTGAGGGCGCGCGCGCCGGTCTCGGCATCGTCCGACGGGCAGACCGGCTGCGTGCCGATCAGGTCGCGCGGCGAGCGCATGCCCGCATGGTGCAGCTGCACCGATGGCCACGCTGCCGTGTTGCCTGATGGCCGCCGCGAGCCGCGTCAGTCCCGCGACGTGGTCGTCCGAGAAAATGCCGAGCTGCCCAGGGAAGCCGCGGCCCTGCGCCTGCACGTGCGCCGCGCAGGTCATCGTCAGGCCGAAGCCGCCTTCGGCGCGCATCGTCAGCCAGCGGAACTCCTCGTCGGACAGCGTGCCGTCGTCGTGGCTCTGGCAGTTGGTCAGCGGCGCCAGCATGAAGCGGTTCTTCATGGCCGGGCCACGGGCAAAGGTCACGGGCTCGAACAGGTTCGTCATGTGCGATCCCTTGGGGTGGCTCTTTCACTCCGGCGGCGGCGGCATTTCGGGCGAGGCGGACGGATTGGCCAGGCGTTCGCGCATCCGTCGCTTCGTCGACCTCGCCGCACCACTTGCCGACGACGACGCGTCGCGACGCCGTTGCCGATCAGGTTGGTCAGCGCGCGCGCCTCGGACATGAACCGGTCGATGCCGAGGATCAGCGCGAGCCCGGCGACCGGGACGTGGCCGACGCGCCGACAGCGTCGCCGCCAGCACGATGAAGCCGCTGCCGGTGACGCCCGCCGCGCCCTTCGAGCGTCAGCAGCAGCACGGCGAGCAGCGTCAGCTGCTGGCCCAGGTCGAGCGGCGTGTTGGTGGCCTGCGCGATGAACACCGCGGCCATCGTCAGGTAGATCGCCGTGCCGTCGAGGTTGAACGAGTAGCCGGTGGGGATCACCAGGCCCGACGACGGACTTCTCGACGCCGAGGTCCTCGAGCTTGGCCATCATCCGCGGCAGCACCGACTCCGACGAGGACGTGCCGAGCACGATGAGCAGCTCCTCCTTGATGTAGCGGATGAACCGCAAGATGCTGAAGCCGTGGCCAGCGCGCGATCGCGCCGAGCACGCCGAAGATGAACAGCAGGCACGTGCGCGTAGAAGCAGGCCATCAGCTTGCCGAGCGAGATCAGCGCGCCGAAGCCGTACTTGCCGACGGTGAACGCCATCGCGCCGAACGCGCCGATCGGCGCGAGCCGCATGATGAACCCGACGATGCCGGAACAGCACCGCCGAGAGCTGCTCGATCAGGCTGGAGCAGCGGTTCGCCGCGTCCGCCGATCGCGTGCAGCGCGAACCCGAACAGCACCGAGAACAGCAGCACCTGCAGCACCTCGCCCGCGGCGAAGGCGCCGACGATCGTCGTCGGGGATGATGTTGAGCAGGAAGTCCGCGAATCCGTGCGGGCTCCGCCGGTCGCCGCGTACTGCTGCGACGGCTGCCGCGTCGAGCGTGGCCGGGTCGACGTTCACGCCGTCGCCGGGCCGCACGACGTTGACCACGACCAGCCCGATGACCAGCGCGACCGTGCTCACGACCTCGAAGTAGATCAGCGCGAGCCCGCCGGTCCTGCCGACCTTCTTCATGTCCTCCATGCCCGCGATGCCGAGCACGACCGTGCAGAAGATGATCGGCGCGATCATCATCTTGATCAGCTTGATGAAGCCGTCGCCGAGCGGCTTCAGCGCCTCGCCGGTCTGCGGGAACGCAAGGCCGATGACGGCGCCGATCACGACTGCGACCAGCACCTGGGCATAGAGCGAGCGGAAGATTGCTGGGCGCGCCATCTGCGAACCGGGGTCCGGGGTCAGTGCCGTGCGAGGAAGCTTTCGCCGCGCTCACCGTCCGGGCGGCGTCTTCTTCCTGCGGTACGTGACCCGAGGTCGTCGAACACCACCAGCTCGCTGCCGGCAATGTCGCGGTTGAAGAGCCCGGCGTACTCGAGCGGGATCAGCCGGTCGCGTCCGCCCCAGAGGATCAGCGTCGGTACCTTGATCTCCTTGATGCGTTCCTCGTCGATGCCGAGCGGGGCCTGGACGAAGCGCTGCACCAGGGACTTGCGGTTGCCTTGCCGCAGCGTGATCTCGTAGTAGCGGTCGACGAGCTCCGGCGTCACCTTGTCCGGGTGGCCGTAGACGTTGCGGACGCTCGATTCGATCATGCTGCGCGGCAGCGTCACCTCCATCAGCGGTTCAGCACGGGAATCTGCGCGATCCGGAACGCGATCGGAACCGACTGCGACCGGATCGCATATCCGGCGGAGTCGACCAGGATCAATGCGTTGACGCGGCCCGGCTGCGCCAGCGCCGTCTCCCACGCGACCCAGCCGCCGAACGAGTTCCCGGCCAGCACGCAGTGCTCGATGCCGAAGTGGTCGAGCACGGCGGTCGCAAAGCGCACGTAGGCGCGCGATCGTGTAGTCGCCGTCGGGTGTCGGCCCGGTGAGGCCGAAGCCCGGCATGTCCACGCGGATGACGCGCCGGTCTTGCTCGAGCTCGCGTACCCAGCCATCCCACGTATGCAGGGACGCGGACGTGCCATGCAGCAGGATGATCGGTACGGGGTCGTCGCGCAGGCCTTCGTCGCGCACGTGGACGCGCATCCCGGCCACATCGATGAACGTCGACGGTGGCTGGGCCCAGCGGGCCGCCAGTTCGGACACCGGGCGGTCGGGCGCCCAGTTCAGCGCCGTGAAGCCTGCGAGCAGCAGCAGCAGCGCGCCGGCGAGGGACGCGGCGATCTTCGTTGCGCGTCTCATGCGGCCCAGTCGAGGATGACCTTGCCCGACTGGCCGCTGCGCATGACCTCGAAGCCTTCGCGGAAGTCGGCGATCGGGAAGCGGTGCGTGATGATCGGCTGGATGTCGAGGCCGCTCTGCAGCATCGCTGCCATCTTGTACCAGGTCTCGAACATCTCGCGGCCGTAGATGCCCTTGATCATCAGGCCCTTGAAGATCACCTCGTTCCAGTCGATCGCGGTCTCGTCGGGCGGGATGCCGAGCAGCGCGACGTTGCCGCCGTGGTGCATCGTGCGCAGCAGGTCGCGGAAGGCTTTCGGGTTGCCCGACATCTCGAGCCCCACGTCGAAGCCCTCGACCATGCCGAGCGCCTTCATCGTGTCGTCGAGCGACTCGCGCGTCACGTTGATCGCGCGCGTGGCGCCCATCTTCCGCGCGAGGTCGAGCCGGTAGTCGTTGACGTCGGTGATGACGATGTGGCGCGCGCCGACGTGCCGCGCGATCGCCGTCGCCATGATGCCGATCGGGCCGGCGCCGGTGATCAGCACGTCCTCGCCGACCAGGTTGAACGAGAGCGCGGTGTGCGTCGCGTTGCCGAACGGGTCGAGGATCGAGGCGATCTCGTCGGTGATCGAGTCCGGCAGCTTGAACGCGTTGAACGCCGGGATCACGAGGTACTCGGCGAAGCAGCCCGGGCGGTTGACGCCGACGCCGACCGTGTTGCGGCACAGGTGGCGGCGGCCGGCGCGGCAGTTGCGGCAGTAGCCGCAGGTGATGTGGCCCTCGCCGGAGACGCGGTCGCCGACCGCGAAGCCCTGCACCTCGCTGCCGATCTCGACGATCTCGCCGCAGTACTCGTGGCCGACGTCCATCGGCACCGGGATGGTCCGCTGCGCCCAGTGGTCCCAGTTGTAGATGTGCATGTCGGTGCCGCAGATCGCCGTCTTGCGCATCTTGATCAGCACGTCGTTCGGTCCGACCTTGGGCTCGGGCACGTCCTCCATCCAGATCCCGGGCTCGCGCTGCGACTTGACCAGTGCCTTCATGCTTCGGCTCCCCCGATTCTCAGTTCTTCAGTACGCCGAGTTCACGGCCGACTGCCACGAATGCGTCGATCGCCCGGTCGAGCTGCTCGAGCGTGTGGCCGGCGCACATCTGCGTGCGGATGCGCGCCTTGCCCATCGGCACCACCGGGAACGAAAAGCCGATCACGTACACGCCGCGCTCGAGCAGCCGCTCGGCGAAGCGTGCGGCGAGCGCGGCGTCGCCGAGCATCACCGGCACGATCGGGTGCTCGCCCGGCACGAGCGTGAAGCCGGCCTCCGTCATGCGCGTGCGGAAGTGCGCGGTGTTGCGCCGCAGCTGGGCGCGCAGGTCGTCGCTCGACTCGACGAGGTCGAGCACGCGCAGCGTGGTGGCGGCGATCACCGGCGGGATGCTGTTCGAGAACAGGTACGGCCGCGATCGCTGCCGCAGCCACGCGACGACCTCCTTGCGGGCCGACGTGTAGCCGCCCGAGGCGCCGCCGAGCGCCTTGCCGAGCGTGCCGGTGAGGATGTCGATGCGGCCCATCACGTCGCGGTGCTCGGGCGTGCCGCGCCCGCCGCGGCCCACGAAGCCGGTCGCGTGCGAGTCGTCGACCATCACCAGCGCGCCGTAGCGGTCGGCGAGGTCGCAGATGTCCTGCAGCCGGGCGATGACGCCGTCCATCGAGAACACGCCGTCGGTGGCGATCAGCTTCACGCGCGCGCCGGCGGCCTCCTTGAGGCGCGTCTCGAGCTCGTCCATGTCGTCGTTCGCGTAGCGCAGCCGCTGCGCCTTGCAGAGCCGGATGCCGTCGATGATGCTCGCGTGGTTCAGCGCGTCGCTGATCACCGCGTCCTGCTCGTCGAGCAGCGTCTCGAACAGCCCGCCGTTGGCGTCGAAGCACGACGAGTAGAGGATCGTGTCGTCCATGCCGAGGAATGCGCTCAGGCGGCTCTCGAGCTCCTTGTGCACGGACTGCGTGCCGCAGATGAAGCGCACCGAGGCCATGCCGTAGCCATAGCGGTCGAGCGCGCGGTGGGCGGCCTCGCGGATCGACGCGTGGTTGGCGAGCGCGAGGTAGTTGTTCGCGCAGAGGTTGATGAGCTCGCGGCCGTCGGCGAGCCTGACGACCGGCTGCTGCGGCGAGCCGAGCACGCGCTCGGGCTTGAACAGCCCCGCCGCTTGAGTTCGTCGCACTGCCGTGCGAGGCGGTCGAGGAATGGCTGGTCCACGCGGGAGTCTCCTGGAAGTCCGGATTATAGGGGGCATATAATCCCGCGGTGAGCGACAACGACGAAGAATCACGCCCGCCGGGGAATGCCGGCCTGCGGATCGACAAGTGGCTGTGGTGCGCCCGGTTCTTCAAGAGCCGCGGCCTCGCGCAGCAGGCCGTCGAGGGCGGCCACGTGCAGGTCAACGGCGAGCGGGTCAAGGCGTCCCGGCCGGTGAGGGTGGGCGACCGTCTCAGGATCACGCGCGAGCGGGAGCGCTACGAGGTCGAGGTCACCGGCCTGCCCGAACGGCGCGGGCCGGCGACCGAGGCGCGCAAGCACTATGTCGAGACGGCCGAGAGCGAGGCGGCGCGGGCCGCGGCCCGGGAGTTCAACCGGCTGACCGCGCCGGTGAGTTCCGGGCGCCCGGACAAGCGCGAGCGCCGCGAGCTGCTCGACGTGATGAAGGGACGCGGGTCCCGCTGATGAGCGCCTCGCTCGGCTCGCGCACCACGCGGCTGTTCATGCTGCTGGCGGCATTCTTCGTCGGCAACGCCATCATCGCCGAGTTCGTCGGCGTGAAGATCTTCGCGCTCGAGACCACGCTCGGCCTGCCGCCGTTCGGCTGGAACCTGTTCGGGCAGGCGGGCTCGCTCAGCTTCACCGCGGGCGTGCTGATCTGGCCGATCGTGTTCATCATGACCGACGTCATCAACGAGTACTTCGGCCGCCGCGGCGTGCGCTTCATCTCGTTCGCGGCCGCCGGGATGATCACCTACGCGTTCCTGTTCGCCTACGCCGCGATCCACCTCGCGCCGGCGGAGTGGTGGGTGACGGTGAACGCCGATCGCGGCGTGCCCGACATGCAGGCGGCCTACGGCAACGTGTTCGGCCAGGGGCTGTGGACCATCGGCGGCTCGCTGACCGCGTTCCTGCTCGGCCAGGTGATCGACGTCGGCATCTTCCACCGCATCCGCATGGCGACCGGCGAACGCTGGATCTGGCTGCGCGCGACGGGCTCGACGGCCGTTCTCGCAGTTCGTCGACAGCTTCGTCGTGCTCTACATCGCCTTCGTGCTCGGCCCGCAGCAGTGGCCGGTGTCGCTGTTCCTGGCGGTCGGCACGGTGAACTACTGCTACAAGATGGTGATGGCGGTGGCGTTGAGCCCGCTGATCTACCTCGCGCGCCACTGGATCGAGCGCTATCTCGGGCCCGCCGAAGCGGCACGCATCAAGGCCGAGGCCGCGGCCGACTAGGGCGCAATACGCGACTTCAGGGCGTCGGCGGCAGTGGCAGGGCTGGCCGCGGAGTTGCGTGCGTTGTCGAGCGCCGTGCGGAGCCGGTCGGCCCAGCTCGCAAGAATCTCGTCCGCCGCCTCCTTGTTGCGGACGACGCCGCCAGCCTGGGCGAAGCCGCCGCTGCTGTCGTCCGCCTCGGTGTCGATGACGCGCGCCAGGATCGTGTTGGTCGTCGAGTCCCACAGCTCGAGGTACAGCGTCATCTGGCCGGCGGACGAGACGACCGCGAACGCCATCGTCGGCGCCGTGTCGATTTCCGGCGCGTTCACCATCAGGTTCAGGATTGCGGGCCGGAGGATCAGTACGTCGGGCGCTGCAATGTCGACGATCTCGAAGCCGCCCTTCGTCTGCAGTTCCTCGGTGAACACCCGCTTGAACTCTGCCGCGAGCTCCCGCTGGATCCGGTCCATGTCGGTCTTGGAGACCTTCATCTCCAGGTCCGGCTCGTTCATGTTGTAGTTGCGCTGCCAGTCCTTCGCGAAAGCGACGTAGCAGTCGAGGATCGCGAGCCGCTTGTACTGGCCGAACGTGGCGCCTTGCTTCAGGTAAACCGCGCCGTGTGGCAGGGTCTTCTGCAGCTGGAGGCCGTCCGGGCTCGTCTGCGGCCAAGCCTGGTCGGCCGCCCACAGCGTCGGCGAGCCGGCAAGCGCAAGGCCGGCCACGAGGCTGGCAATCCAGGCGTATCGGGTGCGTCCACGTTTCGCGGTCATTGATCGCTCCGAGATTCGGTGCCTGGCACCGATTAACTGGTGAATGGCACCGATTTACTTGACGAGCTGGTTCAGCTCGAAGATCGGCAGCAGCATCGCGAGCACGATCACCAGCACGAGCCCGCCCATCAGCAGGATCATCAGCGGGCCGAGCAGTCCGACGACGCCCTGCAGGATCGAGTCGAGCTCGCGCTCCTGGTGAATCGCGGCCCGGTCGAGCATCGTGTCGAGCTCGCCGCTCGACTCGCCGCTCGAGATCAGGTGGATCATCATCGGCGGGAACACGCGGCTCGCCGCGAGCGACTTGCCGATCGGCGCGCCTTCGCGCACCCGCACGGCGGCGTCCTCGACCGCGGCCTTCATCGGCAGGTTCGTAACCACCTCGGCCGAGATGCGCATCGCCTCGAGCACCGGCACGGTGCTGGACGTGAGCGTGCTGAACGTGCGCGCGAAGCGCGCGGTGTTGCTGCCGCGGACGACCTTGCCCACGAGCGGCAGCGAAAGCAGGAAGCGGTGCCAGCGCCTGCGGTTCGACTCGATCCGCAGCCAGCGCGTGAACAGGAAGATCGCAGCCGCAATGCCGACCACGACCCACACCCCGTAGTGCCGCATGAAGTCGCTGCCGGCGATCAGCAACTGCGTCAGCAGCGGCAGCTGCGCCTCGCTGGTGCGGAAGACCTCGACGATCTTCGGCACGACGGAGACGAGCAGGAAGAACACGATCGCCACGCAGACCAGGAACAGCAGCACCGGGTAGAGCATGGCGCTCAGCGTGCGCTGCTGCAGCTGCTGCCGGTTGTCGGTGTAGTCCGCCAGGCGCTCGAGCACCGCGTCGAGGTGGCCGGATTGCTCGCTGGCCGCGACGGTCGCGCGGTAGATCTCCGGGAACGACGTCGGGAAGTCGGCGAGACCGTCGGCGAGCGTGTGGCCCTCCATCACCTTGGAGCGCACGCCCAGCATGATGCTGCGCACGCGCGGCTTGTCGGTCTGCTGGGACACCGCGAGCAGCGCTTCCTCGAGCGGCAGCGCGGACTTCACCAGCGTCGCGAGCTGGCGCGTGACCAGCGCGAGGTCCGAGGCGCTCAGGCCGCGCTGGAACGTCGAGCGCGAACCGGCGCTGGGCGCGGGCGGTCTCCTGCTGCAGGACTTCGCTGACCGCGACCGGCAGCAGGCCCTGCTCGCGCAGCAGCTGGCGGACGTGCCGGGCCGTGTCGCCCTCGATCACGCCCTTGCGCTCGCGGCCGGCGGCGTCGACCGCGGCGTACTCGAAGGCTCCCATGGATCAGTCCTCGCGCGTGACCTTGAGGACTTCCTCGATCGTCGTGACGCCCGACAGCACCTTGGCGCGTCCGTCGTCGCGGATGCCCGGCGTGCGCGTACGGGCATGGCGCTCGAGCTCGAGCTCCGATGCGCCGTCGTGGATCATCGCGCGCATGTGCTCGTCGATCATCACCAGCTCGTAGATGCCCGTGCGGCCCCGATAGCCGTTCGATCCGTCGCGTGCACCCGGCCGGTAGAGCGTCGGCGAGGGTGCGTCGTCGGGCAGGTTGAGCAGCCTGCGCTCGTATTCGCCGGCGGTGTAGGGCTCGCGCGTGGCGGGATTCAGCACGCGCACGAGTCGCTGCGAGAGCACGCCGATCAGGCTCGAGGAGAGCAGGAACGGCTCGATACCCATGTCCCTGAGGCGCGTGACGGCGCCGACCGCGGTGTTCGTGTGCAGCGTCGACAGCACGAGGTGGCCGGTCAAGCTCGCCTGCACCGCGATCTGCGCGGTCTCGAGGTCGCGGATTTCGCCCACCATCACCACGTCCGGGTCCTGGCGCAGGATCGCGCGCAGCCCGCGCGCGAACGTCATCTCGACGCGGGTGTTGACCTGCGTCTGGCCGATGCCGTCGATGTAGTACTCGATCGGGTCCTCGACCGTCATGATGTTGCGCGTACGGTCGTTGATGCGGTCGAGCGCCGCGTACAGCGTCGTCGTCTTGCCGGAACCGGTCGGGCCGGTGACCAGCAGGATGCCGTTCGGCTTGTGGATCAGCTCGTCGACGATCGACAGCGTCTTCGAGTCCATGCCGAGCGAGTGCAGGTCGAGCCGCCCGGCCTGCTTGTCGAGCAGGCGCAGCACGACGCGCTCGCCGTGGCCGGACGGGATCGTCGAGACGCGCACGTCGACCGCGCGCCCGGCGACGCGCAGCGAGATGCGGCCGTCCTGGGGCAGGCGCTTCTCGGCGATGTCGAGCCGCGACATCACCTTGATGCGCGACACGATCAGCGGCGCCACGGCCCGCTTGGTCTGCAGCACCTCGCGCAGCACGCCGTCCACGCGGAACCGGACCACGAGCCGGTTCTCGAACGGCTCGATGTGGATGTCGGAGGCGTTCTCCTTCACCGACTGCGTGAGCAGCGCGTTGATCAGGCGGATGACCGGCGCCTCGTCCTCGCTCTCGAGCAGGTCGGACGGCTCCGGGATGTCCTGCGCGAGGTCGTTGAGGTCCGTTTCCTCCTCGAGGCCGCCCATCGCGTCCATCGTCGCGCTCGAGCCGCCCTCGTAGGCCTGGCGCAGCAGCATCTCGAACCGGTCGGCGTCGGCCCGCTCGATCCGCAGCGGCCGCTTCAGGTGGCGGCGAACTTCGGCCACGGCGAGCGGCGAGGCTCCCTGCCGCACGACCACGTCCACCAGGCCGTCCTCCGTGAATCCGCGGACCAGCACGCCGTGCCGCTTCGCGAACGCGAACGGCAGCGGCCGGACGGGATCGGCAACGCGGCCGGCAGCGGCCAGGATGGCCTCGTCGGTCGCGGCCGTGCTCACGGCGTCGTACCCGCTGGCGGCGGCGACGTCACCGGTGTGCCGAAAGGCGTCGTCGCCGTCACCGGCGGCGCGGTGGGCGCGGAGGCTGCGCCTCCGGCGCATAAGTGCTCGGGGCGACGTATCCCGGGGACGCTTCAGTGCGCACCGCGGGAGTCGTTCCGGCAGGCGCCACCTGCTCGGCCTGCCTGAGGATGTCGGACGGCACCAGCTGCTCGAGCGGCGGCAGCGCGGGCTGGCGCTCGGTCGGCATCAGCGGCACCTTGCCGCCGAACGCTTCGGCCTGCTGCTTGCGGATGTAGTTGTACTTCGCGTTGGTCTCGATGGCCGCGTCCACGCCGTCGCGCAGGATGCGCGGCCGGACGAAGAACATCAGGTTCGTCTTGGTCTTGTTGACGCTGCGCGTCTTGAACAGCTCGCCGAGCAGCGGGATCGACCCGAGGAACGGCACCTGCGCGCGCTCCTCGCGTGCCTCGTCCGAGATCAGGCCGCCGAGCACGATGATGCCGCCGTCCTCGGCCAGCACCTTGGTGGTGACCGTGCGGTTGTTGATGATCAGGCCCTGCTGCGCCGCCAGCACCTGCTCGGAACTCGCCGCCAGGCTCGAGGCCTCCTGCGAGATCTTCAGCACCACCGAGTCGCCTTCGTTGATCTGCGGCGTGATCTTCAGGATGATGCCGACTTCCTCGCGGCTGATCGTCTGGAACGGGTTCACCTGGCCCTGGGCGCCAGTAATGCCCTGGTTCGTGTACGGGCCCGTCAGGATCGGCACTTCCTTCGCGACCTTGATCTCGGCTTCCTCGTTGTCGAGCGTCACCACCGACGGCGTGGCGATGATGTTGGTGTTGCCGGTGGCCTGCAGCGCGCGGATCAGCGCGGCCCAGCTGAGGCCGCTCGTCACGATCTGGCCGACGCCCAGCGTCAGGCCCGCTCGGCAGCGCGCGATGCTGGACGGGTCGCGGATGCCCTGCAGGATCTCGCCGATGCCGGTGCCGTTGACCGGCTGGACGAAGCCGCCGGCCGGCAGGATGTTGCCCTCGGAGTCACGATCCGCGATCAGCCAGTTGATGCCGAGGTCCGCCGACTTGTCGACCGACAGCTCGACCAGGATGCCCTCGACCAGCACCTGCGCACGGCGGATGTCGAGCCGGTCCACGATCTGCATCACCGAGCGCATCACCTTCGGCGGCGCGGTGACCACCAGTGCGTTCGTCTGCGGCTCGGCCCAGATCATCACGCTCTTGTCCCCGCCGGCAACCGACGATGCGACCGCGACGGCCGCGGCCGGCGCGCCGCCCGGCGCCGCGGAACCGGGCGTGACGGTGGCGACGATGCCCTGGATCTGCTCGCGCAGCTTCGGCCGCGATCTTCTCGGCGTCCGCGTAGCGCAGGTAGCGCACCTGCGTGTCGCCGCCCGCCTCGAGCGGCGTGTCGAGGTGCGTGATCAGGGTCTTCAGCCTCAGGCGCTGCGCGCGCTCGCCGCTCACCAGCACGCTGTTCGTGCGGTCGTCGGCCACCATCTTGACGGTGGGCATGCCGCCGCCCTCGGCGGCCGCGGTCGTGTACAGCTGGTTGACGATGCGCACGACCTCGGAGGCGCTCGCGTGCTGCATCTGGATGACGTCGATCTCCTCGTCGCCGGTCTGGTCGATGCGCTCGATGATGCGCGCCATCCGCGAGACGTTCGACGCGCGGTCCGAGATGATCAGCATGTTCGAGGCCGGGTAGGCCGCGAGGTGGCCGTACTGCGGGATCAGCGGCCGCAGGATCGGCACCAGCTGCGCCGCGCTGACGTTCTTGACCGCGATCACCTGCGTGACGATCTCGTCGGACGTCGAGCTGACGCGCGAGGGCAGGTCGTTCGCAGGCAGCTGGCGCGCGTTCGCATCCGGGATGATCTTGATGACGTCGCCGGACGGGACCGCCACGAAGCCGTGCACCTGCAGGATCGACAGGAACGCCTCGTAGAAGGCGTCGGGGGACATCGGCGTGGAGGAGAGCATCGTCACCTGGGCGCGCACGCGCGGGTCGACGATGAAGTTCTTGCCGGTCACCGCGCTGACCGCCTCGATGATCTGCGAGAGGTCCGCGTCCTTGTAGTTCGGCGTGATGCCGCCCCCCGCCTGCCCCAGCGTCACGCTCGGCACGGCGAGCGTGAGCAGGGCGATCGCCACACAACCTGCGACCGTCAGGGCGAGGCGTTCGAGCAACTTCGGTTTCATCATCACTCCGTTAGATCCTGCCGCGGCGCAACTTCCGGCATCTCGCTCACCGGAACCGCCTCGGGCATGGCCGCCGCAGCGGCCGCGTCCGCGGCGACCTGGGCGTTGTTGATGTTGATCTGCGTCGTCTGGCCGTTGCGCTCCACGGTCACGTTCACGTCGGTCGCGGCGTTCATCGTCTGCAGTATTTCCATGCCCCGTGCGGCGTCGTCGAGCGGCGTGCCGTTGATGGCCGTCACCAGGTCGCCCGGCATCAGGCCGAGCTTGGTGAACTGGGCCCGGTTGCGGCCGGGATATACCCGGTAACCGCGCTGCTGGCCATTCGCGAAGACCGGCTGGGGCCGGATGATTTCCGTGATTGCGCCCGGGTTCTGCGCCGCGAGGTCGCGCAGGCGGTCGCCGAGCATCGGGTCGGACTGGGCCGAGGACGGCGCCGGCGGGGGAGTCAGGCCCGCGCCCGTGAACTTCCTCGGCAGCAGCAGGGCCTCGAGCTTGCCGCCGCGGTCGAGGATCGCGCGGTCCGGGTACACGGAGTGCAGCTTGGTGCCGCCGGTGATCGTCTTGCCGACCGCGTAGACCTTGGCCGTGGCCGCGCTGTCGCCGATGATGGCGTAGCCGCGCTCCGGGTCGGCTTCGGCGATCGTGCCGACCAGCACCAGCGGCATCTGCGTGGCCGCGACGGAATTCGGGTCGGTTGCGCCGGAATCCGTGGCGCCGGCCACGCCGAACAGGTGGGCGTTGACGATGCCCGGGAGGTCGAAAGCCGGGCCCGAAGGGGCGGCAACGACCGGGGCACCGGCCGAAGCCGAGGGCCGGGCGCCTTGCGGGCCCCGATGATGGCCCAGCCGAGCTGCACGAGCTGCCAGGCCAGCAGCACCACCAGGCCGACCGACACCCATGACGGCAACGACTGCATCCAGCGAGCGGACCGGGCGCCCTCAGGGAACGAGGCGAGGCGAGACAGGCTCTGTGGCAGCTGCATTTAGGGCGGGCGCTCATCTGCCCGGCGGATGGGCCGCCAGGGTCACCGCATGATACGGACATGCGGGACACTGTCTCAAGACAAGCTCGCAAATATCGGATCCGTCGACCATTGCCCGGACGGCGGGCGGGGCGCTTGTCAGCGACTGGTCGTGGCCCTATATAGGGATGGCGATAACGTCCGGACGTCATGAGCGACGAGCGCACACAACAGGGTCACGGTCTGGTGGTGGAGGAGGCGCGGCCGCAGGTCAAGCGGCCGCCGCTCTACCAGGTCGTGCTGCTGAACGACGACTACACGCCGATGGAGTTCGTGGTGGACGTGCTCGAGCACATCTTCGGCATGGACCGCACGACGGCGACGCGCGTCATGCTCGAGGTGCACACGCGCGGCAAGGGCGTCTGCGGCGTCTTCACCTACGAGATCGCCGAGACCAAGGTGGCGCAGGTCACGACCTACGCCCGGCAGCACCAGCATCCACTCCTGTGCACGATGGAAGAGGCCTGAAGCAGTGTTGAGCAGCGAACTCGAGATCTGCCTGAACGAGGCCTTCCAGGCGGCGCGGGAAGCCCGTCACGAATTCATGACGGTCGAGCACCTGCTGCTCGCGATCATCGACACGCCCAGGGTCCGCGAGATCCTGCGTGGCTGCGGCGCCGATGCGACGCGGCTCAAGAAGGAGCTGCAGGAATTCATCGACCAGACCACGCCGCGACTGAAGCAGGACGACGACCGCGAGGTGCAGCCGACGCTCGGTTTCCAGCGCGTGCTGCAGCGCGCGGTGTTCCACGTGCAGTCGAGCGGCAAGAAGGAAGTGTCGGTCGCGAACGTGCTGGTGGCGATCTTCAGCGAGAAGCACTCGCACGCCGCCTACCTGCTGACGCTGCAGGACGTGTCGCGCCTCGACGTCGTCAACTACATCTCGCACGGGCTCTCGAAGACCGGCGACGAGCGGGAGGCGCGTGGCGAGGAGCCGTCGCAGTCCGAGGGGCAGGGCGACGGCGAGTCCGCGTCGGCGCTCGAGAAGTACGCCACGAACCTGAACCAGCTGGCCCGCGAGGGCAAGATCGACCCGCTGATCGGCCGCAAGCTCGAGATCGAGCGCACGATCGAGATCCTGTGCCGCCGGCGCAAGAACAACCCGCTGTACGTCGGCGAGGCCGGCGTCGGCAAGACCGCGCTGGTCGAGGGCCTGGCGCGGCTGATCGTCGAGGGCAGCGTGCCCGAGGTGCTGGCGGGCAGCACGGTCTACTCGCTCGACCTCGGCTCGCTGATCGCCGGCACCAAGTACCGCGGCGACTTCGAGAAGCGCCTCAAGGCGGTGCTGGCCGAGCTGCAAGAAGCAGCCGGGCGCGATCCTGTTCATCGACGAGATCCACACGGTGATCGGCGCGGGCGCCGCCTCGGGCGGCGTCATGGACGCGTCGAACCTGATCAAGCCGGCGCTCGCGAACGGCGAGCTGCGCTGCATCGGCTCGACCACCTACCAGGAATACCGCGGCATCTTCGAGAAGGACCACGCGCTGACGCGCCGCTTCCAGAAGATCGACGTCGTCGAGCCCACGGTCGCCGAGACGATCGAGATCCTGCGCGGCCTGCGCAGCAAGTTCGAGGAGCACCACGGCATCCGCTACGCGGACGATGCGCTGAAGGCCGCGGCGGAGCTCTCGGCGCGGCACATCAACGACCGGCACCTGCCCGACAAGGCGATCGACGTGATCGACGAGGCCGGCGCGCGCCAGCGGTTGAAGCCGGCCGGCGAGCGCAAGGAAAGCGTCACCGTCGACCAGATCGAGGACGTCGTCGCGCGCATCGCGCGCATCCCGCCGAAGACCGTGTCCTCGAGCGACCGCGACGTGCTGCGCAACCTCGAGCGCAACCTGAAGCTGGTGATCTACGGCCAGGATCGCGCGATCGAGACGCTGTCCTCGGCCATCAAGATGTCGCGCTCCGGCCTCGGCGACCAGCGCAAGCCCGTCGGCTCGTTCCTGTTCGCGGGACCGACCGGCGTCGGCAAGACCGAAGTCACGCGGCAGCTGGCGCTGGTGCTCGGCGTGGAGCTGATCCGCTTCGACATGTCGGAGTACATGGAGCGCCACACGGTGTCGCGCCTGATCGGCGCGCCGCCGGGCTACGTGGGCTTCGACCAGGGCGGGCTGCTCACCGAGGCGATCACCAAGCACCCGCACTGCGTGCTGCTGCTCGACGAGATCGAGAAGGCGCACCCGGACGTGTTCAACCTGCTGCTGCAGGTGATGGACCACGGCACGCTCACCGACAACAACGGCCGCAAGGCCGATTTCCGCCACGTCGTGATCGTGATGACCACGAACGCCGGCGCCGCGGAGATGAGCCGGGCGTCGATCGGCTTCGTCGCGCAGGACAACGCGCCGGACGGCATGGAGGCGATCCGCCGGCTGTTCGCGCCGGAGTTCCGCAACCGCCTCGACGCGATCGTCCAGTTCGGCCCGCTCGACGAGCAGACGATCCAGCGCGTGGTGGACAAGCTGATCGTGGAGGTCGAGGCGCAGCTCGAGCAGAAGGGCGTGGCGCTGCACATCGAGGACGATGCGCGGCAGTGGATCGCGAAGCGCGGCTACGACCCGAAGATGGGCGCGCGGCCGATGGCGCGCGTGATCCAGGAGCACATCAAGCGGCCGCTGGCCGAGGAGCTGCTGTTCGGGCGGCTCGAGAAGGGCGGCCACGCGTTCGTGAGCGTCGGCGCGAACGACGAGCTCAGGATCGAGGTGCGATCCGGCGGAGGAGCCCGCGCTGCTCGAGTGAGCCGCTAGCGGCCGCGGTAGACGATGCGGCCCTTGGTCAGGTCGTACGGCGTCATCTCGACGGTGACCGCGTCGCCGGTGAGGATGCGGATGTAGTTCTTGCGCATCTTGCCCGAGATGTGGGCGGTGACGACGTGGCCGTTCTGCAGCTGGACACGAAAGGTCGTGTTCGGCAGGGTCTCGACCACCCGGCCTTCCATCTGGATTGCGTCTTCCTTCGCCATGCGCCCTCGCGATGAGCCCCTGCGGGCCGCGCGAATTCTGCATAAAGGCCTGCCGCAATGCAATTCACCGTTGCGTCCAGTCCACAATCGGGCTCGAGGCCCGGGATGGCCCGGGCCAGGCGGGAGACGAACTCCGCGCGCGGAATGTCCCGGGCGCCAAGGCTCGCGAGGTGGGTGCTCGCGACCTGGCAGTCGATCAGCTCCACGCCTTGCGGCGAGCAGCCCGGTCCACTAGTTGCTTGAGCGCCACTTTCGAGGCGTCCCGCTCCAGGCTGAACATCGACTCGCCGAAGAAGACCCGGCCGAGCGCCACGCCGTACAGGCCGCCGACCAGCCGGCCGTCGAGCCAGGTCTCCACCGAGTGCGCAAAGCCGCTCGAGTGCAGCGCCAGGTAGGCCGCCGCATCTCGGGCGAGATCCACGTGCCTTCCGGTCGCAGGCGCGCGTCGGCGCAGAATCGCATCACGTCGGCGAATGCCCGGTCGAAGGTCGTTTCGAACCCGCGATTGCGGCAGGTCTTGGCCAGGCTGCGCGACAGCTTGAACTCGCCCGGAAACAGCACCGTCGCGTGGATCCGGCGACCACCACAGGATCGGCTGCCCCTCGGAGTACCAGGGAAAGATGCCGCGCCGGTAGGCCTCGAGCAGGCGAGCCGGCGACAGGTCGCCGCCGGCGCACAGCAGGCCGTCCGGCTCCTGCAGCGCCTCGCTGACCGGCGGGAACGCGCCGGGCGGCGCCGGTCCGTGGCAGCCATGGGATCACGCCGGGGTCCCTCGCTGGAACGGCAGGTGTGCCGCCGCATCGGCGATGTAGCCGTCGACCGCCGCCCGTTCGCGCTCGAGGTAGCGCGCCGATCGCGGTGCCGAAGCCGTCGTGCGCGAGCCAGTGGGCCGACCAGGTGAGCGTCGGCTCGAAGCCGCGCGCGAGCTTGTGCTCGCCCTGCGTGCCGGGGTCGAACGTCTCGAGGCCGTGCTCGATGCAGTACTCGATGCCCTGGTAGTAGCAGGCCTCGAAGTGCAGGCTGTCGACGTTCTCGGCCGCGCCCCAGTAGCGGCCGTACAGCCGGCCGCCGCCCTGGAAGAAGATCGCCGCCGCGACCGGCGTGCCGTGCCGCTCCGCGAGCTTGACCATGATCGACTCGGGCATGCGGCGCGCGACGACGTCCGAGGAAATCCGGCGTTCAGGTAGTGCGCGTTGCCGTGGCGCAGGAACGTGTGCTCCGAGAACCCGAAGATCGTCCTCCACAGCGCGGCGTCGATGTCCGCGCCCTGCAGCGTGCGGAAAGTCATGCCGGCTTCCTCGACGCGCCGGCGCTCGCGCCGCGCCTTCTTGCGCTTGTCGGACCGGAAGCCGTCGAGGAAGTCGTCGAAGTCCCGGTAGCCGCGGTTGCGCCACTGGAAGCGGCAGTCGTGGCGCCGCAGGAACCCTGCCTGCTCGAGCGCGGACTGGTCGGCGTCGGTCGGTGAAGTTCACGTGCGCGCCCGACGCCCCGGCCTGGCGCGCCGCTTCGATCAGCAGGCGTGCGAGAGCGCGGCGCAGTTCCGGATCGGCGTCCGGGCCCAGCAGCAGCCGCGGGCCCGTGACCGGCGTGAACGGCACCGCGGACAGCAGCTTCGGGTAGTAGTCGAGCCCGGCGCGCGCATACGACTGCGCCCAGCTCCAGTCGAAGATGAACTCGCCCCAGGAGTGCAGCTTCAGGTACTGCGGCACGGCCCCGACCAGCCGCCCGCCGTCGTCCCGCAGCACGAGGTGGCGGGGGATCCAGCCCGTGTCGCCGCCGACGCAGTCCGACGATTCGAGAGCCTCCAGGAACGCGTGACGGAGGAACGGGTTGGCGGACGGGTCGAGCGCGTCCCAGGCCTCGGCAGGCACATCCGCGATGCGCTCGACGATCTCGCGCCTGCATGCGCATCGGGCGCGGGGCCCGTGTGCTCAGTGCGAACCGGCGTCCAGCTGCTCGAGGTACCTGTCGGCGTCGAGCGCGGCCATGCAGCCGGTGCCGGCCGACGTGACCGCCTGGCGGTAGACGTGGTCCGCCACGTCGCCCGCGGCGAACACGCCCGGCACGCTGGTCGCGGTGGCGCCGCCTTCGGTCCCCGACTTCACGGTGATGTAGCCGCCCTTCATCTCGAGCTGGCCCTCGAAGATCTGCGTGTTCGGCGTGTGGCCCACGGCGATGAACACGCCGGCGACCGCGATGTCGCGCGTGCCCGAGCCGTCCGTCGCCGCAACGCGCAGGCCGGTGACGCCCGTGTCGTCGCCGAGCACGTCCTCGACCGTGTGGTTCCAGACGATGTCGACCACGCCGGCCTTCTGCCGCTCGAACAGGCGGTCCTGCAGGATCTTCTCGCCGCGCAGCTTGTCGCGGCGGTGCACCAGCGTGACGTGCGAGGCGATGTTCGAGAGGTACAGCGCTTCCTCGACGGCGGTGTTGCCGCCGCCGATCACGGCGACGCGCTGGCCGCGGAAGAAGAAGCCGTCGCAGGTCGCGCAGGCCGACACGCCGCGGCCGCGGAACGCCTGCTCGGAGTCGAGGCCGAGGTAACGGGCGCTGGCGCCGGTCGCGATGATCAGCGCGTCGCAGGTGTAGTCGCCGCGGTCGCCCTTCAGCAGCAGCGGGCGGCGCTTGAAGTCCACCTCGTTGATGTGGTCCATCACGATCTCGGTGTCGAAGCGCTCGGCGTGCTCGCGCATGCGCTCCATCAGCCCCGGGCCCGTGAGGCCGTGCGGGTCGCCCGGCCAGTTGTCGACCTCGGTGGTGGTCATCAGCTGGCCGCCCTGTTCCATGCCGGTGAGCAGCAGCGGCTTGCGGTTGGCGCGCGCCGAGTAGACGGCCGCCGCGTAGCCGGCGGGTCCGGAACCGAGGATGATCAGCCGCGAGTGACGGGGATCGCTCATGTATACTTCCTCGCTCGTTGGCGCGTCGCGTCCGGGTGGGGCGCGGCATGGTAAGCAACTACCCGCCGTACGGCAAAGCGCCCGCCGTGGAGCCGCCGCCGGCCGGTCTGCCCGGCGCTGTGGCGCCCGCCGAGCCATCCCGGTAATCTGCGCAACTTCATACGCTTACGCGAAAGTATTGAGCTTTCAGGTGATCTCTGGTGGCCCGAACTGAATCGAAGCGCGAGGCGACGGCCGCATCGGCCAGCGTCGCGCGCGGACTCCGCGAGAGTGCTCTGTGGATCTTCGGCGCCCTCGGCCTGATCCTGCTGGTGGCGCTCGCGAGCTATGACCGCGCCGATCCGGCCTTCTCGTCCACCGGCCAGCCCGGTCCGGTCACGAACCTGATCGGCCCGTTCGGCGCGTGGCTGTCGGACCTGTTCTTCGTGCTGTTCGGCGCGCCGGCATTCCTGTTCCCGATCATGCTCGGCTTCGCCGGCTGGGCGCTGTTCCAGGAGCGGCGCAGCCAGGAGCCGATCGACCGCCGGACCACTGCGATCCGCGGCGTCGGGCTTCGTGCTGGCGCTCGCGAGCAGCTGCGGCCTCGCCACGCTGCATTTCTCCGGGCGGCTCGCTGCCGAACACCGCGGGCGGGGTGCTCGGCGCGCTGGTCGGCGACGGGCTCGCGAAGTCGCTGAGCTTCCTCGGCGCGACGCTGCTGCTGCTCGCCGTCTGGCTCGGCTCCGTGTCGCTGTTCACCGGCATCTCGTGGCTGAACGTGATGGACCGCATCGGGCGCGGCGTGCTCGACGGCGATCGCCTGGATCAAGGGGCGCATCGCCACCGCGCAGGACCAGAAGGTCGGGCGCGAGGTGAAGCAGGCGCGCCAGGAAGTCGTGCGCGAGGAGCAGAAGAAGGCCGCCGAGCGCAAGCCGCCGAAGATCGAGGCGATTGCGCCGAAGGTCGAGAAGAGCGAGCGCGTCGAGAAGGAAAAGCAGGTGTCGATGTTCGAGCGCCCGGGCTCCACCGAGTTGCCGGCGCTCTCGCTGCTCGACGACGCGCCGCCGCGACTGGGCGGCTATTCGCCCGAGGCGCTCGAGGCGATGTCGCGACTCGTCGAGCTGAAGCTGCGCGACTTCGGCGTCGAGGCCGAGGTCGTCGAGGTGCACCCGGGCCCGGTGATCACGCGCTTCGAGCTGCGGCCCGCGCCGGGCGTGAAGGTCGCGCAGATCTCGCACCTCGCGAAGGACCTCGCGCGCGCGCTGTCCGCGGTGAGCGTGCGCGTCGTCGAGATCATCCCGGGCAAGTCGACGATGGGCCTCGAGATCCCGAACGAGACGCGCGAGATCGTGACGCTCGGCGAGATCATCAAGTCGAAGGCCTACGACGACATGGCCTCCCCGCTCGCGCTGGTGCTCGGCAAGGACATCGGCGGCAACCCGGTCGTGGCCGACCTCGCGCGCATGCCGCACCTGCTGGTCGGCGGCACGACGGGTTCGGGCAAGTCGACGGCCATCAACGCGATGGTGCTGTCGCTGCTGTACAAGTCGTCGGCCGAGCAGGTCCGGCTGATCATGATCGACCCGAAGATGCTGGAACTCTCGGTGTACGAGGGGATCCCGCACCTGCTGGCGCCGGTCGTGACCGACATGAAGCAGGCGGCGAACGCGCTGCGCTGGTGCGTGGCCGAGATGGAGCGCCGCTACCAGCTGATGGCCGCTGCGGGCGTGCGCAACCTCGCCGGGTTCAACCGCAAGGTGAAGGAACTCGCCGACGCCGGCAAGCCGATGCGCGACCCGATCGAGATGAAGCGGCTGCCGCCGGGCGGCGACCCGGACTCGGTGCCGGTGCTCGAGCCGCTGCCGTTCATCGTCGTCATCGTCGACGAGCTCGCCGACCTGATGATGATCGTCGGCAAGAAGGTCGAGGAACTGATCGCGCGGCTCGCGCAGAAGGCGCGCGCGTCGGGCATCCACCTGATCCTCGCCACGCAGCGCCCGTCGGTGGACGTCATCACCGGCCTGATCAAGGCGAACATCCCGACGCGCATCGCGTTCCAGGTGTCGGCCAAGGTGGACTCGCGCACGATCCTCGACCAGAGCGGCGCCGAGGCGCTGCTCGGCCACGGCGACATGCTGTTCCTGCAGCCCGGCACGTCGCTGCCGGTGCGCGTGCACGGCGCGTTCGTCTCCGATCCGGAAGTGCATCGCGTCGTCGGCCGGCTGAAGGCGATGAGCCCGCCGGTGTACCTCGACGAGATCCTCGAGGGGCCGTCCGCGCCGATCCCGGGCCTGCCTGGCGAATCGGGCAATGGCGAGGAGGGCGGCGGCGATCCCGAGCAGGATCCGCTCTACGACGAGGCGGTGAAGATCGTCACCGAGAGCCGCAAGGCGTCGATTTCGGGCGTGCAGCGCCGGCTCAAGATCGGCTACAACCGCGCCGCGCGGATGATCGAGGCGATGGAGGCGGCCGGGCTCGTCGGTCCGCTGCAGTCGAACGGCAGCCGCGAGGTGCTCGCTCCGCCGCCGCCGGAAGTGGACTGATCCTGCGGATGCGCGCGCGCAGATTTCCGGCGAGCGTTGCTCAGCGGCTTGCTGCTGACGGCGGGAATGTCGGCGGCTGCTGCCGACGACTCGGTCGCGCGCGTCGAGCAGTACCTCGGTTCGCTGAAGACGCTGTCGGCCGATTTCGTGCAGGTGGTGCGCAGTCGCGAAGGGCAGATCAAGAGTCGCGCGACCGGCAAGCTGTCGATCTCGCGGCCTGACCGGTTCCGCTGGGACTACCGCGAGCCGTACGTGCAGGTGATCGTGGCCGACGGCCGCAAGCTCTGGCTGTACGACAGCGACCTGGCGCAGGTGACCGTGCGGCCGCTGCAGGCGGGACTCGGTTCGACGCCTGCGATGCTGCTCTCGGGCGCGGGCAAGGTCGGCGCGAGCTTCACCGGTGGTCCGTGCCAGACCGACGGCAAGTGGACCTGGTGCCGGCTCGTGCCGAAGGATCGCGCGACCGACTTCGAGCAGGTGAGCCTCGGCTTCAATGCCGCCGGGGAACTCGCGGCGATGGAACTCGCGGACAAGCTCGGCCAGACGACGGCACTCGACTTCAGCAGCGTCCGGCGCAACGTCAAGCTGGACGCGAGCCTGTTCAAGTTCGAGCCGCCGCCGGGCGCCGACGTCATCGGCGACGCGAAGCCCTAGGCAACGATGCTTCCGCTGCGATACCGGCGCCTCTGGGTCGCGATCAGCGCGGTCCTGCTGGCTGCGGTGATCTTCGCGAGCCTGCAGCCCAATTTCGGGCCGACGCGTGCCGCACAATTTCGACAAGCTCGAGCACTTGAGCGCATACGTCGTGTTGGCGTTGTGGTTCACCGGCCTCGTGGCCCGCGAACGCTACTGGGTGGTCGTCTGCGGCCTGCTGGCGCTCGGCGCTGTCGATCGAGGTGCTGCAGGGCGTGATGAATGTCGGCCGGTCCGCAGAGGCGCTCGACATGCTCGCGAACACGGTGGGGTCCTCGTCGGTCTCGCGATCGCGCTCGGCCTGACCGGCCATTGGGCGCTCAGGGTCGAGTCGTGGCTGGCGCGGCGATGAACGCGACGTCCGACGCAGGCTGGCGGCCGCTCGCGGACCGGATGCGCCCGGCGAGCCTCGACGAGTTCGTCGGGCAGTCGCACCTGCTCGCGCCCGGCAAGCCTCTGCGACGCATGCTCGAGGGCCGGAGCCTGCACTCGATGCTGCTGTGGGGCCCGCCCGGCACCGGCAAGACCACGCTCGCGCGGCTCGTCGCCCGCACCTGCGATGCCGAGTTCGTGGCGCTCTCCGCGGTGATGGCCGGCGTCAAGGACGTGCGCGCCGTGGTCGAGCAGGCGCAGGTACTGCGCCGCGAATCGGGGCGGCAGACCGTGCTGTTCCTCGACGAGGTGCACCGCTTCAACAAGTCGCAGCAGGACGCGTTCCTGCCGTTCGTCGAGGACGGCACCGTGTGCTTCATCGGCGCCACGACCGAGAACCCGTCGTTCGAGATCAACAGCGCACTGCTGTCGCGGGCCCGCGTGTACGTGCTGCGCTCGCTGACGGCCGACGACGTCGAAAGTCGTGCTGCAGCGCGCGCTCGAACACGAGGCGGCCGCGGGTGGCGGTCACGTCGGGATCGATCCCGAGGCGTTCGAGACCCTTGCGCGCGCCGCGGACGGCGATGCGCGACGCGCGCTCAACCTGCTCGAGATTGCGCTCGAGCTGGCCCGCGCGGGCGAGGGCACGATCACGCGAGGCGATCGCTGCCGAGGTGTCGGCGGGCGGCTACCGGCGCTTCGACAAGAAAGGCGAGCAGTTCTACGACCAGATCTCGGCGCTGCACAAGGCGGTGCGCGGCACCGATCCGGATGCCGCGCTGTACTGGCTCTGCCGCATGCTCGACGGCGGCTGCGACCCGCGCTACATCGCGCGTCGCGTGCTGCGCATGGCGTCCGAGGACATCGGCAATGCCGATCCGCGTGCGCTCGCGCTCGCGCTGCAGGCCTGCGAAACGTACGAGCGGCTCGGCAGCCCCGAGGGCGAACTCGCGATCGCACAGGCCGTCGTGTTCATGGCGTGCGCCGCGAAGAGCAACGCCGTCTATGTCGCGTTCGGTGCCGCGATGCAGGATGCGAAGCAGAACGGGACGCTCGACGTGCCGCTGCGGCTGCGCAATGCGCCGACCGGCCTGATGAAGGGGCTGGGCTACGGCAAGGGCTATCGCTACGCCCACGACGAGCCGGACGCGTACGCCGCCGGGGAAAAGTACTTCCCGGACGAGATGACGCCCGTGCGCTACTACGAGCCCGTGGACCGCGGCCTCGAGATCAAGATCCGCGAGGCGCTGGCGCGGCGGACAGGGACATTCTGGATTTCCGGCATGTCGAGCCGAAATCCAGAATGTCCCCTGTTTCTCGTACAATTCACCCTCTTTGACCCCGTTTCCGCGCCCAGGACGACTCGACCATGCTCGACGCCAAGCTGCTCCGCACCGATCCCGAAGCCATCGCCCGCAATCTCGCGCGTCGCGGCTTCGTGCTGGACGTCGAGCGGTTCCGCTCGCTCGAGGAGCGCCGGAAGACTGCGCAGGTCGCAGCCGACGAGACACGCGCGGCCCGCAACGCCCACGCCAAGAAGGTCGGCATGGCGAAGGGCAAGGGCGAGGACATCACCGCGCTGGTGGCCGAGGGCGAGGCCCTGGCACGCAAGCTCGAGAGCCTCGAGAAGGAGCAGGCCGCGGCGGCGGCGGAGTTCGACGAAATCGTGCTCGGCCTGCCGAACACGCTGCACGACAGCGTGCCCGAGGGCCGCGACGAGACGGCGAACGTCGAGGTGCGCCGCTGGGGCACGCCGCGCGAATTCGACTTCGCGCCGCTCGATCACGTCGCCATCGGCGAGAAGCTGTCGCTGATCGACTTCGAGGCGGCCGGCAAGATCTCGGGCGCGCGCTTCGTCGTGCTGAAGGGCGGGGTCGCGCGGCTGCATCGCGCGTTGATCCAGTACATGCTGGACCTGCACACGACACAGCACGGCTACACCGAGGTGTACGCGCCGTACCTCGTCGCGCGCCAGTCGCTGGTGGGCACGGGGCAGCTGCCGAAGTTCGAGGCGGACCTGTTCCGCGTGGTCTCCGGTGAGCAGGAGTTGTTCCTGATCCCGACCGCCGAGGTGCCGGTCACCAACCTCGCGCGCGAGTCGATCCTCGAGGCGAACACGCTGCCGCGCAAGTACGCCGCGCACACGCCGTGCTTCCGCTCCGAGGCCGGCTCGTACGGCAAGGACACGCGCGGCATGATCCGGCAGCACCAGTTCGAGAAGGTCGAGCTCGTGCACATCGTGCGGCCCGAGGATTCGTATGCGGCGCTCGAGGAGCTGACGGGCAACGCGGAGAAGGTGCTGCAGGGCCTGGACCTGCCGTACCGCGTCGTGGCGCTGTGCAGCGGCGACGTGGGCTTCGGCAGCGCGAAGACCTACGATATCGAGGTCTGGCTGCCGGGCCAGCAGAAGTACCGCGAGATTTCCTCGTGCAGCAACTGCGAGGCGTTCCAGGCGCGGCGCATGCAGGCGCGGTGGCGCAACCCGGCGACGGGCAAGCCGGAGCCGGTGCACACGCTGAATGGCTCGGGCCTGGCCGTGGGTCGCACGCTCGTGGCGGTGCTGGAGAATTACCAGCAGGCGGACGGCAGCGTGGTCGTGCCCGAGGCGCTCAGGAAGTACATGGGCGGGGCGGAACTGATACGCGGATAGTTCAGAACGGAGAGGTGGCAGAGCGGTTGAATGCACCGGTCTTGAAAACCGGCGAGGGCGAAGGGCCTCCGAGGGTTCGAATCCCTCCCTCTCCGCCAGAAAACACGAACGCCCCGCAAGGGGCGTTTGCACTTGTGCGCCGAGAAGATCGTGAATGGTCAATGAGACCAAGTGCTTTAAGACACGGCCCGCATCTATCTGCAGATCCACGATCTTGGAGACGTTGCGGGCACCCTACCGGGGCGACCCGCTGCCGGCTGCCAATGACGAAGCAGCTCGGGGACTGCAAACACAGGCGCCTGATTTGTACCAATTGTGCATCAGCGATTGCCTGGATCATATTGGCGTTCGGGAGGACAGGGAACGTCGAGTCCCGGCTGGCGACGCGGCTGCGGCCTTAGGCCCGCGGCTTCGGGTCGCATGGCCGGCCGCGGCGCGACGTCGCTAAAGGAGATTCAGCATGTGGACGACAAGAACCTGTCGGCCGTTCGCAAGAGCGGTCGCGCTGGCGGCTCTTTGCGTACTGGCCTGCGCCTGTGGCGGAGGCGGCGGTGGACATGCCAAGAACACTCCACCAACGGCGTCCTTTGCGGCGAGTCCGTCGTCCGGCGTGGCGCCGCTGCCGGTTGCACTGGACGCGACGGCGTCGGTCGACCGGGAAGGTCCAATCGCGGCGTACGCATGGAATTTCGGCGACGGCTCGGCCGTGGCGGCGGGGGCGACAAGTAGCCACGTCTACCAGTCGGTCGGCAGCTTCACCGTGACGCTCACGGTCACGGACAGCAAGGGTGCAACCGGGACGGCCAGTCGAACCATCACGGTTACCGCAAATGCGCCACCGACCGCAGCGTTCACGGCCATGCCAACCAGCGGCCTGGCACCGCTCACCGTGACGTTCGATGCGTCGGCATCCAGTGACCCGGACAATACAATCGCGGCGTACGCGTGGAATTTCGGCGACGGCTCGGCCGTGGCGGCGGGGGCGACAAGCAGCCACGTCTACCAGTCGGCCGGCAGCTTCACCGTGACGCTCACGGTCACGGACAGCAAGGGTGCAACCGGGACGGCCAGTCGAACCATCACGGTCACCGCAAATGCGCCACCGACCGCAGCGTTCACGGCCGCGCCGACCAGCGGCTCAGCACCGCTCACCGTGTCGTTCAACGCGTCGGCATCCAGTGACCCGGACGGTTCGATCGTGACCTACGAGTGGACGTTCGATGACGGCGCGAGTGGCACCGGTCTGAACACGCAGCATACCTACGTCAACGGCGGCAGCTTTAACGTGGGGCTGAAGGTGACGGACGACCGGGGCGGCGTCGGTACGACGTCGAGATTGATCGTCGTCAGTTCGGCTACGGCCGCCGCCTGGTACTCCGTGACGGAGATCCCGTCACTGGGTGGCTGGTACGTCGAACCGAGCAGCGTCAACAAGATGGGGATGGCGACAGGTTTCTCGTACTTCGACGCGACAGACGTCGCGCACGCGTTCGTCTTCAACGGTCGGGACTCGATCGACATCGGCACGCTGGGCGGCAAGGCGAGTTATGGCCGCGACGTCAACGACTTCGGGGACGTGGTCGGCAACTCGAACGATGCGCAGGGGTTTTCACGTGCGTTCCTGTTCGTGTTCCTCACGATGAAGGACCTCGGCACGCTTGGTGGGCTGACCAGCGAAGCTACGGGCATCAACAATGCCGCACAGGTCGTCGGCCGGTCGGACGACAAGGACGGCTTCGTGCGCGCGTTCCTGTACGAGAACGGGCAGATGCGTTCGCTCGGCACGCTCGGCGGCGACTGGAGCCAGGCGTCGGCGATCAACGAGAACGGCGCGGTGGCAGGTGCGTCGACGATCGCGAATGGTGAGCGTCATGCGTTCATTTACAGCGGTGGTGCCATGGCCGACGTCAGTGGAGTCGCGGTCGACTCGGTCAGCGGGATCAACGATGCCAATGACGTCATCGGGATGTGGACTCCGCCCCAGGGTTATCCCGGACTCACCGGCTTCCTGTATCGCGGAGGCGTCATGCAGTCGCTGGTGGCCGGGTACAGCGAACCGGAGGCCATCAATAACGCCGGCATCGTCGTCGGCTACGCTCACTTCGGCCAGGACGGGCGCGCGTTCATTTGGGACAAGACGAAGGGGTTGCAGGACCTCAACAGCCTGATCGATCCCGCCCTGGGTTGGACCCTGCAGGTGGCAGAGGGTATCAATGACCTCGGGCAGATTGTCGCGCACGGCTACAGGGCGGGTGGGGCGAGCGTCGCGGTGCTGCTCACGCCGGCGGTGAAGCCATCTCCGTAGTCTGCACTTTACGATGCCGGTGGCTACTTCGAGCCCGGCCATGTGCCGGGGGCTGAGCCGGCGACGCAAAGCGTAAGCGACACGCTCAACGCAGCAAGAGGCCAGTCGGAGTGATGGGCTTCTTGTTGTGAGCAGTTCCAGTCCGAAAAATGCTCAGCGACGTCCGGCCAGCTTCGGGGCAGCCCACCCGATGACTCTCCGCCTGGTACGGGCTGCACTTCACCAAAGCTGGGGACCACTGGCGCTACGTCGAGTATCCCGTGTTCCTGATGCTGAACGGTGTAGGACGACATCGGGCCGGAGAGCGATTCTTCGGCTCGCTCAATCAGGCACCGCGGCACCTGGGAGCGAGGAGATCAACAAGGCAACAGTGAGCAGCGCCATGCGGTCCCCGCTCGTCATCGTCGTGGCGATGAGCAGAGTTCCTCAACGTCCAGCAGCATCTTCTTCATCGATCCCTTCACGGTGAACTGCCAGTCGCCGCCATGGACGAAATCATCGATCAGCCAGTGCCCATCGACGGCCTGCAACGCAACTTCGTCAGTCCACAGGACCGATGCTTCGGCCACACCCG
Source organism: uncultured Gammaproteobacteria bacterium (assembly GCA_963776815.1). Classification (GTDB taxonomy): domain Bacteria; phylum Pseudomonadota; class Gammaproteobacteria; order Steroidobacterales; family Steroidobacteraceae; genus RPQJ01. The sequence goes on from CAVZNZ010000009.1 coordinate 450,744, forward strand.
GTTCGCGCCATTCGAAATGAAGTCGATAAGTCAGCCGCTGTCCTTCCGCCACGCCCTGGTCGATGCCGACGACCGCTGTAGCCTTTTCGAAAAGAGAGCTGAAGATGTCACCCTGAATCAGCGGAGGCTCCTGTCCATGTGCCTGTTCGTTGGCGCAGCGCTCGGCCACGGCGGCGCGTTCGAGTGCCTCGGCCAGGCCGTCCGTCAGCAGGGGGCGCAGCGTGGCGCGCTGGGCAGCGTCTGGCAGGCCCGATCCGTATTTGTGGAAGTAGAAGTCGAGAAAGCGGTCGACAGTGGCGCGTGGCCCGATCGCCTGGGGTGCCATCTTGCACGAAACGATTCCCAGGAGCAGGCAGGCGAGCGCAGCTCCAGCGATCGGCAGCGTTGATTTCATGGGAGGTCACGAATGGCGACGATTTCCGCTGAGCATAGCCGGCATGAACGCGAACAGCACCAGCAGCAGCGGGTAGATCGAGCCCCGCACCGGGTCGCGGCTCGCAACATGCGAAGCAATGAATGCGCCTGTACGGCCGACCGCAAGCAGCAGTTCGCATGACGACTGCCAGCGCGCACCGCTTGCCGCTGGACTGATGGTGACTTGCCAGGCGTCCCGCCCCCGATCTGGGGCGGGCGTGAAGCGTGAGTCACGATGACTGATCGAGCCGCCTGTGCAGCACCCACAAGGAGCACAAGCTGAGCGCTGCGCCGATCAGGCCGAACCCGACCAGCCAGCCGATCTGGCGATTGACTACGCCATCACCGAGCATCACGGCGCCGACGGCGAAAGGCAGTTCAGCCAGGGCCAGGGCCGAGACGTAGATGCGGCGACGCACGCCGAGGTATCCGCACAGGTACCCTGGGATTTCCGACGGCATTGCAAGATGCAGCAGCAGTACCAGGGCAAAGGTGACTTCGCCCTGAACACGCTGCAGGTAGAAATCAAGTTGCTTGGAGGTCCTTGGCGCCTTTCCTTGCGGTCTGCGCAACCCGCGACCCAGCGCGTAGGTGCACATGCCACCCAACAGCCAGCCGAGCCACAGCAGACCGAGGGTGACAGTGTTGCCCCACGCGTACACAGCCGCTGGCAACAGCAGTGCGCTCGAGAAGAACGCAAGGATTGCCGACACGGCGGCGAGCACCACGAATACGACAGCACCCAGGTACGGGTGCCCGGCAATCAGCGGCTCTGCGGCCGAAAGCACTCGCTGGAGGGCGCCGTAGACCGCGTCGATCGACAACAACAGGGCGGCCGACGTGCAGATCAGCACGACGACAATCGCGCGACTCCAGCTGCGCACACTGGGCGTCTGGGCAGCAGCGGCACTCGGCTGCATCATCACTATCCAAAGTTAACAGGCCGACGCGGCAGAGCGCCGACGGAATCTGCGTACTACCGAGATGCGGCCCAGCCGACCGAGGACATCGACCGCTGCGGCAAATCAACCCCGAACCACTCGCCGCACGCTGGCGAAGACGTCCAGCGTGCTGCGCCGATACTTTGCCTTGCTCTCCGGCTCGAACAACTGCCACGCATCGCTGTCCACCAGCATCATCGCTTCCAGCAACGGCAGCAATGCCGGACGGATGCAATGCGGTATTTCAGAATCAGTGAGGCTGCCGGGATTCGGCCATTCCGGAACCACGTTCAGCGACTGGTGCAGCAGGATCGCCTGCACGATCAGCGCGGCCGCGGAGTTCCCGCCGAACAGGCGATCGATGCCTTGCAGGATTTCGGGCAGCACTCGATTGTCCTGGATCGGTCCCTTGCCGTCGGGCGAGGGAACCGCAGCACCCAGCACGCGCCGCGTCCAGGGGTCGAGCGCTGCGGAGTACTCCGGGCCAGTAGGGAAGCCTACGGTCGGCAGCGTCCGCGCCGCCATCGTCGCGGATCGAAATGCATGCAGCGAGTCGCGCTGCCCGGCGACGACCTGCTTGCCGAGGTCGTGGTAAAGCACCGTCCACTCCAGCATTGCCTGCAGGTCGCGTGAAGCCAGCCGGTACTCCGGCAAGAGCTGCAACGCGATCAACACCTGCGTGATGTGGTTTCGCGTAGCGCCATCCGCCAGCGCAGCCATCGCCCGCCATCCGGGCGCGACGGCATCAATGCGTTGCATCCGCTCCTCGGTGTAGAAATCCCGGATCCGCCGCAGCAGATCTTCCCCGTCGCGCAACTCGTCTGTTTCGATCTGCCGGGCGAGCGTCCGGGCGAAGTCGAAAAGGTCCGGCAGGCGCTCATTCAGTTGGGGGATCGTCGTTGTCATCGTTGCCGGGTCCTGCGGTGCGTGTATGGAGGGCTTCCGCTGCTGGTGTGACGTCGTTCGCAGCGTGCTGCCGCGGCCGGCACTACCTTTGTGACAATGAGGGCACAGAGTGTCCCGGTGACAGTAAAGCAGAAAACCAGCGAACCTGATCAAGTCCCGGTCGCCGACCGGCGCGATCAGCTCGCGTGGCAGCCTGGATTCGGACAGCTGGGAAACGATCGTCCTGCGACGCGTCGCGCGGCGGGTCGAGTCGCTGTCGAGCGACGCTGAGTCCGCAACCGGCGACCCGCAGGATCACGGCTGGGAACAGGCCGCGCTGCTGGCACTGCGTCGGCGGGTGCGTGAACTCGAGCCCGAATGACGGGCTGCGGCGTCAGAACCCCTTCTGCACCAGGACGTAGAACGTCGCGTCCGGCGACGCGTCGACCTCGATGTCCTCGTTCATGCCGAAGTCGAAGCGCCAGCCGCCTGCGGTGCGCCAGGTGCCGCCATAGCTCAGGATCACCGCATCTCCCGACAGCCCGGTGACCGGTACGTCGAAGACCTGTGAGTTCGCGTAGAACTGCACCGTCAAGTCGAGCGCGCGCCACGCGTTCCAGGTGAGGCCCGCGAGGCCGGCCACGACGAAGCTCTGCTGGTACTGCGGCAGGATGTCACCGTCCCCCAGCCACACCCCGTCCAATTGGCCAAACAGCTGCCACTTTTCCGCGAGCTGCATCTCTCCCGCAATGCTCAAGGCGACGTCCAGGGCGCCACTGCCGAGCAGGTCGTCCGAATCGCCGGTCGGCGCCTTCACCGTCAGCCAGGTCGAGAGCGCCCGTTCATCGGACGACAACAGCTGGTAGCCGACGCCGAGCGGAATGTCCGCGATTCCCGAGCCACTGTCGTCCACGTGCAGCAGAGTCTCGCCCGACTGCTGGTAGTCGATGAGCAGACGGTCCTTCGGCATGCGCCGCCGCGGCCCCTCCGGCAGCCCAAACAGGTCGTGCCAGTTCTCGATGAATCCGTCGAGCGTGCCGCCGCTCAGGCTGCGCCACGGCAGTTCGATCATCGCGGCCCATCGGTCGCCGAACGCATGCTCGAGGCGCAGCCGCACGTCCACGGTCTCGCTGTCCAGCGTGAACTCACTTGCACCCGACGTCTCGAGGTTGGCGGCGTTCGACCAGTTCACGTCGAGCCCATAGCGGCCCGTTCCACTGGCGGGCAGCCGAGCTGGAAGTGGCAGCGGCAATCCATACGGCAGCAGCAGCGGATTCTGGTTGCGCGTGAGGAGTGGCTCCGCCCCGGCATCACTGGCGCACAGGCCGAGCAGCAACAGCAGCGCAATCGTGCCCCGATCGCGCGCAGTGGATAGCGGAGAATCGGCTGCGATAATTGTTCATGGACCACCCCGGACGCGCACCGACCGTCCGGAGTCTAGGCCACGGTGACCGTCGGCGACATTGCGGAATCCGCCGATGGTCAACGCACCCGAGTCAAGGGCGTTATGTCACCAGCGACGCGAACTGGGTCACAGTTCCAGTACTCTGTGATGCAGGTCCACCCTGCGCGGGTGTGATCGCACAACAAGGGGAGGGCACCGGGATGTACACCGGATGCCGCGAAGGGACGATGGCATTGTTGCTGGCGCTGGCAGGCGGCGTTCTGGCGCCCGCGGCTCACGCGGGAAAGCCCGTCACACGCCCGACTGCGCAGGGTTCGTTCACCGACCAACTGACCGCCTTCGACGGCGTTCGCTGGGCAATGGCCGACGGCTGGGCGAACGGCTCGCCGTTCGACAACGGCTGGCGCGCGGATCACGTCACCTTCGCGGGCGGCTATCTCGACCTGCGACTCGACGACGTCATGTCGTCCGGCCAGCCCTACACATCAGGCGAATACCGCACTACCGGCTACTACGGCTACGGCTGCTACGAGGCGAGTTTCAGGCCCGTGCCGCGCTCGGGCGTGGTCAGTGCGTTCTTCACGTTCGCCGGCCCGTACGACAACGGTGGCAACGGCAAGCACAACGAGATCGATGTCGAGTTCCTGGGCTACGACACGAAACGGGTGCAGTTGAATTTCTGGGCGAACGACGACACGTACGCGTCCCGAAACGAGAAACTGGTCGACCTCGGATTCGACGCGGCGGCCGCATTCCATCGCTATGCGTTCCGGTGGACCTCGAAGAGCATCGCGTGGTTCGTCGACGGCACGCTGGTTCACGAGGCTTTCGATTCCTCCGCGAACCCGATCCCGAAGGCCACCGAGTCATTGCAGAAGATCATGGTGAACGTCTGGCCGGTGGACGAGACGGCCTCGCTGTGGGCCGGCGGTTTCACTTACCCCGGGCAGGCGCTGCACGGCGTCTACGACTGGGTTCGCTACACGGCGGGCGAGGATTGCGTCATCGAGCAGCCGCCGACTTCGCCGCCACCGCCGACGGGTGGCGCCAGTTCGATGTCGGTGCAGCAGGTATCCTTGAGCATCGATTCGCGTGCGACCCAGGCGATCGCGAAAGTCATCGTCGTGGATGACGGCGGGCGGCCGGTCTCCGGCGCCACGGTCCAGGGCGCCTGGTCGGGCGTAATCACGACCGGTGACACGAGCCGCACGACGGATACGGCGGGGCTCGCGACGTTCTATTCGTCGCGAACGAGGGTACCTGGCGAAGTCCAGTTCTGTGTTTCCGGGGTCGCAACTTCAGGACTTACCTACGATCCGGCCGCCAACCTGATGACTTGCGGGACGATTGCCAAGTGATACGCGTTTGCCGCAGCCGCGACGGATGTGCGACCTGTCACAATTGACAGTCAAATCAATAACAAGACGCTGTGGACGGAGGGGTCATGCGGCCGCTCGATGAGTCATGTGACGAAGAACAGGTGCTGCCGGTCGACGGGCTCGTGGTCGAAGAGATTTCCGACGAGGTCACCGTGCGCCAGTTCATGCTGGCATGGCGCCAGCGCCTGAGCCGCGAGTACGCGACGGCGCTGCTGCAGGAGCGGCATGGCAAGGGGTCGTTGCGTCGGACTCACTGACCGTGACGGCGATCATCGACGCGTGGGCCCAGCACCCACGGCGCGACACCTGAATCAGCCGATGTTCGAGTCGCTGCGGCGCTGGACGCGCGGCGACGCTCGAGGTCTCTCGACGGTCACCGAATGGCCCGTGTCGGTGACGATTGCCGCAATGGATGCGGGCGGCGTCACTCGCAGCCTGATCAGCGCCTGGGAAGGGCCGCGTGGCTCGCTGATCTCGAACGACGAGGTCGCCGGTTTCGTGCGCGAGGCGCCGGACCGCCTGGTCGGCGTCGGTTCGGTGGACTTGAGCCGGCCCCGCGATGCCGTCAGGGAGATCCGCCGCTGCGTCCGTGAGCTTGGCTTCAAGGCGATCCGCGTGCTGCCGTGGTTGTGGGAGCTGCCGCCCACGCATGCGCGCTTCTATCCGGTGTACGGCGAATGCTGCGAGCTCGGCGTGCCGTTCTGCACGCAGGTCGGTCACACCGGGCCGCTGATGCCCTCGGAGGTCGGGCGTCCGATTCCGTACATCGACCAGGTGGCGATCGACTTCCCCGAACTCGTGATCGTCTGCGGCCACATCGGCTATCCGTGGACCGAGGAGATGATCGCGGTCGCGACCAAGCACCCGAACGTCTGCATCGACACGTCGGCCTACACGGTGAAGCGCTACCCGCCCAAGCTCGTCGCATACCTGAAGGCGCACGGCCGCGACAAGGTGCTGTTCGGCTCGAACTGGCCGATGATCGCGCCGCAGAAGGCGCTCGAGGGGCTCGAGGCGCTCGGCCTCGATGAAACGACACGGGCGGCGTTCCTGCACGGAAACGCCGCCCGCGTGTTCAAGCTCTGATTACTTGATCTGGCCGCGGATCTCGCCGTGCTCGTAATCGCCGGGGCCCGTGTTCGGGGCGCCCGTGCCGTCGTTCGTGTGAATGTTCGTGTAGGTGTTGCCTTCGCGGATCTGGTCGATCAGGTCCGACAGGTCCGATCCCTTCAGCGGGCCGATCAGGTCCGCGGCCGTGAATGAGCCCTCGGCCAGCACGCCAGTGAAGTCGCCCTTCTTGGCCGTGGCGCCGTTGACCGGGAACAGCTTCACGACCAGTGGACCATTGGCGGTGTCCGGGCCGAGATGGATGTCTGCACTGGCGGCGTTGCGAATGTCCGTCGCCGTCAGCGTGTAGCTGATCTTCTTGCCATCCGGGCTCACGACGAGCTTCAACTCGGCCGTGGCCTTCGACGGGACCGGCTCCGGCAACTCCGACGCGCCGGTCATCTTGGCGGAAAAGGTGTTCTGCTGCGCGTAGGCCGAGAACGTTGCAAGCGCCAGCGAAGCGGCGGCAAGCGGGACCCAGATTCTCTTCAGGGTCGACATGGTCACTACCTTTGCGGTGGATCTTGTTGCAGTTCGACCGGCGCGGCCCTGGCGGGTGCTCCGGGAATGGAACCCGAAATAGGCCCCGGGCCGCCAAACGAAAATACGTAGTTTCGGAAGGCGCGTCGCGCTCGCACGACTCAGGTCAGCAGCAGCGCGCCGCCGCCGGCCGCCAGCACCATGATCGCCGCGGGCAGCAGCGCCTTGCGCAGTTCGGCGCTGCCGAGCGCCGCGACCATGCCGGTCTTCACGGCCGTATTGGTCAGCGTCGGCGACGATGATCGCCTGCGCCGCAACTGCGCGCGAGCCGTTCGTCGCGTACTGGGCCATCGACAGCGTGATCGCGTCCACGTCGGTGGTGCCCGCGAGCGCAGCGACGAAGTACACGCCGCGGTCCGGCGCGTAGGTCTGCGCGAGCTTGACGACGAGCAGCACGAGCGCGAAGAACGCCGCGAAGCTGGCCGCCGCGGTCAGGCTGAACGGATTCTTCAGCGGCACGCCGTCCGGCGATCTCGCGCGGCTCCGCCGCGCGAGCGCAGGTACCAGGCGAGCGCGAGCAGTCACGACGGCCATGGACGCCAACGGCAGCGTCAGCGCGGTCAGCAGCTCTCGGTTGACCACCAGCACCATGACGATCACGCGGACGAACATCACCGCCCACGCGAGCAGGATGCCGCTCGCGAGCGCGCGGCGCCGCGCCGGCGTACGCCGGGTCACGGCTCTGGCGCGAGAATGCGAGCGTCACGGCCGTCGAGGAGACGAGGCCGCCGGTGAGCCCCGTGAGCGGAATGCCGCGATCCGCGCCCAGCAGCCGCGTGGCGACGTAGCCCACCAGCGACAGGCTGGAGATCAGCAGCACCAGCATCCACAGCGAGCGGGGGTTCAGTGCGCCCCAGGGATCGATCGGCCGGTCGGGCAGCAGCGGCAGGACGATGAACGTCGCGATCAGCAGGCGCAGGCCCGCGTAGACGTCCTCGCGATCGAGGCGCTGCACCAGGCCGTGCAGCGGCTGCTTGTAGGCCAGCACCGCGGCCACGGTCACGCCGAGCCCGACGGCGAGTTCGCGGTAGCCGAGCGTGGTCATCGCCCCGAGCAGGCACGCGGCCACGGCCGCGAGCTCCGGTCGTGAGCCCGAGCGCAGTCCGGCTGCGGTGCGGGCCGAGATGACGTAGCCGGCGAGCACGGGCGCAAGCGCCGCGAGCAGCGCGACCGCGAGGATCCAGGCGAGTCGAGCGCCAGCGTGAGCCAGCCGCCGAGCGCGCCGATCAGCGCGAACAGGATGAAAGTGCGCAGCCCGCCGATCGTCTGCTCGTCGTGCTCGCGCTTGTGCCGCTCGCGCTCGATGCCGAGCAGCGCGCCGATCAGCAGCGCGGTGGCGAAATTCCAGACGGTCGTGAGGTCGACGTTCGGGCGGCATGGCCCCGCCGGGTCTCACTTCGTGCGGCGACGGTCCCGCGTACAGGTCGATCACGCCGTCGAGCGCTCGCTCGCAGACCCGGCAGAACGGCACCTCGTCGCGCGTGAACATGACGCAGTCGAGCTGCGGACGGTAATAGGCCTTGGCGTCGTAATTGGCGCCCTGGAAAGCGCCGACCTGGCCTGCATGTCTGCGCGGACGCGAGCAGGCGCGTCGTGTAGGCCCTGTTCCTCGCGGAACAGTGCGGACATCTCGCTCTCCGGCCGGCGCTCCGCGCGGATCTGCTTGCGGCGAGCCTGGAAGTCGCGTTGCCGTGCCTCGAACTCCTCCTTCGGCCACGGCGTCGGCACCGGCGTGCTGTGAGCCACGAGGTCGCGCCACTTCAGTTCGTCCTTCTTCAGCAGCGCCGTGACGTTCGGCTCCCACGGCTCGACCACGGTGGTCACCGGCTCGTAGGCCACGGGCGACGTGTAGTACTCGTCGGCGAGCGCGGCGAAGTGGTGGCCGAACTCGTGCACGAACAGATAGTCGGCCCAGTCGTTGTCGACGGCGACGGTCGAGAACACGCCGAAAATGCCGCCGCCGCCGTATGTCTCGTTGTTCGCCATGATCGTGACGAACTCGTAAGGGGCCCAGGCCGCCACGTTGCGGAACGCGCTGTTATCGAACGTCAGCACGTAACGCTCGGATCCGAACGCGTCGTAGGTCGCGCCGACGGGCGTGCGCCGGTAGACGCCGGTCGAGGGGCGTGACACGCCCGACTCGGCGGCCGGCGGGCACAGGCCCCAGACGTTGAAGTCGTTGCGCCGCGACTTGAACGGCTCGTGGCCGAACAGCGCCTTCGCCATGCGTTGCGCGTCGGGACGGAACTTTTTCTCGCATTCGGCCGCCGTGTAGCCGTCACCGATCAGCAGCAGGTCCACCTTGTCGGGAGGCGCGCCATGCCGCTCGATTTCGAGCAGGCTCCTGCCGTGGCGGCGGCGCACGGTCCACGAACATGTCCGCCGGGTCGACCGCCGTGCGCCAGACCGTCTCGAACGCCTGTGCCGCATTGCGCTTCTGCACGACGATCTCCACGGGGCCGGCAGGCGCCGGGAACCGCAGCGACTCGGCGAACGTCCGATGCGACTTGCCGGCCTCCGGCGTGCTGGCCCACTCGGCGAACACGGACGCATAGCCGCGCGAATAGAGCACCCGGCCTGAGGGCTCGCGAACCTCGAACCGGTACACGCCGAGGTTCGTGTCGTCGATGGCGCGCGCGGGATTGCCCGGCCATGGCAGCGGCTCGATGACGACGCGGTCGAGTCGCGAAGATTTCGGTGCCCTGCCCGCCGGTATGGAAGAAGTCGAGTCGCATCGTGGCCGGCTCGGCGGCGGAGGCGGGCAGGCCGATCAGTGCGCCCAGCGCGCAGGCCACGACGAGCGAGCAGGCGATCGCGTTCTTCATCTCAGCGTCTCCGGGTCTTCCTGGCTGGCCGTCCAGCCGAGCGACCCGACTTCGCGGTCTTCGACTTCGCTGCCTTCTTGCGACCCTTGGGCTCGCGGGTTCATCCGCGCCAGCGCGCGCTGCTCGCGCTCCTGGATCGTCGTCTCGACCTGGCGCAACTGCGTCACGAACAGTTGCGCGGCCCTCGACAGCGACTTCTTGCGTGGATAGAAGAGCCCATAGCTCATGTGCAGCCACGGGGCATCGAACGGAACCAGCGCGAGCTTTCCGGCCCGGAGCTCGGCCTCGATAGCGCTGAGCGGCGCGAGCCCGATCGCGTCTCCGGCCTGCACCGCAGCCTTCACTACGGCGAAAGCTGTCGAGCATCAGGTTCGGCGACAGGTCGCCCGAGTGTCGCGCTCCACCTTGGCCGACGGCATGGCCTTCGAGATGTGCATCGCGATGCGGTGCGGCACGCGGGAGGAAGCGAGCGGGAAGACCAGCAATGGTCTCGAGCGAGTGCTCGGTCGCGGCCGCGAGCGGGTGTCCCTGCCGCGCGAAGAAGAAGACGCGGTGCTCGGCGACCGGCTCGATCGCGAGCCGCTGCGGATGGCGCTCGGCGCTGGTCGTGTCCGCGATCGCGAACTCGAGCTTGCCCGCGAGCACCGCCTTCGACAGTTCCTCGAAGTCGCCGACCACGGCGTGGACGCGCAGCCGCGAATTGGCCGTCGCCATCCGTCCGAGCGCGATGCCGAGCGGCAGCTCGGCGGCGAACATGTCGGTGCCGAACACGATCTCGGGCGCCTGCAGGCCGGCCAGTTCCTCCAGGTCGCGCGTCAGGTCGCGGGCCTGGGAAAAGATCCGGCTCGCGTGGTCGAGCACCAGCCGGCCGGCCTCGCCGGGCTTCAGCGCCTTGGCGGCCGTGTCCACGAGCTTGGATCCGAGCGCGCTCTCGAACGAGCCCACTCGCTTCAACAGCGATTCCGGCGTCAGGCCCAGCGCCTTCGCCGCGCGGGTCAGGTCGCGGGACGGCAGGAGCCGGACGATGTCGAGCACGCTGGGAGTCTTCACCATGCCCTCCGAAAGCTAGCAGATGCCCCGCCGGATCGCACGTGCCGCGCCAGCGGCCACCACCCGGCTCCCCGCACTCTACGGCCTCACGGTGCCGATGTGCAGCCGGTATGATGCGTAGGATGGGTTCGAAGCTTCTTTCCCGCCGCGACGACTGTGTCTAGCGCGGGTAGCTGGGCATGGCGCGGTCGATCTTCATCACGGGTGCGTCATCGGGAATCGGCGAGGCGCTCGCGGCCGAGTTCGCGCGTCGCGGCTACGACATCGCGATCGCGGCGCGGCGCGTCGAGCGCCTCGAGTCGCTGGCGGACAGGCTGCGCGGGCTCGGCGCCTCGCGCGTGCTCGCCGCTGGCGCTCGACGTCACCGATTTCGACGGCATCGGCACGGCGCTGCAGCGCGCGGCAACGGATTTCGGCCGACTCGACGTCGTGGTCGTGAACGCGGGAGTCGGCTACTCGGTGCCGATCGGCAAGGGCAAGTTCGATCTCGCGCGGCGTACGATCGAGACCGACCTCACCGGCGCGATCGCCACGATCGAGCTGGCGCTGCCGATCATGCGCTCGCAGGGCGGAGGGCACGTCGTCGCGATCACGTCGATCGCCGGCAGCCGCGGCATGCCGTTCATGGGCGCCTATTCGCGCCGCGAAGGCCGGCCTGCACCGTTACCTGCAGGCGCTGCGGGCCGAGGTGCACCACGAGCCGATCGACGTGACGGAACTCGCGCCAGGCTACATCGATACCGACCTGAACCGTGGCGCGGCCAGCCGGCCGTTCGTGATCCCGGTCGAGAAGGGCGCAGCGATCATGGCGCGGATGATCGAGCGCAAGGTCGGCCATCGCTACGTGCCCATGTGGCCGTGGGCGCTGGTCGCGCCGGTGCTGCGCGTCCTGCCGGTGGGCATGCTGGCGCCCAGGCGCAGGTCAACCAAGTGAGACTCACTGGCATGAGCGAGACGCAGACGAACACCAGGCCCGTGGCTCCGCAGCACGCGATCGACGTCCCGCGGCTGGCCGACTGGCTGGGCAGGACCGTCGGCCCACTCGGCGGACCGCTCGAGGTATCGCAGTTCAAGGGCGGCCAGTCGAATCCGACCTACCTGCTCACGGCGGGGACGCAGAGCTTCGTGCTGCGCCGCAAGCCGCCGGGCAAGCTGCTGCCCTCGGCGCACGCCGTGGACCGCGAGTACCGCGTCATGAAGGCGCTCGCGGACACCGACGTGCCGGTCGCGCACATGTACGCGCTCTGCGAGGACGAGTCAGTCATCGGCACGATGTTCTACGTGATGGAGTACGTGGACGGACGCGTGCTGTGGGATCCGCGCCTGCAGGACATGACGCCCGCGGAGCGCGCCGCGGTACCACGACGAGATCAACCGCGTGATCTCGGCGCTGCACTGCGTGGATCCCGCGGCCGTCGGGCTCGGTGACTTCGGCAAGACGGGCGAGTACATCGCGCGCCAGGTTGCGCGCTGGACCAAGCAGTACCAGGCGTCGGAGACCGAGAAGATCGAGGCGATGGACAACCTGATCGCGTGGCTGCCGGCGAACGTCCCCGCCGGCGACGAGACGCGCATCGTCCACGGCGACTACCGCATCGACAACGTGATCTTCGATCCCGTCGAGCCGCGCATCCTCGCCGTGATCGACTGGGAGCTCTGCACGCTCGGCCACCCGCTCGCCGACTTCGCCTATCACTGCATGGTGTGGCGAATCCCGCCGGGCGTGTTCCGCGGGCTCGGCGGCCTCGATCTCGCGTCGCTCGGCATTCCGACCGAGCGCGAGTACGTCGCCGCCTACTGCCGGCGCACCGGCCGCGACGGCATCGACGCGCGCGACTGGGAGTACTACATGGCCTACAACATGTTCCGCATCGCCGCGATCGTGCAGGGCGTGATGGCCCGGGCGGTGCAGGGCAACGCCTCGAGCGCCGAGGCGATTGCAGACGGGACGCGCCGCGCGTCCGCTCGCCGAACTCGCCTGGAGCCAGGTCGAGCGGCTCAAGCTTTCCTGAGGAGAACACCATGGATTTCGCGTATTCCGACAAGGTTCGAGACCTGCAGCGTCGCGTCACGGCGTTCATGGACGAGCACGTCTATCCGAACGAGGCGCGGTTCCACGACGAGATCGAGCAGAACCGGCGCAACGGCAACGCCTGGGTGCCGACGAAGGTCGTCGAGGAACTGAAGAAGAAGGCGCGGGCCGCAGGGCTGTGGAACCTGTGGCTGCCCGAGTCCGAGTACGGCGCCGGGCTCACGAACCTCGAGTACGCGCCGCTCTGCGAGATCATGGGCCGCTCGCACATCGGGCCCGAGGCGTTCAACTGCTCGGCGCCCGACACCGGCAACATGGAGGTGCTGGTCCGCTACGGCAACGAGGAGCAGAAGCGCCAGTGGCTGAAGCCGCTGCTCGAGGGCGAGATCCGCTCGGGCTTCGCGATGACCGAGCCCGCGGTCGCCTCGTCCGATGCGACGAACATCGAGGCGAGCATCGTCCGCGACGGCGATCACTACGTGGTCAACGGCCGCAAGTGGTGGACCTCGGGCGCCGGCGACCCGCGCTGCAAGATCCTGATCTTCATGGGCAAGACCGACCCGCAGCAACGAGAACCGCCATCGCCAGCAGTCGATGATCCTGGTGCCGATGGACACGCCCGGGCGTGCGCGTCGTGCGCCAGGTGCCGGTGTTCGGCTACGACGATGCGCCGCACGGGCACTCCGAGGTGGATTTCAAGGACGTGCGCGTGCCGGTGTCGAACCTGCTGCTCGGCGAGGGGCGCGGCTTCGAGATCGCGCAGGGACGGCTCGGCCCGGGCCGCATCCACCACTGCATGCGGCTGATCGGCGCGGCCGAGCGCACGATCGACAAGATGTGCCAGCGGGCGCTGACCGCGCACGGCGTTCGGCAAGCGGCTGGCGGAGCAGGGCGTGTGGCGCGAGCGCATCGCCGATGCGCGCATCAAGATCGACCAGGCGCGATTCCTGGTGCTGCACGCGGCATGGAAGATGGACGTCGCGGGCAACAAGGCCGCGCAGAAGGAAATCGCGATGATCAAGGTCGTCGCGCCCAACGTCGCATGCGAGGTGGTCGACCAGGCGATCCAGCTGTTCGGCGGCGCGGGCGTGTCGGACGACTTCGGCCTCGGCTGGGTGTATGCCAACTCGCGGACGCTGCGCATCGCCGACGGCCCGGACGAGGTGCACCGCAACCACATCGGCAAGCTCGAACTGGCGCGCTTCCTGAAGCTCTGAGCCATGCAGGTCGCAGGCAAGGTGGCGCTCGTGACGGGCGCAGGACGCGGCATCGGGCGGGCGTTGTGTCGCGAGTTCGTGCGGCGCGGCGCGACCGGCATCGTGGTCGCCGACCTCGACGGCAGGATGGCGCGAGGCGACTGCGGCCGAGTTCGGCGGGCTCGGCCTGCAATGCGATGTTGCCGACCCCGATGCGGTGCGCAAGGCCGTGGATGCGGCCGTGGCCCGCTACGGGCGCGTCGACATCCTGGTCTCGAATGCCGGGCTCGGGGTGAAGGCGCTCGACCTCGACAACGCGCTGTCGGCGGCCGATGCGGACTGGCAGCGCATGTGGTCGGTGCACGTCATGGCGCACGTGCACGCGTGCCGGGCGGTGCTGCCCGGCATGCTCGAGCGCGGCTCGGGCTACCTGGTGAGTGTCGCGTCCGCTGCGGGCCTGCTGAGCCAGGTCGGCGACACTGCCTACAGCGTCACGAAGCACGCGGCCGTCGGGCTCGCCGAGTCGCTGGCCATCACCTACGGCGACCGCGGCATCGGGGTATCGGTCGTCTGTCCGCAGTACGTGGCCACCGCGATGACCGGTCTCGACGAGAAGACGCCCGAGGGCTCGCTGCCCGGCGTGCTGACCGTGGAGCAGGCCGCCGCGGCGATCGCGGACGGCATCGAGCAGGACCGGTTCCTGATCCTGACGCACCCCGAGGTGCTCGGGTTCTTCCAGCACAAGGCGAACGACTACGGTCGCTGGATTGCCGGGATGCGCCGTGTGCGCGAGCGCTTGCGCGGCGGGGCCTTCCTCAAGGTCAAGTCCTGAGCCGGCCGGGCGCGCTTGAGCCGCTGCCACGCGGCGAGGCAGTGCTGCACGAGCGGCGCGGCGTCCGGCAGCGCCGCCCGGTTCGCGACCAGGCCGAAGTCCATGCGTCCGTCGTGGGACAAGGTCGTGAAGTTGAGTCCGGCCGGGTCGGCGACCATCGAGATCGGGTAGGCCCCCACGAGCCGTGAACGGCCGAGGTAGCGTTCGCCCTCGACGCCGCCGACGTTCGAGACGACGTGGTTCACCACCGGCCGCGTGAACGCATCGAGGCCGAACGCGTGCGACGCGAGCCAGAGGCCGAACGCGAGCAGCGCGTAGTCCAGCGACGCCTCGCGCGACATGCGAGCGCGAATTCGGCCTTGGCAGTCGTCGTGTTCGCGATGATCTCGCGCAGGCGCCGGTCGACGCCGGAGCGCGGACTGCCCAGCTGCACGAACAGCGTCGTCGCCTTGTTGCCGATCTCGACGTCGCCGGGCTCGCGCGACGACACCGGGCACATGGCCACCAGCGGTTCGGCCGCGCGCTCGCCGAGCGACGCGCAGGTGCCGATGGACGCCCTCGTCGACCACGGCCAGCAGCACGTCGTTGACCGTGCCTCCGCAGGCGCGCCCGACGCGACGCATTTCATCCAGCGGCAGACGAGAACTGCGCCAGCGTTCGCTCGGGCACGACCGGCCGGTTGAACCGCGTGTGGGGTCCGGCGAACGGCGCGTTGCCCCGGGAGTCGCCGGGCGTCGCGCGCAGTGCCGCGACTCTCTTCGTGACCGTCGCATAGAGCTCGCGCATCGCGCTGGCCTGGGTGAGCAGCGTGCGCAGGCTGTCTGCGATGCCCGATCTCCGCGGCTGCGGCCGTCGCCGTCGCGACGGCGTGGAATCCGGGCATGATCGGGCCGGGGCCCGGCGTGAAGGTGCCGAAGATGCGCGCGAGCGCAGAGCGACCGTCCCAGCTCACGTGGTGCGACTTGAGGTACAGCGCGAGCTGGCCGGACTCGAGGCCGTCGATCAGGTGGATCTCGAACAGCGGCCGGCTGCGATCGAGCATGTCGCGATGCAGCTCGGCCAGTCGCTCGTTCAGCTGGGCCGGCGTGCCCGGTGCCGGCAACGTCTCGCGCCGCACGTGGCGCCGCATGTCGATGCGGGCCGGTTCGCGCCAGTGCGCGGCCCCGGGTACCTGCGAGTCCGGCACGACGTCGAACGGCGGGGTGGGCGGGGTCGAGCGGTAGGCTCGCAGGACCTCGCGCGCGGCCTTGTCGGCGCCGCGGCCCGGCGGCGGCTCGAACAGCAGCAGCACGCCCACGTTGGCCGGCGCTTCCTTGCCGGTCGGGCCACAGGAACAGGAGGTCGTTCACCGGGATGGCGCGCGACATGGTCCGTCGAGTATGCGATATCCGCAGCGGTAGCCGCACGCGGGCGATGCTAGACTCGGGCCGATCCTGCCCCGGATCGAGCCGAGAGCACGACATGCGACAATTGCGCGGTGAAGATGCCCGATTCCTCTATGCCGAGACCGGCCACGCGAACTCCAACATCACGCTCGTCTACATCTACGACCCGTCCACGGCCCCGGGCGGCCGGGTGCGGTTCAAGGGCTTCCTGAAGCACGTCGAGAGCCGGCTGCACCTGTCGCCGATCTTCCGCCAGAAGCTGCTGCGCGTGCCGCTCGAGCTCGACTACCCGTACTGGATCGAGGACGAGCGCTTCGACCTCGAGTACCACGTCCGCCACGTCGCGCTGCCGAAGCCGGGCGACTGGCGCCAGTTCTGCATCCAGGCCTCGCGGATCCACGCGCGGCCGCTCGACCTGTCGCGGCCGCTGTGGGAGCTGTACCTCGTCGAGGGCCTCGACGCGTTCCTCGACCTGCCGCCCGACAGCTTCGCGATCCTGACCAAGATCCACCACGCGGCGATCGACGTGAAGGGCGGGGCGGAGATCACGACGCTGCTGCACGACACGACGCCGCAGCCGCCGCATCCGGAGCCGCCCGAGCCCTGGTTCCCGGACTCGCCGCCGGGCTCGATGTCGCTGCTGGCCCGCGCGGCTTTCCATAACGTCGTGCAGCCGTTCATGGTGGCCGCGCCGCTGACCCGGGTGATCCGCAAGGTCGCCCCGGTGGTCCTCGGTACGTTGCGCGAGGTGTGGCTGCACCCCGAGCGCCTGCCGATCACGCGCTTCAATTCCGAAGTCTCGCCGCACCGCGTGTTCGAGACGCGGCGCTTCACGATCGACGAGTTCAAGCGGATCCGCAATCTCGTGCCGGGCGCCACGGTCAACGACGCGGTGCTGGCCGTCTGCGGCGGCGCGCTGCGGCGCTACCTGCTGACGCACGACGAGCTGCCCGGGCCGAGCCTCGTCGCGATCGCGCCGCTGTCGATCCGCAACGCGGACGCCTCGGCCGCGAGCCGCAGCGGCATCAGCCTGCTGCGCGTGCCGCTCGGCACCGAGATCGAGGATCCGGTGCGGCGCCTGCGCTCCGTGCACCAGCACACCTCGAGCGCGGACGAGTTCGAGCAGGCCGTGGGCGCGAAGGAACTCACGGACATCACCAAGCACGCGCCGGCCGCGACGCTCGCGTTGTCGGCGCGGCTGCTCGCGGAATCGTCGATCGGCATCGGCCAGCGCGCGCCGATGTCGAGCTGCACGATCACCAACGTGCCGGGGCCGGCGATCCCGCTGTACCTGAACGGCGCGCGGATGACCTACTTCTCGGCGATCATGCCGATCTCGGACGGCATGGGCCTCGTGTTCGCCGTGACCAGCTACGACGGCAAGATCATCATCTCGCCGACCTCGTGCCGCGAGCAGATCCCGGACCCGGAGTTCTTTGCGCTCTGCATCCGCGAGTCGTTCCAGGAGTACCTGGAACTCGCGAACCGTGCCAAGCCGGCGCGCCGCAAGACGGCGCGGGCCAGGGACGCAAAGGCCAAGGCGCCGGCGAAGAAGGCGAAGGGCAAGCGCGCAAAGGCAGCACGCCGCAAGGCGGCGTGAGGCGAGGCCGCGCGATCCGACTCAGGCGGCCGACTTCACCAGCGCCGCCATCTCTCGTAGAGCGAGCCCACCACGCCGGTCGGCTGGAACGGCTGCCAGTCGCCTTCGGGCTGCGCCAGCCGGTCGGCGAGGATCCACATCACCGCCGCGTTGAAACCGAGGCCGACGTGGCTGCCCGGGACCCAGATGTTCTCGTGCTGCCCTTCGCTGGTGTCGAGCTGGGCCGAGCTCGGCGGCACCACGCCGTCGGTCATCGAGTAGATGCTGGTCGACGGCACCGGGGGCGGCGACTTCAGGATCTTGGCCCGGACGTTGGCGACGTGCGCCACGGGTCCCATCGGGTGGGCGAAATAGCGGTAAAGCGCCTGGACCACCATCGGCACCTTGACGTCGCCCACCGCGAATTTCAGCGGGCTGCCGAGCGAGATGACGGTGCGGACGCACTCGGGGGCGCTGTGCGCCGCGTAGAAGCTGTAGACGCCGCCGAGGCTCCAGCCGACCAGGCTCACCTTGCGGCGATGGCGGTGATGCAGGAAACGCAGCTTCTGCTCGAGCGCCTGGGCGAACTTGAGCTTGAAGCCGGTGTTCTGGCCGAAGCCCCAGGTCTCGACGTGGTAGCCGCGCGAGCGCAGGAACATCGCGAGGCCGACCAGCGTGGCGTCGCCGGCGGTGAAACCCGGCACGAGCAGCACCGGGTGCCCGTCGCCCCGGGGGCTGCCGTGCAGGAAGGGCAGGCAGGCTGGAAGCAATGCCGCCTCGAGCAGTCCGCGGCCTTCCATCAGCGTGTACAGCCGGCGCGGCGGCTTGCCAACTCGGTATTCGGTGGCCATGGTCCTGGTACGGTACCTCGCGCGGTCTGTGGCTGCGCTGCAGCAAGCTTATCCTCCTGGCGTCCGCAAAGGTAGACTGCCGGCTTCCCAAGCGGCCTGAAGGCCATCTGGAGCTCAAATGCGTGCGATTCGACTTGGCGCGGCCGTGGCCCTGCTGGCCGTGCTGCTGGCCCCCGCCGCCCCGGCCGCCGAGCGGTCGGAGATACCCGCCCAGTACAAGTGGAACCTGGCGGACCTGTACGCGAACGAGGCCGCCTGGGTGGCCGCGAAGCAGGACCTGGCCAAGGCCATCCCGGAACTCGGCCAGTGGCAGGGCAAGCTCGGCAGTTCGCCCGCGACGTTGCTCGCCGCGATGACGGACTGGGAGAAGATCAGCCTCAAGACCGAGCGGCTCTACAGCTACGCGAACCAGCTGTACGACACCGACACGCGGGTCAGCCGCGCGCTGCAGATGAAGCAGGAGGCCACGCAGGTCTACACCGACCTGCAGACTGCGACCGCCTACATGCGGCCGGAGATCATCGCGGTCGGCCGCGGGAAGATCGACTCCTTCGTTGCGGCGGAGCCGAAGCTCGGCCAGTACCGCATGTTCTTCGACGACATCCTGCGCGGCGCGCCGCACACGCTGTCGCCATCCGAGGAGCAGATCGTCGCGCGTACCGGCGTGATGTCCGGTACTGGTGAGACCGTGCGCTCGGTGTTCACCAGTTCCGAACTCCGTTCCCCGACGTCACGCTGTCGAACGGCGAGAAAGTGCGGCTCGACGCCGCGGCCTACACGAAGTTCCGCGCGGCACCCGTCAAGGCGGATCGCGACGCCGTGTTCAAGGCGTTCTTCACGCGCTACGGAGAGTTCGGCAGCACGCTCGCGACCACGCTGAACGCGCAGGTGCAGTCGCACGTGTTCAACAAGGACGTGCGCAAGTTCCCGAGCTCGCTCGAGGCGGCGCTGTTCACGTACAACATCCCGAAGTCGGTCTACACGCAGCTGATCGCGGACGTGCACGCGAACCTGCCGACGCTGCACCGCTACCTGAAGCTGCGCCAGAAGGTCATGGGCCTGCCGCAGCTCGGCTACGAGGACCTGTACGCGCCGATCGTCGACAAGGTCGAGCTCAAGTACACGCCGGAGCAGGCGAAGAAGCTCACGCTCGAATCTTTCGCGCCGCTCGGCAAGCCGTACGTCGAAGCGCTGTCGAAGGGCTACGAGTCGGGCTGGGTGGACTTCCTGCCCGAGCACCGGCAAGAGCCCGGGCGCATACAGCACGATGGTCTACGACGTGCATCCGTACCAGCTGCTCAACTTCACCGGCACCTGGGAGGAGGTCTCGACGCTCGCGCACGAGTCCGGCCACTCGATGCACTCGTTCCTGTCCGCGGCGAACCAGCCGTACGCGACGGCGAACTACTCGATCTTCGTGGCCGAGGTCGCATCCACGCTGAACGAGAACCTGCTGTTCCATCACGTGCTCGACCAGACCAAGGACGATGCGAAGCGGCTCTTCCTGCTGTCGAGCTACCTCGACACGATGCGCACGACGCTGTTCCGGCAGACGATGTTCGCCGAGTTCGAGCTGCTGATCCACGAGTCGGTCGAGCGCGGCGAGCCGCTGACCAAGGAGTCGCTCGACGCCTTGTACCTGAAGCTGCTGAGGCAGTACTACGGCGCGGAGCAGGGCGTGGTGAAGGTGGCCGACACGTACGCGTCGGAGTGGGCCTACATCCCGCACTTCTACTACAACTTCTACGTCTACCAGTACGCGACCAGCATGATCGGCGGCATGACGCTGGCCGAGAACATCATCGGCAAGCCGGCGGTGGAGTCCGGCAAGGCGCAGCAGGGACGCGACGCGTACCTGAGGCTGCTGTCGTCGGGTTCCTCGAAGTACCCGATCGACCTGCTGAAGGACGCCGGCGTGGACATGACCACGTCGCAGCCTTTCGACGCCGCGATGCGCGAGATGAACCGCATCATGGACGAGATCGAGCGCATCTACGCGCGCAAGAAGGGCTGACGCGTGGCGGCACGCCGCAAGCGGGCGGGCGGCGCCTACGCCGGGCTGAAGCAGCTCGGCCAGGCTGCCGCCATCCCGGCGTCGCCGGGCGAGGCGGTGCTCGAGCGCGTGCCGAACCCCCACCCTCGCAAGCTGTACCTGGCGCGGTTCACCGCGCCCGAGTTCACCTCGCTGTGCCCGATCACCGGACAGCCCGACTTCGCGCACCTCGTGATCGACTACGTGCCCGGCGCGCTGGCTGGTGGAAAGCAAGTCGCTGAAGCTCTACCTGGCGAGCTTTCGCAACCACGGCGCGTTCCACGAGGACTGCACGCTCGCGATCGCCGGCCGGCTCGTCGAGTTCCTTGCGCCGCGCTGGCTGCGCATCGGCGGGTACTGGTATCCGCGGGGCGGCATGCCGATCGACGTGTTCTGGCAGACCGGCCGGCCGCCGGCGGGCCTCTGGATCCCGGACCAGGGCGTGGCACCGTATCGGGGCCGCGGCTGAGCATCGGTCGAATCGGTGGAGGCGGAAGCATGCGCGTGAAGGTGCACGAGTACGCGATTGGCGTCCGCTGCTGCTGGCCGCTTGCGCTGTTCGCCGCGGCCCATGCCGCGGACGTCGCCGAGCGCGGCGAAGCAGGCGGCCGTGCAGTCGGTGGATCGTCACGCGCGCGAGCTGACGGGCCTGTCCGACCGGATCTGGGCCTATGCCGAGATCGCGTTGCGCGAGTACAAGTCGTCGGCCGCGCTGGCCGACTACGCGGCGAAGCAGGGCTTCCGCGTCGAGCGCGGCGTCGCGGGCATGCCGACGGCATTCGTGGCGTCCTATGGCGAGGGCCGGCCGATCATCGGCGTCATGGGCGAGTACGACGCGTTGCCGGGGCTGTCGCAGAAGGCGGTGCCGGAGAAGGTGCCGCTCGTTCCCGGCGCGGCCGGGCATGGCTGCGGCCACAACATGTTCGGCGCGGCGAGCCTCGGGGCGGCAATCGCGATCAAGGAACAGATCGAGAAGGGACCGCTGAAGGGCACGGTCGTCTTCTTCGGCACGCCGGCCGAGGAGAACATCGGCGGCAAGATCTACATGGCGCGCGACGGGCTGTTCGACGACGTGGACGTCATGCTGGCCTGGCACCCGGGCGACGAGACGCTCGACCGACATGAACTCGAGCCAGGCGATGGTGGATCTCGCGGTGGAGTTTCGCGGCAAGGCGGCCCACGCGGCGCTCGATCCGTGGAATGGCCGCAGCGCCGCGGACGCGCTCGAGATGTTCACTGCGTCGGCCTCAACTTGATGCGTGAGCACGTCCGCCCGACGTCGCGCATGCACTACACGATCGTGTCGGCGGCGACGTGCCGAACGTCGTGCCCGAGTATGCGAAGGTCTGGCTCTGGCTGCGCGACTGGAAGCGCTCGGAGGTGGAACGCTGCTTGCGCGGGTCCGCAAGCTCGCGGCCGGCGCCGCGGAGATGACCGAGACCACGGCGACGGTGAAGGTGCAGGGCGGCAACTGGGAGGTGCTCATGAACGAGGCCGGCGCGCGCCTGCTGCAGGCGAATCTGCAGTGGCTCGGGCCGCCGGCTTACGCGAGCCGGAGCAGGCATTCGCGCGAGCAGATCCAGCGCGCGACGGGGGTCGCCGAGGTGGGCATGTCCACGAGCGTCAAGCCGCTCGAGGGCCAGGAGCTGAGGGCGGCTCGACGGACGTCGGCGACGTGAGCTGGGTCGTCCCGACGCTGACCGTCAGCATCGCCACCTCCCCGCTGGGCACGCCCTGGCACGCCTGGCCGGTCGTCGCCAGCGGGCGGCATGTCGATCGGGCACAAGGGCCTGCTGCGGGCCGCGAAGGTGCTGGCGGCGACGATGGTGGACCTGTACGAGCAGCCGGCGGCGGTGCGAGGCAGATCCGGGCCGAGTTCAAGGCGAAGAAGGGCGACGCGGTCTACAAGGCCTACATCCCGGACGGTCCGCCGCCGCTGCCGAAGGACTGATCGAGTGCCCGGCGTGGTATAGTCGCCGCTTCCATGGTGGCTCGCGTCGGATCCCTCGCGACGGTCAGCCGCGAACCCCGCCAGGCCCGGAAGGGAGCAACGGTAGCGGCCACACCGGGTGCCGGGGGTATTCTGGCGCGGGCCGCCTCCTCGACCCGCGGCCCGAGGAGACCTGACCTCCGCATGAGTTACCTCGTCCTCGCCCGCAAATGGCGGCCGCGAACCTTCGAGGAGCTGGTCGGGCAGGACCACGTCCGCCGCGCGCTGACGAACGCGCTCGACTCGGGCCGCATCCACCACGCGTTCCTGTTCACCGGCACGCGCGGCGTCGGCAAGACGACGATCGCGCGCATCTTCGCGAAGTCGCTCAACTGCGAGAGCGGCGTGACCTCGAAGCCCTGCGGCGAGTGCGGCGCCTGCCGCGACATCGACGCCGGCCGCTTCGTCGACCTGCTCGAGGTCGACGCGGCCTCGCGCACCAAGGTGGACGACACGCGCGAGCTGCTGGACAACGTGCAGTACGCGCCGGCCCGCGGCCGCTGCAAGGTGTACCTCATCGACGAGGTGCACATGCTCTCGACGCATTCGTTCAACGCGCTGCTGAAGACGCTCGAGGAGCCGCCGCCGCACGTCAAGTTCCTGCTCGCCACGACCGACCCGCAGAAGCTGCCGGTGACCGTGCTGTCGCGCTGCCTGCAGTTCCACCTGCGGCGCCTGCCGCTGCAGCAGATCCAGGAGCGCCTCACGATGATCGCCGAGGCCGAGAAGGTCGAGTTCGAGCCGGCGGCGCTGCGCGCCGATCGCGCGCGGCGCCGAGGGCAGCATGCGCGACGCGCTGTCGCTGCTCGACCAGGTGCTCGCCTTCGGCGGCGGCCGCGCGCTCGAGAGCGAGGTGCGCAGCGCTGCTCGGCACGCTCGACCGCCGGCATGTCGAGGCGATCCTCAACGCGCTCGCGGCGCAGGACGGTGCGGCGCTGATGGCCTGCGTGGCGCAGCTCGACGAGCGCGCCCCGGACTACGACCAGGCGCTCGGCGAACTCGCCGCCGCGATCCAGCGCATGGCGCTGCTGCAGGCGATTGCCGGACCTGCGCGGCGAGGACGAGGAGCAGGACGCGGCGCTCGCGGCGCTCGCCGGCGAGCTTCTCGCCCGAGGACCTGCAGCTGCTCTACCAGATCGCGATCATGGCGCGCCGCGACCTCGACTTCGCGCCCGGACGCGCGCGGCGGCTTCGAGATGGCGCTGCTCAGGATGCTGGCGTTCCGGCCGGAGACCGGCGGGTGCCGCGATCGCCGTCGCCGCCGGCGGCTGCGTCGCGGCGGCATCGGCGCACCGGCTGCCGCGTCGCCGCAGCTGCTCGCCCCGCCGGCCGCGCGCGCTGCGCAGTCGCGCCGGCGATGCGTGCCTGCCGCTGCGGCCGTCGGGCGACTGGCCGGCGATCGTCGCGGCGCTCGGCCTGCAGGGCCCGGCGCAGCAGCTCGCGGCGCACTGCGTGCTGGTCGGGCGCACGGAGCGACGTGGTCAGGTTGCGACTGGATCCCGCGGGCGAGGCGTTCCGCCGTCCGCAGCTCGAGCAGAAGCTCGCGCAGGCGCTGTCGCAGCATTCGGCGAGCCAGTGCGCCTCGACGATCGCACGGCGAGCGAGGCGGCGACGAGGCGACGCCGGCGCGCCAGCAGGCGCAGGCTGCGGACGAGCGCCTGAAGGCGGCCGAGCAGGCGATCGAGGCGGATCCCGAACGTGCGTGCGATGCGCGAGATCTTCGGCGCCACCGTGCAGCCGGGCTCCGTGAAGCCCCTGAACTGAATTCGATTCCCCTGGAGTCCACACGAGCATGAAAGGCGGTATCGGCAACCTGATGAAGCAGGCGCAGCAGCTGCAGGCCAACATGCAGAAGGCGCAGGCGGAGATCGCGGCCATGGAGGTCACCGGCGAGTCCGGCGGCGGCATGGTCAAGGTGACGATCAACGGACGCCACGAGGCGAAGCGCGTGCAGATCGACCCGTCGGTGCCGCTCGACGACCGCGAGATGATCGAGGACCTCGTCGCCGCCGCGTTCAACGATGCGGTGCACCGCCTCGAGGCGGCCACGCAGAGAACGCATGTCGGGCCTGATGGGCGGCATGAACCTGCCGCGCGGGCCTCAAGCTGCCGTTCGGCGGCTGAGCCCGGACGGGCGATGCTCTATCCGCCGTCGCTCGACCGCCTGATCGAGGCGCTGCGCTGCCTGCCGGGCGTGGGCCCGAAGTCGGCGCAGCGCATGGCGTTCCACCTGCTCGAGCGCGATCGCGACGGCGCGCGCGAGATCGCCGCGGCGGTCGGGCAGCGCCATCGAAAGCGCTCGGCCACTGCCGGCGCTGCCGGATGTTCGCCGAGGGCGAGCTGTGCCCGGTCTGCACGACTCGCGAGCCGCGACCGCAGCCTGCTGTGCGTCGTCGAGTCGCCGGCCGACGTCGTGGCGATCGAGCAGTCCGGCAGTTTCCGCGGCTGCTACTTCGTGCTGATGGGCCACCTGTCGCCGCTCGACGGCGTCGGCCCCGCCGAGATCGGCATCGACGCGTTCGAGAAGCTGCTCGGCGAAGGCGAGGTGCGCGAGGTGATCCTCGCCACCAACCCGACGGTCGAGGGCGAGGCCACCGCGCATTTCCTCGCCGAGGTAGTCACGCGGATCGGCGTGCGCGCCTCGCGGATCGCGCACGGTGTGCCGGTCGGCGGCGAGCTCGAGTACGTCGATGGCGGCACGCTCGCGCACGCGCTGGCCGGGCGGCAGGCGGTTTCCTGAGCCGTTCAGTTTTCGTCTGCTCTGCTGGCCTCGTTCGGCGTGCCGCTGGCGGCGCGCTTTCCGGGTGCTTCCTCCGGCGCGCGGAAGAAAAATGCTCGCCGGAAGCGGACCCCGGAAAGCGCGCTCGACAGGCGGCGCCTGAGCGAGTTTTCCGCCAGAGCCGGAAAACTCGCACGGCGCAGGAAACGCCCACCGGATCCAGCGTCGGCGTCGAAGTCGCGGTTGCGCAGCGCAACGCGTGACGAGCGGCCGAGCAGCGTGCGCCGGCGCGACAGCGCCTGGACGCCGCGTGCGCCGTGCGAAGTCCTCGGCACGAGGACGCAGCTCAGGCGCGGGCCGAGGGAGTCCGTGACGGTTGTTTCTCGACCAAGCGCGCTCCGCGCGCGACTCGAGGAACAACCGTCACGGACGCCCGGAACCGACGCCTGAATCAGCCTCGCTGCAAGAGGCCCGACGCCGACGACGCAGCGAGGCGTCAGCGAGCGTCCGGCGCCTTCTGACCCGCGAGGAACAGCCAGGTTTCGACGACGGTATCCGGATTGAGCGACATGCTCTCGATGCCCTCGTCGAGCAGCCAGCGCGCGAGATCCGGGTGGTCGGACGGGCCCTGGCCGCAGATGCCGATGTACTTGCCGGCCTTGCGGCAGGCCTGGATCGCCATGTGCAGCAGCGCCTTGACCGCGTCGTCGCGCTCGTCGAACAGCCGGGCGATGACCGCCGAATCGCGGTCGAGGCCGAGCGTGAGCTGCGTCATGTCGTTCGAGCCGATCGACATGCCGTCGAAGTACTCGAGGTAGCGGTCGGCCAGCACCGCGTTGGTCGGCAGCTCGCACATCATGATGACCTTGAGGCCGTCCTCGCCGCGCTTCAGGCCGTTGTGCGGCGAGCAGCTCGCACGACCTGCTCGGCTTCCTTGAGCGTGCGCACGAACGGCACCATCACCCAGACGTTCTTCAGGCCCATCTCGCTCGCGCACGCGCTTGAGCGCGCGGCACTCGAGCTCGAAGCAGGGCCGGAAGGTCTCGTCCACGTAGCGCGACGCGCCGCGGAAGCCGAGCATCGGGTTCTCCTCGGACGGCTCGTACTGCCGCCCGCCGATCAGGTTCGCGTACTCGTTCGACTTGAAGTCGGAGAGGCGCACGATCACCGGCTCCGGCGCGAAGGCCGCGGCGATCGTGCCGATGCCCTCGCAGAGCTTGTCGACGTAGAACTCGACCGGGTCCGTGTAGCCCGCCATCTGGCGGCGGATGGTGTCCTGCAGGTCGGCGTCGAGGCCGGTCGAACTCGAGCAGCGCGCGCGGGTGCACGCCGATCATGCGGTTGATGATGAACTCGAGGCGCGCGAGGCCGACGCCGCGGTTCGGGATCGCCGCGAAGTCGAAGGCGCGGTCCGGGTTGCCGACGTTCATCATGATCTTGACGGGCAGCGGCGGCAGCGCGTCGAGCTCGACCTGCGTCTGCTCGAACTGCAGCGCGCCGTCGTAGACGTAGCCGGTGTCGCCCTCGGCGCAGGACACCGTGACGGGCTGGCCCTCGCGGATGACGCGCGTCGCGTCGCCGCAGCCCACGACGGCCGGGATGCCGAGCTCGCGCGCGATGATGGCCGCGTGGCAGGTGCGGCCGCCGCGGTTGGTCACGATCGCCGAGGCGCGCTTCATGACCGGCTCCCAGTCCGGGTCGGTCATGTCGGCGACCAGCACGTCGCCGGTCTCGCACGCGCGCCATCTCCTGCACGTTGCGGATCACGCGCGCGGGGCCCGCGCCGATGCGGTGGCCGATGCTGCGGCCGCTGGTGAGCACCGGGCCCTTGCCCTTCAGCGTGTAGCGCTGCAGCGTGCGGCCGGCGCGGCTCTGCACCGTCTCGGGCCGCGCCTGCAGGATGTAGAGCTTGCCGGTCTCGCCGTCCTTGCCCCACTCGATGTCCATCGGGCAGCCGTAGTGCTCCTCGATGACGAGGGCCTGGCGCGCGAGCTCGAGCACGTCGGCGTCGCGACAGGCAGAAGCGCAGGCGGTCGGCCTCGGCGACGTCGACCGTGACGCACGCGCTTGCCGGCATGGGCGCCGGTCGCGTAGGTCATCTTGATCGCCTTGCCGCCGAGCGTGCGGCGCAGGATCGGCTGGTGCCCGGAGCGCAGCGCGGGCTTGTAGACGTAGAACTCGTCGGGGTTCACCGCGCCCTGCACGACGGTCTCGCCGAGGCCCCACGAGGCCGTGATGAACACGACGTCGCGGAAGCCCGAATCGGTGTCGAGCGTGAACATCACGCCGCTCGCGCCGAGGTCGCTGCGCACCATGTGCTGGATGCCGGCGGAGAGCGCGACCAGCGAGTGATCGAAGCCCTGGTGCACGCGGTAGGCGATCGCGCGGTCGTTGAACAGCGAGGCGAACACCTCGTGCACGGCCTGCACGACGTTGTCGCGCGCCGCGCACGTTGAGCAGGGTCTCCTGCTGCCCGGCGAACGAGGCCTCGGGCAGGTCCTCCGCGGTCGCCGACGAGCGGACGGCGACGGACGACTCGCCGTCGCCGTCGCACATCGCCTCGTAGCCGGCGACGATCTCCTGCTCGAGCGCGCGCAGGGAAGGGCGTCGACAGGATCCAGTCGCGGATGCGCGCGCCGGTCTCGGCGAGCCGCGCGACGTCGTCCACGTCGAGCGCGGCGAGTTCCGCGCGGATGCGCTCCGCGAGGCCGTCGTGCGCGAGGAACTCGCGATAGGCGTCGGCCGTCGTGGCGAATCCGCCCGGCACGCTGACGTCCAGCGCGGCGAGGTTGGCGATCATCTCGCCGAGCGAGGAGTTCTTGCCGCCGACCGTGGCGACGTCGTGGCGGCCGAGTTCGGCAAAGGGAATCGTGTAGCGCGTCAAGGCGGGCCTCTTGCTACGTCGGTGAGGCACAGGTGAAAGACTGCGCGGACCGGTCGTGGCTCGGGAGAGCTGCGCGCGAATGAACCGAAGAACCGTCTTTTTCGTCTCGGACCAGACCGGCGTGACCGCCGAAACGATGGGGCACAGCCTGCTCACGCAATTCGACGGCCTCGAATTCCGACAGGTGACTCTGCCATTTATCTCCACCGTTGACAAGGCAGAGGAAGCCGTACAGCGAAGATCAACGCGACCGCCGTCGCGGACGGCGCGCGGCCCGTCGTCTTCAGCACGCTGGTGAAGGACGAGCTGCGCTCGCGTCGTCAAGCGCAGCGACGGGCTGTTCCTCGATTTCTTCGACGCGTTCCTCGGTCCGCTCGAGGCGGAGCTGCAGGTCAAGTCGTCCGAGCGGCGAGGGCCGCGCGCACGGCATCGCCGACCAGATCGTCTACAGCACGCGCATCGACGCGACGAATTTCGCGCTGGCCGCCGACGACGGCGGCGTGACCGCGGACTACGAGCGCGCGGACGTCGTGCTGGTCGGCGTGTCGCGCTCGGGCAAGACGCCGACCTGCATCTACATGGCGATGCAGTACGGCGTGTTCGCGGCCAACTACCCGTTGACCGAGGAGGACTTCGAGAGGCAAGCAGCTGCCGGCGATGCTGCGGCCCCACACGCGCCAAGCTGTTCGGCCTCACGATCGCGCCGCGCGCGGCTGCAGCAGATCCGCAACGAGCGACGGCCCGGCAGCCGCTACGCTTCGCTCGCGCAGTGCGAGTTCGAGGTGCGCTGCGCGGAGGCGCTGTTCCAGCGCTACGGCGTCCCGCTACCTGGACACGACCGAGTGCTCGATCGAGGAGATCGCGAGCCGGGTCATCGACCGCATGGGCATCGAGCGGCGGCTGCGCCCGTGACGCCGTGCGCGCGCTGTGCCGCGCGTCACGGTTGCGCCGAAACCCCTGTGCTATATTCGGGCCGATGATCGTCGACAGCCTGTGCGTGACCTCGTGGCGTGCGCGGCCGGTGAGCTTCGTCAGCCTGATGACGCTGTACGAGAGCAACTACATCCGGCTGCGCGCGCTCGTCGGCGACGTGCGCGCGGCTCGCGGGCGTCGCGCGTGTCGCGCGACGCCGGGCGACCTCGACCTGCACGTCGCAGGCGGTCGAGCACAGCCCCTACACGACCATCCTGCGCCTGACCTACCTGTTCGAGGCGAGCCGACGGGCCCGGTCGCGGATCCCGACCTCGAGGTCCGCGTCTACCACGACGCCCGACTCGCCGAGGCGAGCCGCTGCGCGCGCTGGGTGCGCCATCCCGGGCCTCGATCGGAGCTGCGCGCCGGACTGCCGTCGGCGCTCGGCGAACGCTGGCTGCGCAACATGCTCCTGAACAAGTGGCTCGACTACTGCGCGCGAGCGCGGTCACCGGTTCGCGACGGCCGCCGGAGCGCGCCCGGCGCCGCATGAGCCTCGCTGACGAGCCTGCGCCGCCTGCGGTCGCAGCGCCTCGCGGGCCGGCGGCCTTCCGGCGGAGGACGAGCGGCTCGTCGCGCTGTTCCGCAATCGCGCGGAGCTCAAGAAGGAACTGAGCGCGCTCGACGACGAGCGCCACCGGCTGCTCGACCGCCTCAAGCTGCAGGAAGGCGCCACGATGCGCGTCGAGGAGCAGCTCGCCGCGCTCGAGCAGTACCTCGGCCGGCCCGAGGAAGGCTACAAGTGCCTGGCGTACTTCCAGCTGCGCGCCGTGTGGCGCGCCGCGGCGACGCCGGCTCGAGCAGTTCTCGGCGCGAGCTCGCCCGCCAGCAGAAGGACCGCGAGCGCAAGCTGCAGCTCGCGGACGTTCGAGCGGACGCAAGCGCGCGACGGCTCGCCGACGTCGATCGCGAGCTCGTCGAGGCGCGCGTGCTCGCCGACCAGCTGCAGGCCGAGCAGAAGCCTGGCCGAGCAGCGGATGCGCGAGCCTCAACGGCTTCTGGAACTACTTCCGCCGCCGCAAGCGCTGCGCGAGGCGATCGAGGCGCGCAGCTTCCGGATCGACGCGGCGCTGACGCAGGTCACGGACCTCGGCGACCGGCGGCACGCGATCGAGTCGGAGCCGCCGCCGGTGTTCGAAGGCATGAGCCTCGAGGGCCGGCGCGCCGTCAACCTCGCGGTGATCGCCTACGCGGAGTCGCTGCGCGAGCGGCTCTCGGCCGGCGGGCCTCGCGGACCTCGCGCGGCAGACGCACGCTGCGCCGCGTGTTTACGAGATCCAGCTACGGCGGGCGCGAGGAGTGCCTCGCGCTGATGCAGCGCGCGTCGCGGGCGCTCGACCGACCTCGAGCGGCATGCAGGACGACCTCGCGACATCAAGGCGCGCACCGAGCGGCTGCGGCGCGCGGCGCGCTACCGCGGCGATACCGACCCGATCCCGACGCAGGACAGCGTGCACGCCGAGGACAGCCTGCAGGCGCGGCGCGGCGGCCGTGAACGTGCTGCTCGAGGAGTACTGGGAGATCTACAAGGTGCTGCTGCGCTGAGCGGCGCAGCGGCTCGGGCGCACTGCTGCCGGAGACCGCGCCGGTGTCCCGCGAGAACACCCGTCGCCGCCACTGGTTCAGGTCGTCGAACCAGACGTAGAACATCGGCACGATCAGCAGCGACACGACGCGCCGAGAAGCCGAGGCCGCCCATGATCGCGCGCGCCATCGGGTAGTACGCCGGGCCCTGGCCGCTGCCGCCGACCTGGGCGTCGCCGATCGCGAGCGGCAGCATGCCGAGCAGCGTCGTCAGCATGGTCATCAGGATCGGCCGCAGGCGGTCGCGGCCGGCCTGCAGTGATCGCCTCGTGGCGCGACAGCCCGGCTTCGCGCAGGTCGATGACGTGCGCGATCAGCACGATGCCGATGTTCACGACCACGCCGATCAGGATCATGAAGCCGATCATCGCCATCATCGTGATCGTGGTGCCGGTCAGCGCCAGGAACCAGATCGAGCCCACGATCGCGAACAGGATCGAGGTGATGATCGACAGCGGGTACAGCGCCGACTCGAACAGCGAGGCCATCACGAGGAAGATCAGCACGACCGCGAGCAGCATGTTCTGCGCCATGGTCTGCACGGCCTTGTCGTTCTCGTCGAAGCCGCGGCCGAACTTCCAGGAGTAGCCCGGCGGCAGCGGGTAGGCGTTCATGATCGGCTCGACGCGCTTGCGGGCCTCGTCCATCGTCGTGCCCTTGGCGAGGTTCGCGTTGATCACCGTCGTCGTGAGGCGGTTGACGCGCTGGATCTCGCGGTCGCTCGGCTTGACGACGAAATCGGCCACGGCACCGAGCTCGGTGCGCGTGCCGTCCGGCGAGCATGACGGGCACCTCGGCCAGGTCCTCGACCGACTGCCGGTCGCACTCGCGGAACGCGAGCCGCATCGTGATCTCGCGATCGGAGGTGCGCAGCTCCGGCAGCTTGTCGCCGCGCATCGCGCCCGCCACGGTGATGCGCGATCTGCTGCGTGGTCAGGCCGAGCTGCGCGGCGCGGTCGCGGTTGACGATGACCTGCACCTCCTGCGTCGCCGGTGCCGGCCTCGGAGCGCACGGCCTCGAGTCCCGGCACGCGACGAGAGCCGGTGCGCGACCTCCTGCGAGATCTCCGCGAGCCGCTCGGTGGACTCGCCCGACGAGCTGCAGGCTGAACGACGTCGCTCCGCTCGCGCCCTGGTCGAACTGGAAGCTCGGCTTGCCGATGATGATCTCCGGCATGTCCTTCAGCACGCGGCGCATGACTTCCTGCGGCGGAACCGTCGCCTCGTCCTTGGGCTTGAGGTAGAGGCGCGTGTTGGCCTCGTCGGTCAGCCAGAACGTGTAGTAGGTCTCGACGTCGAACCGCTCCTTGTTCGCCTCGAGGTAGGCCTCGACGCGCTTCACGGCCTGCTCGACCTCGCTCCATCGGGTAGGAGCCGTTCAGGTGGTAGGCGAGCATCAGCGTGCGGCTCGCCTCCTGCGGGAACGGATCCACCTTGGCGAGCTTCAGCGCGAACAGCGGCACCGGCGAGGCGAGGATCAGCACCGTGAACGAGCGCCATCGGTCTTCGGGTGCGCGAGCGCCCAGTCGAGCGACGCGCTCGTAGCGCGCCTGCAGCCGGCCGAACCAGCGATGCCGCGGCCACCGGCGGCGGTGACGGCATGCGCGCGGCGAGCATCGGGATCAGCGTCTGCGCGACGACCAGCGAGGCGAGCATCGCGACGACGATCGGCACCGCCACGTGCACCAGGAAGATCGACATCTGGTTCTTCTCGCCGAACACGCAGCGGCAGGAACACGATCGATCGTCGAGAACGTGCCGGCCAGCGTCGCGACGCCGACCTCCTTGACGCCGGCGAGCGTCGCCTCGAGCGGCTGGCCGGGCGTGAGCTGCCGGTGCCGGAAGATGCTCTCGGTGATCACCACCGAGTTGTCCACCAGCATGCCGATGGCGAGCAGCATGCCCATCATCGTCAGGATGTTGAGCGTGAGGCCGAAGAAGTACATCGCCCCGAGCGTCACGAGCAGCGACGCGGGCACCGCGAGGCCGACGATCAGCGTCGTCGGCACGTGGCGCAGGAAGAACAGCAGCATGAAGAAGCTGAGCCCCGCGCCGATGAGGCCGGCGTTGCGCAGCTCGCGCAGCGACTGGCGGATGCTGTCGGCCTGGTTGCTCGACGACCAGGATCTGGATGCCCTGCAGCTGCGGGATCTCGCGCGCCTCGTCGACCGCCGCGATCACGCGGTCCGCCACGTCCACGACGTTGGCCTGCGTCGACTTGAAGACGTCGATGCCGACCGCCTGGCGCCCGTCCATGTGGCGGCCGACGGGCAGTTCCGGCGCGACCATCTCGATCTGCGCGATGTCGCCCAGGCGCACGCCGCGGCTGACGATCAGGTTGCGCACGTCCTGGATGCTGCGGAACTCGCCGATCGGCCGCACCGTGAAGCGCTGGCCGTTCTCGGTGATCTCGCCGGCGCTGACCGAGAAGTTGCTCTGCTCGAGCAGCGTGCGCAGCCGCCGCACGTCGACGCCGTACGCGGCCAGGCGATTCGGGTCGACCAGCACGCGCACCTCCCGCGGCTGCACGCCCTGCAGCTCGACGCGCGCGACGCCCTCGAGGCGCTCGATCGGCCGCTTCAGGTACTTCTCCAGCATCTCGTACTGGTCGGTCAGGTCCTGGTCGGCCGAGATGCGGATCACCGCGATCGGCTGGTCCGACGGGCTGAACGCGAACATCAGCAGGCGGTCCGCGCCCGCCGGCAGCTGCGGGCGGATCGAGTCGAGCTTGGTGCGCACCTCGAAGGCCGCGGTGTCGACGTCGCGGTCCCAGTTGAACTGGATGTCGAACTGCGCCTGGTCGGACTGCGCGCTGCGCATGGATCTCCTCGATGCCCGACAGCGTCGCGAGCGCCTCCTCGACCGGCCGCACCACCAGCTGCTCCATCTCCTCGGGCGTCGAGCCGGGGTAGGGGATCACGACCCGCATGCCGGGGAACGTGATGTCCGGCATGGCCTCGAGCCGCAGCAGCCGGCCGGAGATCAGGCCGACCGCCAGCACGGCGAGCGCGATCATCACCGTGGTGACGGGCCGTGCGAGCGCGAACTCCGTGTGGCGCATGGCGAGTCCTCAGCCGGCCGCCGGCTTCGGCCGCGGACTGCGCCGCCGACCCGCGTGGCACGTAGGTCTTGCGGTCCAGCACCGCGTACACGACCGGGATCACGAGCAGCGTCAGGAACGTCGTGAGCAGCACGCCGCCGATCACGGTGATCGCCATCGGCGCGCGCACTTCGGCGCCCTCGCCGAGGCCGAGGGCCATCGGCAGCAGGCCGAGGATCGTGGTGAGCTTCGTGATCAGGATCGGCCGCAGTCGCAGCCGGCCGGCCTCGAGGATCGCCTCGTGCTTCGCCAGCCCGCGCTCGCGCGCCTGGTTGACCGCGTCGATCAGCACGATCGACTGGTTGACCACGATGCCGGCCAGCATGATCACGCCGATGTAGGCCACCACGTTGACCGTCGTGCCCGTGAGCCACAGCGCCCACACCGCGCCGGTGACGGCGAGCGGGATCGTGAGCAGGATCACGAACGGGTGCATCAGCGACTCGAACTGCGACGCCATCACGAGGTAGACGAGGAACACCGCCAGCAGCAGCACGAACTGCAGCGACTGGAACGAGCTCTGCATCTCCTCGCTCTGTCCCGACAGGAACGCGGTGGTGCCGACCGGCAGCTGGACCTCGGCGACGATGGCCTTGAGCCGGTCGATCGCCGCGCCGAGGTCGCCGTGCGCCAGGTTGGCCGAGACGACGGCCACGCGCTCCTGGCCGACGCGGCGCACTTCCGCCGGGCCGACGGACAGCTGCACGTCGGCGACGGCGCTGAGCGGCACCGGGAAGTCGGCAGCCCGGGTTGACGATCAGGTTGCGGACCTCCTCGATCGAGGCGGCGCGCGTGTCCACGCTGCGCACCAGCACGTCGATCTGCTTGTCGCGCAGCTTGTAGCGCGTGGCGACCTCGCCGCGGACGCTGTTCACCACTCGATCGGCGATGTCGCGCACGACCAGGCCGAGCTGCGACGCGCGCTCCTGGTCGAAGACGATCTGGATCTCGGGGTTGCCGGCCTCGACCGTGGTCTTGACGTCGGCGAACCGGTCGTCGGCGACCATGTTCGCGCGCACCTGCTCGGCTGCGACCTGCAGGCGGTCGAGGTCGAAGCCCGACACCACCACCTCGAGCGGCGTCGAGAGGCTGAACAGGCTCGGGCGGCTGAAGCGGTACTGCACGCCAGGCAGGCTGTCGAGGTCCTTGCGCAGCGCGTTCATCGCGGTTTCCTCGTCGTCGCGCCCGGCGCCCGGCTGCAGCGTGATGCTCAGCCGGCCGGTGTTCTCGCCGGCGTCCACCGGATTGGCGTCGAGGCGATTGCCCGTGCCGGCGACGGAGTAGGCGAGCGCGACGTTGCCGAGCGCGGTGCTCGAGCGCTGCACCGACTGCACCGTGCGGTCGGTCTGCTCGAGCGGCGCGCCGGGCGGCAGCCGCAGGTCCACGTTGAACTCGCCCTGCGACATCTGCGGAATCAGCTCGGTGCCGAGGCGCGGCGCGACCACGAGCATCGTGAACGCGAACAGGCCGACGGCAGAACCGATCACCTTGCCGGGGTTGCCGAGGGCCCAGAGGATCGCGCCAGGGTACGAACGGTCGGCCCAGTGCATCAGGGCCTGCGTGACGCGGACGATCGGGCTCAGCGCCAGCGCACAGCCCTTGCTGATCCAGCCGGCGACCCGGCGCAAGCCCGCGGCCGCGCGCGACAGCAGCGCGTCGATGCGGCGTGGCCTGGTCTGCGCCGACGGCATCGGCGGACTGGGGCTCGCCCACCCGCTGCGGCCGGCCGGCCGCCAGCATCGGCACCAGCGTCAGTGCCACGACCAGCGAGAGCGCCAGCGCGAAGGTCACCGTCAGCGACTGGTCCTTGAAGAGCTGTCCGGCCACGCCGCTGATGAACACCATCGGGAAGAACACCGCGACCGAAGTCAGCGTCGCCGCCGTCACCGCCATGGCGACCTCGGCGGTGCCCTGCGCGGGCGGCCTCGCGCCGCTCCATGCCGTGCTCCTGCTTGCGCACGATGCTCTCGAGCACCACGACCGCGTTGTCGACCAGCATGCCGACCGCGAGCGCGATGCCGCCGAGCGACATGATGTTCAGCGTGATGTTGAACGCGTACATCAGCACGAAGGTGCCGAGCACCGAGACCGGGATCGCGATGCTGCTGATCAGCGTCGCGCGCGCGTCGCGCAGGAACGCGTACAGCACGAGGATCGCGAGCAGGCCGCCGATCAGCGCCGCGCTCTTCACCTCGCCGATCGCCGCCGAGATGAACGTCGACTGGTCGTAGACGGTGAGCACCTCGGTGCCCTCGGGCAGGCTCTTGTCCAGTTCCTTGAGCCGCGCCTGCACGCCCTTCGCGAGCTGCACGGTGTTCGCGTCGCCTTCCTTGTAGACGGCGAGCTCGATCGCCTCGCGGCCGTCGACGCGCGTGATCGCCTCGCGGTCCTTGTAGCCGCGGGTCACGCTCGCGACGTCCTTCAGGTAGACCGGCTGGCCGTCGCGCGTCGCGATGATCGCGTTCGCCATCTGCTCGATGGTCCCGAACTCGTTCAGCGTGCGCACCAGGAACCGCTGCGTGCCCTGCTCGAGGCGACCGCCGGACAGGTTGACGTTCTCCGCGCGGATGCGGCGCGTCACCGTGTCGATCGACAGGCCGAGCTGCGCCAGCTTCTGCTGGTCGACGAAGACCTGCACCTCGTCCTCGAATCCGCCGCTCACCTTGACGGCGGCGGAGCCCTCGACCGCCTCGAGGTCGGGCTTCAGCCGGTCCTCGGCGAAGCGGCGCAGCGACTTGAGTCGCTCGACGCTCTCGTCGCGCGCCTTGCCGCCCTTGTCGAGGAACGCGAGCCGCAGCACCGGCTCGCTCGACGGATCGAAGCGCAGCAGCAGCGGCCGCTTGGCCTCGAGCGGCAACTGCAGCAGGTCGAGCTTCTCGCGGACGTCGATGCCCGCGAGGTCCATGTCCGTGCCCCAGACGAACTCGAGCGTGACGTCGGACTGGCCGGCGCGCGAGACGGAGCGCACCTGCCGCACGTTGCGGATGATGCTGACGGCTTCCTCGACCGGCCGCGTCACCAGCGTCTCGAGCTCGAGCGGCGCGGCGCCCGGCAGCTCCGTGCGGATCGTGAGCGTCGGGTAGGAGAGGTCCGGGAGGAGGTTGACCTTGAGCCGCGTCAGCGACACGAGGCCGAACAGAGCGATGGCCACGGTGCACATGACGACGGTCACGCGCCGGCGGATCGCAAAGTCGATCAGCTGCATGGAATTCCCCTGGTCAGGGCGCGGCGGTGCGCTCGCAGTCCTACTTGGCCTTTGCCTTGTCGGCTGCCGGCGCGCCCGCGGCCGGCGTCGCGGACACGACCTTCACGACCGTCCCGGTCTTGAGTCCTGCCTGGCCGACCACGACGACGCGCTCGTCGCCCTTCAGGCCCTCGGTCACCTCGACCCAGCCATTGTTCGCGAGGCCGGTCTTGATGCGGCGTTGCTCTGCCTTGTCGCCCGCGATCACGAACACCGACTGCTCGCCGTCGGCATCGAGGATCGCGTTGCGCGGCAGCTGCAGCGCGTTCTCGCGCCGCTCGTAGACGATGTTCACGCGCGCGAACATGCCGGGCTTCAGGTGGCGCGTGCTGTCCGGCACTTCGACCTCGGCGCGGAACGTGCCGGTCTGCGGATCCACGGTCGGGCTGATGCGCGCGATCACGCCCGCGAATCGCTCGCCGCCGAGCGCGTCCACGACGACTTCGGCGGGCTGCTTTGCGGCGATCTTGCGGAACTCCTTCTCCGGCACGTGCACGTATGCGATCAGCGGGTCGAGGTTCGTGACGCGGAACGTCGGGTCGTTCGGCTTGATCGTGTTGCCGACCTTGATGTGCCGGGCGGACACGACGCCCGAGATCGGCGCACGGATCTGCGTGTAGCTCAGCTCCAGTCGGGCGCTGTCGTACGACGCGCGCAGCGCGTCGAGGTCGAACTTGGCGTTCTCGGCGGTGCCCTTCGCGACCAGTCCCTTCTGGCTCAGCTCGAGCTGGCGGTTGTAGTCCCGCTCGAGCTTGCGCAGGTTGGCGTCCGTCTGCGCGAGTTCGAGCCGCAGCCGGTCGCCGTCGAGACGCGCGAGCACCTGGCCCGCGGTCACGGTGTCGCCTTCCTCGACGTAGATCTCGCGGACCTCGCCGCCGACCTTGGCCACGACCTCGGCTTCGTCATGCGCTTCGATCGGCGCCGTGCCGGAGTAGACGGCCAGCATCGGGGCGCGCTTCAGCGGCTGCACCTCGACCGGGACCGAAGTGTCCGCGGCGGCGTCTTCCTTGTCCTTTTCCTTGGCCTTGCCGTTGCTGCAGCCGGCGGCCAGCCCGATCGCAAGCGAGCAGCGCCAGGCCGCCCCGGATAGCGGTAGAAACCTCGGACGTTGGATGACGAGGGAATTGGGCACAGTCGTATCCCTGCAAGGGCTCAGAATTTCGGGAATGCTAAGGATCTATAGTGTTGTAGTCAAGTACAACACCATCTTGAAGCCTCGGCAGGCCGAGGGCCGTCGAGCAGGATCAGCCGGGTGGCGGCGTCCGAGCCACGTACCGCGGTTCGAGCTGGGTCAGGTCGGCCGTGATCTCGGAGGCCTCCTCCAGGATCGCGTCCGGCGGATCCTTGATCTCGTCCACCGACTTCAGCGGCGGCCTCGCCGCGCGCCGCGCGCCTGGCGTTCTCGCGGGCCAGCTGGTCCTGGGTGCGGCGCTCACGCTCCGCCTTGCGTTGCTTCAGGTTCAACGAGACGGACTTCTCGCTTGCGCATCTCGTCGACAGCCGCGATCTCGGCCTGCGTGTAGCGGAAATCCGGGTCGGTGGCCGCGCGCGCATCATGGTCGCGCTGCAGCTCGGCCAGCATCGGCGTGAACGAGCCCTCGGGCTTGAAAGAGGACGACCGGATCCGGTTCCAGGGCAGCGAGCCGTCGCGCGAACTCTCGCCGACCTCCTCGACGCTGATCGCCGATGGCAGGCTGATGTCCGGCTGCACGCCGCGGTTCTGGGTGCTGTCGCCGGTCACGCGGTAGTACATGCCGATGGTCACGGTCAGCTGGCCGTATCCCGGGTCCTGCCCGAGCGCGTAGCGGTCGAGCGGGTAGAGGTTCTGCACCGAGCCCTTGCCGTAGGTCTCCTGGCCGATCACCACGCCGCGGCCGTAGTCCTGCATCGCCGCCGCGAAGATCTCGGAGGCGGACGCGCTGAAGCGGTCCACGAGCACCGTCAGCGGGCCGGAGTAGGCGACGCCTGCGTCCTCGGACTCCAGCACTTCGACGCGGCCGCCGGTCTCGCGCAGCTGCACGACCGGGCCCTTCGGCACGAACAGGTTCACCAGCCCGATCGCCTCGGACAGGTGGCCGCCGCCGTTCTCGCGCAGGTCGAGCACCAGGCCGTCGATGCCGCCTTCCTTCTTGAACTCCTCGATCAGCCGGCGCATGTCCTTGGTCGTGCTGCGGTAGTCCTCGTCGCCGGCCGTGCGGGCATTGAAGTCCTGGTAGAACGAAGGCACGGTGATCACGCCGATCTTCAGTTCCTTGTCGCCGCGCTTGATCTTGCGCAGCTCCTTCTTCGCAGCCTGCGCCTCGAGCGTGATCTTCTTGCGGGGCAGGGTGACGACGCGCTCGGCGGCGCCCGGTGCCGCCTTGCCCGGCTGGACCTGCAGTCGCACGAACGAGCCGCCCGGGCCGCGGATCAGCTGCACGACGTCGTCGAGCCGCCAGCCGACGACGTCCACGAAGTCGCCGGCCTTGCCCTGGCCCACGGCCAGGATGCGGTCGGTGGCCTTCAGCTCGCCACTCTGCTGCGCCGAGCCGCCCGGCAGTATCTCCATCACCGTGACGTAGTCGTCGACGACCTGCAGCGATGCGCCGATGCCCTCGTAGGACAGGCTCATCTGGATCCGGTATTCCTCGGAGTTGCGCGGCGAGAAGTAGCTCGAGTGCGGGTCGAACACGTGCGCGAACGAGTTCATGAAGTTCTCGAACACGTCGTCCGACGTGACCTGCTCGCTGCGCTTCGCCGCGCGCTCGTAGCGCTTCTGCAGGATGTCGCGCGTCTCCGGCCAGGTCTTGTCCGTCAGCATCAGCGACAGCGCGTCGTTCTTGACGCGCTTGCGCCAGATCTCGTCGAGCTCCGCCTTCGAGGTCGCCCACGGCGCCTTCTCGCGGTCGAACTCGAAGCTCTCGTCCAGCGTGAAGTCCGGCTCCGTCTTCAGCGACTGCAGCGCGTAGGCCATGCGCTCCCGGTTGCGCTGCTGGAAGCGGTTGTAGATCGCGAAGGCGGGATCGAGCTTGCCGCGACGCGATCGCGTCGTCGAGCTGGTAGCGGTATTTCTCGAACTCGGCGACGTCGCTCGCGAGGAAGTAGCTCTTGTTGCCGTCCAGCGATTCGAGGTAGCGGTCGAGCACCAGCGACGACACCGGGTCGTTGACCGGGCGCCTGCCGGTAATGGGAGCGCTCGAACATGCTGCTGACCAGCCGGGCGACCTTGGCCTGCCGGTCGGTGGGGGCGAGGTCAACCGCGGTGGCGCCGGCGACCTGCGGACGGTGCACGGGCGGTGCCGAGCAACAGCGTGCAGGCGGCGACGACCAGGACCGCGAGCGCGGTCGTGCCCCTGCGCTGCCATCCCTGCCGACGGGGCGATCTCTCTTCCGTGGAACCTGCCTGATACACTTTGCGCATTCCTCGACCGATTGGGTCTTTCAACTAGGCTAGAGACAGCCCGGCCGCAACTCAAGGGCCGCGGTGTCCGGACCCCGCGACACTCGTGCGACCACTCACCGTACTCACCGGCATCGTCCTCGGGTCGTCCGCCGCCACCACGTTCGGCCTGGGTGCGACCCTGGTCGTTTTCCTGGTGCTGTCCGGCGAAGTCCCGGAATTCCGCGCCGAACTGCCGATGCTGGCGCGTCTATCTGGTGCTGTTCATCGGTTTGACCGCGCTGGCCGGCGTCAGTTTCGTCGGCCAGGCGCAGAATCGCCCCTGGCGCCGCTGGGCGCAGGGGGCCATGTGGGGGGCGCTGGCCGGGTTGGCGGCGCTCTACTGGTACACCCGTAATTGACTCCCCGGAGCACTACATTGATACAGCGATCGATCCTGCGGCACGGTGCCGTTTCCGTCTGCTGCCCTGCTTGGGGTCCTGGCGGCCGCCTGCGCCGCGACGGCAGCGCCGGTGCCGCCAACGTTTTCGGCCGACCAGCTCGCGGGCGAGATCAAGACGCTGGCCTCGGACGAGTTCGAGGGACGTCGTCCGGCGACGCCCGGCGAGGAGAAGACCATCGCGTTCATCGAGAGCGCCTTCCGCGCTGCCGGCCTGAAGCCCGGCGGTGGGCGACAGCTACCGCCAGCCGGTGCCGTTCGTCGAGCTGACGACGCGGCCCGACGACACGTTCCGGGTGGCCGGCCCCGGCGGCAAGTCGCTGTCGCTGAAGTACGGCGACCAGGCCGTCGTACTGGACCAAGCGCGTCGTGCCGCAGGTCAGCCTCGAGGCCAGCGAACTCGTGTTCGTCGGCTACGGCATCGTCGAGCCGGCCATGGGCTGGAACGACTACGCGGGCGTCGACATGAAGGGCAAGACGGCGGTGATCCTGATCAACGACCCGGGCTTCGAGACGAACGACCCGGCGCTGTTCAAGGGCCGGGCGATGACCTACCACGGGCGCTGGACCTACAAGTTCGAGGAAGCCGCCCGGCAGGGCGCCGCCGGCGCGATCATCGTCCACGAGGAAGCGCCGGCCGCCTACCCGTGGGCGGTCGTGCAGAACGGCGCGGCGCGGCCGCAGCTGGTGATCGACTCGACAGCAGGCCGAGCCCGGGTCGCGGTCGAGGGCTGGATGACGCGTCGACGCGGCGAACGAGGTGTTCGCGGCAGCCGGCCTCGACTTGGCGACGCTGAAGGCGCAGGCGGTGAAGCGCGGCTTCAAGCCCGTGCCGATGGGACTCACGGCCTCGACTTCGGTGCGCAACGGCATCCGTCGCGCGTCACGTCCAGCAACGTGGTCGGCGTGCTGCCGGGCTCGAAGCGCCCGGACGAGTACGTGGTGCTCACGGCGCACTGGGATCACCTGGGCCGCGCGCTCGCCTTCAGCG
This sequence comes from uncultured Gammaproteobacteria bacterium, assembly GCA_963776815.1. GTDB lineage: Bacteria > Pseudomonadota > Gammaproteobacteria > Steroidobacterales > Steroidobacteraceae > RPQJ01. The sequence continues at coordinate 492,499 of CAVZNZ010000009.1, forward strand.
GCGATGCGATCTTCAACGGCGCGGTCGACAACGCGACCGGCACGGCCGGGCCTGCTCGAACTGGCCCGCGCGTTCGGCACGGTGCGGCCGCGCGCCCGAGCGCTCGGTCGTATTCGTGGCGTTCACCGGCGAGGAGTACGGGCTTGCTCGGCAGCGAGTACTACGCCGACCACCCGACGGTGCCGCTCGACAAGGTCGCGGGTGGCATCAACATCGACGGCATGAGCGTGAACGGCCGCACCAACGACGTCGTCGTGGTCGGCTACGGCTCATCCGAGCTCGAGGATGACCTGCGCGAGGCCGCCGCGAAGCAGGGTCGCGTGCTGGTGCAGGAGCCCACGCCGGAAAAGGGTTACTACTACCGGTCCGACCACTTCAACCTGGCGAAGAAGGGCGTGCCGATGATCTACGCGAAGAGCGGCATCGACAGCGTGGCGCACGGCAAGGAGTGGGGACTCGCCCAGCAGGCCGACTACGTCTCGAACCGGTACCACAAGCCTTCGGACGAGTACGACCCGAACTGGGACCTCGGTGGCGCGGTGCAGGACCTGGAGCTGTATTTCGCGATCAGCTACAAGCTGGCGCAGCAAACCCGCTTCCCGAACTGGTATCCGGGCAACGAGTTCCGGGCGATCCGCGACCGCAGCCTGGCCGGCAAATAACCCGCCGGGGGGAGCGCGCAGGCGTCAGTCGTGGTCGACGCGCTCCCAGCTGTGCGGCTTCGAGTAGCCCGCGTCGCTGGAATAAGGGTCGAAGCCGGCTGCGCCGACATTGGTCGGCTTCCTGGGTTCCGGGGCGTCCGACAGTTCGAGCCCCGGGGACTTGGGCGCCTTGGGCGCGGCCGTCCTCGGCTGAGGCACGGGCTTGGCCGGCTCCCGCCCCGTCAGCTTCTGCCACCAGGATCGCACGGTACCCATCACCCCACCTCCGTGCCGTCGAACGGGAGCTGTCAGCCCTGCGCGCGCCAAGCATACGCCACGAGCAGGCGCCAGAGCAGTACCAGGGCCGCAGGCCCGAGCAGCAACGCCCACGCGGACCAGCGCAGTCGCGCAAGCCCGGCGAGGAAATCTGCATAGAAGCTCGCAGGCCCACCTTGCGAGTAGGGGCCTAGCGTCAGCACACCCGTGTAATAGACGAGCAAGGGCAGTGCAACGGCACCGAACACCAGCGCCACGATCAACCAGGTCGAGTCACGCTTCAGGCTCATCCGCATCATCGTGCGTGTAAGACGAACGATCCGCAAGAGCCGTCATTAAGTATCATCGCGGCCATGCAACAGGTAAGAACTGCGGTCATCGGCGTCGGGTACCTCGGGCGATTCCACGCGCAGAAATACGCCACGCTGCCCGACTCACGGCTGGTGGCGGTCGTCGACTCCGACGCTGCGACACGCGACCGCGTCGCGGCGGAGGTCGGCTGCCGGTCTTGCGCCGATTTCCGGGAAATCCTCGCCGAGGTGGATGCGGTCAGCATCGCCACTCCGACGCCGCTGCATCACCCGATCGCGCGCGAGTGCCTGCAGCGGGGCGTGCACGTGCTGGTCGAGAAGCCGATCACCGAGACGCCGGCGCAGGCCCGTGAACTGATCGCCCTCGCCGCGAGCAGCGGCCGCGTGCTCCAGGTCGGGCACCTCGAGCGATTCAATCCGGCGATCCTGGCGCTCGGCAGCGCACTGCACACGCCGCGTTTCATCGAGTCGCATCGCCTTGCCCCGTTCAAGGAGCGCGGCACCGACGTGAACGTCGTGCTCGACCTGATGATCCACGACATCGACCTGATCCAGAGCCTGGTGCGCTCGCCGATCACTTCGATCGACGCGGTCGGCACCTCCGTGTTCTCCTCCGGGCTCGACATCGCGAATGCGCGCATCCGCTACGCGAACGGCTGCGTCGCCAACACCACGGCGAGCCGTGTCAGCATGAAGACGGAGCGCAAGCTGCGCCTGTTCCAGGACGACGCATACGTGTCGATCGACCTGCAGCAGAAAGTGCTGACGATCGTGCGCAAGCCGCCGGCGGATGCGGGCGCGACGCTCGGACAGGTGTCGATCGAGGAGCGCACGTACGACCAGGGCGACGCGCTCAGGCTCGAGATCGAGGCGTTCCTGCGCTCGATCGTCGAAGGCGGGGCGCCGGTCGTGACCGGCGAAGCGGGCCTGCAGGCGCTCGAGACGGCGCTCAGGATCACGGCATTGGTTCAGGCCGAGGTGCACACAGTCATGAAGCGCGAGCACTACGCGGGCGGGGACTTCCGCAGGGCGATCAGCATCGAGGACCTGCGCCGGGTCGCGCGGCGCCGGCTGCCGAACTTCAACTACGAGTACATCGAGGGCGGCGCGGAGGACGAGGTGACGCTGCGGCGCAATCGCGACGTCTTCCAGAGGATCGCGTGGCAGCCGCGGGCGCTGGTCGGGGTCGGGGCCGGCGGACCTGGGCACGCGAATCTTCGGCCAGCCCGCGCACATGCCATTGGTCGTCGCGCCGACGGGCTTCAACGGGCTGGTGTGGAAGCAGGGCGACATCGCGCTCGCTCGGGCGGCTGCAGCGGCGGGTATTCCTTTCACGCTCAGCACGGCCGCCAATTGCTCGATTACCCGGCTGGGCGCGGCCGTGCAGGGCAACCTGTGGTACCAGCTGTACCGTACAAGGACCAGAACGTCGTCGACCGTCTCATCGACCGCGTGCGCGAAGCCGGCTGCGAAGTCCTGGCGGTCACGGCCGATGCTCCGGTGCTCGGCGCACGCGAGTGGGACCAGCGCAATTACCGGGCGCCGATGAAGCTCGCCTGGCGAGCATGCTCGATGTACTGATGCATCCGCGCTGGTTGACGCAGGTCATGCTGCCGTCCGGCGCGCCGACGTTCGAGAATCTCGCGGAGTTCCTGCCGCCGGGACAATACTCGGCGCTGATCGGTGCCAAGTACAGTTTTCGCAGATCAATTCCCGCCTTTCGTGGCACGACATCGATCGATCCGCAAGCGCTGGTAAGGCAAGCTCGTCGTGAAGGGCGTCCTGTGTATCGAGGATGCGCGCCGCGCAGCGGAGGTCGGCGTCGACGGCATCGTGCTTTCGAATCACGGCGGCCGGCAGCTCGACTCGTGCGTCTCGGGAATGGAAATATTGCCGGCGGTGGCGAGCGAGCTTGGGGACCGGCTCACGGTGCTGGTCGACGGAGGTTTCCGGCGCGGGGCGGATGTGCTGAAGGCGGTGGCGCTCGGCGCGCACGGGGTGATGGTCGGCCGCGCGGTCCTGTACGGGCTTGCGGCCGGGGGCGAGGCCGGAGTCAGTCATGCGCTGGGGATACTCAGGTCCGAAATGGAGCGTACGATGATGTTGCTTGGATGTGGCGTCGATCAGCGATCTCGGCCGTCACCTCATCAGACGTGATACTGGAGCAACGATGCGCGCAGTAATTTGCCGTGAACTGACCGGCATCGACGGTCTGGCACTCGTGAACGACTGGCCGGAGCCGTCCGCCGGCGCGGGCCAGGTCGTCATCGACGTCCGCGCGTCGGCGCTCAATTTCCCTGACCTGCTGATGACGCAGGGCCTGTACCAGGACAAGCCTCCGGTGCCGTTCGTGGTCGGGACCGAGCTGTCCGGCACGGTCGCGGCGGTGGGCGAGGGGGTCAAGCACCTCAAGGTCGGAGACGCCGTCGTGTCGGCATGCGGACGCACGATGGCCGAGCGGGTCGCGGCACCGGCTGCGTTCGTGATTCCCGCGCCGCGCAACGTGCCGCTCGAGTCCGCGGCGGGGATCTGCATCACCTACTTCACGACCATCCACGCGCTGAAGCAGCGTGCGAACCTGCAGCCGGGGGAGACCCTGCTGGTGCTCGGTGCCGCGGGCGGTGTCGGCACGACGGCGGTCGAACTCGGCAAGCAGATGGGCGCGACGGTGATCGCGGCGGCGAGCAGTGACGAGAAGCTCGAGCTTGCGCGATCGCTGGGCGCGGATCACCTGGTCAACTACACGACGCAGGACCTGAAGGACCGGATCAAGGACATCACGCGCGGCAAGGGCGTGGACGTCGTCTACGACCCGGTCGGCGGTTCGCTCGCGGAGCCCGCGCTGCGCAGCATGGCCTGGAAAGGCCGCTACCTCGTGATCGGCTTTGCGGCGGGCGACATCCCGCGCATCCCGCTGAACCTGCCGCTGCTGAAGGGCTGCTCGATCGTCGGCGTGTTCTGGGGCAGCTTCATCGGTCGCGAGCCGCAGGTGCAGATGCAGAACGTCGCGGAGCTGTGGGCGATGTTCGAGTCCGGGAAGCTGAAGCCGGTGGTCGGCGAGACGCACCCGATGGAGGACTTCGCTGCGGCATTCGACTCGCTGCGCGGCCGGCGTGCCCGCGGCAAGGTGGTCGTGCTGGTCTGATCAGGCCTCGCCGATCGCCTCGAGCTCGGACTGCACGTCGAGCCAGCGCTCCTCGGCGGCCGCGAGCAGGCGCGCCACTTCGGCGGCCCTGCGCGACGCGGTATTCACCTCGGACTGGTTGCCGGCCGAATAGAACGACGTGTCCGCGAGGCGAGCCTCGAGCGCGCGCTTCTCGCCTTCGAGGTCGGAGATCTCGCGTTCCAGCCTTGCCGCTTCCTTCATCAGCGGACGCCGCTGCACGAGCCTTGCCTGGCGTTCCGCATTCGCCGCGTCCCGCTGCGCGCGGCGCGTCTCACGATCCTGCGCAGTTGCCGGCTTTGCGGCCAGTGCATCGCTGCGTGCACGCCGTTCCGTCAGCCACGCGAGGTAATCATCCACGTCACCGTCGAATTCCGCGGCCTTGCCGTCGGCGACCAGCATGAAGCCGTCGCAGACCGTGCGCAGCAGCGCGCGGTCGTGTGAGACCAGCATCAGGCTGCCGCCGTATTCCGCGAGTGCCCGCGTCAGCGCGTGACGCATCTCGAGGTCGAGGTGGTTGGTCGGCTCGTCGAGCAGCAGCAGGTTGGGCCGGTGACGCACGATCAGTGCGAGGGCGAGCCGCGACTTCTCGCCACCCGAGAAAGAGCCCACCGGCGCGTCGGCCATCGCGCCGCGGAAGTCGAAGCTGCCGAGGTACGTGCGCAGGTCGAGTTCGCGCGTCCGTGGCTCGATGCGCTTCAGGTGTTCGAGCGGCGAGTCATCCGGCGTGAGTTGCTCGAGCTGGTGCTGGGCGAAGTAGCCGATCTGCAGGCCGTGCCCTTCGAGTCGCCGTCCCGAGAGGGGCTCGAGCTCGCCGGCAATGGTCTTGACCAGAGTGGACTTGCCGGCGCCGTTCGGCCCGAGCAGCCCGATGCGCGCTCCAGGTCGCAGCGACAACTGGATCCGCTCGAGGATCACGTGCCCTGGATACCCGAGCACCGCGTCCTCCAGCGTGAGCAGCGGATCCGGAGAGCGCTCGGGCGCCGGGAAGTCGAAGTCGAACGGCGCGTCCACGTGGGCCGGCGCGATGCGCTCGAGGCGGTCGAGCGCCTTCAGGCGGCTCTGCGCCTGGCGCGCCTTGCTCGCCTTGGCCCGGAACCGCGCCACGAACGCATTCATGTGCGAGATCGCGCGCTGCTGCTTCTCGAACATCGCCTGCTGCAGCGCGAGCCGGCTGGCACGCTGCTCCTCGAACGAGGAGTAGTTGCCGGAGTACAGCGTGATCATCCTGGACTCGATGTGTGCGATGTGGCTCACGCAGCCGTCGAGGAAGTCGCGGTCGTGCGAGACCAGCAGCAGCGTGCCGCGATAGCCCGCGAGCCAGCGTTCGAGCCAGACCACCGCGTCGAGGTCGAGATGGTTCGTCGGCTCGTCGAGCAGCAGCAGGTCGGCGCGGCTCAGCAGCGCGCGCCCGAGGTTGAGGCGCATGCGCCAGCCGCCCGAGAAACTCGCTACCGGTCGCTCCAGGTCCCCCGAGTCGAAGCCGAGACCGGCCAGCAGGCTCGCTGCACGCGCCCGCGCCGCATAACCGTCGATGGTTTCGAGCCGTGCGTGCAGCTCCGCCAGCGCCTGCCCGTCGTGCGCGCGGTCGGCATCGAGCAGCGCGCGCTCGGTCTCGCGCAGTTCCACGTCGCCGTCGAGCACGTATTCGATCGCGGGCTGCTCGAGCGCCGGAGTCTCCTGGCTGACCGACGCGATGCGCCAGTTCGCCGGCACTTCGCAGTCGCCGGATTCGGCATGCAGCTCGCCGCGCAGCAGTGCGAACAGGCTCGACTTGCCGCTGCCATTCGCCCCGACGAGACCGACCCGCCAGCCCGCATGCACCTGCAGGTTGGCGTCCTCGATCAGGTGGCGGGCGCCGCGGGCGAGCGTGAGCTGGCGTAGCAGGATCAAGGGCCGGACCCTTCGGGAGAGCGGACAGGGCGCGCATTCTAGCGACTGGGCGGCGCCGCGGGCGGTTGCCATGCGTTCGGCGCCGGAATCCGGCACAATTCGCTCCCTTCCGCCCGGCGCCCGCCGGGACCCTGGAGACCCAGAGCCGATGCCGTCGAAGCGCCCCCTCGAGCCCCATCCGTTCGCCCGACTGTTCCGCGTCCTGCTGCCGGCCGGGCTGCTGGCGCTTTGTGGAGCCGCGTTCGGCCAGTCCACGACGCCGGCGGTCTCGACCGTCGTTGCGTTCAGTTCCTCGACGCCGGCCCCCGGCATCGTTGCCGGTTCCGACGGTGCGTACTACGGCACGACGGCGTCCTCGAGTTCCGTGACCGGCGGCCTGATCTACCGCGTCACGCCCGACGGATCGTCCGTGACGACCCTGTACCAGATGCAGAACAGCCAGTCCTACGCGCCCGCGGCCGGCCTGATGGTCGGCAGCGACGGGCTGCTGTACGGCACCACGACCTTCGGCGCGGTGGGCACCACCGCGAACACGACCGGCACTGTGTACCGCATCAAGATCGATGGCACCGGATTCACGATCGTGCACGCGTTCGATACGTGGACTACCTCGAACCAGAGTTCCAGTCCGATCAACGTCGAAGGTGCGTATCCGGATTCGAGGCTGATCGAAGGCAGCGACGGCTTCCTGTACGGCGTGGCGCGTGCTGGCGGACCCAACGGGACTGGCACGGTGTTCAAGCTGTCGAAGGACGGCACGTCATTCAAGGTGCTGCATGCGTTCGGCGCCATCACGTCGGACAAGAACGCGGACGTCACCACCAATCTTGACGGCATTGGGCCGATCGGCACCTTGCTGCAGGGCGCCGATGGCCTGCTGTATGGCACCACGCCGTCGGGCGGCCTGAACGGGCGCGGCACGATCTTCCGGATCGGCATGGACGGCTCGGGTTTCCAGCTGCAGCACACGTTCTCGTCGCTGTCGGGGTCCGGCTCCTCGGCCTCGAACGTCGACGGGGCGGCGCCGTCCGTGGGCCTCACTGACGGCAAGGACGGGCGCCTTTACGGCGTCGCGGGCGAAGGCGGCCCGAACGGTGCCGGCACGTTGTTCTCGCTCGACCCGGTCGCGCGGCTGCTGACGGTGCTGCACGACTTCGACGACCCGAATGGCCGCGCGCCGTCCGGCGCGCTGATCCTCGGCGCGGACACGAAGCTCTACGGAACGACCGCGTTCGGCGGCACGAACTCGAACGGCGGCAACACGAACCAGGGCACGATCTTCGCGATCAACCGCGACGGCACGGGGTTCACGAAGCTGCACAGCTTCGACAACTCGCAGGGGTCGAATCCCACCGGGCCGCTGCTGCAGATCAGCAGCACGAACTTCGTGGGCATCAACCTGAACGGCGGCAGCTGTGGCAGCGGTACGCTGTTCCTGTACAGCGCGAACGGCACGACCGTCGAAGGCAATACGAGGTGCGGCCAGAAGAAGAACGTGAACGGTGGCGGCTCTTCTTCGCCTGCGCTGCTGTTCCTGCTCGGCGGACTGGTTTTCGCCCGGCGACCGCGCAGGAGCTGAGTCGACGCTGGACGGAGGTTCGATGGGGGAGACGCAACTGCATCACCGCACGTGCTCGATCTGCGAGGCCATGTGCGGGATCGTCATCGAGCACCGGGACGGGCAGGTCCTGTCGATCAAGCCCGATCGCGACGACGTGCTGAGTCGCGGCCACATCTGCCCGAAGGCGGTCGCGCTGAAGGACCTGCACGAGGACCCGGATCGCCTGCGCCGCCCGTTGCGGCGCACCGCGTCAGGGTGGGAAGAAATCACCTGGCCAGAGGCCTTCGCCGAGATCGAGCGGCGCATCGGGGAGGTCCGCGCGCGTCACGGACACGACGCGGTCGCGCTCTACGTCGGCAATCCGACCGTGCACAACGTCGGCGCTATGCTGACGGTGGGTGACTTCATCCGCTCCGTCCGCACCAGGAACCTGTACTCGGCCACCAGCGTGGACCAGCTCCCGCACATGATGGCCTCCTGCATGATGTTCGGGCACCAGTTCCTGATGCCGGTGCCCGACGTGGACCGCACGCAGCTTTTCGTCTGCATCGGCGGCAACCCGGTCGCGTCCGGTGGCTCGCTGATGGGCGCGCCCGGCTTCGAGAAGCGCGTCGAGGCGCTGCGCGCGCGCGGCGGCCGTTTCGTCGTCGTGGATCCGCGGCGTACCGAGTCGGCGCAGGTCGCCGACGAGCACCTGCCGATCCGCCCCGGCACCGACGTGTTCCTGCTGCTCGCACTGGTGCAGGAAGTCTTCGCCAGCGGCCGGGTCGATCCGGGTCACCTCGCGCGCAGCGTCGACGGTGTCGAGCAGCTGCGCTCCGCGGTGAGTGGCTTCGATGCGGAGCAACTTGCCGCCCGCTGCGGGATTCCGCGTGAACGCATCGCGCGGCTGGCCCGGGAACTCCTCGCCGAGCCCAGGGCACTCGTCTACGGTCGCGTCGGCGCGTGCACGCAGGAGTTCGGCGGCCTCGCGATCTGGCTGATCTATTGCCTGAACATCCTCACCGGCCACCTCGACAGCGAGGGCGGCATGATGTTCCCGGAGCCGGCGGTCGACCTGACCCGCGCCTACGGGTCGAAGGGCCACTACGCGAAGTTCCATTCGCGCGTCCGGGGCCTGCCGGAGTTCGGCAACGAGCTCCCGGTGGCGACGCTGGCGGATGAGATCCTGACGCCAGGTGCCGGACAGGTGCGGGCGCTGATCACGTTCTCGGGCAATCCGGTGCTGTCCACGCCGAACGGCAGGCAGCTCGATCGCGCGCTCGAGGGGCTCGAATTCATGGTGTCGGTGGATCCGTACCTGAACGAGACCACGCGGCACGCGCACCTGATACTGCCGCCGACCAGTCCGCTGGAGCGCAGCCACTACGACATCGCGTTGAGCGGCTTCGCGGTACGCAATTTCGCCAAGTACTCGCCGCCGCTGTTCGAGCCGCCTGCGGGTGCGCTGCACGACCACGAGATCCTCGCGGAGCTAACGCTCAGGCTCGGCACGAGCCCGGGCTTCGAGCGCAGCGTGGCGAGTGCGCGCGGCAGCGTGGCGCGCCGGCTCGGGCCCGATGGCCTGCTCGACTGGATGCTGCGGACCGGGATGTACGGCCGGCCCAACCGCGGTGCACTGCGCATGCTCGGGCGCCTGCCGGGCTTCGGGGCGATGCGCAAGCTGCTGGAGGCGCCGGATCGACGGCCGAAGGGCCTCGGTCTTGCGCAGCTGCGGGCGGCTCCGCACGGCGTGGACCTCGGTCCGCTCGAGCCCGGGCTGCTGCGGCGGATCGCAACCGAAGACCGCCGCGTCCGGCTCGCGCCGGACGTGTACGTCAAGGACCTGGGGCGCGCCGCACGTTCATTGACGTCGCCGCTGCCGGAACTGGTGCTGATCGGACGGCGTCACGTTCGTAGCAACAACTCCTGGCTGCACAACAGCCAGCGGCTCGTGAAGGGCAAGCCGCGCTGCACGCTGATGATTCATCCGGACGATGCTGCGCGGCGCGCAATTGCGGACGGTGCGACGGTGCGCCTCAGTTCGCGGGTCGGTGCCGTCGAGGTCGCGGCGGAGGTCACGGAAGAGGTGATGCCCGGGGTCGTCAGCCTGCCGCACGGGTGGGGTCACGACCGCGCCGGGCACGCGGCTCGCCGTCGCCGGGCGCCATCCGGGCGTGAGCATCAACGACGTGGTCGACGACCAGCGGATCGACGCACTGACGGGTACGGCGGTACTGAACGGCACGCCCGTCGACGTGGAGCCCGTTGAGCTCGCAGCGCGCGCCTGATCGCGGCGCTGCGAGCCCGCCGGCTCAGGGAATCTTGTCCACCACGTCCTTGACGACGTCGAGCGGGTTCCAGCCCTTCTTCTTCTTTTTCTCCGGCGCGGGTGCAGGCGCCTGACCGTCAGCCGGCGGCGGCGCGTCGGTCATTTCGCTTGCGTCCGCACCCGGCATCGCCGCGCCTTCGGGCATGCCGATCATCGTCGTCGTCATCGACTTGACGCGCAGCTTGACGTTCCACTCCGGCTCCCACGCGATCTTGGGGTCGCTCGGTCGCGGCGGGTACGCCATGTTGAGTTCGCGTGCCGTATGCGATTGCGCGCAGCATGCCCTGCGCCGCGGCCTCCTTCGGGATCGCGCACTTCGTCGTCGTGGGCGGCAGCAGTACTTTCTCGTTGAGCCACTTGTCCACCGCGGCGTTGGTCTGGTAGTCGAACAGGCCCATGCCGCTGTCCGGCAGCTCGCTCGAGGTCCAGATCACCATGCCCATCTCTCCTTCGTTCGGCAGCGCTGCCCATGCTGCCGAGGAAGTACGCGCGTGCGGTGGGTATCGCATTCCACTCGAGCTGCACGAACGTCGGCTGCTCGGTCTGGCGCAGCTTTATCTCGGGCATGATGTCCTGTGCTGCCGGGATCGAGAACTTGAAGCTCTCGGGAACGCCTTCGCCCGAATAGGCGTGCTGCCCCGCAATCGACGCGCCGGCCGGGAAGGTGCGCTTGTCGGTCTTGCTCGGCCAGATCGGGCGGCCCGCGGTGGCATGTGCGCCACGCTGCGTGGCGTGCCGCGACTCGAAGAACTTGCCGAGTTCGGCGATCGTCGCCGTCTCCAGGTTGACGACTTTCGGCTGGCCCGGACGCACGGTCTCGGAGCAACCCCAGTACATCACGAGCTTGCCTTTCGGCGGCTCGGCGTTCATCTCGACCGGTCCCTCGTCGTCGACGCGCGGGGCCGGCTTCGGTTTCTCCGGGGTCTCGAGCTTCAGCGTCGGCGCGAGCCCGGTCGATTCCGGAACGCTCTGCAGCGCCTGCTGCAGGTTCGTGTTGCGGCTGGTGTACAGCGTCACGTCCATCCAGCGGCCGGTCGAGCCGGTTTGCGTGTACCCGAACTCGGCACTGGCATTCTTGCCGCCGCCCATCAGCGCGCCGAGCGTGGCGTTCATGCCGCCCGGGCCCATCATCCCGCCGAAGCCGAACCCCGAGAAAGTCGCAACGTCGATCCACGCCTGCGAGATCGGCGGCTTCACGACCTGTTTCACGGACTGGGCCTGCGCAGCAGGGGATGCGAGGACCGCGATGCTGCCGAGCGCTGCGATTCCGAGCTGGGGAATTCTGGACATGGCGTTTCTCCCTGGACTCCGGGAGACCAATAGTGCGCCCGGCCGCATCGAAGCGACAAGCGCATCCAGCGCAAGGTACGATCGCCGGCACGAGCCCGGGGGCAGGGCGCACGACTGTTCCTCGAGGACGAACCAGGAGACCTGCTTGCGCAACCCGCACATCAAGACCGAGCTTCCCGGTCCGAAGGCTCGCGAACTCATCGCGCGCGACGCACTGGTGATTTCGCCGTCCTATCCGCGCGATTACCCGTTCGCGATGTCGCACGGCCGAGGCACCGAGGTCTGGGACGTCGACGGCAATCGTTTCCTCGATTTCGCTGCCGGCATCGCGGTCTGCTCGACGGGGCACTCACACCCGCAGGTCGTCGATGCGGTGAAGGAGGCGGCCGGAGAAATTCCTGCACATCTCCAGCGACTACTGGCACGAGAACATGGTCGGCGCTGGCTGAGCGCCTGGCCGCCGTCGCGCCGATGGGTGAGCCGGTGATGAGCTTCATCTGCCAGTCCGGCACCGAGTCGGTGGAGGGCGCGCTGAAGCTCGCACGCTACGTGACGGGCCGTCCGCGCTTCATCGGTTTCCTCGGCGGCTTCCATGGCCGGACCATGGGCTCGCTGTCGTTCACGTCGAGCAAGTACACGCAGCAGAAAGGCTTCGCGCCCACGATGCCGGGCGTGACGCACGTGCCTTATCCGAATCCGTACCGTCCGCTGCTTGCGGGCGCGGACCAGGGCAAGGCGGTGCTCGACTACATCCGCATGCTGTTCGAGCGCAACGTGCCGCCGAGCGAGGTGGCCGCGATCCTGGTCGAGCCGATCCAGGGCGAGGGCGGTTACCTGGTGCCGCCGGACGGCTTCCTCGCGGGACTGCGTGCGCTCTGCGACGAGCACGGCATCCTGCTGATCTGCGACGAGGTGCAGTCGGGCATCGGCCGCACGGGCCGCATGTTCGCCGTCGAGCACTGGGGCGTCCGGCCCGACGTCGTCACGAGCGCGAAGGGCCTGGGCTCGGGGCTGCCGATCGGCGCGGTGATCGCGAAGCGATCGATCATGGAGCAGTGGAAGCGCGGCGCACACGGCAACACTTACGGTGGCAATCCGGTCACCTGTGCCGCGGCGATCGCGACGATCGACCTCGTGAACCAGCAGTTCATGGGCAATGCCGCGCGCGCGGGGCAGCATTTCATGGACCGCCTGCGCGAGATGGCGCGGGAGTATCCGTGCATCGGCGAGGTCCGCGGCAAGGGCCTGATGATCGGCATGGAACTGATCGAGAACGATGCGGATCGGACGCCTGCGCGCGCGCTATGTGACCGGCTCGTGACGCGCGCGTACCACAACGGCCTGATCCTGCTGTCGTGCGGCGTGAGCACCCTGCGATTCATGCCGCCTCTCTCCGTGAGCGAGGCCGAGATCGACGAGGCCGTGCAGTTGCTGCGCGGTAGCCTCGACGAGGCGCTGCGCGGGTGACCTTGCAGCAATCCTGTCGCTGCGTTGCGACTGCGACCGTGGCTGCGCTGGCTGCCGCTGGAAACTGACGACAGAGGCGGCGGCATGAGCGATGTGGATGCGAAGGCGGGCGCGGGCCCGGGCAGGGAGCTCGGATTCTGGATGTGCACCGCGCTGGTCGTCGGCAACACGATCGGCATGGGAATCTTCCTGTTGCCTGCGTCGCTTGCGCCGTACGGCTTCAACGCGCTGATCGGCTGGGGCATCACGGTGGCGGGCATGACCGTGCTGGCGCGTGTGTTCGCGCGACTGGCCCGGACGTTTCCGCAGGCAGACGGCCCGTATGCGTACCTGCGCTCGACGCTGGGCGAGTGGCCGGCGTTCATCGCACTGTGGTGCTACTGGATCTCCTGCTGGATCACGAACTCCGCGCTCGCAGTCGGCGTGGTCGGCTATTTCGGGAACGCCGTGCCGTGGCTGGCCGGTGTTCCGCCGCTTGCCATCGCGATGACGCTGCTCTGGCTGTTCATCGGCCTGAACCTGCTTGGCACGCGTACCGGTGGCAGGGTGCAGGTCGTCACGACGGCGCTGAAGCTGCTGCCGATGGTCGTCGTGATCGGCCTCGGCGCCTGGCTGCTGCTCGCCGAGCCGGCGGCCTATGCGAGGAATCCGCCGTCGACGCCGCTCGACTTCGGCTCGATGCTGGCGGCGTCGACGATCGCGCTGTACGCGATGCTGGGCGTCGAATCCGCAGCCGTGCCGGCGGGGCGCGTGCGGGATGCTGCCAGGACGATTCCACGTGCAACGATGGCCGGAACGCTGCTGACAGCAGCGGTCTACGTCGCAGTCTCTGCAATCGCGATCAGCCTCATTCCGCAGCAGGAACTGGCAGCATCGCAGGCACCTTTCGCCGACCTGCTCGAGCGATTCGTCGGGTTCGGCAGCGGCCGGTGGCTGTCGGTGTTCGTGGTGGTCAGCGGGCTCGGCGCGCTGAACGGCTGGACCCTGCTAACCGGCGAACTCACGCGCACGATGGCGAGTCACGACATGCTGCCGCGCTCGCTCGCAAAAGTGAACCGCTTCGGAGCACCCGCGGCCGGCCTCGTCGCCACGGGCCTGTTCGCGAGTGCGATGGTGCTGATGAACTACAGCAAGTCGCTGGTCGAGGGGTTCACGTTCCTGACGCTGGTGGTCACCGCGGCGAACCTGCCGATGTACCTGTGCTGTGCGCTCGCACTGGTCGTGCTCTGGAAACGCGGAGACCGTCCGGCGTCGAGCGACCTGCTCGTGCTGGGACTGCTGGGAAGTGCGTACACGGTCTTTGCGTTCTTCGGCATGGGGCGGGAGCCGTTCCTCTGGGGTCTCGCGCTCGCTGCAGTGGGCGTTCCGCTGTTTGCGTGGCTGCGTCAGCGACGTGGCCGTGTGTCTTCTGCCCGCGGGACGCCGTAAATCCATCCGTGGAGGCTCCGACCGCGGCGTCCGGTGATCTCAACCGGTCGATGCAACGAATTGACCAAATCGTTCAGCGGGGCTTTGCCAGCCGAGAGTTTGCCGCGGTCGGCCGGTTGAGCTCGGCCGCCACTGCATCCAGGTGTGCCTGAGAGTAGTGGGCGAGGTCCTTGCCCTTCGGGAAGTATTGCCGCAGCAGGCCGTTGGTGTTCTCGTTCGAGCCTCGTTGCCAGGGACTGTAGGGGTCGCAGAAGTACACCTTCACCTGCGTGTCGAGCGTGAACTGCCGGTGCGAGGCCATCTCGATCCCGCGATCCCAGGCCAGCGAGCGGCGCAGTTCTTTCGGCAGCCGCTGTATCTTGCGGGCCAGGGCTTGGGCCACCCGGAGACTGTTTTTGTCCGGCATCTTCACCAGCATCACGAACCGTGAATGGCGCTCGACGAGCGTGGCGATCTGCGACCCGCCCGAGCCGCACAACAGGTCCCCTTCCCAGTGCCCGGGTACAGCCCGGTCGGCGGCCTCTGCGGGTCGCTCGCTGATCGAGAGCGCGCCGACGATCGATCCGCCGCGAGCGCCGCGGCCCTCGGCATGTCGCGCCCCGCGGCGCGGCCGTCCGCTGCGCAGATACGCGGTCAGTTCCCGCTTCAGCGCCCCGCGCGTCTGGACGTAGAGCGTCCGGTAAATCGTCTCGTGCGACACCCGCATACTCTGGTCCGCGGGGTAGCGCCGGACAAGCCATGCGGAGATCTGCTGGGGCGACCACTTCTGCTGCAACCGCGCCGCGACGCGTTCACGCAGTCGGGCATCGCGAGCCAGGCGGCACTGCTTGGGTCGACGGGCTCGTCGCCAGGCACGTTGATCCGCCCGGTTGGCCCGATAGGCCCTCGAGCCGCCGTTACGAGACACCTCCCGACTCACGCTCGAGGGCGCGCGTCCGAGCGCACGGGCGATCGAGCGCAACGACTGGCCCGTGGCCATGCCGCGCGATATCTCCTCGCGCTCCGCCAGGCTCAGCGATCGCGGGGCGCGTGTGCGTGGCGGTGGACTGATGCCTCCCATCGCGTGGAGGACGAAACTCACGGTGCTCTTCGACCGTGAAAGGGCCAGTGCGATCTTCCAGATCGGCTCGCCCGCCCGATAGCGCGACCAGAGCTCCACGCGCTCGCTTCGGCTGAGATGTCCCATGCAACACTCCTTACCCCTTCCGGGTTGTAGTGTTGCATCGACCGGTTGAGATCAACCCATGCCGCGGACGGCCCGCGGGCAGAGGACACACGGCCACGTCGCTGACAGGAAAGCGTAGCGCTGGCCTCGGCGCAGCCGGTTGGTTCGACGATCGGGGTGTCTTAGGCCGGGCCGTCGCGCAACAGGACGTTGCGCGCGGAGCCTCCAGGGACGGATTTACGGCGTCCCGGCAAGGACACCCCGATCGTCGAAGCAAGGCGCTCGCGCCGTTGAGTTAGCGGCTGTCGCCGATCTGCAGCACCCGCCGCGCGGCATTGCGTCCCGCGACGCCACTGATGCCGCCACCGCCATGCACGCCACTGCCGCAAAGGTACAGCCCGTCGACCGGCGTACGGTGATCCGACCAGCCGGGAATCGGCCGCATGAACAGCAGCTGGTCGAGGATCAGCTGGCCGTGGTTCATGTCGCCCTCGGTCAGGCCCCACGTGCGCTCGAGGTCGAGCGGCGTGATCGAACGGACGTTCCTGATTCGATCGCGTAACCCGGGATAGCGCGCCGCAACTGCGTCCACGGCAAGTCGCTCGACTCGTCGAGCGGGAGCTCTCCCAGTCCGCGTTCCGAAGCGAGTAGGGCGCGAACTGGAAATGAATCGAAACGACCGCGCCTTGGCTCGTGACTTCGAGGTAAGGCTGCTGCGAGATCTCGCCGTACTTGGCGGCATCGAACGCGCGCTCGAGGTACTTCAGCGTCGGCGCGAAGACGACGGTTCCCGCCGGGATGCCGTGACCGCTGTCCGCGAGGACGTGCACCTTCGCGACCGAGCCGCGCATCCGGATCGACTGCGCCTGCCAGACGAATTCCGGGGGAAGCTCGGGCGCGCCCACCAGGCCGAGCAACGTGTGGCGCGGATCCGCGCCCGAAACGACCGTCGTCGCGGCGATCTGCTCGCCATTCGCAAGCTCCACGCCGCGCACCTGCAGGCGGTCGACGAGGATCCGTGCGACCGGCGTGCCGGTGCGAAGCTCGGCGCCGCCCGCACGCGCAGCCGCAACCAGCGCTTCGCCGATGAGCCGCGACCCGCCAGCGACCGCCGGGTGGGCCAGCCCGCCGCGATTCAACCAGTTGTGGAGCAGCGTGTACCCGGTTCCGGCCGACATCGAGCCGAGCGTGGAGCCGTGGATGGCGAGCGCGCCCAGTGCGGCCCGCAGCGGCTCCGATTCGAACCACTCCTCGGTGAACTCGACCGCGGACATCGACAGGCTGCGCATGAAGCGGAACATGTCGGTGCGACCGAGCTTGCGCAGCTTCCAGGCAAGTGACGCGAGCGGCCGTCCTTGCTGCAGCACGGCCTCATTCGCGAGGCGCGGCATCGGCGTCGCATGCATCAGGTCCAGGAAGGCCGCGGCCGTGTTCATGTAGCGAACGAACTCGGGCCAGCGCGCGGCATCGCGCTCGGAAAGCGCCCGGATCGACGCGACGCTGGACGCCTCGTCGGCTGCCGACAGGCTGAGCTGGCCGCCGTCCGGAAGCGCAGACACATACGCCGCGGCGGGGATTCGACCATCCGATGCGAGGCCGTGGTGCGCGAGGTCGAGGTCGCGCACGATGTCCGCGCGCAGCCTTGCGCCCGGGTGCAGCGGCTCGACGTCGAAGTTGCTGCCGAAAATGAGCGGCGCGAGCTGGCCACCTGCCGTTTCGCTGCGCTCCAGCACCAGCACCTTGCGGCCGGCCTTGGCGAGATACGCAGCCGCAACCAGTCCGTTGTGGCCGGCGCCGATGACGATGATGTCGGGATTCGTCATGACCGGGATCTACCGCCAGTCCTTCAGCACTTCGGTGGCTGCGAGCTTGCCGGCCGCACCCATCACGCCGCCGCCGGGATGCGCTCCCGAAGCGCCGAAGTAATAGCCGGGCAGCGGCGTGCGGAAGTCCGCCCACTGCGGCGACGGACGCAGGAAGAACAGCTGGTGCAGCAGCAGTTCGCCGTGAAAGATGTTGCCGCCGGTGATGCCGGCGATGCGCTCGATGTCCTTTGGCGTGATCACCTGCTTGCCGACGATCGCACGGCGGATGTTGGGCGCATAGCGCTCCAGCGTCGAGATCACGGTCTCGCCGAACGCGTCGCGCTTGGCATCGTCCCAGCCGCCCTCGATGTCGTACGGTGCGTACTGCACGAAGCACGACATCACGTGATGGCCCGGCGGCGCCATGTCGCGGTCGATCATCGACGGGATGATCGCGTCGATGTAGGGCCGGCTCGAGAACTGGCCGTATTTCGCCTCGTCGTACGCACGCTCGATGTAGTCGACGCTCGGGCTGATCGAGATCGCGCCCCGATGCAGCGGACCCTCGCCCGGGAGGCACGTGAACTGCGGCAGCTCCGACAGCGCAATGTTGACCTTGCCCGACGAGCCACGGACGCGGAATGCGCGTATCGCCGTTCGTGAACTCGTCCGGGAAGTGCTGCGGATCGACGAACTGCAGGAACGTTCGCTTCGGGTCCGCCGCCGACAGCACGACGCGGGCACGAAGCTCGTCGCCGTTCTCGAGCGCCACGCCGCTCGCGCGCCCGCCCTGCACGATGACCTTCGCGACCGGTGCGCCAGTGCGGATCTCGACGCCGAGTGCCTGCGCCGAGCGCGCGATGGCTGCGCTCACTCCGCCCGTGCCGTTCTTGGCGAACCCCCACGCGCGGAATGCGCCGTCGATCTCGCCCATGTAATGGTGCAGCAGCACGTAGGCCGTGCCCGGTGAGCGCGGCCCGAGGAACGTGCCGATGATCCCGCTCGCAGACTTCGTGCCCTTCAGCGGATCGAGCTCGAACCATTCGTCGAGCAGGTCGCCCGCGGACTGGGTCGTGAGCTTCGCGATCCGGTAGCGCTCGCGCTCGCTGAGGCTCGCGCCGTACCGGCCGAGCTTCAGCAGCCCCATCATGTCTCGCCAGCCGAGCGATGACGGGTCCGGCGGCACCAGGCCGATAATCGGCTTGATGGCCTTGGCTGCGCGCGCCATCACGCGCGAGTACTCGTCGGCCGCCTCTGCGTCCTTCGGCGAATGCCGGTACAGCTCGCGGCGGGTGAGGTCGTGGTCGTCCCAGGCGGCGAGATAGTCGCCGTTGTCGAACGGCGTGACCGTGCTCGGCAACGGCAGGATCTTCAGCCCGTGCCGGGGCAACTCGAGGTCGCGGATGATCTCGGGCCTGAGCAGGCTCACCACGTACGAGAACTCGGTGAAGCGGTAGCCGGGGAAGATCTCCTCCGTGACGCTCGCGCCGCCGACGATGTCGCGCCGCTCGAGCACGACCACCTTCTTGCCTGCGCGCGCAAGGTATGCGGCGGCGATCAGGCCGTTGTGGCCCGCGCCGATGACGATTGCGTCGTACTGGCGCGGTCACTTCTTCTTCCACTCGGGTTCGTAGAAGGGCAGGGTCACGACCCTGGCGGGCGTGTGCCGGCGGTGGTGCTCGACGGTGATCTCGATGTCGACCCGCGTGCCGGGCTCGTAGTGTGGACGCTGCAGGTGCACGAGCGCGATGTACTTCTTCAGCACCGGCGACCACGTGCTCGTGGATGCGTAACCGACCTGGCGGCCGTCCTTCATCACGGGCAGGCTGCCGCGCACCGCCATCGACGGGATCTGCGGCGGCAGGCCGACTTCGGCATAGAGCTTCTCGAGCCCTTCCCAGTCGACCTCGAGGCCGACCAGTTTCCACGCCGAGCCTTCGCGATGCTCGCGCTCGAGCGCGCGGCGCCCGACGAAATAGCCGGGCTTGTCCAGGTTCACGGTCCAGCCGAGGCCCATCTCGTACGGCGAAGACTTCTGGCCCGCGATCCACGCGTGGTTGGCGGCCGTGTAATCGACGTCGATCATGAAAAGCCCGGCCTCGACGCGGGCCATGTCCATCGCAAGGATGCCGCAGGGCACGGCGCCGTAGTCGGCGCCCGCTGCCATCAGTGCGTCCCAGACGGGCAGGGCGTCGGCCGCGTCGATCCAGATCTCGTACCCGAGGTCGCCCGTGTATCCGGTGCGCGAGATCGTGACGGCCCGGTCCGCGAGGCGATTCGGAGCCATCCGGAAGAACTTCAGCGAGTCGAGCGAGTCGGCGCAGCAGCGATTCAGGATCGCGCGCGACTTGGGTCCCTGCAGGCTCAGCGCGGCGACGCGGTCGGTCACCTCGGTGACGGTGACGTCCATGCCGACCGCGTTCATCGCCAGCCAGCGCAGCGACGGCTCGGCGGAAGTCAGCCGGAAGCTCCGCTCGCCGAGGCGAGTGATCGTCCCATCGTCGAGCAGCTTGCCATCTTCGTCGCACCAGCCGGTGTAGAACACCTGCCCGATGGCCATCTTCGCGACGTTGCGGGGCGTGATCCTGTCGAGCAATCGTGCGGCGTCCGGGCCCTCGATCAGGTATTTCATCAGCGGCGAGATGTCGATCAATGCCGCCGCGTCGCGAATGGCCCAATACTCGCGGTCGAGCCCGAGGTCGTACGAGCCCACGGTGATGTAGCCCGCCCAACGCCGCCAGTTCTGCGGCAGGCTGAGCGCAGCGACACGTTCGTGGAACGGCGTGCGCTTCAGGCGATACAGGTCGTACGCGGCGTTGGTCACGTTCAAAGCCCGGCGACGAGGTCCGCGTGCAGCAGTCGGTGGAACAGCTGCTCGCCGGCCTCGCGGCGCACCGAGAGACGGCCGACGTCATAGGCGCGCGAGCGCAGCCCGCGCTGCACGGACCGGCAAATGCCTTCGTCCTCGTCCTGGACGCGGTTCGCGATGTCGATCGACGCACGGTTGAACTGGCGCGCGTCGTCCGACACGTCCGCGAACCAGAAGTCGAAGATCACCTCGGTCTGGTGCACGCCACGCGGATACACGAGGTTCGTGTCCATCACGCCCTCGTACCAGTTGAACATGAAGTTCGGGTGGAACCAGTAGTACATCGCGCGGTCGCCCCTGCGCACCGCGCCAGTGGCCTGTTCCGCTCCCCGCGTCACCATCGGGCTCGATTGCAGGCAATGACGCCGGCCGTTCTCGATCGTGTACTTGTTGTAGTCGAGCACGCTGCCGAGCCCCTTGTGCAGGTAGGGCACGTGGTAGCCGCCATCGAGGTAGTTGTCGACGAACACCTTCCAGTTGCAGTCGAACACGTAGTGCTTGCGATCGAACCAGTGCAGGCTGCCGAGGTCCAGGCCCCGGACCTGCTCGACGACCTCGGCACCGAGAGACTCCTCGAGCGAGGGTCCCTCCGGCGCGATGCGGACGAAGACCCAGTTCTCCCACACCGTCGTCGAGACCGGCACGAGGCTGTTCGATGCCGGATCGAAGTTGCGCACGTTCTCGAAGGCCGGTGCGGCCTTCAGCGTACCTTCGAGCGTGTAGGTCCAGCCGTGGTACGGGCACGCGAGGCGCTTCACGCAACCCGCCGGCTCGGTCATCACGGCGGCGGCGTGGTGACGGCAGACATTGAAGAACCCGCGCAGCACCTGGTCGCTGCCGCGCACGATCAGCAGCGGCTCGCCGGCGAGCTCGAGCGTGACGTACTGGCCCGGCTCCCGCACCTGGTCCACGCGGCAGGCGTACTGCCAGCTCTTTGCGAACGTGGTCTGCAGCTCGAGTTCGAGAATGCGGGGATCGATGTACCACGCGGCCGGCGGCGTGCTCGCTTCATCGAGCGGCAGTGCGGGGTCGTAGCGGGACAGCAGGCTGGCGATGGGTTCGGTCATGCGATGTGCCTAACTGGCGACCGGCGAGGCAGGTCGCTCGGGATGACGCACGGGTGCGGGGCTAGCCGTTGCAGCGACCCCGCACCCGTGCGCTCGTTCGCGGTTCAGAACACCTGGCGGAAGATCAGGCCGAACGTCCGCGGCTGGTTGGTCCCGGTGTACGTCGTGTACGGGTGCCCAACCTCGAGACCGCAGACCTGGGTCGCGCATTCCTGGTACTTGTACAGGTCCGCCCGCTCGTCGAACGCGTTGTTGATGAACAGCGTCAGCGAGTAGGGCCCGCGCTTCATTTCGCCCGAGAAGTCCGCGATACCGAACGCCGCCTGCTTGCCCGAGTACTGCCGGTTCGAGGGCAGCAGCTCCGCTTCGACGTCATTCTGGTAGACGTAGGACCCCTGGAACGTCGTCTCGTACGCTCCCATCTCGAACGTGTAGCGCGCAATCACGTTGCCCTTGAACGTGGGCGTGACCGGCAACTGCGTCCCGTCCGGGGCGAGGTTCGCCTCGGAGCACGGGTCCTCGTCGATGGCCTGGCAGAAGTCCTCGGTCAGCTTCGGATCCAGCCACGTGGCGCCCGCCGTGAGCAGCAGCCCCGGCATCGCGGCCCAGTCCACGTACGCCTCCACGCCGTCGATCTGCGCCTTGCCGGCGTTGCGGACGTTGGTGAGCCCGTTCTCGCCGAGGTACGAGTACTGGAAGTCGTCCCACTCCTCGATGAAGAACGCGCCGTTGAACCGCACGGTGCCGCTCGCCCAGGTCGTCTTCCAGCCGGCCTCGTAGTTCGTCAGGTAGTCCGCCTTGTACGGAGGGAAAGTGCCGCGCCGGTTGACGCCGCCGGGGCGGAAGCCCTCGGAGTACGTCGCGTAGATCATCCTGTCCTCGTCGAACTTGTAGGCGAGGTTCACCTTCGGCGTGTTGCCGTTCTCGTCGGTGCTCTTGTTGAGGTTGATGCACGGCGCCTTGTAGTACTTCTGGTCGTTGAAGCACTGCGACTCGCCGGTCTTCGAGCTGAAGTTGCCGCTGAAGCCGAAAAAGCCCTTCAGGTCGTTGTTCGTCTGGAACAGCCGGATGCCGAGCGTGGCCGTGAGCTTCTCGGTGATGTCGTAATACATCTCGCCGAAGAACGCGTAGCTCTGGTCGGTACGGGTCTGGTCGGTCAGCCAGATCGTGTCGGGATTGCCGGTCACCGCGAGTTCGTCCGCGAAGTCGTTGATCCGGTAATCCTGGGTGATCCGGTGCTCCGCCTGCTGGAAGAACAGCCCGGTGACGAACCGGAACCGCTGGTCGCGCGGCGAGCTCAGGCGCAGCTCGTTGCTCCACATCGTGTAGCCGTCCTTGGCGACGATGTACTGCTGCGGATTGATCAGCGCACCGTCGTTGTTGTAGATGGACGCACCGTAGCCATACAGCACGTCGTACCAGTAGGCGTAATCCGAGTAGTCGGATCGCGAGTCGACGGTGCGATCCAGGTAGGCGCCGGCGTAGACGACGTCGAAGTTGCCGATCTTGCCTTCGACCGTCAGCGCCGCCTGGACCCACTGGTCGTCGGACCACTCCGGGAAGAAGTGCGCTACCTGCAGGTCGCCGACGCCCTTGTCGTACGCGAAGATGCCGTTGGACTTCTGCACCTGGCCCATCACCGCGGGCGTGATCGCCCAGGTGTCGTTCAGGTCGATCCGCAGCGCCGCGCGCCCGCCGTAGGTGTCGATGTCGTTGTAGTTCTTCTTGACCCGGTTCGTGTTCGTCACCGTGATGCCGGACGACGGGAACGTCATCGAGCCTTCGACGTTGTCGATGTAGCCGGGCGTATGCTCGTACCAGCCGACGAGCCTGATCGCGGCATTGTCCGTGATCGGTACGTTGGCGTAGCCTTCGGCCGTGTAGCCCGCGTCGCCGTCCTCGACGAAGTTGCCCTGCAGGTCGTAGCTCGCGCTGAACTTCGAGGCATCGGGCCGGTTGGTGATCGTGCGGATCGTGCCGGCCTGGGAGCTCGCGCCGTACAGCGTGCCCTGCGGACCCGCCAGCATCTCGACGCGCTCGATGTCGTAGAGGTGGATGTCGAGCGAGCCCTGGATCGTCGTGATCGGCTGCTCGTCGAGGTACATGCCGACGCTCGGCATCGGGCCGGAGTGGTTGCCGTTGTCGCCGCTCGCGACGCCGCGCATGAAGACGCGCGTGAAGCCCGGGCCGAGTGTCTGGAACGACACGCTCGGCATGAACTTGGCGTAGTCGGTGAAGTTGTTGATCCGCAGCTCCTCGAGCTTGGTCGTGCCGAAGGCCTGGATGCTCATCGGTACGGCCTGCAGGTCCTGCTGCTGCTTCTGGGCGGTGACGACCACCTCTTCGAGAATGGCGCTGTCCGCCGCCTGGCCGTAGGCCGCCGGTATGCCGCCAAGCAGCATCGGTGCAAGCGGCAGGACGCGCGCCAGCTTGCTGGTACGATCCTGGGCGCGCAGTCGGTCCAGCTTTCTTCGCTTGCTACGAGTCATCGGTCATCCCCCATTCTTAGGAAGCTCGAGATTTGCGCCATTCTTGTCTGGCGAGCACGTCTGAATTCAATCGCTCATTGCAGCCGCGTGGCCATCGAGTGCCGGTCCGAGGTACTGCTGCAGGTCGCCGAGCCACGCTTCGTAGTGGGTCCACTGCTCGAGCGCGTCGCGATAAATCGGGCGGCGGACCTGTTCCGAGCTGGCCGTTCGCACGGCGCGCTCGTTCTCGTAGAAGCGCAGGCAGCCTTCCTCGAAGGGCAGGCCGCAGTAGTCGAGCACCCGCCGGACCTCGCGCTCCGTGTCGTCGACCATCCGCTCGTAGACGACGCGATGGACGCGGCCGGGCAGCACGTGGTCGAAATGGGCCATCAGGTCCACGTAGTCACGGTAATAGCGGCCGAGGTCCTCGAGACTGTAGGAAAAGCGCTGCCCGCGCGCGAAATGCTGCTTGAACACCGAGAAGCAGCAGCTCATCGGGTGGCGCCGCGCGTCGATGATCTTTGCGTTCGGCAGGATCAGGTGGATCAGGCCGACGTGCTCCCAGTTGTTCGGCATCTTGTCGATGAAGAACGGAGCGCCGGTCCGTCGCTGGATCCGGGTCTGCTCGAGATAACGTTCGCCGAGCTCGCGCAGCTCGTCCGGACCGAGCCTGGCGAGGACCTCCGGGTAGGCAGGGGCGTCGCCCTTGCGCTTGCGGCCGCTCAGGCCGCGCGCGATCGTGCCGATGTCGGGCAATTCCATCGTGCCTTCGACGGCCGAATGACTCGACAGGATCTGCTCGAGCAGCGTCGAGCCCGAGCGGGGCAGGCCCACGACGAAGATCGGGTCGGGCGCGGGCGAGCCCTGGCCCGCTCGCTCCGCGAAGAAGGACGGCGTCAGCAGCTGCTTCGAGCGCCGGACGCGGTCGGTGAGTTCATCCGCGTCGTAATCGACCACTGACCGGCGCAGCCGATTGCCCTCCGCGTAGTGCTCGAACGAGCGGACGTAGTCGGCCGAGTCCTCGAACGCCTTGCCGAGCGCAAAATGAAAATGCAGCCGGTCGTCGGTCGTCAGGTCCGTCCGGCCGAGTTGCCCGAGCATCGCCTCGACGTCTCCGGGCGTGAAGCGGAACGTCTTGAGGTTGGCGAGACTCCAGTACGCCTCGCCGAAGCCCGGAGTCAGTGCAATGGTCCTGCGGTACGCTTCGATGGCCTCGGACGTCCTGCCGCCGGTCTTCAGCGCATGCCCGTAGCTGTGCCAGAGCTTGGGCTGCTGCGGGTAGTCCTCGAGCACCTGGGCGTAGATTTCGGTGGACTGCTGCAGGTCCCCCAGTCGCGCCAGGATCGCGGCCTTGAGGTTCCGCGCGCCGACGTTGACCTTGTCCACCGCGAGCAGCGCCTCGACCTGTTGCAGCGCCTCCGCCGGACGATTCTGCCGGTGCAGCACCACGGCAAGGTTGTGGCGGGCCGCGTCGAAGCGGGGCGCCAGCTCGAGACAACGCAGCAGCAGCGTCTCGGAATCGCGGAAGCGACCGAGCCGGGCCGCGACCTCGGCCAGCATCCGGATCGCAGGCACGTCGGTCGGATGCTTCTTCAGGTGCTCGCGCAGCAGTTGCTCGGCGACCGCGATCCTTCCGTCGCAGAGGGCGGCGGCGGGCTCGAGCAGCCGGGGATCGCGCGTGGCGGCGCGGATCTGCCGTGCGTAAGCCTCGTCCGCGCCTGCTGCGTCTCCCGAGGCAACCAGGTGATCCCCGAGCGCCCGCCAGGCGTCGCTCATCGCGGGCTGCAATGCCACGGCCTGGCGCAGTTCCGCGATGGCGTCGCCGGTGCGCCCGGACGCGCCCAGCGCGAGCCCGAATTCATAGTGCGCGGAGACCCAGTCCGGATAGCGGCGCGCGAGTGGTTCGAGGATGCCGAGCGCGGTATCGAGGTCGCCAAGGGCCCGACAGGAGGCGGCCAGCACGATCGTGGCCACGGGCTGGTCCGGAACGACCTTGAGGATTTCGCGCGCCTGCTCGGCTGCGAGCGCGGGATCGGTATCGAGCAGCTTCGCGGCGTGGGCGAGTGCGACCTGCAGCGTTCCGACCGGCTCCGGTGCGCCGCCCATTCTTCGCCCTCGACTTTGACAGTGCTCCGGGCGAATGAAAGACTGCCCCGATCCCGTTGTCAATTGTCGCTGGCGCCTGAACGCGGCGTCCGGGGGGACGCGTTGCACTGTCGACTGCTTGGCATGCTTGCGGCACTCGCGGTCGCCGGGATTGCTCCGGCCGAAACCTTGCGCACCGGGGACTCAGGGTCCCTGGTGATCCGCTGCGGCGCCCTGATCGACGGCGTCTCTGAGTCGAAGCGCGGCCCGGCGAACATCGTGATCAAGGATGGGCGCATCGTGGAGGTCGCGGCGAGTGCCGCTGCGACGCCCGGCGTGCAGCAGCTCGACTTGTCGGGCTACACGTGCCTGCCCGGCCTGGTCGACATGCACACGCACCTGACGATGCGCCCGGACGAGTCGGCCGATCTCAGCGAATATTACCGTCGCACTGCCGAACAGCAGTCGGCCATTTCGCGCGCGAATGCCCGAGCCACGCTGCTCGCAGGGTTCACGACGGTGCGCGATGTCGGCTCGTACATCGCATGGGCCGACCGTACCCTGAGGGACGATATCAATCGGGGCGCGACCCCGGGACCGCGCATGCAGGTGGCAGGCTTCTTCCTGACGATTCCGGGCGGAGGCGGCGACCTCGTGGTTCCCGGCCACGCGGAATCCGAGATTCCCGCCGAGCAGCGCATGGGCGTCGCACGCGGGCCCGGACAATTCAGGGAGAAGGCCGAGCTCGCCGTCGCCGGCGGTGCCGACCTGCTCAAGGTGATCGCATCGGGCGCGGTGTTCGCCTATGGCGGCGTGCCAGGCCAGCCTGAGATGACGACCGAGGAGATCGCCGCAGTGGTCGAGGTCGCCCACCGGCACGGCCTCAAGGTGGCGGCGCACGCGCACGGCGCGCAATCCATTCGCGAGGCGATCCAGGCCGGGGCCGATACGATCGAGCACGCATCGCTGATCGACGCTGCCGGCATCGAACTGGCCCGGCAGCGGCAGGTCGCCCTGTCGATGGACGTGTACAACGGCGACTACACCGACACTGAAGGCCGCAGGCAGGGCTGGCCCGAGGAATTCCTGCGCAAGAACATCGAGACCACCGAGGCGCAGCGGCAGGGGTTCACGGCCGCGCACGAGGCGGGAGTGCCGATCGTCTACGGTACCGACGCGTGCATCTACCCGCACGGACTCAACGCGCGGCAGTTCCCGATCATGGTCGAGCGGGGCATGTCGCCGATGGAAGCGATCCAGGCGGCAACGTCGGTCGCCGCCCGTTACATGGGGTGGGGCGATCGCGTTGGAGCCATCGCGCCCGGCATGTTCGGGGACGTGGTCGCAGTGCGGGGTGACCCGCTTCAGGACGTCCGGCGCCTGCAGGACGTTGCGCACGTGGTCAAGGGCGGGGTCGTGATTCGGTAGTTGGCGTCGGTGGGACATGCGGGCATGACGTAGAATTCGCGGACATGCCCGTTCTCGAGTCCCCGCTGTCCGCCTGCCTGGTCGTGCTTGCGCTGTGGCTGGCCATCGGCTTGTGTGGCGTGGCTCGCCCGGGCAGCCTGCGGCTGGTCGCCCGGGTTCTCTTTCCGCTCAGTGCAGTCTGTGGAGCCGCGCTCGCGGTGATCGCCGCCGTGAGCATCGCTGCACCGGCCGAGAGCATCACGCTGGTCATCGGCCTCCCGGACCTGCCAATTCACGCCCGCCTCGACGCGTTGTCCGGTGCTTTCCTGTTCCTGCTTGGTGCCGCCGCGGCCGGAATCTCCGTCTTTGCCGCCGGCTATTTCCGCAAGGGCGAGGGTACCCCGCCCGGGCTCCTGTGCCTGCAGTACCACCTGTTCCTGGCGGCCATGGGCTTCGTGCTCGTCGCGGACGACGCCTATGGGTTCATGGTTGCGTGGGAAACGATGGCGCTGTCCTCGTATTTCCTGGTGACAGCCCAGCATGGCCTGCCAGAGATCCGGCGCGCAGGCTACCTGTACGTCCTGATTGCACATGTC
Organism: uncultured Gammaproteobacteria bacterium; assembly: GCA_963776815.1. GTDB lineage: Bacteria > Pseudomonadota > Gammaproteobacteria > Steroidobacterales > Steroidobacteraceae > RPQJ01. The sequence goes on from CAVZNZ010000009.1 coordinate 520,302, forward strand.
GGTGCACTCGCGATCCTGCTGTGCTTTGGCGTGATGCAGGGTGGCAGCTGGCAGTTCACGTTCGAAGCCATGCGCGCGGCGCAACTCGATCCCCGGTGGGCCACCGCGGCATTCGGGCTGGCGCTGGTCGGGTTCGGTGCCAAGGCGGGCCTGCTGCCGCTGCATGTCTGGCTGCCGGAGGCGCACCCGGCCGCCCCGTCACCCGTTTCCGCACTGATGAGCGGCGTCATGCTGAAGACCGCGGTCTACGGCGTGCTCAGGGTGACGTTCGACCTGCTCGGAGACCCGCTCTGGTGGTGGGGACTGATTCCGGTCGCGCTGGGGCTTGCGACGGCGCTGTTCGGCGTGGTGTTTGCGGCGGCACAGACGGACATGAAGCGGCTGCTCGCCTATTCCTCGATCGAGAACATCGGCGTGCTGTTCGCGGGAATCGGCCTCGCAATCGCATTCCACGGCGCAGGCATGCGGCCGCTGGCGGCACTGGCCCTGACGGCAGTGCTCTATCACGCGCTCAACCATGCATTCATGAAGAGCCTGCTGTTCCTCGGTACGGGCGCAGTGCTGCATGCAACCGGCGAGCGCAATCTCGGCCGGCTCGGCGGGCTGATCCACCGCATGCCCTGGGTTGCCTGGCTCACGCTCGTGGGCGTGCTCGCGATCGCCGGGCTGCCGCCGCTGAACGGGTTCGTCTCCGAGTGGCTGCTGCTGCAGTCGTTCCTGTTTGCCCACGAAGTGCCGCACCCGTTCGTGAACATGCTGCTGCCACTCGGCGCTTCACTCGTGGCCCTTGCGGCTGCCCTGGCAGCGTACGTGATGGTCAAGTTCTACGGAGTCGTCTTCCTCGGCCAGCCCCGCGAGCCGTCGCTGGCCAACGCCCACGATGCCGGCCGGCTCGAAAAGCAGGGCTCGCGTGGCTTGCCGCGGGATGCGTGCTGCTTGGACTGCTGCCCGCGCAGGTCGTACGCGGCCTCGGCTACGTTACGCAGCAACTCACCGGGTATGCGGTACCGACTTCGCAGGGGTGGCCATGGCTGCTGGCGCCGTTACCTGACCGCGAAGTCTCCTACGCTCCGCTGGTGCTGCTGCTGGTAATCGCCGCCGTGGTGGCCATCACGTTCCTGACGGTCCGGCTGATGTACCGCAGGGAGGTTCGCAGGGCGCCGCCCTGGGACTGCGGGTTCGTGCGAGTGGATCCCCGCATGCAGGATACGGCCGAGGGGTTCGGCCAGCCGATACGGCACATCTTCCAGTCGTTCTTCCACATGGAGCGCGAACTGCCGTCGCCGTTCGACGCCGCACCGCGCTATCGGGTCACGATCGGCGACCGGATCTGGAACGCGCTGTACGAACCGCTGGGCGGAATCGTGCAGCGCCTGGCCGATTCCGTGGCATGGCTCCAGCAGGGCAGGATCTCGACCTACCTGCTGTACAGCTTCGTCACGCTCGTGCTGTTGCTGGCGGTGGTACTGTGAACGCCACAGCATGGTTGACGCAGGTGCTGGAAGTGCTCGCCGCCCTGGCGGCCGCGCCGCTTTTCCTGGGCTGGGTCAACAAGTGCCGCGCATGGCTGCAGAACCGGCGCGCGCCGAGCCTGCTGCTGCCTTACCACGGCATTCGCAAGCTCTTCCACAAGGACGCGGTGATCGCCGAGGCCGCGTCGCCACTGTTCCGTGCGGCGCCCTACATCGTGTTCGGGGCAATGGTCGCGGCAGCCGCAATCATCCCGTCGATGGGCACGCGGCTGCCGTTCTCCTCAGCGGCGGACGCGATTGCGCTCGTGGGGCTGCTGGCGGTGGCCAGGGTGTTCCTCGCGCTCGCGGCGATGGACATCGGCACGGCCTTCGGCAGCATCGGCGCCCGTCGCGAGATGATGATCGGATTTCTCGCCGAACCGGCGCTGCTGATGATCATCTTCGTCGCGTCGCTGCTGTCGGCGACGACGGCACTGCCGCTGATTGCAGAGAGGCTGGCGACGCAGACCCTGGGCCTGTACCCGAGTCTCGCGTTCACGGCCGTGGCATTCACGATGGTCTTGCTCGCGGAGAACGCGCGGATACCGGTCGACAATCCAGCCACGCACCTCGAGCTCACGATGATCCACGAGGCCATGCTGCTCGAGTATTCGGCGCGGCATCTCGCACTGATGGAATGGGCGGCCGCGCTGAAGCTGTTCAACTACGCGTGCATCGGTTTCGCGCTGTTCCTTCCGTGGGGCGCGGCGACGGGGGAGGCGCAGCCATCGGCGCTGCTCGTCTCCGTTCCCGCGCTGGCCCTGAAGCTCGGCATTGCCGGGCTCTGGCTGGCACTGATCGAGACGCTCTCGGCAAAGCTGCGCGTGTTCCGTGCCCCGGAATTCCTGGCGACGGCATTCCTGTTCGCCGTGCTTGGCCTGCTCGTGCACCTGCTGCTGGGAGCCTGACCCCATGGCCGACACGCCTTTCGACCTGCAACTGCTGAACGCGTGCGCGGCGCTGCTGCTGCTGCTCTCGTTCTCGATGCTGTCGCAGCGGCGGATCGTCACTCTCGTGAACCTGCTGGCCATGCAGGGAGCACTGCTGTTCGTCGCTACGCTGCTGCTCGCCTGGCGGACCGGCCAGAACCACCTGTACGTGTCGGCTGCGCTCACCCTGGCGCTGAAGGTCGTGCTGCTGCCCTGGCTGCTGCACCGGATGATCCGGCGGCTCGAGGTTTACTGGGACACGGAGCCGCTGCTCAATACCGCGAGCACGATGCTGGCCGGCGTCGTCACCGTGGTCTTCGCTTTCGGTCTCGCGCAACCGATCGCAGCGCTGGCAAGCACGGCCATGCGCAACGCCATCGGCATCGCGCTGGCGGTGATCCTGCTCGCGTTCATCACGATGATCACGCGCCGCAAGGCGATGTCACAGGTCGTGGGCTTCCTGTCGATGGAGAACGGCCTGTTCTTCGGTGCGATGAGCGCCACGTACGGCATGCCGATGATCGTGGAACTCGGCGTCGCGCTCGACGTGCTGGTCGCCATGCTGGTGCTCGGCGTGTTCTTCTTCCAGATCCGCGAGCAGTTCGACAGCCTCGACCTGCACCACCTCGAGTCACTGCGGGAGGACCAGTAGGTGGAATTCGCGGTCCTGCTGCTCACGCCGCTGGCCGGGGCCCTGGTGCTTGCGCTCTTCGGGGCACGCCGCTGGGCGGCGGAGGCCAACGTCGGGTTCAGCTTCGCCACGTTCCTGGCCGCGTGCGTCCTCACGGCCCGCGTGCTGCGCGAGGGCAACCTGGTCGCCGCCGGCGAGCAGTTCTTCATCGACCCCTTCAACGTGTTCCTCGTCGTGCTGACGGCGTTCGTTGGACTGACGACCGCGATCTTCTCGCGTCCCTACATGCGCATCGAGGTTGAGCACGGCCGTATCGGCAGTCGGCGATTGCGGCTGTATCACAGCATGTACCAGCTCTTCATGGCGACGATGCTGGTGGCGCTCACTACCAACAACCTGGGCCTGCTGTGGGTCGCGATGGAGGCGGCGACGCTCTCCACGGTGCTGCTGGTGACGCTGTACCGCACTCCGGCAAGCCTCGAGGCCGGCTGGAAGTACTTCATCCTGTGCGGCGTCGGAATTGCGCAGGCGCTGTTCGGGACGATCCTGCTCTACTTCGCCGCCGAGCGTGTGCTGGGTGCGCATGGCGTGGACGCGCTGCTGTGGACACATCTCGCGGCCGTGAAGACCGAGCTGGAGCCGCGCGTGCTGAGCCTGGCCTTCGTATTCCTGCTCGTGGGCTACGGGACCAAGGTGGGCCTTGCGCCGCTGCACAACTGGCTGCCGGACGCGCATGCGGAGGGCCCGACGCCGGTCTCGGCAGTGCTTTCCGGCCTGCTGCTGAACGTGGCGATCTATGCGGTCATGCGCTGCAAGGTGCTGGTCGAGGGATCGCTGCAGAGCTCGTTGCCCTCGAACATGCTGATGGGCTTCGGCCTGCTGTCGGTCGTGCTGGCGGCGCTGTTCCTCTGGCGGCAGCGCGACATCAAGCGCCTGTTCGCGTACTCGTCGATCGAGCACATGGGGATCGTCACTTTCGCGTTCGGCATGGGTGGCGCGGTCGCCAATTTCGCGGCACTGCTGCACATGACGGTACATTCGCTGACGAAGTCGGCGATCTTCTTCGCGGTTGGTCACGCGGCGCAGAAGGCGGGCTCGCAGCGCATCGAGGACATTCGCGGGCTCATCACGCTGAATCCAACGATCGGGTGGGGGCTGATGATCGGCTCGGTGGCGATCCTCGGCATGCCTCCGTTCGGCGTGTTCGCCAGCGAATTCCTGATCCTGACGACCGCGATGCGGCAGCAGCCATGGGCGACGCCGATCCTGCTGATGGCGCTCGGCGTTGCGTTCGCGGCGATCTTCAGCCGCGTGCAGGGCATGGTCTTCGGCGAGACGAGGGGACGCCGGCTGCCGCACCAGCCCGCGTTGCTGCCCGTGTTCGCGCACCTGGCGATCGTGCTGCTGCTCGGGCTCTACATCCCGCCCTACCTGGCGGACTGGTATCGCGCGGCTGCGCGAATGATCGGGGGCGGCTGAAGTGCCTGTCGCACGATGGTTTGAGCAGGCCGAACCACATGCCGGAGCGCCGTGCGTCAGGGCGTTGCAGGTCGAAGCCCAGGCCTGGCGCAACGTGGCGCAGGATGTCGCGGCCGGTGGCGGACGGTTGCTTGCGCTCTGGGGCGATACGTCGCTCCCGGGCCGCGCCAGCGTTCATGCGTTGTACGTCGCACAGTCGGGCGGACTCGCCGTCGAATTGCCCGTAGCGTCAGCAGCGGGGCGTTATCCAGGGATCGAAGACGCGTTTCCTGCCGCGCGCCGGCTGCAGCGAGCGGTTTTCGACCTGCATGGCTTGCGATCCACGGACAAGGACGAGCGACCCTGGCTGCGCCACGCGGCCTGGCCGGAAGAGTTTCATCCGTTGGCGGCAGGTGGCGTCGAGCCGGCTCCCGAGTCACCTGCGCCCGTGGATTCGTACAGTTCGTGCGCGTGCAGGGTGATGGAGTGCACGAGGTGCCGGTCGGGCCGGTGCATGCCGGCATCATCGAGCCCGGCCACTTCCGTTTTTCCATCGTCGGCGAGAAGGTGCTGCGGCTCGAGCAGCGTCTCGGCTACGTGCACAAGGGCATCGAGCGACGCTTCCAGATCGCTCGACCTGCGGGATGCGCAGCGTCTCGCAGCCCGTGTGTCCGGCGATTCTGCGGTCGCGTTCTCGTGGGCCTATTGCCAGGCGCTGGAGGGTATGGCGGGTGCTTCGTGCCGCCGCGAGCCGCCTGGCTGCGCGCGCTCGCCCTGGAGCTCGAGCGCATCGCGAACCACCTGGGTGACCTGGGCGCGCTGGGTAACGACGCAGGGTTCGCCTTCGGACTCGCACAGTTCTCCCGCATCAAGGAACTGCTGTTGCGTTCGACCGAGCAGGCGCTCGGCCAGCGCTACCTGTTCGATTTCGTCGTGCCGGGTGGTACCAGCCGCGACCTGGAGTCGGCGGCGGCTGGCCACCTCGCGACACACGTCAATGCGCTGGCCCGTGAAGCGAAGCGGCTCAAGGAGATCTACGACGAGCACGCGGGAGTGCGTGATCGCTTCGCTGCCGCTGGAACGGTGGCGCCCGAACTTGCACGCAGGCTCGGCCTGATCGGCCTGGCGGGTCGTGCGAGCGGCCAGGATCTCGACTTGCGCATTGACCTGCCGTGCGAACCCTACGTCGAACTCGGTCCCGTGAAGTGCGGGAGCAGTGACGGCGACGTGCTGGCGCGCGTGGCCGTCCGCTTCGACGAGTTGCAGGAGTCCTGCCGGCTCGTCGAGCGCATCGTGACGGGCTTGCCGTCAGGGCCTCATGCGGTCGCCGCTGCCCGATCCACCGGCCGGCAGCCGTGGCATCGGGCTGATCGAAGGCTGGCGGGGACCGGTCGTGATGGCGCTAACGGCGGGAGAGGGCGGGTCCATCCGGCGCTGCCATCCGCAGGATCCTTCGTGGCACAACTGGCCAGTGCTCGAGCACGCCGTGATCGGCAACATCGTGCCCGATTTCCCGCTGATCAATAAATCGTTCAACCTTTCCTACAGCGGCCACGACCTCTAGCAGCCATGCTGAAGACGCTGAAGCAGATTGCCACCGTCGGCATCGTCACCGAGGACCCGCCAGTCGCGAGCAGGCCCTGCGGGTGCGCGAGGCGCTCGAGCAACGCATTCGTGAAGTGCTTGGCCGCGCGCTCTGCATCCGCCAGGTCGATGCCGGATCATGCAACGGCTGCGAGCTCGAGATTCACGCGCTCAACAACCCGATCTACAGCGTCGAGTCACTGGGCATACGGTTCGTCGCGAGCCCGAGACACGCCGACATGCTGCTGGTCACGGGACCGGTGTCACGCCACATGGAAGTTGCGCTGCGGCGCACGTACGACGCCACGCCCGATCCGAAGCTGGTGGTCGCCGTCGGCGACTGTGGTGCCTGCGGCGGCATCTTCGGCGAGAGCTATGCGAGTCGTGGAGCGGTCGCGAACGTGATCCCCGTCGACGTGGTCGTCCCGGGCTGTCCGCCGTCGCCGACGCGCATCCTTGCCGGGATCCTGACCGCGCTGTCGGGATCGAATCGTCAGATTCGGGGGGTCCGCGGGGAGAGTCTCCGAGGAAGAGTAGCGCTCGGACTCGAAGTAGCTGGATCTTCAGCGGATCGGCCGCGCAACGCGATTGTCCGTCGCTGCTGTAATGCTAAGGAAGGCCTTTTCGAACGCCTCTCTCTGTCGACTGAGAGTCTGAGCGCTGTACTTGCCGTTGCGTGGTGTCAGTGCCAGGTACTGGTCGAGGGCAAGTCTTGCGCGCAGTCTTCTTGTATGAACGGAGGTAACGGCTCTATTTGCTCCAGTACAGCAAGTGCCTGACGGTTCGACACTGAGTACGTCAGGCTTGGAGCGTGTTTGTCGGATGACGTCCGCTTGCGGGTGACTTTCCCAACGCCAGTGGCCTTGACGGGCCAATCGACCAGATCCAGCTCTGTGCTGCTGATCGAGATGACGAGTTGGCGTCGCTCGTTTGCATGCCGCCGCGACAGGCTGATAGTACCTTCGCCGTCGACCGAGCCCGCCAGATATGCGGCGTCGGCGATCGTGAGTGTCCGCGCGACCTTGTAGACCATGGCTCGGCTCGCGGCGTGGAGAAAGCCCCCGGCCTTGCGGCCGGGGGCGCTGATGGTGGAGGCGGCGGGACAGTTGGTCTGGCCCTTCCGGACCAGGCTGGACTATGCCTTCACCCCGACGCAATCGTCGGGGGCGGGGCGTGTTATCCGACGCTCGATCAGCGCTGCATCGGATCCTAGTGCCGGCTCCGCTGCTTCCAGCTCAGCCGGTCTATGAGTCTCTACAGGGCAGGCCTGAGGTTGGCCCTCTTCCTACCCCTCGGCGTTACCTCGCACCGCCATCTTCGGTGCGTCAGGCTTCACCGATGTGAGCCCCGTTGTCACTTCACCCTCGCGGGTGAAGGCGACCCATCTTGATCGAACCCGCGTCCGCAAGCCCTACGTTCCAGGACCTACATGCTTAGCCGTCTCTTTGTATCTCGTCGAACGCTACCCGAGCGGCAGGGAAGACGTTCGACCAGCTCAGGAGCATTTTAGCGAGCCAGCCCTCAGCACACTGGACCCGCGAGCTTGTGAGCGCGTCCCTCGGGTCTGGATGCACAAGCACACACCAGTCGAGGGTTAGGCGGGGTTAAGCCGCCAGAGCGTAGTTGTCTTCGTTGGCAACTAGTTGTTTGCAAGCGGTTTAACGAGGAACCTTGCACCTCGGCATGCACCTGAAGTTTCGCGACCCACGTCGAAACCGGTCGCCCCCAGATGGACAGCCCTAGTGTAGGGGCAGGGCGGGGGAAATGCAAGGCCGGCGTTGCGGAAACCCAGAGCCACTGGCGATCACTTCCGCCCGTGACTTCTCATCAGCCGGGCCTTGTCCCGCTGCCAGTCGCGGTCCTTCTCCGTGGCGCGCTTGTCGTGCGCCTGCTTGCCCTTGGCGAGGCCGATCTCGAGCTTCACCTTGCCGTGCTTCCAGTACAGCTTCAGCGGGACGATCGTGTGTCCCTTGCGCTCGACGGCGCCCAGCAGTCGATCGAGTTCGCGCCGGTGCAGCAGCAGCTTGCGCGTGCGCGTGGGATCCGCGACGACGTGCGTCGAGGTCGTCTTCAGCGGCGAGAAGTGCGCGCCGATCAGCCACGCCTCGCCGTTCTTCACCAGCACGTAGCCTTCTGTGATCTGCGCCTTGCCCGCCCGCAGGCTCTTCACCTCCCAGCCCTGCAGCGCCATGCCGGCCTCGAGGTTCTCCTCGATGAAATACTCGTGCCGTGCGCGCTTGTTGAGCGCGATGGCGGGAGTTTCCTTGCTCTTTTCCTTGCTCGGGGCGGCCATGGGGGATTTCCGGACTGGTCGCGCATTCTAGCCGTCCCGCATACACTTGCGCCGCGATCTGGGGTCCACGATGTCCATCCGCGAAATCCGGCGCAGCGCGCTCGTCACGTTCAGCCCCGAGCAGATGTTCGATCTCGTGATCGACGTCGAACGCTATCCGCAATTCCTGCCCTGGGTCGCGGGGCGCAGCTGCACGAGAAGTCCGAGCACGATCTGCTCGCCAGCATGGAGATGCAGAAGAGCGGCGTGCGCGAGCGGTTCTCGACGCGCAACGAGTTCGAGCGCCCGTCGTTCATGACGATGCGACTGGTGCAGGGCCCGTTCCGGCTGCTCGAAGGGCGCTGGGAGTTCAAGCCGATCGGCGAAGCCGGCACGAAGATCGAGCTGGAAATGCGCTTCGAATTCGCGAATCCGGTGATCGGCATGCTGTTCGGCAAGGCCTTCGAGCAGAGCTGCAACACGCTGATCGATGCGTTCATCGCGCGCGCGAGGAAATGCATGGCAGCGCCTGAGCGGCAGGTCGTCGAGGTCGTCTACGCGCTGCGGGACAGGCAGCGAGTGGTCACCGTCGAGTTCGTCGGACGGCCTGACGGCGAGCTGCGCCGTCGAGCTCTCGGGCCTGGCAGCGGAATTCCCGGAATTGGCCGCAGGCGTGCCGGGCCTTGGAATCTACGGTCGGGTCGTGCAGCCGGGCCACACGCCTCAGGCCGGGCGACCGGGTCGAGATCTATCGGCGACTCAGGGCTGATCCGCGCGAAACGCGACGACGACGTCGCCGCGGCAGGCAACACGATGGGTCGCCCGGCCAGCAGCCGGGACCGCTGATACGGCGATCAGCCGCCGCCGGGCGGCTTCTGCGCGGCGGGCGGATCGGTGGGCACTCCGTGCCCGACGGCGCGGCAGGGGCGGGCGCGGTGGCCGGTGCTGCCGGGGTTGCCGTGGCCGGCGCCTTCGTTTCGCGCTGCTGCTTCAGGATCTTCGAATTCGCGGTCTCTTCCGGCAGATCGAGCTTCTCGACGCGGCTCACCTTGTCGCCGTCGAAGAAGACGACGAAGTGCGAACGGTCGATCTTCTTGTCGCGCCCGTGCTGGTACGTGTAGACATAGTCCCAGCGGTTCGGCTCGAACGGATCCGAAACCATCGGCGTGCCGAGCAGGTAGCGCACCTGGCTGCGGGTCATGCCCGCCTTGACCTGCTCCACGTCGTCAATCTGCAGCAGGTTGCCCTGCTGGATGTCGGGCCGGTAAACGCAGCCGCTCAAGATCCACGCCGCGCCCAGCAGGGCGAGGAGGGCGAACGTCCGGTGCGGTGCACTGATTCTTGCGGTCGGCTTCATCTTTCTGGAGTTGCCGGCCTGTGCCGGACATAATGGCGGCGGATCATACAGGAACCGCGCTCCCGCGCGGACGCCGCAGGACGGAACAGAAGTGGAACCCTCGCAACTTCGCCGGGCGGGTCTGAAAATTACAGTGCCTCGCCTCAAGATCCTCGAGATCCTGGCGGGCAGCCAGCCGCGCCACATGAGCGCGGAGGACGTCTATCGCCGCCTGATCGACTCGAACGAGGACATCGGCCTCGCGACCGTCTATCGGGTACTCACGCAGTTCGAGACCGCGGGCCTCGTCACGCGGCATCACTTCGAGGGCGGCACGGCCGTTTTCGAGCTGAACGAGGGTACGCATCACGATCACGTCGTGTGCATCGACTGCGGCCGCGTCGAAGAGTTCACCGATGACGGCATCGAGGACCGGCAGCGCGCAATCGCGGCGAAGCTCGGCTTCGACATCACCGACCATTCGCTCACACTGCACGGCCGGTGCGTGCGCGAGAACTGCCCGCACCGCGCGAAGAAGCGTTAGGCCGGCGCGGCTGGTCCCCGGCTGACGCGGATTCCAGCATCTCCCGCGCGTGCTCGCGGGCACGCTCCGTGATGCTCGCCCCGCCGAGCATCCGTGCCAGTTCGTCGACACGCGCGTCGCCGTCCAGCGCCTCGAGGGCCGTCCGCGTCTGGCCGCGCGTCCGTGAGCTTGGAGACCCGCACCTGGCGGCCGGCCTGCGACGCGACTTGTGGCAGGTGCGTGACGCACAGCACCTGCCCGGACGCAGCGAGCGCGCGGAGTTGCCGGCCGACCATCTCGGCCACGGCACCGCCGACGCCCGCGTCCACTTCGTCGAATACCAGGCACGGCAGGTGCGCTGCATTCAGCGTCGATACCTGCAGCGCGAGGCTGATGCGCGACAGTTCGCCGCCGGATGCGGTCTTCGCGAGCGGCCGCGGCGGCTGTCCCGGGTTCGCGCTCACCAGGAACTCGATGTCGTCGGCCCCGTGCTCGGAGCGTGCCGGCGGCACGGGCGTTTCCAGCCGGGTCGAGAAGACGCCGCCGCGCATGCCGAGATCCTGCATCAGCGCCGTGACCTTCGAATCGAGCTTTCCGCGGCATTCCTGCGACGCTTTCGACAGCTGGCGTGCGGCCGCTTCGTAGGCCTCGAGCGCTGCCGCGAGGTTTCGCTCCAGACCTGCGAGGCTGAGCGACGCCTCCCGCAGCGAGGCCAGCTCGCTAGTCATGCGCAGGCGCAGGTCGGGCAGTTCGTCCACCTCGATGCGGTGCTTGCGCGCCGCGGCTTCGAGCGCGGCGAGCCGGCTCTCGACCCATTCCTGGCGCGCAGGGTCGGCCTCGAGCGAGTCCATGTATCGGCGCAGGCTCGAAACCGCCTCGCGGCAGGCGATGTTCGCTTCCTCCAGCAGTTGCCCGGTTTCACGGAGGGCAGGGTCGAGCGACTCGAGCTGCTTCAGCACCGCGTGCGAGCGCGCGATCGCCGCCGCGGCACCGCCATCGTCGCCTGCAAGCAGCAGTTCGACCTGGCGCCCACCCTCGGCAAGCCGGCCGAGACCCGTGATGCGGCGACGCTCCTCGGCCAGCTGCGCGGCCTCGCCGGGCTTTGCGTCCAGCGCCTCGAGTTCGGAGACGAAGTGACCCAGCAGCTCGAGCCGATCTTCGCGATCGCGCCCACGCTGCTCGAACTCCGCTCGCTCGCGGTCGAGCTTGCGCCATGCATGGAATGCCGAGCTCACCGCAGCGACGTCGCCGGCCAGCCCGCCGCTCTCGTCGAGCAGGCTGCGCTGGTAATCGCGACGCGACAGCGACTGGAACTCGAGCTGGCCGTGCACGTCGACCAGGTGCTCGCCGAGCGCTCGCAGCGACTGCACCGGCACGGACTGGCCGTTCACGTAGGCTCGGCTGCGCCCGTCGGCCGACACGACCCGGCGCAGCTGGACCTCGCCATCGTGCTCGATCGACTGCTCGGCGAGCCACGCCCGCGCTCCCTCGTTGCTCGCGAGGTCGAACGCCGCCGACACCTCGGCACGCTCGGCACCGTGCCGTACCGCGCCGCTGTCGGCTCGTCCGCCCACGGCGAGCAGCAGTGCATCCACCAGGATCGACTTTCCGGCGCCGGTCTCGCCCGTGAGCGCCGTAAATCCCGGCGCAAACTCGAGCTCGACGGCCTCGACGATCGCGAAGTCGCGAATCTGCAGGTGGGTCAGCATCGGCGGGCTCAGTCGCCGGGCGGCTGGCCGCTGCGTCCGCTGCGGCCCCAGTGCAGCTTCGAGCGCAGGATGCGGAAGTAGTCGTGGCCCGGCGGGTGCAGCAGCGTTGCGCTGACGGCCGCGCGCTCGACGCGCAGCCGCACTCCCGTCTCGAGCTCGCAGACCGGGATGCCGTCGCAGACGACCTGGGCGCGGGCCTCGTGGCGTCCCGCCAGCTCGAGTTCGATGACGCTGTCCGCGCCGACGACGATCGGGCGGTCGGACAGCGTGTGCGGGCAGATGGGCACCAGCACGATCGCGGCGACCCCCGGGTGCACGATGGGGCCGCCGCAGGAAAGCGCGTAAGCCGTCGAGCCGGTGGACGTGGAGACGAGGAAACCGTCACCGGCGTGGGTGTTGACGAAAGCCTGGTCGACCCAGGTGTTCAGGTCCAGCATGCGGCCCGTCGCGTGCTTGAGGATCGCGACGTCATTGAGCGCGAGAAACGGGGAATGTGCCGCCGTCCCGCTGACGGTCGCCTGCAGCAGCATGCGGTTCTCGGGGACGCAGCGACCGGCGAGGGCGTCGTCCACGCTTTCGAGCATCTTGCCCGGCGCCACATCGGCCAGGAATCCGAGCCGCCCCCGGTTGACCCCGAGCACCGGGACGCGACTCGGGGCCGCCATGCGCGCGGCGTGCAGCATCGTGCCGTCGCCGCCCACGGCGACCACAGGTCGGCGCCCAGCGCGAGATCGGCCTCGGGCAGCAGCTCGACGTCGAGCGTCGAAAAGTCCAGTGAATGGCCGCCCGCGGCCGCGCGTACGCGCACGCCCCGCTGCAGCAGGTGACCAGCCAGCGCGAGCATCGCTTCGCCGACCCGCGGTTCGGCCGGGCGACCCGCGAGGGCGACGGTCCGGTAGACGACGGCGTCGGTGTTCATGAGTGTCGAGCTTTTTAGCACGCGCCGCGCTCGCCGGGCCAGCGGCCTTCTTTGCGCATCGGTTCAATTTTGCGGTGCTTGACTCAGGCCAGACACGGTTGCAAGGTTGGCTCGACATGGCGCCAGACACCACCGACGAGATCTTCAACGAGCGCGCCCAGCACCTGCTGAAGGTGCTGGTGGAGAGCTACATCCGGGAGGGACAGCCCGTCGGATCACGGACCCTGTCGCGCGATTCGGGGCTGAACCTGAGCGCAGCCACGGTCCGCAACGTGATGGCGGACCTCGAGGAGTACGGCTTCGTCACCTCGCCCCACACGTCGGCCGGCCGCGTGCCGACCGACAAGGGCTACCGGTTCTTCGTCGACACGCTGCTCAGGCAGCGGTCTGCGGGCGCGGCCGACGAGGTAATCGACGAACTGCGCCGCCGCCTCGACGAGGACCACGGGCGCGACCCGAAGGCCATCGTGGCGGTGGCCTCGCAGGTCCTGTCGTCGATCACGCACCTGGCGGGCGTGGTGACGGTGCCGCGCCAGCCGCACCAGTCGCTGAGCCAGATCGAGTTCCTGCCGCTGTCCGACAACCGCGTGCTCGCCGTGATGGTGGTGAACGGTCGCGACGTGCAGAACCGGATCGTGCAGCTCGAGCGCTACTACCCGGCCGACGAGCTGCGTCGCGCGGCCAACTTCCTGAACCAGCAGTTCGGCGGCAAGGAACTGCGCGAGATCCGCCAGGACATCGTCGGCGAACTCGCGCAGGCGGGTGAACAGCTGAACCAGCTGATGCGCGACGCGATCATGGTCGCCCGGCAGATGGTCGGAGCGAACGTGCCGGAGCCGCCGGAGTACGTGATCGCGGGCGAGACGAACCTGATGGAGTTCGCGGAGCTGTCGAACGTCGAGAAATTGCGGCGCTTGTTCGACGCCTTCACGGCCAAGCGCGACATCCTGCACCTGCTGGACCAGAGCCTGACGGCCGATGGCGTGCAGATCTTCATCGGCCAGGAGTCGGGCTACCAGATCCTCGACGACTGCAGCCTGGTGACGGCGCCGTACATGCTCGACAACGAGACGGTCGGGGTGCTCGGCGTGATCGGCCCGACCCGCATGGCCTACGAGCGGGTCATCCCGATCGTGGACGTCACGGCACGGCTGCTTGGGTCGGCCTTGAATTCCCGCCGCTAGGCCCGATATCCCGGCCCAGAACATGCCAGCCCGCCGGGTCCGACCCGGCACAGGGCGGCGCTGGCGAACCTCAGGCAGGTGACATGACGAACCAACCCGACCACGAGGCCCCGATCGAGGCCGAAGGCGACCCGGTATCCGAGGTCGAGCGTCTGCATGCCCGGCTGGCCGAGGCGGAAGCCAAGGCGAAGGAGAGCTTCGACAGCTACCTGCGTGCCGTCGCGGAAGCCGACAACGTGCGCAAACGGGCGCAGCGCGACGTCGAGTCCGCCAGCCGCTACGCAATCGAGCGGTTCGCCGCCGAGCTGCTGGAGGTCCGCGACAGCCTGGAACTCGGCATCGCGGCCGGGCCCGGCGCCGATCCGGCACGACTGGTCGAGGGCATGGAGGCCACGCTGCGGCTGGTCAACAAGGCTTTCGAGAAGTCCGGGATCACCGTCGTCGACCCGCAGGGCCAGGCTTTCAACCCGGAATTCCACGAGGCGATGGTCACCCAGCCGTCGGCGGAGCACCCGGCCGGCACCGTGCTTGCGGTCGTCCAGAAGGGCTACGTGCTGAACGGCCGGCTGTTGCGCCCGGCACGGGTCGTCATCGCGCGGGCACCCGAGCCGGCCGCGAGCCCACCGGACGCCGCTTCCTGACTTGAATCAACGGCCTGCGGCCCCACTTAGGCAGGCATCGCATTACTGAACCGACGGAGTCCATTCCATGGCAAGAGTCATCGGCATCGACCTGGGCACGACCAACTCGTGCGTCGCCATCATGGATGGCGGCAAGCCCCGGGTAATCGAGAACAGCGAGGGTGACCGCACCACGCCGTCCATCGTCGCCTTCACCAAGGATGACGAGGTCCTGGTGGGCCAGTCCGCGAAGCGGCAGGCCGTCACCAACCCGCACAACACCCTGTACGCCATCAAGCGCCTGATCGGCCGCCGCTACGACGACGCCGTCGTGCAGAAGGACGTCGGCATGGTGCCGTACAAGATCGTCAAGGCCGACAACGGCGACGCGTGGGTCGACGTGCACGGCAAGAAGATGGCGCCGCCGGAAGTCTCCGCGCGCGTGCTGATGAAGATGAAGAAGACGGCCGAGGACTTCCTCGGCGAGCCGGTCACCGAAGCGGTGATCACGGTGCCCGCGTACTTCAACGACTCGCAGCGCCAGGCGACCAAGGACGCCGGCCGCATCGCGGGCCTCGAGGTCAAGCGCATCATCAACGAGCCGACGGCCGCGGCACTCGCCTACGGCCTCGACAAGTCGGGCGGCGACCGCAAGGTCGCGGTGTACGACCTGGGCGGCGGCACGTTCGACGTCTCGATCATCGAGTTCGCGGACGTCGACGGCGAGCGCCAGTTCGAGGTGCTCGCGACTAACGGCGACACGTTCCTCGGCGGCGAGGACTTCGACAAGCGCGTCATCGACTACCTCGCGGCCGAGTTCCAGAAGGAAAGCGGCGTCGACGTGCGGCGCGACCCGCTCGCGATGCAGCGCCTGAAGGAAGCCGCCGAGAAGGCGAAGATCGAGCTGTCGTCGAGCCAGCAGACCGAGGTCAACCTGCCGTACATCACGGCCGACGCCTCGGGCCCGAAGCACCTCGCGATGAAGCTGACCCGGGCCAAGCTCGAGTCGCTGGTCGAGGACCTGGTGCAGAAGACGATCGAGCCGTGCCGCATCGCGCTGAAGGACGCGGGCCTGTCGATCAACGACGTGGCCGAGGTGATCCTGGTCGGCGGCCAGACCCGCATGCCGCTGGTGCAGAAGTTCGTGAAGGACTTCTTCGGCAAGGAGCCGCGCAAGGACGTCAACCCCGATGAGGCGGTGGCGGTCGGTGCGGCCGTGCAGGCCGGCGTGCTCACCGGTGAAGTGAAGGACGTGCTGCTGCTCGACGTGACGCCGCTGTCGCTCGGCATCGAGACGCTCGGCGGCGTGATGACGAAGCTGATCGAGAAGAACACGACGATCCCGACCAAGGCGACGCAGGTGTTCTCGACCGCCGACGACAACCAGACGGCCGTGACGATCCACGTGCTGCAGGGCGAGCGCGACCGCGCGCAGGACAACAAGTCGCTCGGCCGCTTCGACCTCTCCGACATCCCGCCGGCGCCGCGCGGCATGCCGCAGGTCGAGGTGACTTTCGACATCGACGCCAACGGCATCCTGCACGTCCAGGCGAAGGACAAGGCCACCGGCAAGGAGCAGAAGATCGTCATCAAGGCCTCGAGCGGCCTGAACGACGAGGAAATCAAGCGCATGGTGCGCGATGCCGAGGCGCACGCGGAGGAAGACAAGAAGTTCCGCGAACTCGCCGAGACGCGCAACCGCGCCGATGCGCTGCTGCACGCGACCGAGAAGTCGCTGAAGGACCTCGGCGACAAGGTGTCGGCCGCGGACCGTGCCAGGGTCGAGTCGGCGCTGTCGGACCTGAAGGGCGTGATCAGGGGCGACGACAAGGACGTGATCGAGACCAAGGCCCGCGCGCTCGCGGAAGCCTCGGCGACGATCGCCCAGCAGGCCTACTCCGATGCCCAGGCGGGCGCGGGCCAGGCCGGCGGCGGGCGGCGGGCGGTGGCTCGGCGGCCGGCGGCAAGGACGAGGTGCTCGACGCCGAGTTCGAGGAAGTGAAGGACAAGGACGGCAAGAACGCCTGACCCGGGCCGAAGCGATATGCTTGGGTCATTGACTCAACCCGCCGCGGGGGATTCGTCCCCCGCGGCGTTTCCACGTTAGCAAGACTGGTCCGCAACCCGAATGTCGAAGCGCGATTACTACCAGGTCCTCGACGTGCCGCGCACGGCGAGCGAGGCGGACATCAAGAAGGCCTATCGCCGGCTGGCGATGAAGTTTCATCCGGACCGCAATCCGGACGACCACGAGGCCACGGACAAGTTCAAGGAAGTGAAGGAGGCCTACGAAGTCCTCACGGACGCGCAGAAGCGCGCTGCGTATGACCAGTTCGGCCATGCCGGCCTCGAAGGGATGCGCGGCGGCGCGGGCGGCGGGGCCGGATTCGATCCGCGCGACGCGTTCGGCGACATCTTCGGCGACGTGTTCGGCGACATTTTCGGCGTCGGCCGCCGCGGCCGCTCCCAGGTCTATCGCGGCGCCGACCTGCGCTACGAACTCGAGCTCTCGCTCGAGAAGGCGGTGTTCGGCGACACGGTCAACATCGACTTCGCGACGCTCGCCGAGTGCGGCGACTGCAGCGGCAGCGGCTCTTCCAAGGGCGCGAAGCCCGCCACCTGCGATACCTGCCGCGGGGCAGGGCAGGTCCGCATGCAGCAGGGTTTCTTCACCGTTCAGCAGGCCTGCCCGCGCTGCAACGGCCGCGGCCAGGTCGTCACCGATCCCTGCGGCGCGTGCCGCGGCCAGGGCCGGGTCCGCAAGCAGAAGACGCTGTCGGTCAAGGTGCCGGCCGGTGTCGACACCGGGGATCGCATCCGGCTGTCGGGCGAGGGCGAGGCTGGTCGAAACGGCGGGCCCGCCGGCGACCTGTACGTCGAGATCAGGGTGGCCGATCACCCGATCTTCGAGCGCGACGGCAGTCACCTGTCCTGCGAGGTGCCGGTGAGCATCGCGACGGCAGCGCTGGGCGGCAGCATCGAGGTGCCGACGCTCGGCGGGAACGCGACCATCAAGGTGCCGCCCGAGACTCAGTCCGGTCGGGTGTTCCGCCTGCGTGAAAAAGGCATCAAGCCTGTGCGCGGCGGCGCAACCGGCGACCTGTTCTGCCGGGTGGTCGTCGAGACGCCGGTCAGCCTGAATCGCGAGCAGAAGGAACTGCTGCGCAAGTTCGAGGAATCGCTGCAGAAGGATGCGAAGCGGCATCATCCGCGCGAGGAGACCTGGCTCGACGGCGTGAAGCGGTTCTTCAGCAGCCTCGGAGAGTGAGCCTCACATGGTGAACGTTGCGATGCTGGGCGCCTCCGGGCGCATGGGCCGGACCATCGTCCCGCTGCTGCACGAGTCGAGTGACCTGCGCCTCAGCGGTGCGCTGGCCGCTCCCGGAGATACCGCCATCGGCCAGGACGCCGGCGTCGTCGCCGGCATCGCTCCGCTCGGTGTCGTGGTATCGAAGGATCCTGCGCAGGCGCTTGCCGGCGCCGACGGTCGCGATCGACTTCACGCTGCCAGCGGTGTCGCTGGGCAATGCACGCCTGTGCGCGGAGCGAGGTTGCGCGATGGTGATCGGCACGACCGGTCACGATGCCGCGCAGAGGGCGGAGCTCGAGGCGCTGGCGAGCCGGATTCCGATCGTGCACGCGCCCAACATGAGCCTCGGCGTCAACCTGCTGTTCAAGTTGGCGGAGCTGGCGTCACGGGCACTCGACGACCAGTACGATATCGAGATCTTCGAGGCGCACCATCGCAACAAGGTCGATGCACCGAGCGGCACGGCACTGGGGCTCGGGCGCGCGGCAGCCCAGGGCCGCAGCCGGAATTTCGAGGACGTGGCCGAGTTCGCCCGCCACGGCCAGACCGGCATCCGCGAGCGCGGCAGGATCGGCTTCAGCGTGGTTCGCGGCGGCGACATCATCGGCGAGCATCGCCTGATCTTCGCCGGCCCGGGAGAGCAGGTCGAACTGGCCCACACGGCCCAGGATCGCTCCGGGTTTGCCCGGGGGGCGCTGGTTGCGGCCCGGTGGGTGGTCGGGCGGCCGCCCGGCATGTATTCGATGCTGGACGTGCTGGGGCTGTAGCCCGCGCGCCAGGGGTGCCGCTGTCGCGCAGCCGGGATTCCGGGCCTGTCCGACAGGACGCCGTAAATCCATCCCTGGAGGCTTCGACCGCGGCGTCCATGCCGCGGACGACCTGCCGGACAGGTCCGGAATCCCCGCTGCGCGACAGCTGTTCCTGCTCGCGCATGTGCTGACGCCCAGTGATTCCAGTCGAATGCGCCAGCCTCCCGAAGCGCTTCCTTACCCGAAGTGGACGAACCCTGCCGACGCGAAGACTGCAGCGCCGGGTCGCGATTGGCGGTGGGGCGGAGGTCCCCAGGGTCGTCCGCGGCATGGACGCCGCGGTCGAAGCCTCCAGGGATGGATTCACGGCGTCCCTGGGGACCTCCGCCCCGCCGCCAACCGCGGAACCGATGCCAAGCAGGTTTCGTGGCGCGACCGCCGGACGCTCGCGTAAACTTCCCTACTTAGCCCGTCGAGCCAAACAGAACGGGGTGAGCCCAAGCTCATCTCCGACGGTTGGCGCACGCGCGAAACGGGTCTGCACGATGTGTGCGGGCCAGCTGCACTGGAGGCCGAGGTCGTGACGACACCCGCTGTTCTGGCTCTCGAGGACGGCACCGTGTTCCGCGGCATTTCCATTGGCGCGGCCGGGACTGCGACGGGCGAGGTGGTGTTCAACACCGCGATGACGGGCTACCAGGAGATCCTGACGGACCCCTCGTACTCCCGCCAGATCGTAACGCTCACCTATCCCCACATCGGCAACACCGGCACGAACGCGGACGACCTCGAGTCGAACTCGATCCACGCCGCCGGGCTCGTGATCCGCAACCTGCCGCTGCTGCACTCGAACTGGCGGGCGACCGAGTCGCTGCCGGAGTTCCTGGTGCGCGGCGGGGTGGTCGCGATCGCCGAGATCGACACCCGCAAGCTCACGCGCATCCTGCGCGAGAAGGGCGCCCAGGCCGGCTGCATCGCGAGCGGCGACGCGGCATCCCGCCCGGACCTCGCCATCGAGGCGGCGAAGCGTTTCCCGGGCCTGAAGGGCATGGACCTCGCCAAGGTCGTCTCGACCAAGCGCAGCTTCCAGTGGAACGAAGGCACCAACTGGGCGCTGGAGCAGGGGCCGCGCCGGCGGCCGGGCCAGCGGATGCACGTGGTGGCCTATGACTTCGGCATCAAGCGCAACATCCTGCGGCTGCTGGCCGACCACGGGTGCCGGATGACGGTCGTGCCGGCGCAGACGCCGGCGGCCGAAGTGCTGGCACTCGCGTCCGGACGGCGTGTTCCTGTCGAACGGTCCCGGCGACCCGGAGCCGTGCGACTACGCGATCGAGGCGATCCGGACGTTCCTCGAGGCCGGCGTGCCGACCTTCGGCATCTGCCTCGGCCACCAGTTGCTCGGCCTCGCGACCGGTGCGCGCACGGTGAAGATGAAGTTCGGTCACCACGGCGCGAACCACCCGGTGATCGACCTCGACACCGGGCGCGTATTCATCTCGAGCCAGAACCACGGCTTCGCGGTGGACGAGGCAACGCTGCCGTCGAACGTGCGGCCGACGCACCGCTCGCTGTTCGACGGCTCGCTGCAGGGCATCGCGCTCACCGACCGGCCGGCGTTCAGCTTCCAGGGACACCCCGAGGCGAGTCCCGGTCCGCGCGAGCTGATGCCGCTGTTCGCCCGCTTCGTCGAATCGATGCTGCGCCAGGGGCTCGATGCCCGCGCGCAAGCTGGTGTGACCCGGAGAGGTTGAGCCGCATGCCGAAGCGCACCGACATCAAGAGCGTCCTGATCATCGGCGCCGGCCCGATCGTGATCGGCCAGGCCTGCGAGTTCGACTACTCGGGCGCGCAGGCCTGCAAGGCGCTGCGCGAGGAGGGCTACCGCGTCATCCTCGTGAACTCGAACCCCGCGACGATCATGACGGACCCCGAGATGGCCGACTCGATCTACATCGAGCCGATCAACTGGCGGACCGTCGCGCGGATCATCGAGAAGGAGCGGCCCGACGCGCTGCTGCCCACGATGGGTGGCCAGACCGCGCTCAACTGCGCGCTCGACCTGGTGCGCGAAGGCGTGCTCGAGAAGTTCGGCGTGGAGCTGATCGCCGCGTCGCGCGAGGCCATCGACATGGCCGAGGACCGCGAGCTGTTCCGCAACGCGATGCGCGAGATCGGCCTCGAGTGCCCGCGCTCGCGGATCGCGCACAGCATGGAGGAGGCGCTCGCGATCCAGGCCGAGATCGGCTTCCCGTGCGTGATCCGGCCGTCGTTCACGCTCGGCGGCACGGGCGGCGGCATCGCCTACAACCGCGAGGAATTCGAGGCGATCGTCGCGCGAGGCCTCGATGCCTCGCCCACCAGCGAGGTGCTGCTCGAGGAGTCGGTGCTCGGCTGGAAGGAATTCGAGATGGAGGTCGTTCGCGACAAGAACGACAACTGCATCATCGTCTGCTCGATCGAGAACCTCGACCCGATGGGCGTCCACACGGGCGACTCGATCACCGTCGCGCCCGCGCAGACGCTGACGGACAAGGAATACCAGATCATGCGCGACGCATCGATCGCGGTGCTGCGCAAGATCGGCGTCGAGTGCGGCGGATCGAACGTGCAGTTCGCGGTCAGCCCGACCGACGGCCGGCTGCTGGTGATCGAGATGAACCCGCGCGTGTCGCGATCCTCGGCGCTCGCTTCGAAGGCCACCGGATTCCCGATCGCCAAGGTCGCCGCGAAGCTCGCGATCGGCTACACGCTCGACGAGCTGCGCAACGACATCACCGGCGGCGCCACGCCCGCGTCGTTCGAGCCGACGATCGACTACGTCGTCACCAAGATCCCGCGCTTCACGTTCGAGAAGTTCCCGGGCGCGAACGACCGGCTGACGACGCAGATGAAGTCGGTCGGCGAAGTGATGGCGATCGGGCGCACGATGCAGGAATCGCTGCAGAAGGCGCTGCGCGGCCTCGAGACCGGCATCGACGGGCTGACGCCGATCGTGTCGCTGCCGCTCGGCCGACGAGGCGCGCAACTCGCTGCTCGAGGAGCTGCGCATGCCGGGGCCGCACCGCCTGCGCTACGTGGCCGACGCTTTCCGTGCCGGGCTCACGCAGGCCGAGGTGCACCGCGCGTCGCGGATCGACCCGTGGTTCCTGGCGCAGGTCGAGGACCTGGTGCGCGAGGAGCGGGAGATCGCCGAGGGCGACCTCGCGGCGCTCGACGCGCCGAGGATGCGCGCGCTGAAGCGCAAGGGCTTTGCCGACAGCCGCATCGCGAAGCTCGTCGGCTGCACCGAGCAGATCGTGCGCGAGCGTCGCTACTCGCTCGGCGTCCGCCCGGTGTTCAAGCGCGTGGATACCTGCGCCGCAGAGTTCGCGACCTCGACCGCGTACCTGTATTCGACCTACGAGGAGGAATGCGAGGCGGCGCCGACGTCGAACCGCAAGATCGTCATCCTCGGCGGCGGGCCCGAACCGCATCGGCCAGGGCATCGAGTTCGACTACTGCTGCGTGCACGCGGCGCTCGCGCTGCGCGAGGACGGGTTCGAGACCATCATGGTCAACTGCAACCCGGAGACGGTCTCCACCGACTACGACACTTCGGACCGGCTGTATTTCGAGCCGCTGACGTTCGAGGACGTGATGGAGATCCTGCACGTCGAGAAGCCGTTCGGCGTGATCGTGCAGTACGGCGGCCAGACGCCGCTGAAGCTCGCCCGCGCGCTCGGCGAGGCCGGCGTGCCCATCATCGGCACGAGCCCGGACTCGATCGACGTCGCCGAGGATCGCGAGCGCTTCCAGAAACTCGTGGACCGGCTGCAGCTGAAGCAGCCCCCCAACCGCACGGCGCGCACCGAGGACGAGGCGGTCCGGCTCGCGGCTGAGGTCGGGTTCCCGCTGGTGGTGCGGCCGTCCTACGTGCTCGGTGGGCGCGCGATGGAAGTCGTCTTCACCGAGAGCGACCTGCGCTCCTACATGACCACCGCGGTGCAGGTCTCGAACGACAGCCCCGTGCTGCTCGATCGGTTCCTCGATCTGGCGATCGAGGTGGACGTGGACGCGCTCTGCGACGGCAAGAACGTCTACATCGGCGGGATCATGGAGCACGTCGAGCAGGCCGGCGTCCACTCGGGCGATTCCGGATGCTCGTTGCCGCCCAACAGCCTGAGCGAGGAACTGCAGGAGCAGATTCGCGACCAGACGCGGCGCATGGCGCTGGCGCTGAACGTCATCGGCCTGATGAACGTGCAGTTCGCGATCCAGAACGGCATCGTGTACGTGCTCGAGGTGAACCCGCGTGCCTCCAGGACCGCGCCGTTCGTGTCGAAGGCGACCGGAGTGCCGCTGGCCAAGGCCGGCGCGCGGGTCATGACCGGCCGGACGCTCGCCGAACTTGAGCTCACGCGCGAGCGCGTGCCGAAGTTCTTCTCGGTCAAGGAAGCGGTGTTCCCGTTCGGCAAGTTCCCGGACTCCGACCCGATCCTCGGTCCCGAGATGAAGTCCACGGGCGAGGTGATGGGCACGGGGCGCAGCTTCGGCGAGGCGTATGCGAAGGCCCAGACCGCGTCAGGCGTGACGATCCCGACGCGCGGCGTGTGCCTGATCAGCGTCCGGGAGCGGGACAAGCCGGGCGCCGATCAAGCTCGCCAGGCTGCTGATCGACCGCGGATTCGAGATCGTCGCCACGCACGGCACGGCCGACGCGCTGGAGGACGGCGGGAGTACGCTGCCGCCGGGCGAACAAAGTACGCGAGGGCCGGCCGCACATCGTCGACATGATCAAGAACGACGAGATCAGCCTGATCGTCAACACGACCGAGGGCAAGCGGGCGATCCACGAGTCGAACTCGATCCGGCGCGAGGCCGTCGCGCGCAAGGTCACCTATTACACGACGCTCGCCGGTGCGCTGGCGACCTGCGAAGCGATCGACCACCTGCAGGAAGTGGAGGTCAATCGGCTGCAGGATCTTCATGCAGAGGTTCTGGTATGCACCGCAAGCCATTGACTTTAAAGGGCGCTGAGAGGCTCAGGATCGAGCTGCGGCGGCTGAAGACCGAGGATCGTCCGCGCGTGATCCAGGCCATTGCCGAGGCCCGCGCCCACGGCGACCTGAGCGAGAACGCGGAGTACCACGCGGCGCGCGAGCAGCAGGGGTTCATCGAGGGCCGCATCAAGCAGCTCGAGCACGACCTGTCGCACTGCGAAATCATCGACGTCTCCCACCTGCCGCCCGGCGACAAGGTGGTTTTTGGCGCCACGGTCCACCTCGAGGACCAGGACGACGGGTCAGAGGTCGTATTCCAGATCGTTGGTGAACTGGAGGCGGACGTGCGGCACGGCATGATTTCGATCACGTCGCCGATCGCCCGCGCGCTGGTCGGCAAGCGCGAAGGCGATGTCGTCGACGTAGCCGTGCCCGGCGGCACGAGGGCGCTCGAGATCGTGGCGGTGCGTTACGCCTGACCCGAAATCGGTGCCTGGCACCGAATTTCCCGTCAGGCCGGCAGCAGGATGCCCGGCTTGTCGGGGTTACGCCGGTAGTAGAGGGCGACGTGGCCGATGCGCTGCACCAGCTCCGACCGGGTTGCGGCAGCCAGTTGCTCCAGGATCGAGTCCCGTTCGTCCCGGTCCCCGACTCTTGCACGAACCTTGACCAGTTCGTGGTCGTGCAGGGCCCGCTCGAGCTCGGCAATCAGGTTCGGCGAGATCCCGGCCTGGCCGACCAGCACGACAGGGTTGCGATCGTGGCCGAGGCGGCGAAGGTACTTGCGTTGCGGTTCGGTGAGCGGCACGGCGGGAGAGTGGATGATCAGGGAGCAGGGGATAGTGTAAGAGCGGCAACGGCCAGCGCGCCGGCCTGTTCACTACCCCCTACCCCCTGATCACGACCCCCTTACTCTTCCCCTACCCTATCCACTGCTCACCACTCACTGCTCACGATCCCCCCTTGGCCAAGCGCACCAAGAGTTCCGCCCGCTGGCTCGCCGAGCACGCAGCCGACCCGTACGTGAAGCGCGCGCACGAGGAGGGCTGGCGGTCCCGGGCGGCGTTCAAGCTCGAGGAGATCCAGCGGACGGACCGGATCCTGAAGCCCGGCATGACCGTCGTGGACCTTGGGGCCGCGCCGGGCGGCTGGAGCCAGTTCGCCGCGCGGACGTTGGCGGGCAAGGGCCGGGTGATCGCGCTCGACGTGCTCGAGATGCCGGCGCTCCCGGGCGTGGAATTCATCCAGGGGGACTTCAACGACGAGGCCGTGCTTGCGCGCCTGCGCGACCGCTCGGGGGCGAAAAGGCCGATCTTGTAATGTCCGACATGGCCCCCAACATGATGGGCATCGCGGACGTCGACCACGACCGCTCCATGCAACTGGTGGACCTGGCCGTGGATTTCGTCGAGCACAGCCTGCGCCCGGGGGGCGACCTGCTGATGAAGGTGTTCCAGGGCCGTGAATTCCAGCCGCTGGTTGCGCGCCTGCGGCGGGATTTTGAATCCGTGAAGTTGCGCAAACCGAAAGCGTCAAGGTCCCGCAGCGCCGAGTTCTACGTTCTGGCACGCGGGTATCGATTGGTGTAGTGTCGATCGAGCCTGGCGGCGCCTCCGCGGCGCGGACTGGTGCGATCGGAACCGAGGTCAATGCATTGAACGATCTGGCCAAGAATGTCGTCCTTTGGATAGTGATCGCCGTCGTGCTCGCGACGGTGGTCAGCAACTTCAGCTCGCGCACCAGCGCGGTGCAGGAGATGCCGTACTCCACGTTCCTCACGCACGTGAAGGACGGCACCGTCTCACAGGTCACATTCAGCGGCGACCGGATCACCGGCGTGCGTTCGACCGGCGAGCAGTTCGTCGCCTACAACCCGGAAACTGACAATTCGGCCCTGATCGGCACGCTGCAGCAGAACAACGTCACGTTCAGCGCCGCGCCTCCGGAGCGCCAGTCGTTCCTGATGCAGCTGTTCATCTCGTCGTTCCCGATCCTGCTGCTGATCGGCGTCTGGGTGTACTTCATGCGCCAGATGCAGGGCGGCGGCGGGCGGCCGGGGCGCCATGTCGTTCGGCAAGAGCCGTGCCCGGCTGCTGAACGAGGACCAGGTCACCGTCACGTTCGCGGACGTCGCGGGCGTCGACGAGGCCAAGGAAGAAGTCGGCGAGATCGTCGACTTCCTGAAGGACCCGGCCAAGTTCCAGAAGCTCGGCGGCAAGATTCCGCGCGGCGTGCTGATGGTGGGCTCGCCCGGCACCGGCAAGACGCTGCTCGCCAAGGCGATCGCCGGCGAGGCCAAGGTGCCGTTCTTCACGATCTCCGGCTCCGACTTCGTCGAGATGTTCGTCGGCGTCGGCGCCTCGCGCGTGCGCGACATGTTCGAGCAGGCGAAGAAGCACGCGCCGTGCATCATCTTCATCGACGAGATCGACGCGGTCGGCCGTCATCGCGGCGCCGGCCTCGGCGGCGGTCACGACGAGCGCGAGCAGACGCTGAACCAGCTGCTGGTCGAGATGGACGGCTTCGAGGGCAACGAGGGCGTGATCGTCATCGCCGCCACGAACCGCCCGGACGTGCTCGATCCTGCGCTGCTGCGGCCGGGCCGTTTCGACCGGCAGGTCGTCGTGCCGCTGCCGGACGTGCGCGGCCGCGAGCAGATCCTGAAGGTGCACATGCGCAAGCTGCCGCTGGCCGAGGACGTCAGGCCCTCGATCATCGCGCGCGGCACGCCGGGTTTCTCGGGTGCCGACCTCGCGAACCTGGTCAACGAGGCCGCGTTGTTCGCCGCCCGCGCCAACAAGCGCACGGTGACGATGGACGAGTTCGATCGCGCCAAGGACAAGATCATGATGGGCGCCGAGCGCAAGTCCATGGTCATGGACGACAACGAGAAGAAGCTCACCGCCTACCACGAGGCGGGCCACGCGATCGTTGGCCTCAGCGTCCCGGACCACGATCCTGTCTACAAGGTGACGATCATCCCGCGCGGCCGTGCGCTGGGCGTCACGATGTTCCTGCCCGAGGCGGACCGCTACAGCACCAGCAAGCGCCAGCTCGAGAGCCGGATTGCCACGCTGTTCGGCGGCCGCGTCGCCGAGGAGATGATCTTCGGCCGCGAGTACGTGACGACCGGCGCGTCGAACGACATCGAGCGCGCGACCGAGATCGCCCGCAACATGGTCACGAAGTGGGGCCTGTCCGATCGACTCGGCACGCTGACGTATGCCGAGGACGACGGCGAGGTGTTCCTCGGCCGCCAGGTGACGCAGCACAAGCAGGTGGGTGACAAGACCCGCGACGCGATCGACGAGGAAGTGCGCAGCGTGATCGACGGCAACTACCAGCGCGCCGCGAGATCCTCGAGCGCGAGCTCGACAAGCTGCACAAGATGGCGGACGCGTTGATCAAGTACGAGACGATCGACGAGGAGCAGATCCGCGACATCATGCAGGGCCGCGACCCGAAGCCGCCGGCGGACTGGGAAGACCGCGACCTGCCGAGTTCCGGCGCCAAGCCGCGCGAGCGGCGCGACGGCGAAGCCCCGAGCGGCCGTCCAGCCGCGCAGCACTGACGATCCATAGCGCCCGGCCCGTGCCGGGCGCTTCATTTCAGCCATCCGCCGCGGCATGCAGCTCGTCCTCCGGAGCACGATCCTCGACCTCGCCGAGCCGAAGGTGATGGGCGTGCTGAACGTCACGCCCGATTCGTTCTCCGACGGCGGCCTGCACGCGAGCGTCGACGCCGCTGTCGCCCATGGCGAGCGCATGGCGGCGGAAGGTGCAGCGATCATCGACGTCGGCGGCGAGTCCACGCGTCCGGGCGCGCCCCGGTCTCGGTGGAGGAGGAGATCCGGCGCGTCGTGCCCGTGATCGAGCGGCTGGCCGTCCGTGTCGGCGTGCCCGTTTCCGTGGACACGAGCAAGCCCGAAGTGATGCGCGCGGCGGTGGACGCAGGTGCGCAGATGATCAACGACGTGCGCGCGCTTGCCGTGCCCGGTGCGCTCGTGACGGCCGCGGCAGTGGCGCGGCCGTCTGCCTGATGCACATGCAGGGCGAACCCGCCTCGATGCAGGCCGAGCCGCACTACGCAGACGTGGTGGCCGAGGTGCGGGACTACCTGGCCGCGCGGATCGCGGCCTGCGAGGTGGCAGGCATTCCCCGTGCGCGCGTGTGCCTCGATCCCGGCATCGGCTTCGGCAAGCTCCCGGGGCACAACCTGGCACTGCTCGCGAACCTCCGCGAAATCGGCGATCCGTCACTGCCCGTGCTGGTCGGCGTGTCGCGCAAGTCGCTGGTCGGTATCATCACCGGCCGGCCGCCCGGCGAGAGGCTGGCAGGCAGTGTCGCATTCGCGGCACTGGCCGTGGCACGCGGTGCGTCGATCATCCGTGCGCACGACGTGCCGGAGACGGTAGACGCGGTGAAGGTCGCGGTGGCGCTGCGGAGCGCCGCGGCAGGAGGTTCTTGACGATGAAGCGCAAGCATTTCGGGACCGACGGCGTTCGCGGACGCGTGGGTCACGATCCGATGACGGTCGAGTTCGCACTGCGGCTCGCAAGCGCGGCCGCGCGTGTGCTCGCGCCGGAAGGGGGCACGGCGCTGGTCGGCAAGGACACGCGGCTGTCGGGCTACATGTTCGAGGCCGCGCTCGAGGCCGGCTTCGTCGCAGCAGGCGTGGACGTGAACCTGATCGGTCCGCTGCCGACCCCTGCGATCGCCTACCTGACGCAGCGCTTCGGCTGCAGCTTTCGGCGTGGTGATTTCGCGCCTCGCACAACCCGTACGAAGACAACGGCATCAAGTTCTTCGACTCGAGCGGCAGCAAGCTTTCCGATGAGCTCGAGGAGCAGATCGAGTCGTACCTCGACGGCCCGGCGCTGACCCGCGAGTCGATGGGCCTCGGCAAGGCCTCGCGCGTGGACAAGTCCCGCGTCGTCTACCAGGAGTTCTGCGCCTCGACGATGCCGGCCGGCATGGACCTTGCGGGGCTGAAGATCGTCATCGACTGCGCGAACGGCGCGGCCTACAAGGTCGCGCCGCGAGTGCTGTCCGACCTCGGCGCCGAGATCATCCCGATCGGCTGCTCGCCGAACGGCCGCAACATCAACCTGCGCTGCGGCTCCATGGCCCCGGAACTGCTGCAGCTCACGGTGGCGGGCGTCGGCGCCGATGTCGGCATTGCGCTCGACGGTGACGGTGACCGGCTCGTGATGGTCGATCACCTCGGTCGCCTGGTCGACGGCGACCAGTTGCTGTACGTCGTTGCGCTCGACCGGCAGGCCCAGGGCGAGCTGAAGGGCCCTGTGGTCGGCACGGTGATGAGCAATCTCGGCCTCGAGCACGCGCTGAAGTCCGCGGGCATCGGCTTCCTGCGCGCCCGGTTGGAGACCGCTACGTGCTTGCGATGCTGCGGGAGCACGGCGGCATGATCGGCGGGGAGACCTCCGGCCACATGCTGTGCCTGGACCGGACGACGACCGGCGACGGGCTCGTCGAGCGCGCTGCAGGTCCTTGCCGCCATGAGGCGTACCGGCCGACCCCTGGCCGAGCTCGCTGCCGGGCATGCCACGGTTCCCGCAGGTGATGGTCAACGTGCGCGTCAAGGAGCGCATCGACCCCGGCAAGTCGCAGGTGATCCAGGACGCCGTGCAGCGCGTCGAGGCTGCCCTGGGCGGGGCGGGGCGGGTGGTGCTGCGTGCGTCGGGCACCGAGCCGCTGATCCGCGTCATGGTCGAAGGCCGGGACGAGCCGGTCGTCAAGCGGCACGCGAACGAGCTGGCGGAGGTCGTTCGCCAGGCCGTCTGAGGGCCGCGGCCGGAATTGCTTTCCCGGCGACCCGCCGCTAAGATCGCGCGCCTTTCGCGGCCGCGCCAGCCCAATCCGGGTCCCGGCGTGGTCCGGGTGGAGTACCCGATGCGTAAACCCCTGGTCGCCGGAAACTGGAAAATGCACGGCTCGCGCGCCGAGAACGCGAGCCTCGTCAGGTCGCTGCTGGACCAGGGCCGGCCCGACTCCGGCACCGAGGTGATGCTGTGCCCGCCGTTCGTGTACCTGCAGGAGGTTGGTCGCCTGCTGAAGGACACCGACGTTTCGCTGGGCGCGCAGTCCGTCTGTGCCGAGCCGCAGGGCGCGTTCACGGGTGAAGTGTCCGCGGCGATGCTGAAGGACGTGGGCTGCCGCTACGTGCTGGTGGGCCACTCGGAGCGGCGCCAGATCTACGGCGAGAGCGACGCGCTCGTCGCCCGCAAGTTCGTGGCCGCGCAGTCGCAGGGCCTGGTGCCGGTGCTCTGCGTCGGCGAGACGCTCGAGGAGCGCGAGGCAGAGCGCACGCTGCAGGTGGTGTCGCGGCAGCTCGACGCGGTCCTGTCGGTGAGCGGCGTGGCTTCGCTCAAGCTCGGCGGTGATCGCCTACGAGCCGGTGTGGGCCATCGGCACCGGCCGCACTGCGTCGCCGGAGCAGGCGCAGGAAGTGCACGCGATGATCCGCGGCAAGGTCGCGGCGCTGGATGCTACAATCGGCGGATCCGTGCGGATCCTGTACGGCGGCAGCGTCAAGGCGTCGAACGCGCGGGAGCTGTTTGCGATGCCGGACATCGACGGCGGCCTCGTCGGGGGCGCATCGCTGAATGCGGACGAGTTTGCGCGCATCTGCGCAGCCGCGGACTGAATCGGAGAGAGTTCGAAATCATGAGTTGGTTGCAGACCCTCGCGGTCGTGTTCCATGTGCTGATCGCGGCGGGTATCGTCGGGTTGGTCCTGTTGCAGCGTGGCCGCGGAGCCGATGCGGGCGCGGGCTTCGGCGCCGGTGCTTCGGGCACCGTGTTCGGCGCGCGCGGCTCGGCCTCGTTCCTGTCGCGTACCACTGCGGTGCTCGCGGCGCTGTTCTTCATCTCGAGCCTCGTGCTGTCGTACCTGTTCAGCCAGGTCGCTGTGCCGACCAGCGTGGTTGATCGCGTGAAGACCGAGCAGACCGCGCCGGCCACTGGCCTGCCGAGCGCGCCGCTGCCTCAGATGCCGACGACCGTGACGCCTGCGCCGACACCGGCACCGGCTCACTGCTCCGGCAACGACACCCGCGCCCGTGGGCCAGGCTCCGGCGCAGCAGGCGCCGGCCGCGCCGGCCCAGTAATCGGGACGAATTCAAGACGACTGCGGATGTGGTGGAATTGGTAGACACGCTAGCTTGAGGGGTTAGTGCCGAAAGGCGTGAGAGTTCGAGTCTCTCCATCCGCACCAGCAACGAAATAAGGCGAGCCCACGGCTCGCCTTTTTCATTCCGTGCACCTTACTGCGCTGCAGCGGACCCTGATAGAATTTGCGGCTGATCGGGACTGCCCCCGGAGCCGCGACGAGCGATGCTTGCAGAGTACCTGCCGATCCTGATTTTCCTCGCGGTTGCCGGCGCGCTCGGCGTGCTGCTGCTGGTGCTCGGCTTCGTTTTCGGCACGCGCCGCCCGGATCCCGAGAAGCTTTCGCCGTACGAGTGCGGCTTCGAGGCCTTCGAGGACTCGCGCATGAAGTTCGACGTGCGCTACTACCTCGTCGCGATCCTGTTCATCGTGTTCGACCTCGAGATCGCATTCCTGTTTCCGTGGGCGGTCGCGCTCGATTCGATCGGCATCGTCGGCCTCGCGGCCATGGGCGTCTTCCTGCTGGTGCTCGTCGTCGGCTTCATCTACGAGTGGAAGAAGGGGCGCTGGAATGGGACTAGACGCCGTCGCCCGCGAGGAGATGCCCGAGCGCGGCGTCTTCACGACTTCCGTCGATGCGGTGATGAACTGGGCCCGTACCGGCTCGATGTGGCCGATGACGTTCGGCCTTGCGTGCTGCGCCGTCGAGATGATGCACGCGGGCGCCGCGCGCTACGACCTCGACCGCTTCGGCATCGTGTTCCGGCCGAGCCCGCGCCAGTCCGACGTGATGATCGTCGCGGGCACGCTGGTGAACAAGATGGCGCCCGCGCTGCGCAAGGTCTACGACCAGATGCCCGAGCCGCGCTGGGTGATCTCGATGGGCTCGTGCGCGAACGGCGGCGGTTACTACCACTATTCCTACGCGGTCGTGCGCGGCTGTGACCGGATCGTCCCGGTGGACGTCTACGTGCCCGGGTGCCCGCCCACGGCCGAGGCGCTGCTGTACGGGCTGATCCAGCTGCAGAAGAAGATCCACCGCACGATGACGATCGCCCGCTGAGCCGACATGAGCCAGACACTCGAACAACTGGCCGAGTCCATCTCGGCGCGATTCGCGGGCAACGTCGAGCGCGTCCCGTCGCGTTGCGGCGAGCTCACGTTCGAGGTGCAGGCTGCGCACCTGGTGGAGATCTGCCGGGCACTGCGCGACGAGGCCGACTGGCGCTTCGAGCAGCTGATAGACCTGACGGGTGTCGACTACCTGACTTACGGTCGCGTCGAGTGGACGACCGAGTCCGCGACGTCGAGCGGGTTCAGCCGCGGTGCGCACCGGCGGCGCTGTCGCATCGACGGACGAAGTGCAGGGCGTCGCAGCCGAGCGCCGTTTCGCGGTCGTGTACCACCTGCTGTCGGTGACCCACAACCGTCGCGTCCGGCTGCGCGCGTACTGCGAAGGCGGCGAGCCGCCGATGCTCGATTCGGTCATCGACGTCTGGACCTCGGCCGACTGGTTCGAGCGCGAGGCGTTCGACCTGTACGGCATCCTGTTCCGGGGCCACCCTGACCTGCGCCGGATCCTGACCGACTACGGCTTCGTCGGGCACCCGTTCCGCAAGGATTTCCCGCTCAGCGGCAACGTCGAGGTGCGCTACGACGAGGCGAAGGGCCGCGTCGTCTACGAACCGGTGAGCATCGAGCCGCGCACGCTCGTGCCGCGCGTGATCCGCGAAGACAATCGCTACGAGGCTGCGCTGAAGGACGCCCCGGGCAAGGACGTGGGCCATGGCTGAGATCCGCAGCTACACGATGAACTTCGGTCCGCAGCACCCGGCGGCGCACGGCGTGCTGCGCCTGGTGCTCGAGATGGACGGCGAGGTCGTGCAGAAGGCCGATCCGCACATCGGGCTGCTGCACCGGGCCACCGAGAAGCTCGCCGAGTCGAAGCCGTACAACCAGTCGATCGGCTACATGGACCGGCTCGACTACGTCTCGATGATGTGCAACGAGCACGCCTACGTGATGGCGATCGAGAAGCTGCTCGGGATCGAGGTGCCGGTCCGCGCGCAGTACATCCGCGTGATGTTCGACGAGATCACGCGCATCCTGAACCACCTGATGTGGCTCGGTGCGCACGGGCTCGACATCGGCGCGATGACGATGTTCCTGTACTGCTTCCGCGAGCGCGAAGACCTGATGGACGTTTACGAGGCGGTCTCAGGGACGCGCATGCACGCGACCTATTACCGGCCGGGCGGCGTGTACCGGGACCTCCCGGACTCGATGCCGAAGTACCAGCCGTCGCGCTGGAAGTCGCAGAAGGACGTCGGACCGCTTGAACGAGAAGCGCTCGGGCACGATGCTCGACTTCATCGACGACTTCACGGCGCGCTTCCCGGCGTGCGTGGACGAGTACGAGACGCTGCTCACCGACAATCGCATCTGGAAGCAGCGCACGGTGAACATCGGCGTCGTGACGCCGGAGCGCGCGCTGAACCTCGGCTTCACGGGACCGATGATCCGCGGCTCCGGCATCGCCTGGGACCTGCGCAAGAAGCAGCCCTACGAAGTCTACGACCGCATGGACTTCGACATCCCGGTGGGCGTGAATGGCGACTGCTACGACCGCTACCTGGTGCGCGTCGAGGAGATGCGCCAGTCGAACCGCATCGTCAAGCAGTGCGTGGACTGGCTCAGGGCCAATCCGGGTCCGGTGATGATCGGGGATCACAAGGTCGTCCCGCCGACGCGCGAACAGATGAAGGGCGACATGGAATCGCTGATCCATCACTTCAAGCTGTTCACCGAGGGCTACTGCGTTCCGGCCGGCGAAGCCTACGCCGCGGTCGAGGCCCCGAAGGGCGAGTTCGGCATCTACCTCGTGTCGGACGGCGCGAACAAGCCGTATCGGCTCAAGTGCCGCGCGCCGGGCTTCCCGCACCTCGCGGCGCTCGACGAGATGGTGCAGGGCCACATGCTGGCCGACGTGGTGGCGGTGATCGGCACCGCGGACATCGTGTTCGGGGAGATCGACCGGTGAGCGAGCATTCGCACGCGGCGGAGGGCGAGGTGCTGTCGCAGCACGTTCGCGAGGAAATCGACCACTGGGTGGCCAAGTTCCCGCCGGAGCGCAAGCGCTCGGCCGTGATCTCGGCGCTGCACGCGGTCCAGCACGAGAAGGGTTTCCTGACGCAGGAGACGATGGACGCGGTCGCCGCGTACCTCGGCCTGCCGCCGATCCAGGTCTACGAGGTCGCGAGCTTCTACTCGATGTTCGAGACGAAGCCGTGTGGCCGCCACCACATCTCCGTGTGCACCAACATCTCGTGCATGCTTTGCGGCGGCGAGACGATTCTCGAGCACGTCGAGAAGCGGCTCGGCATCAAGGTGGGCGAGAGCACGCCCGACGGGCGCTTCTACCTGAAGAAGGAAGAGGAGTGCCTGGCCGCCTGCGACGGCGCGCCGATGATGATGGTCGACCACGTCTACTACGAGAACCTGACGCCGGAGACGGTGGACAGGATCCTCGACGACCACAAGTGAGGGGCCGCGCGTGACCGACTGGAGCGACCGGCAGAACCTCGTGTGCTTCGAGCCGCTGAAGTACGAGCGCTCGTGGGAGCTCGCGACCTACCTGAAGATCGGCGGCTACGAGGCGTGGAAGAAGATCCTCGCCGAGAAGACGCCGCGCGAGCAGGTGATCGAGATGGTGAAGGCCTCGGGCCTGCGCGGCCGCGGCGGCGCGGGCTTCCCGACCGGGCTCAAGTGGTCGTTCATGCCGCGCAATGCGCCGGTGCAGAAGTACGTCGTCTGCAACTCCGACGAGAGCGAGCCCGGCACCTGCCACGACCGCGACATCCTGCGCTACAACCCGCACGCGCTGATCGAGGGCATGGCGATCGGCGGCTACGCGATGGGCGCCACGGTCGGCTACAACTACGTGCGCGGCGAGTTCATGGCGGAGCCGATTCCGCGCTTCGAGGCTGCGCTGAAGGAGGCGTATGCCGCGGGGCTGCTCGGCAGGAACCTGCTCGGCTCCGGCGTCGATTTCGACCTGTACACGTTCATGGGAGCGGGTGCGTACATCTGCGGCGAGGAGACGGCGCTGCTCGAGTCGCTCGAAGGCAAGCAGGGCAAGCCGCGGTTCAAGCCGCCGTTCCCGGCCAACTTCGGCCTCTACGGCAAGCCCACGACGATCAACAACGCGCAGAGCTTCGCGTCGGTGCCGACGATCCTGCGCAAGGGCCCCGAGTGGTTCGCCGGCCTCGGGCCGCAGAACTCAGGCGGCACGGTGATCTTCTCGGTGTCCGGGCACGTCGCGAAGCCGGGCAACTACGAGGTGCCGCTCGGCATCCCGTTCAAGGACCTGCTCGAGATCTCCGGCGGCATGCGCGGCGGACGCAAGCTGAAGGCCGTGATCCCGGGAGGATCGTCGGTGCCGGTCGTGCCGGCGGAGACGATGCTCGCAGCGAACATGGATTACGACTCGCTGAAGAAGGCGGGCTCGGCGATCGGCTCGGCTGCAGTGATCGTGATGGACGAGACCACGTGCATGGTGCGCGTGCTCGAGCGGCTCTCGCGGTTCTACTACATGGAGTCGTGCGGCCAGTGCACGCCGTGCCGCGAGGGCACCGGCTGGCTGAACCGCACGCTGAAGCGGATCCTCGCGGGCCAGGGCCGCAAGGAAGACATCGACATGCTGGTCAGCGTCGCGAACAACATCGAAGGCCACACGATCTGCGCGCTCGGCGACGCGGCGGCGTGGCCCGTGCAGAGTTTCATCAAGCATTTCCGGCACGAGTTCGAGTACTACGTCGAGCACGGCCACAGCATCGTCGAGGCGCGGGGCCGCGCAGCGTGACGGCATGAGCGAAGAGCTGGTCAACATCGAAGTCGACGGCGTACCGGTCAAGGCGCGCAAGGGCGCGATGATCATCCACGCCACGGATGCGCATGGCGCGTACGTGCCGCGTTTCTGCTACCACGACAAGCTGTCGATCGCCGCGAACTGCCGCATGTGCCTCGTCGAGGTCGAGAAGGCGCCGAAGCCGCTGCCGGCGTGCGCCACGCCGGTGTCGGAAGGCATGAAGGTCTTCACCAAGTCGCCCCGTGCCATCGCGGCCCAGAAGGCGACGATGGAGTTCCTGCTGATCAACCACCCGCTCGACTGCCCGATCTGCGACCAGGGCGGCGAATGCGAGCTGCAGGACCTGGCGATGGGCTTCGGCCGCGACATTGCCCGCTATTCCGAGCGCAAGCGCGTGGTGAAGGACCGCAGCATCGGCCCGCTGGTCTCGACCGACATGACGCGGTGCATCCACTGCACGCGCTGCGTCCGCTTCGGCCAGGAGATCGCGGGGTACCCGGAACTGGGCACGGTCGGGCGCGGCGAGAACATGCAGATCTCGACGTACATCGAGAAGAGCGTCGAGCACGAGCTGTCGGCCAACATCATCGACCTTTGCCCGGTCGGCGCGCTGAACAACAAGCCGTATCGCTACCGTGCGCGCGCATGGGAGATGACGCAGCATCCGCTCGTGTCGCCGCACGACTGCGCGGGCACCAACCTCTTCGGGCACGTGCTGCGTGGACGGCTGATGCGCGTCGTGCCGCGCGACAACGAAGAGCATCAACGAGACGTGGATCTCGGACCGCGACCGCTTCAGCTGCGAAGGGCTCTACACCGCGGATCGCGCGAAGAAGCCGATGGTCCGCGAAGGCGGGGCGTGGAGAGAGGTCGATTGGGAAACCGCGCTCGAAGCGGCCGCACGCGGGCTGCAGAAGATCGTGCGCGAGGCGGGCGGCAGCCAGCTCGGATTCCTGGTCGCACCGGGCTCGTCGGCGGAGGAGGCCTACCTCGCCGCACGCGTGGCCCGCGGCCTCGGCAGCGAGAACGTGGACCATCGGCTGCGCCGGATCGATTTCCGCGACCAGGCCGCTGATCCGATCGCGCCGACGCTCGGCTGCAGCATCGCCGACCTCGAGCAGGCATCGGCCGTGCTGGTGGTCGGTTCGAACCTGCGCAAGGAGGTGCCGATCATCGCGCACCGGATCCGCAAGGGCGCGACGCGCCGCGGTACGCAGGTCGCGCTGATCAACGCGCAGCCGCAGGAACTGCTGTTCCCGGTGGCCGTCAGCCTCACGAGCAACGGCTTCGGCATGGCACAGCACCTCGCTGCCGTGCTGAAGGCTGCGCTGCTGGTGGCGGGCAAGCCTGTGCCGCAGGCGTTCTCAGCGGCACTCGAGGGCATCGCGCCCGGGGTCGAGCACGAGCGCGTCGCGAAGATGCTGCTCGTCGGGCGAGCTGCGGCTCGTCCTGCTCGGCGCGCTTGGCCGAGCGGCACGTCGCCTGCTCGGAGATCCGCATGCTCGCTGCTGCGGTCGCCGAGGCGACTGGCGCGAGGCTCGGATTCCTGCCCGAAGGAGGCAACGCCGTCGGGGCGTCGCTGGCGGGAGCCACGCCGCATCGCGGCATCGGCGGCCGATCCATCGCGAAGCCGGGTCTGCCCGCGCTCGAGATGCTGAACGCGCGGCTGCGTGGCTACGTGCTGGTCGGTGGCATCGAGGCTGCGGATCTCGCGCCGTCGCATGGCATCGAATCCGCACTGCAGTCCGCCGAATGCGTCGTGGCGCTCACGCCTTATGCGGGCGAGGAACAGCTTGCGCGCTCCACGGTGATCCTGCCGGTCGCGGCGCTTTGCGCGAGACCTCGGGCACCTGGGTCAACGTCGAGGGTCGCTGGCAGAGCGTGGCCGGCGCCGCGCGCCCGCCCGGCGAGGCCCGTCCTGCGTGGAAGGTGTTGCGCGTGCTCGGCAACCTGCTGAACCTGCCGGGTTTCGAGTACCTGAGCTCCGAGGAAGTCCGCGACGAGCTGCGCAAGGAACTCGGCGAGTTCAGCACGGCTGTTCCGGTCGGATCGGGGCTGCCGCTCGGGCGCCTGGCCTCCGTCGACTCCGACTCGCGACGTGCGGAATCTACCGGGTCGACCCGGTCGTGCGTCGCTCGCGGCCGCTGCAGGAAACGCGTGACGGCGTTGCCGCCGCGCAGGGCGGGGCGGGCTCATGAACTTCATCGCGAACCTCTGGCAGTCGTGGCCCCTCTGGCTGCAGACGGTACTGATCGCGCTCGGGCAGATCCTTGCGGTCACGATCGTCGTGATCCTTTGCGTCGCGTACCTGACGCTCGCCGAGCGCAAGGTCATCGGCTACATGCAGGTGCGACTCGGCCCGAACCGGGTCGGCCCCAAGGGGCTGCTGCAGCCGTTCGCCGACGTGCTGAAGCTGCTGATCAAGGAAGTGGTAGTACCCGCGCAGTCGAATCGCTTCCTGTTCGTCGTCGCGCCGCTGCTGGCGCTCACGCCGGCATTCGCGGCCTGGGCCGTGATCTCGCTGTGGCCGGGCTTCGCGATCGCCGACGTCGACGCGGGCGTGCTGTACGTGCTCGCGCTCGCAGGGTTCGGTGCCTACGGCATCATCCTCGCCGGCTGGGCGGCGAACTCGAAGTACGCGTTCCTCGGCGCGATGCGTTCCGCCGCGCAGATCGTCGCGTACGAGATCGCGATGGGGTTCGCGCTGGTCGGCGTGGTGATGGCGTCGGGCACGCTGAACATCGGCAAGATCGTGGAGGGGCAGTCGGGCGGTCCGCTCTCGTGGTACTGGCTGTGGCTGTTCCCGCTGTTCGTCGTGTACTTCATCTCGGGCGTGGCCGAGACGAACCGCGCACCGTTCGACGTCGCCGAAGGCGAGTCGGAGATCGTCGCCGGCTTCCACGTCGAGTACTCGGGCATCGCGTTCGCGCTGTTCTTCCTCACCGAATACGCGAACATGATCCTGGTCTCGACGCTGACGGCCACGTTCTTCTTCGGCGGCTGGCTGTCGCCGTTCGAGGGCTACCCGGTCGTGGGCGGCACGTTCCTTGCCGCGCCGGGACTGCACTGGCTGGTGCTGAAGATCGCGTTCTTCCTGTTCTGCTTCCTGTGGTTCCGGGCCACGTTCCCGCGCTATCGCTACGACCAGATCATGCGGCTCGGGTGGAAGGTGTTCATCCCCGTCACGCTCGTCTGGCTGTGCGTCGAGTCGGCGATGTGGATCTACAAGATCGGTCCGTGGGCCGCCTGAGGTAGGCATGCGCAGCATCCTCAAGACATTCTTCCTGTACGAACTGGCGCTCGGTCTCGGGGTCACGCTGAAGGCTTTCTTCGCGCCCAAGATCACGATCCAGTACCCGGAGGAGAAGACGCCGCAGTCGCCGCGCTTCCGCGGGCTGCACGCGCTGCGCCGCTATCCGAACGGCCAGGAGCGCTGCATCGCCTGCAAGCTCTGCGAGGCGGTGTGCCCGGCGCTCGCGATCACGATCGAGTCGGACGTCAGCGCGGACGGCACGCGGCGCACGACGCGCTACGACATCGACCTCTTCAAGTGCATCTATTGCGGCTTCTGCGAGGAGGCCTGCCCGGTGGACGCGATCGTCGAGACGCGCCTTCACGAGTACCACATGGAGCACCGTGGCGAGAACATCATGACCAAGGACAAGCTGCTGGCCGTCGGCGAGCGCTTCGAGGCCATGATCGCCGCGGACAAGGCGGCCGACGCCCGATACCGCTGAGTGAGCGCCACAGCATGATCGTCAACGTACTTTTCTACCTGTTCGGCGCGATCCTGGTCGCCTCCGCGGTCGGCGTGATCACGGCGCGCAACCCGGTGCACTGCGCGCTGTTCCTGGTCGTCGCGTTCCTGAACAGCGCCGTGATCTGGCTGCTGCTCGAGGCGGAGTTCCTCGCCATCACGCTGGTCGTCGTCTACGTCGGCGCGGTGATGGTGCTGTGGCTGTTCGTCGTGATGATGATGGACATCGACGTCGAGAAACTGCGGCAGGGCTTCACGCGTTACGCGCCGCTCGGCGCCCTGATCGCGCTCGTCGTCGTGGCGCAGATCGGCATCGTCGTGTACGTGCGCAAGCTCGGGTTGCCCGAGCGTGCGCTGCCGGTGCCGAAGCCGGCGGGGTATTCGAACACGGCCGAGCTCGGGCCACCTGCTCTACACGCAGTACCTGTATCCGTTCGAGGTCGCGGCCGTGATCCTGCTGGTCGCCATCGTCGCGGCGATCACGCTGACGATGCGCAAGCGTCCCGGGCAGAAGCTGCAGGACGTCGGCGAAGCAGGTCGCCGTCCGGGCCAAGGACCGCGTGCGGATCGTCAAGATGGACGCGGAGGGCCGGCAATGATCCCGCTGTCCCACGTGCTGCTGCTGTCCGGCATCCTGTTCAGCCTCGCGGTGGCCGGCATCTTCATCAACCGCAAGAACGTGCTGCTGCTGCTGATGTGCATCGAGCTGATGCTGCTCGCGGTGAACTTCAACTTCATCGCGTTCTCGCACTACCTCGGGGACCTCGCAGGGCAGGTGTTCGTGTTCTTCATCCTGACCGTGGCCGCGGCCGAGTCCGCGATCGGGCTGGCGATCCTGGTGGTGCTGTTCCGCGACCGGCGCAGCATCAACGTCGAAGACCTCGACACGATGAGGGGCTGAGCCGTGGAACAGACGCTGCTCGCCATCGTACTGGCCCCGCTCGCCGCGGCGATCATCGCGGGACTGTTCGGCCGCTGGATCGGCCGGACCGTGACGCACACGATCACGATCCTCGGCGTCGCGGTTTCGTTTGCGCTGTCGGTCGATCGTGCTCTGGGACCTGCTGCACGGCGGGACGGCCTTCGACGGGCCGGTCTACACCTGGCTCGTCAGCGACGGCATCCGGATGGAGGTCGGCTTCCTGGTCGACCGGCTGAGCGCGCTGATGATGGTCGTCGTGACCTTCGTGTCGCTGATGGTGCACATCTACACCATCGGCTACATGCACGACGACCCGGGCTACACGCGCTTCTTCAGCTACATCTCGCTGTTCACGTTCGCGATGCTGATGCTCGTGATGTCGAACAACCTGCTGCAGCTGTTCTTCGGCTGGGAGGCGGTGGGCCTCGTGTCGTACCTGCTGATCGGGTTCTGGTACACGCGGCCGACGGCGATCTTCGCGAACATGAAGGCGTTCCTGGTGAACCGCGTGGGCGACTTCGGCTTCCTGCTCGGCATCGCCGGCATCGTGTACCTGACCGGGTCGCTGCATTACGCCGAGATCTTCCCGAAGGCCGAGAGCATCGCCGCGACGACGTTCGAGCTCTTCCCGGGCGTCGCCTGGTCGGCGGCCACCGTCATCTGCATCTGCCTCTTCATCGGCGCGATGGGCAAGTCGGCGCAGGTGCCGCTGCACGTCTGGCTGCCGGACTCGATGGAAGGCCCGACGCCGATCTCGGCGCTGATCCACGCGGCGACGATGGTGACGGCGGGCATCTTCATGGTGGCGCGGATGTCGCCGCTGTTCGAGCAGTCGGAGACGGCGCTGAGCTTCGTGCTGGTGATCGGCGCGACGACGGCGCTGTTCATGGGCTTCCTCGGCATCGTCAACAACGACATCAAGCGGGTCGTCGCCTACTCGACGCTGTCGCAGCTCGGCTACATGACGGTGGCGCTCGGCGTCTCGGCCTACGCGGGCGCGATCTTCCACCTGATGACGCACGCGTTCTTCAAGGCGCTGCTGTTCCTGGCCGCGGGCTCGGTGATCATCGCGATGCACCACGAGCAGGACATGCGCAAGATGGGCGGCCTGCGGAAGTACATGCCGATCACGTACTGGACCGCGCTGATCGGCTCGCTGGCGCTGATCGGCTTCCCGGGCTTCGCCGGGTTCTTCTCGAAGGACGCGCTGATCGAGGCCGTGCACGAGTCGAGCATCGCCGGGCGCCGGCTACGCGTATTTCTGCGTGCTGGCCGGCGTGTTCGTGACGGCGTTCTACTCGTTCCGGCTGGTGTTCATGACGTTCCACGGCGAGGAGCGCATGGACCACCACACGAAGGAGCACCTGCACGAGAGCCCGTGGGTGGTCACGCTGCCGCTGGTCCTGCTCGCGATCCCGTCGGTGGTGATCGGCTGGCCCGCGATCGGGCCGCTGCTGTTCGGCGACTACTTCCAGGGTGCGATCACGGTTGCGCCGCAGCACGACGTGCTCGGCAAGCTCGGCGAGGAG
Organism: uncultured Gammaproteobacteria bacterium; assembly: GCA_963776815.1. GTDB lineage: Bacteria > Pseudomonadota > Gammaproteobacteria > Steroidobacterales > Steroidobacteraceae > RPQJ01. The sequence goes on from CAVZNZ010000009.1 coordinate 562,223, forward strand.
TTCCACGGCCCGGCGCAGTTCGTGCTGCACGGGCTCATGGGCCCGGCCGTGTGGCTCGCGCTGGCCGGCGTGCTGGCGGCGCTGGTACGTGTACCTGAAGCGCCCGGAGCTGGCCGCGCAGCTGCGGGAGAAGGCGGGCGGCCTGTACACGCTGCTGGTCAACAAGTACTACTTCGACGCCTTCAACGAGAAGGTGATCGCGGCGGGCGCGCCGCGGGCTCGGCCAGGCGCTCTGGCGGGGCGGCGACGTGCCGTCATCGACGGCGCCGCGGTCAACGGCACCGCGCGGCTCGTGGGCTGGATCGCCAACGTGGCCCGCGGCATCCAGTCCGGCTACCTGTATCACTATGCCTTCGCGATGATCATCGGCCTCTCGGCGCTGCTCGCGTGGCTCCTCTGGCGTACCTGACCCATGCAAGCTGACTGGCCCGTGCTGAGCGTCCTCGTCTGGCTGCCGATCGCGGCCGGCGTCCTGCTGCTGCTGAGCGGCGAGCGCAGCCCGAGCCTCGGTCGCTGGCTGGCGCTCGCCGCCTCGGTGGCGACGTTCGTGGTCAGCCTGCTGCTGTGGCGCGACTTCGACCGGGGCACTCGCCACGATGCAGTTCGTGGAGCGGCAGCCGTGGATCGGGGCGTTCAACGCCTGGTACCACCTGGGCGTCGACGGCATCTCGATGCCGCTGATCGTGCTGACCACGTTCATCACGCCGCTGGTGGTGATCGCCGGCTGGACGGTGATCGAGAAGCGGCCGGCGCAGTACCTCGCGGCGTTCCTGATCCTCGAAGGGCTGATGATCGGCGTGTTCGCGGCGCTCGACGCGCTGCTGTTCTACGTGCTCTGGGAAGCGATGCTGATCCCGATGTTCGTGATCATCGGCGTCTGGGGCGGCCCGCGGCGCGTCTACGCGACGATCAAGTTCTTCCTGTACACGTTCCTCGGCTCGGTGTTGATGCTGGTCGCGCTGATCTACCTGTACCTGAAGGGCGGCAGCTACGCGATCGCGGACCTCCAGGCGATGCCGCTGTCGCTGCGCGAGCAGACGCTGATCTTCCTCGCGTTCCTGCTCGCGTTCGCGGTCAAGGTGCCGATGTGGCCGGTGCACACCTGGTTGCCGGACGCGCACGTCGAGGCGCCCACCGGCGGCTCGGTGATCCTGGCGGCCATCATGCTGAAGATGGGCGGCTACGGCTTCCTGCGCTTCAGCCTGCCGATCGCGCCGGACGCGAGCCGCGAGCTCGACTGGCTGATCATCGGCCTGTCGCTGATCGCCGTGGTCTACATCGGCTTCGTGGCGCTGGTGCAGCAGGACATGAAGAAGCTGATCGCCTACTCGTCGATCGCGCACATGGGTTTCGTGACGCTCGGTGCGTTCGCCGGCGTACCAGATCGTCCGCAGCACCGGCAACGTGCAGGGCGCGGCGATGGGCCTCGACGGCGCGATGGTGCAGATGGTCTCGCACGGCCTGGTCTCGGGCGCGCTGTTCCTCTGCATCGGCGTGCTGTACGACCGCATGCACAGCCGCCAGATCGCCGACTACGGCGGCGTGATCAACACGATGCCGGTGTTCGGCGCGTTCATGGTGCTGTTCGCGATGGCGAATGCCGGCCTGCCGGGCACCTCCGGCTTCGTCGGCGAGTTCCTGGTGATCCTCGTCGAGCTTCAAGGCGAGCTTCTGGTACGCGTTCCTCGCGGCCACGACGCTGATCCTCGGCGCCGCCTACACGCTGTGGCTGGTCAAGCGCGTGATCTTCGGCCCGGTCGGCAACGAGCGCGTCGCCGAGCTCAAGGACCTCAACGGCCGCGAGTTCCTGGTGCTCGGCGTGCTCGCGGTCGCCGTGCTGGCGCTCGGCCTGTGGCCGGCGCCGCTGCTCGACGTCATGCGCCCGACGATCGAGCAGCTGGTGCAGCAGATGATGGTGACGAAGCTCTGAGCCATGAATCCCGCAATCATCACGACGCCTCGACCTCTGCGCTCGCCGCGCCGGAGATCTTCCTGCTGGCGGCGGCCTGCGTGGTCCTGCTGGTCGACCTGTTCCTCGACGACGGCACGCGCTGGGATGACGCTTCGTGCTGTCGCTGCTGGCGCTGGCCGGCGCAGCGTGGGTGACGGCGAAGACCGGCGTCGACGTCCGCACCGTCGCCTGGCACGGCATGTACGTCGCCGACCCGCGTCGGCAACCTGCTCAAGGTGGTCGCTTACGGCGCGGTGGCCGTCGCGTTCCTGTATGCGTACGCCTACCTCAGAAGCGCGGCCTGCTGAAGGGCGAGTTCTTCGTGCTGGCGCTGTTCGCGCTGCTCGGCATCATGGTGCTGGTCTCGGCGAACAGCCTGCTGACGCTGTACCTCGGCGTCGAGCTGCTGGCGCTGTCGCTGTACGCGCTGGTCGCGTTCGACCGCGATTCGGGCATCGCGGCCGAGGCGGCGATGAAGTACTTCGTGCTGGGCGCGATCGCCTCGGGCGCGCTGCTGTACGGCATGTCGATCGTCTACGGCGTCACCGGCTCGCTCGCAGCTCGGGGCCGTCAGCGAGGCCGTCGTCGAGCTCGGGCCGAACCAGATCGGCCTGCTGTTCGGCCTGGCGTTCATCGATCGTCGGCATCGCGTTCAAGTTCGGCGCCGTGCCGTTCCACATGTGGGTGCCGGACGTCTACCACGGCGCGCCCACGGCGGTGACGCTGTTCCTCGGCTCCGCGCCGAAGATCGCCTCGTTCGCGCTGGCCTTCCGGCTGCTGGCCGAGGGCCTCGGCGGCGCTGCACGACGGCTGGCAGCGACATGCTGATCGTGATCGTCGGTGCTGTCGATGGTGCTCGGCAACGTCGTCGCGATCGCGCAGACCAACCTGAAGCGCATGCTCGCGTATTCGACGATCTCGCACGTCGGCTTCATCCTGCTCGGCATCCTCGCCGGCACGGCCGAGGGCTACCAGGCGGCGCTGTACTACACGATCACCTACGTGATCATGGCGATCGGCGGCTTCGGCATGATCATCCTGCTGTCGCGCGCCGGCTTCGAGGCCGACCGGCTCGACGACTTCAAGGGCCTGAACGCGCGCAGCCCGTGGTTCGCGGCGGTGATGCTGATGCTGATGTTCAGCACGGCGGGCGTGCCGCCGTTCGTCGGGTTCTGGGCCAAGCTGGAGGTGATCCAGGCGGTGCTGAACGTCGGCCTGCTGTGGCTCGCGGTCGTCGCGGTGCTGTTCTCCGTGATCGGCGCGTACTACTACCTGCGCGTCGTCAAGCTGATGTACTTCGACGAGCCGCGCGAGCGCCGGGCGCTCGAGGGGAGCGGGGCGGTGCGCTTCGTGCTCGGCCTGAACGGCCTTGCGGTGCTGGTGCTCGGCCTGTACCCGGGCCTGCTGCTGGCGCTCTGCGCAGCGGTGCTGCCGTAGACGCGCGACCGGTTTGATATCGGCAGGCCGCGCCCGTATAATGCGCGGCTCGATTGCGGGGTGGAGCAGTCTGGCAGCTCGTCGGGCTCATAACCCGAAGGTCGCAGGTTCAAATCCTGCCCCCGCTACCAAATTAGAGAGTGAAGGATGGGCGGCTCCCAAAAGGGGCCGCCCATCTAGTTTCAGTCTCGCCAGAATCTTCCCCGACGCATCGCGTTCGACGGTCGCACGGCCGCCGATCATCGCGTGCACCATCGCCCGCGCCTGCACCAGCTCATCGGCCGGAAGGTCCGATCGCGGCAGTCGATCCATGATGCGCCGGAAGCGCGAGGCAACGTCTGGAACTAGGCGCAGCACGCGATCCACCGAGCCAGTCCTTCTGCTCGCGGCTTGCTATCAGTGCGGCGCGTTTCCTCAGTCGCCCGAGCGAGGGCGGCTTGTGCGACGGTCGGGGACAGACCCCGGAGCGCATGAGGCCGCGCAGGTCCTCGATCTCCCGATCCTTGGCGGCAAGGGCCTGATCCGTGACAGGCGCGGTGGGCTTCACTTTCCGCGCCTCGCGCAGCCCGCGCCGAACCTCGGACACGACGAACTCGACAGCCTCCGGAGACAGCAGCTCGGCGCGGATCGCCTCCACTACGTCGTGCTCCAGCTTCGCCGCGGGCACTACGGCCGAGTTCGGGCAGGCGGCCGGGCCGCCGTTCTTGTGCGTGCTGCACCCGTAATCACGCGAGTTCACCCGAACGTAGCTGCCGCCGCACGTCGAGCAGGCGAACAGGCCCGAGAACAGATGCCGCACGGGACGGCCGGCGGCCCGGGCGACCGCGCTTCGCACGGTGGCGCTCGCTAGGTGGATGCTGGCCTGCCGTGCCTTCACCTTTTCCCAGAGGTCCTGCGGGATGATCCGCAGCGATTCGTCGGTGTAGGCGTGCACCGGCTCAGGATTCATGATTGCTGTGCGGCGGTCGCTATCGGCTGCGCTGCGCTTCCATTGCGAGCGGCCCCATTCGATTCGCCCGATGTACCGCACGTTGTTCAGGATGCCGGTCCCGCGCTGTACGTGACCATGAATGGCCGTGGACTGCCATTTGCCATCAACTCGTTTTCCAGTGCCCAAGCCGCTTCGATTCCAGGATGCGCCCGGGGAGGGGATCCCGTCGGCGTTTGAGGCCCGCGGCGATCTCGCGGGTGACTTGCCGGCCACGTACTCGCCGTATATTCGGAGCACGACCTCGGCTTCGGCCTCGGCGATCATGAGGGCCTTCGATCCATCCGGGAGGACCGCAGAGCGATAGCCGTAGGCCCGGCCGCCGGTCGGCCGGCCGGCTCGGGCCTTGCCCTCCAGACCGCGGCGGGTGCGGCGGGCGATCTCTTTGCGATATACCTGAGCGGCCGTGCCGAGGATCGGGCCGAGCCAGTCGGCGGCTTCCTCCTGCCGCGTGTCGAGGTTGTACGTGACGACGTGCAGGCCGAGGTCCCGAAGCTCGGCGAGGCGTGGCGACTGCTCGGCCATGTTGCGCCATATGCGCGACGAGTCCTCAGCGACGATCACGTCGAACTCGTGCCGGCGGGCTGTCGTGAGTAGATCCTGATACCCAGGACGGTTCGCGGTACCGCCGCTGATCGCTTCGTCGGCAAAACGATGCGTGATGGTGAACCCTTCGCGGATCGCTTAGCCTTTCGCACACTCGGAACTGATCCGCCGTGCTGGCCTGTTTCTCTGTCGAGAATCGAGTGTAGAGGGCGGCCCGCAGTACGGTGCGATTTGTGATGGTCATCGCTCGGCGTGTCCCATGAGCCCGATAATTTTCATTGACTCAAGGCTAACCGTCGTAACACGCGCCAATAAATCAATGACACGTTCTTTATGATCGGAAAAGCGGTACGTATTGAACCTCTCCACGGATCGTAGGATCCTTAGGGGCCTTTTCCTTGTACTGATCGAGGATCCATTCCAAGGCACTGCGGTTCGCAAGCTCTGTAGTCCCAAGCGGTAGCCGGGATGCCTGATAGAGTGGTTTCGCCGTCAAGTACAATGCGCCCCTTCGGTTTGTCAGCCTTCAAGACAGTCTTTGGCGATAGCCCAGCTTCGCGGGCGCGCTCGTCGAGCTTGTCCGTGCGGGCGAACTGGAATGGAGTCGCGGACTCGTAGCCGATATGAAGATCCAACAGAGTCTTTCCCCAGTCGGCCCACTGCCAAAAGTCCGTATATAGCGGGATGCGTGGAAACTCACGCCTCAGATTGATCGCGTATTTTTCCCGGTATACGGGATCGTGCAGGACGCCATATACGTAATAGAAGATCGCATCCTTCGTAATGCACCGGTCTTTCTTTTCACGACCGGGTTGGTAGCGCTTCTTGAATTGATCGAGCGCCCAGTCGGTAATGTTGTCCCGTCGACTACCATTTTCAGATAGTGCCCATCGGGCCACAGATTCTGTCCCACCGTTACCCATCTTCAGTAGGCAATAGTCAAAAGGGCCAGTCGCCGCTAAGACGGCCAATGGATTTGGTCGAGTAAACGCAGAGAAACGCGATCGTTGGGTTGGCTTGATCCAGTAGTGGCCCGTAAGTCTTGAAGTGATTTTCAGTACAGGGATGTCGCTGGAGCGACTAATAGTTGACCCAGAAGCGCTTCTTTACAAATGGACGCCATAAGCTGTCGATTTGCTTCCCTTCAGCCGAGATCGCGCCGATACCACGACTGGCCTTGAGCTTAAGGTCACGGCTCCACTTGATCGAAGCCTGTTTGGTTGGGCCAGCCGATTTGCAACGACCCGCTCCAGCTCCTTGTGGAAGAACTTGACCTTGCTATCAAGGGTCGTGCCGGAAAAATCATAGACCCAACTGTCTCTGTTTGTTTTGATGCCGCTCGCAAACGTAGCGAAGATCGCCTTCGCTTTGGCCGGATCCTTTGAGCGCTTGGCCTGTCGCGTGGCAAGGGGTAGCAGGGAGTCGAAGTCGTTATCGGCTATATTGATCCAGTTCCCTTTTGCGTCCGGCGTTATCTCCGTAAAGGCCAGCTCGCCGAGTCTGTTGCTACCAAGGAACGCTAGCTTCTCTTCGGCGGTCTCCATCTCGGGGCGTCGAATGTAGAAGATCCGGCAGCCCTTCTGCTTCGCCCGCCGGACCATGAAGCTAATCGCCACCCCGGTCTGGATGCCGAATACATTGTGGGTGGTTCCTGACAGCTTCGCATTGGCGCGAACGTCGCCACCAAGGTCGATGACTCGGACTTCGTTGAACTCTTGGGACACGACTTTACGAAATCCGTCGAAGGTCCGGCTGTCGATGAAACTGCGATTCGTAATGAATGCGAGCACGCCGTTCTCGTCCAGCCGGTCCGCGGCCCAGCGGAAGAACCGGCGTACATGTCGTACAGCTTGGTCTTTTGTGCAGTGCTTGCCGCAATATAAGTTTCTTTAATGCGCTTATCGATCTCTGGATATTCGCGGTTCTTGTTGTTTTCGTTTTCATTCAGCTGGTTCGCGTTGTACGGCGGATTCCCGATAATCACGCTGATACGGCGGCTGTTTTGTTGACGGATGCGCTTGATGTTGTCGTCGGATACAGAGCCGAACAGGTCGTCGATATGGCCTTTGTGCTTCCGTAGCGCCAGCGTGTTATCAAGCGTGTCCACGAAGCACAGACCGGGAAACTCCTCATAGCGTCCGGCGGTCGCGGCGTAGGTAGCCTCGATATTCAGGTTGGCGACGTAGTACGGCAGGATCGCTACCTCGTTGGCATGCAGCTCATGCCGGTACTTTTGCGCCAACTTGGCGGGCTGACCGCGCAAAGTGCTCGATCAGCTCGCTGATGAAGGTCCCGGTGCCGGTGGCCGGGTCGAGGATGTCTACGTCTTTGTCGATGAGATTGCGACCGAAGTGCTTGTTCGCACAGCCAGTCGGCACCATGGATCATAAAGCGGACGATCTCGTTCGGCGTATAGACCACGCCGAGTCGGTCGGCGGCCTTCGGGTTGTAGACCTTATAGAAGTTCTCGTAGATCGCCTTCAGGAAGGTCTGCTTCTCGTGGTGTGTGGAGATCTCGGCGGCCGCCTTGCGGATGGCGGTGTAGTAGGGTGCCAAGCCCTTCAGCGTCTGGTGTTTCGTGTTTCCGGTGAAGAAGGTAGCTTCGAGTTTGTGCAGCTCGCGGGCGACGCTGTTGTCCTCGTGAAATGTCGTGCCGGGGAATACGGCTACGAACACTTCGCCAGTTAGGATGTGCTGAATCAGCATTTCCCGCACGTCGGCATCGACGAGGCTTGGATTAATAGCTTCTTGGGCGTGCTTAAGAAACTCGCCGGCGGCCTTTCGAAAGTCAGGTACTGCTTATAGGACTGGTCGATCATCGATCGCAGTGCTTCGAGCACTGCGGGTAAATCAGTCTTGAACTGCTCTACCGCTTTGCGGAAGGCTTCGATCTCAGGACGCTCGTAGCTGAAGAAGAGTTTTAGGAGTTTTTCTAGGTTGCTTGACGTCTTCTACGCCGCAGCGCATGACCTCTTCGCCGTTTTGGATAAGTACGGCCTGCGTGGAGTCCTCGAAGATGATGTTGGTCTTGGGGTACCCGCGACGGAATTTGGTGTCGATCTCTTCATCAATGTCATCCTTCTCGTCCTTGGCTTCCCAGTAGCCGAAGGGAACCCGCAACGCGTGCAGCAACGCGCCGTCCACATAGCGCCGTTCTTTCGCCTTGGTCTCGATCTCGTACTCAGGGATGAATGTCAGGTCGAGCGAGCGACCCCAACTCTTTAGAAGATCCTTAAAAGCTTCGCGTACCACTGATTCGCGGTTGGTCCCGGATACCTGCCGGAGCTTCGCCAATTCTTTTAGATATTGCTGGATGAGAAGCTGACTCAACGGAACTCTCCTGAGCGATCCGGCGTGTCCTGTAGTGTGAATATCCTACCCGGCCAAGTGAATGACCGCTAAGGATGCCCACCCACGCCAGGCCTTGCCGTCAACGGAGGTACCAGCAAGTCCGGCCCCGACGTGGGCAGGCAATTCAGTTCAGGCCGCATCGGTGGGGCCACCGAGGCGAAGCTGCCGCCGCAGTCGGTCGGCCCGGGCTTCGAGGTCCAATGGGCCGAGCAGCATCGGTAGGCTGGCGTCCAAGCTCCACTCCGGGCCGCTGATCTTGGATCGCAGCCACAACAGCGCCAGCCCATCGAGCAGCGCATCTTTGGCAATGGCGATTCGGTGGCGCTTGGTGGCGTGGGCAAGGTGCATCGCGCTTTCGAGCAAGGCACTGGCTTCGTTCGAGCGGGCCTCGAATGCCGCCTGCCGGGCCGCGCCACGGGCCAGCACTTCCGCCGCATACACAGCGTCCAGCGCGTCCAGCAGCTCGCCGACGGCTTCCTCGTGGTTCCGGCGGGCGACCGCGCCCGAGGTTTCTGCAACCCGTGACTGAATCGCCATGAACGCGGTCCACAGCTCGTGTCGCTCGCGGTCAATGTTTGCGGCAACCCGCGCCGTCCACGTGGAACGGGTCGCGGGTCGCCGCTCGGCCAGTCGAATGACGTTCGACGCCACTACCGCCCCTTGCGAAGTTCGGCCGCCTCGCGCTCGGCCGCGGCCAGCTTTTCGCGGAGCACCGCCACGTCGCCTTCGCGGACCGTGCGGAAGCCACGGAAGCTGTCGCGCTGGACGCGCAGGTCCTCGTCGCCGTGCTCGTCGGTCAGTCGGTCGGCCAGTTCGACCGCGTGGACATCCACCGGCCAACCGCTGCGAAGGTTCTGGAACTGCGTCGAGTAACACTGGCTGGCGAATCCGGCGAGTTCGCCGGCGGTCATCTCGCCGAACGTCTTGGGGCGGGCCGTGCCCGGCATGATTGGTTTCAGCATGCGTTGTGCTCCTTAGTCCGTGATTTCGAAAGTGTGCGTATTCGCGCCGTCCACGCGGCCCATCTGCCAGATGTGAGCGCAGGCGGGGAACTTGCGGATGGCTTCGGTCAGGCACGCCAGCTTCGGTCGGTCGGGGTGGGCGAACTTGAGCGAGCGGGCCTCGGCCGCGAGCACGTCGCCCGCCAGTGAGACGAGCGCCGGATCGGCGATGCCGCCCCGACACGCGCCGGCGGCGACAAGGCGTGCCGCCGTGTCCTCGTCTAAGGACTGGCCACGCGAGAACGTGACGCGGGTGCTGCGGGGCGTGATGGTGATTCGTTCGGTCATCGTTGGTTGAACCTCCTGCGGTTCAGGGTTGGGGAAACGTCAGCGGAGAAACCACGGACTTGCGCCGATGGATTCGTTGGCGAATGGCAGCCCGTAGTCGGTCCATGCGTCGGACTCGACGGCATAGGTTTCGCCCGTCGAGCAGGTGGACGAGCGATTCGCGGCCCACGCGGCCAGCGCGAGCGCATTCGCCAAGTCGTCATGTGACCCAGGCCGATGGTCCACGCTGTCACGGCCGCCGCGAGCGGTGCGACGTTCGAGGCCGAGCAGTTCGAGGCGCAGGCGCGGCTCGGGTGGCAGTTCGATCCGCCCCGTGGTCAGCAGCGGCAGCAGATGCAGGTATGCCTCGGAGCGCGTCACGTCGGCCGCGGCCAAGGCAAGCTCTACCTCGGAGTAGAGGGCGCGGGACAGTTCGGCCCCGTAGTGGTCGGCGACGACGGAGCGCAGTCCGTAAGGCGCGAGGAAGGCCGAGACTTCTCGGGCGACCGCGGCCGGATCGTGCGGCGCGGGCCAGCGTCGGCAAGCGTCCACGATCACGGTGCAGCCTTCTCGGTGTGCGACCGCGCAGGCCGCGGCGTCGCTGCGTCCGCCGGACACGTCGAGGCCCGCGTGATAGACCACGCGTCCGCCATCTTTAGAGAACGTCACGGCGGGCAGCTCCCGCGGCTCACTGCGCGTCGCCCCGTCCACGAGGCCCACGTCGAGGAAGCTCGCCACGTCGGATCGGAACTCGGCGAGCCATTCGGCCCGGGCCGCGTCCGGGTCTCGCTCCAGCTCGTCGGCGATCAGCTCGGCGGGGACGGTCGGATTCAGCAGGCGCGTTGGTGCACGGGCCACGAACACCCGGGGATCGGGCTGCCCGTAGTAGCGGCGGAACGTCTCGAACATGACACCGCGTTGCGCGTAGGGACTCGACACGCAGACGAGCAGCGATCCCGGAAAGGTCGCCAGCGCGGGCCGGATCGCGGCCAGCACTTCACTATCGGGATTCGTGGATTCGGGCGACGGTTCCCAGAAGGCAATTTCGTCGCAGATGGCCGCGACGAGTGACCGACCGCGCACGGCGCGGTAATCCGAGGTCGCTACCTGAATCTCGACGCCTGAGCGCAGGGCGATGCGCTCGCGGGATTCCGATTCAATCTCCTGCACGAGCAGGGGCGAGGCTTGCAGCAAGCCGCGAACGTAGCGGAGCGCGACCTGTGCCTGCTCTCGGTCCGCCGCAAGGATCAGCACCGTGGGGACTTCGCCCGGGGCAGCTCGCCAGCGTCGGCACGTGGCGAGGTAACAGGCGAGTGCGGCAGCCATGCGGACTTGCCGGCCCTCTGCCTGCAATTGTCCACAACTCCCGCACGGCATTTGCGGGCGGCTCGCGGCTCGTCAGTTCGCGGAAGGTCGCAATCTGCGATGCGGACATCGCCTGCGCGAGCGCACCCGGAAGCAATGCGTGCCATCCGGCCCACGTGTCACCGTCGAACGCGGACCCAAGCAGCTTGGGGTCGCGCAGGAAGCGCAGGAACGTGATTCCGGCCTTCATGCTGCGTCACCCTGAGGGGTCGTGGTGGTGCGCGTGTCCTGTGCCGTCTCCGTGGCTTCGGCGGCTTGTTCGAGGTACTCGCGCAGCCCGATGGTGCGGGCCTTCCGCCCGGGGCCGAGGTCGGCGAGTAACCGCTGCGCCTGCCGCACTGCGCCGAGGTAGTCCGCTGGCATCCACGCCGGCACGGGCTGGCTACCCGGCACAAGGTCGGCGCACTCGTACTGCACGATCTTTAGCGCGAGGTAGGCGGCTCGCTCAAGGTTGTGCAGTTGCGTCCGGCTCAGGTGCTCCAAGCCGCCGTGATCGCTCACGACGTTCCCGATGAACTGCCCGAGGAATCGCGCATCGTGGCCGCGGTAATCAAGCCGCCACGGGAAGCCGGCCTTCCATCGCGTTGGGGCCTTCACCGGCAACCGGGATATACCGCGGCGACGGTCACGCTTCTGCACGGATAGTTGCCTCCAAAGAATCAGGACCCCGATTTGAGCTCCCCGAAGCCAAGTGCCTGTGCGATCAGGCAATCTGGCGTGGTTTATCTCCAAATCTGCGGCCGGCGCACCGATCCCGGCATTGGCAGGTCCGAATCCGAGGAACCGGGCGGGCGAGGGCGCGGCATTCGCCCTAACCTCGCGTGTCACTGCCTCCCGTAACCAAGAGATCATTGCAGCCCCCTGTCGCGGTCCCACTGCGTTTTCGCTCCAAGATGCGCGCCAGGAACCGCTGCTCCGATTCGTCCGCCGCAGGCCTCAGCCGCAGTAGGTCGGCCACGTCGAGAATTTGGCGAGAGCTTCCTCATTGGCCGACTCTCCGTGATCGACGGCTTGGCTCCGGCGCGGCGCACGCGCCTCAAGCGCAAGTGCGCCTGCGTTCGGTGCGGTTCTCTTAAGGTTATGAGGTTCGTGCGAACCGGGTTCGCCAATTACAGCCGCGTTGTTCGCCATTCCTTCTCGTGTCGTTCGCCAGTCAGGTTCCGTTGAATGGCGAACCGTGTTCGTCCAATTCCAGGAGGAGGTGAGCCGGTAGCGATTAGGTGCGTTTCGGCCCCGTCCGCTACCGCTCGAAAGAACGACGATAAGCCTTGCCTGCAAGTGCCGTGATCGCCTTTTGAACGCCGCGCCGACTCATGCCCGTGTCCGTCGCAATTCGTCCGGCAGATGGGTAGCAAATGCCGGTCGTCTCGTCAGCTCGGTAGGCGAGGTTCGCCAGCACGAGACGCTGAGCGGGAGTCAGGCGCTCAACCTGCCAGACACATTCAAGGCGACGAAACAGGTTCACTGGTCGGTCTTGTCTCTGGCGTGGCAATTCCGCAGACTTTTTTCGTTGTCACTTCTTGCTGGACATGAGTGGCACGTTCTGCCAGCAGTTCGCGCACAAGCTGTGCCGCGAAGAGTGCGGCGAGGGCGCGAACTTCGGGGCGAAGAGCCAAGTTAAAGTGCGGTCGTCAGGCGCGGGAACGATGGGCGATCGCGGGCGGGTGATCGGTCCATCGACAGGTTCGGGAGTCGAACCGTTCGCCGCGCGGTTAGGTGCGTTAGAAAAGCCATGTTGCGCGTGCGTGCCAAAGCACTGCCAGTGCCAGTGCGCGAAGGGACTGAGCTGCACCGCGCACGCCCAGTGCTTGTTCCGCCCATATCTGCATTCGCGTCCCTCAGTCGAACTTGCCGGTTCCGTGAACTTGCCTGATGATCGGCGGCAGGTTGAGGCAACACCCGGCAATTGGAGGCTCAAGACCGACGTGGCGAAGCTCCAGAATCCTCAGCAGGCATTCCTGAGCGTGAATGGCACGCTATTCGACTGGCAGGCGGCGGGATTCAAGTCGAAGGGGTTGGCCGGCAGCGCTTAAGGAAGAGGGTGCGACCACGATTCCGTTGGCGACGCTCTGCGACCACTTTGGCGATCGGTGGGTCAATCCCGCGAGCGGCGGGGTGATCGGCAAGGCAAACATCGCCCGAGAACTCGGAATGTCCGAGCGACAATTGCAGTGCGAGATTGCGTGCGGGTCATCGTCGTTCATCCGGCGCGTAGGCAAGCTTTACGCTAGCAACGTCGCAAGCCTCGATGCTTTCCGACGCCTGAACGACACGGCTCGCGCCGCGGCTTGGGCGGAGAATTCGCCGTTCAGTTCCGCGACCTAGAACGATGCAACAGTCTAGACAACGAAACGCGGAGTGATTTCTGTGATTAAGAAGAACAAGACAGCGAAGCGGCCCCGACGATCAGTCGGCCAAAGAGTAGCGAGCGCCGTGCACTCCAAGTCCCCGCGGCCGAACCGCCTTTGCCAGCTACGGCTCCACCTCAACCCATTGCCGCGCCGCCCGCTCCGTCGCCGCCGGCGATGCAGGGTCCAGCGAAGAAGCCGGTTACATCTCTTTTAGACGAGATGAAGGACGACCGCGAGTACGAGAGTCTGGTCAATTGCGCGCCCCAAGGGCTGGACGTACTGGCGGAGTTTCGGCGGGCATTGAGCGACATTGAGGCGATTCGCGGGCGACCGACTTTGCTGTACGCGGGTAATCTAGTCTCGAATCCGCATCCGTTCATGGGAATTGGCCCACACGATGAGCTGCCGTTCGCTGAGATGGTTGATGCTGTTCCGGCGGATCAGCGTTCAGTGGATGTGATCGTATTGACTCCCGGCGGTTCTGCCCAGACAGCTTCTTACTTCGTGGATAAGTTGAGAAATCGATTCGACCACGTGGCGTACCTGATTCCGTATGCCTGCATGAGTGCAGGAACGATTTGGGTCCTGTCCGGCGATGAGATCTGGATGGATGAGCGTTCCTACATCGGACCGATTGATCCTCAAGTGCCAGGCAAGGACGGTCGGTTTGTACCCTTGCAGGCTCTATGGGTTCTTGTGAAGAAGATCCAGGACGATGGGCAAAGAACGATCGCAAAAGGCGGGCAACCCGATTGGTCGCACCTGCAACTCCTTCGGAACTTGGATCCAAAAGAGCTTGGGGACGCGCTGTCGGCCAGCGGATATTCGACGCAACTGGCAGCCGCTTACTTAGAGAAGTGGAAGTTCCGAAGTTGGGCGACGCACGCTACCTCGGGAACTCCTGTAACGGACGCGGATCGGAAGAGGCGAGCAGAGGAAGTGGCTGCGGAGCTTTGTAGCCATGACCGCTGGAAGATGCATAGCCACCGACTCCCAAGGGAAGTCGTCGAGAAGGATTTGAAGCTGAAAATCGAAAAATGTGAGACAGTACCAGGCCTTAGCAGGGCGATGAGACGACTCTGGGCCCTCATGTACTTCATGTTTGAGAATACAACCATCATTAAGATGATTCTCAGCCAGAACTACGCTCTCTTCCGTCAGCGAGTCGAGATCGGAAAATGAACGCTGTAGCCGTCGACAAGATGCAGCTTCTGCGCCAGCTCGGACTTAGCGAGGAATTAGTGCGTGTCTTGGAAGTCGCCCCGGGATTTGGTGAACCAATCGAAGTCGCGTTCTGGGACCCTCAGGACTACGCGCAGTCGCAAGTGACTGATTCTGCAGACTTCCATTTGACGTTGACAGAACCACCCTTGGTGACCGGCTGAATCGTTTTTCCGAAAGACGGCGCAGCCGCGCTGAGTGGCCCAAGGCGCGGCCGACCAACGCCACTCTTGGGGCAGCTTATGCCCCTATGCCCTGTGGCGACGTCCCGGCGTGAGATCGAGGACGTGCTCTCGAATCAGGAAGCCGGCCCCCGCTACCAATCCGAAGAAGCGAACGGCCCCTCTGGGGCCGTTCTGCTGTGGGTGGCCGAAAGGCGCGCCCGGGACTGCACTCAAGCTTCCAACTGCCGTACTGTTACGATCGCTACGGACCACTAGCAGACCGTCACGACAGACTCGGAAAGCATGGTTGGTTGAGCGTCCAGTCGATCTGCGTGGGTGCGATTCCCCCACCGGTCCACGTTTTCGCTACTCCTGCCTTCAGCGGGTCGCGGCGCGCTCGCGCCGCGACCTCAATCCGCGCGACAAAGCGCTGGCTTCGCTGAGCCCAACCATTGGCGCGACTTCGGCCAGCGACAGGCGCGTCGACGCAAGGTACTCGGACGCGAGTTGGTAGCGAAGATCTTCGAGGATCGAGCTGAAGCTGGTTCCATGTCGCGCAAGCTCCCGTTGGAGTGCTTTCGGGTGAAGTGCGAGAAGTCGTGCGACGTCGTTCAATCCGCAGGGCCCCGAACCCAGGTGTCGACGGATCAGCCCCTGCGTCTCCGCTACGATATCGCCCCGGGGAGGGCTGCGGTGCAGCGCGTTCACGTGTTGTACGAGGACATCGAACAGTACGTCGTCGCGTGTTGGCATCGGCCGCTCGAGATCTTCGATGCGCAGTGAAAAGCCAGAGTAGCTCTGCCCGAATCGAACGGGAACCTGGAAGAAATCACTAAACGGATGCACGTCGCGGGGGCGGCTATGAGTGAACGCAACCGACAGCGGTCGCCAGTTGCGATCCACGAGCGCCTGGATGCCTACCACGGCACCGCCGACACCCATGTAGCCCACTTGGCGGTGTGCGCCCGGTCCGGCACGTACTTCCTCGCGAGCGAAGTGCACGACGTTCTTGTCGGACGTGAGTCGCCAGCGGATGGCCTGATTCCACACGGGCAGGTGCTTGACGGTCAGTCGAAGCGCGACACCCAAATTGGGCGCTGCGCGCAACAAACGATTAAACACGCCGATGTTGACCGGTGGCTCGCGGGTGAGAATCAGCAGCCCGAAATGCGGGCACCGTGCCTCTTCTGCGAGCAGGTCGAAGAGTTGTGCGCAGGCATTCCAGGGCACGTACGTTGGCGGCTTTTTCAGGACCGCGGGATCGAACCCGGCGGCACGAAGGCTGCGCTCAGGCGAAACCCCCAAACTTTGAGTGGCCTTTAGCATGCCGACCAGTACCTCGCTGCTGAACAGCGGTTCCCCGGCGATGTTCCTGCGCGACATGAAGTAACTCCCCGCTGTCCTCCAATGTCAACGAGTGTACTCCAGGGTCAACGGTTGCATGTTTTACCTCGTGTAACTTTCACACTCCAGCGTCGCGCAACGGGTTGAGCGGCGCCCGCGGATGAAGTGCACTACATTTCCCACCCCCCGTAGCGCATGGAGGCCGCGGTGCGCCGCGTTAACTGCTACAACGGCAGGACCTAACGGCGGCGGCGCCACCTTGATACGCATTCAGTGCCCATAGGAAACCAGTGATGCAATCCATAAGCGCCTTCCGCGGTCCCTTGGTCGCTCTCGTCGCCGCGATCGTCGTCTCTGCCGCGGCTGCGCCAGCCGAGGCCTGTACGCGAGCGCTGTACATGGCCAAGGACGGCACCGTCATCGTCGGCCGTTCGATGGACTGGGGCGAGGACATGATGTCCAACATGTGGGTGCTGCCGCGCGGGATGCAGCGCGACGGCCGCGGCGGCAAGAACACGATCTCATGGGTGTCGAAGTACGGCAGCCTGATCACCTCCGCCTATGACATCGGCACCGCCGATGGAATGAACGAGAAAGGGCTGGTCGTGAACGAGCTTGCCCTGGTCGAGTCGGACTACGGCAAGCCGGTGGAGGGCGCGAAGGTCATTTCGCTCAGCACTTGGCCGCAGTATGTGCTGGACAACTTCGCCACCGTGGCCGAGGCCGTCGCGGACCTGCGCAAGGAGGAATTCAGCGTGCAGACCGTGGTGCTCGGCACCGGCCGGCCGGCCAACATGCACCTGGTGATATCGGACGCGAGCGGTGACTCGGCGGTGTTCGAGTACGTCGGCGGCAAGCTGGTGATACACCACGGCAAGCAGTACCGGGTGATGACCAATTCGCCCACGTTCGACAAGCAACTGGCGATCATGGAGTACTGGCGGGAAGCGGGCGGCATTTCGAAGTTCCTGCCAGGCACCTCGCGCGCGGCCGACCGCTTCGTCCGCACCACATTCCTGCTGGACGTGCTCCCGGGTGAGGTGTCCCAGACGTACATCAGTGGCACGCCGCAGCAGAGCTTCAAGTTTCAAGCCCCGATGGCGGTGCTTTCGTTGATGCGCAGCGTCGGCACTCCGCTGGGCTTTCCAATGAAGAGCAGCCGTGGGTCTCCTCGACCATCTGGCGGACCGTGAGCGACAGCACCAACCGCGTGGTCATCTTCGACTCAGCCCTGACGCCGTCGACGTTCTGGGTGAAGCTGGATGACCTGGACTTCAAGCCGGGCGCACCGGTGAAGAAGCTGGAGCTGGCGGGCGGCAAGACCTACAGCGGAAATGCCACGGACAAGTTCGTGGAGGCCAAGCTGTTCACGTTCCAGGATCTGACCGACGTAGCTCCAGCGAAATAGTCCGCCCGGGTTGCTGAACTCGGTTCGGAGCCGTTGGGGGTGTTGCTGGTTCCGCCTAGCCAACGGTTGCAGCTTGCATCCGGATAGCGCGGCTTGGCGCAAGCGCGTTAAGTGTCTGAAAATAAACAGATATGTGTCCGGTCCAACGGAATTGCTTGGACCGGTAGCAGGCCCCCGCTACCATCGAATCGAAGCAAACGGCCCCTCTGGGGCCGTTTTGCTTTTTGGAAGCTTTCAGGCTTTACGCATCGCTTCGAGCCCGGCTTTGGTTATGTACGAGTCCTTCGCCAAGGTCTTTCTTCGGGTATCGATCGAAGGCTCCCGCTACCAATCAGATCAGGGGCTCCCCAAGGAAGCCCTTTTTCGTCGGGCAAGTGTGCACAATCCGCGCCCAGTCTGTGCCGCGTCTGTCCATCCAGTACGCCCCGAGATAGGTTCGAATGAACTGCGGGATACATGGGGCAGACCCGATGACGAGGGTGCCGTCGAGGTTGGACGGCGGCGCCAGACATTCGCCTGCTGGACTGGCCGTCCCCTTTTCCAGAAGGTCGGCAAGTGCAATGCTTGGCTTGGTGGTTATCGTGGTGTTCTCCGGTCTACGATAGGCTGTGGCGGTCGGGAGTCATTCGAGCACCCGCAACATGGACCCAACATGGACAAGCGTTCCGATCGCCAGGATCGAAGACCTGCGCGATGCGGTCTATGGCGCCGGGCTCGACGCGACGCAGATGTCGAGGGCCTCTCTCTCGGGCAATCTGACGTTTGTACGACGCGATGATGTCCTCTTCTGCAGCGGTCTGATCGACGGCCATGTGGCGCTGCGGGGTCCTCTTTCGAATGATCAGATCACAGTTGGGGTCGGCCTTCGGATGGGTGGTGGCACACGTCACTGGCTCGAGGAAACCGCATCCGGCGCTGTCGGTGTCTTCCTTGGAGGCGACGAGCACGACGCGTTCTACGCGCCTGGCTCGCTATATGCGACAGCCACTCTTTCGCTCGACCGGCTGGAACAGCTAGCGGCAGGCCACGAGTATGTCCTTGACCGGCCGGCCCTGGGGGGCACCGGGCTCCACCCGCGGCCGCTGGCAACGGCGACGCTCAAGCGACTTCGTCACGCCTTCGCACTGATCCACGCGGGCAGTCGCGACGGGATACGCGACACCAGCATCGGCCAGGCACTGCTCCGCGCGTTGATCGCTCACCTCGGGCGTGCCCCAAGAGTACGCAATCGGGCAGGTCGCACGGACGTACACGCCATGGTCGTCCGGCGGGCACGTGCCTACATCCTGGAGCATCTTGCCGAGTCGATAACACCCGACACACTGGCGCAGGCCGCCCTCACGTCACGGAGGACTCTGTTTCGAGCCTTTGCAGAGATCCTTGGCGATACGCCGCAAGTCTATGTCATGCGCCTGAGGCTGCACCGCATCCGGCACGACCTCGCCAGCGACGAGGAGCGGGCCTGTACCGTCGCGCTGATTGCCAATCAATGGGGGATCAGCGAATTGGGTCGCATGGCCCGACGGTATCGAGATCTCTTCGGCGAGTTCCCAAGCGATACGCTGGCGAAGGAGCGGCCCCGCACGCGGCTGGATGCCGGGACGACCCGATTGGCACGCTCTGCATAGTCTGATCTGAGCCGCGTCTCGTACAGTCGGACGGCCGCAAACGAATTCCTGTTCTGCACGGCCGGACGGGGCAAGTGCGGCTCGGTGAACGCGCAGATCGAGTCGGGCAAGTGCCAGGCGAATGCCGCCATTGGAGGGGAATCAGTATGCGGAAGGTACTCGCTCGTCTCGCCGTTCTGGCCTCGGCCGTCATGATGGCGGTGTCGATTTCGGCTCCCTTGCGCGCGGAGACAGTATCCACGGATGAGGCAAGAAGAATCGCGGCTGACGCGTACCTGTATGCCTATCCGATGCTCTACAACTACAAGACGCTGTTTCAACAGGCAGTCGACCCTTCGTTCCCTGGCTACGTGGGTGGTTTCAATCGCTTCCGTCACTACTCGCGTGGGTTCACGCCGGCCGACAAGGACATCGTCACGCCCAGCAACGACACACCGTACTCCTGGGCCTGGCTCGACCTGCGGACGGAGCCGATGGTGGTCTCCGTCCCGGCGTCGCCGGACCGTTACTACGTCCTCCAGTGGTTCGATCTCTTTACCCACAATTTCGCCTATCTGGGTTCACGGGCGACCGGCACCGCAGCGGGGCATTATCTCTTCGTCGGTCCAGGCTGGAAGGGCGAGACACCGGCCGGCATCACGAAAGTGCTGCGTGCCGAGACAGAGA
Organism: uncultured Gammaproteobacteria bacterium; assembly: GCA_963776815.1. GTDB lineage: Bacteria > Pseudomonadota > Gammaproteobacteria > Steroidobacterales > Steroidobacteraceae > RPQJ01. The sequence continues at coordinate 581,911 of CAVZNZ010000009.1, forward strand.
TCATCGGCACCCTGACGCGGACAAGCTGGTCGGGCCCAGCAGATCGTGACGGCCTGGTCGCGATGCAGCGGCAGTATCGCATCCGGCCGCTGAGCGAGTTCACGGGTGGCAAGCCTCCGCTGCCCGCGCCGGATTTCCAGTTCCCGGCGTGGGACGAGGCACGTGCCAACTCCATCGGCTTCATCGACTACCTGAACTTCCTGCTGCAGTTTGCCCCGGCGGCCGACAGCGAAAAGGCGATGATGGAGCGCTTCGCCCGGATCGGCATCGGTCCCGGGCACGCCCTTGATCCGGCCACCATCGATCCGGCGACGCGTGCCGCGATCGAGGCCGGCATCAAGGATGGGGCGGCCAAGCTCCAGGCCGAACTCGCCAAGACGACCAGCTCGGTCAATCTCTTCGGCACCCGGGAATTCCTCGGCCCGGACTACGTCATGAGGCGGGCGGTCGGTGCCGCCATCGGCATCTACGGGAACTCGAAAGAGGAGGCCTACTACACGGCTTACAGCGTGGATGCGAACAAGCAGCCGCTGGACGGCAGCAAGCGCTACGTGCTGCGATTCTCCAAGGATCAGGTGCCGCCGGTGAAGTTCTTCTGGTCGATGACCATGTACAACCTGCCGGATCGGTTGCTCGTCGACAACCCGATCGAGCGCTATGCCATCGGCAGCCGGACGCAGGGGCTCAGGACCAACGCCGACGGCTCGGTCGACATCTATCTGCAGTCGGCGTCCCCCGGCAGCGACAAGGAGTCCAACTGGCTGCCGACGCCGCAGCAGGGACCCTTCTTCATGGTGCTCAGGATGTACGGGCCGGAAGGCAAACTGGCGGCCGGCGAGTGGCAGGCACCCCAGCCGACCGTAGCCGACTAGCCATGCCGATCTCCAAAGGGAGCATGTATATGAAGTCTCAAACCATTCTTCTGGCAGCGCTCACCGCCAGTGCAGCCGTTGCTTCAGTCGCTCGCGCGGACACGGTCTCGACCCGAGTTGGAAACCTCGAATTTCAGGGCAGTTATCCGACCGACGCGACGATCGAGAAGCTCTACGACGAACGTGACTTCCAGCGGGCCACGCAGGCATACATCTGGGCATTGCCGATCGTCGGCATGGCCCAGTGGCAGAAAGCTCATGAGGAAGTCTTCGGCGCCAAGT
>CAVZNZ010000010.1:0-433280 GCA_963776815.1 uncultured Gammaproteobacteria bacterium
CCTGCCGTCGCGCGAGGTCGCGGCGAGAATCCTCGAACACGCACGGGCAGCCGATGCCGCGGGCACAGGGCTCGGCAAGGGCTCGATCGTCGTGTTCGTCGCGCTCGGGCTGGCCCATCACGAGTACGCGTTCTACCGGCAGACACTCGAGCGGATGCGGGGCGACTACGTCGCGTTCATCAACCTGGCCAGGGATCCCGTCGTCGAACGGCTACTCGCGCCCCGGTTCGGCCTGACCGTCGCCGAATACCTCGCTTTCGAACATGGGCGCGACGTGCTGGTGGTGATCACGGACATGATCAATTACTGCGACGCGCTCCGCGAGGTCTCCACGGCCCGCGAAGAGCTGCCAGGCCGGCGCGGCTATCCGGGCTACCTGTACTCCGACCTGGCGTCGCTCTATGAGCGTGCCGGTCGGATCAAGCAGCGCGCGGGCTCGGTGACGCTGCTCCCGGTCGTCACGATGCCGGAGGACGACATCACTCACCCGGTTCCGGACCTGACCGGCTACATCACCGAAGGCCAGATCGTACTGAGCCGGGAGTTGCACCAGCGCGGCGTCTTTCCGCCGGTGGACGTGCTGCCGAGCCTGTCGCGCCTCATGCAGCGCGGGATCGGCAAGGGTCACACGCGCGAGGACCACCGCGACGTCGCCAACGCGCTCTACATGCACTACGCGAGCGGACGGGACCTGCGCAGGCTCGAGGCCATCGTCGGCCGCGAAGGCATGAGCGAGCCGGACCAGCGGATGCTCGATTTCGCCGAGGCGTTCGAGCGGGAGATCATTCACCAGGGCGACGCGCGTCGCAGCATCAACGAGACGCTCGACCTGAGCCGCGCACTGCTGCAGAAGTTCGGGCTGCTCGCATGATCCACCCGACGCGAACGGACCTGCTGCAGCTCAGGGAGAAGGCCGCGTCGGTCGTGAACAGCGTCGCGATCCTGAAGGCGCGGCGGCAGGCGCTGATTCGAGGGTTCCTCGACTCGGTGCGGCCGTTCGTGCGGTCGCGCGATGCGATCCGGCTCGATTACGGCCAGGCGCTGCGCGAGCTCCACCTGACCGAGGGACACGAGGGGATGGCCTGCGTCGAGTCACTCGCGGCCATCGCGGAGCGCGCGGTCGGGGTGGACGTCGAGGAGCGCAATGCGATGGGAGTGCGCTACCGTGAACTCACTGCGTACGGCCCGTTCGTGAGGCCGCCCGACCAGCGGGGCTACGACTACACGGTCACGACTCCGCACCTGGAAGAGTCGATTCACCTGTTCGAGAGCATCGTGGAGACGATGCTCGAAATCGCCGCGTTCGAGAACAAGCTCAAGATGCTCGGGGAGGAGATCCTGCGCGTGACGCGCCGGACGCGCGTGCTCGAGGAGCGGGTGCTCCCCAGGCTGCGGGCCGAGATCCGGACCATCGTCCAGTTCCTCGGCGAGCGAGAGCGCGAGGCGCACTACCGGTTGAAGAAGTTCAAGACCGACCGCCAGTCGACCTGAGGCCGCGAGGCAGGCCTGCCGCCTCGGTCAGAGGTGCGTGATCAGCGTGAACTCGCCGCCGCGCTCGGCGATGTCGCGCTCCCGGCGCTCCCGGATTCGCTCGTGCAGCGCCTGGCGCTTTGATTCCAGCCAGTCCTCGCGCGACACGGCCGGATGCGCGGCTCGCGCCCGGCCGCGCGAGCTCGTGCTGCCGGAAAGCGTCGAATTCCTCGTAGCCCTCGAGTTCGTGCTGCAGTTCGTGCAGCACGAGCTCCAGCATGATCGCGTCGTCCACGAGGCCGAGGATGGGGACGTCGTCGGGGACCATGTCGTGCACTTCGGCGACGTACGCGAGGCCGTCGAGCACGCGGCGACGCTCGCGTTCCGGCAGCTGCCACTCCGGGTCCTCGAGCATCCCGACCAGGGCGGTCGACCTTGTTCAGGCGCTTCTCGACGAATGGCGAAGGCGAACCGGGCCGCAGCCGGTCCACCTCGGCCCGAGCGGCCGTGGCGACCTCGTGCGGCGTCTTGCTCGATGCCCGGTCCCTCGCGCTGCTACCAGCACGCGAGCGGAAATACTCCAGCTCCGGGTCGGAGAATTCGAGCGTGACGGTCAGGGGCATGCGGGGCCTCCTGCGCCTATGGCTGCTTGGGTCCTTCAGCGGATCAGTGGCGATGCCGACCTTCACCATGCCCGCGTTCTGCGCGTCGGCCATGATCGTCGCAAGCACCTGGAACTGCGTCGTCCGGTCCACGTGCAGGTGCAGCTCCGGCTGCGGCTTGCGCTGCGCCTCGGACGACCAGCCGCCGGAGCAGGCGTGTCGCGATCGATGCGACGTCGTTCAGGAACATCGTCCCGTCGGGCAGCAGCGCGATCACGATCGTGTCGGGCTTCTCCTCGAGCAGCACGGTCGAAGCCTGCGGCAGGTCGATCTTGATCTTGTGGGCGAGCAGTGGCGCCGTGATCATGAAGATGATCAGCAGCACCAGCATGACGTCCACGAGCGGCGTCGTGTTGATCTCCGCCATCGGGGTGGTGTGTGGCTGTCCGCCGCCGCCGAGTCCGCTGAATGCCATGGCTTGCTCCGTTGACGGTCAGGCCGCCTGCTTCGCGTTGGCGCGATGGTGGTCCATCGACGAGGGCACGCGTGCACCGGTCGTGAGGTACGCGAGCAGGTCCTCGGCAAAGGCGTGGAAGCTCGCGATGATCACGCGGTTGTTGCGCACCAGCAGGTTGTAGCCGAGCACCGCCGGCACCGCGACCGCGAGGCCGAGCGCGGTCATGATCAGCGCCTCGCCGACCGGGCCGGCGACCTGGTCGAGCGAAGTCTCGCCGGTCGCGCCGATCCGCACCAGCGCGTGGAAGATGCCCCAGACGGTGCCGAACAGCCCGACGAACGGCGCGGTGCTGCCGACGGTCGCGAGGAACGTGAGCCCGGTCTCCAGGCGCTCCATCTCGCGGTTGATGGACCCGCGCAGCGAGCGGTCGAGGAAATCGGCACGGTGCAGCGTGCCGGCGAGGCGGTCCTCGGTCAGCTGGTCGTGGTGCTGCATCGCGAACTCGGCGTCCAGCGCGATCTTCGAGAACGGCTCCCAGTCGGGCTGGTTCTCGAGGTACCCGATCGCCTGGTCGGTGGGCGTCTTCCAGAACGCGGACACGACGTGGTTCGACCGCGTGCGGATCCGTGCGACGCGGATGAACTTGATGATCATGAAGTACCAGGAGACGATCGACATGAACACCAGCAGCCCGAAGACGAACAGCCCCACGGCGTCCGTCTCGCGGAGGAAGTTGGCGAAACTCATCGTGGTCAGGGCTTCGGTCTGATGCATGTCTGGTTCCTGGACCTTCAGTCGATCAGCTTGAATTCCATCGGCACCACGGCCCAGGCCCTTGCCGGGACTCCGTTGCGCGTTGCGGGCTTGAACACCCAGTCTTTCACGGCGTCCATGCGCCGCCTCGTCGAGCAGCGACTCACCACTCGATTGCGCGAGCGATACTTCCTGGGGCCTGCCGTCCTCGCCGACGAGCACCCGGACCTTGACCACGCCCTCGATACCCATCCGCAGGCACCGGGGCGGATAAACGGGCGGCTTCATCGAGACGAGTTCGACCCTCGCAGAGTCGGTGTTTCGTGCACCGGCGGCGTGGCATCACCGGTGCCGCCGACCACGGCGCCGGGCGGGCTCGGCGGCCCCGGCTCTCCTTCGAGCAGTTCGTCGCCTCGCTCGTATTGCTTCACCTGCGTGTCCGGCGGGACCGGGTGGTCGGTCGGCGTGTCGACGAGGATCGGCACGGGGCGAGTCTTCTTCGGTGGCCCCTTCGGGACGTCCTGCAGGTTCGTCGGAGCGGGCGTCGGCTCGGGTTCGAGCGCCGGGGGCAGCCTGGGCGGCGGCAGGCGCTCGAGGCTGACCTGGAAGATCGGGGCCAGCGCCGTCTGGACCGGCTTCGGGTGCGAGACCAGCAGTCCGCCGATGCCGGCAGCGTGCAGAGCCGTGACGATGCAGCAGCACGCCCGCCGCGCCCCATGTGAGGCGCTCGTCGTGGACGTAGCGATCAATCCTCATCGCCTGTGCCGCCGCTAATTGCCGTTCCTTCCGGGCGAATGTATACCTGCGGCGGTGCCCGAGTCGCCGAACGAGGGCGCGAAAAATACCTAGTTTCGTTAGTCTTGCCCGCTTGCGACGGCCAGCGGCCGCAGCAAGAACACTTCAGGGGGAAATGCGATGCGGACAGACCTCACGCGGGCGATCATCGCCACGACGGCCATTGCGCTCGGAGGCCTGCTGGCCCCGGCGTCGCAGGCTGCCACGGATCCGGCGAAACCCGTCTACTCGCCGTATGTCGGCCATGACATTCCGCGGCGGCCGCTGTTCGGCGACACGCACCTGCACACGGCATTCTCGATGGATGCCGGCGCGTTCGGCGCGCGACTCACGCCGCGCGACGCCTATCGCTTCGCGCGGGGCGAGACAGTGACCGCGTCCAGCGGCCAGCCGGCCCGGCTGTCCCGGCCGCTCGACTTCCTGGTGGTCGCCGATCACTCGGACAACATGGGCTTCTTCCCCGACCTGTTCGCGGGCAAGCCCGAGGTCATGGCCGACCCGACGGGCAAGAAGTGGCACGACCTGATCGTGGCGGGGCAGGGCTCACAGGCGGCGATGGAGATCATCAGCGCGTTCTCGCAGGGCACTTTCCCCAAGGCCCTGATGTACGCGCCGGGTACGCCTGGATACGCAGGGCGCGTGGAAGGAAACCATCGCCGCGGCGGAGGCATACAACCAGCCCGGCGTGTTCACGGCCTTCATCGGCTACGAGTGGACCTCGAACACGGGCGGCAACAACCTGCACCGCAACGTGATCTTCCGCGACAACGGCGACAAGGCGAGCCAGGTGGAGCCGTTCACCGTGTATCCGCCGCAGGGCAGCGACAAGCCGCAGGACCTCTGGAAGTGGATGTCGGCCTACGAGCAGAAGACCGGCGGCCGGGTGCTCGCGATCGCCCACAACGGCAACCTGTCGAACGGCCGCATGTTCACGATGGTCGAGTCGTTCACCGGCAAGCCCTTCGATCGTGACTACATCGAGACCCGCGCGAAGTGGGAACGCTTGTACGAGGCGACGCAGACCAAGGGCGACGGTGAAACGCACCCGTTCCTGTCGCCGAATGACGAGTTCGCCAACTTCGAGCGCTGGGATTTCGGCAACCTCGACGCGAGCGTGCCGAAGACGAAGGACATGCTGCAATACGAGTACGCGCGCATGGCGTTGCGGAACGGCCTCAAGCTCGACAGCCAGTTCGGCACGAATCCGTACAAGTTCGGCATGATCGGCAGCTCCGACGCGCACACCGGTCTCGCGGCGATGGAGGAGAACAACTTCTTCGGCAAGACGACGCCGCAGGAACCGAGCCCGCACCGGATGACGTCTGCGTTCGTCGACAACAAGAAGACGAACATCAAGGTCATGGACTGGCAGGTGAGTTCCTCCGGGTACGCTGCGGTCTGGGCGACCGAGAACACGCGCGAGGCGATCTGGGACGCGATGCAGCGCAAGGAGACCTACGCCACGACGGGGCCCCGCATGGTCGTGCGCTTCTTCGGCGGCTGGGACTTCGACTCGAGGGATGCGCAGGCCGGCGACCTCGCCATGGTCGGCTATGCGAAGGGCGTGCCGATGGGCGGCGACCTGCGCACGGCGCCTGCTGGCAAGTCTCCGACGTTCCTCGTCGCGGCACTCAAGGACCCGATCGGCGCGAACCTCGATCGCGTCCAGGTCGTCAAGGGCTGGCTCGATGCGAAGGGCGAGACCCACGAGCAGGTGTACGACGTGGCGTGGAGCGGCGGCCGCAAGCCGGGCAAGGATGGCAAGGTGCCGCCGGTCGGCAGCACGGTCGACGAGGCGAACGCGACCTACGCGAACAGCATCGGCGCGCCCGAGCTGAGCGCCGTCTGGAAGGACCCGAAGTTCGACGCCGAGCCAGCGAGCGTTCTACTACGTGCGCGTCATCGAGATCCCGACGCCGCGCTGGACCGCGTACGACGCGAAGCGTTTCGGCGTGAAGCCGTTGCCCGGCACGCAGATGACGATCACGGAGCGGGCCTACACGTCGCCAATCTGGTACACGCCCTAGCCCCGGCTGATAAATGTACTTATCGGGGTGCGGCAGTTTGTGCCGTACCCCGACGACTGCTCGCTTCGGTAGAGTGGCGCGCCCTTCCCATCGATCGAAGACCCGCCCGGTACCCATCGAAATGACAAAACCTGAAACCCGGGCCGCGTGGCTCCGCGAGCCGCTGCTGCACTTCCTGCTGATCGGCGCTGCGCTGTTCCTGCTCTACAACTTCCTCAATCGGGGCGAGAGCGATGCCCCGCGCGACATCGTCGTGACCGAGGCGCGCGTCGAGGCGCTGGCCGAGAACTTCGCGAAGACGTGGATGCGTCCGCCGACGGCCCAGGAGTTGCGGGGCCTCGTCGACGACTACATCGCCGAAGAGGTCTATTACCGCGAGGCCATCGCGATGGGCCTCGACAGCGACGACATCGTGATCCGCCGCCGCCTGCGCCAGAAGATGGAGTTCATCTCGGCCGACGTCGCGTCGGCCGCCGCGCCGACGGACGAGCAACTGCAGGCCTACCTGAAGCAGCACGCGGAGAAGTTCCTGACGCCGCCGCGGCTGACGTTCCAGCAGGTCTTCTTCAGTACCGACCGGCGGGGCGAGGCAGCGCGCCGCGACGCGGAGAAACTGCTGGCGGAACTGAGCGCCGGTCGTGGCCCCGCGAATCCGATCGATGCAGGCGACCCGACGCTGCTGCCGGCGGCCATGGAATCGGCGTCCCCGCAGGACGTCGCGAATGCGTTCGGCAGCGAGTTCGCCGCCGCGGTCGAGGAGGCGCCGGTCGGCCAGTGGGTCGGTCCCGTGGCCTCGGGCTTCGGCGTGCACGTCGTCAAGGTCGACAAGCGGGACGCGGGCACTGCGCCGACACTCGCGGAGATACGCCCGATGGTGCAGCGCGAGTGGGAGGCGGAACAGCGGCAGGGCGTCCAGAAGGCGCTGCTGGACAAGCTGCGCTCGAAGTACGACATCCGGGTCGAGGGGCCGGCCGCGGAACTGTTCAAGGGCTCGTCGGCCGCCGCAGCCGCGGCGAGCGGAGCGACTCGAAGTGATCCGCGGCTGGCGCCTGCTGCTCGTGCTGGTGCTCGCGCTGGCGGCTCCCGCGTCCCACGCCCACGAGGTGCGCCCCGGCTACCTGCAGGTGCAGGAAGTCAGCACGGATGTATATGACGTGCTCTGGAAGGTTCCGGCGCGCGGCGAGTACCGGCTCAGCCTGTACGTGCGCCTGCCGGACAGTTGCCAGGGCAAGCCCTCGCACGGCACGTTCGTCGCGGACGCATTCGTCGAGCGCTGGCAGGCGAAGTGTCCAGGCGGACTGGTCGGCAAGACGCTGGGCATCGACGGCCTGAGCGCGACGCGCACCGACGTGCTGGCGCGCGTCGAGCGGCTGGACGGCACGACGCAGACCGTTCGACTCACGCCGGAGCGAGTCTCGTTCGAAGTCACTGCCGCACCGGGCGGCCTCGAAGTCGCAAGGACCTATCTCGTGCTGGGCGTCGAGCACATCCTGCTCGGCATCGATCACCTGCTGTTCGTGCTCGGACTGCTGTTCCTGGTCGGCAGCTGGCGGCGACTGGTCGCGACCGTCACGGCATTCACGGTGGCGCACAGCATCACGCTCGCGGCCGCGACGCTCGGGTGGGTGCACGTTTCCCAGGCGCCGATCGAGGCCACGATCGCGCTCAGCGTGATGTTCGTTGCGGCCGAGATCCTGCACGCTGCGCAGGGCAAGCCCGGGCTCGCGGCCCGCGCGCCGTGGGTCGTCGCTTTCGTGTTCGGCCTGCTGCACGGCTTCGGGTTCGCCGGCGCACTGCGCGGCGTGGGCTTGCCTGAGAAGGACGTGCCGCTCGCGCTGCTGATGTTCAACGTCGGCGTCGAGGTGGGGCAGTTGCATGTTCATCGCCGGCGTCGTCGCGATCCTTTCGCTCGTCACGCAGCTGATCCGTCGCGGCAGAAACGGTGAGCACGGGCCCTGGTACACGGAGTCGATGATCCGCACGCCGGTGGCCTACGTCGTGGGCTCGCTGGCGGCGTTCTGGGTGGTGCAGCGGGTCGTGGCCTTCTGGGCCTGAGGGCGGCGCGGGCCGGCCTTCCGAACCAGTCGGGAATCATCGTCGTGGCCAAGTCATCATGAAGAAAACCATTGCCGTGACGCGGCGCCTGCCGCAACCCGTGCTGGACCAGGTCGCGCAGTTCGGCGAGGTCGTGGTCCCGCCAACCGACGCCACGCTGGACAAGGCCGGGCTGACGACGCTGTTGAGGAGCGCGGACGCCGCACTCGTGACCGCGCTCGACGTCGTCGATGCGGAAGTGATTGCCGCATGCGCGAGTCTCAGGCTGATCTGCAACATCGGAGTCGGCTACGACAACATCGACGTTGCGGCGGCCACCGCGCGCGGCATCACGGTCACGAACACGCCGGGCGTGATGGATGACGCGGTTGCTGACCTGGTGTTCGGCCTGATCATCGGCGTGGCGCGCCGGTTGCCGCAGGCCGACGCGTTCGTGCGCGGCGGCCAGTGGACGCCTGATGGCCCGTCGGCATTCGGTCTTGGCCTCGACGTGAGCCGCAAGACGCTCGGCATCATCGGGTTCGGCCGGATCGGCCGGGCCATCGCGCGGCGTGCGACTGGATTCGAAATGCGAGTCCTCTACTGCGACTCCGGGTCCACGGCGCCCGACGTCGAAAGCGCACTGGGCGCGACCCGAGTCGACATGGACACGCTACTCGCGAAATCGGATTTCGTCGTCGTGCAGGTGCCGTACATGCCTTCGACTCACCACCTGATCGGTGCGGCGCAGCTGCGGAAAATGCGGCAGTCGGCGGTGCTGATCCACGCCGGTCGCGGTGGCGTGGTCGACGATGCCGCGCTGGCGGAGGCGCTGAAGTCGGGCACGATTGCCGCCGCGGGACTGGACTGCGTGGAGAACGAGCCGCACGTGGCCCCTGCATTGCTCGACATGCCCGAACGTGCTGTTCACTCCGCACATCGGCAGCGCGACGCCCGCGACGCGAATGGGCATGGTGCTGCTGGCGCTCAGGAACCTGGCGGTCGGGCTGCAGGGCGGGACCCCGCCCAATGTCGTACGATGAGCCCTCGCTCGGGTGACGCGTAACGCGGAGGAACAGTAGATGAGCACGCCGACCTCGAAGAAGCGCAGCGACATCATCTCGGGCAGCCCGAGCCCGATGATGAACCTGTTCCGCAAGGGGCTGCTGCACGGCGCAGGCTTCAATACGGACAAGCTCAGCGACCCGGCCGCTGATCGCGATCGCCAATTCGCACACCGAGCTCACGACCGGGCACTCGCATCTCGACCGGCTCGCGCGCAAGGTGCACGACGGCATCCTCGCCGCCGGCGGCGAATGCGCGGAGTTCAACGTGCCGGCGCCCTGCGACGGTGTCGCGATGGCGCACGACGGCATGCGCTACGTGCTCGCGCAGCGCGACCTGATCGCCGACAGCATCGAGACGCACATCCGTTCGCAACCCTACGACGGCATGGTGGTGATCGCCGGCTGCGACAAGATCAACCCGGCGATGATGATGGCGGCGGCCCGGCTCGACCTGCCGGTGATCTACCTGTCCGCCGGCCCGGGCCAGATGGACATCCGCAACGCGGCCGGCCAGCGCAACTCGATCGACCACGGCGATTACGGCGACGACCCGTTGCTGCTGATGAAGACCGCGACGTGCTCGACCTGCGGCGCGTGCGAGATCATGGGAACCGCGAACACGTTCCAGTGCCTCGCCGAGGTGTTCGGGCTCTGCCTGCCGGGCAGCAGCAACATCCCGGGCTGGCACGCGGACAAGCTCGATGCGGCGCGTCGCACCGGCGAGCGGATCGTCGGCGATGGTCAAGGAAGGCCTGAACGCGCGGCAGATGTTCACTCCCGCCGCGTTCACGAACGCGGTGCGGATGGCGATGGCGATCGGCGCCTCGACGAATACCGCGCTGCACCTGCCCGCGATCGCGCACGCCGCAGAGGTGCCGCTGACGATGGCGGATTTCGAGGCAGCCGGCGACGTGCCGACGCTGCTGGCCGTGAGCCCGAACGGGCCGTACGGCATCCAGGACCTGTGGGCCGCCGGCGGCATGCCGGCCGTGCTGAAGCAGATGGAGCGCTTCCTGGACACGTCGTGCATGACGGTCACCGGCAAGCCGCTGAAGGCGACCATCGACGCGGCGCGAGTCGTGAACAGCGCCGTCATTCCGCCGGTGGAGAAGGCATTTCGACCGACCAGCGCGATCACCGTGCTGCGCGGCAATCTCGCGCCCGGCACCGCGATCATCAAGCAGGCGGGCGTCGATCCCTCGATGCTGCAATGCAAGGGGCCGGCGGTGTGCTTCAACTCGGAGGAGGAGGCGCTGCAGGCAATCGCGGCCGACCGGATCAAGCAGGGCGACGTCGTCGTGCTGCGCTATCTCGGGCCGAAGGGCGCGCCCGGCATGCCGGAGATGCTTGGGCGCGACGATGGCGCTGAAGATGAAGGGCCTGAAGAAGGCGGCGCTGGTCACCGACGGCCGGTTTTCGGGCGCGACCTCGGGTCCCTGCGTCGGGCACGTCTGCCCGGAAGCGAGCGACGGCGGGCCGATCGCGCTGATCGAGGACGGCGACCTCGTCGAGATCGACGTCCCGAACCGCCGGCTGACGCTGCACGTGGACGACGCTACGATCGCCCGTCGCAAGGCCGCCTGGCGCCCGTACGAGCGCGAAGTGCCGCACGGGTTCATGCGCCGCTACCGCAAGCACGTGCGCCCGGCCTGCGAGGGCGCCGTGCTCGACTAGGGCGGGCCGTCACGGGCCGCAATTCAGCGCAATACAGATAGATGAAGAGGGGAGAAGTATGACAAGGCAGTATGGCTCGTTGCTCGTGGCGATCGTGTCCGTGGCCTGCGCAACCGGTGCAGTGGCCGCCGACCGGCCCGCGCCGAACCCGACGAAGAACGCATATTTCGGCGCTGTGCACGTGCACACGAGTTACTCGTTCGACGCGTTCACGAACGGCGCGATCACCACGCCGGACGACGCCTACAGGTGGGCGCAGGGCCAGCCGATCCCTGCGAGCAAGCTCGCGCCGGACGCGAGGATCAAGATCGTCACGCCGCTCGATTTCTACGCGGTCGCCGACCACGCCGAGTTCATGGGCGTCTTCAAGATGATGGGCGACCCGTCGAGCCCGTTGAGCAAGACCGAGATGGCGAAGAAGGTCACCTCGCCGGACCCGAATGTCGCGATGCAGGCGTTCGCCCAGGTCCTCCGCGACATGAGCTCCGGAAACGTCGATCCGGCGCTGACGGACCCTGCGGTGAGCCGCTCGGTCTGGGCGGAGATCGTAAAGACGGCGGACGAGAACTACCGTCCAGGTCACTTCACGACTTTCCCCGCGTTCGAGTGGACGTCGAACCCGAGCAAGCGGAACCTGCACCGCGTCGTGGTGTTCCGTGACTCGGCCAGGGTGCCCGACCTGGTGCTGTCGGCACTCGACACCGAGAAGCCCGAGGAACTCTGGTCCTGGATGCAGGCGCAGCGGAGCAAGGGCTCGACTTTGCTCGCGATACCTCACAACGGCAACGCGAGCGACGGCCTGATGTTCTCGCTCGCGGACACCTCCGGCAAGCCGTTCACGCCCGCCTACGTGGCGGAGCGCATGCGCAACGAGCCGCTGTACGAGATCTCGCAGATCAAGGGTACGTCCGAGACGATGCCCGAGCTGTCGCCCAATGACGAGTTCGCCGGGTTCGAGCTGTGGGACTACACGCTGTCCGCGGACTCGGAGCGGCCGAAGAACCACGTCGGCAGCTACGCGCGCCGCGCGCTGCTCGATGGAATCAAGCTGCAGGCCGAGGGCAAGGGCAACCCGTTCAAGTACGGGTTCATCGGCGACTCGGACACGCACAACTCGGCCGCTTCGAACGAGGAGTTCAACTACACGGGCAAGTTCGGCATCGAGTTCGATGCGGCTCACCGCCTGAACGGGTTCAAGGGTCAGCCGCCGGCGCAGGTGCAGCAGGTCCGCGAATTCAGCTCGGGCGGGCTTGCCGGCGTCTGGGCGGAGGAGAACACCCGCGAGTCGATCTATGACGCGATGATGCGCAAGGAGACCTTCGGCACGTCGGGCACGCACATCAAGGTGCGCTTCTTCGGCGGCTGGGACTTCGCGACGAACGACGTCAAGGGACGCGACTTCGCGAAAGCTGGGTATGCGCGCGGCGTGCCGATGGGCGGTGACCTCAAGGCCGCGCCGAAGGGCAAGTCGCCGTCGTTCATCGTCTGGGCGGCCAAGGACCCGATGAGCGGCAACCTCGATCGCATCCAGGTGATCAAGGGCTGGGTGACCGCGGACGGCCAGGAGCACGAGAAGATCTACGACGTCGCGTGGAGCGGCAAGCGCAAGCCGGACGCGTCGGGCAAGCTGCCGCCCGTCGGCAACACGGTGGACGTCGCGAAGGCGACTTACACCAACTCGATCGGTGCTGCGGAACTCCATGCCGCGTGGAAAGATCCGGACTTCGATCCGGCGCTGAACGCCTTCTACTACGCGCGAGTGATCGAGATCCCGACACCGCGCTGGAGCACGCGCGACGCCGCGAAGCTGGGTATCGAGATTCCCGGCAAGTTGCCGGCCACGCTGCAGGAGCGCGCCTGGACGTCACCGATCTGGTACTCGCCGCGCTGAAGGCCCGGCCGGGCGCGGGACGGGCCGGCTCCGTTCAGGGCCGGTTGCGTCCCATGCGCTCGTGGGACGTGACCCACTCGTCGGAGAGCACGGCGCAACCGAGCGAGATATCGCCGGCCAGCACGACGCCGGCGACGATCTCCGCCAGCTTGTCCGCCTTGCCGCTGCCGTAGCAGCCGAGCGCCTCGAGGCACTCGCGCTGCGTCGGCAGCCCGGTGCCGCCGCCGTAAGATGCGACGATCAGCGACGGCAGAGTCACCGACCAGTAGTAGTCGCCGTTGTCGAGCAGCTGCGCATAGGTAATGCCGGCGTGCGACTCCGCGACGTTCGCCACGTCCTGGCCGCACGCGATGAACATCGCGGCGATGCCGTTCGCCGCGTGCGGGCCGTTGTAGGCCGTGCCCGCAAGCAGTGCGCCGGCGTTCGAAACCTGGCGGTAACGGAACAGCATGCGTGTATCGACGCGCATCAGCCGCTCGAGAACTTCCTTCTTCAGCACGGCCTCGGCGACGACCCGTCGCCCGCGGGTGCGCAGCGTATTCACGGCCGAGTGCTTCTTGTCCGTGTCGATGCTGCCCGACAGCAGGTATTTCGGGTGGGACGGGTGCGTCGAGCGGATCCACTCGCACGCCGCCCAGGTCGCCTTGCCGGTCATGTTCTGCCCGGCCGCGTCGCCGGTCGTGTAGTTGCAGCGCAGGTACAGCATGTTCGCGAGCGGGTACTGCTCGATCTCGACCAGCTTGCCGGTCTTCGTCGTCGTCTCCGCCGCGGCCTTCACGCCGGCGAAGTTCTGCGTGAGCCATTCGCCGAAATCCCGCGCCTCGCGTGCCGTGTCGAACATGAACACCGGGGCACGCTGCATCGAGCGCTTGACCACGGTGGTCGTGACGCCGCCGCTCTCCGCGATCACCCGCATGCCACGGTTGTAGCTCGCCACCAGCGTGCCCTCGGTGGTCGCCATGGGCACGAAGAAGTCGCCCTGCGCGTGCTCGCCTTTGACCCGCAGCGGGCCGGCAAGCCCGATCGGCACCTGCGCGACACCGGTGAAGTTCTCGATGTTGCCGGGCAGCAGGCCCGGGTCGAACGAGTAGGACTGCACGTGCTGCAGCGTCGCGCCCGACTTTTCGCGCAGGAAGTCGGCCCGCTGCGGTCGCCATTTCCCGCGTGTAGTCGGCCTTCGGGTCGCGTGGAATCCGGTCGCGATCGGTCATTTCGGCAGGCCCCCGTCAAATCAGCAGTGAGCGGTCGAGGCTAGCCCCCGGGTCGAATGCTGTCCAGATGCGCAGTGCCGCGGCGCGCGGCGGGACCGGTACACTGTGCCGGCGGACGGAAACAGGGTGATCGTGATGGCGAAAGCGGTGCTGGGAATCATCGGTGGATCGGGAATCTACGACCTGCCCGGGCTCGAGGGCCTCACCGAGCGCAAGGTATCGACGCCGTGGGGCGAGCCCTCGGATGCGCTCCGGTTCGGTCGCGTCGGCTCGACCGAGGTCGTGTTCCTGCCGCGGCACGGGCGCGGGCACCGGTATTCGCCGACAGACATCAACTACCGCGCGAACATCGACGCGCTGAAGCAGGTCGGCGTCACGGACCTCGTGTCGTTCTCCGCGTGCGGTTCGTATCGCGAGGAACTGGCGCCGGGCACGTTCGTGCTCGTGGACAACTTCGTGGACCGCACCGTGCATCGCGTCAGTTCGTTCTTCGGTGCGGGCTGCGTGGCACACGTGCCATTCGCGCATCCCGTCGGCCCGGCGCTGCAGGACCTCGTTGCGAATGCCGCAACCGCGGAGGGCATTCCCTGCAAGCGCGGCGGCACGGCTGTCTGCATGGAAGGGCCACAGTTCTCTTCGCTGGCCGAGTCGCTCGCGTACCGGCAGGCGGGCTACGACATCGTGCACATGACTTCGATGCCGGAGGCGAAGCTCGCGCGCGAAGCCGAGATCACCTATGCGGTGGTCGCGATGGTGACGGACTTCGACTGCTGGCATCCGACGCACGACTCGGTTGAAGTCGCGACTCTGCTCAGGGTGATGGACGAGAATCGCGGCAAGGCGCAGCGGCTGTTCGCGCGACTCGCGAGGGATTTCCCTGCCGAGCACATCCCGTGCCCGGTCCGCTCCGATCGTGCGCTCGAAGGGGCGATCCTCACCCGGCCGGAGGCGCGCGATCCCGTGCTGGTCGCGAAACTGCAGGCCATTGCCGGTCGGGTACTGGCCGACGGCTGACCATGCGCATCCACGGCGAGTCGTACCGCAGCATCTTCCTGGCCGACGACGGCTGGACCGTCGCGGTCGTCGACCAGACGCGGCTGCCGTTCGCGTTCGAACTGCGACATCTTCGCTCGGCCGAGGACGCGGCTGCGGCGATCAGCGACATGATCGTCCGTGGGGCGCCGCTGATCGGCGTGACCGCGGCGTATGGCGTCGCCCTGGGCATGCGCGAGGACCCGTCCGACGCTGGGCTCGAACGCGTCGTCGAGCGGATCGGAGGTACTCGCCCGACGGCGGTGAACCTGCGCTGGGCACTGGCCCGGATGTCGGACGCGTTGCGAAATACGGGTCGGGTCGCAGAGGGTGGAGAGTGCGTACGCCGAGGCAGGCCGCATCGCCGAAGAGGACGTCGCGGCCTGCGCGGCGATCGGGCGGCACGGCGTGAAAATCATCGAGCAGCTGAGCGCAGCGGTCGGTCGCCGACCGGTCAACGTGCTTACCCACTGTAATGCGGGCTGGCTCGCATGCGTGGACTGGGGCACAGCCCTCGCGCCCGTATACGCGGCGCACGAAGCGGGCATTCCGGTGCACGTCTTCGTGGACGAGACCCGCCCGCGCAACCAGGGCGCCTCTCTGACCGCTTTTGAGCTCGCAGGTCACGGCATCTCGCACGAGGTGATCGTGGACAACGCCGGCGGCCACTTGATGCAGCATGGCCGCGTGGACGCGTGCATCGTCGGCAGCGATCGCACGTCGGCCACCGGCGACGTCGCGAACAAGGTGGGCACGTATCTGAAGGCGCTCGCGGCACACGACAACGGCGTGCCTTTCTACGCGGCTTTGCCGTCATCGACGATCGACTGGCAGATTCGCGACGGTGTTCGCGAGGTGCCGATCGAGGAGCGGTCCGCGCGGGAAGTCACGCACGTCCGTGGCCGGGCCGACGACGGGGAGGTGCTCGAGGTCGAGGTCGTGAACCCTGGCAGCCGCATCGTAAACCCCGGCTTCGACGTGACGCCTGCGCGGTTCGTCAGCGGCATCATCACCGAGCGCGGCGTCGCGGATGCGAGCGAAGCCGGTCTCGCGGCGCTGTTTCCGGAGCACGCAGGGAGGTCCACATGAGCGAACAGCATCTGGAGCTGCGGCGCGAGATCGTTGCGGTCTCACGGGCGCTCGACGACGCGGGGCTGGTGCCGAGCAAGTCCGGCAACGTGTCCTGTCGCGTGGCTGGTGGGTTCCTGATTACGCCCTCGGGCGTTCCCTACCGGCAGATGGAGCCCGGCCAGGTGGTTGCGCTCGATGCGAGCGGCACGGTGGTGGAGGGCGGGCTTCGGCCATCTTCCGAGTGGCCGATGCACGCGGCGATCTACGCGCAACGGCCGGACGTCGCGGCGATCGTGCACACGCACAGCCCTCGCGCGACCGCTCTTGCCTGTGCCCGGCTCGGCATCCCGGCATTCCACTACATGATCGCGCTCGCGGGCGGCGACATCCGCTGCATGCCCTATGCGACGTTCGGTACCGACGAGCTTGCGAAGAACGCGGTCTGCGGGCTCGAGGGACGTCGAGCGGTCCTGCTGTCCAACCACGGAGTGGTGACGGTCGGCATGTCGCTGCGCGATGCGTCCGCCGTCGCATTCGAGGTCGAAAACCTCGCGAGCCAGTATCTCGACCTGAAGGCGGCCGGGCTCGATCCGGTCGTGCTGGACGACGCCGAACTCGCGCGGGTGATCGCGAAGTTCGCTGACTACGGCGGCTCGGCTGACGGAGCTGCCGGCCGCGCGATCCCTGGATCAGCGGGCCAGCGCTCCCGTGATGCCGACCGGGCGGTCGCGCGGGTCGATCAGCACGCCGGGATTCAACACGCCCCGCGGATCGAGGCTGGCCTTCGCCGCGCGCAGCGCGTCTCGATACAGCTTCGACGACTCGCGTTCGTAGCCGCTGCGATGATCGCGCCCCACCGCGTGGTGGTGCGTGACCGTGCCGCCCAGTCGCGTCACCACGTCGTTGCAGGCGAGCTTGATCTCGCGCCACGCCGCGAGCGACGAGGCCAGGTCCGCGCGGTCGCTGCCCACCGCCGCGTACGTGAAGTAGGGCGCGGGTCCATCGGGATAGACGTGCGTGAACCGGCACGACACGCTGCCCGGACGCCCCGTTGCGCGTCGGATCACGGCCGCGACCTCGTCGAGCACGCCGCGATAGAACGAGTCGAAGCGGTCCCAGGTGATGGCCGTCTCGAACGTGTCGAGGATTCCGCCCGCGCCGACGACCGGGTCGCGCCAGTACGGCATGCGGATGAATGCGTCGCGCCATTGCCCAGCCGCGCCCTTGCGGTGCTCGGCTTCCTCGTCGCTTGCCGCATGCTGCATCGAGCGCTCGACGGCGGCGGTGTCGTACTGGCCGCCGCAATCGCGCACGAGTTCCAGCGCGCGGTCCATCCAGGCGCGCAGCCCGTGATCGGCGGACTCGAAGCCGAGCACCAGCATCGGACTGCGGCCATCGCCGACGCCGGCAAATGCGACCTCGGCGGCGTCGAGCAGCCGGCAGTTGGTCGGGTTCAGGCCTGACTGCGAGAGCGACTCGCACGCAGGCCACGGCGGCCGGCAGGTCGGCGAAACGCACCGAGGCGGAAGCACGGAACCTGGGCCGGTCCTGCAGCCGCATCCACGCCTCGGTCACGACGCCGAGGATTCCTTCCGAGCCGGTGACGAGCCGATTGGGATCCGGGCCCGCGCCGCTGCCGGGCAGCCTGCGCGTCTCAAGAACGCCGGACGGGCACACCATGCGCACGGACTGCACGAATTCGTCGATGTGCGTGCCGAGCGTGGCGTAGTGCCCGCCCGAGCGCGTCACGATCCAGCCACCCAGCGTCGAGAACTGGAAACTCTGGGGGAAATGCCGCAGCGTGAGGCCGTGCGGCCGCAGATTGGGCCTCGAGCTCCGGGCCCAGCGCTCCGGCTTCGACTGCGCGCCGAGCGACTGGTGCGATCGACTTCGAGCACGCGATTCAGTCGCTCGAGGTCGAGCGACACCGTGGCGCGGTAACCATCACCTACCGCCGGCTCGACACCGCCGCAGACGCTCGAGCCTCCGCCGTACGGCAGCACGGCGACGTTCTCGCGACTGGCCCAGTCGAGGATGTCGGTAATGGCCTGCTCGTTCGCGGGAAACGCGACCCAGTCGGGCGGGTTCGGCACGTCACGGTTCCACATGCGGACCGAGTCCGCGAACGACTTGCCGTAGCTGTGCGACAGCCGGTCGTGCGTCGTGCTGGAGAAGACGTCGGCCAATGCGGCAGGTGCTGCGATCCGGGGCGGCGGCAGCACGAACTCGGATTCGCGTGGCGGCGACGGCAGGTCTGCAGCGGGCAACCCGAGCCGCGCCATCAGGCCCTTCACGATGGCGACCTCCATCGGCTGGAGTTCGTCCGACTCGAGTCCCCAGCCCCAGAATCGTCGCTTCGGCCGGGTCGATTTCGTGTTGCTCATGGCCGTCACTATACTGCGACCGTTTTCGAAAGGTGGTGGTGATGGCGGCTTCGATTCCCACTCGTTTCGTGCACGCGTTGCTTGCGCTGGCCTGGGCGCTGGCGTGTGCCGTCAGGCCTGCATGGAGCGCCGAGCAGAGCCCGACGACGGACACGACGGCGCCTGCGGGCTACGCCGTCGTGATCGGCGGGGCGCTCACTGCCGACAACGATGCGGTGTGGTCGCGGCTGGTGCAGCTCGCCGGCGGCGAGGGTGCGCGTTTCGTCGTATTCGCGACCGCATCGAACAATCCTGAGCGCTCGGCCGCACGGATCATCGCAAACCTGCGCAGTCACGGTGCGGTGGCCGAGCATGTCGCAGTGGCGCCGAGCATCGAAGGCATCGATCTCGCGCGCGAGGTCGAGAACCCGAAGTGGATCGAGCTGGTCCGCGGCGCGCGCGGTGTCTACTTTGCGGGCGGTGCGCAGGAACGCATCGTCGATACGCTGATGCCCGGCGGCAAGGTCACGCCGTTGCTGCAGGCCGTCTGGGACGTTTATCGATCCGGAGGCGTGGTGGCTGGCAGTTCGGCGGGTGCGGCGATCATGAGCAAGACCATGATCCGCGACGCCGAGGACGTGATGAGCGTGCTGAAGGGCACGATTCGCGAGGGCAAGGAGATTTCGCACGGGCTCGGCTTCGTCGGCGACCAGCTGATCACTGACCAGCACTTCCTGCGCCGCGGACGCATCGGCCGGCTGCTGCCGGTGATGGTGAAGACGGGCTACCAGTACGGCCTCGGCGTCGAGGAGAACACGGCGGCGATCGTGCACCGGGGCGACGTCGAGATCGTTGGTGCCGGCGGCGCGCTGTTCGTCGGATCTCGCAGCTGCGAAGACCGATCCGGACGCCGGGGCATTCAACCTGCGCGGTGCTCGCCTCAGCTACCTCGATCGCGGCGACCGGATGGATCTCGGCACCGGGACGATCACGCCTGCCGCGCGCAAAGCTCGCCGACACGAAGCTCGACTGGACGACTCCCGGCTTCAAGCCGTCTAACGAAGGCGTGCCGTACCACCTCGACATGCTCGGCAACTGGACCATCGTCAACGCGATGAGCGAGCTCGTGGACAGTCGTGCCAAGGAGATCCGTGGCCTGGCGTATGACGCACAGCCGAAGGCCGACGATCCGCTGGCGGCGCTCGGCTTCGAGTTCCGGCTGTACAAGGGCGACGGCACGGTCGCCTGGTTCACGGATGTGAGCGGCGCGGACGCCTACACGATCGGCGACGTCTACCTCGACGTCACTCCGGTGCGAATGGCGCAGCCGCTGTACACGCCCTGGCGCAAGCCCTGACGGCCTGCCAGCCTGGTACGGACGCTGTCGCCGCTGCGATCCGGGTCAGTGCGCGAGAACCTCGAACTCGACGTCGGCGTGCTTTTCCAGCCGCCCGATCAAGCGGTCGCCGAGCGCGGTAGCCGGTGTCCAGAAGCCGCCGCGAACTGCCGACCTCGGCACGTCGAGTGCCAGGCACGCCGCCGCCTGCCCGAGCATCTTCGACGTCGAGCCGTAGCCCGGGTCACCCTGGCCGACGACCTTGATCGCGCAGGCTGCGGCCGTCAGCCGTCTGGCCCAGCAGCCTCAGGTCCCAGAAGCCTTTCTTCTGCGCGTCCTCGCTCGGTCCCGAGCCGGGAGGCGCAATGAATCGCTCGACGGCAGTGCGCACGGGCGCGATCGTGCCGGCCGCCATGACGCCTGCGATGCCCGCGGTGATGCCGGCCGCGGTCAGGCGCCCCTTCAGGCCCGGCCCGGTGAGCACCGCCTCGTCGTACAGGAACTCCTTGCCGTACGAGTGGCGGGTCAGCGCATTCGTGCGATGGACGATGCGGGTGTTGACCGCGCTCATCACGAACGGCGCCACCCAGCTGTCGAAATCCGCGTCGAGCTCGGCGATCTTCACGCGCGGCTGGCGGACCTTCACGCCATGTCCCTTGGGGCAGATCGAATAAGGATTCCCCAGTTCCTTGCGCAGCTTCGGGTCGGCCGTCGCTTCCTTGACGGCATTCATCAGGCTGGCGACCGTGCCGCCCGAGAACCCGCCGCTGATGCCCTTCACCCGCAGCTTGACCCGCGTGCACGGCTCACCGAAGCGCTGCACCGCCTCGCGCTGCAGGAAGTGCACGCCGAGGTCGGACGGGATCGAGTCGAAGCCGCAGCAGTGCACGATGCGGGCGCCCGACTTGCGGGCGGTCGCCTCGTAGCGGTCCACCATGCGGCGGATCCACTGCACCTCGCCGGTCAGGTCGCAATAGTCCGTGCCGGTCTTCGCGCACACCTTCACCAGCGGCTCGCCGTACAGCGCATAGGGTCCCACCGTCGAGGCGACGACCCGCGTCTGGCGGCAGATCTCCGCGAGCGCGGCCTCGTCGGCGGCGTCCGCCAGCAGGATCGGCAGTTTCGATGCCTTCGCGCCCAGCGATTTGCGCAGTTCCTCCAGCTTCGGGCCGGAGCGGCCCGCGATCGCCCAGCGGAGCTTGCCGCGCAGGCCGAACTCCTTCAGCAGGTAGCGCGTCAGGATCTGGCCGACGAAGCTGGTAGCACCAAAGACGACCAGGTCAAGGCGGGGCGGGTGGCGGTCATGGGGGTCTCCGGGGACACGGACGGCGCCAGCATGGCATAGAATTCAGGACCGGCGCACCCGCTGCCCACCCGCACACGGAAACCGCATGCAAGTCGAAGAAATCTTCCGCAACCTCAGGGACAAGCTCGGCGACGTGATGCCCGAGGGCGAGATCCTGCTGAAGGCCGAGGTGGCTGCCGAGATCCACCGGCTGAAGGCCGAGCGCGACGCGGTGATCCTCGGGCACAACTACATGGAGCCGGCGCTGTTCCATTCCGTGCCCGACTTCCAGGGTGACTCGCTGGAGCTGAGCCGGCGCGCAGCCGAGACCGACAAGTCGGTGATCGTGTTCTGCGGCGTGCGGTTCATGGCCGAGACCGCGAAGATCCTGAACCCGGGCAAGACCGTGCTGCTGCCGACCGAGAAGGGCGGCTGCTCGCTCGCCGAGAGCATCACCGCGGCCGACGTGCGCGCACTGCGTGCCGCATACCCGGGCGTGCCGATCGTCACGTACATCAACACGTACGCGGACGTGAAGGCGGAGTGCGACATCTGCTGCACGTCGAGCAACGCCGTGGCCGTCGTCGAGTCGCTGAAGTCCGACACGGTGATCTTCCTGCCGGACGAGTACCTGGCGCGCAACGTCGCGCGCGAGACCGGCCTGCACGTCATCGTGCCGAGCGTGCTGCCGAAGCCGGGCGCCCCGAAGCCGGGCAGCGACGTCGAGCACGTCATGGTTGCGTGGAAGGGTCGCTGCGAAGTGCACGAGCTCTTCACCACCGAGGACATCGACTCGGTGCGCAAGCAGTTCCCGGACGTGATGATCCTCGCGCACCCGGAGTGCAGCCCCGAGGTCGTCGAGAAGGCGGACTTCTCCGGCAGCACGACCGCGATGATCAAGGCGGTCGAGAAGTCGAAGGCGAAGCGGTTCCTGCTGCTCACCGAGTGCTCGATGGGCGACAACATCGTCGCCGCGAACCCGCAGAAGGAAATGCTGCGGCTGTGCAGCCATCGCTGCCCGCACATGCACGAGATCACGCTCGAGCAGACGCGGGACTCGCTGAAATACATGCGCTGGGAGGTCGACGTGCCCGAGGACATCCGGGTCCGGGCACTGCGGTCGGTCGAGCGCATGCTGGCCATCGGCCCGAAAATCGATTGAAACCCCCGATCCACACCGACGTACTGATCCTCGGCTGCGGCATCGCCGGCGGCACCGCGGCGCTCGAGCTCGCGGACGCGGGTCTCGACGTCGTGATCATCACGCGCGCCGACCAGCCCGCCGAGTCGAACACGTACTGGGCGCAGGGCGGCATCATCTTCACCGGCGAAGGTGACTCGCCGAAGCTGCTGGCGCAGGACATCCTGCATGCCGGCGCGGGCATCTGCCGCGAGCAGGCCGTAGAGATCCTGGCGACCACGGGGCCCGGTCTCGTCCAGTCGGTGCTGATCGACCGGCTGAAAGTGCCGTTCGACCGCAAGCCGGACGGCAGCCTCGCGCTCGGCCGCGAGGGCGGGCACTCGATACCCCGGATCGTGCATTCCGCGGACGCGACCGGCCGGGCGATCGAGAATGCGCTGATCGCGGAGCTGAAGCGGCACCCGCACGTCCGCTTCCTGACCAGCCACACCGCGGTCGACCTGCTGACGCCTGCGCACCACGGCCGCGATCGCCGCGCCGTCTACGACCCGGTGTCCTGCGTCGGTGCATACGTGCTCGAGCAGTCGACCAGCGAGGTCCTGAGGATCTTCGCCCGGGCGACGATCCTTGCCACCGGCGGCCTCGGGCAGATCTACCTGCGCACGACGAATCCCGTGGGTTCGCGCGGCGACGGCCTCGCGATGGCATACCGTGCGGGCGCGCGCGTCATCAACACGGAATACGTCCAGTTCCACCCGACGGCGTTCTATCACCGCAATGCGCCGTGCTTCCTGATCACCGAGGCGGTTCGGGGTGCGGGCGCGCGGCTCGTGGACGAGCAGCGCCGGCCGTTCATGGACCGTTACGACCCGGAGTGGAAGGATCTCGCGCCGCGCGACGTCGTCGCCCGCGGCATCCACTCGGAGATGCTGCGTCGCGGCGTGAAGAACGTCTACCTCGACCTCGCGACCTACATTCCGGCGGAGCGGATTCGTGCCGAGTTCCCGGAGATGCATCGCAGCTGCCTCGAGTACGGCATCGACATCACGCGCGACCTGCTGCCGGTCGTCCCGGCCGCGCACTACGCGTGCGGCGGCGTGTGGGTGGACGAGCACGGCCAGAGCACGCTCGGCCGGCTGTACGCGATCGGCGAGGTGTCGTGCACGGGGCTGCACGGCGCCAACCGGCTCGCGAGCACGTCGCTGCTCGAGGGTCTCGTCTGGGGGCACCGCTCGGCGCGGCACGTGACCGAGAGCCTCGAGCCGAGGAGCGCCGCGCTGTTCGACGACATACCGCCGTGGCAGCCCACCGGCGCGCAGGAGCCCGATCCGGCGCTGATCGCGCAGGACGTGACGTCGATCAAGAACATCATGTGGAACTACGTCGGCCTGGTGCGCACGGCGCCGCGGCTGGCGCGCGCGATCCGCGAGCTGCGCAACCTCGAGGTCGAGATCGAGCGCTTCTACCGGGCCGCGGGGCTGTCCGACGAACTGATCGGGCTGCGCAACTCGATCCGCGTCGCGCTGATCGTCACGCTCGCGGCCTGGGAGAACCCCGAGAGCCGCGGCTGCCACTACCGGGAGTAGCAGCCGGGCCTGCGGCGGACCGTTACGCGAAGACGCGTACCAGCTCGCGGAACGTGAAGATCATCAGCACGATCGAGGCGACCGCGAAGATCGAGAACCGGACGATCACCTTGTTGAAGGTCGCCTGCACCAGCGAGTGCAGCACGCGCAGCACGACATAGCCCCACGCGAGCTTCAGCGCCGTCGCATCGCCGCCGCCCGTGAGGGCCGCGAAGAACATCAGCGCGTAGAAGATCGTCGGCTGCTCGTGCAGGTGGTTGTAGTTGTCCGCGACGGACCGCACGCCCGGGCGCAGGCGGTGCGCCCAGGTGCCGGGGTATGCGGCTTCCTGCGGGTCGAGGCCGGCCGCGTTCATCGCCGGGATGCGCGTCGCGTACATCCAGATCCACATCACGAGCGTCCAAGCCACGAGTGCGAGCACGGGGCTCAGGAATTCTGCGCTGGTCGGCATGTCGGTCTCCCCGGGGTATGTTTGTGGCCCGGAGCCTAGCAGGCCGCGGGCACTTCGGTAACAATCCCGCTCCGATCATGATCGTCTCGACCACGCTCACCGGCAGCAATGCCGACATCATTCGCGACGCGCTCGCATCCGTCGTCGCGCAGGTCGACCGTTGCATCGTCATCGACACGGGCGCGAAGGATGATACGCTCGCCGTGGCGCGCGAGGTTGCCGGCGACAAGCTGCTCGTCCGAGAGTTTCCGTGGTGCAACGACTTCTCCGCCGCGCGGAATTTTGCGCTGCAGGCGGCGACCGAGGCGGGAGCGCGCTGGGCCGTGACGGTCGACACCGACGAGCGCCTGTTGTTCGACCCGGGCGTGTCGTTGCGGGATGCATTGTCCCGGACCAGGGCGAAGGTGCTGCTGATCGGCCATCGGGACGGGTCGTACGCCAAGGAGCGGATCATCCGCCTCCCGACCAGCAACTGGTGGAACGGGCCGACGCACGAGGCGCTCGAGGGGCAGCGTGCCGGCGAGTCCGAAATCCTGCAGGGCGTGCATTTCGACGAGCTCCGCAAGGACGCGGCCGCGATGAAGCTCAAGTTCGAGCGCGACGTGGCCATCCTGGCGGAGCACGTCAAGCAGCACCCGACGCTGCCGCGCTGGCACTACTACCTGGGTGCGTCGCTGCACGACCTGCGCCGCCATGAGGAAGCGATCGAGTCGTTCAAGGCCTGCGCCGCGCTGAAGGGCTGGAACGAGGAGGGCGCCTGGGCCTGCTACCGCGCCGCCGAGTGCTACTGCGCGCTGAAGCGCTGGAAAGAAGCGATCGAGATGTGCGGGCAGGGACTCGCGATCCGTCCCGCGACGGCCGAACTCGCGTGGATGGCAGGTTGGGCCGCGTTCAACCTGCGGCAATACGAGGATGCGATCGCCTGGTCGAACATGGCGGTGGTCAACGGGTTCTATGACGGCGCCGGCGCGGGGTTCTCCAGGATCTCGTTCCGCTATCCGTATGCGCTGTACGAGGGTCCGTACGAGACGCTGAAGTGGACTTTCGAGCGACTCGGCAACCACGCCGCCGCCAAGGCCGCCGAGAAGGAAGTGCCGCGGCGAAGAAACGTCGCGAAGGAAAATAGGTGCCATTCACCGATTTTTCGTCGCACGCCGCTTGCGGTGGCTGCGGGCCGTGGCTAGCCTCCGCGGCCAGATCCAGGGGGTAGTGGCATGAAGAAGTTCCTCAAGGTCCTCGGCTGGACGGCGCTCGTGCTCGCGCTCGTCGGCGCGTATGCGGGTTACCGGATCATCTGGGGCCACCCGTTCACGATCAACCAGCTCGCGAATCGCCAGGCGGCGTTCTTCCTGATCAGGAACCCCGAGCTCTTCACGCAGGTCGGCATCGCGGACGGGACGATCTTCGACCGCCACTCCGGCAAGCTCGCGGCGGTCGGCGTCGCGAAGCGCGACTCGGACTACGACTTCGCGGACGAGGCGATCGCCGAGGTGAAGGAATTCGACCGCGCGAAGCTCGGCCCGCAGGACCAGATCACGTACGACATCCTGCTCGACTTCTACGGCTCGCAGGCCGACATTCCGGAAGTTCCCGTGGCTGTCGTCCGAGGGGCTGTACCCGATCAGCCCGATGTGGGGCACGCAGGTGCAGCTCGCGAGCTTCCTCGAAACGCAGCACGTCGTGAAGAACGAGAAGACGGCGCGCAACTACGTGTCCCGCCTCGAGGCGATGGGCGGCAAGCTCGATGCGCTCACGGCCGAGATGCAGCGGCAGTCCGCGGCGGGCGTCGTCCTGCCGCCGTCGCTGCTCGAGAAGTCCATCACCGTGATCGACGACACGGTCCGGCCGAAGCCTGCCGAGAGCCCGCTCGTGACGACCTTCGTCGAGCGGATGAAGAAGGCGAAGGACATCGACGAGAAGATGCAGGCCGAGCTGCGTGACCAGGCGATCGCTGCGGTCGCCAGCGGCGTGTATCCGGCGTACCAGCGCATGCGTGACGCGCTGATCGCCGAGCGTCCGAAGGCGGCCGGCGTGGCGGCCGGCGTCGGGTCGGCTGCCGGACGGTGCGGCGTATTACCAGCGGATGCTGAAACAGTTCACGACGACGGACTACACGCCCGACCAGGTGCATCAGCTCGGGTCTCGCCGAAGTCGCGCGCATCCAGGCGGAAATGGACGCGTTGTTGCGCGCCCAGGGCCTCACCGAAGGTACGGTCGCAGAGCGCATGAAGGCGCTCGGCGAGGACCCGCGCTTCCTGGTGCCCAATACCGACGAGGGGCGCGCGCAGCTGCTGGCGAAGGTATCGCGAGATCCTGGACGACATCTCGGCGCGCATGCCGGAGTATTTCCGGACGATTCCGCCCGGCAAGCTTGCCGTCGAGCGGGTGCCCGTATCGGCGGAGAAGGGATCGGCCGGGGCCTACTACAACCCGGCCGCGATGGACGGGTCGCGCCCCGGAACGTTCTTCGCGAACATGCGCGACACGGCCGAGACGCCGACGTGGAGCATGAAGACGCTCGCGGTGCACGAAGGCATCCCGGGCCACCACTTCCAGATCGCAACGGCAATGGGCATTGAAGGACATGCCGCTGATCCGCCAGCAGACTCTTTACTCCGCGTACTCGGAAGGGTGGGCGCTGTATGCGGAGCGGCTGGCGGCGGAGATCGGCTTCTACAAGGACGACCCTTACGGCGATCTCGGCCGCCTGCAGGCGGAACTGTTCCGCGCCGCGCGGCTCGTCGTCGACACCGGGCTGCACGCCAAGGGGTGGACGCGCGAACAGGCGATCGCCTACCTGGTCGACATGACCGGCACGGCCGAGAGCGACTCGACGTCCGAGATCGAGCGCTACATGGGCCTGCCGGGACAGGCCTGCGCCTACAAGGTCGGGCAGCTGAAGATCCTGGAACTCCGCGAAAAGGCGAAGACCGAGCTCGGCCCGAAATTCAACCTGAGGGACTTCCACACCGTCGTGCTCGAGAATGGCGGCGTGCCGCTCGGCGTGCTCGAGCGCCTCGTCGACGAGTGGATCGCGAAGGTCAAAGCGACGGCTTGAGGCCCGGCTGCGAAGCGTAGCGGGCGAACGAGCCGAACTGCTGGCCAATCACCTTGTCCACGGCGGGGATGAACGCGTCGAGCTTGTGCGACGCATCGCCGCTCAGCCGATAGGTCACCGTCGCCTCGGTGCCCGCGTCCTTTGCTGCCAGCTTCATCGTCAGCACGCCGGTGACGGCCAGTCTCCTGCAGCGGGCCGAGCGATCCGCGGATCCGGAGCATCTGCCCGGGCAGCGCCATCACGACACGGCCGTGCTCCGCGCTGTTCTCGCCCCAGTTCTCGCAGAAGCAGCCCCCGGCCTGCGCGTTCAGGCGCAGGTACGACGGTCGCCGGACCACGTGTGATCCGCCGGCCACCAGTCGCTCGGGATGGACCAGCGCCGACCACGCGTCCTTGGGGCTCGCCGCGATCTGGAAGTGATGTTCGATCAGGGCGCCGTCCGCGGCGGACTGGACCACTTCGGCCGTCGCGGCCGGGCAGGCCAGGCACAGTATCGAGGCGGTCAGCGTGGTGAGTTTCGACATAAGGGCTCCTCCAGGTCGCGATTGACCCTTGCTACCGAATGTATATAACCGGCTACCGGATGCAAGTCGCCGGCGACTGCGCGAGCGCATGTTTGTGCCTGTAATCCGGGATCCGCGGCGGATTCCGTTCGGCAACAGGAGCGCATGCTATGAACGCGGTGACTTCAGGCGCTCACGAACTCCCAGTCAGCGTCCGGCGCGAATCCCGGCGACCGCGCTTTCCGCGCAGGAACTCGCGATCGAGAGCGGCAGCCGCGCACTGCACGGAAACGTCAGCGAACGCGTGCTGCGGATCTTCGACGCGATCCGCGGCTATGGCAGCCCGCGCGTCACGCTCGACCGTGCGGTCTACTTTACGCGAGTCGTTCAAGGCGACCGAGGGCCAGCCGCTCGTGCTGCGCTGGGCGAAGGCGCTGCAAGCACGTCGCCGAGCACATCCCGGTGACGATCTTCGACGACGAGCTCATCGTCGGCCGGCCGAACACCTGGCTCGGTCGCTACGGCCTCGTCTACGGCGAACTCGATGGCAGCCTGCTCGAGCGCCGCGGCCGAGACGCCTGCGCAGCAGCAGGGCCAGAAGGGCGCGGTCGTGATGACGGAGCAGGACCAGCGCGCCATCGAGGAGCGTGCTGTACCCGTACTGGAACGGCAAGGACTTCGGCGACGACGTTCGTGCGCGCGCTGCCGGAGGAGACCCGCTTCTTCTTCTTCGGGCCGGACCGGGGCAACGTCGGCGACGTCGACCGGCGTCGGCATGTGCTCCGCCGTCTGGCGGCATTCGCAGAACTGGGCGCACGACTTCGCGAAGATCCTGAACCAAGGGCTGCGCCGGCATCAGGGCCGAGGCGGAGGCGCGGCTGGCGGCGATCGACGACCCGCGCGACGTGGTCGAGAAGAAGCCGTTCCTCGAAGCCATCGTCATCACCTGCGACGCGATGATCACCTGGGCGCGGCGCTACTCGGCGCTCGCTGCCGAAATGGCCTCGCGCGAGAGCAACCCGCAGCGCAAGCGCGAGCTCGAGGAGATCGCCGCGGTCTGCGCGCACGTTCCCGAGCACCCGGCCCGCACGTTCCGCGAGGCCTTGCAGGCACAGTGGTTCGCGCAGATGTTCTCGCGCCTCGAGCAGAACATCGGCGGCCAGGTGAGCCAGGGCCGCATGGACCAGTACTTCTACCCGTTCTACAAGCGGGACGTGGAAGAAGGTCGCCTGACCAAGGCGGCCGCCGAGGAACTGCTGCAGTGCCTCTGGCTCAACATGATGCAGAGCACCGAGATCAAGCTGTCGCCGTCTGCGGCGGCCAGCATGGAGGGCTTCGCGCACTTCGAGCAGATCACGATCGGGGGACAGACGCCCGACGGTCGCGACGCCACGAACGAACTCACCTACACGATGCTCGACTCGGCGCGGCCGCTGCAGTCGAGCTACCCGGAGCTGGCGGCGCGCATCCACGCCAACACGCCCGAGCGCTTCCTGCACGCCGTCGCCGAGGCCATCAAGGACGGCAAGGGCACGCCGAAGGTGCTGAACGACGAGCAGATCGTGCCGTTCTACCTCGCCAACGGCGCGACCATGCCCGAGGCGCTCGACTACGCCGGCTCGGGCTGCATCGAGTCACGACTCGTGAACCGTGAGACGCAGGTGACCGGCAACAGCCTGATCAACTACGGCGCGGTCGTCGAGATGACGCTTCGCGACGGCCGGGTCAAGTTCTGGAAGGACGCGCAGTTCGGCCTGCGTACCGGCGACCCGCGGCAGTTCGCGACCTTCGACGACGTCTGGAACGCGTTCTGCTCGCAGCTCGAGCAGGTCGTGCGCCACATCATGACGCAGCAATACGTGGCGATGGAGCTGAAGCCGCGTCACTTCGCAGCGCCGTTCGCCTCGATGGTCCACGACCTCGCCAGCCGGGAGTGCATGGACCTGCACCGTCACGGCCAGCACATCCCGGGCGGCATCGACCTGTCCTGCATCGAGTCCATGGGCAAGGGCACGGCCATCGACTCGCTCGCCGCGATCAAGCACCTCGTCTACGACACGAAGAAGCTCACCTGGGGCGAGCTGCTCGAGGCGATCGAGTGCAACTGGGAGGGCAAGGAAGCGATCCGCCAGCTGTGCCTGAACGCGCCGAAGTACGGCAACGGCATCGACTGGGTGGACCAGATCGGCTTCGACATCGAGCGCTTCATCCTCGACTTCATTCACCGGCACCCGAAGCCGCACGGCCAGTCGTTCATGCTGCGCTGCATCCCGGTGACGATCCACGTGCCCACGGGCCGCGTCGTCGGCGCGACGCCGAGCGGGCGGCCGGCGGGCGAGTACCTGTCGGAGGGGATCTCGCCGTCGCACGGCATGGACGTGAACGGGCCGACGGTGTCGCTGCGGTCCATGGCCAGGGCCCGGTGCATGGGTTACAAGGAGAAGGCGGCGGACCTGATCAACATGAAGTTCACGCCGCAGACGGTCGCGGGTGAAGAGGGCACGCGCCGCCTGATGCAGATCATCCGCACCTGGTGCGACATGAAGCTGTGGCACCTGCAGTTCAACATCCTGAACCGCGCGACACTGCTGGCAGCGCAGAAGGACCCGGAGAAATACCGTAACCTCGTGGTCCGCATCGCCGGCTACTCGGCCTATTTCGTGGACCTTTCGCCGATGCAGCAGGCCGAGATCATCGCGCGCACCGAGGAGCAGATGAACTGACCGGGACGGATGGCAACATGAATGCGGTCACCGGGCTCGTCTTCAACATCCAGCGGTTTTCGACCGACGACGGGCCTGGCATACGCACGACGGTATTCCTGAAGGGTTGCCCGCTGCGCTGCAAGGCCTGCAGCAACCCGGAGGGGTTGAGCGCAAGGCCCCAGCTCCTGTATCGCGCGTCGAAGTGCATCGGCGTGGCGCAGTGCGGTCACTGCATCCCGAAGTGCCCGGAAGGCGCGATCAGCCGGGGTCCCGACGGCAAGGCCGTCGTCGATTTCGCGTCCTGCACGGCTTGCGGCCAGTGCGCCGACGCGTGCCCGGCCCAGGCAATGGAGATCGTCGGTCGGCGCATGACGGTGGACGAGGTGCTGGCCGTCGTCGAGGCGGACGAGGCCTTCTATTCGCGCTCGGGTGGTGGCCTCACGCTGTCGGGTGGCGAAGTCCTCCGGCAAGGCAAGTTCGCGCGGGCATTGCTGCAGGAAGCGCAGCGGCGCGGCCTGTCGACGGCGATCGAGACGTCAGGGATGGGCCGCTGGCAGGCCCTGCAGGGCTTGCTGCCGTTCCTCGACGTCATCCACTACGACATCAAGTGCCTGGACGCGGAGCGTCACCGTCGCTTCACCGGCGTGCCGAACGACCTGATCCTGCGCAATTTCCGCAAGCTGTGCGCCGTGTTTCCGCACGACCGCATCATCGTGCGCACGCCATTCATTCCTGGCGTGAACGGCTCGATCGAGGACGTACGCGCGATCGGTGAGTTCCTCCGGTCCGTCGGCGACGACCTGCATTACGAGTTGCTGCCATATCACCGCTATGGCGAGGCGAAATACGGCTTCCTCGGCATGCAGGTGCCGATGACGAAGATCGTGCCGACCGAGGAGCAGGCGGCGATTCACGCGGAACTTGCGCGCTATCGCGCCAGTGCACGGGCGACGGTGCCGCTCTCCCCGGCGCAGGGGCAGCCGCTGCTCGAGCGGGTCCGGTCCCGCCCATCTTCCTGAGCGACCTGGGAGCTCTAGCGGCGGCCGCTCGCCCGGGATCCCTTGCGGCGAACACGCCTTCTCCTGCGACGCCATTCAGAAGGCGTCTGCCCTGACCAGCGCTTGAACGCACGGGTGAACGGGCTGGGCTCTGCGTAACCGAGCGTGCTGGCGATCTCCGTGATACCGACGTTCGAGATTTCGAGCAGCTGCCGCGCCGCCTCGAATCGAACGCCGTCCAGCAAGGTCTGGAAGGAAACGTCGTGGGCCTTGAGTCGCCGGTCGAGCGTCCGACGGCTGAGAGAAAGCGTGGCAGCGAGGCCTTCGGCCGTGGTGTCGCCCCGCGCGAGCAGGATCCGGACGATCCTGTGCGAACGCGGCACGATCGGCTCCGGCCCGAGGACCGACGCCGCGCGGTCGAGCGCGAACAGTCGGCCGGGGTCCGCGTGCGGCAGCCTCTCCGCGAGATTCTCGGCGGGAAAGCGCAGCGTGGCATAGTCGGAGTCGAAGGCGACCGGGCACCCGAACAGGCGCTGATAGGGCGCCGGATCGGCCGGTCGCGACCGCGGCAGGAAGACCTGGGAAGGCGTCCAGGCGGCGCCGCAGAGCTCGCGGAGCATCGCGAGCAGCGCGGCGACCGCGACGTCGTAGATGTGGTCACTGTGGCTCACGCCGGTCGCGTACAGCGCGTATCCGAGTTCCGCAAACGCCCCCTTGCGGGACAGGAAGGTCGTCGCGCCGTCGCCGTTCAGCCAGTGGTGCAGCACCACGGACTGCAGTGCATCGCCCAGCGTCTCGGAATGCCGTGCCAGCTGGCCGACCAGCCCCGCATGATCGAGCCGCCATCCCGCGCCCGTCAGCAGGCCGATGTGCTCGCAACCCGTTGCAAGCGCGGCGCAACCGAGCAGCGCGCCGGTCGCGGTGTAGGAGATCGCGTTGTCGGGATGGTCCAGCGCGTTGGGCGGAAGCCCCGCGCAACGCAGCACGGCGCCCGGATCTGCGCCAAGGCTGCGCAACAGGGCCGGCATCTCCGTGAGACCGCTCGCGCGGCGCGTACCCCCGATCACCAGTGGGGGCGCGGCGCGGCGACCTGTCGAGCGGGTTCGGCCTCCTTTCGGCGGCACGGCTACCTTCCGGTTTGGGTGTGGTGGTCGTGAGGCGTGTCCGAAAATGTCGAGACATGCCTGGCGCTGGCGTCGAATGATACCACTGGGACGCGCCGCGTCGCCGAAGGGCGGCGCCGTGTGTTGCCGCGCCGATCTTAAGGACTCGAGGACGACGAGATGCGCTGTCTGACGATCTGTCTCGCCACATTCGCGCTCGTAACGGGCTGCGCCAAGCACAAGCCGCCAGCCGAAGCTGCCGGCCCCGTCGACGTGACCGTGATGACGGTCGCGCCGCGCGACACGCCGGTGAGCTTCGAGTACGTGGGGCAGACGGAGAGCTCGCACCAGGTGGAGATCCGCGCACGGGTGAGCGGCTTCCTCGACCGCCGCGTCTACACCGAGGGCTCGCTGGTCAAGGCCGGGCAGCTGATGTTCCAGCAGGACCCGAGGCCGTTCCAGGCACAACTGAAGGCGGCGGAAGGCGCGTTGGCGGAGCAGCAGGCACGCCTCAAGGTGGCCGAGGACAACCTTGCTCAGGTGCGGCCGCTCGCGGCGCTCAAGGCCCTGAGCCAGAAGGACCTCGACGACGCGCTGGGCCAGCAGCAGGCGGCCGCGGCAGCGGTGCAGACCGCGACCGCGAACGTCGAGACCGCAAGGCTGAATCTTTCCTACACCACGATCACTTCGCCGATCGCCGGACAGTCGAGTTACGCGCGCGTGCAGGATGGTGCCTACGTCAGCCCGGAAAACAG
Source organism: uncultured Gammaproteobacteria bacterium (assembly GCA_963776815.1). Taxonomy (GTDB): domain Bacteria; phylum Pseudomonadota; class Gammaproteobacteria; order Steroidobacterales; family Steroidobacteraceae; genus RPQJ01. The sequence goes on from CAVZNZ010000010.1 coordinate 33,369, forward strand.
CCTGCTGACATACGTCGAGCAGGTGGACCCGATCTGGGTCAACTTCACGCTGTCGGAGAACGAGATGCTGGCGTACCGCCAGCAGTCGCAGAAGGGCAGCCTGCGGTTGCCGCCCAAGGGCGAGTACGCAGTGGACCTGATCCTCGCGGACGGCAGTGTCTATCCGCACCAGGGCCGGATCACGTTCGCCAACGCGAACTACGATTCGCAGACCGGAAGCTACCTGTTGCGTGCCACGCTGCCCAACACGGAGGGTGACCTGCGGCCCGGCGAGTTCGTGCGCGTGCGGGTCTCGGGTCCGGTGCGCGTCGACGCCGTGCTCGTGCCGCAGGAGGCGGTGCTGCAGGGAGCCAAGGGCCATTTCGTCGTGCTCGTCGACAAGGAAGGCAAGGCGCAGATGCGCCCGGTCCAGGTCGGCGCCTGGCAGGACGGCGACTGGTTCATCGATTCGGGCCTGAGCGCGGGCGACGTCGTCGTGACCGACGGAGTCGCCAGGCTTTCGCCGGGAGCGCCGGTCAAGATTGCCGCGCCAGCGCCAGCGCCTGCGGGCGCGGATGCCGCGGCCGGCGGCCGCTAGTTAGCGGGGCCGCGCCGAATGTTCTCCCGATTCTTCATCGACCGGCCGATCTTCGCGGCGGTCATCGCGCTCGTGATCACCGTGGTCGGCATCGTCGCGATGGTGAAGCTGCCGATCGCGCAGTATCCGCAGGTCACGCCGATCCAGATCCAGGTCACGGCGACCTATCCCGGCGCCAATGCCGCGCTGGTCGCGCAGAACGTCGGAGCGCCGATCGAGCAGCAGGTCAACGGCGCCAACAACATGATCTACATGTCCTCGACGAGCTCGTCGACGGGCAACTACACGCTCACGATCTACTTCACGATCGACACCGATCCGGCGCTTGCGCAGGTGGACGTGCAGAACCGCGTGAGCCAGGCGATGGCCCAGCTGCCGCAGTCCGTGCAGGCAGAGGGCGTCGACGTCCAGCAGAAGACCAACACGTTCCTGATGGTCCTCGCGTTCTATTCACCGGATGGGCGCTACGACCCGAACTTCATTTCCAACTACACGAACACTCAGATCCTCGGCACCATCAACCGCATCCCCGGGGCCAACCAGGCCTCGATCTTCGGCGTGCCGGAGTACGCCATGCGCATCTGGCTGAAGCCGGACCGCATGGCGCAGCTCAGGATCTCGACCAGCGAAGTCGCCGACGCGATCAAGAACCAGAACCAGCAGTTCGCGGTCGGGCGCATCGGTGCGCCGCCGACGCCGTACCCGGTCAAGCAGACGTTCCCCGTCACCACCGGCACGATCACCGAGCCGTCACAGTTCGATTCGATGATCCTGCGCAGCTCGAACGCGGACGCGGCGCTGGTGCGGGTCAAGGACATCGGCCGCGCGGAGCTCGGGGCGCAGAGCTACTCGCTGCGCACGGGCTACCAGGGGCAGCCGGCCACGCTGATCGCCGTCTACCAGCAGCCCGGCGCGAATGCGATCGAGGTGTCGAAGCAGGTGCGCGCGACGCTCGAGGAACTGTCGAAGGAGTTCCCGGACGGCCTGAAGTACGACATTGCGCTCGACACGACTCTGTTCGTGCAGGCGTCGATCCGCGAGGTGGTCAAGACGTTCTTCGAGGCGGTCGTGCTGGTCGTGCTGGTCGTGTTCGTCTTCCTGCACAGCCTGCGCCTGACGATCATCCCGACGCTCGCCGTGCCGGTGTCGATCCTCGGCGCGCTCGTCGGCATGCTGGTGTTCGGCTTCTCGATCAACATGCTGACGCTGTTCGGCATGATCCTCGCGATCGGTCTCGTCGTGGACGACGCGATCGTCGTGGTCGAGAACACTGAGCGCAACATGGAGCAGTTCGGGCTCACGCCGAAGGAAGCGGCGAAGCGCGCCATGGACGAGGTGTCGCGGCCCGGTCATCGCCGTCGTGCTCGTACTGAACGCGGTGTTCATCCCGGTGGCGTTCCTCGGCGGCATCACGGGCGCGCTGTACAAGCAGTTCGCGGTGACGATCGCGATCTCGGTCGTGTTCTCGGGACTCGTGGCGCTCACGCTCTCGCCGGCGCTCGCGTCGATCCTGATCGAGGCGCGGCAAGGGCCGAAGAAAGGATTCTTCAAGTGGTTCGACGACACGCTGGAGCGCCTGACCGGGTCCTACGAGAACGGCGTCCGGTGGGTCACGCACAACTGGGCGCGCGGACTCATCGTGTTCGCGGTGGTGGTTGCCGGCTGCGTGGCGCTGTTCAAGGTGCTGCCCACGGCCTTCGTGCCGCAGGAGGACCAGGGGTATCTGTTCGTCGGTTACTTCCTGCCCGACTCGGCGAGTCTCGACCGGACACACGCGGTAGGAGCCCAGGCGGCGGCGATCGTTGGCAAGCATCCGGCCGTCGCCAACGTCACGCAGGTCGACGGGTACAGCCTGATCGACTCGCAGAACAAGACGAATTTCGGCGTGCTGTTCGTCTCGCTGAAGGACTACGAGCAGCGCAAGGGCAAGGACCTGTCGGCCGATGCCGTGATCGCGGCGTCGGATCGCGAGTTTCCGTCGGTCCGCGGCGGGCTGGTGCGCGCGGTCAATCCCCCGGCGATTCCGGGCCTCGGCGTGACTGCCGGGTTCCAGGTCTGGGTCGAGCAGAAGGGTTCCGGCAATTACCAGCAGCTCTCCGACGTCGTCGAGAAGGTCATCGCGGAGGCGAAGAAGCGGCCGGAACTCGCCGGCGTGAGCACGACGATCCGCACCACTGGCCAGCAGATGCTCGCGGACGTGGACCGTGAGAAGGCCGAGGTGCTCGGCGTGCCGGTGCAGGATGCGTACAGCACGCTGCAGACGATGTTCGGCTCGCTTTACGTGAGCCAGTTCCCCAGGGACTCGCGCCTCTACCAGGTCGTGCTGCAGGCCGAGCCGAAGTACCGCCTGACGCCCGAGGACGTCGGCCGGTTCTACGTCAAGAATCGGGACGGCGACATGGTGCCGCTCTCGGCGCTCGTCTCGACACGCTGGGTCACTGGCGCGGATCTCGTCACGCGCTTCAACAACTACCCCGCGATCGCGATCAACGGTGCGCCCGCGCCGGGTGTCAGCTCGGGTGCGGCGCTCGCCGCGATCCGCGACGTGCTCGAGAAGCAGCTGCCCCAGGGCTATGGCTACGAGTGGTCGGGCGAGGCGCGCGAGGAGGTCTCGTCGGGGTCGACCTCGGCCATCGCGTTCCTCTTCGGCCTGCTGTTCGTGTTCCTGATCCTGGCAGCGCAGTACGAGAGCTGGTCGCTGCCGGTCGCGGTAATGATGGCAGTCCCGTTCGCAATCTTCGGCGCGCTTGCCGCGATCGCCCTGCGCGGCATCCCGAACGACCTGTACTTCCAGATCGGCCTGCTGACGCTGATCGGGCTCGCGGCCAAGAACGCGATCCTGATCGTCGAGTTCGCAGTCGAGCTGAACCGCAAGGAAGGAAAATCGTTCTTCGACGCCGCCGTCGAAGCGGCGCGGCTGCGGCTCAGGCCGATCATCATGACGTCGTTCGCATTCGTGCTGGGCACGGTGCCGCTTGCCATCGCCACGGGTGCGTCGGCCAACAGCCGCCACTCGATCGGAACCGGCGTGATCGGCGGCACGCTCGCCGCGACGCTGATAGCGATCTTCTTCATCCCGATGTTCTTCTGGCTGCTCGAGACGGCCAGCGCGAAGTTCTTCGGCGGCCGGGAAGCGAAGGCGGCCGAAGCAGCGGCGGCGCGCAGTCCCGCGCCGGCCGCACCGGCGGAGGGCGACTGAGATGGGCCGGGGTCTGGTACTCGTACTGGCCGCGTGCGCCGTCGCCGGCTGCACGGTTGGCCCGGATTACCGGCGCCCGCCGGTGGACGCGCCGTCCTCGTACCGATTCGAGCCGGCTGACGCCGCAGCGGAGGCGGACACCGAGTGGTGGCACCTGTTCGGCGATTCGACGCTCGATGCGTTGATCGCCGAGGCGCTCGCCGGCAACCCTGACGTGCAGATTGCGGCAGCCAATGTCGAGCAGGCGGCGGGCGTGCTCGCGACGACACGCGCACCGTTGTTCCCGCAGCTCGGCTATGACGGCTCGGGTGGCAAGTACCGCTTCTCGGAGAACAGCACGACGGACCTCGCCGCGGGCATCGGCAACCCCACCGAGGCCTACCAGGTGCTCGCCGGAGCGACCTGGGAAATCGACCTGTGGGGCCGCGTGCGCCGGCTGAGCGAGGCCGCCCGCGCGAACCTGCTCGCGACCGAGGAGGCGCGCCGCGGCGTGGTGCTCTCGCTCGTTGCGACGGTTGCAACGAGCTACCTGCAGCTGCGCGGGCTCGACGAGCAGCTCGCGATCGCAGAGCGCACGCAGGCCGCGTATGCGGAGTCCCTCCGGGTGATGGAACTCAAGTTCCAGTATGGCCGCGTATCGCAGATGAACGTCGACCAGGCGCGCGCGAGGTACGAGACCGCGTCGGTGCAGATCCCGCGGCTCAAGCGCGAGATCGCCATACTCGAGAACGGACTGTCGGCGCTGCTCGGCCGGCCGCCCGGGCCGGTCCCGCGCGGCAAGTCGATCGCGGACATCGCGATTCCCGCGGTTCCTGCCGGCGTGCCGTCGGAACTGCTCGGGCGGCGGCCGGACATCCTGCAGTCCGAGCAGGAGCTCGTCGCGGCCAACGCACAGATCGGCGCGGCGAAGGCGCAGTACTTCCCGACGATCTCGCTGACCGGTGCGTTCGGCAGTGCGAGCACGGACCTCGCCAAGCTGTTCACGGGACCGGCCGGCACGTGGAGCTATGGCGGAGGCCTGGCGGGCCCGATTTTCTCCGGCGGGGCGATCCGCGGGCAGGTTGCCCAGGCAGAAGCGGCGCAAAAGGCAGCCCTCGCGTCTTACCGGCGCGCGATCCAGAACGCCTTCGCCGACGTGGACAACGCGCTGGTGACCCGGACGACGCTGGTCGATCAGGTCGCGGCGCAGGCGAGGCTCGTCGAGGCCCTGCGCGGGTACGAGCACATCGCGAAGCTGCAGTACGACGTGGGCCGGGCGCCGTACTCCACTGTGCTGCAGGCCCAGGAGCAGTTGCTTCCGGCTGAACTCGAGCTGGCTGCCATGCGCGCGCGGCTCTGCGCCTCGCTGGCCGGGGTGTACAAGGCGATGGGAGGCGGCTGGGTGAGTCGGGCCGGAGAACCGGCGCCGCAGCCTGCGGCCGGCGCGCCTGCCTCGTGAGCGCCCTGGAACACGTCACTTCGGTGGAGGAGGTGGCCTGGGGAATCGTCCTCGTGGCCGTCACCATGACCATCCACGCCTTCGCCATGCCGGTGACGTTCGCGGCCTGCACCCGCGTACGCAAGCGATTCGAGGACCGGCACGGTTTCTTCGCCGGCGTGCGCGTGCTGCTTCTCGCAGCCGGCCTGATCGTGGTCGCACACCTCGTCGAGGTCGCTGCGTGGGCGGCGTTCTTCGTGGTGCGCGACGCGTTCCCGACGACGTCCGCCGCGTATTACTACGCGTTGCTCCAGTACACGACGGTCGGCAGCGAGCTCACGCTCCCGGATCGCTGGCGGCTGCTCGGCGGCATGATCGCGATTGCCGGAGCGCTCGCGTTCGCGTGGTCGACGGCCGTCCTGCTCGCGCTTGCGCAGCGTTTCCAGGACGAGCAGTTGCGGCGCCTGGACGTGCCGCTGGACGACGCCGGATCGTGACCGGTTTCCTTCGAACAACCATTCGCCTTCAAAGGAGAGACGACATGAAGAGACTGACCCTCATTGCCGCCTGCGTTGCCGGTCTCGCCGGTTGCCAGACGACCGACCAGCAGCTCGACGCCCAGCAGCAGCAGGCAATCGACACGGCGCTGCAGCGCGTACAATTCGACATGAACTGCCCGACCGCGACCGGCCAGGTCCTGTCGCGGCAGATGATCGAGCCGGTGTCGATCCGCTTCGGCATCCAGCGCGCGGAATACACCGTGGGCGTTGAGGGCTGTGGCCAGCGCCAGACGATCGTCGTGCTCTGCCCGCAGGACGGCAGCGGCTGCTTCGCCGGGGGCCAGCGGGAATAGCGAGCGGGGCCCCGGGTGCTCGCCTGCCTGACCGAAGCGCGAAGATCATGAGGCCCGAACTCACCGCACCGCAGCCCGAGCAGGCCCGTGTCGGACAGTCGTCGCCACGACACCCGGGCGACTGGAAGGCGATCGGGCCGTGGCTGAGCGAGCGTGCCTGGGGCACCGTGCGCGAGGACTACAGTTCGAACGGCGACGCCTGGCGGTATTTCCCGCACGATCATGCGCGCTCGCGAGCCTATCGCTGGAGCGAGGACGGGCTCGCGGGCCTGTGCGACATCGACCAGCGCATGTGCTTCGCACTCGCGTTCTGGAACGGCCGTGACCCGATCCTGAAGGAGCGCATCTACGGCCTGTCGGGACCCGAGGGCAACCACGGCGAGGACGCGAAGGAACACTGGTGGTACGAGGACGCGACGCCGACGTCCTCGTGGCTCCGGTGGCGCTACCACTACCCGCAGGACGAGTTCCCCTACTCGCGGCTCCGCGAGGAGAACGCACGTCGCGGGCGCAGTGATCGCGAATTCGAGCTCGCAGACACAGGGATCTTCGACGAGAGTCGTTACTGGGCAGATCACAGCCGAGTATGCAAAGGCATCGCCCTGGGATGTCTGCGTCCGCCTGCGCATCCGCAATGCCGGCCCCGAAGCCGCGGACCTGCACGTCCTGCCGACGCTCTGGTTCCGCAACCGATGGTCGTGGGACGCCGCGGTCCGGCGTCCCGTAGTGCGTGCTGCATCGTCACAATCGACGGATGCAGTCCTCGCAATCGCAGAGGAAGCGAGTGTCGGTCGCTGGGTGCTGGCTGCGGGCGCGGCCGCGAACGGCGCGATGCCCGAGTTGCTGTTCTGCGAGAACGAAACCAACGCGGCACGGCTCTTCGGGGCTCAGGCGACCACGCCGTATCCCAAGGACGGCATCAACGACCACGTGCTCAACGGTGCGGCGACAGTAAATCCGCAGCGCGTACGGCACGAAGATGGCGTGCTGGTATCGCCTGCGGGTCGCTGCCGGCGACTCGGTCGAGCTGCGCCTTCGCCTCACGCGGCAGGACACGGACGATGCCCCGGATCTCGGTGCGGCGTTCGATCGAGTGCTCGCCGAGCGCGAGCGGAAGCGGACGAGTTCTATGCGGGGCTCCGGCCGGACGACGCGACCGACGAAGAGGCGCAGGTGATGCGCCAGGCGTTCGCCGGCATGGTCTGGAGCCAGCAGTTCTATCACTACGACGTCGCAGCGCTGGCTCGAGGGCGACGGCGTGAAGCCGCCCGACTCGCGCCTGACCGGGCGCAACGCCGGCTGGCGGCACCTGGACAACCACGACATCATCGCGATGCCGGACAAGTGGGAGTATCCGTGGTACGCGGCGTGGGACCTCGCGTTCCACTGTGTCGTGCTCGCGCACACGGATCCTTCCGCCGCGAAGCACCAGCTGCTGCTGCTGTGCCGCGAGTGGTACATGCATCCGAACGGCCAGTTGCCCGCCTACGAGTGGGCGTTCGGCGACGTCAATCCGCCGGTGCACGCGTGGGCGGCGCTCGCGGTGTTCTCGATCGACGGCGCGCAGGACTTCGAGTTTCTGGAGCGGGCTTTCCACAAGCTGCTGATCAATTTCACGTGGTGGGTGAATCGCAAGGACGCGCTCGGCGACAACATCTTCGAGGGCGGCTTCCTCGGGCTCGACAACATCGGCGCCTTCGACCGCTCCATTCCGCTGCCCGGCGGCTGCATGCTCGAGCAGTCGGACGGCACCGCGTGGATGGCGAAGTACTGCCTCAACATGCTCGAGATCGCGCTGCGCCTCGCGAACCGCGACCACGCCTACGAGGACGTCGCACTGAAGTTCTTCGAGCACTTCTGCGCGATCGCCAGCGGCGACGCGGGAGCTGTGGAGCGACGACGACGGCTTCTTCTACGACCGGCTGCGCACGCCGGATGGCAACACGATTCCGCTCCGGGCGCGGTCGATGGTCGGGCTGCTGCCGCTGTTCGCGGCCGTCAGGATCGATCCGCGGCTGTGGGAGCAGCTGCACGACTTCCGCACGCGCGCGCGATGGTTCATCGACCACAACCCGTGGCTGTCCGACTTCCTGTACCAGTCGCCCGGCAACACGCATCCGCTGCTCGTCGGGCTCGTGAACGAATACCGGCTGCGGCGCGTCCTCACGCGGATGCTCGACGAGTCGGAATTCCTGTCGCCCTACGGGCTCCGTTCGCTGTCGCGCCATCACCGGGACCACCCGCTGGTCGTGTCACTCCCGGGCGGCGAGGCGCGGCTCGGTTACGAGCCGGCGGAATCGGAGACCGGGCTCTTCGGCGGGAACTCGAACTGGCGGGGCCCGGTGTGGTTTCCGCTCAATTTCCTCGCAGTCGAGTCGCTGCGTCACCTGCACGAATGCATCGGCAGTTCCTTCACGGTCGAGCTGCCAACCGGGTCGGGTGTGCAAGCGCACCTCGGGCAGGTCGCGGACGAGCTCGAGCGACGCCTGCTCGCACTGTTCTTGCGGGACGCGAACGGGCGCCGGCCCGCGGGTGGCGCGCCCGCGATCTTTGCTCGCGATCCCTCGTGGCGGAACCCAGTGCTGTTCCACGAGTACTTCCACGGAGACACCGGCGAAGGGCTCGGTGCCTCGCATCAGACCGGCTGGACCGCGCTGGCCGGCGCGCTGGTCGCGAATCGTCGGAGGAGGAAGCGCACATGAAGGTCCTGGTCATCGACATCGGCGGTACTCACGTGAAGATCCTGGCGACGGGGCACGACGAGCGTCGCGAGTTCGAGTCCGGTCCCGGGCTGACCGTCAGGCAGATGGTCTCCGGGGTGAAGCGGCTCGCGAAGGACTGGCAGTACGACGCCGTTTCGATCGGCTACCCCGGACTCGTGCTCAAGGGACGCATCGCCGCCGAGCCCCACAACCTCGCCAAGGGCTGGGTGGGTTTCGATTTCGAGAAAGCGTTCGGCAAGCCCGTGAAGGTCATCAACGACGCGGCCATGCAGGCGCTGGGCAGCTTCCGGCAGGGCACGATGCTGTTCCTCGGTCTCGGCACCGGCCTCGGCTCCGCGCTCGTCGTGGACGGTCACGTCGTCCCGATGGAGCTTGCGCACCTGTCCTACAAGAAGGGCGAGATCGAGGACTACGTCGGCCTGCGCGGGCTCGAGCGCTTCGGCAAGAAGAGGTGGCGCGAGCACGTCGACTTCATGGTCGAGCGTTTCTCGGCGGCGCTGCATACCGACGAGGTCGTGATCGGCGGTGGGAACGTGAAGAAGCTCAAGCAGCTGCCGCCCGGCTGCCGGGCTGGTGACAACGCGAACGCATTCCTCGGCGGCTTCCGTCTCTGGCACGGTGTCCAGGCCGCCGGACCGGTGGCGCGGCGCGGCGGCCGCGCGAAGACGGGCAAGTGACACGACGCAAGACGACGAACCAAGGAGCGAGCATGCAACTCGGAATGATCGGACTCGGCAGGATGGGCGCGAACATGGTGCGGCGCCTGATGCGCAACGGCCACGAGTGCGTCGTGTACGACATGTCGCAGAAGGCGGTCGCCGAGCTTGCGGCCGAGAAAGCCGTCGGCGCGACTTCGCTCGCTGACTTCGTGGCGAAGCTCGCGAAGCCGCGGGCCGTCTGGCTCATGGTGCCCGCGGCGGTCGTGGACCGCACGATCGCGGATCTGCTGCCGCTGCTCGAGCGCGGCGACATCCTGATCGACGGCGGCAACTCCTACTACGTCGACGACATCCGCCGCGCGAAGGAACTGGCGCCGCAGGGCATCCACTACGTGGACGTCGGCACGAGCGGCGGAGTGTGGGGCCTCGAGCGCGGCTACTGCATGATGATCGGCGGCGAGACCGGGATCGTGCAGCATCTCGACCCGGTCTTCGCCACGCTGGCGCCCGGTGTGGGGAATATCGAACGCACGCCCGGACGTGACAAGGCCGGTGGCACGGCAGAGCAGGGTTACCTGCACTGCGGACCGAACGGGGCCGGACACTTCGTGAAGATGGTCCACAACGGCATCGAGTACGGGATCATGGCCGCGTATGCCGAGGGGCTCGGTATCCTCGGGGCGGCGAACGTCGGCAAGCGCAGCCACGCCGTGGACGCGGAAACCACGCCGCTGCGGGATCCCGAACACTACCAGTACGACCTCAACCTGCCCGACATCACCGAGGTCTGGCGTCGCGGCAGCGTGATCGCGTCGTGGCTGCTGGATCTCACCGCGGGCGCGCTGCTCGAGGATCCGGCGCTGACGAAGTTCGAGGGGCGCGTGTCCGACTCCGGCGAAGGGCGCTGGACGATCAAGGCGGCGATCGACGAGGCGGTGCCCGCGCCGGTGCTGACGACCGCACTGTACGAGCGCTTCAGTTCGCGCGGCGAGGCGGACTTCCAGAACAGGCTGCTCTCGGCGATGCGCTACCAGTTCGGCGGTCACCTCGAGAAGCCGGCCGGCAAGTGAGCTGCACTGCGCGCGGAGCGAAGTCATGAACGCAACACACTCGGACGCGCTGGTCTTCTTCGGTGCCACCGGCGACCTGGCCTACAAGAAGATCTTCCCGTCGCTGCAGGCGATGGTGAAGCGCGGCACGCTCACCGTGCCGGTAGTCGGCGTGGCCAAGGCCGGCTGGAACCTGGACCAGCTGAAGGCGCGCGCGCGCGACAGCCTCGCGAAGCACGGCGGCGTGGACGAGGCGGCCTTCGCGAAACTCTGCAGCCTGCTGCGCTACGTGGACGGCGACTACGGGGATCCCGCCACGTTCGCGGCACTGCGGCGCGAACTCGGCGCGGCGCAGCGGCCCGCGCATTACCTCGCCATCCCGCCCGTGCTGTTCGGCGCGGTCGTCGAGAAGCTGGCCCAGTCGGGTTGCACCAGCGGTGCGCGCGTGGTGGTCGAGAAGCCGTTCGGCACGGACCTCGCCTCGGCGCGCGCCCTGAACGGGATCCTGTTCTCGTGCTTCGACGAGCGCTCGATCTTCCGCATCGACCATTACCTCGGCAAGCGGCCGGTGCACAACATGCTGTTCGCGCGCTTCGCCAACACGCTGCTCGAGGCGTTCTGGAACCGCACCTGCGTCGATAGCGTGCAGATCACGATGGCCGAGGATTTCGGCGTGCAGGGCCGCGGGGTCTTCTACGACCAGACCGGCACGATCCGCGACGTGATGCAGAATCACCTGTTCCAGGTGATGGCCAATCTCGCGATGGAGCCGCCGGTGCGTACCGACAGCGAGTCCATCCGCGACGAGAAGGTCAAGGTCCTGAAGGCCATCGAGCCGATCCGCCCCGAAGACCTGGTGCGTGGCCAGTTCCGGGGTTATCGCGACGAGCCCGGTGTCGCGAAGGGATCGACGACCGAGACCTTCGCTGCGATGCGTCTCTACATCCACTCGTGGCGGTGGAGCGGCGTGCCGTTCTACATCCGCGCGGGCAAGTCGTTGCCGGTGACCTGCACGGAGGTGCTGGTGCGGTTCCGCCAGCCGCCGACGGTGTTCCCGACCGCGATCAAGGCGCCGAACTACATGCGCTTCCGGATCAGCCCCGAGGTGGAATCCGCGTTCGGCCTGACGGCGATGGACGCAGAGGACAAGCTGGTCGGCCAGCAGGTGGAACTGCTGGCGCACCGCAGTCCGCCCGCAGGCGAGATGGACGCGTACGAGCGCGTGCTCACGGACGCAATGGCCGGCGACGCGACGCTGTTCGCGCGCGAGGACTACGTCGAGGAGGCGTGGCGCATCGTCGACCCGGTGCTGAAGACAGGCACGCCGGTGCACGCGTACGAGCCCGGCACGTGGGGACCGTCGGAGGTCTCGGCCGTGACTCCGCCGGGCGGCTGGTCGGATCCCGTCCTCCAGGCCTGAGCGCGCGATGCGATGAAGATCGAGGTGTTCGACGACGACGCGGCGGTTGCAGAGGCGGCGGCCGTGCTGATTGCGGCGGAGGCACGGGCCGCGGTTGCTGCGCGTGGCCGTTTCCTGCTCGCGGTCAGTGGCGGCAAGACGCCATGGATGATGTTGCGCGCGCTGGCGACGCAGGCCGTTCCCTGGGAGCAGCTGCACGTCTTCCAGGTGGACGAGCGCATTGCACCCGCGGGCGACCCCGATCGCAACCTGACGCACCTGCAGGAGTCGCTGCTCGGTCGCGTGCCGCTGCGACCGGAGCAGGTGCACGCGATGCCGGTCGAGTCGGCGAATCTCGAGGCGGCCGTGGAGGCTTACCAGCGCGTATTGAGATCCTGCGCCGGCGTGCCTCCCGTGCTCGACCTCGTTCACCTCGGGCTCGGGCCCGACGGCCACACGGCCTCGCTGGTGCCGTCCGACCCGTCGCTTGATGAGATGAACGCGGACGTGGTGCTCGCAGGTCCGTACCAGAAGCGCCGTCGCATGACGCTCACGTATCCGGTCATCAATCGGGCACGGCGCCTGTTGTGGGTCGTTACCGGGGCCGAGAAGGTGGCGATGCTGCAACGGCTGCAGGACGGCGACCGATCGATTCCGGCAGGACGCGTGTGCCAGCAGCACGCCGTCGTGTTCGCCGACCGGGACGCCGCCGGTGGCGCGATGGTCGGTACGTCGACAGCGACGAATCCGGGCAGCGGGAGATGAGAAGGAGCGAGCGAATGAAACTCACGGGAATCCTCGTCGGTGTGGCGGCCTGTGCACTGGCAGCGACGGATGCAGGTGCGGCCGCTGCGAGCCGTGCCGCGGGGCAGGCCCAGACGATCGTGCAGCGCGGCGAGTACCTGGCGACCGCCGGTGACTGCGTTTCCTGCCATACCGGGAACGGCGGAGTGGCGTTCGCCGGCGGCGGCCGGCTCAACACGCCTTTCGGTTACCTGCTCGCGCCCAACATCACGCCGGATCCGGAGACCGGCATCGGCCGCTGGACCGCGGACGACTTCTACCGCGCGATGCACGAGGGCGTGAACAGGCGCGGGCAGGACATGTATCCGGCCATGCCCTACGTCTTCTACACGCGCGTGACGCGCGCCGACAGTGACGCGATTTACGCCTACCTGCGCACGCTCGAACCCGTGCGCAATGCCGTGGACGTCAATCACCTGCGCTTTCCGTTCGACCAGCGCTGGTCGATGGCGGGATGGCGCGAGCTGTTCTTCGGTGAGGGTACCTTCAAGCCCGACCCGACCGCGTCGGACTCCTGGAATCGCGGCGCGTACCTCGTCGAGGGGCTTGGTCACTGCAGCGCCTGCCATTCCCCGCGCGACGCCATGGGTGGCATCGAGCAGCGCCACGAGTACACGGGCGCGGAGATCGACGGCTGGTTCGCGCCGAACCTCTCGTCGAACCTGCACGTCGGACTCGGCTCGTGGACCGCGGACGAGATCGCGACCTACCTCAAGACCGGCGCACGCAAGGGTCACACGACGACGTTCGGCCCGATGGCTGAAGTCGTGCACAACAGCACCAGCAAGCTGACCGACGGCGACCTCGCAGCGATGGCCGAGTACCTGAAGACGCTGCCGCCGGAGTCGCCCTTGCGCGCTGCGAGGGCAGCGCCGCCGGAGTCACAGCAGCGCGGGGCCGCGCTGTACCTCGATCACTGCGTGGCCTGTCACCAGGCGAAGGGCCGAGGCATGCCGGGCATCTTCCCGCCGCTCGCCGGCAACCAGGCCGTCATCGCCCGGGACCCGGGCAACGTGCTGCAGGCCGTGCTGAATGGCATCCCGATGCAGAACGGGTACATACCCATGCCTTCGTTCGCGGGCCAGCTGAACGACCAGCAGGTCGCTGACGTCGCAAACTACGTGCGGGCGAGCTGGGGCAACTCGGCGGTCGCGAACGCAACCGCGGCGGACGTCGCCAGGCTGCGGGCCGCGCTCAAGAAATGAGCCGGGCGGCGCGTCGCCGGAACTGAACCACCAGACCATCCTTCGGCGTTGAGCTTTGCCGCCTGAAGGCGCCCTGCAGCGATGCAGCGGAGCGATATCGCTGGACCATTCGCGCGGTCGTGAGCAAGCTCTGCCCGAGTACCCAATGGCATGCGAGAGGCTAATACCGTGAATCCAGGCAACACCGAGACGTCGCTGCAGATCCGCTCGCTGGTGAAGGGCAGCGGTGAGCTGGAACTCTCGCTCGTGAGCGTGCCGATACCGCAGCCGGGCCCGGACGAGGTGCTGCTGCGCGTCGAGGCGACACCGATCAATCCATCCGACCTGGGCCTGCTGCTCGGCGCAGCAGACATGAGCACTGCCCGGCAGTCGGGCACGGCCGAGCGCCCCGTGGTGACCGCGACCGTTCCGGAAAAGCTGATGAAGGCGATGGCGGCTCGCATCGACCAGCCGATGCCCGTGGGCAACGAGGGGGCGGGCACGGTGATCGCCGCCGGCTCGTCGGCCGAGGCGCAGGCGCTTCTCGGCAAGACCGTGGCCACGTTCGGCGGCGCGATGTACTCGCAGCACCGCTGCGTGAAGACAGCGCAATGCGTGGTTCTCCCGCCGGGCACGTCGGCGGCGGAGGGCGCGGCCTGCTTCGTCAATCCGATGACTGCGCTCGGCATGGTGGAGACGATGCGTCGCGAAGGGCATACGGCGCTCGTGCACACGGCAGCCGCGTCCAACCTGGGGCAGATGCTGAACCGGCTGTGCATCGCCGACCACGTCGGCCTCGTCAACGTGGTGCGGAGCGAGCAGCAGGAGCAGCTGCTGAAGTCGCAAGGCGCCGAGCATGTCTGCAACTCCAGCGCTCCGACCTTCCAGCGGGACCTGACCGACGCCATCGCCGCCACCGGAGCGACGCTGGCTTTCGACGCCATCGGCGGCGGGCCGCTCGCGGGGCAGATCCTGGGCTGCATGGAGGCCGCGCTGCTGCGCTCCGCGAAGGAGTACCAGCGTTACGGGTCCACCACGCACAAGCAGGTCTACATCTACGGTGCGCTCGATCTCGGCCCGACCACGCTTACTCGGAACTATGGCGCGGCCTGGGGCGTCGCCGGCTGGCTGCTGCTGCCGTTCCTGCAGAAGATCGGGCCAGAGGCGATGCGCAAGCTGCAGGTGCGCGCAGTGTCCGAGCTGAAGACGACCTTCGCCAGTCATTACACCAAGGTGGTCTCGTTGGCCGAGGCGCTGCAACTGCAGGAAATCGCCGTTTATGGACGGCGCGCGACGGGAGAGAAATACCTGATCAATCCGAACAAGGGGACCGCACACTAATCAGTGGGTGGCTGTGATGAAGCTGAATGACAAGGTCGCGCTGATCACGGGCGCGGCAGGCGGACTCGGCAGGGCCATCGCCATCGCCATGGCGAACGAAGGGGCGATCGTCGTCATCTGCGACATCAACGAGTCCGCGCTCGCCGAGCTCGAAAGGCAGATCAGTGCCCTCGGCGCGCGGTGCCTCGCAATGCGCTGCGACGTTTCGTCGAGCGCAGAGGTCGCGCAGATGTTCAAGGACACGGCCAGGCGGTTCGGGAAGTTGCATGTTCTCGTCAATAACGCTGCCATCGTTCCGAACCGTCCCGAAGACGAAGTTCGCCGCAAGCGTCACTACGCGTACCTGACCACACCCGTTCCGCGCCAGTCGCTGCATCTGACCAGCAGCATCAGCGACGAGGACTGGCACCGCTACTGGGGCGTCAACGTGCATGGAGTGTTCTACTGCACCCGCGAAGCCCTGCGCCTGATGGAACCCCAGCGCGACGGCAAGATCATCAACATCGCGTCCATCGCGGGGATTTCTGCCTACAGCGCGCACAGTCCGCATTACTCCGCGACCAAGGGCGCAGTGATCGCCTTCACGAAAGCCGTCGCGCTAGACGTCGCGGGGGCCAACATATTCGTGAACGCAATCGCGCCGGGCGGTGTGCTGACCCCGGATTTCGCAGCGTATCTCGAGCGCTCGACCGAGGAAGAGAGGAACCGGTTCAATCAGCTGGTCCCGCTCGGCCGCCTTGGAACAACGGAGGAGTACGCCTCGCTGGCGGTGTACCTGGCCGCCGACGGCCACTACTTGGTCGGGCAGATACTGAGCCCGAACGGTGGCACCGTGATCTGACCTCGGCGGGCGGGCCGCGTCTGCGTCGGCCGCCAGGTCCGGTATGGACACCGATTTCGCATCGGTTACCAAAGGCGAGTAATTTGTTACCAAATGATAATTCAATCGATGCGCCCCGACGTAATACTGGCGCCCTCCCAGAACAAACCCAGGACGCCCGCCCATGTACTTCGACGACGACGCCCTGCTGCCCGAGAACCAGGACGAGCTGATCATCAACGTCGCCCCCTACGGCCCGGAGTGGCTGCCGGGCGATTTCCCCGAGGACATCGCAGTCACGCTGGACGAGCAGGTCCAGAAAGCCGTCGACTGCTACAACGCCGGCGCGACGTCGCTGCACATCCATGTCCGCGAGGCCGACGGCAAGGGCAGCAAGCGGCTGTCGATGTTCAACGAGCTGATTGCGCGGCTGCGCGACCGGGTGCCGAAGATGGTGCTGCAGGTGGGCGGCTCGATCTCGTTCTCGCCGGAGGGCGAGGGCGACCAGGCGAAGTGGCTGGGCTACGACACGCGCCACCTGCTCGCGGAGCTCACCCCGAAGCCCGACCAGGTGACGATCGCGATCAACTCGAACCAGATGAACATCACCGAGCTCCTGACGGCCGACGACGTCGCGGGCACGCAGTTCGAGAATCCCGCGATCTGCAACGCGTGGTCTGAAATGGTCATCGACGCGACGCCGTCGTTCTTCGTCGAGCACCTGAAGCGCCTGCGGGCGAACGGCATCCAGCCGTACTTCATGCTCGCGCACATCGCGCAGCTCGAGACGGTCGAGCGCCTGATCCGTCGCGGCCAGTACATGGGTCCGCTGAACCACTGCTACGTCGCCATCGGCGGCGGTGCGGCCGGGCCCGGATCCGTTCCAGATGATGGACTACATCCGCCGCTCGCCGCAGGGCGGCATCCTGCAGATCGAGGGCATCATGCGCAACGTGCCGCCGATGATGGCGATGTCCATCGCGATGGGCCTGCACGTGCGCGTCGGCATCGAGGACAACATCTGGCGCCGCAAGGGCGAGCGCTTCACGTCGGTGCAGCAGGTCGAGCAGGTGGTGCGCATGGCGCGCGAACTCGGCCGCGACGTCGCCACTGCCGACGACGCACGCCGGATCATGAAGATCGGCACCTGGTACGACAGCGCCGACGAGACGCTGCAGGCGCTTGGGATGTCGCCCAACCGCAAGCCCGGGCAGCGGGGATTCCTTGTCGGCTAGACGTGACAGGTCGCCGACCGTCGTCGGCCTTGGCCGCGGCGAACCTGCGGGTTCGCCGGGGCCCGGCGACGCCCACAATCCCAGGGAACAGGGCTGTCCCGGTCGGTGCGCTGTCGGAGTTGCCCAACCTGATGCGCGAGGCCGGCTACGATCCCTGGGAGTTGCTCGAGTCCTTCGGCGTGACCCGGGACATGATGGCCAGGCCGATGACGCCGGTGCCGATCAGCCTCTACGGGCAGATCATGCAGGCTGCAGCGGACGCGACCGGGCGGGACGACCTCGGCCTGATGCTCGGCCAGCGCGCGACGATGGAAAACGCGGGACCGCTGCGGCTGCTGGTCTTCAATGCGCGCACGACGGGCGAAGCGGTCGAAAGCCTGGTCCGGTATGCGGGACTCTGGTACCACGGCTTCGCCTTCGCGCTCACGCACGACCGCGGCTTCGCCTGCATCTCGGTCTCGGTCGACCGGCAGTTCACCGGCAGCGACCACGTGCTCACCTGGGCACTCGCCGCCACGGTGAAGCACCTCGAGTCGATCTTCCCGCGCACGTGGCGGCCCTCGCAGGTGCACGTCAGCTACCGTCGTCCGCCAATGGCCGAGGCGTACGCACGGTTTTTCCGGGCACCCGTGCTCTATGACCAGCCACGGCATGCGGTGTTCTTCCCTGAGTCGGCGCTGGAAGAAGTCCGGCAGGGCTCCGAGCAGATGCTGGACTCGTTCCTGCGCCAGTACATGGGGGAACTCGAGGCTCGCGAGCAACCGGATTTCGTTGCGCGCGTACGAAGCGTGATCGAGAGCCTGCTTGCGAGCGGCGAGTGTTCGGCCGTGCGCGTCGCGGACATGTTCGCGATCCATCGCGTCACGCTGCACCGCTACCTGCGCGAGCAGGGCACCACGTTCGAGCACCTGATGGAGGAAGCGCGGCGCACCCTCGCGGTCCGCCTGCTCGAGCAGACGAACCTGCCGGTCGGCGAGATCGCAACCGCACTCGGCTACGGTACCCCGACCAGCTTCGTGCGCGCGTTCAAGCGCTGGCACGGCGTAACCCCGGGGGCCAGCCGGAGTCGTCGGCCCGGCATCGGTCGCGCGGCTGCGCCGACGCGCGTTGCGCCGCGACGGGGATAGGACCGGGGACAGGCACATGGGAATCGAATTGCATCGGGGCGGCTCCTCGACCGGGGACTCTGGCTACCCCGGCGGGTCGCGCCTCTACGCCTGGGCCGTGTTTGCGCTCACGCTCGGGCTGATGCTGTCGGACTACGTGTCGCGGCAGGTGATCACTCCGATCTTCCCGTTCCTGAAGCAGGAATGGTCGCTGACGGACACGCAGCTCGGCGCGCTGGTCAGCGTCGTCGCGCTGATCGTCGGCGTGTGCTCGATCCCGGTAGCGCTGCTGGCCGACCGCTGGGGACGCGTGAAGAGCATCACGGTGATGGCCGGGATGTGGGGCCTCGCCACGATCGCATGCGGCCTGTCGCGCAACTACAGCCAGATGATGGTGGCGCGCGCGCTGGTCGGCCTCGGCGAAGCGGGCTATGGCAGCGCGGGTGGCGCGATCCTGGCGCACGTGTTTCCGAAGCAGCGCCACGCGATGGTGATGGGCGCATTCCTGGCCGCATCGCTGTTCGGCACGGTGGGAGGCGTCATCGTCGGCGGTGTCGTCTCGACGCACTTCAGCTGGCGCGCCGCGTTCATCGGCGCTGGCGTCGCGGGGCTGCTGCTGGTCGTGCTCTACCCGTTCGTCGTCCGCGACTACCAGACGGTCGCGCTGGTGAAGAAGGACGCGTCGACAGGTGCCTCGGCGCGGCACATGCGCGTCGGCGAGATCATCCGCGAGCTGTTCGTGCCGCGCACGGCGGTCTTCACGTACCTGGCCAGCGGCTCGCAGATGTTCATCCTCGGCGTCATCAACGCGTGGATCCCGAGCTACATGAGTCGCTACTACGGGCTCGCGCCCGACAAGGCGGCCATGCAGGCTGGCGTGGTCGTGCTGGTTGCGGGTGTCGGCATGATCGTCTGCGGCTGGAGCGTCGATCGCCTGGGCCAGCGTGACCTGCTGAACAAGCTGCGCGTGCCGGCGCTGTATGCCGCGCTCGCCTGCGTGCTGCTGGTGCTTGCGTTCGCGCTGCCGCCCGGGCCGGTGCAATACGCGCTGATCCTGGCCGGCGTGTTCGTCGCCGGAGGGCACACGGGCGCTGCCGGCGCCGTCATCAGCGACGTGACCCATCCGGGCCTGAGGGCGACGGCGTTTGCACTGGTCGTGCTCTGCAACAACCTGATTGGCCTGGCGCCCGGGCCGATCGTCGTGGGCGCACTGTCGGACGTCTACGGGCTCAAGTTCGCGCTGGGCGTTGCGCCGCTGATGTGCCTGGCCGCCGCTGCGTTCTTCCTGCTCGCCTCGCGTCACTACCGACGCGAGAGCGGGCGGTTCGAGGAGCCCGCAGACGACGCCCTGCGGCCGGCCTGACCGATTCGAACAGAGGGAAGACCATGGAACTCGAAGGCAAGACTGCGATCGTGACCGGCGGCGGGAGAGGCATCGGCGAGGGGATTGCGCGCGTGCTCGCCCGCGAGGGCGCCAACGTCGTCGTGATGGGGCGGCACGCTCACGAGGTGGACGGCGTCACGCAGTCGATCCTGGACGCAGGCGGCAGCGCGCTCGCAGTCGTGGCGGACGTGACCGACTGGGAGTCACTGCAGCGCATGACCCGCAAAGCGGTCGAGCACTTCGGCGGCGTCGACATACTCGTCAACAATGCCGGCATCGAGGGACCGCCTCGGCTGATTTCGGACCTGCCCGTCGAGCAGTGGGACTCGGTGCTGGGCGTCAACCTCAGGGGCGCCTTCCTCTGCTGCAAGGCCGTGCTGCCTGCGATGACCGCCCGCGGTGGCGGCAGGATCATCAACATCGGTTCGATCGCCGGCCGGCGCATGACTTTCTTCGGCAGCGTCGATTACACGGTGTCGAAATACGGATTGGAGGGCCTGACGCAGCACCTGGCCTGGGAACTCGCCGACCAGCGCATCACGGTCAATACGATCTGCCCGGGCGGTGTCGTCACTCCGCTGATGGAGGAGAACATCACGCCCGCGTATCGCGAAATGGTCACCAGGCGGCTGGTGCCGCTTGGGCGCATGTGCACGATGGAGGAAATCGGCGAAACCGTGAGCTTCCTCGCGAGCGACCGCGCCGCGATGATCACGGGTCAGTCGCTCGCCGTGGACGGAGGAGTGCTCACCGGGTTCGGTGAGGACCTGCGCCCGATCGTCCGCAAGCGGATGGCCGACGTCCAGGCCGCGGGGCACTGAGCCATGTCGAGGCGAACGGAGACGGGCCCGTGGGGCGCTGCCGTCGAGCAACTGCGCGAGTGGGATCCCGCGTGGGCGGAGTCCTGCCTGAAGATGACGACGAACCCCTGGGTGCGGGGCGTGTTGCCCCGCAAGCTCGTCGAGCTGATCGGCGTGATGCTGAACGCTTCCTGCACCAACCGGGATCCAGAAGGGACGCGCTTGCACGTGCGCGCGGCACTCGCGGCCGGCGCGACGCGTGACGAGATCCTGTTCGTGATCGAATGCGCCGCGCTCGGCGCGATCCACTCCTGCAGCCTCGGCGCACCGATCCTGCTCGAGGAGGCGAAGGCGGCCGGCGTCGAGCAGGCCCCTCGAGCGGAACCGGAGCCGACGCCGTTCTGCGATCGGCTGCGGGCCATCGGGCAGTGGAACAGCGCCTGGGATCCGCTCTACCAGCTGGATCCGGCCTGGACGGACCAGTTCTTCTCTGCGGCGGCGCCGGTCTATTCGCGAGGCGTGTTCTCGCCGAAGGACCTCGAGCTGCTGATGATCGCCTTCGACGCCTCGTACACGCACCTGTACGCGCCAGGGACACGCCGTCACATCAGGGGCGCGCTGGCCGCTGGCGCCACGGTGGAGGAGATCATGGAGGTGCTGAAGCTCTGCGTCGCGCAGGGCGTCCAGGCCTGCAACCTCGGGATCCCGATCCTCGCGGAGGAACTCGATCGATTGGCGACGGCGCCCGCCCCTCTGGGAGAATAGCCGCCGACCACGGGACCGGGCGCGCCGGCCGTTCACCAGAGGGACACGTGCATGTCGAATTCTCCGCCCGTCACGGCGGGCCCGGCCTGGAAAGCGCTTGCCGCGCACCGGTCCGCCCAACGCGCGCTGCACCTGCGGCAGCTCTTCGCCACGGATCCGACGCGAGGGCAACGACTGACGCTGGACGCCGCGGGCATCTACCTCGACTACTCGAAGAACCTCGTGACCGACGAAACCATGCGCCTGCTCGTCGCGCTCGCCGAGGAAACGGGGCTGCGCGAGCGGATCGATGCGATGTTCCGCGGCGAGAGGATCAACGTCACCGAGCAGCGCTCCGTGCTGCACGTGGCGCTGCGCGCGCCGCGTGGTGCGACGATCCTTGTGGATGGCGAGAACGTCGTGCCGCAGGTGCACGCGGTCCTCGATCGCATGACCGGGTTTGCGAATCGTGTCCGCAGCGGCGAGTGGCGTGGCCACACGGGAAAGCGGATCCGCAACATCGTCAACATCGGTATCGGCGGATCGGACCTGGGGCCGGTGATGGCGTACGAGGCGCTGAAGCACTACAGCGACCGTGGACTCACGTTCCGTTTCGTCTCGAACATCGACGGCACCGACTTTGCCGAAGCCGTCCAGGACCTCGATGCGGCCGAGACGATGTTCATCGTGTCGTCGAAGACCTTCACGACGCTGGAGACCATGACGAATGCGCAGACTGCGCGCGCATGGTCCGTCGCAGGGCTCGGCGGCGACGAGCAATCGGTCGCGCGGCACTTCGTGGCCGTGTCGACGAATGCGGCGGCCGTCGCTGGATTCGGTATCGACACCGCGAACATGTTCGGCTTCTGGGACTGGGTCGGCGGCCGCTATTCGATGGATTCGGCGATCGGGCTGTCGACGATGCTCGCGATCGGGCCCGAGAATTTCCGTGCGCTGCTCGGCGGCTTCCACGAGATGGACGAGCACTTCCGCACCGCGCCGTTCGATTGCAACCTGCCGGTACTGATGGGTCTGCTGACCGTCTGGTACGTGAACTTCCTGGGCGCGAAGTCGGTGGCCGTGCTGCCGTACGAGCAGTACCTGAAGCGCTTCCCGGCCTACCTGCAGCAGCTGACGATGGAGAGCAACGGCAAGAGCGTGCGGCTGGACGGCAGCCCGGTCGGGTGCGACACGGGGCCCGTCTACTGGGGCGAGCCGGGCACCAATGGCCAGCATTCTTTCTACCAGCTGATCCACCAGGGCACGAACCTGGTGCCCTGCGACTTCATCGCGTTCGCACGGCCGTTGAATGCGCTCGGCCAGCATCACGACCTGCTGATCGCCAACGTACTCGCACAGGGCGAGGCGCTGGCGTTCGGCAAGTCTGCCGATGAGCTTCGCAGTGACGGCTGCGCCGAGTGGCTGGTGCCGCACCGGACGTTCGAGGGCAATCGTCCGTCCAGCACGCTGCTGCTCGATGAGCTGACGCCGGCCGCGCTCGGCAAGCTCGTGGCGCTCTATGAGCACAGTGTGTTCACGCAGGGCGCGATCTGGGGCATCAACTGCTTCGACCAGTGGGGTGTCGAGCTCGGCAAGGTGCTCGCCGGGAGGATTGTGCCGGAACTCGCGCCCGGCGCTACGGACCTGCAGCACGACAGCTCGACCAACGAGCTGATTCGCCGCTATCGATCATTGAGGAACCGCTGATGCGGCCCCGGACGATCCGGCGCGCGCGCCAGGATCGCGCATTGCTGATCGCTTATGGCGCAGCTGCGGGCCGCCCCGGTTCGGGACCGACGCGATGACCGTCGTCGTTGCCTCGATGCCGAATTTCCGCGACGTCGGCGGACGTCGCACCAGTGATGGCGGGCACGTGCGGACGGGCATGCTGTTCCGTTCCGACCAGATCGCGCAGCTGACGCAGGATGACGCGGCTGCGCTCGGAGGCATAGGCCTCAGGTACGTGTACGACCTGCGCACGGAGGCCGAGCGGGCGATGCTGCCCGGCGAGCGCATTGCGGGCGCGACGCACGTCAGCCTGGACGTGCTCGCGGATGATCGGCAGTCGGTGCCCGCAAGGTTGTTGCGGCTGTTCTCCGATCCGGGCTCCGCCGAATCGATACTCGGCAACGGCCGGGGCGCGGCGATGTTCGTGGAGAGCTACCGGTCGTTCGTGCGGCTGCCGAGCGCCCGCGCCGGTTTCCGACAGCTGTTCGTGGGTCTCGCAGAACCGGGACACCTGCCGGCGATGTTGCACTGTACGACGGGCAAGGACCGCACGGGCTGGGCGTGCGCCGCGTTGCAGTTGCTGCTCGGCGTTCCGCAGGAAGCAGTATTGGAGGACTATCTCGAGAGCAACTCCCGCGTGTTGCGGAAATACGAGCCCCACTTGAGCGCCTTTGCCGCTGGTGGCGGCGATCCGTCGATACTTCTGCCGGTGCTGAGCGTGCGGCGGGAGTACCTGGACGCTGCAGTCGACGCGGCGTGCCGGGACTTTGGCTCGATCGAAGGCTATTTCCGTGACGGGCTGCAGGTCGGCGACGAGAGTATGCGGTCCTTGCGGCAGCGCTTCATCGCGCAATGAGATTGCGGTGATGAACCCGGACCACAGGCAGCCGTTGCTGATCGTACTGGCGCTGGCACTGATGGCGGGCCTGCTCTGGCTGGCCGTCGCAGCGCTGAGGCCGTTGCCGGAACGCAGCTTTTCAATGGCCACGGGCCCGGAGGGCAGCGCGTACCGCGCGTTTGCCGAACTCTACCGGGAGGCGCTGGCGAAGCAAGGCGTGACGCTACGTCTCGTGCCGACCGAAGGGGCATACGACAACGTGGCACGGCTGCGGGATCCGAAATCCGGCATCTCCGTGGCCTTCGTGCAGTCCGGTGTGACCACGGCGGCCGAATCGCCCGACTTGCTTTCGCTCGGCACGATGTTCTACGAGCCGCTCTGGGTGTTCTGCCGCTGTCAGCCGACAGGTCTCGCGTTCCACGAGAGCCTCGGGCACCATGTTTCCATCGGGCCGCCGGGCAGCGCGACGAGGGAGCTGGCCCAGCGCCTGATGCGGCTGAACGGACTCGACCCGTCGACGTTGAGCATCGAGGGCTATTCGCCGGAGCAGGCCGCCGAGGCACTGCAGGCCGGTCGCATCGACACCGCGATCATCGACACTGCATGGGAGTCCGCGGCCGTTCAGCGATTGCTGCGCGGACCCGTCGATAAACGTGGTCGGCTTCCCGAGGGCGGACGCCTACGTGGCGCGCCTGCCGTTCCTGAACAAGGTCGTGCTGCCGATGGGCGTGGCGGACCTCGCGCGGAACCGTCCATCGCAGGATGTCACGCTGATCGCGCCCAAGGCGAGCCTGGTCGTGCGCGAGGACCTGCATCCGGCGCTGCAGTACCTGCTGATCGACGCTGCGACGAAGATCCACGCGCGCCCTGACGTGCTGCAGAGCCGCGGGCGAGTTTCCGGCGCCGGAGCAGATCGACCTGCCGCTCAGCCGGGAAGCCGAGCACATGTATCGCAACGGCCCGAATTTCCTGCGGCGGCACCTGCCGTTCTGGCTCGCCGAGCTCGTGCAGCGGCTGCTGCTGTTCGGCATTCCGATGCTCGGCCTGCTATATCCGGTGACGACGCTGGCACCGCAGGTCTGGCGCTGGGAGATGAGCCGCCGGCTGCAGCGCATGTATCGCGAACTGCAGCGGCTCGAGAAAGACCTGCGGCATGCCCCGGACGGCCCGCGGAGGGACGAGCTGCGGGAGCGCCTGGACGCACTCGAGGCGAGTGCCGCGCGCATGAAACTCCCTGACTCCTTTGCCGCGATGAGCTACGAGCTCAAGCAGAACATCCACTTCGTCCAGGAGCGGACCCGGAAGTGGCGGCGGGGACATTCTCCTTTTCCGTGACGCGCCACGAAAAAGGAGAATGTCCCCTAATACATCCCGGCGGCGTACAGCGCCTCGTCCTGCTCCTCTTCGGCGAGCTTCGGGCAGTGCTTCGATATGTCGCAGAGCAGCTTGACCAGGTACGGCGCATGCAGGCCGATCAGCAGCTTGCCGGTGGTGAGCAGCGCGACCGACGTGGCGCGCTCGGGATCCGCCCACACGAAATTGTTCGCGAAGCCGAGGTGTCCGTAAGCCTTCGACGTGTCCGGGCCGTACATGCCGAAAGGACTTGCGCCAAGCATCATTCCGGCCGAGTAGCGCAACGGGATCATCAGCGAGCGATCGATCTCGGGCTTGCCCACTTCGGCGATCGCGCGACGGACCGTCAGCGGCTGGAACACCCGTACGCCGTCGAGCTCGCCGCCGTTCAGCAGGCACTGGAAGAACCTCGAGCATTCGTCGGCCGTGCCCACCCCATTGCCGGCCGGAATGACGGCGCGGTAGTAGCGCGGGTCGTTCGACAGTGTCACCGCGTGCTCCAGCGACGTGCCGATTGCGCGCTTCAGGTACATGTCCACGGGTGCGCTGATCCTGAAGCCCGCGACGTAGTTGCGGGCGAGGCGGGCCAGCGCCGGTCCGCGCGCGCCGAAGTCGAGTGACGCGAGGCCGAGCGGTCGGCTGATGTTCTCGCGGAAGAACGCGCGGAAGCCGCGGCCCGAGACCCTCTCGACCAGGTCCGCGACGACGAAGCCCGCGGTGAGCGCGTGGTACGCATGGTGGTCACCGGGCTTGTCAGGTGCGGACCGATAGATCAGCCGCAGGATCTCCTTGTGATCGAGCAGCAGCTCGGCCACGTCGACGCCCGCCGTGGGAATGGTGGGGATGCCCGCCTTGTGGCACAGCAGCTGGTAGATCGTGATGTCGCGCTTGCCGTTCTGCCCGAACTCGGGGATGTAATGGCTCACGGGATCGAGCAGGCTCAGTTCCTTGCGCTCGGACAGCAGGTGCACGGTCATCGCAGCCATCGCCTTGCTGGCCGAGAAGATGCACACCGGCGTATCGGGTGTCATCGGGATCGGCTTCTCTTCGACGTCGCCCGGGCCGTTGCCCCTGGAGTGTCCGATGGCGCGCTTCAGCACGACCCGCCCGTGCCGGCGCACGACCAGCGAGATCCCGGGGTGCATGCCGGTCGCGTAGATGTCCTCGACCGACTTCCAGATGGCGTCGACGCCTTGCTGCGTCATGCCGACGAGCTCGGGATTGCGCTCCTGGTCCGTGGCGATCGTGGTCACGCTGTCGAGGTCACGCGGGACGTCGGCGCCTTCGACGACCAGTCGGCGGAGCGGGGCGGGGATGTGGCGGACTGCGCTCAGCATTGCAGCTTCCTCTTCACCGCTTCCCGCACCAGCGGCAGGCGGTCGTTGCCGAAATACATGTCGTCGCCCACGAACATCGTCGGCGAGCCAAAGCCGCCGCGGGCGATGACCTCGTCCGTATTGGCCTTGAGTCGTGCCTTGATCTCGGGCGCGGCGATGCCCGCGAGGAACCGCTCCGGCTCGACTCCGACTCGCGCGCACAGGTCGGCCAGCACGTCATCCCGCGAAATGTCGCGGTCGTCGCTCCAGTAGGCCTCGAAGACCGCGGTAGCGAACGGCACCAGCTTGCCCTCCGGCTCGAGCAGGATGCAGCCGCGCATCGCCTTGACGCTGTTCACCGGGAACACCGTGGGCGGAAACAGGATCTTCAGGCCGGCGAGCCGTGCCCAGTCCGCGAGATCCTTCTTCAGGTAGGCCTGCTTCGCGGGCACGCCGCGCTCGCGGAACTCGTACACGCTTGGGTTCACGGCGTTGAAGATGCCGCCCACGAGTACGGGCCGCCAGCGGATCTCGACGCCAAGTTCGCGGGCCAGCGGCTGGATGTTGTGGAACGCGAGCCAGGTCCAGGGACTCGAGCAATCGAAGAAGAATTCGATCATGCTTGGATGCTCTCAGAACTCGTGGGAACCGTCACTAGGATGATTGACCTATACACCGCTGCGACGCCGAACGGCCACAAGGTCTCGATCGCGCTCGAGGAACTGGGACTGCCCTACACGGTGCACGTCATCGACCTCGCGAAGCTCGAGCAGAGGCGGCCGGAATTCCTGAAACTGAGCCCGAACGGCCGCATTCCGGCGATCGTCGACCGCGAGCTCGACGACTTCGCGATCTTCGAGAGCGGCGCGATTCTCATTTACCTCGCGGAGAAGACCGGGCGCCTGATGCCCGCGGACGTCAAGGGTCGCTCGCGGGTGATCCAGTGGCTGATGTTCCAGATGGGCGGAATCGGCCCGATGATGGGCCAGGCGAACGTGTTCTTCCGCTATCTGCCGGAGAAGATCCAGCCGGCGATCGACCGCTACCAGGGCGAGGTCCGGCGGCTGTTCGGCGTCCTCGACACGCAACTTGCGGGGCAGGAATTCCTGGCGGACGACTACTCGATCGCGGACATCGCGAACTGGGCGTGGGTGCGCACGCACAGGTGGTCCGGCGTGCCGATCGATGAATTCATCCACCTGAAACGATGGGTCGACCAGCTCGCGGAGCGCCCTGCCTGCCAGCGGGGCATCGAAGTGCCGCCGCGGCCGGCCAGGGTCGAGGACGGAAAGGGAGTGGACAAGTTCGTCG
This sequence comes from uncultured Gammaproteobacteria bacterium, assembly GCA_963776815.1. GTDB lineage: Bacteria > Pseudomonadota > Gammaproteobacteria > Steroidobacterales > Steroidobacteraceae > RPQJ01. The sequence goes on from CAVZNZ010000010.1 coordinate 61,209, forward strand.
AGCAGGCCCGCAAGCTGGTGGAGACGGGCAGCACGCCCGGGATGGGCGGGACCTAGCGCGGCCTTCCGGCAAGCAGCGCGTCGACCGACCAGCGTCCCGGGCCGAAGACTGCCACCACCATGCAGCAGCGCCCCCCACAGGTAGTGCTGGCCGAGCGCGGCCTCAAATCCCTCGCCCAGCAGCACGTGGGCATAGGAAATCACCGCCAGCACGTTGACGGCGGAGAGGCCCACGGCTGCGTAACGGCCGAGCAGTCCAACGACCAGCAGCGAGGGGAACACGAGTTCTCCTGCGGTCCCTGCGACCGCGGCGAGCGCGGGTGGCAGCAGCGGAACGTGGTACTCGTCCTGGAACAGGTAGAGCGTGGACTCCCAGTTCGAGATCTTCAGCCAGCCGGACTTCAGGAACTGCCAGGCGACGAACCAGCGAATCGCGAGCAGCAGCGGTGATTCGAGCCACGACGCAACCTGCGCAGCGACGTTGTTTGCACGGACGACCGGATTGGAAACGCTCACGAAACGCTCGCTGCGTTGCCATTGCCCGGCTCGCGCAGTGCGACCACCAGGCCATCGCTGAAGAGCCAGGCGAGCACGCCCGGCAGTCGGTCTACTTCGAGGCCCGACACCTCGAGCGCCTCGCCCAGCGGCGCTCCTGCAGCCAGCGCCGCGACGAAATCGAACTGGTCCGCCGGCAGTGAATGCAATACCAGCCCTTCGTCGCCACACGTGACGACGATGTGCTGGGCGCCCTGCGACAGGTCAACCGGATTGCCCGGCTCTCCGGCCTGGTTCTCGCGCCAGACGGACCAGACGGGATACTCCGACCGCACGACGCGCAGGCACGGCTGCAACTCGAGCCCGACGTCCGCCAGCGTGTCCGGTGCGACCTTGGCCAGCTGCGAGGCGTCCAGCGCGGGGTGGCGCGGGGAGACCAGCACTTCCTCGCAGGCCCACTCGAGCCGCGCGAGGTCGACCAGCCACTCGTATTCGCTTCCGGCCAGGCGCGGCTCGAGCCAGGAGGCAAACGAACGACCGATCCAGTGCAGGTCGCCATTGCGGGACGGATGCTCGACTCGGTATTCGCGCGCCAGGCCGCGAAAATAGTTCTCGCCCACGCGGCGCCGCAGCACCGGATAGGTGCGTTCGAGCGCGGCGTCGAACATGGCTCGTGAATTGTTCCGGTAGACCTGCACGCGGGAGGCGGGCGCGAGCCCATCGTCGACAATGCACACGGCCAGCGCGCCGATGGCGGCATCTGCATCCGTGCCTGCGCTCCGCAGCGCCGCGCCGAAGCGCGTCTGCAGGTCCGCGAGTTTCGGTGCTTCAGGCGGCGAGGTCACGAGCTTTCTCCATCCGTGCATTGGCCTCGTGCGCTTCCGATACCAGCACGTCGAGCTCAGGCACGTCGGTGTCCCACTCGATCAGCGTCGGCACAGGACCGAGACGGGCGATCGCCTGCTCGTAGAGCGCCCAGACCTCCGCGCACACGGCCGAGCCGTGGTCGTCGATCAGCAGGTCGCGGTCACCGACCCGGTTGCGGCGATGCCCCGCGAGATGAATCTCCTGCACCGCCGCGCGCGGTACGTTCGCGATGAAGCGCGCTGCGTCGAGGCCGAGATTGATCGCGTTGACGTAGATGTTGTTCACGTCGAGCAGCAACCCGCAGCCCGAGCGCTCGACCACGGCGGCGAGGAAGTCCCACTCGGTGAGGCTCGACGCGGTGTAGGCGAAATAGGAACTCAGGTTCTCTACCAGGATCTGCCGCCCGAGGAAGTCCTGCGCCTGCCGCACGCGGGACGCGAGGTGCTCCACGGCTTCCTCGGTGTAGGGCAGGGGCAGCAGGTCGTTGAAGTGCTCGCCTCCAGCATGGCCCCAGCAGGCGTGCTCGCTGACGAGCGCGGGCTCGAAGCGGTCGATCGCGCGTCGGATCCGTGCCAGATGGCCGCAATCCAGCGGTGCGACGGACCCGAGCCCGAGACCCACGCCGTGCAGGCTGAGCGGATAGTGCTCGCGCACGCGCTCGAGCGCGCGCAGGTGCGGGCCGCCATCGTGGAAATAGTTCTCGGTGTGCACCTCGAGCCAGCCAACCGGCGGCAGGCGCGCGGCCACTTCGTCGTGGTGGACCGAACGCAGACCGATCCCGGCGCGTGCCGGGACCGGTCCGCCTGGGAAGCGCTTGGAAAGGGCGTCCCCCATCGCTCGATTACTTCTTCGGAGCCTCGGTCTTGCCGCCGGCCTTCTCGCAGTCGGCCTTCGACATGTGCTTCCACTCGTTCGGGTCCATGTCCTTCTTGGCCTGGCCCGCGCAGGAGTGGCCGTTCGCCGCGCAATCGTTCTGGCCGGCCTTCGCTACGCCGTAGCACTTGTCCTTCGAGCCCATGTCGCCGGCGACCGCGGTGCCCATCGTGCCCGCGGCCAGGAAGCTGCCCACGGCAGCGGCAATCGCCAGTCTCTTCACGTTCATCGGAGTGTCTCCATCCTGGGTGTTGAGGTGTGGTCACGAGCGTCGTGCTGCGCCGCAAAAGGGCGCGCATCACGACGCTTCAGCCAGTAGACCTGTTCGACACGGAGAATGTTTCAGATGGACCGGAATGTCGACCGGAGCGGCAGGGCTCGCAATGGTTGTGCGTGCGCTGTTCCGGCTGCTGCACGGACTCACCGCGAGGGGCCGCCAGCCGGCTCGTGCCGGCTGACAGCCCCCAAGCATCAGAGAGGCGTTTCGCCCGGGCAGAAGCCGACCGTGGCGCCGCGTGCGAGTTGCTGGTCCATGGCATCCGGGAAACTCACTCGCAGCGTCTGGGCGCCCTTGCCCTTGCCGGCGCAGACGAACACCTGGTCGAGGTCGACGCGAAAACCCTGGTAGTACTGGCCCGCGAGCGGCAGGGCCGTGCCCGCAATGGTCTTGCCGCTGGCAGACACCACGCCGCCCAGCAGGTACCAGCGCGAGGTCTCGAGCACACCCTGCTTCTCGAGGAATTCGGACAGCAGCATCCACTTCAACTGTGGCGTGTAGATGGCCGCCTCGCCGAACGAGCTGCCGATGATGACCTTGCCGTCGTCCGAGACCGAGTTCGCGACCGTTTCGCGCTGCACGTCCTGGCAGACCTTTTCGTTGGTCACGAAGTCCAGGTAGCAGAAGGTGTCAGGCAGGCGGCCGAGACCGCGGGTGCCGCCGGTCGCAGTCCACGCGTAGGCCTCGTTCGCTTCGGGGCCCACCTGACCGCCCACGGCGATCGTCCCGGCGGAGTTCATGCCGAGGATCTCGCCTGCGTAGCCGTCGAACCAGTTCGCTCCGTACGGATCGCGCATGACCTCGATCTCGTTGCCGCGCCAGAGGACACCCACCCGCGCACCGAGCTCGGGGAACGACTCGAAGCCGGCGACGGTCCGGCCGTCACTCGAGACTGCGTTGGCGCGCGAGTCGCCTTCGCAGGACTCCGCCTCGTCCCATGGGCAGGTCTTGCCTTCCCGCACCTTGGGCAGCCGCACGTAACCCGTCTTCGCGGTCCACGTTGCGGCATAGACGTCGCTCGCGAAGCATCCTGCCCAGAGATTGCCGACCGCGGTCGAGCCGTCGAGCGACAGGTCGAAGATCGACGCGATGTCCGGGGCGCAACCCGCGACCTTCGGGTCGATTACCCTCCAGCCGGTGCCTGTCGTCCACAGCGCCGGCTGCTCGAGGATCTGCGGGCCGTTCGGCGTGTCGACCGCCTTGCCGACGCTTGCTGCGACGACCCGGCCATTGCCGGAGATCGCCACGTTGAAACCGTAGCCGCCGATCTGCGTCGTCGCCTTCTTGTCCCAGACCCAGAAGTCCGTGTCCTCGACGCCGTGCTTGCCGGCGATGACCTGGCCGTTGTCGGAGATACTCGTGGCGAGCACGTTCGGGATGTGCGTGAAGAACGGGGCGCGCGGCGTTGCGTTGAGCGCGACCTGCAGTTGGCGGACTTCTCCGGCCGCCAGCGTGATGACCGTCGAGTCGCAGGCCTTGTCCGCCGTCGAGTCACCGCTCTCGCCGGCGTTCCAGTACTCCTCCGATCCGACCAGCAGGGCCTTCGGCGTGCTGTACGCGCCGATCATCAGCTCGTCGATGTGCAGCACGTAGCTCGCGCCCGGCACGAGCCCGGTCATCACGAACGTGCCGTCCGGCCCGAGCTTGCCCTGCGTCAGGTCGCCCGAGATGCGCGAGATCGCGCCGACCAGCGGATTGTCCACCCGGCGCGCGATCACGTTGATGCCGGTCAGCGGGCTCTCGCCGTCGGGCGCGACGACGCGGCCCCGGATCGTGCCGGTGGTCGATGCGTATGCAGTCTCCGGGTAAAGCGCCGACAGCGCGGCCATGTCGTCCGCGACGTTGACGGTCGCCATCTGCGGACTGTTGTACCCGTAGCTTCCCTCGTACGGGTTGATCAGCGGGTACATCGTCTCGATCTGGTCCGCAGAGGGGTACGGAGTCTGCGTCGGGCCGCACTGGTCGGGGCCGGCCTGTTCGAAGCCGGGCAGGCCGTCCCACGTGCGCTTCGGGTTCGCGAGCGCGTAGTGGCCGTTGGTCTGCGAGTGCGCGAGATTGATCGCGTGACCGAACTCGTGCGTGACGACGCCGGAAATCGCCGCGGCGTTACGGGTCTCGAGCCATGAGCCACCGACGATGACCCAGCCCTCGACGATCGTCGTGCCGTCGGCCGCGAGGTATTCAGGTGACGCGATGCCGAGTACGCCGTAGCCGCCGCCGCCCGTGAATTCGCTGATCACCGAACCGTCGGCGTCGTAGATGACCTGGATGCCACCGCCGTTCCATGCGCCGATCACCTTCGCCATGTTGGCGCCGGTGATGTCTTCCGGGAGCCGGCCGGCCCACTGGGCGCTGAAACTCGAGGTCGGGACGTCCGTCCATTGGGCGAGCGTCTGCTTGACCATCGTCTCGCCCTGCTGCTGCGTGATCAGCGGATACGACGTGCTCCCCGAAGAATCCGGGATGCACTCGTAGGTCTCGGGATTCCTGTCGCAGCCGAGGCTGACCGGGCCGACGTCGGTGTAGACCTGGACGGGTGATTTCCACTTCGCCGGCGTGACGCCGGAACCGTTCGGGACCACCCAGAGCGGGCCGCCAGCGAACGCGTTGCCCGCGCCGCAGCGAGAGACCGAGCATCAGCAACAGGCCGCGCATCGCGACGCGCCTCGAAAGATCAGCGCTTCGCATTGGCCAGACTCCCATTCTTCACCCAGTTGCCCTGGACCGCCCGGTGCAGGAACCGCTGGAAGGTCACCGCGTCCACGGGTCCGCTCTTCGTGTCGAACATCTGCTGCTCGGAGGCGTCGATCAGCGCGCGGTTCACGCGGACACTGCTGAACAGCCCTTCGTTCTCGTAGGCATTCATCGCGGCGCCGCCGGCGACGCTGACCTTGCCGTAGCCAAGGCCGACGGTCGTCTGCAGTCCGGTGCGCCTGGCCTGCGCGTACATGAAGACGATGGCGGACTCGTCCTTCTGCCACGTCGGCCAGCCCGCGGGGCGGCCGAGGTAGGTCCGCCCGTCGGGCAGCTTGCGCGGCTTGTCGAGGCCGAACTGCCGGAACGTGTACGTCCCGGACTTGCTGCCGCGGATCGTGTCCGAAACCTTCAGCGTCACTTCGGTGTACGGCAGGCCCCTCGCGTCAAAGCCGTCGGTGACCTTGTCGACCTTGCCGACCACGATGTCCTGCGAGTGTGCGAGCAGGTCCACCACGGTCATCGGCATGACGCTGGTCGCATGCGCCGGGACGCCAGGGACGATCAGTCCCAGCACCGCGAGCAGCGCGACTGCGTGGCTGCGAATTCTTGTTGTCGGGCCCATTGGCAATCATTCCTCCGCAAAGTGAAAACGATCGTGCCCGGCAACTTGCCGGGCACGAAAGGTTGCGAAGGATGGAGAACGGCACTGCGCTCCGCCCCACCCACGACGAGGGGGGCGAGGGCGGAGTGAGATTCCCCGCCTTCGGTGCGGGAATCGGCCCGCAGCTTGACGTCTATTGCCTAGACGTTGCCGTCGACGGACGGTACCGGTCGCGCAATTCGGTCTGCCGCGAACGCATCGGCTGCGCCTGGCCCGCGATCCACACCTGGTCGGCGACCGAGTTGACGTCGAGCGGATCGCCTGACCAGAGCACGAGATCCGCCGAGTAGCCGGGCGCGATGCGACCGAGTTCCGCGCCGATGCCGAAGATCTGCGCAGGTGCCGTCGTGAGCGCGGCGAGCGCGGCATCCCAGGGCAGGCCGTGCGCGACTGCGACGCCGGCGGCCTGTCGCACCTTGTGTGCGTTGTGCGTCGGTGCGACGAAGTGCGTGAACGTGATCGGCACGCCGGCGCGATGCAGGCGCGCCGCATTCTCCATCGTGGCGCCAAGTTGGTCGAACGTGCCGGGCAGGTCGACGAGCGGGTCGAGCACGACCGGCACGCGCGACTTCGCGAGCAACGGCGCCACCTGCCACGCCTGCGCACCGCCGACGATCACCGGGTGCACGCCGTTACGCGCGGACCACGCGAGCACCTGGCGGATGTCCGCTGCGCGCTCGACGCTGAACGCCACGCGACCGCCACCGAGATAGCGGGCGAGCACGTCGCGCCCCGTGGGCGTGAGCAGCCGCTGGTCGCCATCGCGCAGCGGCTTCGCCGGGTTCGACTCGCGGGCCGCCTGGTCGAGCAGCATGAACTGCGCCGCACGGCTCTTGCCCGCGCTCGACGTGGCATTCGCCCCGAGGTCGACGAACAGCGTCCGCGAAGCGCCGGCGAACGCGTCCACCCGACCGTCGAGGCGCGCAATCGCCCCCTGGCCCGCGAACATCGTGCCGTCCGCCAGCGCTGTGGGTGCAATCATCGCGAACGTGATGCCCTCGATGCGATTCACGCCGATCGCCACCGAGTCCGGGTTGAACGCGAGCGTGACGTCGAACTCGGGGCGCGGAGCGAACGCGCCGTGCGCGTCGCCGTCGTAGGTGGCCGAGCGATCCACGGTCGACGGCTCCTGCGCGATCTCCTCGATGCCGAGCCCGGTGATGCCACCGAACAGGCCGGGAGTCAGCGCGCGGCCCTGCGCATCGACGACGGCGGCGCCCGCAGTGGCCGCGAGCCCGGTGCCGACCTGTGCGACTCGGCCGTTTCGGACCAGCACGTCCGCTCGATCGAGCGTGCCACGGTCGGACTGCGTATAGACCTTGGCATTGCGGATCAGCAGGTCCTCGGCGTGCGCGACACCCAGCGCCAGCGCGAGGACGCCGCATGCGGTGAGCGCCGCTGCCTTGACGTTGCGGTTCATCGCGCACCTCCCACAGGCTGTCCGAGCAGGAAGTCCGAGGGTGGTTGCGCAGGCGGCGCCTTGCGGTCGTATGCGACCGAGCCGTCGATGTACACGACGTCGGGAAGCGCGTAGACGCTGAACGGATCGCTGCTCCAGATCACCACGTCTGCGATCTTGCCAGGCTCGAGCGTGCCCACTTTGTCCGCGATGCCGAGCGCCTTCGCGGGGTTCGACGTGATCCAGCGAATGGCACGCTCCGGCGGGATTTCGAGCCCGGCACGACGGCCGCGCACCATGCTCTTCGCGGCCTCCTGGTTCAGGCGCTGGATGCCCTCCTCGGAGTCGGAGTGCACGATCGCGCAGCCGTTCTTCGGCGCATCCACGAAGGCTAGGTTTTCCCAGATAGCGTCATAGGCTTCGAGCTTGAAGCCCCACCAGTCAGCCCACAGCGCGCCGCACACGCCTTCGTCGGCCAGCCGGTCAGCGAGCTTGTAGGCTTCGACGCCGTGGTGGAACGCCGCGATCCTGAAATTGAATTCGCGCGCGAGGTCGAGCATCACGGCCATCTCGTCCGCACGGTAGCAGTGGATGTGCACCTGGACCTCGCCCTTCATCGCGGCGACGAGCGTCTCGAGCCGCAGGTCGCGCTTCGGCGGCACGGGTGGCACTGCGTCCTTGTCCTGCTCCTTGCCCTTGGCGTTGCTCTTTGCCTTTTCGTAAGCGTCCAGCTCGTCGTGGTACTTGTTCCACTGGTTGCGGTAGTCCTGCGCGTCGGCGAAGGCCTGCCGGTAACCGGCCACGTTGCCCATCCGCGTCGAGGGTGCACGGTCGTGACTTCCATAGACGCGTTTCGGGTTCTCGCCGCAGGCCATCTTCAGGCCCTGCGGTGCGTCGGGGAACTTCATCGCCTGGTAGGTCGTTGCATGCACGTTGCGCAGCGTGACGCCGCGCCCGCCGATCAGGTTGGCCGAACCGGGCAACACCTGCAGCGTCGTGACGCCGCCTTCGAGCGCAGTCTGGAAGCCGGGATCCTGTGGCCACACCGAGTGCTCGGCCCATACGCCCGCGGTGACCGGATCCGTCGCCTCGTTGCCGTCCTGCGTCGCGTTGAGCGCCGGGCTCGCATACACGCCCAGGTGTGAGTGCACGTCGATGATGCCGGGCGTGACCCAGCGTCCCTTCGCGTCGACGACGGTTGCGCCCGTGGCATCCAGGCCGGCACCGACCGACACTATCTTGCCGTCGCGCATCAGCAGGTCGGCATCGTCGAGCCGGCGGCCCGTGCCGTCGAGCACGGTCGCATGACGGATCAGCGTGGGCGGGCCAGCATGTGGCTGATACGTGGAGCCATACGGCTCGCCGGCCGCCAGGGCGGCACCAGTGCACGCGGCCAGCACCGCTCCAAGCAGTGAAATGCGCTTCAAACGGGCTCTCCGGTTCCGAAAGGCTGCAGAGAATGTCGTCGGCCCTGCGGGATGTCCAGAGCCACGTTGCGCAACGCGTTACCGACTCGCGCGGCGCAATCGGCTAGGATCGCGGCACCCGGACTGCCCCAAGGAGGCATCCCCCATGACTCGTCCGATTCTCTCACCGCTCGCCGGCCTGATCGGATCCCTGCTGGTGCTGGGACTCGCGGCATGCGGGCAGAAGGAAGCCGCGCCGACAGCCGCGGCTCCGGCCGGTCCGCCGCCCACGCCGACGCTCGAGCAGGTCAAGGGCGCCACGATATCGGGCGTCTTCGACCAGGCCATCACGTTCGCCGACGGCAAGTACGAAGGCCAGCCATTCGAGCCGGGCGCCGCGTCGCGGCCCACGGCCATGATCTGGGAACCGATGGTTGTCTTCGGCGACGTCGACGGATCGCCAGGCAACGAGGCAGTGGTCCTGTTGAGCTCGAACAGCGGGGGCTCCGGGGAGTTCGTGTACGTCGCGGTGCTCGGCGTGCGCGACGGCAAGCTCGTGAACCTCGGTACCGCGCCGGTCGGCGACCGCGCGAAAGTCCGCAACGTCTGGCTGGAGCAGGGCAGGATCGTGATGGACCTCGTCGAGGCGGGCCCGAAGGACGCGGCGTGCTGCCCGACACAGATGGCCCGCAAGACCTATGCGATGGACGGCGGCGCTTTGAAGCAGTCGAAGAGCGAGGCGCTCGGCACCGTCACGATCGGTACGCTGGCCACCAACGAATGGCAGCTGGCGCAGATCGACGGTCAGCCGCTGGCGGCGGGCGTGAAGCCGCCGGTCATCCATTTCGAGGTGAGCAGCGTGCGCGGCTTTGCCGGCTGCAACCGCTTCACCGCGCCCGTGAAGGAAATCACGCCGGGTGAGATCGACATCGGTCCCGCGGCGGCGACGAAGATGGCGTGCCCGCCGGAGCAGATGGAGCTCGAGCAGAAGTTCCTGGCGCAGCTCGACAAGGTGAACCGCTACTCGTTCATGGCCGGCCAGCTCGCGCTCAGCTGGCAGGACAAGAGCGCGGGCGGGGTGCTGCTGTTCAGCAAGTGACCGCGCCGGTCAGGCGCGGGCGGCACGGCGCCGCGCGGGCTTCCGTTTAGCGGAGCCCCGCCGCGCCGTCGCCTTTTCGAGTGCCTCGAACGCTTCGCGCGTGTAGTTCGCCAGCGACTCGACCTCGGGCAGCGCCGAGCCGTTGGCGGTGAAGCCCATGATGATCTGCCCGTCGTAGGACATGAACGTCACGTTCAGTCCCACGGCGACGATCAGCGTCGACACGGGGAAGAACGCCTCGAGCCGCGCACCGTTCAGGTACAGCGTTTCCTCGGGTCCGCGCACGTTCGAGATCAGCAGGTTGGCCGGCAGCATGCCGAGCCCGAGTTTCTCCGGGTGGGCGATGGCCAGCGTCTCCGACATCGCGAACGCAGTGACCGCATAGGCGTAGGCGGCATTCTTGCCGAGGCTGTTCAGCTGCTCCTTGGCCACCCGCGTGTTGGCCATTACCTGCCGCAGGCGCTCGTCTATTGGCGCCTTGACCTGCCCGAGCGGCGGGAAGATCGCGGAAACCTGCGTCGTCGCGTGCTTGACCTTCGGGTCGTGCAGCGAGACCGGGCACAGCGCCACGATCGGGCGCTCGGGCGGGCGCCCCGCCTCCTTGAGGTAGCGGTTCACGCCTGCATCGAGGATCGTCAGCGCGACGTCGTTCAGCGTCGCGTTCCAGGCGCGCGCGACGGATTTCATCCGCTTCAGCGGCAGCACCGTGTGCGTGATCGAGCGCGCGTTGTAGATCGGATCGTTCATCGGCGTGTGCGGGGCCGTGAACGCCCGCGTCTTCGTCGCCGAGAAGCCGCGCAGTCCCTCCAGGGCCTGCTCGAACGCGCGGAACGAACCCCTGCCCACGGAAATCGAGCGTCCCGCGAGCACCCGGGCCTCGCGTTCGAGCATCTTGCGCAGGCCTTCGGGCGCGGGTCGCGGCCGGCGCACGTGTGGCAAGCCGACGGTCGCCCGGATCTTGCGGTCGCGCGGCGAGGTCGCGAGCGAGTTGCGCAGGATCGCCATGCCCGACTCGCCGTCGACCAGTGCGTGGTGCACCTTGTGGTAGATCGCGAACCGATCGCCCGCGAGCCCCTCGATCACGTACATCTTCCAGCCCGGTCGATGCCGCTCGAACATCGGCGCATGCAGGTCGGCGATCAGTTCGTGCAGTTGCTCGTTCGAGCCCGGTGCCGGCAGCGCGAGATGCAGTACGTGGTGGCTCGGGTCGATAGCCTCGACCTCCTGCCACACGGGCAGGCCGACCTTGCGGAAGACCGGGATGCGGTTGAATGGCGCTTGCGGCTTCGCGCCGCGGTAGGCGTCCACGATCTCGCGCACGACCCGGGCGCCGCCGCGGCGGGGCTTCTGGAAGATCAGCACCGAACCGACGTGCCGTGGGTTGTCCTGGGTTTCCGTGAGGAAAAACATCAGGTCCAGCATCGGGATCGTCTGGCTCATCCGCGGCTCCCCCGCTTGCGGTTCGTTCAGGCGGCGAGCAGGTCCTCCGCGGTGAGTTGTGCGGCGTTCCGGCCCCCGGCGTACTGGGTCAGACCGACTCTATCGTAATGCCGGCGGATGCGTGGTGAGAAGATGCCGATGTACTCCAGGTTCGGGACCAGCCGCTTGAACATCGTCTGGCGGAACTGGGTCAGGAACGGCGAGTCCGAGATGACCTTGTCCCAGTCGGACCGCTTCATGTGGGCGGCGAACCATTCGTCGTAGATCTCGTGCGCGAGGAAGCGGTCGCGCATCAGGCAGGCGACCTCGAACGTCCAGTCCTCGCGCTCGCGCAGCTCGCGGTCGCTCAGCTCCGCGAAGTGACGCTTCAGTGCCAGCACGCCGTAATGCACGTGGCGCGCCTCGTCCTGGATCACGTAGCGCAGCAGCTCCTTCAGCAGCGGCTCGCGCGTCGACTGGTACATCATGCTGAACGCGCCGAGCGCGAGCCCTTCGATCATGATCTGCATGCCGAGGAACTTCATGTCCCAGCGGGAGTCGCGCATCAGCGCGTCCATGATCGTGAACAGGTTGTCGTTCACCTGGTACAGCTTGCCGAGCTTCGTCTCGAGGTAGCGCAGGAAGACCTCGAGGTGCCGCGCCTCGTCCATCACCTGCGTGGCGCCGTAGAACTTGCCGTCCACCCAGCGCACGCATTCCGTGACCTGTGCCGAGGCATAGAGCGCGCCCTGCTCGCCGTGCATGAACTGGCTCAGCAGCCAGCACGAGAAGTCGTGCACGAAGCGCATCTGCTCTTCCTGGTTCAGCCGGATGCCGTGCGCCGCGAGGCCTTGCATCGGCACCAGCTCGATAGGGAACACCGGCTTCTCCGGGTTACGCGGATCGACGTCGGTGGCCCAGTCGAGCTGCCGGTCGCCGTCCCACTGGTTCTGCACCGCGCGCCGGTACAGGTCGTACATCTCGGGATAGTCGCCCTGGTAGCGGAAGTCGAAGAAGGCTTCGTGGCTGGCGCGCATGCCGACCGGGTGTCCCTGCTTGCCTTCCTTCAGCAGGAAGCCGCGCGACACCGACGGCGCGAGGTCGACCAGCACTTTCTTGTTCTCGACGCGGGTCGCGATCTTCATCGCGTCGAATACGTCGCGGATCCGGCGCGCGGCCGGGCTCGGCATCGAATCGAGGGCACGATCGGGAAGCATTTGAATTACCTCTGCGGTGTCTGGCGCGGCCGTGGCCGCAGCGGGTCAGTGGTTTTCGATGGTCAGCGCGGTGTCGGCATAGCAGCAGCAGGCGAGCAGATAGCCTTCTTCGCGCTCGCGCTCGCTCAGGCAGTTCGGCTCGCTCATCACCACGTCGCCGCCGCTCTTCCTCACCTTGCATGCGCCGCAGCCGCCCATCGTGCAGCTGTAGGGCAGCGCCACGCCGGCTTCGAGGCCGGCCTGCAGGACCGTCTGGCCCGGCTGCGCCGTGACGCGCTTGCCGCTCGCAGCAAACGTGATCTCGGCCGGGTGGTCCGGGATACGGGTCGTCGCGGCCGATGCGTACACGAAGCGCTCGCTGCGGATGCGGTCGCGCGCCACGCCGGCACCTTCGAGTGCCGCGCACACGCTCTGCATCATCGGTTCGGGGCCGCAGACGAAGTACGCGTCGGCGTCGGCCGGGCCGAGTGCCTCAAGAGTGCGCGACCCGTCCAGCGGTCCGGCGAGTCCTGCCCAGTTCTGCGGCGTCGAGTCGAGCGCGTGCCGGACGACCAGGCGGGGAGCGAAGCGCGCTTCCAGTTCCGCGAGGCGGCGCCGGAAAATGATCTCGTCCTCCGATCGGTTGCCGCACAGCAGCACCGCACGGCTTCGCGGTTCGTCGCGCAGCAGGGTTTCGGCGAGGCTGATCAGCGGCGTGATTCCCACGCCGCCCGCGACGAACACGACCGTCCGCGCGGCCTGCGGGTCGGTCGCCAGCGTGAACTGGCCCGAGGGCTCCGCGGCGACGAGCTTGTCACCGGGCCGCACGTGATCGTGCAGGTGGCGCGAGACGGTTCCGTCGGGCGTGCGTTTCACGGTGATCGCCGGGCGCTGGCCCGCGCCAGGGGAGGTGGAGAACGAGTAGCAGCGCCGATGCGTCGTGCCGCCGAGGTCCACCAGCAGGGTCAGGTGCTGGCCGGCCTGGTAGTCGAGGGGTGCGGCTGCGTCGACCGGCTCGAGCACGAACGTGCGGACCGTCGGGGTCTCCGTGATCACGTCGGTGACACGCAGTTCGCGGCGCGCCTGGCGGGGCTTGGGAGTCCCCCAGCGCGCGCTCGGCTGGCGGATCTCGAAGGTCGGGGCCGGTTCGGAGAACCAGCCGCGTATGAATGCGGCGGCCGTGGACATGCTCGGGGTCGCTCGAAAAGCCAAGTGTGTATAAGCACTATACAGTTTGCCGCGCGTTATGCAAGCCCGGATGCCCGGTCCGGGCCGCACTCGTCGACAGGGAGCAGGGCCGCGCGGCGGACTAGCGCGCGTTCGGTGCCGTGCCGTTACCGCCCACGCCGGCGAGGAACTGGCGCAGGCGCTTGCGGTGCATGGCGCTCAGCAGGCGGCCGATGATCGGCCCGGCCTGCTCGACGACCCGGGAGACTTCCTCGGCCGGGGAGCCGGCGTATGCGCGCAGGGCGAGGCGCGCCTCGCGCTTCACCAGCTGTTCCATTGCGGCGTCGTAAAGCTCGAATTCGGCAGGGCCGACACCGCGGTCGGGGCCGAGGCCGGCCTCCTTGAACTGCGCCCAGCACTCGAGGATCACCGCATCGTCCTCGGACAGGGTGCCGCCGTCACCGCGCCCGTGGACCTGCACCAGGCCGGCGTCGACGAGCTCGCGCAGCTCATGACGCGGCACACGCGATGGCACGAAATCCGACACGGCGACCGTCGCGCTCTGCTGCGCGTGCACCCAGCCGCCCAGAGTCGCGCGCACGCGCCGCACCAGGTCCTCCTGCTCGGGCGTGAAGCCCTCGTCGGCGGACTCGTCGAGAATCGCGCGGATCGCCTTCAGCGGCAGGAATTGCTTTTCCTGCAGGTCGCGGATCCGGCTCAGCCGCTGCAGGTGCTCGGCCGTGTAGAGCGCGGTGTTGCGCCCGGTCTTGACCGCACTCGGCAGCAGGCCCTGCTGCATGTAGAAATGAATCGTCTCGCGGGGCAGGCCGCTTTCGCGCACGAGGTCGCGCATCCGCAGGCGGGGCTCGGCCGGCGCATCGGCGCGGTTGGCGGGTCCGGGTCGTGCCGGTACGTCGGCGGGGTGAGGCGGGAGTGGGCATGTTGAGTGACACTATACACTCACCACGGACACCCCGGCGGCTGGCTCAGCTGCTCTGCTCCTTGCCCCGCGACATCACGGCTTCACGCGTCGCCGCAAACCGCGAGCGATCCATCCGGGCGGTCGCCGCCTGGCTCAGCCGTCCTTCGAGTGCGAGCCCTTCCGCCAGCGTCGTGTCGAGTCCGCCCTGGATTGCCCTGCGCACGTCCAGCAGCGTCGCCCGGTCGCAGGTGGCGATCTCGGCTGCGAGCTTCTGGCAATGTGCCAGCAGTTCGGCCGCAGGCAGCACGTCGAGCACGAGTCCCCAGTCCTTCGCCGTCGCGGCGTCGATGAAGTTGCCTGTGTAGCTCATGTAGCGGGCGCGGACCGGCCCGATCAGGCGCGGCAGCAGCTGTGACATGCCCCAGCCGGGCACGATCCCGACGCGCGCGTGCGTATCGGCGAACCGTGCGTTCGTCGAGGCAAACAGCAGGTCGCAGTTGATCGCGAGCTCCATGCCCCCTGTGATCGCGAAGCCGTTCACCGCGGCGATCGTGGGCTTGCCGAGTTCGCGGATCGCGCGGTGCATCGGAGCGTCGGGCCCGAGTTCTGCGACGGTGAGCGGCGCGGTCTCGAGCTCCTTCAGGTCGACGCCGGCGGTGAACGCCTTCTCCCCGGCGCCCGTGATGATCACGACCGCCACGGCGTCGTCGCCGGCGAGCCCGTCCAGCGCCGCCACGAGCCGGCGCCGCAGTTCCGCAGAAAGGGCGTTCATCTGCCGCGGGCGATTCAGGGTCACGGTCGCGACGCCGTCGCGGATTTCGGTCAGCAGGATGTCTTCACTCATGGATGCGCCTCTCCGGCTCGACAAGCCCGCCCGGCCGGGACATGCTTGGCCTCACGGGCCAGGCACGGATCCTGCGGGCAGGGGGATAACGATATGTCGAGCTTGAACCGGTACACGAAGCCTGTCGAGCAGGCTGAGTGGCACGTGCAGCAGTCGTACGACACGGTGTTCCGCTGGGAATACGACGACGGCCGCGAGCGGCTGCTGAACCTTTACGAGAAGGGCAAGCGCCAGCAGTGGAATGCTTCCGACCGCATCGACTGGTCGCAGGACCTCGATCCGGAGAACCCTTCCGGACTGCCGGACGAGATGATCTCGCTGTTCGGGTCGGACGTCTGGCACAAGATGAACGCGAAGGAGCGTGCGACGCTCCGGCGCCACCTGCAGGCATGGCAGCTGTCGCAGTTCCTGCACGGCGAGCAGGGCGCGCTCGTCTGCACGGCGAAGATCGTGCAGCAGGTGCCCAGCATGGACGCCAAGTTCTACGCTGCCACGCAGGTAGTGGACGAGGCCCGCCACGTCGAGGCGTACTCGCGGCTGCTGCACGAGAAGTTCGACCTGATCTACCCGATCAACCCGCACCTGAAGAGCCTGCTCGACGACACGCTGCAGGACTCGCGATGGGACTTCACGTACCTCGGCATGCAGGTGCTGATCGAGGGTCTCGCGCTCGCGGCGTTCGGACTGATCCGCGACTTCGCGCAGAACCCGCTCGCCCGCTCGGTCACCGCCTACGTGATGCAGGACGAGGCGCGCCACGTCGCGTTCGGCCGGATGGCGCTGCGTGACTACTACCCGCACCTCACCGACAAGGAGCGCGACGAGCGCGAGGAATTCGTGGTCGAGGGTTGCTACCTGATGCGGGACCGTTTCCTCGGCGAAGAAGTGTGGGAAACGCTGGGACTGCCGGCGCAGGAGTGCAGGGAGTGGGTCGATCGCTCGGAAGTGATGCGCGTCTATCGCGGCTCGCTGTTCAACCGCATCGTGCCGATCATCAAGGACATCGGCCTGTGGGGTCCCCGTGTGCGCAAAGCCTACGCGGACATGGGTATCCTGGGTTTCGCCGACGTGGACCTCGATGCCCTGTCTGGCCACGACGAGAAGATCGCCGCGCAGCTGGACGGCCGGATCTCGCCGGAGGACGCGCTCGGGCTTAAACTTGGCTGATCGCGCCGATTCCCGGCGCTGGAGTGTGCTGCATGCGTAACGCCAGGATTGCTTTGCTCGGTGCCGGTCTGGTCGTCGTCGCCTCGTTTTCGGGCGCGGCTCTCGCCCAGAGTGCGCCGGCAACCGCGGACAAGTGGTATTCGGTGGCGCTGTCCGACAACGAGGAAGCGTTCGTCAACACGAACACGATCAAGGCCGTGGGCTCGCAGATGCAGGTGCGTGTGAAGGAGAACTACCTCGCGCCGCGCGAGTCCGCAAAGAAGGACAAGACCTACCAGTCGGCGCGAACCGAGTATCGAGTGGATTGCGCGAATCGCAAGGTCGCGATGCTGGAGACCAGGGCCTACTCGGGCAGCGACCTGCAGGGCGAGGTGGTGCAGAAGGGCTCGCGCAACGAAAAGAACCTGATCTGGATGGATGCGCCGCGCGCCACGGTGTTCGGCGAGATCCTGGATTACACCTGCAAGCAGAAGCCTGCGGGCTGATTGAAGCCGCGCAAGGCCCCGCAGGTCGAAACCGACGCAAGAGCAATATGGGGAGACTCAACATGCTGGTAGCCGAACGTAAGCGCCTGCTGAATGTCGTGTGCAACGAGAATGGCGATCCGATCGCAGTGAGCGATGCGGACAGCGGACTGGACGCTGCGACGATTTTCCTCGGCAGGAACGACCAGATCGTGTGGCAGTCGCTTGATGACCAGGACTTCACGGTGGAATTCAAGCAGGGCTTTGGACAGCCTTTTTCCGACTGGGACAGCACGAAAATGAAAGGCAAGTCGGTTCTTGGCAAGATAAAAGCGGGCCAGAAGGGAAAGAGGTTCCCCTATTCGATACTGATCGAAGGCAAGGAACCGTTCGACCCCGCGATCATCATCGAGCGCTAGCCCGCGCCAAGCTCGACTCGCTCCCCGCAGCCCTCAATCCTTGCCGAGGGCTGCGGCGAGCTGCTCGCGGGTGAGCTTCACGACCACCGGCGAAAGAGCCAGCAGCGCAACCAGGTTCGGCACCGCCATCAGCGCGTTCAGCGTGTCCGCGATCGTCCACGCGAGATCGAGGTGCGTCACGGCGCCCAGGAACGCGGCAATCGTCCAGAGCACCCGATACGGCATGATCGTCCACGAGCCGGCGAGGTACTGCCAGCAGCGCTCGCCGTAGTAGCTCCAGCCGAGGATCGTCGTGAGCGCGAAGATTGCCAGCGCGACGGCGACCACTTCGTCGCCGATGACAGGCATCGCGCTCTGGAATGCGACCTGCGTGAGCTCGGCACCGGTCTTCCCGGTGGTCCACGCGCCGGACACCACGATCGCAAGGCCGGTCATCGAGCACACGACGATCGTGTCGAAGAACGTGCCCATCATGCCGATCAGCCCGCTGCGCACCGGGCTCGACGGACATGCCGGCGGCCTGCGCGATGCCCGCGGTGCCGAGCCCCGCTTCGTTCGAGAATATCCCGCGCGCGACACCGTAGCGGATGCCGGCCATCATGGCCGCTCCCGCGAAGCCGCCCACGGCCGCGGTCGGCGTGAACGCGTTCGTCACGATGGTCATGAACGCAGCCGGAACGTCGGCCGCATGCACGACGAGCACGACGAGGGCAGCGAGGACGTAGCCGATCGCCATGAACGGCACGAGCCAGTTGGCCACGGCCGAGATGCGCTTGATGCCGCCGAGAATCACCGCACCGGTGAGCACCGCAAGCACGATGCCGGTCACGGACGGCGCAACGCCGAACGATGTCTGCATCGCCGCCGCGATGCTGTTCGACTGCACCATGTTGCCGATGCCGAAGCCGGCCACGCCGCCGAACACCGCGAAAGCCGTCCCGAGCCACGCCCAGCGCTTGCCGAGGCCGTTCTTGATCGCATACATCGGCCCGCCGACGAAGCGGCCCTGTGCGTCGCGTTCGCGGAAGTGCACGGCGAGCACGACCTCGGCGTACTTGGTTGCCATGCCGACGAGCGCGGTCATCCACATCCAGAACACCGCGCCGGGGCCGCCGAGCGCGATCGCGGTGGCCACGCCCGCGATGTTCCCGACGCCGATCGTGGCCGCGAGGCAGGTCATCAGCGCCGCGAACGGGCTCACCTCGCCGGGGTGATCGGGGTCGACGTCGCGGCCTCGCCAGACGAGCCGCAGCCCGGCGCCGATCTTCCGCACCGGCATGCCGCTGAGCAGGATCTGCAGGTACAGGCCGGTGCCCAGGATCAGCACGATCAGCGCCGGGCCCCAGACGAACGAGTTGAGCGAGTTCATCCACACGTGGAAGGTCTGCATCGATGGTCCTCGCCCCCGCTGGAGCCTGTATTGGAATCATTCGGCCCGGGCCGGGCGCTACGTTAATGAATGGGTCGGCCGGCCGCCAGCGAATTGATTGCGTCGGCGCCTCGCGACGGGCCGTGGTCGCCCCGTCGTCCGTCATCTCGGCGATCCACAAGGACTCGCCGGCGCGGTCTGGGGTAACGTAGGCGTCCGAGGTCCAATGCAATCCCCCTCGCTAACACGTTTCGCCTGGCTCTCCATCGCGGCGGCGATCGCCACGATGGCGCTGAAGACGGTCGCCTGGAAGCTGACCGGGTCCGTCGGCCTGCTGTCCGACGCGATGGAATCGCTGGTGAACCTGGCCGGCGCGGTCATGGCTCTCGCGATGCTGAGCGTGGCCGCGCGCCCGCCCGACGAGGATCACGCCTACGGTCACGGCAAGGCCGAGTATTTCTCGGCTGGTTTCGAGGGTGCGCTGATCGTCGTCGCGGCGATCAGCATCGCCGTCGCGGCCATCGACCGCCTGCTGCACCCGCGGCCGATCGAGCAGGTCGGCGTAGGCCTCGCCGTATCGGTCGTGGCGTCGCTGGTGAATCTCGGCGTCGCGCTCGTGCTGCTGAAGGCGGCGCGCGCGCACCGTTCCGCGACGCTGCAATCGAACGCGCATCACCTGCTGACCGACGTCTGGACGTCCGGCGGCGTGGTCGTCGCCGTAGGTGCCGTGGCACTGACCGGCTGGCAGCGCCTGGACCCGATCATCGCACTGGTCGTGGCCGCCAACATCGTGTTTACCGGCGGACGCATCGTGATGAACTCGGTCGCGGGCCTGATGGACGCGGCATTGCCCGCCGAGGAAATTGCGATACTCAGGCAGCTGCTCGATCGGCACGCAGCGGAAGGGCTCGAGTACCACGCGCTTGCGGACGCGGCAGTCCGGAGCGCTGCGGTTCGTATCGGTGCACATCCTGGTGCCGCCGGAGTGGACCGTGCAGCACGGGCACGAGCTGCTGGAGCGCATCGAAGGCGAGATCCGCCGCGCGCTGCCGCCGGTCACCGTCTTCACGCACCTGGAGCCGATCGGTGACCCGTCCGCGATGGACGACCAGGACCTGCACCGCGAAGAAGCGCGCTAGGTTTCGGCGCAGGAGAGTAAGCCTGCAGCAAGCAGGGGAACTGACCATGCCAGGCAGGATCGAAGCACTGCGCACGCCCGACGACCGGTTCGAGAACCTTCCGGGGTTCCCGTTCTCGCCGCACTACGTCGAGGACCTCGCGGGCTACGAAGGACTC
This sequence comes from uncultured Gammaproteobacteria bacterium, assembly GCA_963776815.1. Classification (GTDB taxonomy): domain Bacteria; phylum Pseudomonadota; class Gammaproteobacteria; order Steroidobacterales; family Steroidobacteraceae; genus RPQJ01. The sequence continues at coordinate 81,245 of CAVZNZ010000010.1, forward strand.
CGCGTTCACTATCTGGACGAGCGTCCGGCCACGGCGAGTGGCCGGACCGTGCTGTGCCTGCACGGCCAGCCGACGTGGTGCTACCTGTATCGCAAGATGATTCCCGTGTTCACCGCGGCGGGGCACCGCGTGGTGGCGCCCGACCTGTTCGGCTTCGGACGCTCCGACAAGCCGGTGGACGACGCCGTCTACACGTTCATGTTCCACCGCGAGATGCTGATGCGATTCGTCGAGCGCGCTGCAGCTGCGAGCGCGTGACGCTCGTCGTGCAGGACTGGGGCGGACTGCTCGGCCTGACGCTGCCGATGGAATTCCCGGACCGCATCGACCGGCTGATCGTCATGAACACCGGCATCGGCGTCGGCCGCTCGCCCGGGCCCGGGATTCGATGCCTGGAAGGCGTTCGTCGCCGCGAAGCCCGATTTCGACATCGCCGCGATGATGAAGCGTTCGGTGCAGGGACTCACCGATGCCGAGGCCGCAGCGTACGACGCGCCTTATCCGGATCGACGCTACCGGGCCGGCGCGCGTCGCTTCCCGGCGCTGGTGCCCGTGTCGCCCGAAATGGACGGCGTCGACGTCTCGCTGCGCGCCGCGCAGTTCTTCCGCGAGCAGCTGGAACGGGCCGACCTTCATGGCGATCGGCATGCAGGACCCGGTGCTCGGACCGCCCGTGATGCATGCGCTCGCGAAGACGATCCGCGGTTGCCCGGCCCCGCTCGAACTCGCCGAGGCGGGTCACTTCGTGCAGGAGCACGGCCGCGTCGTCGCCGAGCGCGCGCTCGCAGCGTTCGGCGACGTCTGAGCGTGGCGGCGCCGGTCAGAATTCGTATTCGAGCAGGAAGCGCAGCGTAGCGTCCGGCGTTTCGTCGTTCAGGCCGAACAGCAGGCCCGCCTCGTACTTGAATGCGCCGCCCGCGGTGCGCAGCTTGCCGTACATCGCTGGCCCGAGCTGCTGCTCGTGGTCGTTGAACGAGCCGAATTCACCCCACTCGCCGAGTCCGCCATACATCTCGATGCCCGGCTCGAAGCGCTCTTCCAGCCGGTAACGGTACTGCCAGCGATACTCCATCTCGAGGTCGGCGCCGCTTTCGAGCGGTTGCTCGAACACGAGGTTCACGCGCGCCTCGTTGCGGCCGAAATCCTTCTGGGCCAGCAGTGCCAACTCGATCGCGTCCTCGCCGTCGTCCTCGAGCGAATAGGCGTACTCGGCCAGCAGGCCGAAGTCCGCCCAGTACTTGCCCTGCTCGGTCAGCTGGAAGACGTTTTCCCACGCGACCTCGGTCGCATCGAGATCCTCGCCGGCCTCGCTTTCCCACTCGACCAGCGCTTCGGTCCGCCACCGCGCGAACGGTGACCATTCGAACTCCAGCTTGTAGGCCTGGCCGCCGTCGAGCGCATCGTTGCCGTCGAAGTCGTAATGGCCCCGGAACTCGATCGCCTTCTCGCCTTGCTCGACCAGCGGCGAATAGACGACGTGGTCCGCGCGGGACGCCTGCGGGTGCGCGCTGAGCGCGATGCCGAGCAGCAGCGCTGCGGCCGCTGCAGTCTTCGGCAGCTGCAGTGCAGGGCGATTGACGATCCTCGAGACCGTCGTGATTCCGGCGAGCGTCGCCAGGAACGCGATCAGCTGCATCGCGCTCGGACGATCGTCGTAACCGACGAGCACGTGCAGCAGCTGGCCGAGTGGACTGCTCTCCGGCAGCAGTGCCGACGCATCCCAGGCGGGCTCGATCAACCCCGGCAGCACGCCGGCCTGGACCAGCAGGCCGGCGGCCTGGCCCGCCATGCCTGCTGCGAGCAGCACGATCAACCAGTGCGTCACCGAGAACAGGTAGCGAGCCGGGATCCGCAGCAGGCCGAAATACATCAGCGCACCGGCGACGACGCCGGCCGCAAGCCCGAGCAACGAGCCACCTAGCATCGCCGTGCTCGCGGCGCCGCCGGCGGCGATGCCGTACAGGAACAGCACGACTTCCGAGCCTTCGCGCAGCACCGCGAGCCCGACGACCAGTGCGAGTACGCTCAGCGGCCGGTTGCCTGCGCCGACATCCTTGCCGACGGCACGCATGTCGCGGGCGATCTCCGCGCCGTGCCTCTGCATCCAGACGCAGTGCCAGGCGAGCATCGCGACGGCTGCGAGCAGGATCGCCGCATTCAGGATTTCCTGTCCGACGCCCTCGAACGCGGCAGCGATCGATCCCGCGCCGGCCGCAACCAGCAGCGATCCGGCGATGCCGCCGAGCACGCCGGCCAACACCCAGCGGCGGGACGACGTCAGGCCACGCGTTGCGGCGAGTACGATGCCGACGACGAGCGCGGCCTCGAGGACTTCACGAAAGACGATGATGGTTGGGCCGAGCATGATTCACTTCGCGATCAGCCAGCCGCGCGCAGTGGCCTGGTTGAATTCGCCGAAGAACTCGTACTTGCCGGGCTTCAGCGGCCCAACGAATACGACGATCCTGCCGTTGCCAGGCACGACCTTCTCGCGGTTCAGGTCGTAGCTCTCGAACTCCTCGGGCGTCGGGTCCTGGTTCTCGATGCTGAGCCGGACTTTCTGGCCGGCCGGCACGGTGAGTTCAGCCGGTATGAAGCGGTGATCCTTGATGGACAGGGTGAATTCGGGGTCGGCGGCATGAGCCGGGCGGGGTCCCAGCGTGAACAGGGCCAGTGCTGCCGCCAGGGCGACCGTCGAGATTGGGCGTTGCATCAGTACTCGTCCGAAAAGGGAACGTGACCTGTAGCATATACGAATACGAATCATTCGCATCTAAGCAAATCTACCTACGGGGCGCGGAGCCCGGCGGGTTTGGGTTAATTTCCGACGTGACTGCCAGGCGAGGCGCTGACATGAGACATCGAGAACTGCAGTTCCCGGGTTGCCAGGATGCGAACCTGCACGGCCAGGCGTGGCTGCCGGAGCGCGCACCGCGCGCGATCATCGTCGTGTCGCACGGGCTCGCGGAGCATGGCGGGCGATATGCGGGGCTTGCCAGCCGCCTCGTCGAAAAGGGCTACGCCGTTTACGCACTCGATCACCGCGGCCACGGACGCTCGAGCGGCCGGCGCGCGAACATCGACAGGTTCGACTACCTCGTTTCCGACCTCGGCACGTTCATCGGTCGCGCGCAGCGCGAGCACCCGGATACGCCGGTGATCCTGCTCGGTCACAGCATGGGTGGTGCCATCGCGCTCGCGTGCGCGCTCAAGCACCATCGCGTGCTGCGCGCGCTGGTGCTGTCGGCGCCGGCGCTGTCGGCAGGAGAATCCGTTTCCGCGCTGAAGCTCTGGGTCGTGAAGCTGCTGTCGGCCGTATCGCCGAACACCGGCGCGCTGAAGCTTCCGGCCACGGCCGTGAGCCGCGACCCTGCGGTAGTACGAGCCTACGAGTCAGACCCGCTCGTCTACCACGGCTCGATCCCTGCGCGCACGCTCGCAGAATTGATCAAGGCGATGCAGTCGCTGCAGCAGAAGGCGCACGAGCTGCGCATCCCGGTGCTGATCCAGCACGGCACGGCCGACTCGCTGGTGCCGCTCGCAGCGATGCATCCGATCTACCAGCACCTCGGTGTCGCGAAGAGCCGGACGATGCAGGTCTACGAGGGCCTGTACCACGAGGTCTACAACGAGCCCGAGCGGGATCGCGTCATCGCCGACCTCGAGGCGTGGCTCGCGGGCTAGACGTCTGGTCGCGAGGCGTTCACGTCTCGTCGGCGCCGACGGACAGCAGCGCCCGTGTCTCGGCATCGACCTTGCGGGCTCCCTCGTTCAGCAGGTAGTCGCGGAACGCAGCCGCCGCAGGGGGCAGCCAGCGCTCCGAGTGATGGACCACGTACCACGTGCGCACGATCGGCGTGTGATCCACGTCGAGTCGCACCAGCGCACCGGTCTTGAGCTCGAGGAACAGCGTGTGTGCCGACGTCAGGCTGATGCCGAGCTGCGACATCACCGCATGTTTCGCCATCTCGTTGCCGCTCACCGTCACGCGTTCGCGCGGCACGATGCGGTGCATCGCGAGGAACGTGTCCAGCATCGCGCGCGTCCCGGAGCCCGGCTCGCGCTGCACGATGCTCTCGTGCCTGAGCTCGATCGGCGCGATGCCGCGCTCGGCGGCGAGCGGGTGGCCAGGCCAGGCGATGATCACGTGCGGGTTGCTCGCGAAGGGTTCGCGCGTCAGCGGACCGGCGGTGGCCGCGCCGTCCGCGGCCGATTCGGGGCCGCGACCCATCAACGCCAGGTCGACCTCGCCGTCGAGCACGCGACGCGCGAGCTCGGCTCGAGTCGACACGGCCATCTGCACCGCGATGCCGGGCGCAAGCCGACGGAATTCCGCAAGCAGCGGGGGCAGGATGTGAGTGCCGGTCGCCAGGATGCCGAGGTGCAGCGTGCCGTCGTCGCGCTTGCGCAGCGAGTCCATCTCCTTGGCCAGCACGCCGAGCCTGGCATGGACGTCGTTCGCTGCCGCCAGGGCTCGCTCGCCCGCGGCCGTCAGCCGCAGTCGCCGGCCGATCCGGTCGAACGCCGGCACCCCGAGCACCTTCTCAAGTTGTTGAATCTGCTGCGTAATTGCAGGTCCGGTCATGAACAGTCGCTGCGCCGCCCGGGTCATCGAGCCCGAGTCGGCCACGGCTTTCAGGACTTCGAGCTGACGCAGGCTCAGGTGTCTCGGATCCATAAGCGGAGCTTATCAGACCGGCAAGAAAGACTAAGTATTCATTACTCTTAAGCCGTCCTAAAGTGACCACAAGCCGCTCGCACTGCGGCATGGAGGCGGTTCGATGTCACAGACGGTCATGCACCCGAGCGCCGGCAAGGATCAGCGCACCACAGGTAACACGTCGGCCCGCTACAAGGCGGGAGTCCTGAAGTACAAGGAGATGGGGTACTGGGTTCCGGGCTACGTGCCCAAGGACACGGACGTGATCGCCGTGTTCCGCATCACGCCGCAGGAGGGCGTGGATCCCGAGGAGGCCGCCGCGGCCGTGGCCGGCGAGTCATCGACCGCGACGTGGACCGTCGTCTGGACCGATCGCCTGACCGCCTGCGAGAACTATCGCGCGAAGGCGTACGAGGTCCAGCCGGTGCCGGGAATCGAAGGCCAGTACTTCGCCTGGATCGCGTACGAGCTCGACCTGTTCGAGGAAGGGTCGATCGCGAACCTCACCGCGTCGATCATCGGCAACGTGTTCAGCTTCAAGCCGTTGAAGGCGGCGCGCCTCGAGGACATGCGCTTCCCGCCCGCGTACGTGAAGACGTTCAGGGGACCGCCAACCGGAATCGTCGTCGAGCGCGAGCGGCTCGACAAGTACGGCCGCCCGCTGCTGGGCGCGACGATCAAGCCGAAGCTCGGCCTCTCCGGCAAGAACTACGGCCGCGTCGTGTACGAGGCGCTGCTCGGCGGCCTCGACTTCACCAAGGACGACGAGAACATCAACTCGCAGCCGTTCATGCACTGGCGCGACCGCTTCAGCTTCTGCATGGAAGCGGTGCAGAAGGCGCAGGCGGCGAGCGGCGAGGTGAAGGGCCACTACCTGAACATCACCGCCGGCACGATGGAGGAGATGTACCGTCGCGCCGAGTTCGCGAAAGAACTCGGCTCGTGCATCGTGATGGTGGACCTCGTGATCGGCTGGACCGCGATCCAGTCGATGTCGAACTGGGCCCGCGACAACGACATGATCCTGCACATGCACCGCGCCGGGCACGGCACGTACACGCGGCAGAAGAACCACGGCGTCTCGTTCCGCGTGATCGCGAAGTGGCTGCGGCTCGCGGGAGTGCGACCACCTGCATGCCGGCACGGCCGTCGGCAAGCTCGAGGGCGACCCGATGACGGTGCAGGGCTACTACAACGTCTGCCGCGACACGTACACGAAGCAGGACCTGCCGCGCGGGCTGTTCTTCGACCAGGACTGGGCGGGCATCCGCAAGGTGATGCCGGTGGCGTCCGGCGGCATCCACGCCGGGCAGATGCACCAGCTGCTCGACCTGTTCGGCGACGACGTGGTGCTGCAGTTCGGCGGCGGCACGATCGGCCACCCGATGGGCATCCAGGCGGGCGCCACCGCGAACCGCGTCGCGCTCGAAGCGATGGTGCTCGCGCGCAACGAGGGACGCGACATCGCCAACGAAGGGCCGCAGATCCTCGTGGCCGCGGCGAAAACCTGCAAGCCGCTCGAAGCCGCGCTCGCGACCTGGAAGGACGTCACGTTCAACTACGCCTCGACCGACACGTCGGATTTCGTGCCGACCGTGAGCGTCGCCTGAGGAGACCCGACATGCGCATCACGCAAGGTACCTTTTCGTTCCTGCCGGACCTGACCGACGACCAGATCGCAAAGCAGGTCGACTACGCACTCGCGCAGGGCTGGGCCGTGTCGCTCGAATACACCGACGACCCACATCCCCGGAATACCTACTGGGAGATGTGGGGCATGCCGATGTTCGACCTTAAGGATCCCGCGGGCGTGCTCGCGGAACTCCGGGAGTGCCGCAAGGCCCACGGCGACTGCTACATCAAGCTCAATGCGTTCGACTCGACGCGCGGCTTCGAGACCATGCGCCTGTCGTTCATGGTGCACCGTCCGAAGCAGGAGGCGCGCTACAGGCTGCGCCGCGAGGAAAGCGCTGGACGGCTGATTCGATATACGCTCGAGCGGGCGTGAGGCCCGCCGCATGAGCCAGACGTTCGATCTCAAGGCGCTGCTGGCCGAGTCCGGCGTCGGCGCGGTCCTCGACGAGCTCGACCACGAGCTCGTCGGGCTCGCGCCGGTGAAGCTGCGCATCCGCGAGATCGCGTCGCTGCTCGTGGTCGAGAAGGCGCGTGCCGAGCTCGGCGTCGCGTCCACGAAGCCGTCGCTGCACATGTGCTTCACCGGAAATCCGGGCACGGGCAAGACGACGGTCGCAATGCGCATGGCGACGATCCTGCACCGGCTCGGCCACGTGCGTAAGGGACACATGGTCGCCGTGACGCGCGACGATCTCGTGGGGCAGTACATCGGCCACACTGCGCCGAAGACCAAGGAAGTGCTGAAGCGGGCCATGGGCGGCGTGCTGTTCATCGACGAGGCCTACTACCTCTATCGCCCCGAGAACGAGCGCGACTACGGCCAGGAGGCCATCGAGATCCTGATGCAGGTGATGGAGAACCAGCGCGACGACCTCGTGGTGATCTTCGCCGGCTACAAGGGCCGGATGGACACGTTCTTCCAGAGCAACCCGGGCCTCGGCTCGCGCGTCGCCCATCACATCGACTTCCCGGATTACAGCGTCGAGGAGCTCGAGGCGATCGCGGAGAAGATGGTCGCCTCGCTCGGCCTCAGTCTCTCGGACCCGGCCCGGCATGCGCTCGGTGAGTACCTGGCACTGCGGCGCTCACAACCCAATTTCGCCAACGCCCGATCGCTGCGCAATGCGCTCGATCGCGCCCGCCTGAGGCAGGCGCGACGCCTGCTCGAGGCGGGCCGGGTAGACGGCAAGATGCTCACGACGCTCGAGGCGGAGGACATCCGTGCGAGCCGCGTGTTCGACGCCGCTCGCAACCGAGGCTCCACGGAGGAGGCCCCATGCTGAATCCCGGCTACACGACCATTTCCAAGTTCCTGATCCAGCAGGTCCCCGAGGGCCCGCACGGCCGCGAGCTGGCCGCGCTGCTCGTCGACGTCGCGGCGGTCGTCAAGGCGATCTCCGCGGCGGTGGGCAAGGGCCCGCTGGTGGGGCTCGCAGGGCTCGCGGGCACGGAGAACACGCAAGGCGAATCAGCAGAAGCAGCTCGACGTCCTCGCGGACGAACTGTTCGCCCGCGGCGTCGAGTGGAGCGAGCTCGTCGGCGCGCTCGCTTCCGAGGAGCGCGAGGACGTCCACTTCGTCGAGGGCGCGGGCAGGCTGGCGCTGGTCTACGACCCGCTGGACGGTTCGAACAACCTCGACGTGAACCTGCCGGTCGGATCGATCTTCTCGGTGCTGGCGCTGCCGGAGACGACGCGCAATACGTCGGCCGTACTGCAGCCGGGAACGCGACAGCTCGCGGCGGGCTATGCGATCTACGGCCCGTCCACGCAGGTCGTGCTGACGGTCGGCCGGGGCACGCATGGCTTCACGCTGGATCGCGAGATCGGCAACTTCGTGCTGACGCACCCCGACATCCGCGTGCCCGAAGAAGGCTCCGACTACCTGATCAACGCGTCGAACCGGCGCTTCTGGGAGCCGCCGGTGGCGCGCTACGTGGACGAATGCAAGGCCGGCAAGGAAGGCCCGCGCGGCAAGGACTTCAACACGCGGTGGGTGGCCTCGATGGTCGCCGACGTGCACCGGATCCTGCTGCGCGGCGGCATCTACATGTACCCGCGCGACCAGAAGGAAGCCAATCGCGAGGGGCGCCTGCGACTGCTGTACGAGGCGAACCCGATGGCGATGATCGTCGAGCAGGCGGGCGGCGCCGCGTCGACCGGCCGCGGCCGCATCCTGGAGGTCGTGCCGGAGCGCATCCACCAGCGCGTGCCGGTGATCCTCGGCTCGCGCTCCGAAGTGGCGCGCGTCGAGCGCTACCACGCGGAATACGACCGGGGCGAGGACAAGCCCTACAGCTCGCCGCTGTTCGGCGAGCGCTCGCTGTTCCGCAGCGGCTGACGATCTCAACGGAGCCTAACCATGTCGGCGAGACACCCCATCATTGCGGTGACCGGTTCCTCGGGAGCCGGCACCACCACCGTCAAGACCACGTTCGAGTGGATCTTCCGCCGCGAGAAGATCGATGCCGCGATCGTCGAGGGCGATGCATTCCATCGCTACGACCGCACGGAGATGCGGCAGAAGATGAAGGAGGCCGAGGCGGTCGGTAACAAGAACTTCAGCCATTTCGGCCCCGAGTCGAACCTGTTCGGCGAGCTGGCGGAGCTGTTCAAGAGCTACTCGCTCTCCGGCAAAGGTCGTGCGCGCACCTACATCCACGACGCCGACGAGGGTACGAAGTACGGCGGCGAGCCGGGCACGTTCACGCCGTGGCGGGAGATCGGCGAGGGCTCGGACCTGCTGTTCTACGAGGGACTGCACGGCGCCGTGCAGACACCCGAGCACGACGTCGCGCGGTACGTCGACCTGCTGGTGGGCGTGGCGCCGAGCATCAACCTCGAGTGGATCCAGAAGCTGCACCGCGACCGCAGCCGTCGCGGCTACTCCACCGAGGCGGTCGTGGACACGATCCTGCGCCGCATGCCCGACTACGTGAACTACATCTGCCCGCAGTTCTCGCGCACGCACATCAACTTCCAGCGCGTGCCGACCGTGGACACGTCGAACCCGTTCATCGCCAACGACATCCCGACCGCGGACGAGAGCTTCCTGATCGTGCGCTTCGCCAACCCGAAGGGCATCGACTTCCCGTACCTGCTGTCGATGATCCACGACTCGTTCATGTCGCGGCCGAACACGCTGGTGCTGCCCGGCGGCAAGCTGCCGCTCGCGATGCAGATCATCCTGACGCCGCTGATCCTGCGGATGATCGATACGAAGAAGCGGGCGTACTGACGGGAAAGGGGACATTCTCCATTTCCGGGATGCCGGAAATAGAGAATGTCCCCATTTCCAGCGGACCCGAACCGGGTCTGTAATGGCGCGGTGGACGCACGGCAACAGGGCCTGACCTCGGCTGAGGCGCGCGAACGGCTCGCCCGGTTCGGGCCGAACGTATTGCCGTCCGAACCGCCGCCACGGCTGGCCGCCATCGTCGTCGGCCAGCTGAAGAGCCCGCTGATCTACGTGCTGCTCGCAGCCGCGGCCGTGGCGCTCGCGATGGGCGACTTCACGGATGCGGCGTTCATCGGCGTCGTTCTGCTGGTGAACTCCGCGCTCGGCGCCTGGCAGGAGTGGCGCGCCGAGCAGCAGAGTCGCAGCCTGCAGCAGCTGCTGCGCATCCGCGCGACGGTCGTGCGGGACGGGGCTGCCGTCGAGATCGACGCCGAGCAACTGGTCCCCGGCGACGTCGTGTGGCTGGAGAGCGGGCAGCGCGTGCCGGCAGACCTGTGCCTGCTCGAAGCACATGGCCTCGAGATCGACGAGGCGCTGCTGACCGGCGAGTCCGTCCCGGTGACGAAGGACCCGCACTGGCACGCACCCGCAGACGTGCCGCCACTGGAGCGCAAGGACCGGGCATTCGCCGGGTCCGTCGTCGTGCGCGGCCGTGCCGAAGGCGAGGTCGTCGCGACCGGTGCAGCCACCGTGGTCGGGGGGCTCGCGGTCACGATGTCCACGACCAGAGGCGGGCCAGGCACCACTGGTCGGGCGAATGGAGCGGTTCGCGCGGGTCATCGCCATCGTCGTGCTGGTCGCTGCCGTCGTCATCGGCCTGCTTGGAGTGGTGCTGCGCGGCGAAAGCATCGCGAGCATGTTCCTGTTTGCGGTGGCGCTGGCGGTGTCGGCAATCCCGGAGGGCCTCCCGGTGGCCATCACCGTAACGCTGGCCATCGCCGCACGCCGCATGGCGGCCCGCCGCGCGATCGTACGCAGCCTGCCGGCGGTGGAGGGACTCGGCAGCTGCACGCTGATCGCCAGCGACAAGACCGGGCACGCTCACCTGCAACGAACTCACGGTGCGCGAACTGTGCCTTGCGGACGGACGGGCGTTCGACGTCAGCGGAGCCGGCTACGCTCCGAGCGGCGAGATTCGCCTGCGCGGCGGACCTGTTGCCCAACCGGGCGACGCGCGAATCGTGAGCGCGCTCGAGATCGCTGCGGCCTGCAATGAAGCGGACCTCGTCAGCCAGGACGGCCACTGGTCCAGTCGCGGCGATCCGACCGATATCGCGTTGCTGGCGCTGGCCGGCAAGGGAGGCGTGACGCGTGCAGCGCTGCTGGTGACTGGCCCGAGGTGGCTGCGATCCCGTTCGAGCCGGAGCGGGCCTATGCGGCGACGTTCCACGCGCGGGCAGGCGCGACCTGGATCGCGGTCAAGGGCGCTCCTGAGCAGGTTCTCGCGATGTGCGCGCTCGATCCGGACGACCTGCAGCGCATCCGCCGCACTGGCGAGGAAATGGCGGCACGCGGCCTCAGGGTGCTCGCGCTCGCGACTCGCCAGACCTCGGCATTCATCGATGCCGGAACGGTGCCCATGCTGCCGGCCGGGCTCGAGTTCGTGGCCCTCGTCGGCTTGATCGATCCGTTGCGTCCCGAAGCGCGCGACGCCGTGGAGCGCTGCCGGCAAGCGGGCATCCGCGTGATCATGGTGACCGGCGATCATCCGCTGACTGCGCTCGCGATCGCGCGGGACCTGGGTATCGCTTCCCAGGCAGACGAGGTCGTCAGCGGCCGGGACCTTGCGCAGGGCGGAACGGTGCAGCTGCGCTCGGCGATCGACCGTGCGCGCGTGTTCGCGCGAGTCACGCCCGACCAGAAGCTGTCGATCGTCGAGGCGGCGCAGGCGGCGGGTCACTTCGTCGCGGTGACCGGCGACGGTGTCAACGATGCGCCGGCATTGAGGCGCGGCAACATCGGCGTGGCGATGGGCAAGGGCGGCACCGACGTCGCCCGCGAGGCGTCGGATCTCGTCTTGAGCGACGACAACTTCGCCACGATCGTCAATGGCATCGAGGAAGGGCGGATCGCGTACCGCAACATCCGCAACGTCGTCTACCTGCTGATCGCCGCCGGCATCGCGGAGGTCCTCACCGTCGGGCTCGCGGTCGTCGCGGGGCTGCCGCTGCCGTTGCTGCCCGTGCAGTTGCTGTGGCTCAATCTCGTCACCAACGGCATCCAGGACGTCGGCCTCGCGTTCGAGCGCGGGCATGGTGACGAGCTCAGCATGCCGCCGCGTCGCCCGGGCGAGCCGCTGATCGACCGGCTGATGATCGAGCGCGGCGTGCTCGCCGGCGTGCTGGATGGCGTCGCTCGGATTCGTCTGGTTCGCTGCGATGCTGAAGACCGGCGCCCCTGTCGAGCACGCGCGCAACGAACTGCTGCTGCTGATGGTGCTGATGCAGAACGTCGACGCATTCAACGCGCGCTCCGAGACGCGCTCGATCTTCGGGCTGCCGCTTGCCAGCAACCCGCTGCTGGCGGCGGGCGTGCTCTGTGCGCTCACGCTGCACGTGCTGGCGATGTACCTCCCGCCGCTGCAGGCAGTGCTGGCCGTGTCGCCGCTGACCAGGGGCGAGTGGGTGATGATGCCGTTCGTGGCGCTCTCGCTGCTCGCCCTGATGGAGCTGCACAAAGTAATCTGGGCGTGGCGCGGGCGCCGCGCGCACCAGTCCGCCTGACACCACAGCGACCCGACGAGGCATGCCCATGAAACCAATCCAGCCCGGAATCCTCGCCACTGTGCCGCCGCTTGCGCGCTACCTGACGTTCGGCCTGGTGCCCGAGGCCGGACCGGGCCCGGCGCTGCGCCGGCTGGGACAACTGGTTGACCCGGTGCAGACGGTGATCGGCATCGGCCGTTCGTCGGCGCTCGCACTCGGAGTAGACGTGCGGGGTCTGCGCGATTTTCCCGCCGGCACCGGCAAGGGACTCGAGAGCCCGGCGACGCACGGTGCGCTCTGGTGCTGGCTCCGTGGCGAGGACCGGGGCGAGCTCGTTCACCGCACGCGCTCGATCGAAGTGATGGTCGGCTCGGCGTATCGACTCGAGTCGGTGATCGACGCGTTCCGCCACGGCGAGGGACGCGACCTCACGGGCTACGAGGACGGCACCGAGAATCCAACTGGCACCAGGGCCCTCGACGCTGCGGCAGCCGGCAAGGCGGGCCCCGGCCTCGACGGCTCGAGCTTCGTCGCGGTGCAGCAGTGGCTGCACGATTTCGACCGGTTCGACGCGATGAGCCGCGACGAGCAGGACCTGAGCGTCGGCCGGCGCCGCGACGACAACGATGAGATCGACGATGCGCCGCCTTCGGCGCACGTGAAGCGCACGGCACAGGAGAGCTTCGATCCGGATGCGTTCGTGCTGCGTCGGTCGATGCCGTGGGCCGAAGGCTCGCGCGCGGGCCTGGTGTTCGTCGCTTTCGGCCGCTCGTTCGACGCATTCGAGGCGCAGCTCGAGCCGCATGATGGGCCACGACGACGGCATCACCGATGCCATCTTCCGCTTCACGCGACCGCTGACCGGTGCGTACTACTGGTGTCCGCCGGTGAAGGGGACGCACCTGGACCTGCGGGCGCTCGGAATCGGCTGACGGCGGCCGGCCGGTCGCTTCAGCCGAACACGCCCTTCAGCACGGGTCCCAACTTCCGCGCGCCGGCGATCGCAACCGCGGAGGCCATCCCGCCCATCATCGCGCCGGTCACGCCGCAGGACATCACGTCCTGCCCGGTGAGCCACAGGCCGGGCACGCGCGTACGCGGCCGCAGCCAGCCCTGGCTCATGCGCGCCGGGATCGTGGTCGAGGCCGTACAGTTCGCCGCGGCCGTAGCCGCAGAACCACTGCATCGACAGCGGCGTCGAGACTTCCCAGTAGTCGATGCGTCCGCGCAGTTGCGGCAGCTTGTCGTACAGGTGCTCGAGCAGCCGCTCGCCAAGCGAGTGCTTCAGCACTTCGTAGTCGTCGCCGCGCTTGCCCCACGTCGTATTGGCCCAAGGCTCGAAGATCTCGTACGGTGCAGGCGCCACGATCTCGATCGTCGAGCGTCCCGGATGGCGGCGCTCGAAGTCCGGGTCTTTCGCGGAAGGGAACGAGATGTAGACGGCCGGGAAGGCGCCATGCGGATCCGCGAGGAAGCGATCGAGCGCGCCGTCGTAGTCGTTGCCCGGGTAGATCCAGAAGTTCGTCTTCGGCAGGCCCAGTTCCGCCGCCGTGCCCTTCAGCCCTATGTAGACGCCGAGGTGGCCGATGCTCGGCTTTACCGTCTTCAGCAGGGCGTCGTAGCCGGTCTGCGCGCGCGCCGGTGCAGGCAGCAGGTGCGCGAACGTGTTCATGGCCCCGGCGTCCGAGATGACGCGGTCGCAGGCGATCTCGCTGCCGTCCGCCATGCGCACGCCGCGCACGCTGCGCACGCGGCCGTGGCGCAGCAGGATTTCCTCGACGCGCGCGTAGGTGAAGACTTCGCCGCCCGTCGGCGCGGATGCGCGGCAGGATCGTGTCGGCGATGCGCCAGGCGCCGCCGATCGGGTAGAAGCCGCCATGCAGGTAGTGCTTTGCGACCAGTGCCTGGATCACCCACGACGAGCGCTTCGGCGGCAGTCCGAGGTCGCCCCATTGTCCCGTGAGCACTGCGATCAGCTCCGGGTCCTGCGTGATTTCCGACAGGACTTCCCACGTGGTTCGTCCGGAAGCTGCGCGGCAGCCGCGAGCGCAGGATCGGGCCCGCGACGGCCGCGGCCCACGGCGGCAACGTGCGGTCCACCGAGAACGTGCGCATGCCGCGCGAGACTTCGCTGAGCAGCTCGAGGTAGCGGTCGATCGCGGCTGCTTCGCGCGGGAAGTAGCCCACGAGGTTGTCCCGGAACGCCTCGCGGCCCGCGACGGCGTCGTAAACGCGGTCGCCGATGAAGAACCGGTCGTAGTGCGCGTCCATCGGCGCCCAGCCGAGGTTTCCCTGCGTCAGGAAATCCATCATCCGGCGCACGGTCGTCTGCTTGCCCATGTCGCCGATGTAATGGACGCCGACGTCCCACTCGTAGCCCGCGCGGTCGTAGCTGTGCGTGGCGCCGCCCGCGGTGTAGTGCTGCTCGAGCACGGCCACGCGCCAGCCGAGTTCGGACAGCAGTGCCGCAGTCGTGAGGCCGCCGATGCCGGACCCGATCACCAGCGCGTCGTACGGGCCGTTCAGTCGTGTCGGACGATAGCGATGGCCGATGCGAATCGTGCTGGGGGTGAGGTTGCGCACCCCGGAAGCTTAACCCAGGCGCGAGCTGGAACGTGCATGGCTCGATGCGCTGCATTGCAGCGCGCAGCAGCTGCCTTGACGGCCTACTAGAGAACTCCGACACCTGTCCTGATCCTGAGTTGTTCGCTCCCAACCTGCGGCACACGTCACACATGCTGGCTTGGCATGCGCGATCCCGCTTTACACGCCCCACATCGCGCTAGTCTCGGTCCGCGACAGGAGGTGCGTGATGACCGCTAGACGCTGGCACACCGTGATCCTGGTTGGCCTGGCTGCCTGCAGCGTCGCAGGGCCGGCCCGGGCCGGGGACCCTTCGACGCCGTCGACCCTCATGGAAGGAGGTGCCGCGGACGCTGGCCGTTTCGCACTGGTCCGCGACCTGTTCGACCCTCCTTCGACAAAGGCGCGCCGGTCTGGGCCCGACTGGCTGCGTCGGATTTCGAACACGCTCGGCGAACGCCAGGCGGCGGGCGACGACTGGCACGTCGCGCTCCAGCGGGAGCGCGGGGATGGTGCAGATCTACTCACTGTCCGATACCCACTGGCGGACCTGGGACCGGTGCACACCTATGCGGGGGCAGGGATAAACCGCGCGGTCTATTTTGCCGACACGAACTCAGAGCCTGCGGTGCTGTCGCGCCGCAATCGACAACGCTCACTGGGAGCGGCCGCCGAGGTCGGTGCGGAGTTCAGGTGGAGCGAGCGGCTCGCGATGCAGGCCGACCTGCGCTGGATCGATCTCGCCGACGATGCGGGGATCCTCAGTGACGGCGATGCGTTGGTAGGTGCAGATCCGGTTGCCGTCGGGCTGTCAGTGGGGTGGCGTTTCCGCTGACGATGCGGCGGGCGGATTCGACCAGCGCGTGACGCGCAGCCGGCCTGGATCGAGGCGGCCCGGCGCGGTGCTCGAGACCGTGACGTTGCCCGAGCCGCGCGCGAGGTGCACGTCGCCGAGCTTGATCCAGCGGCCGCCCCACACGCGCTGGTCCAGTCTCGCAACGAGCGTGCCATCCGTGTGTACGACGGTGTATCCGGCTACCTCCGTTCCCGCGGGGTCGGACGCGTACCACACGGCAATTTCGTATAGGCCGTCCTCCGGCGCTGCGAGTTTCCAGCTGAATCCGGCGTCACCTGCCGCTGTGGCTTCAAGATAGCGGGGGCGTGGCAACCCCTTCGCGAGACCGAGCTTCGCGACCAGCAGCTCGGTGTAGTGATTGAGTCGCGCGATATCCCAGGGCTCGGGCTCGCCCTCGACGTAACCATTCGACAGTGCCGCCACGATAAGCCGGCGGCCGTTCGGTAACTCGGCGTACATGATGTCCTCGAGCGTGTCGAATGCGTTGCCGACCTTGTTCTCGTGCAGCGTGCCGGGCGGCAGTCCACCGCCGAGCGATCCCTGGCTGGAGAACGTCGGCCGCCGCATCAGTCCGCGCATGTAGTCCCTGGCCTGGGGCTCGAGCGCGCCGCTCTGCACGGCGAGCATCAGGCTTGCCGCGAGATTCGTCGACATCGCATTGCGGCCCATCTTCTTCCAGGCGAGCTCCTCGATCCCGTTCGGGCCCTCGCCGGAGTTGGTCGGATAGGTCTTCGTGAACAGCCGCTGGTTGCCGAGCAATCCCGCCGCGTCGAGCAGGCGCTCCGTGTAGCGCCGCTTCTCGATGAACGCCTCGAGGTCCGCGCCTTCGGCCGGACCGTTCGTGACGCCGCTGATCGCGTCGACGACCACGCCGGTGGCGACGTTGTCCGACTCGACGATCATCGGCCGCACCGATTCATCGAGACAGTCCGGGCCCTTGCCTTGCGCGTTGCACCAGTGCACTGCGCCTGCAAGGAAGGGCAGCTTCACGCAGCTCGCTGGGTAGGCGAGTTCGTCGCCACCCACGCTGCCCCGCAGCCAGCGCCCATCCTTCGCCTCGACCAGCGCCGTCACGGTGAAGCGGTCGAAGTCCTGCCCGGCCAGGAATTCGTTGCGCGCCGCTGCCACGGCCTGCTGCACCTTCGCATCGTCCGTCACGACCGGCATCCTCGCGGGCTCCGCGCGCGCGGATATCGATGCGAGCACCAACGCGACTGCGACGGCCTCGATGCCGAGTGCTGCCGGGATGCGGATTCGCCCCTGCATCACGGCCCCGGTGAGCCACAGCACCGCGAGCACGGCGGTCGAGTACGCCGCAAGCTCCGCGAACGGGAGTTCCGACGAGTACCAGAGCAGCGGCGTCGTGGCCGCGAGCACGGCAATGAAATGGAACGCGGCAAACCACCGGATGCCGCTGGTCATCGGCGGGTCGTAGCGACGCAGTTGCGCAACGTCGAAGTGCGGCTTCTGCCAATGCGCGCCCGACGCGAGCGTCGGTTGCCAGCCGGGCGGCATGATCCACACCAGCAGCTTGTCGCGCCAGCGCATCGGCGTGCCAGGACTTGCGCGCGAGGTCCGCGTAAACCTCGACGTTGGCCCACAGCGGGTCCCACGAGTTCAGCGGCGCGCGCGTGCCGTAGACGCAGCGCTCCGTCTCCTCGACGAACGTGCCGAACAGCCGATCCCAGGCCATGAAGATGCCGCCGTAGTTGCGGTCGATGTAGCGGTCGTTCACGGCGTGATGCACGCGATGGTTCGACGGCGAGGCGAACCAGCGGTCGAACCAGCCGAGCTTGCCCACCTGCTCGGTGTGGATCCAGTACTGGTACAGCAGGTCGATGATCGCCGCGACCACGAACACCTGCGGCGGGACTCCGACGATGGCCATCGGCAGGTAGAAGATCCAGCCGAGCAGCATGCCCGAGCTCGTCTGCCGGAGCGCGGTCGAGAGGTTGTACTCCTGGCTCTGGTGATGCACGACGTGCGAAGCCCAGAACACCGCGCTCTCGTGGCCGATCCGGTGGTTCCAGTAGTAGCAGAAGTCGTAGAACACCACGCCGAGCACCCACACCCACCATTGGTCCGCCGGCAGCCGCCAGATCGCGAGCGCGTCGAACGCGACGACATAGATGCCGACCGTCAGTGCGCGGGTGAACAGTCCCACCACCTGGCTCATCACGCCGAGACTCAGGCTGTTCACGGCGTCGTTCAGGCGGTAGTTGTCGTGGCCGCGCGCGCGGCCGATGAAATACTCGAGCGCGATCATCGCGAAGAAGACGGGGGTCGCGAGAGCTATTGTCCTGCCCACCCGGCCGTCCTCAGTCGGCGATGTCCCAGTCGCGCGAGCGCTCGACTGCCCGGGACCAGCGCCGCATCCGTGCCGCCGCTTCGTCGCGCGGCATCGCGGGCTCGAAGCGCCGGTCCACCTTCCAGTTCGCGGCAACCTCGCTGGTCGAGTTCCAGAAGCCCACGCGACAGTCCCGCGAGATACGCGGCGCCGAGCGCAGTCGTCTCGGTGACTTTCGGTCGCACGACCGGCACGCCGAGCAGGTCCGCCTGGAACTGCATCATCAGGTCATTGCCGGTGGCGCCGCCGTCGACGCGCAGCTCGCGCAGCGGCTGCCCCGCGTCCTTCTGCATCGCGACCAGCACTTCCGCGCTCTGGAAAGCGATCGACTCGAGCGCCGCGCGGGCAACGTGACCGCGCGTCGTTCCGCGCGAAAGGCCGACCATCGTGCCGCGGGCGTAGGCGTCCCAGTGCGGGCTGCCGAGGCCGGTGAACGCGGGCACCAGGTACACACCGCCCGTGTCCGGCACACTGGCTGCCAGGGCCTCTACGTCCGACGAGCGGTCAATCAGGCCGAGCCCGTCCCGCAGCCACTGGACCACGGCGCCACCGACGAACACCGAGCCTTCGAGCGCGTAATGACGCGCGTCGAGTTGCCACGCGACCGTGGTGAGCAGCCGGTTCGTCGAGTGCAGCGGGTCGAGGCCGGTGTTCATCAGCATGAAGCAGCCGGTGCCGTAGGTGTTCTTCGCCATGCCGGGCTCGAAGCACGCCTGCCCGAACAGCGCGGCCTGCTGGTCACCGGCCATGCCGCCGAGCGGAACGTCGTGGCCACCGATCTTCGCAAGCGCCGGATCGCCGCGGGCAGCATCGACGGCACGACGCGCGGCAGCACGGCGCGCGGGATCCGCAGCAGGTCCAGCGTGTAGTCGTCCCATTCGCCGCTGGCGAGGTTCAGCAGCAGCGTGCGGCTCGCGTTCGACGCGTCCGTGATGTGCTGTGCGCCGTGCGTCAGCTTCCAGGCCAGCCAGCAGTCGATGGTTCCGAAGGCGAGCTCGCCGCGCTCGGCCCTGGCGCGCAGCGTCGGGTCGCTGTCGAGCAGCCACGCGAGCTTGGTTCCGGAGAAATACGGATCGAGCAGCAGTCCGGTGCGCCGGGAGATCTCAGGCTCATGGCCGTCGGCCTTCAGCCGCGCGCACACGTCCGCGGTGCGCCTGTCCTGCCAGACGATCGCCGGCGCGACCGGACGGCCAGTCGCGCGATCCCACAGCACCGTGGTCTCGCGCTGGTTCGTGATGCCGACGGCCGCGACATCGGCGACGGTGGCGCGAGCGCGTGCCAGCACCTCGGCGATCGTCGCCGCCTGCGTCGCCCAGATTTCCTCGGCGTCGTGCTCGACCCAGCCCGAGCGCGGGAAGTGCTGCGTGAACTCGCGCTGTGCGGTGGCGACGACGCTGCCGTCGTGGTCGAACAGGATCGAGCGGGAACTGGTGGTGCCCTGGTCCAGGGCGAGCACGAATCGCGGCATACGCGGGCCTCTGTGAGGTCCCAAGCCTACTACATGGCGCCGGCGTCGCGCTCCGTGGCGGGGCGTCGGTGGAGCCACTCGTCCAGGCGCTGCTCGCTGCCGGGCGGGAGGTGCAGCGCAAGCTTGGTGCGGCGGTACAGGATGTCCTCGGCCGTCGAGGCCCATTCCTCGCGACACAGGTACTCGAGTTCGCGTGCGTACAGCCCAGGCAGCACCTCGTCGCCGAGTTCCGCCAGCGACCGCGGCGTCGCCGATGACGCGCGCCGTACGCGTGCCGTAGGTCCGGGCGAAGCGCCTTGCGAGCGGGCGCCGGCAGCCACGGAGCCGATGCACGCCAGGTTCGCGAGGAACCTGTCGAAGTCGGCGCCCGGCATGTCGCCGCCGGGGAGCGCAGCCGACGCCGTCCAGTGCTGCTGCGGCCAGCCGAGCCCCGGTGCCAGCGCATCGACCACGTCCTCGGCGAGCTTGCGGTAGGTCGTGAGCTTGCCGCCGTAGATCGACAGGATCGGCGGGCCTTGCCGATCCACGTCGAGCACGTAGTCGCGCGTGACGCTGGTGGCGCGATCCGCTGGATCCGCCAGCAGCGGGCGCAGGCCGGCGAACGTCCACACCACGTGCTTGCGCTCGAGGTGTCCGGAGAAATACTGGTTCGCCATCGCGACGAGGTAGTCGATCTCGCGGTCGGCGATCGCGGGCGTCGCGAGGTCGCCCGTGTAGTCCATCTCGGTCGTGCCGATCAGCGTGTAGTCGCGCTCGTACGGGATCGCGAAGACGATGCGCCCGTCCGCGCCCTGGAAGATGTAGGCGTACTCGTGCTCGAAGAGCTTCGGCACGACGATGTGGCTGCCCTTTACCTGGCGCGGATGGGCGCGGGCGGGCACGGGCGTTGCGTCATCGAGGAACCGGTCGACCCAGGGTCCGGTGGCGTTGACGACGGCCCGCGCCGCGACGCGGGTCTCGCGGCCGTCGGCGTGCGCGAGCGTGGCCGACCAGCGATCAGCGCCGCGCTCGAGGCGCGCGCAGCGTGCGCGGGTCAGCACCGTCGCACCATGCTCGCGCGCGTCCATCGCCGTGATCACGACCAGCCGGGCATCGTCCACCCAGGCGTCGGAATAGACGAAGCCGCGCGTATAGCGGGCATCGAGCGGCGCGCCGGCGGGATGGTTGCGCAGCTTCACGCCCTCCGAGCCCTTCAGCAACCGGCGCCGTGCAAGGTGGTCGTAGAGGAACAGTCCGGCGCGGATCATCCACGCCGGGCGCAGGTGCGCGTCGTGGGGCAGCACGAATCGCAGCGGCCAGCAGATGTGCGGTGCCGACGTGAGCACGATCTCGCGCTCGCGCAGCGACTTGCGCACTAGCCTGAAGTCGTAGAACTCGAGGTAACGCAGGCCGCCGTGGATCAGCTTGGTGCTGGCCGAGGACGTGTGCGACGCGAGGTCGTGCTGCTCGCAGAGCAGCGTCTTCAGGCCGCGTCCAGCCGCGTCCCGCGCGATGCCTGCGCCGTTGATGCCCCCGCCGACGACGAGCAGGTCGACCTCGTGCTGCGCGTGGCTCATGCCTGCAGGTGGCGCAATACCGACTGCGCGGTGACCGAGCTCACGCGGACGTTCGACTCCTCGGTGACGCCCGCGATGTGCGGCGTCAGGATCAGGTTCGGGACGCCAGCGAAGCGCGCGCCGTACGCAGCGTCCACCGGCTCGCGCTCGAATACGTCGAGCGCCGCACCGCCGAGGCGCCCTGCGCGCAGTGCATCGGCCAGCGCCAACTCGTCGACGATGCCGCCGCGGGCCGCATTGATCAGGATCGCGTCACGCTTCATGCGGGCGATCGCCGCCGGCATCGATCATGTTGCGCGTGTCCGGCGGTCAGCGGTACGTGCAGGCTGACGACGTCGCTCTCCGCGAGGACTTCCGCCAGCGTGCGGCGCGCGCGCCGCCGACCACGCGGCGTGGTCGGCCGGCAGCAGCGGGTCGTACGCGGAGATCGTCATGCCGAGGTCGCGGGCCATCCGGGCAGTGACGCGCGCGATGCCGCCGAACCCGATCAGTCCCAGCCGCTTGCCGCCGAGCTCGCGTCCCATCAGGTCAGTGCGCGGCCATTCGCCGGCCGCCACGCGGCTCGTCGCGAACCACGCGCGGCGCAGCAGCACGAGCGCGGCGGTGATGACGTACTCGGCCACGGAAAGATCGTTGGCGCCGCTCGCCGGGTAGACCGCGATGCCGCGCGCCTCACAGGCCGCGACGTCGATGTTGTCGAGCCCGACGCCGAGCCGGCCGACGACACGCAGGTTGGTCGCGGCATCGAGCAGTGCGCCGCGAACCTGCGTGCGGTTGCGCACGATCAGCGCGCGCGCGTCGCGCACCTCCGCGAGCAGGCGAGGCGCGTCATCGACGAGCTTCGGGTCGTAGAGGACGTTGCGGCCGCCGAAGGTGTCGCGGATGGCCGCTTCGTCCATGAACTCACTGATGACGATCTCGGCCATGCGGGTCTCCGAATCCGTTCAGGCAGGGCGCTCGATCAGCGCGCGGATCTCGGCGTGCAGCGGCGCCGCGATGGACACTCCATCGGCGGCTGCGCGGGAGCGGTTCTCGAGACGACGCGTGCCGGGCAGCCGCGCGGCGGACTCGGCGCCGATCGCGTCCAGGATCGTCGTCATGCGGCCTGTCGTACGCGCCCGCGGACAGGCGGCCGGCGTCCATCGCGATGAACACGTGTCCCATGTTCGGCGGGCCGCCCTTGTCGTCGAAGAACGAACTCGCTTCCCAGCCGTATGCGCTGCCCGTGACTGCTGCAGCGAGGATCTCGATCATCAGGGCGAGCGCGCCGCCCTTGGCGCCGCCGATCGGCAGCAGCGTGCCGGCCAGCGCGGCCTTCGGGTCCGTGGTCGGCCGGCCCTCGGCATCCACCGCCCAGTCGGCCGGGAATCGCCTTGCCAGCCTTTTCGGCGGCGACGATCTTGCCGCGTGCGGCGACGGACATCGCCAGGTCGATGACCAGCGGGTGCAGCCCCGCCCGGCAGCGGGGCGCCGAACGCGAGCGGGTTCGTGCCCAGCATCGCCTTGCGCCCGCCCCAGAACGCCATCGCCTTCGGCGAGTTCGCGAGCACCAGTGCGACCAGGCCGCGTTCCGCCAGCCGCTCGGCGTGTGCGCCCGCCTGGCCGAAATGGTGCGAACGGTGGATCGCCGCGACTGCGATGCCGTTGCTCCATCGCGAGCGGCGCGAGTGCCTCGATCGCCAGATCGATCGCCGGGTAGGCGAAGCCGAATCCGGCGTCCACGCGCAACGCCGCCCCGGCGACTCTCTCGACGACGCGGCTTCGCGAAGCCCGCGACCTTGCCGGCCCGGGACTGGATCGCGTAGGAGGGCACGCGCGACAGGCCGTGACCCGCCTGGCCGTCGGCCTCGGCGGCTACCAGTGCGCGGGCCGTCGGCCGCGCGTTCTCAGGGCTCGTGCGGCTGGCGACCAGCGCGTCGCAGGCAAGCGCCTCGGCCTCGGCGAGGCTCAGTCTGACCGGCTCCACCATGGCGGATCACGCGCTCCGGTACAGCTTCGTCATCACGAATTCCTGGTGGCCGAGCGCCTCGGCGGACGTGTAGCGGCCGTTGGCCGTGCGCACGATCATGTCGATCAGCGCGTCGCCCGCCTGGTCGATGGTCATCTCGCGGCGGACGACGCCCGATACGTCCACGTCCACGTGCTCGGACATCAGGCGCACCGTGCGCGGATTTCCGGTCACCTTGATCACCGGCATGATCGGGTTGCCGATCACGTTGCCCTGGCCGGTCGGGAAGATGTGCACCACGTAGCCGGCCGCGGCCTGCAGCGTGCAGCACTCCGCCGCGGCGGACGAAGTGTCCATGAAATACAGGCCCGGGCCACGCGCCGGCGCCTCGGCCGGCTCGAGCACGTCGATGAACTTGACGTGGCGTGCCGATCTTCTCGAGGTTGCCGAGCGCCTTCTCCTCGATCGTCGTGAGGCCGCCGGCGATGTTGCCCTTCGTGGGCTGGCTGTCGGAGAGGTCGGACGTCTTGTGCGCCTCGATCACGTCGTCCTGGTAGGCCTGCCAGGTCTTCATGAACTTCTCGCGCACCTCGGGCGTGGCGGCGCGCGCCGCTGCGAGGTGCTCGGCGCCGGTGAGCTCGGAGGTCTCGCCGAAGCAGCCGTACAGGCCGGCCGGGACCAGCTTGTCGTACATGTTGCCCACGGTGGGGCAGGACGCGAGACCCGTGGTCGTGTCGGACTCGCCGCACTTCGCCGCGATCCACAGTTCCTCGAGGTCGCACTCGACGCGCACCTGCTCGCTGGCGAAGTGCACGAATTCCTTGGCCTTGCGCGATGCGGCGGCGATCGTCGCGATGTCGCCGTTGCCCTCGATCCAGAAGCCCGCGACCGGCTTGCCGGTGGCGGCGATGCCGTCGACGATCTTCTGCGTCCAGTGCGGCTCGATGCCGATCACGATGCAGGCGGCGACGTTCGGGTTGGCGCCGGTGCCGATCATCGTGCGGAAGTGCAGGTCGAGGTCTTCGCCGAACTGCAGGCGCCCGTAGGCGTGCGGCAGCGCGATCGTGCCCTGGATGTTGGCCGCGACCGACACGCAGGCGGCGTTCGAGATGTCGTCCACCGGCAGGATGGCGACGTAGTTGCGCACGCCGACGCGGCCGTTCTCGCGGCGGTAGGCCCAGATCTTCTTGCCCGTGCTCATGGTGGGCCTCCGTTTACCAGCGCTTGGTCTTGAGGTTGTGGACGTGGACGTGCTCGCCCTGGCGGACGTCGGCGACGATGCGGCCGATGTCCTGGCCGTACTTGACCACCGTGTCGCCCGCCTTCAGGTCCCTGAGCGCCACCTTGTGGCCGATCGGCACGTCCATCTTCGCGGTCAGGCGGAAGTCGGAATTGTCGTGCGTGACGACGCACAGCATGTCGGTGCCGGCCTCAGGCCCTCGACGACCACGACGCCGACGTTGTCCTTCGGGTCGTGCACGAGCAGTTGCGGGGTGGTCACGGGTGCTTCCTCCGGGGGCGGCCGCGGCGACGGGCCGGCCGAGTCTTATATAAGATACTATACAGCAGACAATGGACATGCGCGCAAGCGCTCGCGTACGATGCACGCCCCGACCGGAACGGACCGCCCATGGACGAGTCGCCACGTTACCGTCCCCTGTACCAGCAGGTCTACGACTTCCTCGTGAAGCAGATCGCCGCGGGCGAGTGGGGGCCGGGCGAGTCGCTGCCGTCGGAGCAGGCGCTGGCCGGCCGGCTGAACGTGAGCCAGGGCACGGTGCGCAAGGCGCTCGACGCGCTCGCGTCCGACAGCCTGATCGACCGGCGGCAGGGCAAGGGCACCTACGTCGCCGAGCACACCCAGGAACGCGCGCTGTTTCGTTTCTTCCGCATGGCCCGGCCCGGCGGGGCCCGCGCAATGCCCTCCAGCGCCGGCGACACGCTGAAGCGGCGTGCCGCGCGCGCGGTGGAAGCGGCGAAGCTCGCGCTCGAAGCCCGGTGCCGAGGTCTACGAGGTCAACCGGCTGCGCCTCATCGACGGCCGGCCGGCGGTGTTCGAGAAGATCGTGGTGCCCGCCGCGCTCTTCCCGGGGCTCGAGCGACACGACCCGGTGCCGAACGCCCTCTATGCGCTGTACCAGCGCGAGTACGGCGTAAACATCGTCTCGGCGCAGGAGGAGTTGCGGGCCGACGCCGCGCGCAAGGAAGACTGCCGCAAGCTCGGGCTCGCGCCCGGCGCGCCGCTGCTGCACATCGAGCGCATCGCGATCTCGCTCGAGGGTACGCGGGTGGAGTGGCGCACGAGCCGCTGCGACACGACCCACCTCGTCTACGCCGTCACCCTGTCCTGAGCGGAGCCGCGATGCCCACTGTCCTTTGCGTGGGTCATGCGGTGCAGGACTTCGTCTTCTCCGTGCCCGAGCTGCCGGAGCGCGGCGAGAAGTATCGTGCTACCCGCTTCGAGAGCGTGGGCGGCGGACCGGCCGCCACGGCGGCCGTCGGCGATCGCCCGGCTCGGCGGCAAGGCGTTGCTCGCCGCCCGCGTCGGCGACGACGCCGCAGCCGGAATGATCGTCGCGAAGCTCCAGTCGTACGGACGTGGACTGCTCGAGCGTGCGCCGCTGCGCAGGCTGCGCATCGTCGGTGTCCGCGGTGATCGTCGACGCCCGCGGCGAGCGGATGATCGTCAACCACCTCGATTCCGCGATGCCGACGGACCCGTCGTGGCTGCCTGCGGCCGCAGGCGTCGGTGCCGACGCGGTGCTCGCGGACACGCGCTGGCCGGAAGGCGCGCTCGCGGCGCTGCTCGCGGCCCGCGACGCCGGGCTGCCGGCTGTGCTCGACGCCGACCGCCCGATTCCGGCCGACGGGGCGCTGCTGCGGGCGGCTACGCACGTGGCGTTCTCGGCCGACGCGCTCGCCGATTATCAGCGGCATCGACGAGCCCGGGCGGGCACTGGTCGAGGTCGGGCGCGAGCCTGCCGGGCTGGTGCTGCCGTTACCGCGGGGGCCGAGGGCGTGTACGCGCACGCGCGGCGGCGGGCTGCGGAGGTTCCCGGCATTCGCCGTGCCCGTGGTCGACACGCTCGGCGCGGGCGACGTCTGGCACGGCGCGTTCGCGCTGGCGCTGGCCGAAGGGCCGCGACGAGGCGGCGGCGATGCGCTTCGCCTCCGCGGCCGCCGCACTCAAGGTCCAGCGCGGCCGGCGGGCGCGCGGGGCGCCCACGCGTGCCGAGCTCGACGACGTTCCTCGCGGCGCAGCCCGCCGCCTGATTCGACCATCGAGGGGCGCCGCATGACGATATCCGCCGGGCAAATACTGGGGCATGCGCCGCATGGCGGATGCGGCCGGGCGCTTCAAGATGACGGCGGTGGACCAGCGTCCGCCGATCAAGAACCCGATCAAGGCGAAGCGCGGCACGCCCGAGGCGCCTTGGGAGGACGTTGCGGGCTTCAAGGAGCTGCTGATCCGCGAGCTGCAGGGCGAGTCGACTCGGCGATGCTGCTCGACCCGCATTACGCCTACCCGCGCGGAATCACGCATGCTCGACGCGCGGCTCGGCCTGATCCTGACGCTCGAGGATTCGATCTTCCGCGAAGACGCCGGGCGGCCGGCTGTCGTCGGAGATCGACGACTGGTCGGTCGAGAAGATCAAGCGCGCGGGCGGCGACGCCGTGAAGGTGCTCACCTGGTACCGGCCGGACGCGCGACCCGGCCGTCTGCGCCGCGCAGCAGGATTCACGCAGCGCATCGGCGAGGCCTGCGCCCGGTACGACATCCCGTTCGTGTTCGAGCTGCTCGTCTATCCGCTGGCGCGCGACGCCGAGCAGACGCGCGAATACGTCGAGATGAAGACCAAGCAGGCGCAGCTCGTCATCGACAGCGTGCGCACCTTCGCCGACCCGCGCTTCGGCGTGGATCTGTTCAAGCTCGAGAGCCCGGTGCCGGCGGGTGACGTGCCGGAGCCCGGCGCGCCGGGTCCGCGCGCCGTGCAGGCGCTGCTTCGACGAGCTCGACCGTGCCGCGGGCCGGCCCTGGGTGATGCTGTCGGCCGGGGCCGGCATGGCGCGAGTTCCAGCGCGTGCTGCACTACGCGTATGCCGCCGGCGCGTCCGGCTACCTCGCGGGCCGCGCCATCTGGCTCGAGGCGTTCCAGCGATTTCCGGACTGGGACGGCATCCGCGACCAGCTGCGCGGCGAAGCCGTTCCCTACATGCGCGAACTGAATGCACTGACCGACGCGGCGGCGCGGCCGTGGCACACGCACCCGTGCTTCGGGGCCGGGCGGCGCGCGAGTCGAGCCCGCGGATTCGAGCTTCCGGCACGCCTATGCCGGATTCGGAGGATGACATGTCGCTGACCTACGGCGTGGCGGTGCTGGCGCGCCCCACTTTCGACGTCCCCTTCGCGGAGGACATGAAGGACCAGGCGTTCGCGGCGCTCGAGGCCGCGGGCATCCGCACGGTCGGGCCGCGCGAGCTGCTGTTCGACCGTGCGGCGGCGGAGCGGGCCGTGGCGGAGATCCGGGCCGCGGGTCCGATCGACCTGCTGCTGATCCTGCAGGTCACGTTCACCGACGCGACGATGACCGTGAAGCTCGCGAAGGAGGCGACCACGCCGATCGCGATCTGGGCCGTGCCGGAGCCGCGCATCGGCGGGCGGCTGCGCCTCAACGCCTACTGCGGGCTCAACCTCGCCGCGCACGCGCTCGGTCGGGCCGGCGTGCCGCACGGCTGGCTGTACGCCGCGCCCGACGCGCCCGACCTCGCGGACAGCCTGCGCGCGCTCGCGACGCCGGCGGTGGCCGTGCCGTCGCGCGCGCAGCCGTCGCCGGCCGGCAGCCGACGCCGCGGCCGAGCGCGTGCTCGACTCGCTGCGCGGCTCGAAGATCACCGTCGTCGGCAAGCATCCGGACGGCTTCGACACCTGCGAGTACGACGAGAAGCTGCTGTTCGACCTCGCCGGCATGCGCGTCGAGACCGTGCAGCTCGGGCAGCTGTTCGACAAGGCGCGGGCCATGGACCCGGCGCGGGTCGGCGCGGCGCGGGCCGGCGCCGCCGCGGAGCTCGAGGGGCTCGATGCGGTGGACCAGGAGCAGCTCGACCGCTCGTTCCGCGTGTTCTGCGCGCTCGAGGACGTGCAGCAGGAGAGCGACGCGCCGCGGCCTCGCGGTGCGCTGCTGGCCCGAGATGTTCACCGAATACGGCTGCGCGGCGTGCGGCCCGATGGCGATGATGAACCAGAAGCAGGTGCCGTCGGCCTGCGAGGCCGACGTGCACGGCTCGCTGTCGCAGCTGATGCTGCAGGAGCTGGCGGGCGAGCCGGCCTGGATGGCGGACCTCGTGGACATCACGCCCGCCGACGACACGGCGGTGCTCTGGCACTGCGGGCTCGCGCCGATGTCGATGCGCGACCCGGAGGCGCACGCCGAGGCGACGATCCACACCAACCGCAGGATGCCGCTGCTGCACCAGTTCCCGATCAAGCCGGGCCGCGTGACGCTGGCGCGGCTGTCGCGCGCGCGCAACGAGACCAAGCTGATGATCGCGGGCGCGCGAGGTGATCCGCGCGCCGATGGCGTTCACGGGCTGCTCCGGCACGGTGCGCTTCGACCGGCCGGCGGCCGAGGTGGGGCGCACGATCATGGAGGAGGGGCTCGAGCACCACTTCGCGCTCGCCTACGGCGACCACAAGCGGCACTCCGGGCCATCGCTGCGCGCTGGAACCTGCCCGTGCTCGAGCTCGCCTGACATGGGCGCGTTCGACGTCGAGGCGCCGAACTGGGGGCGCATCCCGCCGGTCGAGCGTGACGGGCGCCGGCGATCGCGAAGCCGACGGCAGCGTGAGCGCTGCCGACGGACGCCGGAGACCTGCGCGTCGTCGTTGCTGGACAGTCGGCGCGCGTCTGCGGCTCGGGCCCGCGTCGCGCGACTACGGCATCCTGCTGCGCGAGCCTGCCGCCGCTGCGCGGCGCGCGTCGAGGCCGTTCGACGGCGGTACGCGGCTCGTCGCCGGCGACCGCGTGCTCGAGATCGGCCACGCGCCGCTGTCGTTCGCGCTCACGGTGGCGGGGCGCGCGGTGCAGTCGTCGCCCAGCGACGGGCACTTCGTGCGCCGCTTCCGATTGCCGCCGTTCGCCCGCCTCGGCGACGCGTGGTTCGTCAGCCTCGAGCTCGGGCACGACACGCCCGTGTACGGGCTCGGCGAGAAATGGGGGCGCCTCGACCGGCGCGGGCAGCTCGTGCGCTCCTACAACCACGACGCGCTCGGCGTGAACGCCGAGGTGAGCTACAAGAACGCGCCGTTCGCGTGGAGCCCGGAAGGCTGGGGCGTGTTCGTGCACACGGTTGCGCCCGTCGTGCACGGCGTCGGCTACGCGCCGTGGTCGCAGCGCGCCTACGGCCATCAAGGTGGACGAGCCGGCGCTCGACCTGTTCCTGTTCGACGGCGCGAACGGCGCGCAGATCCTCGGCCAGTACACGGCGCTCACCGGTCGCGCGCCGTCGCCGCCGCTGTGGAGCCTCGGCCTGATCCTCTCCAAGGCGTACTACCGTACGGCGGACGAGATCCTCGCGGTCGCGCGCGAGGTGCGGCGAGCGCGGCATGCCCTGCGACACGATCACGTTCGACGGCCGCGCCTGGCAGGACACCGACACGCGATTCGCCTTCGAGTGGGATCCGACGCGCTATCCGGATCCGCGGCCGGTGATCGACGCAGCTGAAGGCGCTCGATTTCCGCATCTGCGTCTGGGAATACCCGCTGGTCTCGGTGCGCAACCCGCTGTTCGACGAGCTGGCGGCGAAGGGCTGGCTGCTGAAGGACGCGCGCACCGGCGAGGCCTATCGCTACGAGTGGGACCTCGAGCCATTCGGCGCGGTGCTGACGCCGCTGCCGGCATCGGGCCTGCTCGATTTCACGCATCCCGACGCTTACGCCTACTGGCGCGACCGGCACCGCGAGCTGTTCGAGCTCGGCGTGGACATGATCAAGCCCGATTTCGGCGAGCAGGTCGAGCCGCACATGGTCGCGTCCGACGGCGCACAGGGCGACGCGCTGCACAACGTCTACGCGCTGCTCTACAACCGCTGCGTGCTACGAGGCGGCGCGCCGTGTACGCGAAGGGCGGCGGCTTCCTGTTCAGCCGCGCCGCGTGGGCGGGCTCGCAGCGCTATCCGTCGCAGTGGGGCGGCGATCCGCAGGCCGACTGGGGCGGGCTCGCGGCGAGCATCCGCGGCGGACTGTCGTGGGGCATGACCGGCGCGCCGTTCTATGCGACGGACGTCGGCGGCTTCTACGGCGACCAGCGCGATCCGGTGCTGTACGTCCGCTGGGCGCAGGCGAGCGTGTTCTCCGCGCACATGCGCCTGCACGGCATCGGCGCCGCGCGAGCCGTGGTCCTACGGCGCGGAGGCCGAGCGGGCGGCGATGGCGGCGCTCGAGCTGCGCTACCGGCTGCTGCCCTACCTGTGGCGCGCGGTCGAGCAGGCCAGCGACGACCGGGCTGCCGGTGCAGCGCGCCATGGCGCTCGCGTGCCCGGACGAGCCGGAGGCGTGGGCCTTCGACCACCAGTTCTTCTGCGGCGACGACCTGCTCGTCGCGCCCTGCCTCGATCCCGTCGGGTCGCGTGCGCGTCTACCTGCCCAGGGGCGAGTGGCGCCGTTTCCCGGGCGGCGAGGCATACGAAGGGGGGCGGATGCACGAGCTCGTGCTGGCGCTCGACGAGCATGGCGGTGTTCGCCCGCGCCGGCGCGGAGATCCCGCTCGGGCCGGCGGTCCGGCACACGGGCGAGCTCGGCGCCACGCCGCGGATCAGCGAGACCTGGCGCGCCCGCTGAGCGCGCCCCGTTGCCGGCGCGCAACAGCAATGCGATGTCTTATATAAGGGTTGTAAGACATAGAATCATCGTGCTACCGTCGTTTTCATCAGGAGTCCGTGCCGCGCATGCGGCCGCAACGCGACAGATCCAAAACAGTCCGGGGGAACACAAGCCATGCACGTCCGCACGTCCCGCAAGCGCATCAGTCCGGTGGCCATCGCCGTCGTCGCGGCGCTCGCCGCCGCTCCCGCCGCCCGCGCGCAGGAGTCGGGCGATCCGATCGCGGAGATCGAGGAGATCATCGTCACCGCGCAGAAGCGCGAGCAGAACCTGCAGGAGGTGCCGATCGCCGTGTCGGTCGTGACGGGCGGCGCTGCTCGACGCGACCGGCGGCATGACGACCGAGGCGCTGAGGCGGCTGGTGCCGACCCTCAATATCCGCAAGACGAACACCTCGCTGAACCAGGCGCTGTTCCTGCGCGGCGTCGGCACGATCAATTTCGCCATCGCCGCCCAGCCGAGCGTGGCCTTCGTGCTCGACGGCGTCGTGATGTCCTCGGCGGGCGAGGCCTTCGCCGACCTCTACGACGTGGAGCGCGTCGAGGTACTGGCGGGCCCGCAGGGCACGCTCTTCGGCAAGAACTCCTCGGCGGGCGTCGTGAACGTCGTCTCGGTCCAGCCGGGCAACGAACTCGGCGGCTACGCCGACGTCGCCTAGTACGAGGACAACGAGTTCCGGGTTCGCGGCGCGATCGACCTGCCCATCTCCGACAAGCTGCGCACGCGCACGACCGCGTTCTACGGCAACTTCGACGGGTACATCGACAACATCAGTGATACGAGCGCCGGCGGCGAAGTGAACGGCTACGATCGCTGGGGCGTGCGCTCGATCTGGGTCGCGGACCCGACCGACGACGTGAAGCTCACCTTCATCGGCGACTACCGGAAATCGGACGACAACTGCTGCGCCGAGATCATCGGCCAGGCGCCCACCGGTGTGAACGCGGCGGCGCTGCAACGTGCTGTGGTCCGGCGTCAACTTCAAGGGCGCCGAGACCCGCGAGATCAAGCAGAACTTCGAGATGCAGTCCGAGGAGGAGGCCTGGGGCCTCTCGCTGCAGGCCGACATCGGCGTCTTCGCCGACTACCTGCTCACCTCGATCACGGCCTACCGCACCTGGGACGCCACCGAGTGGCGCGAGGGCGACTGGAAGGACGTGCCGGCGCCCTACGTCGGCAACATCTGGGCGCAGCAGCACGACTACGGCCCGCAGACGACCGGACACGTTCTCGCAGGAACTGCGCATCACCTCGCCGGGCGGGCAGTTCGTCGACTGGGTCGGCGGTCTCTACTACGCGACCACCGACGCCGACCGCTACTTCCAGCGCGACGACGTGGTGTGCACCGCGAGCACGCTGGCGATCGACGCAACGGGCCAGCGGCCGTGCACGACCGGCGCCTCGACGTACACGTACCCGTCCGCCAACGCGGACTTCGGCGCGGACTTCGACACCTTCGCGGTGTTCGCCGACGGCACCTTCAACCTGAGCGACCGCTGGCGGCTGATCGGTGGCCTGCGCTGGACGAACGACGACCTGAGCTTCAACCACACCTACAACTTCTCGCCGGTCGGCCGGTCCCGGCAGTCCGAACCGCAGCCCGCGGGCAGCGGCCCGACCGCGACGCTGAAGGGCTCGGACTCCTCCGACGAGTTCTCGGGTCGTGCGGGCCTGCAGTTCGACTTCACGGACGACGTGATGTCCTACTTCACCTACGCCCGCGGCTACAAGGGTCCGGCGTACAACGTGTTCTTCAACATGTCGGCCAACAACGTGGTGCCGCTCGAGTCCGAGACCGCCGATTCCTACGAAATCGGCCTCAAGTCGACGCTGCTCGACAACCGCCTGATCCTGAACCTCGCGGCTGGGACGCCAAGTACGACAACTTCCAGGCCAACAATTTCACGATCCTCAACGGCACGGTGATCACGCACGCTCACGAACGCCGGCACGGTGACGACGGAGGGCGTGTCGCTCGACTTCCTCGCCCGTCCGATGGAGGCCATGTCGCTCTCGGGCGGCATCGCCTACACCGACGCCAAGGTCGACGAGTTCTTCACGCCGCCGGGCCGACGCCCACCGTGCGGGACGGGACGCAGCTGCCGCTCGCGCCGGAGTGGAAGGCGACTCTCGCCGCCGACTACACGATGGAGACTCGGCGACTTCAACGTCGTGCCCACCATCCTGTTCAGCTACACGGGCGACCAGTACGCCGACTTGAACGAGCCGGCTGCCTTGCTGCTGCCGTCATACACGACGCTCGACCTCACGCTCGGAATCTCGGACAAGGCCAATCGCTACCGGCTGCTGCTGCTGGCGAGGAACCTGACCGACGAGAACTACGCCGTGATGGCGACGTCTTCGGGCAATGCGGTGACGGGCGCGCCGAATGCGGCCGGAGCGCCGCGCCTGCAGATCCCGCGCGAGGCCGAGCGTTACTTCGGCGCCGAGTTCCGCATGAATTTCGGCGGATCGAAGTGATCGGGCGCCGGGCCGCGGCATAGGCCGCGGCGGACGGCTGATGCGACGCAGGCCGCCCCGCAAGGGCGGCCTGTTTCGTCCGGGAGGCGGCGGTGAACGCGGAGAGTCGGTGAGAGTGCAGTCCTGGCTGCTGCGCATCGTGGACGGGCTGGGCCGCGTCAACCGGCCGCTGACGCGCTTCGGTCGCGCGTCCGCGGCGCTGCTGCTCGCGGCGATGCTGGCGCTCGCGCTCGCGCAGATCGTCTCCCGCGGCCTGTTCAACCAGTCGCTCGACTGGGCCGAGGAACTCGCGCGCGTCGCGCTGGTCTGGTCCGTGCTGCTGGTCGCGCCGTACGCGTATCGCAGCGGCGCCAACGTCGCGATCGTCTCGTTCGCAGATGCATTGCCGCCGCGACTGCTGGCCGCGGTCAGCCTGCTGATCAACGTACTCGTCGTCTGGATCCTGGTCGTGCTGTTCATCGAGACGCTTCGCGTTCTGGCGGCGCGGCCTCGACATCACCGCATCCACGCTGGACATCAGGATGGCGTGGATCTACTCGATCGTGCCGGTTGCGTTCGCAGCACTGGTCCTCGTCGGCGTCGAGCTGCTGTTGCGACTCGTGCTGCACGTGAGCGGCGCACCCTCGGGCATCGTGATGGCAGGCGCGATGCCGGCCGTGCCCGGGGATTGAGCCCATGTCGATCGCGTACTTCTGGATCTTCGTGCTGCTGCTCGCGCTGGGGGCGCCGGTCGTATTCGCACTGCTGATCGGGCCGGGGCTCAGCCTGCTGCTGGACGGCCAGACGCAGTACTTCGCGGCGCTGCTGTCCCGCTTCTACAACGGCGTGGACAGCTATCCGCTGCTGGCCGTGCCGTTCTTCATCCTGGCCGGCGAGCTGATGAACGCCGGCGGCATCACGCGCTCGATCGTCAACTTCAGCCTGTCGCTGGTCGGGCACGTGCGCGGCGGGCTCGCGCAGGTCAACATCCTCTCCTCGATGCTGTTCGCCGGCATCTCGGGCTCTGCGGTCGCGGACGCTTCCGCGATCGGCAAGATGCTGGTGCCGGCGATGGTGCAGAACGGCTACCGGCGCAGCTTTGCGGCCGCGGTGACCGCCGCGGCGGCGGTGATCGGCCCGATCATCCCGCCGTCGGGCATCATGGTGCTGTACGGCTTCGTGATGAACGTCTCGATCGGCGCGCTGTTCGCTGCCGGCATCGTCCCCGGCGTCATGATCGGGCTCGGCCTGATGCTCGTGACGCGACTGCTCGCGACGCGCTACGGGCTGCCGCCGGCGTCGCCCCGCGCCACCTGGAGCGAGCGGGGCAAGGCGTTCCGCCAGGCGGCGCTGGCGCTCGTGATGCCGGTGATCCTGCTCGGCGGCATGCTGTCCGGCTTCTTCACTGCCACCGAAGCTGCCGCCGTCGCCGCAGGCTATGCGCTGATCGTCGCGCCGTTCGTGCTGCGCACGGTCACCTTCGCCGACATGAAGCACATCTTCGTCGCGACCGCGATGCAGTCGGGCGTGATCCTGCTGCTGGTCGGCGCCGCGGTCACGTTCGGCTGGCTGGTCACCGTCTCCGGCATGGCGCAGGGCATCGCGAGCGCGATGCTGGCGATCACCAGCGACGTGCACCTGCTGCTGTTCCTCGTCAACCTGCTGCTGTTCGTCGTCGGCATGTTCCTGGACGCGGGCCCCGCGATCCTGATCCTCGGCCCGGTGCTCGCGCCGGTGTTCGTCGGCATGGGCGTCGATCCGGTCCACTTCGCGCTCGTGATGTGCGTGAACCTGACCATCGGCCTGGCCACGCCGCCGATGGGCCTCGTGCTGTTCGTCACGGCGTCGGTCTCCGGCGAGCGCGTCGAGAGCATCGCGCGCGCGATGCTGCCGTTCCTCGCGGTGGAAGTGCTCGTGATCTTCCTGATCACGTATTTCCCGGCGCTGACGCTCACCGTGCCGCGCTGGCTCGGCCTCGTTCAGTGACCGCGCCGTGAACCACCAGACGCTGCTCAGGGTGCTGCTGGCCGTGATCGTGCTGGTCTGCGCCATCGGCATCTTCCGGGCGCGCGCGGACCGGGCCGAAGTGACGATCCGCATCGCGTTCCTCGCGTCGAAGGACGACGAGGACTACGTCGGTGCGCTCGCGTTCAAGCAGAGCGTCGAGCGCGCGGCGGGCGGGCGCGTGGCCGTGGAGATCTTTCCGTCGGGACAGTTCTGCGGCAGTGAACGTGAGTGCATCGAGGCGCTGAAAGGCGGCATCCTCGAGATGCACCAGGCGACGGTGGGCGGCATGGCGCCGTTGTTCGGTCCGGTGCAGGCGCTCGACCTGCCGTACGCGTTCTCGAGCGACGCGGTGGCCGAGTGCGTGATGGACGGCCCGTTTCCGCGGGCGATCGGCGCCGCGATCCTCGAGCAGGGCCTCGGCATACGACTGATGGCCGTTGGCAACACCGGCGGCTGGCGCAGCATCGCAACGACCGACGTGCGCGTCCGCTCGCCTGCGGACCTGCGCGGCCTGCGCATCCGCACGCTGCCGTCGGCGCTCGAGCAGGAGATGGTCCGCGAGCTTGGCGCGAGCCCGACGCCGCTGCCGTGGTCCGAGGTCTACTACGCGTTGAGCGCCGGGTTGCTCGACGGCACCAAGAACAGCGTGCAGGACGTCGTGGGCATGAACCTCGACGATCACCTGCGCTACCTGCTGGTCGATCATCACAGCTACATGGGCGCGCTGTGGTGGTATTCGGAACGACGCTGGCAGGCGCTGCCGGACGACCTGAAGCCGGTCGTCGCCGAGGGATTCAGGGTGCTGGCGCGGACGACGCGCGAGGCCGCGGCGAGCCGCGAGGCGCCCGCTCTCGCCGCGTTCGCCGCGTCCGGTGGCACGGTCGACGTCGCGACGCCGGCGCAAAGGGAAGCGTTCCGCGCGGCCACCAGCGGCCTGCGGGACTGGTATGTGGAGCGCTACGGGCGTGAGTGGCTGGACAGGCTCGACGCTGCCGTGGCGAACTGTGAGCAAGAGACAGGAGGGCGTTGATGAAGATTCTGTTCGTGGATGCAGGCAATTACTGCCGGTCGCCCGCCGCCGAGGCGGTGTGCCGCCGGCTCGCGGCCGAATCGAGTGCCGGGCCGGACGTCCAGTTCTCGTCGGCGGGCCTGAAGGACAAGCACGCCGGGGACACGGCCGATCCGCGCACGATCGCCGCCTGTGCCGCGCGGGGCTATGACCTGGGCTCGTTCCGTTGCCGCGAGATCACTGCGGCAGATTTTGCACAGAGCGACCTGATCCTCGCGATGGACAAGGACAACGTCGAACAGCTGCTGCAGCGTCGCCCGCCCGGCGTCGCAACCCGCGTCGAGCTCTTCCTGGGCGACCGCGAAGTGCCGGACCCGTACTTCGGCGCGGAGGAGGGCTTCGACCTGATGATGGACCAGATCGAGGCCGGCGCGCGGCGACTGCTCGCGACACTAGGCGTCGAGAAGTAGCGGCGCCCCGTGAGACTCTGCTGGTTCGACCAGGCGCGGCTCGGCGTCGTCCGCGGCACGCAGGTTCATGACGTCACCGGAGCCCTCGACGGCCTTGCAGCCGCGGACGGCGCATCCGGCGACACGGTGATCACCCACCTCGACGTGCTGCGTGACCGCATCGAGTCGCTGTGGGCGACGGCGCCACGCCTCGACCTCGATCGAGTGCGGTTGCGCTCACCGATCGCGAATCCACCGCGGGTGATCGCCGTGCGCTCGAACTACAGCGGAGTCGAGCGGGTTGCAGCGCATGCGCCGGTGGCTGCACCCGACCTGTTCCTCAAGGCCACGACCTCGGTGGCGGGACCGGCGGACGGCCTCGAACTGCGCTTTCCTGGCCGCCGGACGGATCACGAGGTCGAACTCGCGGTGGTGATCGGTCGGCGGGTCGATCGCGTGCGTCCGGCCGACGCGCTCGATTGCGTCGCGGGTTACTGCATCGCCATCGACTTCACGCTGCGCGGCGACGAGGATCGCGGGCTGCGCAAGTCGCTGGACGGCTACACGATGCTCGGCCCCTGGCTCACGACGCCGGACGAGGCTGGGGAAATTGCCGACCTCGCGGTCTCGCTGCAGGTCAACGGCGTGACTCGGCAGGCGGGCAGTACGCGCGACATGATCTTCGACGTCCCCGCAATCGTCGCGCACGCCAGCCAGTATTTCTCGCTGCGTCCCGGTGACGTGATCCTCACGGGCACGCCGCCGGGCGCCGGCCCGGTCGCTGCACGGCGACACGCTGCGCTGCGCGATCTCGAACCTGGGCGAGATGAGCGTGCTCGTGACGGCGACGCGACGTCCCGGTGAATCAGGTCGCGGCCTTCTGCTCCAGGTCCTCGGCGAGCTGCAGCCGCGGC
The DNA here is from genome assembly GCA_963776815.1 of uncultured Gammaproteobacteria bacterium. Lineage (GTDB taxonomy): Bacteria > Pseudomonadota > Gammaproteobacteria > Steroidobacterales > Steroidobacteraceae > RPQJ01. Next base: position 118,958 of record CAVZNZ010000010.1, read on the forward strand.
AGCATCAGGTGGATCCAGCCGAGCGCCAGCAGGTACGCACTCGAACAGATCGCGAACATCGGCCAGTAGCCGTGGCCGTTCGCGAGCGACCAGCCTGCAAGCTCGATGATCGCGGTACCGGACAGGTTGCCCGCGACCGCGCCCAGGGCGATGACCGTGGCGACCACCGCCGGCGGCACGACGTCGGATGCGAGCCCGAACAGGTTGGTCATGAAGCCCTGGTGCGCAAACAGCGCGAGCCCGATGATCAGCGCCGCGGTCCACGGCGACCCGGCGGTGATCGCGAGCGGGATCGGCAGGATCAGCAGTGCGTAGACCAGCATCGGGATCTTGCGCGCGCGATTCATCGCGTACCCGCGGTCCAGCAGCCGCGGGAACAGCATGCCGCTCGACAGCGCACCGACCGCGGCCATCGAGTAGATGATCGCGATCGGCCAGCCGAGCTGTGCCTGGCCCATGCCGAAGACGCGGTGGAAGAAATCCGGGGTCCAGAACAGGATGAACCACCAGACCTGGTCCACCATCAGCTTCGCGCCCACGAACGCCCACGTCCGTCGGTCCCTGAACAGGCTTGACCAGCGGACCGGCGGGCGCAGCGCCGCCGTCGGTTGGGACGACGGCTGACGCACCGGCTCGAGGCGACGCACGCTGGGCCACCAGAACAGGATCCACACGAACCCGAGCGCGCCGGTCAGGATGAACGCGCTCTTCCAGCCGAAAGCCAGCGCGATCGGGGGAATCAGCAACGGCGTGAGGACCGCGCCGACGTTTGGCGCGGTGTTCATCAGCCCGATGCCCAGCGACCGTTCCTTCAGCGGCAGGTAGGTCGCGAGGCTCTTCACCGCCGCCGGCGTGTGCACCGACTCGGCAACGGCCAGCACCGCGCGGGCCGTCACGAACTGCTGCATGGTCGTCGCGAACGCATGGGCAATGCCGGCGACGCTCCAGACTCCGACCGCCAGCAGGTAGCCCCAGCGCACGCCGATCCGGTCGACGAACCAGCCGACGAACGGCAAGGCGACGGCCGCCGCAAGCTGGAACACCGACCCGAGGTGGGCGAAATCCCGGTCGTCCCACGAGAACTCGCCCTGCAGGATCGGCTTCAGCAGCGCGAGCACCTGCCGGTCGACGTAGTTCAGCGCCGCAGCGAAGAAGATCAGCGCGACGAGCACGCGCCGGATGCGGCGAGCCTTTGCAGCCCTGTCGTCAGTGTCCACCACGCCCCCTGGTCGCCGCGGCCGGCAATGTTCGTGTTGTTTGCGTTCAGCGGTAGATGATCACGCTTTCGCGCTCGTCGCGCCACGACCGTTCGTCGGCCGACGCCAGCGATTCGAGGTCGGCGGGCGTCGCCGCGGGATCGTCCACCCAGCGACGCAGCAGCTCGCTGCCGTTGATCAGGTCGATCGCGAGCCGGCCGCGCTCGTATTCGTAAGGGAAGTCGCGCCACAGGTCGTAGTCGGGCCGCAGCCGTCGCAACGCCTTGAACGCAAGGGCCTGGGCCCGCCACGGCCGGAACGCCGCGTGGTCGTAGCTGCCATCCTCGACGTGGAACTGCAGCCCGGCGCACAGCTGCCCGACGTGCTTGTGGAACGTCGGCTCGAACCAGCAGGGGCGCAGCCGGCAGCCGTGCAGCCATTCGGGAGCCAGGCGCTGCATCTCGGCGACGATCGCAGTCACGTCGATGTCCGGCGCGCCGAACAGCTCGAGCGGGCGCGTCGTGCCGCGGCCCTCGGAAAGCGTGGTGCCCTCGAGCATCACCGTGCCCGGATAGCAGCGGGCCATCCACAGGTTCGGTGCGTTCGGGCTCGGGTTCACCCAGGTGCGCTCGCCGATCGGCCAGCCGTGCCCGGGCGCCAGCGACGGCTCCCAGCCCTGCATCTCCACGACGCGATAGTCGACGTCGAGCGAGAAGCGGCGCACGAACCAGTGGCCCAGCTCGCCGAGCGTCAGCCCGTGGCGCATCGGCATTTCGCCTGCGCCGACGAAACTCTCCCAGCCCGCTCGCAGGCTCAGGCCCTCGACCGGACGACCGATCGGGTTCGGCCGGTCGAGCACCCACACCGACTTGCCGTGCTGCGCCGCGGCCTCGAGCACGTAGCGCAGCGTGGTGATGAACGTGTAGATGCGGCAGCCGAGGTCCTGCAGGTCGACGAGCAGCACGTCGAACGTGTCCATCATCGCGTCGGTGGGCCGCCGCACTTCGCCGTACAGGCTGAACACGGGGATGCCGAGCGCCGGGTCGTTGAAGTCCGGCGACTCGACCATGTTGTCCTGCTTGTCGCCGCGCAGGCCGTGCTGCGGCCCGAAGGCCGCGGTGAGCCTCACGTCGCCCGTCGCTGCGAGCGCGTCGAGCGAGTGAGTGAGGTCGGACGTGACGGAGGCGGGGTGCGCGAGCAGCGCGACGCGTCGTCCTGCCAGCGGCCGGCGCAGGTCCGGCTCGTCGAGCAGGCGATCGATGCCCGAATCTTCACCACGTGCTGGCCCGCTCGATCTCCACCACGAACCCGGCGGGGCTGTGGAAGTCGGGCTTCTCGGCGCGATGTGCCAGCGCCCAGTACGACAGGTTGCCGTTCTGGTCCTCGATCACGGCCGCGAGTCCGAGCAGCAGGGTGCCGTCGCCGGGCAGCGCGAGCAGCGCTTCGAGCGGGATCACGGCCTCGAGCGCGATGCGGTCCTCGGTGATGCTGGCCGCCACGGTCGGCGGATTCGTGTACTCGATCGGCACCATGCCCGCGCGATAAGCGGAGAAACCGTAGGCCGCCCATTCGGTGGATGGGGAGAAGTTGAACTCGCAGTAGGCGCGCGAGCCCTGGCCGCCGATGAAGGCTTCGAAGCAAGTGTGCTGCCAGAGGCCGTCGGTCTGGCGCGGCGGCGCCATCGGCGGCATCGCGATCGCGCTCACGTCGCCGTCGAGGAAATACCTGATGCGCAGTCCGCCCTCCGGCGTGGACGCGAGCTCGACGTCGATCCGGCGCACGGCTGGGGCCGGCGTCGAGGGGTGACGCACCAGGGAGACGCAGCGTGGGGCGAGACCGGGCATCCGCCCATAATACCGGGCCTTACAGGGGCTTTAGGAGAGTGGGATCGGGGTGCTGGAGCCAGTTCATCGCCGCCTCGGCGAAGCGCTCGCACTCGCCGATCGCGTGCTCCCAGGCCCGGATGCGGCCGGCGTGGTCCGGGCCGTAGCGGTAAAAGTCCTTACGATCCGGTAGCTTGCGATCGGGTAGCCGGTCGAGGAACGCCGGCGACGGGGCGATCAGCAGCATGTCATCGAGCCAGGGGTGACCGCGCGGCTTCTTGCGCCAGGGCAGGTGCTTGTCGAGCCAGCCGGGCGTCACGTAGTCGTTGAAATGCGGGTACAGGACGATCCGCGGCCGGGGCCCTGACCGGGTCAGGCGGCCATACGGAAGCTGCAGGTGGTAGTCCACCAGCGCGCCGTCCCAGTAGTTGCCCGGCGGCGCCCCGGCGATGTCACGCACGGGTGAGCAGACCAGCGGAATCGTGCCTGATGCGACCAGCGCGTCCTCGGAGTTCGCGTCATCGAGCCCGATCGTGCGGAGCCCGAACGCGTCGAACGGCTCACCAGGGAAGCCCGCGCCAGACGTGAACAGCACCCGCTCGAGGTGCGTGGCGAGACGATCGCGGGAAATCGTGTTGCTCAGCACGGCCCGGCCGAACGCCAGCTTGGACTCCGTCCCAGCCAGTGGGCCGCGAGCACGCGAAGTGACGATCGTGAGCGACACGCCGGGCCGCACGCGCAGCACCTGGCCGCCGAGCACGTCGCGCGCGATCCGGCGGCACGCGACGGCGACTTCGTCCGGCGTCGGCTTCTTCGTGTAGTTCTGGTCGCGGACGTAGCCGTGCTGCAGCCGATCGAGTGCCGCGACTGGATCCGGCATCGCGAGCGCCGCCATGCGCCATGCGCCGATCGAGGCCCCGATCAGCTCGACGCTCGATACGTCGCTGCAGCCACTCCCGGTACAGCAGCTTGTCGAACGGAATCAGCGCGAGTCCTTTCGGCCCGCCGGCCGCTCCGGGAATGCACGCGATATCCGCTGGTGCGATGCCGGACTGGCGGACGTGTTCCGCAGCGGCTGCGCCGGCGCGAAGTATCAGCAACGTCGCGGGATCAGCACGCTCGGTCATATCAGGTCGCGCAGCCGGTACCAGAGCATGCCGAGCACCAGCGCGGGAGTGCGCAGTGCACGTCCGCCGGGAAATACCCTGTGGGGGAGGCGGCCAAACAGGTCGAATCGTTCCGCCTGTCCCGGCGATCGCGTCCGCCGCCAGCCTTCCGGCCATGCCTGCCAGTGCGATCCCATGGCCCGAGAAGCCCTGCAGGTAGAGCACGTTCGGCGCGAGGCGGCCGAAGTCGGGCGCGCGGTTCATCGTGATGTCGACGTATCCGCCCCACACGTGATCCAGCCGCACGTCCGCGAGTTGCGGGAATACTCGCAGCATCCGTGCGCGCGTCGCCCGTCCAGTGTCATGCTCGTCGATGCCGGAGTAGCTCACGCGCCCGCCGAACAGCAACCGGTGGTCGGCCGAGCGTCGGAAGTAGTCGAGCACGAAGTTCACGTCAGCCACGGCCACGTTCTCGCGGATCAGCGCAAGCATGCGCTGCTCGCCGAGTGGCTCGGTCGAAACGACGTACGTTCCTACCGGCATCACGCGCCAGTCCGCCGGGGTACTGAGGCCATCCACGTAGCCACCGCGCGTCAACACCACGTGGTCGGCACTCACCGTGCCACGGCTCGGTGACGACGCGTGCGGGATGTCCAGGGCTTCACGGCAGTCACCGCGGACGATTCATGGATGCGCGCGCCGGCTTTCTCGGCGGCGGCCGCGAGCCCGAGCGTGTAGTTGAGCGGGTGCAGGTGGCCGCTGCCTGGATCGTACAGCCCCGCGCAGTACCGGTGCGTCGCGAGCAGCGACTCGACGTCCTTGCGCTCGAGGAAACGCGTGCGCGCGATATCCGTAGGTGTCGGCGAGTTCCTGCTGCAGTTGCTGCAACTCGACGCGCTGCCGCGGCTTCGTCGCGACGTGCAGCTGGCCCCAGTTCAGGTCGCAGTCGATCGAGTGTTTCGCTACCCGCTGCCTTCAGCAGCGCGAGCGCCTCGACCGAGACGTCCCACATGCGGCGCGCATCCTCGAGGCCGACCTGGCTGCGCGATCGTCTGCTGGCTCGTCCCGAAACCGAATATCGCCTGGCCGCCGCTGCGCCCCGATGCTCCCCAGCCGACCCGTTGCGATTCGAGCAGCACCACGCTGTAACCACGGGCCGCGAGATCCAGCGCGGTCGAGCAGCCGGCAATGCCGGCGCCCACGACACAGACGTCGGCCCTGACATCCCCTTCGAGCGGCGGCCGGGGCGGCGCGGGGTGCGCGGTGGCTGCGTAGTAGGAATCGACGTGGTCCATGGCCGCCCACTGTAGCTGTCCGCGGCATCGGCGAGAACCACTAGTGGCAACGGCCGCGTTGGACGGGCAAGCTTGCGTCCATGAGCGACATCGACCTGCGATCCCCCTGGCCGTCCCAGTCCGAACCCGTGCGGGTATCGAAGCGGGGGTACGACCTGATCCGCGACCCGCTGCTGAACAAGGGCGTTGCATTTACCGGCGACGAGCGGGAGCGCTTCCACCTGAACGGGCTCCTGCCCGCGGGCCGGGTCTCGATGGAAATGCAGGTGCGTCGCAACCTCGAGTCGATCGAGCGTGCGACCACGCGCGCTCGACAAGTACCTGAAGCTCTCGGCGCTGCAGGACCGCAACGAGCACCTGTACTTCCGCGTGCTCGCCGACAACCTCGAGCGCTACATGCCGGTGATCTATACGCCGACGGTGGCCGAGGCGACGCGCAATTTCAGCCACGTCTACCGGCGCTCGCGCGGCGTATGGATCTCGCCCGGCTGTCGCGGGCGCATGGCCCGCGTGCTGCGCGACGTGGTCGGCGGTCAGCCGGTACGGCTGATCGTCGCCACCGACAACGAGTCGATCCTCGGCATCGGCGACCAGGGCGTCGGCGGCATGGCGATCTGCATCGGCAAGCTCGCGCTGTATACCGTGGCGGCCGGCATTCCGCCCGCGGCGGCGCTGCCGGTCAGCCTCGACGTGGGCACCGACAATGAGTTGCTGCTGCAGGACGAGATGTACGTCGGCTGGCGCAAGCCACGGCTGCGCGGTGAGCAATACGACGCCTTCATCGAGGAGTTCGTCGAGGCCGTGGCCGAGGTCTTTCCGCAGGCGCTGCTGCAATGGGAAGACCTGCGCAAGGACATCGCGCTGCGCGTGGCGGATCGCTATCGCGAGCAGCTGCCGTCGTTCAACGACGACATCCAGGGCACCGGTGCCGTGGCACTGGCGGGCGTGTTGTCTTCGGGCCGGCGTGACCGGCACGCCGATTTCGCAGCAGCGCGTCGTCGTGCACGGTGCGGGCGCGGCCGGCCTGGGCATCACGCGCCAGATCAAGGCCGCGATGCGGCTCGCGGGACTGTCGGAGGCCGAGTGCGTGCAGCGGGTTGCCGCGCTCGACAGTCGTGGACTGCTCGTCGCGGACCAGGAGCAGCGCGACGCCTACAAGCGTGACCTCTCCTGGCCGGCGGAGTACGCGCGGGAGCTCGGCCTCGGGCCATCGGCCGACCGCGACCTCGAAGCGGTCGTGCGCGCTTTCCGACCCACGGTACTCGTCGGCACGTCGGGGCAGCCCGGCTGCTTCAACGAGCGCATCGTCCGCGCGATGGCGGACCATTGCGAACGGCCCGTCGTGCTGCCGTTCTCGAATCCTTCGGACCTGAGTGAAGCGGTGCCGGCGGACGTGCTGCGCTGGACCGATGGCCGCGCGCTGGTCGCGACCGGCAGCCCGTTCGCACCGGTGGAGTTCGGCGGCCGCAGCGTGCGGATCGGGCAGGGCAACAACGTGCTGGTGTTCCCGGGGCTCGGGCTCGGCGTGCTGCTCGGCGGAATACGAGTCGTGACCGACGAGATGCTGACGGCCGCTGCTTTCACGCTGGCGGGCAAGGTCACCGAGCAGGATCTCGCGAGCGGCAGCCTGTTCCCGGCCGTGTCGCGGTTGCGCGAGATCTCGGCGGCGGTCGCAGCGGCGGTGATTGCGAACGCGCACGGGGCGCCGGTGACCGCAATGCCGCCCGGAGTCGCTGGTCGAGGCCGTGCGGCAGAAGATGTGGGAGCCGCGCTACGAGGAGTACGTCGCGGCCACGGATGAGCGCGGGGATCGAGCTTGATCGGTCCGGTACTGCTGTGTGCGGTCGCGGTGGCCGGGCTGCTGGTCGCGGAGCATCGCGGCTCGCAGCAGGGGTTGTGGCTCACGAAGCCGATCGCATCCGCGACTTTCATCTGGCTCGGACTCGAGTCAGGTGCGCTCGACACGAGTTACGGCAAGCTCGTGCTCGCGGGGCTCGTGCTGTGCATGCTGGGCGACGTGCTGCTGATCCCGCGTGGCCGGCCGGGTGTATTCCGTGCGGGCGTGTTCGCCTTCCTGCTCGGGCACGTCGCGTACAGCGCAGCGTTCCTGACGCAGCCGATGGCGCTCGTCGGTCTCGTGGCTGGTGGCGCGCTGCTGGCGGTGATCGTGTGGGCCGTGCTCAGGTGGCTGGGCGGCTCGCTGCCGCCGGACATGGTCGTCGCCGTGCGCACCTACATGATCGTGATCGGCGTGATGTCCACCCTCGCCTGCGGCGTGACCGCGGCCGGCGGGCCCTGGCAGGTGGCGGTCGGCGCGCTGGCGTTCACCGCGTCCGATGTGTCCGTGGCGCGCGACCGGTTCGTGAAGCACGAGTTCGTCAATCGCGCGTGGGGGCTGCCGCTGTATTTCGCGGCGCAACTGCTGCTTGCGCTGACGCCGGCGCTCGTGCGCTAGTCGGATCGAGAAGACGCGGAGGGCCGGCCCCGGGGGTAAGGCCGGCCCTCCAGCGCGCTCCTGGTCGCGGTCAGTTGGCCTTGACGCCGAGTTCCTTCAGGGCGTGCTCGTACTTCTTGACGCCATCGGCCGGCTTGCCTTCCTTGCAGAGCTTCGCGGCCTCTTCGGCGGCCTTCTTCGCCTTTGCGGCATTGGGATTCGTCGCATTGGTGGTGGCGGCCGTAGAGTATTGCTTCGCCAGCTGCTCGCACTGGGCTGCCGGCGTCGCTGTCGGGGTCGTGGCGGCAAAGGCGGCCGGGGCGAGCAGGACGGCGGCTGTGACGGCGGTGAGGATCTTGCTGATTTTCATGGTCGGGACTCCTGGTCTGGGGTTCGATTCATCCGGCAGTTCCGGATGGCTGTCATCTAAACACCCGTTCGTAAGCCGAATGTTTCCATCGACCCCCGCGACGGTAACGCCGCGTTGCCGGCCCGCCGCCTGAAACAATCCGTAACAAAACTCTCGCTGGGCGGGCAGCCGACGGGCTATGTTTCCTGCAGGCCGCCTGCCGTCGAGCCAATGCCGCCATGGATCCGTCACCGCACATCCTGATCGTCGACGATGATCGAGAGATCCGCGACCTGCTGTCAGGTTCCTGACACGCAACGGGCTGCGCGTGTCGGTGGCACGCGACGAGCGTGAAATGCTCAAGGTCATGCAGGACTCGTCGATCGACCTCGTCGTGCTCGATGCGATGCTGCCCGGAAAGGACGGCTTCACGATCTGCCGCGAGCTGCGTGCAGCCGGCCGGGTGCCGATCATCATGCTGACGGCGGCGGGCGAGGAGACCGACCGGATCGTCGGGCTCGAGATGGGGGCCGACGATTACATGTCGAAGCCCTTCAATCCCCGCGAGCTGCTCGCGAGGATGCGAGCCGTGCTGCGCAGGTCTTCTGAGCCGGGCCGGGCGACTGAGCCGACGGGCGCGGCGGTGAGGTTCGCAGGGTGGACGCTCGACGTGCCGCGCCGCCAGTTGCTGTCTCCTGAAGGAACCATGGTGACGCTGTCGACCGGCGAGTTCGACCTGCTGGTCGCGTTCGTCGAGCACCCGCAGCGCGTGCTGAGTCGCGAGCAGCTGCTCGACCTCGCGCGCGGCCGAGGTCCCGCGCCGTTCGATCGCAGCATCGACGTGCAGGTGAGCCGCCTGCGGCGCAAGATCGAGCCGGACCCGCAGGCGCCGACGATGATCTCGACGGTGCGCGGCGGAGGCTACATGTTCACGCCCGCGGTGGAGCGCAAGTGAAGCGGTTGCTGCCCGACACGATCGCCGGCTGGGTGATCGTCGTGCTGATCAGCGGCCTCGCGCTGTCGCAGCTCGTCACGGTCGCGGTCAACGTACCGCACGCGCACCAGCGCCGCCTCGGTGCTCGATCACCTGCGCATCGCCGAGCGCATGGCCGACGTCGTGAGACTCGTCGGCTCGGCCCCGGCCGAGCAGCGCCCGAAGATGCTCGCGAGCCTGACGAGCACGACGCTGCGGGTCAGCTGGGGCGACCGTCCGACGATCGCGGACGTACCCGCCGGGCACTGGCGCGCGCAGCTGTTCTCCGAGATCGTGCAGACCGCGCTGTGGGACGTCCCGTGGCGCGCGCTCCGGGTCACGCTGGCGGATGCTCCGGCGCAGGCCGCAGGGGCCGGCAATGCCCGACCGTTGAATTACATGCACGAGATGACCCCGGGCGTGGCACGAAGCTTCGACGAGATCATGGCGCAGCACGCTCAGGCATCGGTGCTGCTGGTGTCGATACAACTCGACGACGGATCGTGGCTCAGCTTCGAGGCCCCGTTCGTCGAGCAGGGCAACGTGACGCCGCCCTGGTCGTTGCCACTGCTGGTGCTGGCCGGGCTGCTGATCGTAGCGGCATCGGTATGGGCGGTGCGACGGTTGACGGCGCCGCTCGCGACGCTGGCGCGCGCCGCAGAGCAGCTCGGACACGACGTGAACGCGCCGCCTTTCCGGAGCAGGGACCGCGGGAATTGCGCGACGCCGCACACGCGTTCAACACGATGCAGTCGCGACTGCAGCGATTCGTGCGCGACCGCACGCTGATGGTCGCGGCAATGTCGCACGACCTCAGGACGCCGATCACGCGGTTGCGCCTGCGGGCGGAGTTCGTCGACGACGAGGAGCAGCGGCGCAAGATGCTCGCGGACCTCGACGACATGGAGTCGATGGTGGGCTCGACGCTGGCGTTCATGCGCGAGGAGGCGAGCACCGAGGACGTCGCGAGCGTGGACCTCGTTTCACTCGTCGGGAACGTCTGCGAGGATCGCGCGGGAGTGACGTTCGAGACCGGACCGGGCACGCCAGTCCGGCTGGCGTATGCATGCCGGCCGGGCTCGCTCGCCCGCTGCGTATCGAACGTGGTCGAGAACGCCGTGAAGTACGGAGCGGTCGCCCGGGTGCGGCTCGTCGAGCAGGACACGATGATTACCATCGAGGTCGACGACGATGGTCCGGGGATCCGGGCTGCGGACCGGGACCGGGTCTTCGAGCCGTTCGTCCGCCTCGAGGATTCGCGCAACCGGGATACCGGCGGTACCGGCCTGGGGCTTGCGATCGCGCGGACCATCGCCCGGGCTCACGGCGGCGACGTCTCGTTTGCGAACCGGCCCGAGGGTGGCCTGCGGATGACGATCAGCCTGCCGAAATGAGACCTGTTCCGCGTGGTCTACGGATGCGGCCGGGGAACCATTCCGGCAGACTGTCGTCCAATCACGTGCCGATGCACGGCCCCGATGGAGTACGCACGATGAAGATTTCCAGCCGAATTTCCCTCGCCGTCGCGGTCAGCGCGGCACTGCTGGCCGCCGGCGCGGCCGATGCCGGCATGGGCAAGAAGAGCAAGGGTGCGGTCGCGGCGCCCGCCGCCACGGTACCGGCGCAAGGCTCGATGTCGATGGCCCAGGGCATGGGCCCGGGCGGCGGCATGCCAGGCGCGCGTCCGGGACCTTCGTTCCTGCTCGACCAGTTCGACGCGATCGACGCCGACAAGAACGGGCAGTTGAGCCGCGCGGAGGTCACGGCGTGGGTCACTGCGCGCCATGACGAGATGCGCCAGCGCATCGAAAGTCACGTGAAGGCCGCCGACACGAATGGCGACGGCCTGATCAGCCTCGACGAGGCCAAGGCCAACCTGCCGATGGTTGCGGACCACTTCGACTTCCTCGACGCGAACAAGGACGGACAGGTTTCCAAGGCGGAGTTCGAGCGGATGCGCGACCCGGGCGCGATGCGTTCGGAGGTCCTTGCGCGGCTGCAGGCGGCGGACAAGGACAAGGACAGCAAGCTGAACCTCGCCGAGGCCCAGGTTGCGTTCCCGGCGCTGGCTGCCCGCTTCTCGCAGCTCGACAAGGACAACGACGGTTTGCTGACGCTGGCAGAGCTCGCCACGCTGATGGGCCCGCACTGAAAAAAGGGGACATTCTCCTTTTTCGGCTGCAGCCGAAAAAAGGAGAATGTCCCCGTCGTCCTACGCGGCCTTGTCGACCGCTCCTGCACCCATGATTGCGGCGTGCGCCGCCGCGAGCCGCGCGATCGGCACGCGCGGCGCCGAGCACGACACGTAGTCGAGGCCGATCGAGTCGCAGAAGCGGATCGAGTCGGGATGGCCACCATGCTCGCCGCAGATGCCGACCTTGAGTCCCGCACGGCTCGCGCGTCCCCAGTCGACGGCCAGCGCCATCAGCCGGCCGACGCCCTTGACGTCCAGCACCTCGAACGGGTTGTCCTGCAGGATGTTCCGTTCGTTGTACATCGGCAGGAACTTGTTCTCGGCGTCCTCGCGCGAGAACGAGAACGTCGCCTGCGTGAGGTCGTTGGTGCCGAACGAGAAGAACTCCGCGATCTCCGCGAGGTTCTCGGCACGCATGCAGGCGCGCACCACCTCGATCATCGTGCCGAACTTGCATGGCACCTTGACGCCATACGTGACCTCGACCTGGTTCTGCACGACCGTCATGTATTCGCGGACGAGCATCAGCTCCTGCGCCGTGCAGACCTGCGGCACCATGATCTCTGGATGCACCTCGATCCCGGCCCTGACGCAGTCTGCCGCCGCCTCGAGCACGGCGCGGATCTGCATCGTGTAGATCTCGGGATACGTGATGCCGAGGCGCACGCCGCGGTGACCGAGCATCGGGTTCACTTCGCGCAGCGCCCGCGCCTTGCGCAGGATCGCTTCCTTGCGCGTCAGGATGCCGTCCACGGCACGCGTGTCGCCAAGATCGTGCAGCAGCGCCAGCAGCCGCGGGTCGGCGCCTCCGCGTGCCGCTTCGCCCAGGACCTCCATGCCGCGCGAGACGGCCCGCAGGTCGTTCAGCCGCGCGATGTCGTCCTCGAGCTGCCGCTCGGTCGGCAGGAACTCATGGATCGGCGGGTCGAGCAGGCGGATCGTCACCGGGTGCGGCGACATCGCCTTGAAGATGCCGATGAAGTCGGCGCGCTGGATCGGCAGCAGGCGGTCGAGTGCCGCGCGCCGCTCGTCCGGCGTGTCGGCCACGATCATGTCGACGACGATCGGCAAGCGGTCGGCCGCGTTGAACATGCGCTCGGTGCGGCAGAGGCCGATGCCTTTCGCCCCGTAGCGAATCGAACGCGCGGCGTCGTCGGGCGTGTCCGCATTCGCACGCACGCCGAGACGAGCCTTCGCGTCGGCCCAGCCGAGCAGCTTGACCAGTGACGGCGAGAAATCCGCCTCGACCGTCGGCACCTCGCCGCGGAACACCTGGCCGTTGCTGCCGTCGATCGTGATCACGTCGCCTTCCTTGATCACCGTGTCGCCGACGAACGCGACTCGCATCGTCACGTCGACGTGGATGCCCTCGGCGCCCGCGACGCAGGGCTTGCCCATGCCGCGCGCGACGACCGCCGCGTGCGAGGTCTTGCCGCCGCGACTCGTGAGGATGCCCTGCGACGCGAAGAAGCCGTGGATGTCCTCGGGCTTCGTTTCCTCGCGCACCAGGATGACCTTTGCGCCCTGCTTGCCCATCGCCTCGGCGCGATCCGCGTCGAACACCGCCTGGCCGCTCGCGGCACCCGGCGATGCGGGGAGCCCGGTCGCCAGTGAGTGGCCCTTGTGCTTCGGGTCGAGGCGCGGGAACAGCATCTGCTCGAGGTGAGCCGGATTCACGCGCGTAATGGCCTCTTCGCGCGACAGCAGCCCTTCCTCGTGCATCTCGACCGACGTGCGCACCATCGCCGCGGCGTTCATCTTGCCGTTGCGCGTCTGCAGGCAGTACAGCGTGCCGCGCTCGATCGTGAACTCGAAGTCCTGCACCTCGCGATAGTGGCGCTCGAGCCGGTTACGCAGCTCGACCAGCTGCGTGAAGATCGTGGGCATCTCCTGCGACATCTCGCCGATCGGCTTCGGCGTGCGGATGCCGGCGACCACGTCCTCGCCCTGCGCGTTCGTCAGGTACTCGCCGTACAGCTGGTTCTCGCCGGTGCCGGGGTTACGGGTGAAGCCGACGCCGGTCGCGCTGTCGTTGCCCATGTTGCCGAACACCATCGTCACGATGTTGACGGCGGTGCCGTTCGCCATCGCCGGCGTGATCTTGAACTCGCGCCGGTAGTCGATCGCGCGCTTGCCCATCCACGAGTTGAAGACCGCCTTGATCGCGATCTCGAGCTGCTCGTACGGATCGGACGGGAACGGGCGGCCCGTGTGGCGCTGCACGACCTGCAGGAAGCGGTCACCGATGTCGCGCAGGTCGTCCGGGCCCGAGCATCACGTCCTGCTTCACGCCGACGCGCGCCTTCACTGCGTCGAACTGCTCGTCGAACAGTGCGTCGGGCACGCCGAGCGCGACCTTGCCGAACAGCTGCACGAAGCGGCGCCATGCGTCGTAGCCGAAGCGCTCGTTGCCGGTGCGCCGGATCAGCGCCGCGAGCGTCGTCTCGTTCAGGCCGAGGTTCAGGATCGTGTCCATCATGCCCGGCATCGACATCGCCGAGCCCGAGCGGACCGACACCAGCAGCGGGTCTTCGCTGCCGCCGAAGCGCTTGCCGGTCTTCTTCTCGAGGGCCGTCATGTGCTTGCGCACTTCGTCCATCACGCCGTCCGGCAGGCGCCGCTGCGAGTCCGCGAGGTAGGCGAGGCAGGCTTCGGTCGTGATCACGAAGCCCGGAGCGGCACGTTCAGCCCGATCCGGGTCATCTCGCAGAGATTCGCTCCCTTGCCGCCGAGCAGCATCTTGTTGCGGCCGTCGCCATCTTCGAACGCATACATCCACTTCCGATCGCCATTGCTCATTGCCGGTCCTCATCGGACCCGCCGATCGGGCCCGCGCGAGCGCAGTGATACGCCCGGCCATGGCGAGCGAGAATACGTGGAACTCGCGAATGGATAGCGTGTCTACGGGGCGTCGTCGCCCTGGGCAGGCGGGTCGTACCAGCCGCCGTATCGCTCGACCATCCTGTCGGCCGCGGCCGGGCCCCACGTGCCCGAATCGTACGGCTCGGCCTGCGGGCCGCTGGCGAGCAGCGCGTCCACGATCTCCCAGGACACTTCGACCGAGTCCTGCCGGGCGAACAGCGTCGCGTCGCCGCGCATCGCGTCGCCGAGCAGCCGCTCGTACGGCGTCATCTCGTCGGCGTTCGAATTGCAGGCGAACAGCTCCGTCTCGCGGCCGGCCATCGCCTCGCCCGGTGCCTTGACGCGCGCGCCGAGCGCGATCGCGACGCGATCGGGGCCGAGCCGGAAGCGCAGGTAGTTGGCTCGCGGCGGCAGTTCCTCGTCGAACAGCCGTTGCGGCGGACGACGGAACGTCGCCATCACCTCGGTCGCGGTGACGGGCAGGCGCTTGCCGGTGCGGACGAAGAACGGCACGTCGGCCCAGCGCCAGGAGTCGATCTCGAAGCGCAGCGCCGCGTAGGTCTCGATGTCCGAACTCTTGCCCACGCCGTCCTCGTCGCGGTAGCCCCGGTACTGTCCGCGCACGATTCCCCTGCGATCGGGATGCCGGATGGCCCGCAGCACCTTCATCTTCTCGTCGCGCATCGCCTCGGGCACGGTGCCCACGGGCGGCTCCATCGCGAGGATCGCGAGCACCTGCAGCAGGTGGTTCTGCACCACGTCGCGGACGGCACCGAGTTCCTCGTACAGCCGGCCGCGTCCCTCGACGCCGAACTTCTCGGCCATCGTGATCTGCACGCTCTCGACGTGCGTACGGTTCCAGACCGGCTCGATGAAGCTGTTGGCGAACCGGAAATACAGCAGGTTCTGCACCGGCTCCTTGCCGAGGAAGTGGTCGATGCGGAAGATCGCGCTCTCGTCGAATACCGCCTGCAGCGCGCGATTGATCGTGCGGGCGCTGTCGAGGTCGCGCCCGAGCGGCTTTTCGACGACCACGCGCGCGCCGGAGGCGCAGCCCGAGCTGCCGAGCTTCCCGGTCACCGGCACGAACAGGCTGGGCGGGATCGCGAGGTAGTGGCAGGGGCGGGCGGCGCCGTCCAGCGCCTTGCGCAGCGACGCAAACGTCGCGTCGTCCCGGTAGTCGCCGTCCACCAGCTGGAGCTTCGACTCCAGGCGCCGCAGCGCCTCGGGGTCCACGCCATCACTGTGCGCCGCCAGGCTCGCGTGCATCCGGGCCACGAGCTGGTCGCGCGTCGTGCCACCGCGGGCCACGCCGACGACGATTGCGGGTAACCGTCCGCGTCGCTCGAGATTCTCGAGCGCCGGGAAGATCTTCTTGAACGCGAGGTCGCCGGTGATGCCGAAGACCACGAGTGCGTCACTGGGTACGGGGTTTCCGTCATGCATGCGTTGCGATTTACCACGTTGCAATCCGGATGCACACCGGTTCATAAATCGGGGCGACGATGCCTGCCAACCTCTCACCCGAATACAAGGCGGCCGCCGAGGCGTTCCGCAAGGCGCGCGATCCGCAGGAACGGCTCGACTGCCTGCGCCAGATGCTGAGCGTGATCCCCAAGCACAAGGGCACGGATCACCTGCAGGCCGACCTGAAGCACCGCATCAAGGAGCTCGACGAGGAACTCGAGGGGCCGAAGAAGGGCGGGGCGCGCAGCAGCCCTGCGCTGGTCGTGCGGCCGGAAGGGGCTGCGCAGCTGGCGCTGGTCGGGCCGCCGAACAGCGGCAAGTCGCTGTTGCACGCGCGGCTGACCGGATCGGCCGCGAAGAGCGGGCCGTATCCCTACACGACGCAATATCCCGAGCCCGGCATGTTCCGCTGGGAGGACGTGCTGTTCCAGGTCGTGGATCTTCCCGGCGATCGCCGCCGAGCATCCGCTGCCGTGGCTCGGCAGCACGCTGCAGTCGGCCGACGCGGCGCTGCTGGTCATCGACCTGAGCGACCCGGATTGCCTGCAGCACGTCGAGTCGGTGCAGGCGGCGCTCCGGGAGCGCAAGGTCAGCCTCGTGACCGGGTGGCCTGCGGGCGAACCGGCCGCGGGCATTGCGCCCGTGCAGACGCTGGACGACGCCGACGTCTTCACCGTGCGATTGCCAACGCTGCTGGTCGCGAACAAGGCAGATCGCCTCGACCATGCCGACACGGACCTGCAAGCCCTCGCGGAACTCGAGGAGCCGCACTTCCCGGCGCTGCTGGTGTCGGCCGAGACGGGGCAGGGGCTCGCCGAGCTCGGCGCGTGGCTCTGGCGCTCGCTGGGGCTGGTGCGCGTCTACACGAAGACGCCCGGCAAGCCTGCGCTGCACGACCGGCCGTTCACGCTGCGGCACGGCGAGCAGACGGTCGCGGACGTGGCGCGGCTGGTGCATCGCGACATGGCGAAGACCCTGAAGTACGCGCGGGTGTGGGGCCGGTCGGTGGTCGCGGAGGGCCAGCACGTCGGCCGCGAGCACGTGCTTGCGGACCGCGACGTCGTCGAGCTGCACACCTGAGGCGCGTCGCGCCGGCCGCCGGCTGGTAGCATCGGCGCATGATTCCGGTCTGGTTCAAGCTCGCCTACACGGCGTTCGTGCTGTACGTCTGCGTGATCTGGTGGCGCAACTACGGCTGGAAGAATTTCCTCTGGTTCTCCGACATCGCGTTCATCGGCGCCGTGCCGGCGATGTGGCTCGAGAATTCTGCGATGTCGAGCGTGCTTGCGGTCGCGGTGCTGCTGCCCGAGATTCTGTGGAACGTCGATTACGCGGGGCGGCTGATCCTCAGGCGGCGCATCACGGGACTCACCGACTACATGTTCGAGCCCGAGCGCCCGTTGCTGCTGCGCGGGCTGTCGCTGTTCCACGTGCCGCTGCCGCTGGTGCTGCTGTGGATGCTCGCGGCGTACGGCTACGACGCTGCGATCGGGCTGCCCGGCGCCATCGTGCTCGCGCTGATCGTGCTGCCCTGGAGCCGCTGGGTGAGCGCGCCCGACAAGAACATCAACTGGACCTACGGGCTCGGGCGCGTGCAGACACGCTGGCCGGCGTGGCAGTACATGACGATCCTGATCCTCGGCTTCATCGTGTTCGTGTTCGTGCCGACGGACCTGCTGCTGCGCCGCATGTACTGAAGTCGGCGGGCATCCTGGTTGGGTAGCTCGCGGCGAGCGAGGACTACACGGGAATGGCCCGCCGCGAGGTTCGCTCGCGGCGGGCCGCCCGCTGGTACCCTGACGCTCAATCCATCGGTCGGCTCGCCTTCATGCGAGCCGCTTTCAGTTGAGCGGAACCTTGACGACCGTGCCTTTCAGCAGCTCCGTTGCATAGAGCATGCCGGTCTTCGGATCGATGGACATCGACGTAGGTCGATACAGCGTGCAGCCATTCACGACGACGCTGGTGGAGCCCGGCTCCTCGAATCGCCTCACCGATGCGCCCGTAGGCGGGAACGGCGGCGCCGGCGCAAAGTTGTTCTGCAGGGTCAGGTAGTCGGTGTCGCCGTCGGCCACGATCGGCAAGGACTGGATGGACGTGCGCAGGCCGGTCAGGAAGTCTGCCTGGGCGCCCGTTACGGGATCGACCGTCTTCACCCGCGAAAGGCCAGGTATGAACGGCCCGCCCGAGAGCAGCGAGACCAGGACCTGGCCATTCGAATACGCCAGCCCGGTGGGCACCGCCTCGACGAACGGCGGACCGCCCAGTCCCGACGTGTTTTGAATCGGACTGAAGATGGCGAGTTCGGCGTAGGCGCCCGTGTCCAGATTCACCTTGTACAGGCGGTTCAGCCCGCCATTGGTGACATACATGAAGTCGTCGACGAGCAGCACGCCGAAGGGGTTGGAGTTGCGCACGTTGCCCGGATTCGCTTGAGTTGGCTCACTCAAGTAGTCCGGGAAGTTGACGACGAGTTCGACCTGCAGCTTGTCGCCCTTGCCGTTGCTCAGCATCACCTTGCCGCCGCCAGCCAACTTCATCTGGTCCTGCGCGCTGAGCGTGAATCCGGCGGTCGATCTTTCGGCTGCCGCGCTCAAATGGATAGCCAGGACCGAGCTGAAGAGCTGTGACGACACGTTCGGGTTGGGTACCGTCGAGCCCCCCGGGCCGGGGATCACCGTGTCCCCCTGCCCGATGGCCACGTAGACCGTGCGCCCGCGCATCGCGAGCGAGTTCGGTCCCGAGGCATCGCCGCCAGCCGCATTGGTGCCTTGCGGCAGGCCGTCGAGCAGCGTTCTGCGTCCACCATCCGGGCTCACGATGGAAACGCGGCCTGACGCGGGCACATTCGCGATGCCGGTCTCTGAGACCACCAGATTGCCCTGGTTGGTGAAGGCGCTGCCGATTGGTGAACGCAGGCCGGACGCCACGGCCACACAGTCTGCGGCCCCTGCAATCCCTCCAGCAAGCATTCCGGCGCCCGCCAGGAGCCCGAGGACAGCGGAACGCAGGTTGAGCGAATGCGTCCTTCGTCGCCGCGAGGCGAAAGGCATGCGACGAATAACGGTGTCGTTCATTGTTTTCTCCCCTTGTTGCGAAAAGCAGCTTGGGGCGGGGTCCGGCCCATCGGCCTTGAGCCGATGAAGGCGCCCGCCGATCCAACACATTTCGTCTTTTATGTTCCCGGGCGCCGCTGTGGAAGGCCGGAGCATCCGGACAAAATCAGCGTGCTCCGCACGGTCCTGCTGCAGTCAAGTTGCAGCGCAAGAGACGAGGGTCGGGCGCGGAATCGCGCCGAGCAACTGATGGTGGGGCCCCCGTGAACGGCGCCGATTTTCGGTTTTCCCCAGGCTGGCGAAAAAGGAGAATGTCCCCTAGAATCGCGCCCAGCATCAAGAAAGGGGCTCACGCCCCGGCCAACCTGCCTTCCCGGGCAAGGTGGCGCGCGCCGCGAGGCGCGGATGCGGCCGGAAGGCAACGAAGCGGGTGAAAGCTTTCTGAAACCCTCCGGCGCTCGAATCGTGGCGCGGAGGGTTTTTCGTTTCTGCCTCCCGCCCGGCACGTGCGCCGCTCGTTGGACCCCCGGTCAGGTCTGCAACGCCCTTGAAGAGGGCCTGGAGGTTTGACCATGTCGCCTGTCTCGAACGTACTGATCGGTTACTGGCACCGGCTGCCGACCGAACCCTGCGCCGTCCGTCGCGCGAATCTCGCGGCCGCGTGCCGCGACGTCCGCAGTGGAGCGCTGCCTAAAGCGGCACTGACCGTGTTCGCACTCGGGGACGTGGACGACGAGGTCGTCGTCACGGCCACGCACGCCTACGTCGAATGTGCAGCGCCCCTCACTGCCGCCGAGCGAGCCGCCGCCATCGACGACGTCCTCGAGTGGATCCGCCGCGGCCTCGCGCTGAACGGGGGCGCGATCTTCTCGGCGCTGCTGGAACTCGACGACCCGGTGATCGTGGAGAGGCTGGCCGCGCTGCGACTGGGCCTGCGGACGCAGGACCTCGAGACTGTCTGCCGTCGATTCAAGTCCGAGCCGACCGCAGCGGTCGAAGGATTCCTCGAGGACTGGACGCAGCTGGTCGATGCCTCCGCAGACCTGCACCTGCGACGGCAGCACGCGATTCTTTCGATCGCGCTGGACGGACCCGGCACGAATCGGCAGCAAAATCGCGCGGTGGCCTGAGCACGCGCGCCCCGGTTCAGTCGCCGAACGCTCCGGCGCGATCGTCGGCGCTCGCAGGTGCCGACTCCGACCCCGGTGCACGCACCGTGCCGAGCCAGCTCGAGTAGTCGCGCGGCTTGCGTTCGCCGACCCAGCCGAACACGACGCGGTGCCACGACACCCGCTGCACGTAGCCGCGCGTCTCGTTGTACGGGATGTTCTCGACCCACACGTCGGTCGCCATCGGTGCCGACGGCAGCCATCGCTTCACCGCGCCCGGCCCGGCGTTGTAGGAGGCGATCGCGAACGGCGCCTGTCCCTCCCAGCGATCGAGCATGGTCTTCAGGAAGCCGGATCCGAGCGGCACGTTGACCGACGGGATCACCAGCGACGCGCGAGTCGGTGGCGGCAGGCCCCATCGCTGTGGCTGTCTGTCGCGCGGTCTCCGGCAGCAGCTGCATCAGCCCCAGTGCGTCCGCGCTCGAACGCGCGTCGGCACGGTACAGGCTCTCCTGCCGGATGATCGCGTAGATCAGGTCCGGCGGCAGCCCGGTCATGCCTGCGCCGCGGCGGACCTCGGGGTCGAAGGGTCGCGGGTACAGCAGGTCGTAGTCGTTGAAGATGCCGAGCTTCGCCGCGGCCGAGATCGCCTGCAGGTACCAGGTCCAGCGGGCGGCGATGCCGATTGCCTGCACCTGCGCGGTCGGCGTCAGCGCGTCGTAGGCCGCGCGCCATTCCGCGATGGCTTCGTTCTGCATGTCGCAGCGGATGAGCTCGTGCATGCGCACGAACGGCGCCTCGTCCGCCAGGCGATCCATCTCCGCGTCGCTGAGGCCAGCCGGCTGCAGCGTCGGGGCGAACGGCTTGCCGAGACGTGCGGACGCAAGCACTGCATACCAGTTGTCGGTCGCGGCACACCGACGCGTAGCCCTGCTGCGCGATGCTCGAATCCCCGGCCTGCTCGGCCGATCGCGCCGCCCAGTATTTCCAGCGGTTCTGGCCGCGCAGCGAGTCCGGCATCGCTTCGATCGCCTTGCGGACCCGCGGCCAGTCGCCGGCCCACAGCGCAGCACGTGCGTGCCACTCGTGCGCCTGCTCGTCGAAATCGTCGGGGTGGCCGAGCGAGAAGAACTCGAGCGCGCGGGCATTGCGGGCAAGGGCGAGGCGCAAGCCCACGGCGATCGCGAACGGGCTCGCGGAACGGGCGTCGAGGCCACGCGCCTGGACGAGCGCAGCGTAGCGGTCCGCCGCCGCTTCGGGATCGGCTCGCGCGTAACGCTGCCATCCGTCGAGCAGGGCTTCGCGATCCACGCTGCGCGAGGGATTCGCGATCAGCGCCTCGACCGACGCGCGCGGCTGCTCGATCAGCCCGGCCCACTGGTTGATCGGGGCTGCCTTCGACTCGGGCAGCGAGCGGGCGAGGATTCGCGCGAGGGCCGCCTGTCCTGCGTCGAGCGCCGCCTTGGCGCGCATCTCGATCGAGCTCCGGCGTGATCAGTCCCTGTGCCCGCGGCCCAGTCGAATGCCGGGTCGCACGCCGGCGGCAGGCTCTTCGGCACGGACCACTGCTCGACGACATCGTTCGCCATTCCCTCCGTGCGACCGAGCGCGATACGAGCGGCAAACGCGTTGCAGCGCGCAGCGATCGTGTCGTCGACGTCCGGGCGGTAGGCCGCGAGGTACGCGTCCCACTGCTTGCGCAGCGCCAGCGTCATCAGGAACTCGCGGCGCAGCGATCGTGACACCGGCTGGTCGCCGTAGCGCTCGAGAAAGGCCTGCACGTCCGGCACGGCCGCGGGATCAGCGAGCCGACGCTGCAGTCTCGCGGCCAGCAGGTACGGATACAGCGGGTATTCCTTCAGCGCGTCGCTGTCGGTCGGCACTGCGCCGGGCGCAGCCCGCGCGGCCTCGGCCATCGCGGCGACGAACTCCGGGCGGGCATCGCCATATGGGTCCGCGTCCGAAGCCAATGCAGGTCGTGGGGCCAATGCCCATCGCCAGGGCGATGAGGGCGGCGAAGGCGAGTCGGGCGGGCAGCGCGGCGAGGCGGGTTCGGTTGCGGGTCACGGGTTACTCAGGGTTCGAAAACTTTCGTAAGTCTATGATGAATCAGGGACCGCCCGAGTTCCCATTCGGCTCTCGGAAATCCCCATTAACATTCGTGGTGCGGTGCCGCAAACTCCGTCGGACGCCCGGTCGCCACTCGGTGTGGTGGCCGGCGCTTGCCTCATTGATTCTGAAGACCTGAAGAAGGGAGACCACTCCATGCTCTACTCCGGACCCGCTTTCAGCGTCAACGCGCTGGGCGACGGCATCGTCGAACTCAAGTTCGATCTCGCCGGCGAATCGGTCAACAAGCTGAACCAGGCCGCGCTCAAGGACCTCGACGCCGCGACGCAGGCGATCGCGAAGGACTCGAGCGTGAAGGGGGTGATCGTCACCTCGGGCAAGGGCGTGTTCATCGTCGGCGCCGACGTCACCGAGTTCGGTGCGATGTTCGCGGCGGGCGAGGAATCGGTCGCGAAGGGCGTGCTCGAAGTGAACCGCATGCTGTCACGGTTCGAGGACCTGCCGGTCCCGATCGTCGTTGCGATCAACGGCATCTGCCTCGGCGGCGGCCTCGAGCTCGCGCTCGCGTGCGACTACCGCGTGATGTCCACGGCAGCGTCCGTCGGTTTCCCCGAAGTGAAGCTCGGCATCTTCCCGGGCTTCGGTGGCAGCGTGCGCCTGCCGCGCGTGATCGGCGTCGACAACGCGATCGAGTGGATCTGCACCGGCGCCGACAAGAAGCCCGACGCGGCGCTGAAGGACGGCGCGGTCGACGCGGTCGTCGAGCCCGACAAGCTGCGTGACGCGGCGCTCGCGACGCTGAAGCAGGCGATCTCCGGCCGGCTCGACTGGAAGGCAAAGCGTGCCGAGAAGCTCGCGCCGGTCAAGCTGAACCCGATGGAGTCGATGATGGCGTTCACCAGCGCCATGGGCTTCGTGGGCGCGCAGGCCGGCCCGAACTACCCGGCGCCGTTGCTCGCGATCCGCAGCATCCAGGAATCTTCGACGAAGGGCCGCGACGACGCGCTCGCCGTCGAGGCGAAGTATTTCGCAAAGGCCGCGGTGACGCCGCAGGCGAATGCGCTGGTCGGGCTGTTCATGGCCGACCAGGCCGTGAAGAAGACGGCGGGTGCCTGGGCGAAGAAGGGCACCAAGGAGATCAAGCAGGCGGCCGTGCTCGGCGCCGGCATCATGGGCGGCGGCATTGCCTACCAGAGCGCGGTGAAGGGCACGCCGATCATCATGAAGGACATCCGCTCGGAGGCGCTCGACCTCGGCATGAACGAGGCCGGCAAGCTGCTCTCGAAGCAGGTGGAGCGGGGCAAGATCAAGCCCGAGGGCATGAGCGCGACGCTGTCGCGGATCCGCCCGACGCTGAACTACGGCGACTTCAAGGAAGTCGACATCATCATCGAGGCCGTCGTCGAGAACCCGAAGGTGAAGAAGGCGGTGTTCGCCGAGGTCGAGGGCATGGTGCGCGACGACACGATCATCGCGTCGAACACCTCGACGATCTCGATCACCTATCTCGCCGAGGGGCTGAAGCGCCCGCAGAACTTCGTCGGCATGCACTTCTTCAACCCGGTGCACATGATGCCGCTGGTGGAAGTGATCCGCGGCAAGCTGTCGTCGGACGCGGCCATTGCGGCCACCGTGGCGCTCGCGTCGAAGATGGGCAAGACGCCGGTCGTCGTGAACGACTGCCCGGGATTCTTCGTCAACCGCGTGCTGTTCCCGTACTTCGCGGGCTTCCACCTGCTGCTGCGCGACGGCGCGGACTTCATGGCCGTCGACAAGGCGATGGAGAAGTTCGGCTGGCCGATGGGCCCGGCGTACCTGATGGACGTCGTGGGCATGGACACCGCGGTGCACGCGGCGGGCGTGATGGCCGAGGGCTTCCCGGACCGGATGAAGCCCGACTTCGAGAACACCACGGCCGTGATCGTCGCGAAGGGCCGCTTTGGCCAGAAGAACGGCAAGGGCTACTACACGTACGCGCCCGACAAGAAGGGCAAGCCGAAGAAGAGCCCGGACCCCGAGACCTACGAGCTGATCAAGGGCGTCGTCGCGGCCCGCAAGGAGTTCGCGCCCGAGGAGATCGTCGAGCGCTGCATGGTGCCGATGGTCAACGAGGTCGGGCGCTGCCTCGAGGAGAAGATCGTCGCGTCGCCGG
This sequence comes from uncultured Gammaproteobacteria bacterium, assembly GCA_963776815.1. Classification (GTDB taxonomy): domain Bacteria; phylum Pseudomonadota; class Gammaproteobacteria; order Steroidobacterales; family Steroidobacteraceae; genus RPQJ01. The sequence goes on from CAVZNZ010000010.1 coordinate 143,044, forward strand.
CCGAGGCGGACATGTCGCTGATCTACGGCATCGGCTTCCCGCCGTTCCGCGGCGGCGCGTGCCGTTACGTCGACCAGATGGGTGCGGCGAAGTTCGTCGAGACCGCGAAGAAGTACGCTTCGCTCGGCAAGCTCTACGAGCCGCCGAAGCTGCTGCTCGACATGGCAGCGTCAGGCAAGAAGTTCTTCGGCTGATTCAGCGGCCCCAAACGAATCTGGAGAGATCAAGATGAGTCTCAATCCTCGCGATGTCGTCATCATCGATGGCGTGCGCAGCGCAATGGGCCGCTCGAAGGGCGGCATGTTCCGTAACGTCCGGGCCGAGGTGCTCTCGGCCGAGTTGATCAAGGCACTGTTCAAACGCAACCCGGCCGCGAAGGTGGACGAGGTCGAGGACGTGATCTGGGGCTGCGTGAACCAGACGCTCGAGCAGGGCATGAACATCGCCCGCAACGCACTGCTGCTCGCCGGGCTCCCGCACACGGTGCCGGGCCAGACGATCAACCGCCTGTGCGGCTCGTCGATGCAGGCGCTGCACGCGGCCGCCGCGCAGATCATGACGGGCCAGGGCGACGTGTTCGTGATCGGCGGCGTGGAGCACATGGGCCACGTCAACATGATGCACGGCATCGACCTGAACCCGTCGTCGTCGAAGCAGTACGCGAAGGCCTCGAACATGATGGGCCTGACCGCCGAGATGCTCGGCCGCATGCACGGCATCACGCGCGAGATGCAGGACAAGTTCGCGCTGCGCTCGCACCAGAAGGCCTGGGAGGCCACGCAGCAGGGCCGGTTCAAGAACGAGATCGTCGGCATCGAAGGCCACGACGCGGACGGCGTGCGCGTGCTGTGCGACATCGACGAGGTGATTCGCAGTGACGCGTCGTACGAGGCGCTCGCGGCGCTGAAGCCGGCGTTCGACCCGAAGGGCGGCATGGTGACGGCCGGTTCCTCGTCGGCGATTTCCGACGGTGCGTCCGCGATGCTGGTGATGAGCTATGAGCGCGCCAAGGCGCTCGGGCTCAAGCCGCGCGCGAAGATCGTTTCGATGGCCGTGGCGGGCGTCGATCCGGCGATCATGGGTTACGGCCCGGTGCCGGCGACGAAGAAGGCACTGAAGCGCGCCGGCCTCGAGATCAAGGACATCCAGGTCGCGGAGTTGAACGAGGCTTTCGCCGCGCAGTCGCTGCCTTGCGTGAAGGACCTGGGGCTGATGGACCGCATGGAAGAGAGCGTGAACCTGAACGGCGGCGCGATCGCGCTCGGCCATCCGCTCGGCTGCTCCGGCGCGCGCATCACGACGGCGCTGCTGAACGTGATGGAGCAGAAGAAGGCCGAGCACGGCGTCTCGACGATGTGCATCGGACTGGGGCAGGGCATCGCGACGGTGCTGCGCCGGGTCGACGGCTGAGTCACTTTGCAGGCGCCCCGGTCCTTCAGGGACCGGGGTGCCCTGGACCGCACCCGGCGCGTCGGGGTCAGCGGAAAAGTCGCAGGGCCTGTGCGGCGTACGGGGCAATGGCGACGACATTGCGTGTCGCGCGCACCGCCTTGCCCGGCCCGATGATGATCAGGGCTACTGCGCCGGCCACCACCGCAAGCGGACCGAACGTCCGCACGAGATAGATGGCCCGATCCACCGGGCGCAGGCCGTCCTCGACGGCGTCGAGTTGCCCTGCGAGCTCACCACGTTGCGCCGCGCACTTCGCCTGCAGCGCCACCCGGCGCGCGGTGGTCGCCGCCAGTCCTGAGCTCATCGCCGGCCTCGCAGCAGGTCCACGTCGCGCCGCAGTTCGGTCCGCGTGGCGTCGAGCAGCCGCGGCCGCTCACGCAGGCGACCGCGCGACACCAGTATCGCCACGGCCATGATCGCCAGGAAAGCGAGCGTGACTCCCAGGGCAGCGCCGACGCGGTGGTCGTCCCAGAACACGATCAGTACGGTCACGCCCGCAAACAGCAGTCCGGCGAATCCGGCCAGCAATGCAACGCTGGTCCAGAGCAGGATGCGGACGCCACGCTGCGTGTCCTCGCTGATCTCGGTCGTAAGCAGGTCGAACCGCGTCTCGACGATCGCGAGCAGCGTGCCGGCCAGCTGCGTTCCCGAGCGCAGCAGGCGTGCCGCCGGGCCCGGGGTATCTTCGGTCGACATCGCGCAGCGGTCAGCGACGGGCCAGCAGCATTCCCGCGATCAGGCCAACGCCTGCCGCGATCCCCACCGCCTGCCAGGGATTGCGCCTGACGTAGTCATCGGTGGCACGCACGGCTTCCGCGCTTTCATGGGCCGCGAAACGCTGGGCGTCCGCGAGCCGGCGCTTTGCGGCATCGACGGTCTCGCGGATCGGGCCTTCGCTTCGGCCAGCCGTTCCTGGCCCGGCTCGGCCGTCGCCTTGATCAACGCCTCGGCGTCGTGCATCACCTTGGCGAGGTCGTTGCGCAATTGTTCGGTGGTCACGTGGTCCGTCATGGCAAGGTCTCCTTTTCAGGCCCTCCGAGCGAGACTTGCAAGGTCTCTTGTTAGATCCTATTCCCGAAGCGCTCCCGCCACAAACTCGGATGCCCGCACCGGAAGGTGCGGGCATCGTCGGCAGGGGACTGGGTGAGAGACTACGCGAGGGCTAGAGCCGATCGAGCAGCTTGGTGAAAGCCGCCAGGTGCGACTCGGAGCCGTTGAGGAGGTGCTTGTAGGTCAGGATCAGCGGCTTGCTGGTCGAGCCTTCAAGCGCCGCCTCGATGTCCACGATGTCCTCGTTCCTCGATGATGACGCCGACCCCGAGGGCGTCTGTGCAGGAGATCGCTCATCCCTTGTTGAGCAGCTCGTAATAGATGCGCCTGGAGCTCAGGTTCGGTGAACACGCCGGGCGCGGTGGCTGCGGCCGGATCCTCGATCCCGTACAGCACGAGCTTCTCCCCGATCGCGTCGAAGTGCTTCTGTTCGGACGCCGCGATGTTCTTGAAGACGTTGCCCGGGTAATATCGTGGCCATGGCGGTGTAGACGTCACGCGCGAGCTTTTCCTCCTCGCGCATCCACTTCAGCTCGTGTCAATCTTCGTTCCGTGCGAAAGCGGCGTGGCGACGCAGACGCTGCAAGCGGCGGGCGTGGGGCTGGTGCTGGTCTTCGCCTTGCCCTTGCCGGCCATCGCGGCCATCGGGGTCGCAATGAGCGCGGTGATGACGAGTACCGTCGAGATGAGTTTGATGGCTTTCATGGCTATTGCTCCGTGCTTCAAATCAGGTCAATTGGCGGAATCCAGGTCAGTGACGAGAACTGCGCTGGCTTCGCTCGGTCCTGCGCGACTCCTTCGTCGCGTTCGACCGGTCGCGTGCGTTTCGCTCCGTCCGCGTCTGCGCGGCCGCCCCGTCCGCAGGGACCTGGCTGCGGTCGCGCGCCTGCGTCTGGTCACGCACCTGCGCCTGGTCGTTCAGCTGGGTCTGGTCCCGAGCCTGGGTCTGGTCACGCAGCCTGGGTCTGGTCACGTGCCTGCTGCTCCTGGACGGCCCGGGCCTGCTTGGCCTGGCGCTGGCGGGCCTCGTAGCCCGTCCCGAACGGCAGGTCGGCGGCGGCAGAGGGCGTGGCCTGCGGCGCAGCCGTCGAAAGAGCGTCCTGCGCTTGCGCGGAGAAACTCGCCAGCAGGGCCGCCAGGAGCATCAGGGTGAAATGCGTTCTCATCTTCGTATCCTCCAGTGGAATCTCGTCTGCCCTCTGTTAATAAGGCTGCGCGCCGTCCGTATCGCCGCGACGACGCTCGTGTATCGGTTTGTATCGGGTTGAATCGGTACGTATCGGGGAGCAGACCGGCTCCGTCAGGCGGTCTAGACTTGCGCCCATGAGCAAGGCGGACCGCATCCTCGTCGTGGACGACGACCCGGAACTGAGGAAACTGCTCTCCGACTACCTGACCGACGTCGGGTTTGCCGTCGATCTCGCCGGTGACGGCGACCAGATGCGACGTGCCATGACTCGCGAGATGCCCGACGCGATCGTGCTGGACCTCATGCTGCCCGGCACCGATGGCCTCACGCTGACTCGGGAGGTGCGCGCGTCATCGAGCGTGCCGATCCTGATCCTGTCGGCGCGGGGCGAGGAAATCGACCGGGTCGTCGGTCTCGAGGTCGGCGCGGACGACTACCTCGCCAAGCCATTCAGTCCGCGCGAATTGCTGGCCCGGCTGCGCGCACTGTTGCGTCGCTCACAGGCGCCGGCCGCGGCACATGCCGCGGGGATCATCGAGTTCGGCCCGTTCCGGCTCGACGTCGGTGCACGGCGCCTGCTCAGGGACCAGGCCGACGTGGAGCTGTCCGCGGCCGAGTTCGACCTGATGAAGGTGTTCGCGGAGCGGCCGGGACGTGTGCTGAGCCGGGACGTGCTGCTCGATTTGCTGAAGGGCTACGAGCGCGATCCGTTCGATCGCACTGTCGACATCCGTGTGGGGCGGCTGCGGCGCAAGCTCGAGCCGGATCCGGCCAATCCTGTCTACATCCGTACGGTGCGCGGCGAGGGATACATGTTCAATCCGCGCGGCGACATCAGCTGACCCGTGCGCATGCGGCGCTCCCTCACCCTCACGCAGCAGAACGCACTCTGGCTGGTCGCGGCCTTCGTGGTGTTCGAGATTGTGGTGGCCGTCGCCGTGATGGCGTTCCTGATGCTGCCGATGGCACGGCGGGCCGCGGGCGACTTTGGCGAGCTTCTGGCTCTCTCGGCCGAGACGTGGAGCGAGTTGCCGCCGGAGACACGGCCCGCGTTCGAGCGGCACCTGGTCGACGTACATGGCATCGAGCTGCTGGTGGCGCAGCCGGACGGACTCCAGACGAGTGCCGGACACGGTCCCTACGTAGTCAATCTGGAGCGGACACTGTCAGCGCAGTTCGGTACGCCCGTCAAAGTGGCCGACTCGCAGCGGTCCGGGGAGGAATGGCACTGGGTCGCGCTGCCGAGCGCAGGCAGGACACTGTGGCTCGGCTTTCCACACAGTCGCATCGGAACTCAACCGCTGGTCGCGATACTGGTCACGCTGCTGGCAGGCTGCCTGCTTGCAGGGCTGGCCGCGTGGTGGCTGGCTCACCGCATCATTGCACCGCTCAGGCGGCTGGACGAAGCTGCAGTCACGCTGGGGCGCGGCGAAACGCCGCAGGCGCTTCCGGAGACCGGACCACGCGAACTCGCGGCGCTCGCGCACCGAGTCAATGCGCTCGGCCGACAGGTGCACGATCTGCTCGATGGCCGCACGACGCTGCTCGCGGGCCTGTCGCACGATTTGCGCACGCCGCTCGCTCGCATGCGGCTGGCGCTCGAGATGCTGTCGAGGCGCCCGGATCCCGCGCTCATCGAGCGCCTCGACAAGGACGTCGAGGAAATGAACCGGCTCGTCGGCGACATGCTGGGGCTCGCCCGGGGGCTTGGGCGCGAGGCGCCCATCGAGGTCGATGTTCCAACCCTGCTCGGTGAACTCGCTGCCCAGGCACGGGAGGCCGGTGCGGACGTCGAAGTCTCCGCCGAGGCGTGCGTGGTTTCCGCAGCGCCGGTGGCACTGCGTCGGCTGCTCGACAATCTGCTCGCCAATGCACAGCGCTATGGCAGCGGCCGCCCCGTGGAGTTGCGCGCGACCCGGTCGGATGATGGCGTGCGCATCGGCGTGCTGGACCGTGGTCCGGGCATCCCCGAGGACCAGATCGAGGCGGTGTTCCGCCCGTTTCATCGTGTCGAGCCTTCGCGAAATCCCGTGACCGGCGGGGCCGGGCTGGGCCTCGCCATCGTCCGGCAACTGGCACAGTCGAACGGATGGGCCGTGAGCCTCGAGAATCGCCCGGGCGGCGGCCTGGCTGCCTGGGTCGTGCTTCCGGAGTCGCCGCGCGGACCCTGAGGCTTCGGCTCCGGCGCCACCGCACAAATACGTACCCGTTGCCGGTGCCGTCTTGAGCGTCGCTTAAGGCAGGTACGTCAACCTTACCGCTGTGCTCCGCGTTCCTTTGGAAGGATGGGACACATCGGAGAACCAGCGATGAAGTGCACGACGCAACACGCAGTGATGATTGCGGGGCTCCTCGCCCTGGCGTCCGCTACCGCGGTCGCCCAGGGAAATGCGGGCAAGGGCCAGAGCGCGGGACCCGGCCAGACGCAGGGCCAGACGCAGGGCCAGGCGCAGGGCCAGGGACAAGGACAGGGCCAGGGGCAAGGCCAAGGGCAAGGGCAAGGGCAGCAGACCCAGCAGCAGAAGCGACAGATGGAACGGTCGACGTCACAGGACGCCGTAACCGAACACGAGCGTCTGCAGCAGCGTGAACGCGACCGCACGCAGAAGCACACCAGCTCGGCCGTCGCAGCAGGTGGTGCCGCGACAGCCGGGGGCATCTACGGCGGCAACCTGATGACGGAGCAGGAGCGCAACGAGTATCGCGAGCGCCTGCAGTCCATGAAGACGGAGCAGGAGCGGGACGCGTACATGGCGCAGCATCGCCAGCAGATGCAGCAGCGCTCGAAGGAACGGAACGTGCCGATCGAGGTGACCGACGACTAGGCCCTCGCTGCGCGGCACGACCGGCCGGGAGTCGTGACCATGAAGAGACTTCGCGTGACGATTCTGGGCGTGGCGGTCGCGGGGATGCTCGCGGCCACCCACGTCCCCGTGTGCGCATCCGCGGAAGACTTCGGCTTCCGGGTCGGCGTGGGCGGCGAATACAGCACCGGCGATTACGGTGGGCAGCAGTCGATCGACGAGACGTACGTGCCCGTCAATTTCATCTACGACGCCGCGCGCGTGACGTTTCGCGTGACCGTGCCGTACCTGACGGTGCGCGCTCCGGAGGGCACCATCACCGAAGGGCCCGACGGCGAGACGGTCATCGGCGAGGGGCCGATGCAGACCCAGAGCGGCCTCGGCGATGTTCTTGCCGCGCTGACCGTTTACGACGTGGTCGTACTCGGCCAGGGCGACTACGCGATGGATCTCACCGGCAAGGTGAAATTCGGGACGGCCGATGAAAACGACGGCCTCGGCACCGGCGAGGACGATTACTCCATCGAGGCGAACCTGTTCAGGTTCTTCGATCAGTTCACGCTGCTCGGCGTGGCCGGCTACGTCGTCCGCGGTGATCCGCCGGAAGTCGACCTTCAGGACGGCTTCTACGCTTCCCTCGGCGGCACCTATCGCGTGAACGAGCGGGCCCGTGCCGGCCTCTTCTACGACTACCGGGAAGCGTCGCTCGACGGTAGCGACGCATTGCAGGAGATCTCGGCCACGCTCTCGTCGCGATTCGGAACGAGCTGGTGGGCGAGCGCCTACGTGCTGGCGGGCATTGGCGACGCATCCCCCGACTGGGGCGCGGGCCTCTCGCTCACGGCGGGGTTCTGAGTATTTCGGAAAGTACGTTCGCGAATTCAGCAGGTCTTAAGGCCCGGCGAGTACAAGTCTAATTGTACGAGCCGGAACCGCGGGGGCCTCCGGACCGGAAGCGGCAGGGATCCCGCGGCGTCCAGGAGGGACGCATGGGGAATTCGGTACGAAGGATCGCCCTCTCGCTGGCATTGCTGCTGGCTTCCACTGGTCTCGCAATCGCACAGGGCGGTCCTGGTTCAGGGGCCGGTGCCGGTGCGCGACCCTCCGACCCGGGCACACAGTCCGGCGCAATGCAGCAATACGGTACGACGCAGCAGGACATGGATCGCGACCGTGACCGGCTGCACGAGCAGCAGCAGCTGCACGACCGTGACCAGGATCGCCTCCGCGACCAGGACCGGCTCCTCAAGCAGGACCGCGACCAGTTGCGGGACCAGCAGCAGCTGACGGCCAACGAGCGTGACCGCCTGCAAAAGCAGGAACGGCTGCACGCAGAGCAGCAGGCGCAGCTCAAGCAGCAACTCGGCGCGATGAATGCGAAGCAGGTCCAGGAGCGCCGCAGGAGCCTGGAGCAGTCGCAGGAGCAGCTCCGTCAACGCCAGCAGCTCGCGGCGCAGGAACGCGAGCGGATCGAGCAGCGCCAGCAGGTACTCGACGGCGAGATGGCGCAGGTCCGCGAGCGCGAACAGTTGATGCAGCAGGAACAGGCACGCCTGCAGGAGCGGTTGCAGCTCATCGAGCAGGCGGGCCAGGGCAAGCAATAGGTTTTTGGGACTCAGGCCGCGCAGACACGGGGCCCGAGGGTCTTTTGGAGCAAGAGGACTGGGGGCGTCAAGAGCTAACACCAAGCGCCAAGGACGCCGCTGAGCGGTCGTGCGATGGACTCCATTCCGAAGTCGCAAGCCCGGCCGCAAAATGGAGAGAGAAATGAAATCGAGGAATATCAAGCACGCGATCTGGTTGGTCCTTGCAGTCGGCGCGACCGGCGCTGGCCGCCGGGCCTGGTAGCGGCGGTGGCGGCGGTGGTGGCGGTGGCGGCGGCGGCGGCGGTGGCGGCGGCGGTGGCCGCTTGAGACGGCCTCGCAGAACCTGTCGGTGCCGGCCATCCTGGTCGGTGTCCATTGGGACTGTCGTATGCGGCAGATTCGTTAGCCGTCGGCGCTGGTGCCGCCTACGGGCACCCCGCTGACCAGCTATGAGATGATCCCGCGGCTTATTACTGGGTCCAGGGGTCCACACGTGGCAGGCGCAGTGCTTCAGCGGACTCTGAGGCATCTGTCATGGGCGGCTGGGGCGACAATCTCACCGGCGACGCAAGCTGAAGGCGGGCAGCCCGATCCGGGTCGAGTTGGTTCTCACGAACGGACCGACTTTCCGGACACGACGATGCAAGGCTACAACGTCATCAAGCTGCAGCCGAGCCAGCTCGACCGGCGAGTCCGCCTACGGGCAGCTGGCTCGGCGGTGACGCGGTGGCGGGTGGACCAACAGCCCGGTCGATTTCGATGATGCGCGTGGGTGGTGCATGACGCCGCAGCCACGATTGAACATCAGAAACTGGACACCGGCGCGTCTGTCGACCGGACCCAGTCGATCGCGCCGAGATCAACGCAACCGGCAAGATCGTGTATGGCTACAACCTGCGCGTCACTGCGGCGGGAAAATACCAGATCCGGTTCAACAGCTCGCCTACGGTCATTTTCACGGTTGTTGACGCTGGAACGTTCGGCACTAACAACGCGTACCTCGACATCACCGTCAGCGCGGGCGGTGGCGGCGGCGGTGGCGGTGGCGGCGGCGGCGGCAAGCCGAACTCCATCACGCTGCCGGGCGGCATCGTCCTGACAGGAAAGTAAGAGTCCCCCAGCCCGCCGGTGCATAGCCGGCGGTTTCCGCCCGATCGATCGGTCGCTCCGATCGACCGGGCGGGTTTCGGGGACAGCCAGTCATCTATCGACCAAATAAAGCCTGGGGGCAAGTCATGAAATCGAAGCACATCCTGCGCGCGACGATCGCGCTGCTCTGCACGTCCGCGGCGTTCGCTGCGAATGCGGGCGATCTCACCTACCAGTGGTTCACCGTCGTCAACAACGGTGACCTGATTCCTGGAACGGGGAAGTTCTTCAACAGCTACAACCAGCCGGCCGTGAACACGCACGGCATGGTCGTGTTTCGCGCGCGCAGCCGCGGCGGCGAGGGCCAGCCCGAGCACGGCATCTACATTCGCGACATGGAATACCTGACGCCGGCGCGGACCGTCTTCCGGCGCAACGGCGAAGTGCCGCAGCCCAATAACTCGTTGCAGCCCGACGGTGGCCTGGCGAAGTTCAACGAATTCCCGTCGGTGCCGCGCATCGATGCGGGCTCGGACACCATCGCGACTCGTGCGCAGTCGAAGCCCGTCTGGGTCTACACGCTGAATGGCTCGGAGACTAACGTCGGGACGGCAGGTATCTACACCAATCCGCGCGGTATCCCGACGACCGGCGCGAGCCTGCTCGGGATCGTGCCGGGGTTCGAGTACTTCCGGGGTCCCGGGCGTCGTACCGGACACGCGCTTCGACCAGTTCCCGGCTCACCGGCGATCACCGAACGCGCGACGATCGTCTTCAAGGGAAACTTGCGGCTGAGGCGGCGCGGCGGACCGGCGTGTTCTACCGCGACATGCTCGCGAACCGCGGCGTGGCACCGGTCGAGTTGATCGCGAGTTCATAGGACGCGATTCCTGGCTTCCGGGCGTCAAGTTCGGTTCGACGGCGCCTCCAAGTGCTGCCGGCAAGTATGTGGTGTTGCGGGATATGACAACGAGGAATCTCCCAACGCGGGCGGCATCTTCCGCGCGCGGCTAGGCAACAAGCCGATCAAGCTCGAGAAAGTAGTGGCGATCGGCGATCCGGTGCCGGGCGAGGGAGCAGAAGTTCAAGCCCTTCAGTGAGGCGGTGTCGCTCTCGTCCAATGGCCGTCACGTGCTGTTCTGGGCGCGTGGGGCACGGGAACGTATCCACGTCGAGCTGCACTGCCCCGACGACGGCAATGCAGCGTCAGTCATCGCCTGCGTGACATTGCGGCATACGTACAGGTCCCCGGTAAACCAGGGCTTCTTCGTCAAGGACATGCAACTGGGTACGACGGTTGCCGATCGCGAAGACGGAGCGACCAGTTCCACGACTTCGTGTACTGGAATTCTCGGGTCGTCCGCCCGGCACCGGTCACGGCGAGGAAGGCGACGACGGCGAGGAGACCTATGAGCCGCCTCGCTGGCGGTCGGCGACGTTCGGCGCCGTGTCCGCAACCGGCGTTCCGAGTATTTCGGCGTTCAAGGCGCGCACCGTCGACAGAAAGGACGGCATCTATGTTCGCAAGGTCCTGCCATCGAAAATCGGCGGACATCGTGAAGTTGCTCGAGACAGGCATGCCGGGATCGGCGGTCGATCCGGACGCGGCCGGCACGACGATCATATCTCTCGGGGTCGAGCGTGACGGTTTCCGCGGGCAGTGGCTCGCGGTGACGGTCGGCATGGTCCCGGCAAGCTGCAGAGGAAGGCTGGGCCGGCGTCTACACGGCCAGGTTCGTCGGCCTGGAGTGATCCGGGCGGGAGCCAGCGCCACGGGGCGCGGCGTCGAGGAGGCCACGCGCGGAGCCGCTCCGCGCGTGCTACTCCAAGGAGGGTGAGATGAGCATCTCGAACACACGTCGATTTCTGGCGACGCTGGTCCTCGGCTCCTTGCTCGGGTAACGGCCGCACTTCTCTCGGCCTGTGGCGGCGGCGGCGGCGGTGGCAGCAAGCCTCCTCCGCCTCCCGTGAACCAGGTGCCGGTTGCCTCATTCACTGCGGTGCCGACCTCCGGCACGGCGCCACTCGCCGTCGCGTTCGACGCGAGCGCATCGACCGATCCTGACGGGTCGATCGTTACCTATGCCTGGGACTTTGGCGACAACACCGCCGGCACCGGACTTACGGTTTCACACACGTTCGCGGCAGCCGGATCCTACACGGCTCGTCTCACGGTGACGGACAACGCCGGTGCAACGGCAACGGTCACCCACGCCATCAGCGTCACGTCGCAGCCGCCGCCGCCGAATCAGGCGCCCGTCGCCGCTTTCACGGCGAGTCCGACGTCGGGCCTTGCGCCGCTGAGTGTGAGCTTCAACGCGAGCGCATCGACCGATCCGGACGGCACGATCGCGACGTACGCGTGGTCATTCGGCGACAACGCCACCGGCACCGGCCGGACCACGACACACACTTACTCTGCGGTCGGCACGTACACCGCCCGGCTGACAGTCACCGACAATTCAGGCGCAACCGCATCGAGTACTGCAGAAATACGAGCGCTGGCACCGAGCTCGCAATGGCTCGGGCTCTACAAGTCGAGCCTGATCCCCGAAGTGGCGTTGTATGCCGAGACAGCGCAGAACGGCACGAGCCTGATCACCGGCACGACGTTTTCCGGCACCTACCAGGACAAGGCAGGTCGGATCGGCACGTTGACCGGAGCCGTGACGCCGTCGGCCGTGACGTTGACCTTCAGCGAGACGACGCCCGGCTGCACGGGCACCTTCGACGGTACTGGCACCGTGACGAACATTCTCGGCGCCGAGGCGATCGAGTTCTCGTTCACCGGCACGGACTGCCTGGGCTCGCACGTGAACGGGTTGGGGCAGCTGATTCGCCAGAGCGGCTACGTGCTTGCCTGGGGACAGAACCAGCCGACGTCGCTCACGTACAGCAATGGCGAACTCTTCTGGACGGAGTCGAGCCGCGAGCCTCTGAAGAAGATCGTGCTGGCGACCGGCGAGACGAAAGTGCTCGCGAACCGCATGCGCGCGCTGACCGCAATGACGGTCGAGCCTGATCGACTGCTGTGGACGGACGCGATCGGAGACGGCAACGCCTATTGCACCGGCCTCGGTGTGCAGCAGGCGCTGATGGTATCCGCGACCGATGGTTCGAACGTGCGGACGCTGGCAGAAGGACCGGCCTGCAGCCGCGCGATCGCTCCGGTCGCTGATGGTACGTACGCGTATTGGGTCACGAACCGGACCAGCACCGACGCCTGGCGCATCGAGCGCGTGCCTCTTTCCGGAGGGGCTGCGACGGTCATCTACACGGCCACGGGATTCAACTCGATCACGGCACTGGCGCACGATGCCGGCACCTGTACTGGATCGAGGAGAACTCGGTCGACGCCGGCTACGTGCGCCGCTGCGCGTTCGCGAGCTGCGGCCAGGTCACGGAGACCATCTTCAACGCGCCGACGATCGACATGGCGACAAATCTCGCCGTCACGACCGATCGTGTCGTCTTCGGCGCGCGCCGCTATGGTCCGCCGTCGGACCGCATCATCTCCGTGCCGAAGGCGGGCGGTGACGGCGATCGATCTTGCCGTCGCGCCGGACTTCCCGCGGACGATCGTGACGGACGGTGTCACGGCCTATTGGGTCGACTCGACGGCCGTACACTCGGTGCCGCTCGCAGGCGGTCCTGTCACGATGCTGGCATCGGGCCTGACGCCGTCGTTCGGCCTGAGCGTCGACGGCCAGCGCGTGGCCTGGACCGAGCGGCCGAGCACGACGACTCCGCTCAGCGGACGCGTCCGCGCCGTACCCAAGGCGGGTGGTGCGATCGACACCCTGGTTGCGAACGCTGCCTCGCCGCGCGTCGTCGAACTCGCGGGCAACGGCGAGCTGCTCTACGCGGACGGTGTCATCGACCTGCTGACGGCCAGCACCAGCGGCATTTATCGCCGCACCCAGACTGGGGCGGTCGTCGCGGTCGTCGGGGGCATCGCGGGCCCGGGCCCGATCGCCGTGGATGCGAACCACGTGCTCGTGTCCGAGGGCTGGTGGATCAAGCGCGTGCCGCGCAACGGCGGCATTCCGGCGCTGGTGACGCAAGCGAGCTTCGACATCGAGTCGCTCGACGTCGACGCGGGTTACGTCTACTGGGTCGAGTCGGACCTCGGCACGGTGAAGCGAGCTCCGATCACGGGCGGCGTGCCCACGTTCCTTGGTACCGGCAACGGCAAGCCGTTCGACCTGCGTGTCCGCAACGGCCAGGTGTACTGGCTGCTCGGGCTGGACAAGCTGCTGCGCGTGCCCATGACCGGCGGCACCGTCGAGACCCTGGCGAGCGGATTGCGCGCGGCCGAGGCGCTGACCGTGGACGATGGCTTCGCCTACTTCACTGAAAGCGATGCAGGACGTGTCTCGAAAGTGGCAACCGCCGGCGGTCCGGTGACGCCGATCGGCGGCGTTGCCGGTGGACTCTCCTGGTACGCCCTTACGCACGACACTGGCCGGGTCTACTGGCTCACGCCGATGAGTGTGGGAAGCATCGCGAAGGACGGTTCGTCGGAAAGGACGATCGCGCCGGCGCCGCTCTCGAGCGAGTTCATCCGTGGATCGGTCGCCGTGGACGACGCTTATGTCTACTGGGCCGAGACGCTGATTGGAGCAATCAAGCGGGCGCCCAAGTAGCGGGGCGGGCCGGTCCCAGCTTCCCCAGGACCGGCCCTCCCGTTCCCACGCCGCCGACCGCCCCGTTGCCGATACGGATGGCGGGCCGGCGGCGGCCTTGCCAGAGTCGCCACATGCGCGTCCTGGTCGTGGACGATTCTGAGCGCGTGAGGAAGTTCCTCGCGTCCGGCCTGCACGCGCAGGGGCTGGCCGCAGAGACTGCGAGCGACGGGGCCGAGGCCCTGAGGGTCATCGACAGCCAGCCAATCGACGTCGTCGTGCTCGACCTGATGATGCCGGGCATGGACGGCATCCAGCTGCTGAAGGCCCTGAAGGGCCGCTCGGAAAAGCCCCGCATCCTGGTGCTGTCCGCCCGGGACCAGGTCGAGGACCGCGTCGAAGCGCTGAACCTCGGCGCTGACGACTACCTGGTCAAGCCGTTTGCCTTCGACGAAGTCGTGGCCCGCATCAACGCACTGTCCCGCCGCCGCGCGGACGCGGCTTCTCCGCTGCTGCAGCATGGTCGCCTGCAGCTGGATACGGGGTCGCGGGTCGTGCGCGTGGATGATGCGGTGCTGCAGCTGACTCCCAAGGAGTACGCCCTGCTCGAGCTGCTGCTGCGATGCAAGGGCCGCCTGCTTTCGCCGCCAGGTGATCTTCGAGCACTTGTACGAAAGCGACAGCTCCGCATCGGACACCGTCATCGAGGCCCTGCTGAGCACGATGCGCGCCAAGCTCGCTCGCGCCGGCGTGCCGGACCTGATCCAGACGCGGCGGGGCTTCGGTTATGTCATTAATTGAGGCGCGCGTGATCGCTGCGTGGCCGGCTCGCGCTCAGCCTCGTCGCTGGCCTGGTAGCGGTGCTCGGCATCGTTTTCTTCGCGCTGCACTTGCTGATCCGTAACGAGCTCTATTCGCGCCTCGATCAGGAGCTGCTGCACCGCATGGACGCCGTGACCGTGTACGTCGCGGATCACCCCGGCCGCGAGGGCGTTGCGGAATTCATGCCGCAGTTCCGCACGCGTGAGCATCAGGACTTCTTCCAGGTCTGGGATGGCGACGGGGAAACGCTGGCCCGGTCCGACTCGAGCGCCGGCAAGGATCTGCCGCGGCTGCGGTCCGCCGTCGGCGTGCCGACGTACTACGACCTGACGCTGCCGGACGGACACAAAGGTCGGGCGATCGCCGAATCGATCGCACTTCGATCCGGGGATCCGCGTCGGATGCTGCACGTGGTCACCGCGCAGGAAACCGAAGAGATCGAGACGGTCGAGAGCCGCATCCACTTCATATTGCTTGGCGGCGCGGTGGTCACGATCCTGGCCGTGCTGGCAATCGCCCGGCGCTCGGTCCTGAGAGGGCTTCGTCCGGTCGACGAGTTCGCGCAGTCGCTGGAGAAGGTGGACCTCGACGATCCGCACGCCTACCTCGACCTGGGCCCGTTGCCGAGGGAACTCAGGCCGGTGGCGAGCAGGTTTTCGGCGATGCTCAACCGGCTGCTGGAAGGGCTTGCGCGCGAGAAGCGCTATGCGCGCAACGTGGCGCACGAGCTTCGCAATCCGCTCGCCGAGATGCGACTCATTGCGGACGTCGGCGCAAAGGGGGCGGATCCGGCTGCACTGCGCGCATGCATGCGGGAAATCGGGGCATCGGCGGCTGAGATGGAGCAGATCGTGGATTCCCTGCTGGCGCTCACGCGCTACGAGGCTGGAATAGAGACTCCCGAACTCGAGCCTGTCGAACTGTGCGGGCAGCTTAGGCAGCAGGCAGCGGCGATGAAGGCGGCGGCGGATCAGCGGGCGCTGACCGTCGATCTCGACATGCCCGGAGAAGTATGGGTGCACACGGACAGCGCACTCGTCCGGCGGCTGCTGGGCAACCTGCTTGGCAATGCGATCGCACACGCGCCCAGGGGTCGAACATACGGGTGACGCTCGGCACGGCCGGCGAATTGCAGATCGCCAACGCCGCGCCGCAGCTCGTCGCCTCGGACATTCCGCGGCTGGGTGAGCGGTTCTTCCGCATCGACACTGGCGACGGCGGCTCGCATGCGGGCCTGGGGCTTGCCATTGCCAGCGCCATCACGAGGGTGCTGGGAATCGGGTTCCGGCTTGAACTGGACGCGGGCGGCGACCTCGTTGCGTCGTTGGAGGGGTTCCGGACGCTGGATGGCCTTGCAGACAGCGCCCCAGGCGCCCCTTAGCTGCACTGCACAAAACCGCTATACCCGGCCGCGCCGGGTTGAGGGATATTCGGCCGAAGTTTGAGCCCACTTCCGGCCCCCTCGAGGACCCACCATGGACACCAAGGCAAAAGACGACGCAATGCAACTCGCCGAGGACGCTCGCCAGGCGGACTGGGAGGCCGTGAGCTTCACCGCCGAGGTGTTCAAGGGCAACTTCCGCTGGGACCTGCTGCACCCGTTCCCGGCGCAGTCGGCGGAGGACAAGAAGATCGGCGACGACTACATCGAGAAGATCCGCCCGGTGCTCGAGAAGCACGTGGACCCGTGGCAGATCGACGAGGACGGCGAGTACCCGCGCGAGGCGCTCGAGGCCCTGGCGGCGGTCGGGCTCTTCGGCATGAAGATCCCGAAGGAATACGGCGGGCTCGGATTCTCGGTGACCAACTACGCGCGCGTGCTCGGCTTCATCGGCGGCTACTGCGCCTCCACGGTCGCGTTCATCTCGGCGCACCAGAGCATCGGCGTGCCGCAGCCGCTGAAGGAGTTCGGCACCGAGGAGCAGAAGCGCAAGTACCTGCCGCGCCTCGCGAAGGGCGAGATCTCGGCGTTCGCGCTCACCGAGCCCGGCGTGGGCTCCGACCCGGCGCGCATGACGACGGTCGCCACGCCGTCGGCCGACGGCAAGTACTACACGCTGAACGGCGACAAGCTGTGGTGCACCAACGTCAGCGACCCGAAGACGACGCTGATCGCCGTGCTCGCGCGGACACCGGACAAGGTGCTGCCGAACGGCAAGACCCTGCCGCAGATTTCGTGCTTCGTCGTCGAGACCGGCTGGCCGGGCGTCGATCGCGTGCGGCGCTCGCGCTTCATGGGCCTGCGCGGCATCGCGAACGGCGTCGTCGCATTCAAGGACGTCAAGGTCCCGGCCGAGAACCTGATCGGCAAGCCGGGCGAGGGCCTGAAGATCGCGCTGGCGACGCTGAACGTCGGCCGGCTCGGCATCCCGGCCGCGGCCATCGGCGGTGGCATGGCGCTGGTGGACGACGCGAAGTGGTGGACCTCGACGCGCCAGCAGTGGGGCCAGCCGGTCGGCAAGCACCAGGCCGTGGCGAAGATGATCTCGAGCTACATGGCGCAGCTGTTCGCGATGAAGGCCATGGTCAACGTCGCCTGCTCATTCGCGGATCACAAGAACGCCGACATCCGCCTCGAGGCGGCCGCCGCGAAGTACTGGTGTTCCGAGACGCTGTGGAAGATGTACGACGACTACGTGCAGGTCCGCGGCGGGCGCGGCTATGAGCAGGCGAAGTCGCTGTATGCGCGCGGCGAGCGTCCGACCGCCGTCGAGATGGGCCTGCGCGACGCACGCATCAACCGCATCTTCGAAGGCTCGTCGCAGGTCATGCACCTGATCATGGCGCGCGAGGCGCTCGACACGCACTTCAAGCTCGTGATGCCGATCATGCAGCCGAAGCCGGGCCAGAAGGTCACGAAGCGCGAGGCGATGATGAAGGCGGCCGGCTTCTACTCGACGTGGCTGCCGAAGCTCTTCGTGCCGGAGACAGGCGGGCACTTCGATGCGCCGAACCTGAACGAGAACAACCGCAAGCATCTCGCCTATGCGGCGAAGACCTCGAAGCTGCTCGCGCGGCGACTGTTCGCGACCATGGCGAAGTACGGTCCGAAGCTCGAGCGGGAGCAGGTCATCCTCGGCAACTTCGTCGACATCGGCGTGGACCTGTTCGTGATGGGCTCGGCGCTGTCGTATGCCGACCACCTGGTCGGGCTGAACAAGGCCGACCAGTCGCCGCAGGAACTCGCGGATCTGTTCTGCCGCGAGGCGCGCCGGCGCATCGAAGGCAATTTCCGCGCGGTGAAGAGCAACTTCAACCGGTCCTATGGCAAGGTCGCCGGGCTGCTGATGGAAGGCAAGCTCGACTGGCTCGCCGCGGGCTCGATCAATCCGATCCCGCCGCAGTACCGCGACTGGGAGAAGAACGACTACGAGCACCCGGCGGCCGGTGCCAAGGCGAGAGCCGAGGCCCCGAAGGAAGCAGCGTAGAAGAAAGGGGGACATTCTCCTGGAGAATGTCCCCTGTTTTCCTACAGCAGCGCCAGGATCGCGTCGCCTCTGCCCGACCAGAGTTCGTACCGGTAGCTGACACCGTCGTGCTGCGCAACCACGCGAATATCGGTCGCGCGCGAAAGGAACTCGAGCGTCTCGCGATCCGTCGGTGCGATCAGCAATTGGGCTGAGTCCGAGGGAGCGCGAACAGGCGGCACGGCGAGCCCGAGCTCGCGCGGCGTGGCCTTGGCCGGAACCAACGGGATTTGTCGCCCGTCCGCAAGCAGCTCGATCTGTCCGTTTGACGCGTCCGCGAGCCGGCAGTCCGCGCTTGTCGATCGTCGACCAGACGTAGACGTAGAAGTATTGCGAGTGTCGCCCGGAGTGATTGACGTCCAGCGGCACGAGCGTGATGTAGTCGCGGGCATGGACGGCAAGCTCGGGTCGCTCGCGCGCGAACACGAGACCGCCCGGCGCGACGGTCACGGTCGCGGCGGACACCTCGTCCAGGTACTCGCGAGGTTCGTCGGGCGGGTTTGAGGCGCAGGCGCCGAGCGCGAGCGCAGTCAATGCGGCCGCCAGGCGGCGAAAGTGTCCGGGCCCTGAATTGCGCTCAGAGGTCATAGCGATACCCCAGGCTGAAGTAGTAACGCGTTGCGTCGGCAGACGAGTCGCCGAGCGTCCGCTGTCCGATCTCGGCGCCGCCCTCGAGTTCGAGCCACAGGCGCTGCCAGTGCATCTCGGTCCGGATGCCGGGCGCGTACAGCAGTTGCTTCGAACCGTCCGCGTGGAACTTGCGCTGGTCGAAGCGCAGTCGCGGGCTGATGCGCCAGGCCTGCCCGATCGGCTGCTGCGTGTAGAGCCCGATCGAGATCGTGTCGCTGGCATTGCCCGTCTGGTACTGCAGCCCGAGTGACGATACGTCGCCGCGATCGAACAGGCCGTACGCGAGTGCCTGCGTCGAAATGATCGTGTCCGTGCCGGAAGCGAGCGTGCGCCTCGACGCCTCCCGACGCAGGTGTCGCGCTGATGCTGATGCCGGACAGGTCCATCGACCACTGCCACCGCTCGCCGAACGGCCGCGACAGCGAGAGCGTGTACGTGTCCGACTCCGCGCTGCGATCCAGGGCCAGCTGCTCGACCTGCGCGCTGGTGTAGAGGCCGAAGAGCTGGTCGAAGGTCCTGACCGGCTGGCCGATCAGCGCGTTCTGCAGGCTGAGCCCCGGGCTCTTGCGATGGTCAAGGTTGGCGCTCACCGTCCAGCGCGCCGGCAGCGCTGCCGTAGCGAGCAGCAGCACGTCGTTCAGGTCGCCGAAGTGGATGTCGTAGTCCAGCAGGCCGACGAACGTCAGGCCAGGCCGGAAGTAACGCAGCTCCGTTCCGACGGCCTGTCGGTCCGTGAACCCGTAGTAGTCCTGCGAGATGGCGTAGAGCGACACGTCCCACGCCTCGGCGAAGGTGCCGAAGTCGGCGGAGAGCGCGTAGAACTTCCGGTCGTTCGACGGCGACGAGCGCGTCGAATCCACCGGATAGCCGAGCAGGGCGTTCACGCGAACCTTCGGCAGGACCTGGTAGCCGCCGAACAGGCCATCGAAGGTCCCGATCAGGCCGCCGAGGGTCCCGGACTGCCGGCCCCCGCGAATGGTCCAGTCGAGAACCCGGTCGTGCACCTCGCCAAAAAGGAGCGAGACGGTCGCCTGGCTTCCCGGCCCGTTCTGCATCAGGTCCAGTCCATACGCACCGCTCACCCGGGTCGCGAAATCGTAGCGTTCGCCACTGCGACGGGCCGCGAGTGCGACGTCGCTCAGGATTGCATCCTGGGTCGTGGCCGTGCGCGACACGCTGCCATTGTCGAAGCTGCTCGTGTCCCGCCGGTATGTCTGCGAGACGCCGCCATAGACCCTCCACTTGGAATCGTCCGCGGCCGCTGCCCGGGCCTGTGCGCTCGCGGGGCTGGCCGCAAACGTCAGCGCGCGCAGTCGCTTGCTGACGCGGTCGGCAGCCTCGCCATCGGGATAGCGACGCAGGTACTCCTCGTACTCGGCCTTGGCATGCGCGAGCTGCCCGCGGCGCTCGCGCGCCAGCCCGAGCAGTTCCTGTGCCTGGGCGCGCTGCGGGAACTCGGGCTGCTCGGTGAGACGCGTCAGCAGCTGGATCGCGACTCCGTAGTCCTTCTTCCGGAAGTACTCCTGCGCCTGCTTCATCGTCTGGTCGATGTCCTGCTGCGTCAGCGTCGTATTGCCCGGCGTCTTTACCGGCGCCACGCTGCCGACCGCGTCCGGCAGGCCCGGCTCGCTCATCGTCGCGTCGTCGGCCACGGCGAGCCACGCTTTCGGATAGCGGGTGCGCGCCGCGGTGAGCACGCGTCGCGCATCGGACTCGGAGACGAATGGCCCGGCGCGCAGCCGGTACCATTTCTCGCCATCGACCACCGCTTCGGATACGTACGCGCGCACGCCGGTTGCCTGGGCCGCGGCTGCAATGGCCGCTGCGTCGTAAGGCTCCCTGGCTGCGTCGAGGTTGACGGCGTAGACCGATGCACCGCCGCTCACTTCGCGGACGGTGACCTTCGAGCGGTCGGCCTCGGCGCGCAGCAACAGCAGGCGCAGCCCGCGGCCATTCGGCGATGGAACGAGCGCGAAACTCTCGGACTTCGACCAGCGGATTCCGAGATCGACGTCGCGTGCGAGCGTACGGTTGAGCGTAATGGAGCGGATCACGCCGCGGTCATCTAGTGGAGGAGGGACTACCCAGCCCGCGGCCGGTGAGCCGCAGCCGGGACCCGGCGCCAATCGGATGCGAACCGTGTCGCCACTGCTGGCCGGGGTGTGGCTGATGTATCGCACGTCGCAGCCGAACTGGATTGTCACGGTCGCGTAGCCGTCCTGGTTCGTGACACCGACGTCCTCGATCAATCGCGCGGCGACCTGGGCGTGCGCAGGCATGGCCAGCCATGGCAGCAGCGCCAGCCAGGCGCGACGGTTGGCCCGGCGAAGCATCAGTGGAACTCCGTATCGGTGATGCGATGCTGCGGGCCAGACCGACGCGTCAGGATCGTGGTCAGCGTCGAATCCGTGTAGATGTGGCAGGCGCCCGAGCAGTTGCGAAGCTCGCTCACCGTGTACTTCACGTCGCCGTACTTCTTGTGCGGATCAGGCTTGAACTTGCTTGCGTGGCAGCCTGCGCAGTCCGGCTTGTACGCCGGCGCCCGCCACGTCGCCGCATCGGTGTTGGTCGTGTGGCAACTCAGGCATGTCAGCGAAACGCGGTGATCGCCCGGGTAACCCCGGCCGGCTGCGTGCCTGAACGAGTTCGGCGACCAGGCCGTCGTCGTATGGCAGCTGTTGCAGTCGAAGTTATTGACCGGGAAGGTCATGTGCCCCGTGGACGGGCCGCTGGCAGTCGTGCCGTTGTGGCAGTTCTTGCAGCCGCTGGTCACGCCGGTGTGGTCGAACGCGGCCGGCAGCCACGCAAGTGTCGAGTGGCAGGCGCCGCATTCCTGCGTCGTCGGGATGTGGTTGGTCGGCTTGCCCGGCGCCTTGACGCCGTTGTGACAGCTGCTGCACGTGCCGCTCACGTGATTGTGGTCGACGCGTACGGCCGGCTTCCAGGCAGTCGTCGTGTGGCAGGCGTCGCAGGCCGTGTCGCTGGTGATGTGCGAGGCGCTCTTGCCGGTCGCGTTGGTGCCGTTGTGGCAGGAGAAGCAGCTGCCGATCACCTGGGTGTGGTCCACGCGCACCGCCGGCTTCCAGCCAGCGGGCGAGTGGCACGACTCGCACTGGTTGCTCGTCTGCAGGTGGCTCGCGTTCTTGCCCGTCGCACTGACGCCGTTGTGGCAGCTGTAGCAGTTGCCGGTGATGCCCGTGTGGCTGAAGCCCGTGGCGGGCTTCCAGGCCGTCGTCGCGTGGCAGTTGCCGCACTCGGCCGTCGTCGCGATGTGGCCCGTCGGCTTGCCGGTGGCCGTGTTGCCGTTGTGGCAGCTCGAGCACGTGCCGATCACCTGCGCGTGATCGACGCGCGTCGCCGGCCTCCAGGCCGTCGTGGCATGGCAGGCCTCGCACGCTGGGCTCGTGAAGATGTGGCCGGCATTCTTGCCCGCCGCCTTGACGCCGTCGTGACAGGTGGCGCACCCGGAGGTGATGCCGGTGTGGCTGAAGTTGGCCGGTACCCAGGCGAGCGTCGAATGGCAGGTGCCGCACTCCGCCGTGGTCGGGATGTGATTGGCGCCCTTGGCCGTCGCCTTCGTGCCGTTGTGGCAGGAACTGCAGGTGCCGGTGACGTGCCCGTGGTCGACGCGCGTCGCCGGCTTCCACGCATTGGTCGCGTGGCAGCTCTCGCAGCTCGTGTCGGTCGTGATGTGCGACGTGCTCTTGCCCGTCGCGTTGACGCCGTTGTGGCAGCTGTAGCAGTTGCCGGTGATGCCGGTGTGGTTGAAGCCGGTCGCCGGCTTCCACGCCGTCGTGCCGTGGCAGCTGCCGCACTCCGCGCTCGTCGCAATGTGGGTCGCGGGCTTGCCGGGTGCGGTCGTGCCGTTGTGGCAGCTCGAGCACGTGCCGAGGACCTGCGCGTGATCGACGCGCGTCGCCGGCTTCCAGGCGGTCGTCGCGTGGCACGACTCGCACGCGGCGGTCGTGTACATGTGCGTTGCGGTCTTGCCGGCGCCTTCACGCCGTCGTGGCAGGTCGCGCAGCCTGGAGCGTGATGCCGGCGTGGCTGAAGTTCGCCGGCTTCCAGGCCAGCGTCGTGTGGCAGGTGCCGCACTCGGCCGTCGTCGGGATGTGGTTCGCGCCCTTGGCGGTCGCCTTCGTGCCGTTGTGGCACGAACTGCAGGTGCCTGTGACGTGCCCGTGGTCGACGCGCGTCGCCGGCTTCCACGCATTGGTCGCGTGGCAGCTCTCGCAGCTGGTGTCGGTCGTGATGTGCGACGTGCTCTTGCCCGTCGCGTTGACGCCGTTGTGGCAGCTGTAGCAGTTGCCGGTGATGCCGGTGTGGTTGAAGCCGGTCGCGGGCTTCCACGCGGTCGTGCCGTGGCAGCTGCCGCACTCCGCGCTCGTCGCGATGTGCGTCGCAGGTTTGCCAGGTGCGGTCGCGCCGTTGTGGCAGCTCGAGCACGTGCCGAGCACCTGCGCGTGGTCGACGCGCGTTGCCGGCCTCCAGGCCGTCGTCGCGTGGCACGACTCGCACGCGGCCGTCGTGAACATGTGCCCGGCGTTCTTGCCGGCCGCCTTCACGCCGTCGTGGCAGGTTGCGCAGCCGGACGTGATGCCGGTGTGGCTGAAGTTCGCCGGCTTCCACGCCAGGGTCGTGTGGCACGTGCCGCACTCGGCCGTGGTCGGGACGTGGTTTGGCCCCTTGCCCGCGGCCTTCGCACCGTTGTGGCACGAGCTGCACGTGCCGGTGACCTGAGTGTGGTCCACGCGCGTCGCGGGCTTCCAGCCCGAGACAGCGTGGCAGGCCTCGCAAGTGTTGCTCGTGGCGAGGTGCGACGCAGTCTTCCCGGTGGCCTTGGCGCCGTCGTGACAGCTCGCGCAGTTCGTCACGATGCCCGTGTGGTCCCACTTCGCGGGCTTCCACGCCGTCGGGGTATGGCAGGAGTCGCAGTTGTCGCCGCTCACGATGTGATTCAGCGGCTTGCCGGTGGCGGTGGTCCCGTTGTGGCACGAGAAGCAGCTGCCCGTGACCTCCCGATGGTCGACCCGCGTCGCCGGCTTCCAGGCCTGGGTCGCATGGCAGGCGCCGCAGTTGTTCGTCGCCTGGATGTGCGTCGCGTGCTTGCCCGTGGCGGTCGTGCCGTTGTGGCAGGAGTAGCAGCTGCCGGTCACCTGCGCGTGATCGACGCGCGCGACCGGGCGCCAGCTCGTCGTCGTATGGCAGGCCTGGCAGGCATCCGTCGCCTGGATGTGCGTGCTGCTCTTGCCCGTCTGCCGTACGCCGTCGTGACAGGTCACGCAGGATGCGGTGAGTCCTGTGTGGCTGAACCGCGCTGGAATCCAGGCCGACGTCACGTGGCAGCTGCCGCAGGCGTTGTCGCTCGGGATGTGGTTGCCGGGCTTGCCCGTGGCACGGCTGCCGTCGTGGCAGCTCGCGCAGGTCTCGGTGATTCCCGAGTGGTCGAACTTCGCCGGCTTCCACGCCACGGTCGAGTGGCAGTCGCCACACTCCGCGCGGGTCACGATGTGGTTGGCACTCTGTCCGGTGGCGGTGGTTCCGTTGTGGCAGGACGTGCAGGCGCCCATGACGTTGGCGTGGTCGACGCGTGTCGCGGGCTTCCAGGCCTGGACCGTGTGGCAGGCCGAGCAGTTGCCGGTCGACTGGATGTGAGTCGCGTTCTTGCCCGTCGCGGCCGTACCGTTGTGGCAGGAGAAGCAGCTGCCGGTGACCTGCGCGTGATCGACGCGCGCGACCGGGCGCCAGCTCGTGGTCGCGTGGCAGGCCTGGCAGGCATCCGTCGACTGGATGTGCGTACTGCTCTTGCCCGTCTGCCGTACGCCGTCATGGCACGTGGCGCACGCGGCCGTGACGCCCTCGTGGCTGAAGCGAGCAGGTTTCCAGGCGGCGGTCGTGTGACACGTCCCGCATGCTGCCGTCGTCGGGATGTGCGTCGCGTTCTTGCCGGTCGCGCGTGTCCCGTCGTGGCAGCTTGCGCAGGTGTCGGTGATGCCCGAGTGGTCGAACTTCGCCGGCTTCCACGCGGTGGTCGCGTGGCAGCTGCTGCAGTCGGCCGTGGTCGGAAGGTGGTTCGCGGTCTTGCCGGCTGCCGTGGTGCCGTTGTGGCAACTGGAGCACGTGCCCAGCACCTGCGTGTGATCCACGCGCGTCGCCGGCTTCCATGCCTGGGTCGCGTGACAGGTGGAGCAATCGTTGCTCGTCTGCAGGTGGGCCGCGTGCTTGCCGGTCGCGGTCGTGCCGTTGTGGCAGGAATAGCAGCTGCCCGTGACCTGCGCGTGATCGACCTTCGTTACCGGCCGCCAGCCGAAAGTCGTGTGACAGGCCTGGCACACGTCGCTCGACTTGATGTGAGTGGCGCTCTTGCCGGTCTCGCGAACGCCGTCGTGACAGCTGAGACAGGTTGCGGTCACGCCTTCGTGCGTGAAGCGGGCCGGGATCCAGGCCGTGGTCGTGTGGCACGTCGCGCAGGCGTTGTCGCTCGGGATGTGGTTGGCGTGCTTGCCTTTGGCGGTCGTGCCGTCGTGGCAGGAAGCACAGGTTCCCGTTACCTGCGTGTGATCGACGGTGGACGCCGGCTTCCAGGCCGCGATCACATGGCAGGATTCGCAGGACTCGGTCGTCCGCAGGTGGGTTGCTCCCCGCCCGGTCGAGCGGGTGCCGTCGTGGCAGCTCGCACAATTGTTCACGATGCCCGAGTGGTCGAACTTCGCCGGCTTCCAGGCCGTCGTTGCGTGGCAGTTGTCGCACTCGGCGCGGGTCACGATGTGGTTTGCAGCCTGGCCCTTGGCCGTGGTGCCGTCGTGACAGGAGGCACAGCTGCCGAGCACGTTGCCGTGATCGACCCGGGTGACCGGCTTCCAGGCCACCGTCGCATGACAGGCATCGCAGGTTGTCGTCGCCTTGATGTGCCGGGCGCCGACTCCGGTTGCCCTGGTGCCATCGTGGCAGGCGACGCAGCGTTCGGTGACGCCCGCGTGGTTGAAGCGCGCCGGCTGCCACGCGGAGCGTCGAGTGACACGTGTCGCACGTATCCGGGCTCGGTATGTGCTTCGCGCTGCGACCGATCGCATGGGTGCCGTCGTGGCATGAGGCGCAGCTGCCGATCACCTGGGTGTGATCGACGCGGCTCGGCGGCGACCATGCACCAGGGGTGTGGCACGCCGCGCAGTCGTTGCTGGTCTGCAGGTGCGACGGCCCTTGGCGGTCGCGGTGCTGCCAGGGCTGTGGCACGAGGCGCAGTCCCCGGTGACGCTGCCGTGGTCGAACTTCGACGGGCTCCACGCCGCCGTGCCATGGCACGCGTTGCATTCCATGGTCGTCGCGATGTGGCCGGCTGGCTTGCCGGGCGCCTGCGCATTGTTGTGGCAGGAGGAGCAGTTGCCGCGTGTTTCCTCGTGATCGAAGCGGGTCGCCGGCGTCCAGGCGGAAGTCGTGTGGCAGGCGTCGCAGCGCTCCGTGCTCAGGATGTGACCCGCCGTCTTCGGCGTCGCGCCGACGCGGGAGCCGCGTGAGTGGCACGCGACGCACTCGCGCGGCGTGCCCTGGAAGACGGCATCGACGTGGCACGACTCGCAGGCCTGCA
This sequence comes from uncultured Gammaproteobacteria bacterium, assembly GCA_963776815.1. Classification (GTDB taxonomy): domain Bacteria; phylum Pseudomonadota; class Gammaproteobacteria; order Steroidobacterales; family Steroidobacteraceae; genus RPQJ01. Next base: position 169,343 of record CAVZNZ010000010.1, read on the forward strand.
GCTTGTGCGCGCCGGTGAGCTCGTAGCCCGTGGTTACGTGGTCGAACAGCGTGCCGGCAGCCTGGGACGACGCTACGTGCCCGAAGAGCGCGAGCAGGCACAGGAGGACGAGCTTGTTGAACTTGCTCATGTTCCTGTCCCTATTGCAGCCGCGCGCCCTTGAACGTCGCCGTGCCGTGGCAGCGCTGGCACTGCCGGCCGTACTGCCCGAGGTGCACGTCGTCCTGGATGTGGCAGGACGCGCAATCGCCGCTGAGCTTCACCTTGTCCGCCGGCTGCTTGTGGCATCCGTTGCAGGTCGCGTTCGCGTGGGCGCCCAGCGAGCGCGAATCCGGTCACTTTCGCGTGATCGAACTGCCAGTGTCCCCAGCCATTTGGCGAGTGGCAGCTCTCGCAGTCCTTGCCCAGCGACCCCTTGTGGCGATCGTCGCGCTGGTGGCAGCCGAGGCAGTCCTTGCGCCGCACCCTTGAACGACGGCGATGCGTGGCAGGCGTGGCACGGTACTGCGACGTGCAGCCCGACGAGCGGGAAATGGCGTCAGGTCATGGTCGAACGACACGCCTTTCCGCCAGCTCTCGACGCCATGGCAGCGCGCGCAATCGGCACCGAGCTTGCCGCCATGGGCGTCGCTCGTTCGATGACACGAGTTGCAGTCGGTGCCGAGCTTCTGCTTCGCCACGACCGCCGTGTGGCAGGCGGTGCAGTCGAGCTTCGCGTGGCTGCCACGCAGTTCGAAGTGGCCGTCGCGAGTGTGGTCGAACGTGGTCGGCTTCCAGGCCGTGGAGCCGTGGCACTTCTCGCAGGCGGTCGCCGAAGCGCGTCGCGTGCGCGTCGTCGGCGCGGTGACAGCCCGCGCAGTCGCGGGGCAGGGGATCCTTGAGGTTCGGCGTCTTGTGGCACACCTTGCAGTCGAGCTGGGCGTGTGCGCCGACCAGCGGAAAGCGCGCTTCCTTCGCGTGGTCGAATTTCGAGGTCTTCCAGGCCGCGGTCGTGTGGCAGCTCGCGCAGTCCGGGCCGCGAGCGCCACGGTGCACGTCGTCGGGCGAGTGGCACGATGCGCACGTCGCAGGGCGTTCCTGCGTAGCGGTTCCCGAGGTGGCAGGCGGCGCAGGCCACTGTCACGGTGGCGCATCGCGCAGGGCGAACTTCGTCTTGTCGTGGTCGAAGCGCACTCGCGTCCAGTTCGCCGGCTCGTGGCAGCTGCCGCAGTTCGCGCCGAGCTTGCCCCCGTGCGGGTCGTCGGCCCGATGGCAATCGGCGCATCCCGACGGCGCCTCGCGGTACTTCTTGCCGGGCTTGTGGCAGGCGCCGCAGTCGGCCGACGCGTGTGCGCCGGCCAGCGGGAAGTCGGTACGCGAGTGGTCGAACGCCGGCCGGTTGAGCTTCACGATGTCGGCGTCGCGGCCGAGGTGTTCCGAGTGGCACGCCTTGCACTGCGCGGTGTCGATTCCGGGCAGCCGGCCGTGGAACCCGCCGTGACTGCGGACGTCCGCGGCGACGTCCTTGTGGCAGGTCATGCAGAGCGCGGCCTGCCGGTCTGCGATCCGCGCGGTCGTGGCACTGCGAGCAGTCCTGCTCGAGCTTCGCGTGCGCGCTCGTGACCTTGCCCGGCATGATCAGGGTCTCGAGGCCTGCGCCGAACGCCTGCGCCGGGCGCCATGCTCGCAAGCATCACGACGACCATGGCGATGAATGAGCGCACATGGCGGCATCCGTGTCCGGTCGCCGTCTCAGTAGACGTGGACCGCGACGACGTGCACGACACCGGCGATCAGCAGCATCAGGAACAGCGGCAGGTGCAGCGCGTGCCAGAGCGAGAACAGGCGCTCGAATGCGGCGAACTCGACCACCCGCCGCGTCGCCGACAGGCGGTCGTCGATGTAGCCTGAGGCGGTTTCGCGCAGTCCGCGGCTGCCGGGCAGCTGGCGGCCATTCGTGGTCGATGCACGAAGCGACTGCTGCACGTAGCGCCGCAGGCGGCGGCGCGCGAGCATGACGCTGGCGGCACAGACGAGCGGCCGCGCCAGCAACGGAAGGCGCTGGCAGCGGTCGACGACGGCTCGCTCCTCGGACTCGATGCGTGCGACGAGGTCGGGCAGGAACTCGACGCTGGTCGTGACCCAGCGCAGCTTCTCCGCGTAGTCCTTCAGTTCGGCGAGGCTCGCCTTGCGGCCGTGCAGTCCATGGTGGATGCGCGTGTAGAAGTAGCGGCCGAAGAGCCCGCTGCCGGATACGACCAGCATGCAGGCGAGCGCGACGTTGCTGTTGGTGGCGCCGAGGCCGAAATTGGCATGGAACAGGATCAGCACCGGTCCGACGATGCCGAGCACCATGTGTGCCTGGAACCAGCGCTTGGTCGTGCCGAGGAAGCCGAGCGCACGCACCCGCTTGCGTGCCGGGTAGACGAGCAGCAGCAACATCGACGAGCCGCCAAGGATCCCGAGCGCGTATCCGACGCCGGTCTGCGGGGTGATGTACTGCTCGGTCGGGAAGTGGTAGCCCCAATACAGAAGCGCGGCCGTTGCGAACAGCCACAGCCATGCCGGGTTGACGCCACATGCGTCCGGCGCGACTCTCGCTGGCCTTTGTCGACGGGACCTCGGCAGGCGTGCGATCTCAGCGCTGGCCGCCGTCCGCCGGCGGCGATTGAGGCGGCCTCCGGCGCTTCGGCCAGTTCGAGATCACTGCGCTGCAGCCGTGCGTTCATCGGGCGCGCGTCAACCGGCTGCGAGGCGCGACGGCCTCGGCCATGTTGGCCTCGACGATGCGCGCGTCGGACGAGCCCGGTGGCACGAGCGTCAGCAGTTGCTGCCAGGTCGTCAGCGCGTCCTTGTAGCGGCGCTGCTCGTGCGCGAGGCTTGCCTTCAACCAGAGCGCCTTCGTGTGTTGCGGGTCGAGCGCCAGCGCACGGTCGATCGCCTTCGCCGGCTCGCCCGCGAGCTGCCCGGCCAGCGATGCCTGCGCGTCCGCGTAGTCGGCCCAGGTGTCGGCGGACATTGCTCCAAGCTTGATTACCCCGGCGTAGTCCGCGCAGGCCTCCTTGAACTCGCGCTTGCGACGGTGTTGCTCGGCGCTCGCTATCAGTCTCTCGGCCGGACTCTCGCCAGCCTGCGGAACGTCACCGCTGCTCGCCCGCGCCCGAGCCGAGGGCAGCAGCATCGTGCTCGCAGCGATCGTGTCGCGCAGGTCGCTCGAGGCAGAGGTCTTGTGTTCGCGCGCGAGCTTCGCTTCGGCGCTGCGGCCGAGAAAGTCGTAGGACTGCGCCAGCAGCTCCCATTGGTCGTCCGGGCCGCCCTGGGTTGCGAGGCGAGTCTTCAGGGCGAGCGTCGCCGCTTCCATGGAGCCGGCCTTGGCGTCCGGGGCCGTCATCGACGCCGAGGCCGGACGGCGTCGCGGCGACGGTCGTCGCTGCTTTCGTCGCGTCCGCTGCCTGCGAAATGTGCGGCGAACTGGCCTCGGATCAGGAATACGGCCGAAGCGAGCACGAGTCCCGCGGACAGTCCCAAGACGAATCCGCTGCGCGCGCTCGACGTGATCAGACTCGTCGGCATGCCTTCACTCCCCCGGTTCGCAATGTGGTGTGGGTTTGGCGGAGGCTACGTCGCCGACAAGCCGTACGCACCGCAGCCCCGCCATGACATGTCAAATCTGTGACCGGTAGCAGCATTGGAAGGCAGTAGTTCTCATTTGGAGGCCGTTGTCGGTGATCCGCGCGGGACGAGTCAGCTAAAGTCCGTGACCACATGAGCTATGCATTCCTGCTCGTCTACGGCGCGCCACTGGCCCTCATCTGGAGCTGGTACGTCGGCCGTCGCCAGCGTGCCGAGCGCACGCACGTCGCGGTGCGGGAGCAGGCCGTGGCTGCCGGCTTCGCCGAGCCTGCATCGCTCCACCCGGTCATCGACACGCTGCGATGCATTGGTTGTGGGTCGTGCGTGAAGGCTTGCCCGGAGCAGCCCGAACACCACGTGCTCGGCCTGATCGCCAACAAGGCGCAGCTGATCAGCCCGTCCGACTGCATTGGTCATGGCGCCTGCCGCAGCGCGTGCCCGGTGGACGCCATCACGCTGGTATTCGGCTCGGCGAAGCGCGGAGTCGATATTCCGCTTGTCAGCCCGGAATTCGAGACTTCGGTGCCCGGGATCTACATCGCCGGCGAGCTCGGGGGAATGGGCCTGATCCGCAATGCCCTGTCGCAGGGGCGCCAGGCCGTGGATGCAATACACAAGCGGCGACAGCGTGTCGACGGCCGTCTCGATCTCGTCATCGTCGGCGCAGGACCCGCGGGATTCGCCGCCTCGCTGACGGCCCTGTCGCACCGCATGAAGTTCGTGACGGTCGAGCAGGAGTCCCTCGGTGGCTGCGTCTTCCAGTATCCGCGGGCGAAGCTGGTCATGACGGCGCCGGTCACGCTGCCGCTGGTCGGCAAGGTGCGTTTCGGCCAGACCGCGAAGGAAGCGCTGCTCGAATTCTGGCGTGACGTCGAGCGCAAGACCGGGCTCCAGATCCACTACCACGAACGAGTCGAGGCCATCACGCGCGACGGCGGTGGCTTCGTCGTGCGCACGACCCGGGGCGAGTACGAGACGACCAGCGTATTGCTCGCGATCGGACGCCGCGGCACGCCACGGAAGCTTGGGGTGCCTGGCGAGGAGCTGCCCAAGGTCGTCTATCGACTCGTCGATCCGGAGCAGTACGTGGGCCAGGACGTGCTCGTCGTCGGCGGCGGAGACAGCGCGCTCGAGGCGGCGGCAAGCGTCGCCGAGAACGGCGGCCGGTCGGTGATCCTCTGCTATCGCGGCGACGCTTTTTCGCGTGCGAAACCCAGGAATCGAGAGCGCATTGCGGCGGCCGAGAAGTCGGGCCGGCTGCGCGTGCTTTTCCGGTCGGAAGTGCGACGCATCGAACCGAGCCGGGTGGTCATCGATCTGCGATGGCCGCGACGCCGATTTCTCGAACGATGCCGTGATCGTCAGCGCGGGCGGCATCCTGCCTGCCGATTTCCTGCGCAGCATCGGGATTGCCGTGGAGACCAAGCATGGGACGGCTTGATCCCTTGCCGCAACTTGCGAGCGCGTTGCTTGCTGCATCCGTGCTGATCGGCGCCTGGACCGCGAACGCCGCACAATCAGCGAGCGACCCGCAGTCCGCGCCCGCAACGGATGCGCTTGAGCCCGCAAAGGCCGCGATTCGCGTCAAGGACTATGACGCGGCGGCCCACCTGCTGTCCGAGCAGGCCGCCCGCGACAATGCCCAGGCACAGTACCTGCTGGGCGCAATGGCGCTGGCCGATCTCGTCCCCGGGACGGACCGGGGCCGGGCCCATGGGTTGTTCGAATCTGCCGCCGCGCATGGGAACCCGCGTGCCGCGTTTGCGCTCGCGGCCCTGCATGCAACGAGCGACCCGCAAGACCCGGCTGGCGCGAAGCGCTGGCTCGAGCGGGCTGCGGAGCTGGGTGATCCAGTCGCGCGCGACATGCTCCAGCGTGGCGTGCTCCCACTCGAGGCGCGGCCGCAGGACTTCCTGACCGACGAAGCGTCGCGGCGAGTCGCGCTCTGGAGGGCTGCGAGGCGCGGCGACGTTGCAATGCTCGAGACTCTCGCGACGCCGGAGCGCGTGACTGCTGCCGACGAGTTCGGTCGGACCGCGCTGCACCACGCCGCAGATGCCGGCGCGGCATCGGCCGTCTCCGTGTTGCTGGATCGTGGCGCAAAGGTCGACGCAACGGACCAGTATGGGATTACGCCACTGATGCTGGCGTGTGGCGCCGAGTCGGCAGATTCGTGCGCCCGCCTGCTGAAAGCCGGGGCGAGCGTCACCGCGGCCGATAGTGCAGGAAACACCGCGCTGGCCTACGCGGTTCGCCGCGGCCGAACGCAACAGGCGAAGGATCTGCGTGTCGCTGGCGCCGCTCCAGTGCGGGTCTCGGAGGTCGCCAGTGCCGCAGGGCCGATGGACCATCTGCCGCGCGCCGTCTCCGATGCTTATGCGGGTTGGCCCGACGTGGTCGTCGCCGCCAGTCGCAAGGATCCGCAGAGGCTGCGCGAGCTGTTGAGCCGCGGTGGGGATCCCAATTCCGCGACACCGGGTGGCGAGAGCGCATTGATGGTCGCAGTGGCCGCAGATTCGGCCCAGGCTGCGTCGCTGCTGCTCACCGCCGGAGCCGACGCCTCGCGAGCTGGCCAGGACGGCATGACGCCGCTCGGCCTCGCAGTACGGCTGGGACATGACTCGGTCGTCGAAGTGCTGCTGAAGCACGGAGCGAGGCCGGTGTCACCCGTGGCCGGTGAACCGCCGCTCGTCGTCGCCGTCGGACGAGGTGACACTGACGTAGTTCGCGCACTGCTGGCAGCGGGCGCAGATGCCGGAGTCAAGACAAGGCAGGGCACAACACCGCTGATGATTGCTGTCGCACGCGATCATGTCGAGGTCGCGAAACTGCTGATCGGCGCCAGGGCTGCGCCGTCGGTCGTGGATTCCGCGGGTCGGTCCGCGCTGTGGTTCGCGGCATGCGGCGATTCCGCGTCGATGGTTTCAATGCTGCTCACCGCCGGTGCAGCCGTGGACTCCGCGGACTTGGAAGGCGTGACCCCGCTATCCTGTGCGGCCGCGCGCGGCTACACCGCGATCGTGGATCAGCTGCTGCGCGCCGGCGCCAGCGTGTCGTCGAAGACCCGCAACGGGGATACGCCTTTGACGCTGGCTGCCGCCGGTGGGCACGCGAGTACGACACGCCGACTGTTGACGGCCGGTGCCGATGCCAACGTCCAGAATCGACTGGGCGATACGGCGCTGATCCTCGCGAGCCAGTCGGGCGACCTCGAGACGGTACGGGCGCTGCTCGATGGTGGCGCGAGCCGCAAGCTTCGCAATCGTGACGGCATCGCGGCGAGCGATGCGGCGCGGGCGCGCAGCCTCGATAACGTGGTCGCGCTGCTCGACCGCTGATCAGGCCCCGTTGGCTTCCCGCACCAGGCGAACGACTTCCTCGGCCGTCTCGGCGCGGTGGATCACCTGCGTCTCGTCCTCGCTGATCGTGCCGAGCTTCACCATCGCCTCGCGCACGAACACGTCGAACTGGTCCCAGAACTCGCGGCCCACGGCGATCAGCGGGAAGTGCCCGAGCTTGTTCGTCTGCATCAGCGTCGCGATCTCGAACGTCTCGTCGAGCGTGCCGAAGCCGCCCGGCATCACGACGAACGCGCAGGAGAACTTCACCAGCATCACCTTGCGGGCAAAGAAGTGCTCGAACTGGATGAAGCGGTCGAGGTACTTGTTGGGGATCTGCTCGCGCGGCAGCTGGATGTTGCAGCCGAGACTCAGGCCGCCGCCTTCCTTCGCGCCGCGGTTCGCCGCTTCCATGATTCCTGAACCGCCGCCGGTCATCACCGCGTAGCCTGCTTTCGCCAGCGCCGCTCCGATTTCGCGGGCACGCTGGTAGTAGGGGTGGTCCTCTGCGAACCGCGAGGAGCCGAAGACGGTGACGCACGGCTGGGTCGCCTCGAAGCTCTCGAAGGCCCTGAGGAACTCGAGGAAAAATCCCACCGCGCTCGCGAGGTCGGCCTCGCGGTGGCGACGGCCAGACAGGAACAGCTTCTCGGCGCCCTCGACCTGCTGCAGCAGTGACGGCGTCACCTCGGTCGGTAACTTCGGGTCAGTCATGGGTATCGTCTTTGCTTCGCCGTGGCTATTGTCCACCGCCCGAGGCGCTTGTGGCAGGGGGCGATCGGGGTAGACTCGGCCGGTTCGAACCACCGGCCGTCCGGCCGAAAACAATCATTTGGGGGAGTCATCATGAATATTCTCAGAAATGCATGGTTTGCAGTCGTCGGCGCTGCGATGTTTGCCGTGCTGCCGGCAGGATCCGCCGCCGCTGCAGACGCCGGGACGGTCATCGTCTCGATCTACTACGTCGCACCCGGGAAGCAGGTCGATTTCCTGAAGTGGGCGGCCGAGCAGGACGGCTTCGCGAAGGAGGCCGGCGTTCCCGCGTCGCAGTGGTATGCCCATCAGGATGGGGACGCATGGGACTACGTCGCGATCTCACCTGCGACGACGCCTGAGCAGGACAAGAAGGTGGACGAGGTGATGAAGAAGCATGGCAAGAAGACCGGCATGGCCGCCGGTATCGTGCTGCGTCAGTACATCAGCCGCCACACGGATACCTATGCCTACGGGCCGGTCAACGCAGCGGACCTGCTGAAGCACGTGACGCAGTGACGATCTGACGCGACAATCAACAGAGGGGTGCCCCGGGCGCCCCTCTGCATGTCCAGGAGTGAAACCCGATGATTGGATACGTGACGCTGGGAACCAACGACATTGCGCGCGCCGCAGCCTTCTACGACGCACTGCTGGCCGAGATCGGCGCAGGGCGGTACATGGAATCGGACCGGTTCATCGCCTGGGCCGTGGCGCCGGACAAGCCGTCGCTCGGCGTGATCAAGCCATATGACGGCAAGCCCGCGACGGTCGGCAATGGCGTGATGATCGCGCTGGTCGTCGACAGCAACGCGAAGGTGGACGCGTTGCACCGCAAGGCGATGGAGCTCGGCGGCAAGGACGAGGGTGCCCCGGGCCCGCGTGGCATGGCGGGATTCTACGCGGCGTATTTCCGCGATCTGGACGGCAACAAGCTGAACTGTTTCTGCTACTCGCCGGTCTGAAGACGATCACTTTGCCGAGCGTGAGGCGAGCGTGGACAAGACCACGGCCCGGTTGATCGAGCGCTGGCGCGCGGGTGGCGTGATCGACGAGGCCACGGCCTCGCGCATCGAAGCGTGGGAGCGGCAGCACGCTGCCGAACACGGCAGCCGGCTGGCCCGGTTCGCGTTTGCGTTCGGCGGGCTGCTGCTCGGCGCCGGTGTGCTGCTGTTCGTCGCCGCCAACTGGGAAATGCTCTCGCCGGCCGCGCGGTTTGCGACACTTGCAGGCACGGTGGCGCTCCTGCACCTGCTGGGCGGCGTCGCCGGATCGCGCTCGCAAGCGCTGGCGACCACGCTGCACGCCGTGGGCACGGGTGCGTTTGGCGGTGCCGTGTTCCTCTCCGGGCAAGTGTTCAACCTCGCCGAGGAGTGGCCTCGGGGCTTCATGGTCTGGGCGCTCGGTGCCGCGGCCGCTCTCTGGATACGCCGTGACTGGCCCCACGTGCTCTGGGTCGCCATGCTGGTGCCCGCCTGGCTGGTCGCGGAATGGGCGGCTCGTGTCGGCATTGGTAACCACTTCGCCACCGTGCCGGTCGTCGGGCTGTTCCTGACCTGCATCGCGTACGTCGGCGCAGTGGGCCCGGGCCGCGACTCGGTTTGGCGGCAGGCGCTGTCTCGGCTGGGCGCGATCCTGATCGTGCCAGTCGCAGCAATCCTGCCGTTTGGCAACTGGATGCCGGATACGAGTGATGGCCTGTCCGTGCCAGTCGTGGCGCTCGGCTGGGTCGTCGCGCTTGGGCTCCCGCTGGTGGTTGCCGTTTGGCTGCGCGGCAGGGCAGCCTGGCCCCTGGTCGTCGCGGCGGCGTTTGCGCTAGTCGTCACGACTCTCGACTACGCCCAGCCCTGGGATCGACTGCTGGCCCATCTGCTCTATGCCGCCGGCAGCGCCGGGCTCGTGTGGTGGGGGCTGCGCGAATCGCACGCACTGCGTGTCAATCTCGGCGTGCTCGGGTTCGCGCTGTCCGTGCTCTGGTTCTACCAGAGCAGCGTGTTCGACCGCTTCGGACGCTCGCTCGGCCTGATCGGACTCGGGATCCTCTTCATCGGTGGCGGTTGGTGGCTCGAGAAGACGCGCCGCAGGCTCGTCGAGCGCATCGAGGGCGAACGCCCATGACCGCGCTCGGCAGGGCTGCCGTGATCGCCGTCGTCCAGGTCGCACTCGTGCTCGCCGTGGGCGGCAAGCTGCTCTACGACCGCGCCGTGTTGCCGCGTGCCTGGGTGCAGGCGGCGGGCTTCGATCCGGTGCTGCCGATCCGTGGCCGCTACGTGGCACTGAACCTGCTGTTCGAGGCGGCCCCGGAATCCGCGGTGATCCCTGCGGGCGACGACACGGCGTTCGGAACCCTGGTCGTGCGGGGCGACCGTGCTTTCGCCGTGCTGCGCCCGGCCAAGCAGGGTGCTCGCGAGCACGGCCTGCCTGCATTCAAGCGACGCGATACGCCGGACGGGCCGCGCTGGATGCTCGTCGAGCCCGTCGCCTATTTCCTTCCGGAGGGTGTGCCGGACCCGACGCGCGACGTGCGGCCCGGCGGGTTGTGGATGGAGGTGACGGTGCCGCAGCGGTCCGCGCCGCGCCCGATCCGGTTGCGCTGATCAGCCCGAGAAAATCACGCTGCAGCAGGTCACGCCGCCTTCGGCCTTCTGGACCTCCGTTACGTCCACCGGCACCACTTTCAGGCCCGCGGCCACCAGTCGTTCTCGAGTGCGCGTTTCCGATGCCGGGTGAATTACTGCGTCGGCCACACGCAGTGCGTTCGCGGCGTGCGGCTCCTCGGGAGCAACCGGGATGAAGCGCATTCCCGGCCAGTGACTGCGATCGACCCACGCATCGTTGATCAACAGCGTGTCGGGGGCGACCAGCGTGACGGCGCTCTTCAGGTGCAGGCAGCCGCGAACGGGCACGGGCACAGTGCGGTAACCGAAAGGCGCGATCGCCGCCGCAAGCTGCGAGATGCCCTCGGCATTCGAGCGGCCGGACTGTCCGACGAAGAGTTCGCGACCGACGCGCAGCACGTCGCCGCCGTCGAGCGTGCCCGGCGCCTCGATTCGCACGCACGGTCGCCAGAGCTCGATCACGCTTGCGACCGAAGCCACTTCGGGCCGTCGCGATTCCGCGCCGGGGCGCGTGAGCACCGCGACGTCATCGAGTACCACGACCGTGTCCTCGACGAAGACCGAATCGGGCAAGTCGGGCTCCGGCGCGAGTTCGAGCAGCCGGCAGCCGAGCGAGACCAGCGTTTGCGCGTACTGCGCGTGCTGGCGCTCCGCCAGTTCGACGTCGATCGGAGATCGCGCCAGGTGCGTCAGTTCGCAGCGCGCCATTGCGGCGCTCACGTGTCGGATCAGGGCGTACATGGCGGTTGATTATGCGCCGCGACACCCGCTCGGATTAAGATCAGCGAACCGTCACGGAACTCCACAGGTTCGCGCACCCCATGCCTCGTTGCCTGGCACTGCTGATCGTGCCGTTTCTCGCTGCATCGGTGATCGCCCCGGCGGCCGGCGCCCCGCTGGTCGTCTACGCGGCCGGCGACGTTGCGGAATGCAGGAATCGGGCCACCGGAGGATTCGGGTGCCGCCAAGACGGCGAAGCTCATTCCGGCCGGCGCCACCGTATTGATTCCCGGCGACACGGCATACCCGTTCGCAACGGCCGCCACTTATGCGTCGTGCTACGAGCCGACCTGGGGCTCGCACCGCGCGACGACGCTCGCGGTGCCCGGCAATCACGACTACGTGAACGGCCGGTCCGACGACTTCCAGGCCTACTTCGGTGCGGGCGCCTCGGCCGAGGGCTACTTCGCAAGGCGGCTCGGCGACTGGCTCGTCATCGGGCTCGACAGCCAGCGGGCGGGCGAGGCCCTGGACCGCCAATACGAGTGGCTCGAGGCCACGCTGCGCGAAAATGCTGGTGTTCGCTGCACGCTCGCCTTCTGGCACATGCCTGCGTTCTCATCCGGGATCGAGCACGGGTCGACGCCGAAAATGCAGCGGTTCTGGGCACTGCTCGAGCAGAACGGCGCCGAGTTCGTATTGAACGGCCACGAGCACTTCTACGAGGCGTTCGGGCCGCTCGATGCCGGCGGGCAGCCCACCGCGGACGGGATGCGCGAATTCGTCGTCGGCACGGGCGGTGCGCGCCTGTACCCGATCTGGAACCCGATTCATCAGAGCCGCTTGCGCCTGGCGCGGCACGGCGTGCTGAAGCTGACCCTGGATGATGGGTCGTATTCCTGGCAGTTCATCGACGTCGCCGGCCGCGTGCGCGACCGTGGCGAGGCGCGGTGCCGCAAGTAGCCCGCGCCGGTCAGGTTGGGTTCGAGCCCGTTGTCAGGCATCATCTCCGCCCGCATGCTGCTGCTTCGTAACGCCGAAACGTTCGCCCCGCGCCCACTCGGCTGCGAGCGATCTGCTGCTCGGCGGCGGCAAGGTCCTGTGGATCGGCCGCGCGGGAGAGTTCCCCGGCCTCCCGCAGTCGCTGCAGGCTGCGGTCGAGACCCTCGATCTCGAGGGACGCCGGCTGATCCCGGGCCTGATCGACGGCCACGTGCACGTCACCGGTGGCGGCGGCGAGGCCGGCTTCCGCACGCGCGTGCCGCCCGTCCCGCTGACTCGATTCACGACCGCCGGCGTGACCACGGTCGTCGGCCTGCTCGGCACCGACGACGTGGCGCGTGGCACCAGGGACCTCGTGGCCACCGTCCACGCGTTGCGCGAGGAAGGCCTGAACGCCTGGGCATACACGGGTGGCTACCACGTGCCGCCGACCACGCTGACCGGCAGCGTCCGCGGCGACCTCGTGTTCATCGAGCCACTGCTCGGCATCGGCGAGGTGGCGATCAGCGACCATCGGTCGAGCCAGCCCACGTTCGACGAGATCGTGCGGCTCGCGGCCGACGCACACGTCGCGGGCCTGATGACTGGCAAGGCCGGCATCCTGCACCTGCATCTCGGCGACGGCGCACGAGGCCTCGAGCTGGTGCGCCGCGCGCTCGCTGAGACCGAGCTTCCTGCGCGCGTATTCAACCCGACGCACGTCAATCGCCGCCGCGCGCTGTTCGACGAGGCGGTCGCACTGGCGAAAGCCGGCTGCACCGTCGACGTGACTGCGTTCCCGGTCGAGGAGGGCGAGGACGCGTACTCGGCGGCCGATGCGTTGCGACGCTACCTCGACTCTGGCGCGCCACCCGAGCGCATCACGATCAGCTCCGACGCGGGCGGCTGCCTGCCGTGCTTCGATGCCGACGGGCGAGTCTGCAGCATGGACGTCGGCTCGGCCGGCGAGCTGCTGAAGACACTGCGCGAACTGCTCGGCGGCGGCCTGTCGCTCGAGCAGGCGCTGCCGGCCTTCACCAGCAACCCCGCGCGCCTGCTGCGACTCGCCGGCAAGGGCGAGATCGCGGTTGGCGCCGACGCGGATCTCGTCGCGCTGGATGCGGCCGGCCTTGCGGACACGGTCATCATTCGCGGCGCGGTGCACGTGCGCGACGGCCGAGCGGTACGCCGCGGCACCTTCGAAGCCTGACAATCACCGAGCGAGGCAACACACGCCCATGCCCAGCATCGTCCCCGAAGGCAAGACCCGCGGCTGGATCGTCCCGATCGGTGGTGCCGAGAACAAGGAAAACGACCGCCACATCCTCGAGCGCTTCGTGCGCGTCTCGGGCGGCAGCGACGCCGACATCGTCGTGATCCCGACTGCGAGCCGACTCCACGAGACGGGGCCGCGCTACGAGAAGCTCTTCCGGGACATGGGCGCGGAGCGCGTGACGGTGATGGATTTCGACACGCGGCGCGATTGCCAGGAGGCGGGTCGACTGCAGCGGCTCGAGCAGGCGACCGGAGTGTTCTTCACCGGCGGCAACCAGCTGCGGCTCACGACGCTGCTCGGCGGCACGCCGGTCGCGAAAATGATCCGCAACCGCAACGCACACGGCGTCACCGTGGGCGGCACGAGCGCGGGCGCCAGCATCCTGAGCGAGCACATGATCGCGTTCGGTGATGAAGGTTCGTCGGTCATCTCCGGCAGCGTGCGCCTCGCACCGGGACTGGGGCTCACGAACCGGTTCATCATCGACCAGCATTTCCGGCAGCGCGACCGGCTCGGCCGGCTGCTGACGGCGCTCGCATACAACCCATTCGCCGTCGGCATCGGCCTCGACGAGGACACGGCCGCGTTCATCGGTCCCGACGAGACTGTCGAGGTCGAGGGCAGCGGCGGCGTCACCGTCGTGGACGCGTCGGAAGTCAGCTACTCGTCGATGGACGTCGTCAGCGAAGGCCAGCCGGTGTGCATGCTGGGCATCAAGATGCACATCCTCGTGGCGGGGGCGACGTTCAACCTGCACACGCGGGTTGCGGATGCGGGGCGGTTGCTGCAGCCGAAGGAGTAGCGGCGGTCGCGGCGTCGTCTGGTCCGGGACGTGCTTTCCCGGGACGCCGTGAATCCGTCCATGGAGGCTCCGCGCGCGCCGTCCTGGCGCGCGACGGCCCGGGAAAGCACGCCCGGACCGACGACGCCCGGACCGGTCGCTATCACAGTCTCTCGCTGAACTCAGAAGCCGCTGCGCGCCAGCGCCTGCGAAATACGGGCGCGCACGGCTTCGGGCTTGATCGGGAACGCGCGGAAGAAATCGTCGCGGGTCAGCGCAGGATTGCGCTCGCGCACGTTGGCGGCCCAGTCCGCAGCACGTGACTCGTCACCCGCGAGCGAGTGCGCCAGGCTGGCAATCATCGCGATCAGCACGTGCGCGCCGGGCGAGCGGGCCGCGCGTTCGGCCCAGTACGCCGCCTGCGTGTCCTCGCCTGCGAACATGTGCGTGAATGCGCGCGTGCCCAGCATCGCGTAGTGCATCGGATCGAGCGGACTCAAGCGCATCGCCAGGTCGACGTGGCTGCGACCATCGACGTCGTGCCCGGCCAGGGTTTCCGTCCACGCCCGCGCATACAGGCCCTGCGCATAGTTCGGGCTGAGCGAGGTCGCTCGCTCGAGCCAGGGCAGCCCGCCCTCGAGGTCGCCCACGAGCCAGTAGGTTCGCCCCATCACGAAGTTCACGAACGGATCCATCGAGTCGAGCTCGAGGCCGCGCTGGGCGAAACGCCTGGCCGCCGCGATCTCGCCGGCGAGGTCGTCCGTGTGCCGCATGAACGCGGTCTGGAAATGCATGAAAGACAGGCCGGCATGGGCTCGTGCAAAGCCCGGGTCGCGCGCGACCGCCTGGCTGAAATACGCGGTCGCCACCGCGTTGTCCTTGCGGTTGAACCGGTACATGTGCTGCAGGCCGAGGTGATACGCGGACCAGGCGTCGAGGTCCTCGGTCACCTTCAGTCGCGCCCGTGCCGCCTCGTGCAGCGGAATCTGAATCTCGAGCGCGGCCAGGATCCTCGCGCGGATCACCTCACGGAACTCATGGACGTCGTCCACCGAGCCGTCGAACCGGTCCGCCCAGACGATGCCCGCGTTCCGCGTGTCGGCGAGTTCGACGGTGACTCCGAGCCGCGTGCCTGCGGCCTCGACCATGCCCGTGAGGCAGTACCGCACGCCGAGCAGCTGGCCGATCTCGGTCATGTCCGGGTTGGCAGTGCGCAATCGGAACGACGATCCGCGCGCCGTCACGAACAGCCAGTGCAGGCGCGCGAGCTCGGTGATGAGGTCGTGAGGCAGTGCGTCCGCGATGGCGGCGTGCGGCCCCGCGTCGCCGACGAGGCGAAACGGCAGCACGGCGATCGATGGACGCGAAGCAACTTCGGACGCGGGTGCCGCGTCGGTGCGCGCGACGTCGGCGCCGGGCCCGGCAGCTTCCGGTGCCCGGAATGGCCGCGGCACCCTGGACCGAGCGCACCTCCGCGACGAAGCGGAAGCCCTGCCCATGAACCGTCCGAATGAACCGCTGCGCCTTGCCGTCGTCGCCGAGCGCCTGTCGTGCCGACTTGACGCGACTGGCGACCGCGGCATCTGAAACGACACGCCCGTCCCAGACCTTCTCGATCAGCTCGTCCCTCGAGACGAGGCGCTCCCGGTTCTCGACCAGCAGCGCCAGCAGCGCGAATACCTGCGGTTCGACCGGACAGGCGGCACCCGCGGCGCGCAGTTCGACGCGAGCCATGTCCAATTCGAAATGACCGAACCGATAAATCATGGCCGCGAGCATAGATCACTGGCGGGCGATGTCCCAAAGGAACCCGCAAATCTCCATGAAACCTCCATGCGGCCTGCAAGCTTGCGGCGTCGCTCGCATGCCAACCTCTGCTCACCCGCGGCGGAATGGTTCCACCGGCGGAAGTACCGAAGGAGATTCTCATGAAGCAGCACCGGACCCACTTGCCGACGCGGCTTTCGGCCGGCGGCGTGTGCATCCAGGCGCAGGACTGGTCGGACCTCAACGTGGCGCGCATCCGCTTCCCGAAAGGAGCCGACGCGACGCCGCTGCTCGAGGGACTGCCGGACAATCTCTGCCAGTGCCCTCACTGGGGAACCGTGCTGAGCGGGTCGATCCACGTGCGCTACGCAGACGGCACCGAGGAAACCGTCAGTGCGGGCGACGTGTACTACTGGCCGCCGGGCCACACGGTCTGGGTCGACGAGGACTACGAAGCCGTCGAGTTCAGCCCGAGCGGGCCCATGTGCCAGGTCATCGACCACTTGAAGTCAAAACTCTCAACCGCCTGAAGGAGAACGAAATGCCACTCGTCACAATCGACTTGATCAAGGACGTCTTCACCCCGAAGCAGAAGCAGGAACTCATCGCCAAGGTCACCGCGGCGATGATCGAGGTCGAAGGCGAGAACATGCGCGGCGTCACGTGGGTGCGCATCAATGAGTTCGAGCAGGGCGACTGGGCCATCGGCGGCAAGGCGCTCAGGGCGGCGGACGTCCAGGCGCTCGGCTGCAGGGAAAGCGGCGTAGGCGTGAGTGCGCCGGGTGTTACCGCTCAGGGAGGCGTCTTCCCGGGACGCCGGCTTGACTGAGTCCGGGATCCACGCTCGGACGGCTCCGTGCGCTGGCGCCGTCGCTGGCGACGCGGACAGGCCCGGGATAGGCGCATGTCCGGGGTGACCCCATTCGGAGGGACTCCCCGGGCCGTCGCGCGCCAGGACGGCGCGCGCGGAGCCTCCAGGGATGGATTTACGGCGTCCCGGGGAAGTCCCTCCGAATGGGGACACCCCGAAGACCAAAGCCAGCCGCTACGCCACCGCCGCGGGCTGTGCCATCATCGCCCGCTCGACCCGCCCGCAGGGAGTGGCCGTCCGGCATGCGCATCCTCGACCGTTCCGTCTACGTTGGCCCGTCGCTGTACGCCCATTTTCCGGTCATACGCCTGGAACTCGACCTCGGGCACCTCGAGGAATGGCCCACGGGCCGCCTCGGCGCCGGATTCATCGACGCGCTCGCCGCCGCGCTGCCGGGCCTCGCCGAGCACGGCTGCTCCTATAACGAGCCCGGCGGCTTCTTCCGGCGGATGCGCGAGGATGAGCGGTACGTGGCTCGGCCACGTGCTCGAGCACGTCGCGATCGAGCTGCAGAACATCGCGGGCGAGGAGGTCACGTTCGGCAAGACGCGCAGTGCGGGGCCGCCGGGCGTGTACACGGTCGTCTACGAATACGAGCAGCGCGACGAAGGCATCGCGGCCGGCGAGCTCGGCCTGCGGCTGCTCTGTTCGCTGCTGCCCGCGCAGATCAGGCCCGAAGGGTCGGTCCCCGACGGCTGGAGCTGGCCCGAGGCCCGTGACGAGTTCATTCGCTTCGCGCAACGGCGCGCACTGGGTCCTTCGACGGCGTCGCTGGTAAAGGCTGCGCAGGCGCGTGGCATACCGTTCCTGCGACTCAACGACCAGTCGCTGGTGCAGCTCGGCCACGGCAAGTACCAGCAGCGGATCCAGGCGACCGTGACGGGCCGCACGCCGCACATCGCCGTCGAACTCGCGAGCGACAAGGAGGAGACGAACAAGATCCTCGCGACGCTCGGCCTGCCCGTGCCGAAACAGGAACTCGTGCAGAACGAGGGACAGGCGGTGCGGGCGGCGCGCCGCATCGGCTTCCCGGTGGTGACCAAGCCGTACAACGGCAACCACGGGCGCGGCATCTCGATCCGGCTCACGACCGACGAGGAAGTCGCGCAGGGGTTCGCGGTTGCGCGCGAGCACTCGCGATCCGTGATCGTCGAGACCTTCCTCGAGGGTGACGACCACCGCCTGCTGGTCGTGAACGGCGAGCTCGTCGCAGCGACGCGCCGCACGCCAGGGCACGTCGTGGGTGACGGCACGCACACGATCGCGCAGCTCGTCGACATCGTGAACCAGGACCCGCGCCGCGGCGTCGGTCACGAGAAGGTGCTGACGCGGCTCGAGCTCGACGCACAGGCGCAGAAGATGATGGACCGCGCCGGCGTGTCGGCCGGCACCGTGCCCGCGGCGGGCCAGGTGATCTACCTGCGCTCGACCGCGAACCTCTCGACCGGCGGCACGGCCACCGACGTCACGGACGTGATCCACCCGGACAACCGGGACATGGCGGAGCGGGCGGTGCGGGCCATCGGCCTCGACGTCGGTGGCGTGGACTTCCTGTCGAAGGACATCACCGAGAGCTACCGCAAGATCGGGGGCGGCATCTGCGAGGTCAACGCCGCGCCCGGGATTTCGCATGCACGTTGCGCCGAGCGAGGGCACGCCGCGTGACGTTGCCGGTCCCGTGATCGAGATGCTGTTCCCGCCAGGGGCGCCGTCGCGCGTGCCGATCGCAGCGCTCACCGGTACGAACGGCAAGACGACGACCGCCCGCATGCTGTCGCACATCACGAAGATGGCGGGCTATACGCCGGGGCTGACGACCACGGATGGCGTGTACATCGACGGTCAGCGCACCGTGCAGGGCGACATGACCGGGCCGGTCTCGGCGCGCATGGTGCTCGCCGACCCGCAGATCGACATCGCCGTGCTCGAGACCGCACGCGGCGGGCTGTTGCGCGCGGGCATGGGCGTCAACGAAGTGAACGTCGGCGCCGTGCTGAACGTCCAGTCCGACCACCTCGGGCTCAAGGGCGTCGACACGCTCGAGCAACTCGCGGAGGTCAAGCGCGTCGTCGTCGAGGTTGCAACCGACTGCGCCGTGTTGAACGCCGACGATCCGCTGGTGCTGCGGATGTCCGGCTACACCGACGCAAAGAGCATCTGCTACGTCACGTTGAACCCGCAGCACCAGCTGGTGCGCGAGCACATCCGCGCCGGCGGCCGTGCCTGCGCGCTCGAGGCCGGCGTGAACGGCGCGATGATCACGCTGTACGACCGCGGCGGGCACATCCCGCTCGTCTGGACGCACTTGATCCCCGCGACGCTCGAGGGCCGCGCGCTGCACAACGTGCAGAACGCGATGTTCGCGGCGGCGATGGCGTTCTCGCTCGGCATCAAGCTCGACGCGATCCGCCAGGGGCTGCGAACCTTCGACTCGACGTTCTTCCAGGCGCCCGGCCGCATGAACGTCTACGACGAGTTGCCGTTCAAGGTGCTGTTCGACTACGGCCACAATGCGCACGCGGTCTCCGCGATGGCCGACCTCGCGCAGCGGCTCGACGTGACCGGCCGTCGCATCGTCGTGCTGGCGGGCCCCGGTGACCGGCGCGACGAGGACCTGGTCGCGATCGCAAATGCCGTCGCCGGCCGGTTCGACCACTACATCTGCCGCCGCGACGACAGCCTGCGTGATCGTGCGCCGGACGAGGTGCCGCGTATCCAGGCGGCTGCGCTGCGTGCTGCAGGCGTGAGCGATGCGGCGATCTCCATCATTCCCGACGAACAGGAGGCGATCGACGCGGCGTTGCGCATGGGACAGCCCGGTGACCTGCTGCTGATCTTCGCCGATGCGCTGGTGCGCTCGTGGAAGCAGATCACGAAGTTCCGGCCCGCCGGTGTGCCTGCGCCCTCGACACTGCCGGAAGGGGAATCACTGCTGGTGCAGCCGGCTTCATCCGATGTCGGGCAACCTGCCGTCGGCAGTCGGGGCCGCGTGGCGGGGCAGCTGAAGGGCTCGTCGACGCACCGGCTCCGGCGCTCAACCTCGAGGGGCTGATCCGCGACGAGCGCGGCGTGCGCTTCGCACCGGAGACCGAAGACTGACCGTCCAGCTCGCACTGCCGTTCGAGGACTCGAGACGTCTCTCGGGCGGCAACCTGTTTTTCGCCTCGACGGGGGCGGTGCTCGACCTGGCCGGCGTGCAGCCGGACGATGCGCTGATCGCGGGCTGGCGCGCCAGGGTGAATCGCGCACGGGCGCGCCTCGGCTGGGCGTCGTCGTCGTCGCTGGCGGACGTGACGTGGGTGCGTCCCTCGGTCCAGGACACGGTCGCGAGGCTGCATGCGAAGGGCGCTTCGCTGGCGCTGTCCGCACCGTGCGACCAGTTGTTCACGGCGACCGAGGTCAACGAATGGGCCCTGTGCGCGTCGCTGTACGAGCGCGACCCACTGCACTGGGCGGCGCTCGAGGACGCACTGGTCGTCGCAGCCAACGAGGTCGAGGGCAATCCGGGCGCGGCCGTGCCGCCGGTGCTCGACGAAGCCGCCGCGATGGCGCGCTTCGAGCAGCTCTCCGATCTCGAGGCGCGGCCCGAGCTCCGTGCGCTGGTGGATGCGGCAGACGCGCGTGGCCTTGCGCACGTGCTCGACGAGACGACGCTGACGCTGGGCACGGGCTGCGGTGGTCGAAGCTATTCGCTGACGGAGCTGCCATTCGTCGCGGACGTGCCATGGAACGACCTGCGGGATGTGCCAGCGGCGCTGGTCACGGGATCGAACGGCAAGACGACGACCGTCAGGCTCGTTGCCGCCTGCACGCGAGCGCAAGGTTGGCGCACCGCCTTCAATTGCACCGATGGCGTCTTCGTCGACGGGGAGGCGATCGAAACCGGCGATTACGCGGGCCCGGTCGGTGCGCGACTGGTGCTCCGCGATTCGCGAGTCGAGGCGGCCGTGATCGAGACCGCGCGCGGCGGCATCCTGCGCCGGGGCATCGCGGTCAATCGTGTGCAGGCCGCGATCGTCACGAACGTGAGCTCCGATCATTTCGGCGAGTACGGAATACACGACCTGCCGGGACTCGCCGACGTCAAGCTCACGGTCGCAGGAGCCGTGGTGCCGGGCGGAACACTCGTGCTCGATGCGGATGACGTGCTGCTGCGCTCGCGTGCCGCGGGGCTCGCGCAGCGCTACGGCCGCAGCCCGTCGATCGCGTGGTTTGCGATCGATGCGGACGACGAATTCCTGCGACTGCAGCGCGCCACGGGTGGCGCCACGTGCGGCGTGCGCGCCGGGCGACTCGTGCTGTCGTCGGGTGCGATCGAGTACGATCTCGGCGCGGTGGCTTCGATGCCGCTCACCGTCGAGGGCAGTGCGGTCTACAACATCGCGAATCTCGCCGGCTCGGCGCTGGTCGCCATCGCGCTCGGAGTGGCTCCAGCGACGATCGCGTCCGTGTTCGCAAGATTTGGCACGCGCGCCGCAGACAACGCGGGCCGCATGATGCGATTCGACGTGCACGGAGTGAAGGTGCTGGTCGACTACGCACACAACCCCGAGGGGATCCGCGGCCTGTTGCACGTGGCACAGCACCTGCGCGGCGATCGCGGTCGGCTCGGGGTCTTGCTTGGTCACGCGGGCAACCGGCGGGATGCGGACATTCGCGATGTCGCGCGGGTCGCGGCGGAGTTCCGTCCCGACGTCGTGGTGATCAAGGAGAATGAGGCGCACCTGCGCGGTCGCGAGCCCGGTGAGATCCCGCGCATGATTCGCGCGGAGTTGCTGCAGCTCGGCCTGCCCGAATCCGCGCTGCCGGTGCATTCGACCGAGCTCGAGGGCGTGCGCGCAGCGCTTTCCTGGGCGCGGCCCGGCGACGTGCTCGCGCTGCCGGTACACTCTGCGGCGGCCCGTGCCGCAACGCTGACATTGCTCGAGGAGATGCAACGATGACGAGACTATTCGCGTGGTCGGCAATGCTGCTGTTGTCCGCCGCGGCGTCGGGCGCAACGGTCTCGGTCACGGACGAGGCGGGTGCGCCGCTGGCCACCGTCATGGTGCTGCAGACCGTCACCGCGGCGCGGAAGCTGGACACCGCGGACGGCGGTTACGCGACGCCGGGCAAGACGGAGCCGGTCGATCCGGAGGTGACTCGCTTCACGGGTGCGGCCGGAACGGTCGAGTTCCCGGAGCGGGCGGAGGGGCTCAGCTACCGGCTGCGCAAGCCGGGATACCGCGATGCCTACGCAGCCACGACGCAGCCCGGTGAATCGCCGGCCCCCGTGGTCATGATCCGCGAGACCGACCCGGCGGCACTGGCCGCAGCGAAACCCGCGAACGCCTGGCTCGGAGCGCTCGACGTCGGCGATGCCGCGACCAAGAAGCACTTCATGCTGCAGTGTGCGTTCTGCCACCAGCAGGGCAACGAGTTCACGCGGATGGAGCGCACGCCCGAGGTGTGGGGCGACGTGATCTACCGGATGATCAGCTACGGTTCGCGACTCGCGACTGCCGACCAGCGGGCGATGCCGGCAAAGCTGTCGGAGGGGTATCGCAAGCTGCGCGACAACCCCGCAATGGTTCCGGACGTGGCGCCGTGGTCGCCGTCGCTCGAATCGGTCACGATCACCGAATGGCCGATCGGGGACATCATGTCCCAGACCCACGACATGCTGGTCGGCCGCAACGGGCTCGTCTACGTGGCCGACAACATCCAGGACCGGCTGTACGAGACCAATCCGCAGACCAACGAAATCACCGTCTACAAGATCCCGCACCTGCCGGGCGACGCGCCGGGCGGCCTGCTCGCGCGGCGGCTGAAGACCTTCCCGCGCCACGACAGCACGTCGAACGCGCACTCGCTTGCGGAGTCGGCGCGCGACGGACACATCTTCATCACGCCGTCAGCGCAGCGCCGCATCGTCGAGTTCGACCCCGAGACGAAGCAGTTCAAGCTGCACGAGATCGGTGGCGGCTTCTATCCGCACACGATCCGGATGGATGCCCAGGACCGGGTCTGGTTCACGCTCGCGCTGTCGAACCAGATCGGCATGCTCGACCGCACGACCGGCAAGTTCAAGCTGTACGACCTGCCGACCCGCGGCTTCCGCGAGTGGCTCAACGTGCGCCTGATCGGCTTCATGTTCCGGCTGATCAACTGGGGCGTGCCGCTGTCGCACTGGCTGCCGATCGACCGTCAGGCCACCGGCACGCCACTGCCGTACGGGATCGACGTGACGCCGGACGGCAAGGTCTGGTTCGCGCGCCTGCACACCGATGAAATCGGCGTGCTGGACCCGGCGACCGGCGAAGTGAAGATGATCAGGACGCCGTTCACCGGACCGCGCCGCCTGCGCTCCGATGCGCAAGGCAATCTCTGGATTGCTGCGTTTCCCGAGTCGGCGATCGCGCGCTACGTGCCGGCTACCGGGGAGTTCACTCGCTATGACCTCCCGGTGCTGCCGAAAGGCAGCGACACGCCGTACTCGCTGAACGTGGACCGCCCGCGCGGCATCGTCTGGGTGAATGGCAACCAGTCGGACTCACTGTACGCGCTCGACATCGCAAGCGGTTCGTGGCGCGTGTTCCCGCTGGCGCGTCGCGGCTCGTTTACGCGTGATGTCGAGTTCGCGCCCGACGGCGTCGTCTACACGTCGATCTCGAATTTCCCGAGCTGGCACGTCGAAGGTATGCAGCCGACGCTGATCCGGCTGCAGCCCTGAGCGCCTGGCCGCTGCTCGACTGTCGGCTCGTTGCGTCCGGCGCGCTTTACGGGCTGGCGGGTGACAGCCGCCACTCGCCCTCGCGCCGCGGGTCCGCGCCGCCTTCGAGCGTGCCGCCGGTGCGCACGATCACGCCGTGCAGGCCGGATTCCTCGCCGCGACCGGTCTTCACTTCGATGCCGCGGGACGCGAGGCCAGCGAGCACGTCCGGCGAGAACTTCGCGACCTCCCCGTAGTAATCCTGGCCCCTCGCGAACAGGTTCGGCAGGTCGATCGCCTGCTGCATCGTGAGCCCCCATGCGAGCAGGCCGACCAGCGTCTTCGCGTTGTAATTCAGGATCGCAGAGCCGCCGGGCGAGCCCACGGCGGCGACGAAGCGGCCATCGCGATCGAGCACGATGGACGGCGACATCGACGAGCGCGGGCGCTTGCCTGGTGCGACCGCGTTCGCGACCGGCTGCCCGTTCTCGGTGGGACGGAACGAGAAGTCCGTGAGCTGGTTGTTCAGGAAGAACCCGTCGACTGCGCGACCGGAGCCGAACAGCGATTCGACCGTGGTAGTCATCGACGCCACGTTGCCTTCGCGATCCACGACGACGAAGTGGCTCGTGCCCGCGGCCTCGTTCGTCGCATCCGCGCCGAGGCGGGCGGCGAGGCCGGGTGGCTCGCCCGCTGCAGGGGCAGGCCCGGCCTTGTCGCCGATCAGCGCCGCGCGACTCGCCACGTAGGCCGGATCGAGCAGTCCCTGCACTGGAACGCGCACGAAGGCCGGGTCGGCAACGTAACGGTCCCGATCGGCGAACATCAGCCGGCTGGCCTCCGCGAACAGGTACCAGGCCTGCGGGTCGGTCGGGCCGCGTGAGGCGATGTCCGTGTGCTCGAGAATGCCGAGCATCTGCAGCAATGACACGCCACTCGACGGCGGCGGCGGCACGCACACGACGTAGACACGATACGGCCTGCACAACGGCTCGACCTCGTGCGGACGATACGCTGCAAGGTCCTCGTTCTTAAGCGTCCCGGGGCGCGGCTCGGCGTGCGTTCGCGCAACGATCTTCTCCGCGATCGGTCCTTCGAGCAGCACCCGCGAACCGCCGCTGGCGATCGTCTTGAGCGTCGCTGCATACGCGGGATTCCTGAGCTCGTCTCCGGCCTGCACCGGAGTCCCATCCGGTCGCCCGAACAGCGCCTTCGCGTCGGGCAGCCTGGCCTGGGGAAAGTCGCTGCCGGCGAATCGCGCGAGTCGCTTCGGCACCGTGAATCCCTGCTCGGCCGCATGTGTTGCCGTGCCGAACAGGTCGCGCCATTGCAGCCGGCCAAATTGCTCGTGAACGAGGCCGAGCATCGCGATCGCACCCGGTGCGCCGGTCGATCGACCGCTGGTGACCGCGTCCGCGTAGGAGAGCGGCTTGCCGTCCGCGCCCATGAACATGTCGGGCGTCGCGCCTGCGGGTGCAGTCTCGCGTCCCTCGAATGCCGTGACCTTGCCCGTCTTCGCGTCGTAATAGACGAGGAATGCACCGCCGCCGACTCCGGAACTCTGCGGCTCGACGAGCCCGAGCGCCGCTTGCACCGCGACTGCGGCATCGGCAGCGCTGCCGCCGGCCTTCAGCACTTCGAGCCCGGCTTCGACGGCGAGTGGATTCGCGGCGCCGACGCCTGCTTGTGCCGTGGTCGCGAACCGGCCCGCGGTCGCCGCGCCCTGGGCCTGCGACCGGGTTTCCGGCGCATTCCTGCAGCCGGCCAGGCCGAGCGCGGCGAGCAATACGAAACTGGCGGCAAGCCGCGCCGTGAATTGCATGCGAAATTCCTGGAGTCGGGTCGGGCGGCGGCTAGCTTAGCCCGGGATCCGCCCGCGGACGAGCGGTGCTGCGTGTCTTGGCCCGGTCAAGGTGGCCCGAACACCGGCACGCCGTCGACCCACGTCGAGATCACGCCGATCTTCGGCAGTCGTTCCGCGGGCACTGCCAATGGATCGGCGTCCAGCAGCACGAAGTCCGCGCGCAGGCCGGGCTGGAGTCGTCCGACCTCGCTCTCCATGAAGCCGGCCCAGGCCGCACCGGTCGTGAAGCCCTGCAGCGCCTCGGCCGGCGTCAGCTTCTGGTCCGGTAACCAGCCGCCGGGAGGATAGCCGGCGAGGTCCTGCCGGGTGACGGCGGCATACAGCCCGAGCCGTGGATCGGCGGATTCCACCGGAAAATCCGAGCCCAGCGCGAGGTGTACGCGCGCCTGGACGAATCGTCGCCATGCGTAGGCGCCTGAGAGGCGCACGCGGCCGAGCCGGGCCTCCGCCCAGGACATGTCCGACGTCGCGTGCGTGGGCTGCATCGAGGCGACGACACGCAGCTGCTCGAACACCGGGATGTCCGTGAGCGACACGATCTGCGCGTGTTCGATCCGCCAGCGATGGTCGGTCCGGGCCGCATCGCCGAGCGCGAGCGCATAGTCCTCGAGCACCATGCGGTTGCCGCGGTCGCCGATCGCGTGCGTCGCGACCTGCAGCCCGCAGCGATGTGCCTTGCGCATGCCCTCGACGAGCTTCTCGGGAGGCGTGACGAGGATGCCGCGATTGCCATGGTCGTCGCTGTAGGACTTGAGCAGCGCCGCGCCGCGCGAGCCGAGCGCGCCGTCGGCGTAGAACTTCACCCCTGGCATGCGCACGCGGCCCGTGCGATCGCGGTATGGCCCGTTCGCGCACAGCCGATTGAGCGCGGCCGAGTCGCCGTCCGCATACGCGACCACACGCAACGTCAGACGGCCCTCGTTTGCGAAGCGCTGGTACAGGTCGAGATCCGCCGCTGACGTGCCCATGTCGTGCACGCCGGTCAGCCCGACACTTGCCGTCGCCGCGAGTGCGCGCTGCAGCGCCTCGATGCGGAACGCCTCGTCCGGCGGGGGCACGACCGCATCGACGAGTGCCGTCGCGGTGTCGATGAAGATGCCTGTCGGCTTGCCGTCGTCGCGGATGATGCGGCCGCCGTCGGGTTGCCAGTCGCCCCGGAGATCACGCGTCACGCGTCGCATCGCGGTGGTGTTCGCCCAGCCGGCATGCCCATCGATGCGCTCGAGCCAGACGGGGCGATCGGGAAACGCGGCGTCCAGATCGGCGGCCGTGGGAAACGCCTTGCCGGGCCAGTCGTTCTGGTCCCAGCCACGGCCGAGCAGCCACGCGCCCGGCGGAAGCTTCGCGGCAAAGGCCTGCAGTCGTGAGACGACTTCTGCCTTGCTGCGTGCACCGACGAGATCCGCGCGCATCAGCGCATAGCCGAGTCCCATCAGGTGCGCATGCGCGTCGATCAGGCCGGGCACGACGGTGGCGCCCTTCGCATCGTGCACCGGGGCCTGCGGAGCGACGAACAGGACGTCGGAACGCCGGCCGACGGCGATGATTCGTCCGCTGCTGTCCCAGGCCAGCGCTTCGGCGGTCGGTTGCTGCATCGCAAGCGTGTGGATGCGCGCGTTGACGAGCACCCCGGCCGGCACCGGGGCGGGCCTGGATGCGTGCGCGCCCTGCGTGATCAGTCCGCAGAGCAGGCCGAGCAGGGCACCGGTGGATTTGGTCAGCTTGCGCAAGGTTCGTGAATTGTAAGCGCTCCCGATAGACTCGGTGCAATGGACGACCCCGGGATGCTGCCATTCTCCGAAGCCTGCGAGCGCAACAAGGGACCGATCCTCGAGGTCCTGCGTTCGCTGCTCGCCGGGTGCTCGACGGTACTCGAGATCGGCGCCGGGACGGGACAGCACGCGGTCCATTTCGCGCAACAGCTGCCGCACCTGACGTGGCAGCCCACGGACCGCGGTGAGTACCTTGCCGGACTGGTTGCGCGCATCGCTCAACAGGGACCGCCGAACCTTCGCCTGCCGCTGGAGCTCGACGTCACCCAGCCTGCCTGGCCCATCGTGGTGTCCGACGCTGTTTACAGCGCAAATACGCTGCACATCATGTCGTGGCCAGAGGTCGAGGCGTTCTTCCGCGGCATTGGGCGAGTGCTCGGCCCGGGAGGCAGGCTCGCGATTTACGGGCCGTTTCGCTATCGCGGGGCGTTCACGTCGGAGAGCAACGCACACTTCGATCGCGCACTGCGCGAGCGCGATCCGGCCAGCGGCATCCGCGACTTCGAGGCCGTCGACGCGCTGGCCGCGGCGCAGCAGTTCGAGTTGCTCGCAGACCATCCGATGCCGGCGAACAATCAGTTGCTCGCCTGGGTGCGAAAGCCGTAGTCGACCGTGACGAGACAATCGAAGCCCGGCGCGTCGAGGCCGGAGCCGAACTCCCGGTAGCGTCGGTCGCCGAGGTTCGCGAGCCGAACCGAGAGCGACAATGCCTCGGTCGCCTGCCATGCGCCACGCGCGTTCCACGTCACCCAGCCGGGCGTGCCGCCCGGTTCGATCCGCGGATCCACTTCGTCACGGGGGCTGTAGCGGTCCTGGGAGCCTGAGTAATCGAGGTACGCCTCGAGCGTGATCGTCGTGGTCACGTCCCAGGACAGCCCGGCGGCGCCGAAGATCGGCGGAATGCGATCCGCAGGACTCTCGACGCCGTCCACCGTCTCGTCGCCCCGCGTCCACGTCGCCGACGCGTACCATCCGAGGTCGTCGCGCAACTGGCCGTGCAGCCCCGCCTCGATACCGGCCAGGTCGAGTCGTGACGCGTTCTGGTTCTGCACGACGAGCCGGCCCGATGCTGTTTCCTCGCCGGTCAGCACGCTCGTGATCTTGTCCTCGTAGCGCGACACGTACGCGACCAACTCTGCCTGCACGCGCGGGCGATCGATCTTGACGCCCGCATCCAGCGTCGTGACGGTCTCTGAATTGAGGTCCGGGTTCGGGATGTTGAAGCGATTGCCGGGACGGTCGCCGAACGTGCCGAGGTCGAACACGTTCGGAGCGCGGAACCCTCGGCCAAGGTTGGCGACGAGTCGCACGTCGTCGCGGACCGCGTAGGCGACGCTCAGGTTGCCGCTGAGATCGTTGTCGTCGACCGCGACGCCGGCGCTGGCGCCGCTCGGCGGCAGCCTGGTCGCGACGTGGCTGACGCGCACGCCCAGGATCACATCCAGTCGCTCGCTGGCGCTCCAGTCGTCGACGGCAAACACGCCCAGTTGCGACATCGTCGAGCCGTCGGGAAACCTCGGCGGCCGGGCCGATTTCGCGCCGGTGACGATGTTCGTCCGCACGCGCGAGGAATCCACGGTGTCGTCGTAGTAATCCGCGCCCCACGTGAGGAAGTGACCGCCGCGCAGCGACTTGCCGGCCTGGAACGTCAGGCCCAGCGTCGTGTCACGGTTCTTCTCCTGGTCCAGGTTGTTCGATCCGAAGTCGCGCGTGCGTCGGTCGTCCTCGAGGACCTGCCAGCCGGCGTGCACCTCGGCGTTGTCCCACAGCGAGGTCGAGTTCGTCGCGCGCCAGCGCAGCTGCGCGAAGTCGCGGCGCTGCGGCTCGTAGTAAAAGACCGCGGACGTCGGCTGTGCCTGTCCGTAGCCGGGCGTGAGCTCGTCGTATCGGGGTGTCTTCGGCTGCTCCGAACTCTGGATCGAGACGGTGACCTCGTGGCCCGGTGCGACTTCGGTCCGCAGCTTCAGGTCCGCCGCGCGCTGGCTGTAGCTCGTGTACGGCAAGGTCTCGCCGCCACCGACGCGACGATCGCCGACGCTCTGGTACGTCGCGCCGCCGCTGATCGTGACGCCGTCGTGGCCCGCGGCGCCCTCGATGCGTGACAGGGTCGAGTCGTCCGCGCTGCCGTAGATCGAGCGCAGCGTGCCTTGCGCCGACCATTCGTCGCCACTCAGGCGCGGCTCCTCGGAGAGCATCTGCACGACGCCGCCCATTGCGTCGCTGCCGTGCAGGGCCGACATCGGGCCGCGGACCACCTCGACCTGCCCGAGCATCTGGCTGTCCACCAGCGCGACGTACTGGTTCGGTGCATTGCGGAAGATTGCGTTGTTGAGCCGGAAGCCGTCGACGAGCTGCAATACCTCCGAGCCCTTGAGTCCGCGCACGATCACGACTCCCTGGCCTGGCGTCGTCTGCTGCACGTAGGTGCCGGGCCGCCCGTGCAGCAGGTCCATCACCGTCTGCGGCGTGGCCGCGCGGATGGCCTCGGCGCCGACGACGTTCGTCGCGACGGGAACGTCGAACGCCGACTCGGGCCGCCGCGTCGCCGTCACCTGGATGACTTCGAGCGGCGCGGTTTCCTGCGCGGGGGCGCTGGTGGCGACCAGCGCCGCGAGCGAAAGCGCGGCGGCGTCGAGCGGTGGGCTGCGCCGTCGACGGCGCCTGTGAGTTGGCCTCGGCACCCCGTCAATACGCGGAGCCGCCCGGCTGGGTCGAGCTCAGCACGCCTGCCTCGGCGGACACCGCATAGGCCGTGCCACCGCGCCCCGTCCAGCGCGCGAGGTCGAACGAGCCGCTCGTGGCGTTGATCCGATACACGCTGACGTTGCGGTACGTAAGCGGAACCGAAGGCATGCAGGCCTCAGCGGGCCCTGGCGCCCGGATGAAGTACACGTTGCCCGTGCCGACGACGCTCAGGCTGTCGCGACCGTCGATCAGCAAGGCGGTCTTCTCGTCCACTGCAATTGCCCGCGGATCGGCGGTCCAGCCGTCTGCGGCCAGGCGGCAAAGGAATGCAAGCTCGCGCCCCATGCGGTCGCGGGCCGCGAAGTGCGGGTCACCGATGACTCCGCGCAGGGCCGGCAGTGTCACGAAGTCGCTGTCGAGCGTGAGGTACTTCGTGAACGGGTCTGCGAGCGCCTGGCTCGACGTGACGCCCTGGCTCAGCAGTGCCGAGTACACGAACTGCGTCTGCACGTTCAGGCCGGCGCTGGTGCCGCCGATCGGCGCGCCTCGCACGATCAGTGCGTTGATCGCGTCCTGCACCGGCGTGTCTTTCCAGTACTCGATGTAGTTGCTCTGGTCGCCGCCGGCGATCCAGAGCGCCTCCGCCGCCGCGATGGTGCTCGCGACGAACGGGTCGGATGCAGCCGCGCGCGACGGGATGATCAGCGTCGCGACGGAATTGCCATTCGGGCAGAGTTCGCGGATGTAGGGGTTGTATGCGTCGGTGCCCGCGGCCCGGATCACCAGGAAGTCGCCATTGCCGGAGAGCGTGCACATCCACTGGAAGGCTGCGTCCACGTCCGTGCTGCCGCCCATCAGGACGATGCCCGGGGAAACACTCGTGGCGATGTCGATCGCGTTGCCGACGCGGGTGTAGGTGTAGGCCTTCTTGGCCGCGTGGGCGGGCAGGGCACAGGCGAGTGCCAGCAACAGGACGAGGGCTCTTCTCATTGGCATGACTCCGGCGGGATTGACCAATGATGCCGCATGGCCGCCGGCCGATCGAATGTTTCAGGTTCCCGACCCGGCCGGCTTATGTCATGCCGGGGCCTCCCGCCGGGACGGACTGGCGTATCTTCGGCGTCAGCTCATCATTCGCCTGCACCGGGAAATCGGTGCGAGGCATGCGGGGAGAACTCGATGAAGACTCAATCGTTGCTGACGTCACTCGTGCTGGCGGGCCTGATGGCATCGGGCAGTGTGCAGGCGGCTGATACCGATCCCTGCGTCAGTACTCCCGACCCGCCACCGGCCAACAGCGTGTCCGGCCAGGCGACTGCAGGGCCGGGGTTGGCCGATCCCGGACCGTGCAAGATCACCACGAGTGCCAAGAAGTCGAAGGGCGGCAAGGGCTCGAACAACGGCAAGGGACCCGGCAACGGCCAGGGCGGCACGAACGGCAACAACGGCAATGCCGGCGGCAATGGCAATGGCAATGGCAATGGCAATGGCATGGTAATGGCGGTGGCGTGGACGACGGCTCGGAGGAGTCGAAGGTCAAGCAGGGATTCGCGATCGCGCCGGTCGAGCTGAACCTGCAGGGCCGCAACCGCGCGCTGGTCGGGCTCGGCAGCTACATCGTCAATGCGCAGGGCGGCTGCGTCGATTGCCACACGTCGCCCACGTATGTCGAGGGCGGAGATCCGTACAAGGGCGAGCCGAAGATGATCAACAAGGCTGGGTACCTGGCGGGTGGCAAGTCGTTCGGCCCTGGTCAAGTCGGCGAACCTGACGCCCGATCCGAACAGCCCGCTGACCGAAGCGCAGCGCTACGCCGATTTCGTGAAGAGCATGCGCACCGGGGTCAAGCCAACCGGCGGAACACCTGCAGGTCATGCCGTGGCCGGTCTACCAGGACATGACTGATCGCGACCTGCAGGCGATCTTCGAGTACCTGCAGGCGATTCCGTACGTACAGAAGCCCTGATCTTCACGGGCGCCGCACTTCCCCTGCTCGGCTGAGGTAGAGTCCCCGCAAGCGTTCCATCGCCAGGGGGAAGGCATGACCTATCGGTCCATCGACTACGCGACCGACGGGCGGGTCGCAACGATCACGCTCAACCGTCCAGCGCGGATGAACGCGATCAGCCTGGATATGCCGGGCGAGATTGCCGCTGCGGTAGACGAGGCCAACCGCGACGATGGCGTACACGTCATCGTGCTGACCGGAGCGGGCGACGGCTTCTGCAGCGGCTATGACCTCATCGAGTTTGCCGAGCGCGCCGGTGAGCGGCCGGGGTCGCAGCTCGGATCGGGCGCCGCTGGATCGGACTCGCGGCCCTGGGACCCGATGGCCGATTTCTTCGGCATGTACGAGTTCACTCAGCAGTTCATGTCGCTGTGGCGCAGTTACAAGCCGACGATCGCGCGCGTGCACGGGCCGGCGGTGGCGGGAGGCAGCGACATCGCGCTGTGCTGCGACCTCGTGATCATGGCCGAGGAGGCGGTGATCGGCTATCCGCCGGCGCGCGTGTGGGGATGCCCGACGACCGCGATGTGGGTGTATCGGCTCGGAGCCGAACGCGCCAAGCGCATGCTGCTCACCGGCGACCTGATTGACGGACGCGAGGCGGCGCGGCTCGGTTTGGTGCTCGAGGCCGTGCCACGGGCACGCCTTGATGAACGAGTCGCGGCGATCGCGTCACGTATCGCGGCCGTGCCGAAGAACCAGCTGATGATGCAGAAACTGATGGTGAACCAGGCCTACGACGCGATGGGCCTCGCGAACACGCAGCGGTTCGCCACGCTGTTCGACGGCATCACGCGTCACAGCCCCGAAGGCGTGTGGTTCAAGCAGCGCGCCGAGCAGGCCGGCTTCAAGCAGGCCGTGAAGGAACGTGACGGTGGCGCGCCGATCGCGCCCGGCGTCAGCCGGCCGTTGTCACCGTGGAAGAAATAGGTGCCAGGCACCTGAATAGATAAATCGGTGAATGGCACCGGATTTTCGGGAGGACGGCCGATGCGTGATATTCGGGACGTAAACGGCGAGCCGGTCACCGCACTGGACGCGCCGACGCTGTGCGGGGCGTTCCAGGCGACAGCGTCCGCGCGGCCCGCACAGGTGGCGCATCGAACGCTCGATGGCAGCGTCGAGATCACCTACGGTGAGTTCGCAGAACGCGTGCGTGCGCTCGCGACGGGATTCCATTCGCTCGGCGCTCGCCGTGGCGACACGGTCGGACTGATGCTGCTGAACCGACCGGAGTTCGGCCTCGCCGACGTCGGTGCGATGCACGCAGGCCTCACGACGTTCTCGATCTACAACACGCTCAGTTCCGAGCAGATCGGCTATCTGCTCCACAACGCGGGCAATCGCATCGTCGTCACGGAACGCATGTTCCTGCCGCGCATTCTCGCGGCCAGGACGCCGGAGCTGGAGCACATCGTGCTGGTGGACGGCGATGCCGACGGCACCATCACGCTGGCCGACCTCGCGGGGCGCGCCTCGCGCGGATTCCGCTTCGAGGACGCCTGGCGCGAGGTGCAGCCCGACGACGTCGTGACGCTGATCTATACGTCGGGCACGACCGGCCCCCCGAAAGCGGTGCAACTGACCCACGGGAACGTCATGTTCGAGGCGCGGGCCTTTGCGTCCGCGCTGCCGGTGCGGCTCGGCGGCCGCACGATCTCGTACCTGCCATCCGCTCACGTCGGCGACCGCGCGCTCACTCATTACGCCGGCTCGCTCTGTTTCGGCAACACGGTCACCTCGATTCCGGATTTCCGGCAGGTGGGCGCGGCGCTCGCCAGCGTACGGCCGACGTCGTTCGGCGCGGTACCGCGTGTCTGGGAAAAGATCATGGCTGCGCTCGTGTCGGCGGGCATGAGTTCGCCGGCGCAGTTGCCGGAGCCGGTCAAGGCCGCGGTGCGCGCGAAGATCGGGCTCGACCAGGCCGACTGGTGCGTCTCGAGCGCGGCGCCTGCGTCGCCGGAAGTGCTGCGATTCTTCAGCGATCTCGGGCTCGCATTGAACGAGGGATGGGGCATGTCGGAATGCGCGTGCTTCGCGACGATGAACCCGCAGGACGACATCCGGCTCGGCTCGGTCGGGCGTGCGCTGCCTGGCGTGGAGCTCAAGCTGCTCGATGACGGCGAGTTGCTGGTGCGCGCGCCGCTGGTGATGAAGGGCTATCGAAACGACCCGGAGAAGACGGCCGAGGCGATCGACGCCGACGGCTGGCTGCACACAGGCGACGTCGCCCAGATCGACGGTGACGGCTACGTCCGGATCGTCGATCGGAAGAAGGAGATCATCATCAACTCGGCCGGCAAGAACATGTCGCCGGCGAACATCGAGTTTCGATTGCGGGCCTCGAGCCCACTGGTCGCCTTCGCCGTGTGCATCGGTGATCGCCGGCCTTACAACGTCGCGCTGCTGGTCCTTGACCCGGAGATGGCGGGGCGCTGGGCGGCGGAGCGGGGGCTGTCTGGCGGACTCGACGAATTGAGTTCGCACCCTGAGCTGCGTGCGGCCCTGCAGGTGGCCGTGGAATCAGCGAACGCGGGCCTGTCGAGTGTCGAGCAGATCAAGCGATTTGCGGTGCTCGCGTCGGACTGGCAACCCGGAGGGGACGAGCTGACGCCGACGTCCAAGCTGAAGCGCAAGCCGGTCAACGAGAAATACGCGCGCGATAATCGAAGATCTCTACCGCTGAGGCGCCGAGGATCGACCGCCTTCGCGGCAAGCTCGGCTGGCGTCATGCACCGGCGAGGCTGCGCAGGCGCATCGTGCGGCTGGTCGCGGTGCTCGCCTCGAGGCGCTCGAGCAGCTGCGTCGCCTCCGATGCGGGCAGTGGCTTGCTGAGCAGGAATCCCTGCACCTCGTTGCACTGCTGGTCCTGCAGGTGCAGCAGCTGGTTGAAGTTCTCGACGCCCTCGGCCACCACCTGCAGTCCGAGCGCACGGGCCATCGAGACGATCGCGCTGACGATCGTCGCATGGCGGCCGAGGCTGTCCACGCTGCGCACGAACGACTTGTCGATCTTGAGGCGGTTTACCGAGATTGCGCCGAGGCGGCCCAGGCTCGAGTAGCCCATGCCGAAGTCGTCGATGGCGACCGACACGCCGATGCCACGCAGGCGGGCGAGTACGTCGCGCGTCAGGTCCTCGTCGCGCATCATCAGAGACTCGGTGATCTCGAGCTCCAGGCAGTCTGGCGCGAGGCCCGTGTCGCGCAGCACTTCTTCCACCATCGTCGCAGAAGTTCTGTTGCGTGAACTGGACCGGCGATACGTTCACCGCCATGCGGCCAGTGGGCAGTTCCATGTCCTGCCATTCACGGAGCTGGCGGCACGCGGTGCGCATCGCCCACTCGCCAATCGGCAGGATCAGCCCGGTCTCCTCTGCGAGCGGGATGAACTCGTCCGGCGAGATCGGCCCGAGATCGGGATTCGTCCAGCGCAGCAGCGCCTCCATGCCGGATACGCGGCCGGTCGACAGGTCGAACTGCGGCTGGTAATGCAGCGAGAATTCCTTACGCTCCAGTGCGCCCTCGAGCTGCGTCTCGAGGCTGAATCGCGCCTGCGCCCCGTCGTTCATCCGGTCGTCGAAGAAAGCAAAGCCGCCGCGTCCCAGCCGCTTCGCGCTGTACATCGCGATGCCGGACTGGCGCAGCAACGCCTCTTCCCCGGGCCCGTCGCCGGAATGAATCGCGATTCCAACGCTTGCGGTCAGGGTGATCGGCGGTCCATCGGCGTCGGCAGGTGTGACCAGGGGGCGGGTCATGCGCGCAGCCACGATGCCGGCGTCCTTCGACGTCACGAATCGAGTGCAGCAGCACGATGAACTGGTCGCCGCCGAGCCTGGCGACCTCGAAGTCAGCCGGGGAGTCGGGGGCCCGCGCGATCTCGTCGTCGCGACGCAGGATCTCGCGGAAGCGCAACGACGCCCTGCGGATCAGTTCATCTCCGACCAGGTGGCCGAGCACGTCGTTGATGCGCCGGAAGTTGTCGAGGTCCACGTAGAGAACCGCGAGCGTATTGCCGTGGACTTTCGCGGCCTCGACGGCGTGGCGCAGCGACTCGAGAAAGCGCGCGCGGTTCGGCAAGCCCGTCAAGCTGTCGGTCTCCGACATTTCAGCGAGCCGCTGGTCGGAGCTGGAGCGCTTCTCGCCGAGCGCGAGGGCCAGTCTGCCGGACCTCGTGAGGATGGAAGGGCTTCTGCAGGTAGAACAGCTTGTCCGCAGGCGGCACCCGCCTGCCGATTTCGGCCGGGTCGACGTCCGAGTAGGCGGTGCAGATCACGATCTCGACCTGCGGATCGATTTCCCGGATCTTCTGCGCAGCCCAGGCACCGTCCGGCCCGGGCGGCATTCGCATGTCGATGAAGGCCACGGCGAAGTGGCGGCCGGACGCATTCGCCTCGCGAACCGCCGCGACCGCAGCTTCGGCGCCGTTGCAGAAGACGGTCTCGAACGGCTGGTGCGGGGGCGGGATCTTCGCCATCAGCGCCGGATCGCCGCCCGCCATGAACAGCCTGGAGCGCAACTGGTCCAGTGCGGCACGATCCGCGGTCGGTGCCGACGCGCCAAGCACCTGGCGATAGGCGTCGAGCACCGGCTGCTCGTCGTCGACGACGAGGACGCGGATCGAATGTGGTGCGGTGGGCGGCACGGAATACCTCAGGCAGCTGCGGCGACCACTGCAGGTCGCGCAATGGGGATGGTGACGGAAAGGATCGCGCCTCCATCGGCACCGCTTTCGGCACGGATGCGGCCGCCGAGCGCCTGCAGCGCGTTCGCACACCAGTGCAGTCCGATGCCGTGGTTGGTGTCCCGCGACTTGGTGGAGAAGCCCTTCTCGAATACGCGCGGCAGGTCCTCGTTGCGGATGCCCACGCCGTCGTCGGAGAGCCTGACCGTCAGCGTCTCGCCGCCGGCTTCCGCGGGCTCGAGCGCGCAGGAAATCCTGAGCTGGCCACGCGACTCGCCGGTACGCACCGCCTCGGCGGCATTCTGGACCAGGTTCTGGAACACCTGCTGCAGCGTGATCCGCGGCAGCGGCAGGCTGCCCGTCGCGAACAGCGAGCCGTCCAGGTCGATCGAGAGGCGCTGCAGCAGCGCCGGCGGAATCATGTCGAGGCTCTGCTCGACCAGTGCCGGCAGGTCGATCGTCTCGACGACCGGTCCGCTCCTGGAGGACTGCAGCTGCTGCGCAAGCGCGGCCTGGATCAGGTGGGCATGACGTGCGACTGCGGCGGCGTCGTCGCTGGCGCGCGCGACGGCCAGTGCCAGCTCGCGGCTCGCGAGCCTCAGGAACTGCTCGAGGTCCGCCCTTCTTGCCGGGTCGCTCGAACCCGCCTCGATCTCGGCGAGCACCATGTCGATTTCACCCGCGGGCGCGCTGCGGAGCCGCTCCTGCAGCGTCGCGACGGTTACGCCCAGCGGCGTCATCGCGTTGCCGATGTTGTGCAGCACGCCGCTCGCCACCTGGGCGGCACCTGCTTCGTAGGACTGGTCCACCAGCCGCCTGCGCGCATCGGCCAGCTTGTCCACCATCCGGTCGAACTCGCGCGCAAGGACGCCGATCTCGTCCTGGCGCTTGACGTTCATGCGCTTCGTGAGGTCGTCGCCCTCACCGATATGCACCGCGTGCTGCGTGAGCCGGCTGACGGGGCGCAGCACCATCCGGCGCAGCGCGACGACCAGCACCAGCAGCACGATGACGCCGCCGATGAACAGCGACACCAGCGCGTAGCCGATCGCGTCGCGGCCCTGGGCGCTGACCTTGCGGGGTACGTCGATCCGGAGCTGCACGGTCGGACGGCCGTAGATGTCCACGAGATTCCGGTAGACCTCGTTCATGAAGCGCTGCGTCAGGATCCGCGGCTGCAGCAATCCGGCACGCTCGGACTCGGTCCGCGGCAACCCGGCCAGCGTGCTGACCTGGAGGTGGACCTGCGCCTGCTCGGCGAGCCGTGCGGCGACTTCCGGCGTGATCAGTCTCGCCAGCAGCACGGATCCGTGGTGCGGGCCGTTGCCGGCTCCGTCGAGCACCGGCGCAGCGACCAGCATTGCAGGGCCATGCTCGGTGACGACCAGGCCCTTCGCGCCTTCGCCTTTGCGGATCGCCTCGCGGAACGGATGATTGGCACCGAGGGCGTTGCCTGAGAGGAGCTGGTAGTTGAGGTCGTCGTTCGTCGCCGGGTTGCGGCCTTTCTTCCAGGCGAAGCGGCCGTCGGCGTCGACGTACGCCACGACATCGACGCCGACGGACTCGAGCGTCGCGGGCGTCATGTTCTCTTCGATGAATTCCGGGTTCTCGCCCGCCATGTACTGGTAGGTCTCGAGCCAATTGCCCCAGTCAGCGCAGAACGTCTGCAGCTGGTCGAGCTCGCCATCGATCGCGCGGCGCACGCGGTCCATGTCGGTGCGCGCGAGGTCCGCCTCCAGCGCCTCGAAACTCGGCAGGATCACCTCGCGCTGCACGACGTAGTCGATCGCCCCGTACGTCGCGAACAGCGCACAGAGCAGCAGCACGACCTTCGCGTAAAGGCTCACGGCAGGGGCAGTCCTACAGTTATCCTGTCGAGGACGATCGTAGGGCCGCGTCGCGAATGCGTTGTCGACGCAGGTCACTGAACGCCGTGGTCAGTGAGGACCACATGGCCCGCGAATGTGACGCGCGTCGCGGAAGCGAAGATCGGGTGGTCAGCGGGGCCGGCGACGGCGGCTCCAGGCGTTAATTGCGATCGTACCCAGCACGGCACCGGCGGTGGCGAGCGCCATGTCCTTCTGTGCGTCCCACTCGTCGCCCTGCGTGCCGAGGTACGCGGTACCGAGCTCGCCGCCGAATG
Organism: uncultured Gammaproteobacteria bacterium; assembly: GCA_963776815.1. Classification (GTDB taxonomy): domain Bacteria; phylum Pseudomonadota; class Gammaproteobacteria; order Steroidobacterales; family Steroidobacteraceae; genus RPQJ01. Next base: position 207,904 of record CAVZNZ010000010.1, read on the forward strand.
CCTCTGCGGCGAGCCACTCGATCATTTCGTAAATCACCGAGTGCGACATCACGAAGAACACCGGCATCAGCCAGATCCAGATGCCGCGCGGCGACATCCGCGCCTGCATCAGCTCCCACACCGCGGGCAGCACCAGCAGCCCGTAACTGAAGTGCACGAAGCGATCGTAATGGTTGCGTCCGGTCGCTGCGCCGGCGTCTTCACCAGCGCCCAGCGACTGCAGCCACTCGCGCCACGGGACTTCACTGTACGTGTAATGCGCTCCGACCTCGTGCAGCACGAGGAACACGAACAGGCAGGTATAGGCGAGGTTGGAGAAGCGCAGCCGCCGGAAATTGAACACCAGCGCTGGTACGGCAATGAAGACGATGACGTTCTCCAGCAGCCAGTCCTGCCGGTACCACGGGGCGATCGCGAGCGCGGTCCAGATCGCGGCGAACGCCGCGAGCAGGCGGGCAGGGTAGCGATCGGCGGGCTGCATCGACACGCCGCCTGGCCGTCCCGCTCAGCGTGCCAGCGCCCCCAGCCGGCGCATGTCGTAGCGGGCCTTGTCGAGCTCGACGCTCTTCATCGTGTCGCTGCCCTCGAGGACCGTCGTGCGCACCGGATGTATGCCGCAAAGGCCGAGCACGTCGGCCGCGAGGCTGCGGATGCTGTGTTCGCTGCGATCGACCTGGTCGAAGAGTTCCGGCATGCCCTTGGTGATGACGAGGCGAGCCGTCCGGCCCTTCAGCAGCTTCGCCGGTCGCCGCCCGCCGCCTTGCTGCTCGAACGCGAAGCCCGGCCGCATCACCTGCTCGAGGAAGCCCTTCAGCTTCGCCGGCAGCGTGCCGAGCCAGAGCGGATACAGCACGACGATGTGATCGGCCCACTTGATCGACTTCTGCGCGGCAACGATCGGCGCAGGGACCTTGCCGGTCACGTAGGCCTTGCTGTTTCGCAGCAGCGGGAAGCGCAGCGCGCCCGACGCGGATCAGCCGCACGTCGTGGCCGCCTTCCTTCGCGCCTTGCCGATAGTAGTCGGCCAGTTCGTGCACGAAGTGCGAGCCTTCGGGGTCGGGGTGGCCGTCGATGATCAGGATGCGATGCGTCATGCGACACCTGCCTTGGCCTACATGGGTGGTACGCGGCAGGCTATTCCCGGCGAACGACCGAGCACAGTCGTATTCTGTGCAAGTCCGGCCCGGATACAGCCTTCAGCCGCGACTCTCGCGGTCGATATCAGCAGTAAAATCAGCAGCTTGCAATCCCTCGGCCTGCGGCCGCCAGGCGGGATACAACACTGGCGAAATCGGCCACCATCCGGGCGAGCGGCACGTCGTCGAAGCTGCCCCGCTGGGCGACGTATTCCATGTGCCTGTGGCCGCTCCGATCGAACGGGTGGTAGAGCGAATCGGAACGGCCGTCGAATTCGAGCGGCAGCAGCCCGAACCGGTCGCACAACTCGACGTTGAAGGCGGGTGTCGCCTTGACCCACTTTCCGTTGAGCAGGATCTCGGTGAAGCCGTGCCAGTAGAAGATGTCCGTGCCCATCGCTACCCGCATGCGCTCGGTGGAAAGGTGATTGCGTACGTCGGCATAACCGACCCGCGCCGGAATCCTCGCTGCGCGGCAGGCCGCAGCAAGCAGCGTCGCCTTTGGCACGCACCAGCCGTGGCCCTTGGCGAGCACGGTGCTTGCACGCATGCCGGCTGGGCGAGAGATCGATGCGGTACGGGTCGTAGCGAAACCCGTCCCGGACTGCGTAATAGAGCGCGACGGCGCGCGCGAGGTCCGATTCGCCCGAACCGTGTTGTCCAGCGAATTCGACGACGGCGGGATGGTCACTGTCGATCAGTGCGGTTGCTGCGAGCGTGGGTTCGGTCATTGGTCGTCTCCACGCCGGATTATCGGCGATTCTGTCGCCGGGAGCGCAGGGGTGCGCCCGTCGGCAGCGTTGCGCAAGGCGTGCAGCATTGAAATCGCCGTGAGTACTTTGGCCTCGGCAACTGTCCAATGAGCGAACGGCGCGGCAACCATTCGTCGCCGGGAAAGTACAGAATAGGCGGGTCGTGGCTCGCGGCCTCGGCCCGTCGCTCCGAATGGGGGTGCGCATGCTCGACACTTCTTCCGTCAGCGACACCGGGCGTTTCCACGTTCCCGACATCTCCGCGGTGCATCACCGGCGGCCTGCCGTCGCGCCGCTCGTCCGCGACACGTACGCGATCGTGCTCGCGGGCGGCCGGGGCAGCGGCTGCACGAGCTGACAGCGTGGCGCGCCAAGCCCGCCATCCCGTTCGGCGGCAAGCACCGCATCATCGACTTCGCCCTGAGCAGCTGCATCAACTCTGGCATCCGCCGCATCGGGGTTGCGACGCAGTACATGGCCCACAGCCTGATCCAGCACCTGCAGCGCGGCTGGAACTTCCTCGACAGCCGCATGCACGAGTTCCTTGAGATCCTGCCCGCGCAACAGCGCAAGGGCGACGGCTGGTACCACGGCACGGCCGACGCGCTGTACCAGAACCTCGACCTGCTGCGCATGGAGGAGCCGCGCTTCGTGCTCGTGCTGGCCGGCGACCACGTCTACAAGATGGACTACGGCATCATGCTCGCCGAGCATGTCGGAACCGGCGCCGACGTCACGATCGCGAGCGTCGACGTGCCGCTCGAGCTCGGCGTCGGCCTTCGGCGTGCTGCGCGTCGACGACGACGGCTGGCTCAGCGAATTCATCGAGAAGCCGGTGCGATCCCGCGCCGATTGCCCGGCAATCCCGACCGTGCGCTCGTCAGCATGGGTATCTACGTCTTCAATGCGGAGAGTCTCTATCGCTTCCTGCGCGACGATGCGGGCAGCGCGGGTTCGACACACGATTTCGCCGCGACCTGCTGCCCGCGATGCTGGCCGCGGTCAGCGAATCCGAGTGCATCGCTTCGCCGACAGCTGCGTGAACATGGTGGACGGACGACCGTACTGGCGTGACGTCGGCACGGTCGACGCCTACTGGGAGGCAAACATGGACCTCGCGCGCGTGCAGCCCGAGCTCAACATGTACGACCGGACCTGGCCGATCCGGACGCTCGAGGAGGACCTGCCCCCGGCGAAGTTCGCTCTCGGCAGCCCCGACCCGCGCGGCCAGACCGTGGATTCGCTGGTCTCGAGCGGTTGCGTAGTGAGCGGCGCCGCGGTGATCCGGTCAGCTGCTGTTCACGAACGTCGTCGTGGAGCAGGGCTCGGTCGTCGAGGACGCGATCGTGCTCCCGGATGCGAAGATAGGGCGCGAACGTCCGTCTACGCCGTGCCGTCGTGGACAGGTTCTGCTGCTGCCGGACGGGTTCGTGGCCGGCGTGGACCGCAGTGCCGATGAAGCGCGCTTCCACGTCACGCCAAGCGGCGTCGTGCTGGTCACGCCCGAGATGCTCGGGCAGCAGGTGCACCAGTACAGCTGAACTGAGGGAGACGACCATGCACAAGAGCCGCCTCGCGGGTTCATCATCGACTGCAACACGACCGACCTGCAGGCGGCGGCAGCTTCTGGAGCGAGGCGCTCGGCATGAAGCTGCGGCAGCTGCCGGCAGAGGAAGGCGGGAAGTACGTGGCCCTCGACGATCCGGACGAGCGGTTGCACGTCGAGGTCCAGGCCGTCTCGCACCCGAGTCGGGTTCACCTCGACATCGAGTCGGACGACATCGAGGCGGAGGTGCGACGGCTAGAGGCGCTGGGCGCGAAGCGGGTCGCGCAGATCCACACGTGGTGGGTCATGGAGGCGCCGACCGGACAGCGCTTTTGCGTGGTGCGCGCGCAGTCGAAGAGCGTTCCCGCAGGGCGCCAACGTGTGGAAGTGAACATAAGTGAACAGGGGGTACCCATGGCCAGTCATCCCGTGACCTGGTTCGAGATCTACGTGCAGGACATGGATCGGGCCCGCAGGTTCTACGAGTCGGTGCTGAAAGTGGCGTTGCAGAAGCTCAATACCGGTGACCTCGACTACTGGGCCTTCCCGCCCGTCACGAGCGGCATGGGAACGTCCGGCGCGCTGGTGAAGATCCCCGGGGTCCCTTCGGGCGGCAACAGCACGCTCGTCTATTTCGAGTGCGAGGACTGCGCCATCGAGGGCGCGCGGGTGGTAGCGGCCGGCGGACAGTTGCAGCGCGAGAAGATGTCGATCGGCGAATACGGCTTCGTCGTGCTTGCGCTCGACACCGAGGGCAACCTGTTCGGGCTGCACAGCATGAAGTAGCTGCTCACCGCGAGTAGTGCTTCGCCGCCTCGCGTGAGCTGGTCGGCCACGGCCTTCCTGCAGCGACTCCGGCGCGAGCACCTCGACGTCCGCGCCGTACTTCAGGATGTCCATCACGAGCTCGGGCTCGCGGGAGAAAGGGAACTTCAGCAGGTAGCTGCCATCGAGCTGCAGCTTGCCGTCCTGCTTCGGGTGCCAGGACTCGCGGGAGACCCACCGTGCGCGCACCGGGTTGAACAGCAGCACGGCCTCCTGCGTTTCGGTGCCGGCGAAGATGCCATAGCCGGTCGCGAAATAGCGGTCGAGCTGCTCTTCGCTGACGTCCTTCGCGTCCTTGTCGAGCACGGTCGCCGACTGGATTGCATCCACGCCGAACGTGCGCAGCGCCTGGCGCTTGTGGCAGAACGCGTCCAGGTACCAGTTGTCGCGATAGTGGACGAGTCGCTGCGGCGAGACTTCGCGGTCGAGCGATTCGCCGTCCTGGCGGCGCTGGTGCCGGATGCGCAGCCGCCGACGGGAGAGCAGGGCTGTGGACAGCGCGCGGAAATGCGCGGGCTCGATCGCGCGGGCGCCCATCGACAGCACGCGGATCCGGCGTGCGACATCGGCCGCGCTGTGCTCGCCGGATGCGAGCAACTCCTTCAGCCGCCGGCGGAACGGGCCCACGAGCTCGGACAGCACGCCGGGCTCGAGGTCCTCGATCAGCCGATCCATCGTCAGCAGCGCGCGCAGCTCGTCGGCCGTGAACCACAGGCCGGGCAGCTGCCACACGGCGCTGTCTTCCACCTTGTCGTCGAAGCGGTAGGCCTCGTGCTCGGAGTCGTACAGGATCGGCGCGCGGAACCGGTCGCGCAGGTACTCGAGGTCGCGCTTGAAGGTCGCGCGCGAGACTTCGAGCTCGTCCAGGAAGTCCTGGGTCCGCACGAAGCCGCGGCTCTGCAGCATCTGCTGGATGCGATAGAAGCGCTCGGTGCGGTCCATCGGCGCGGCGTCCGCTCAGCCAGCCGCCATGCCCTTCAGGCGCCGGCCGATGATGTCGTCGGCCTCGCGCATGATGCGGTCGATCAGTTCCTTGACGGTCGGCACGTCGTGGATCAGCCCCGCAACCATGCCGCAGCGACCAGGCGCCCGCGTCCATGTCGCCGTTCAGCATGATGCGCGGATAGACGCCGGCCACTTCCTCGATGATGTCCTCGAACTTGAGGTTGCCGCCGAGCGACTTCTCCTTCTCGAGCAGCCGGTCGACCGCGGCGTTGCGCAGCACGCGTTCGGTGTTGCGCAGCGGCCGCATCACGAGTCGCGTGTCGAGCTCGGTCGCGGCGACGATCGCCTGCTTGACGTTCTCGTGCACCGGCGCCTCCTTCGTCGCGATGAAGCGCGTGCCCATGTTGATGCCTTCGGCGCCGAGCGCGAGCGCAGCGACCAGCGATCGGCCGTCCGCCATGCCGCCGGATGCGACGAACGGGATCTTCAGCTCCTCGGCTGCGCGCGGCAGCAGGATGAAGTTCGGCACGTCGTCCTCGCCGGGATGACCGCCGCACTCGAAGCCGTCGACGCTGACGGCGTCGCAGCCGATCGCCTGTGCCTTCAGCGAGTGGCGCACCGACGTGCACTTGTGGATCACCTTGATGCCGGCGGCGTGCAGGTACGGCATCACCTGCTCGGGGTTGCGGCCGGCCGTCTCGACGATCTTGACGCCGCCCTCGATGATCGCGCGGATGTAGCCGGGATAGTCCGGCGCATTGACCGTCGGCAGGAACGTCAGGTTCACGCCGATCGGCTTGTCGGTCATGTCGCGGCAGCGGCGGATCTCTTTCGCGAGGGCCTCCGGCGTCTTCTGCGTCAGGCCGGTGATGATGCCGAGCCCGCCCGCGTTCGACACGGCGGCGGCCAGTTCGGCGAAGCCGACGTAGTGCATGCCGCCCTGGATGATCGGGTGCTCGATGCCGAAGAGTTCGGTGATGCGGGTCTTCATGGTGTCCTCAGGAGGTCGGTTCGTCGGCCGGGCACTCCGGTCGCATGGACTGGACGGTCCCGGAGGTTCGGTTGATGTGAGCCCCAATCCGATCAACGATACCTCAAGTCTGCCTGCGAGGTCAGCGGCCCCGCCCGCGCGCGAACGGGATCCGGTTCCCGCCCCGGTTTCGACCGCGGACGCCGTTGGCGTATCCTCGCGGCACCGGTCGGGCCAACCGGAGGCTGCTGATGGGATACCGCTGCAATTTTCGATCCGTCGCGACTGCGATCGCCTTCGTCGGCTGTGCCGCGCTGCTGGCCGGCTGCGATGCCCGCACGAACGTCGGCGCCACCGGCACGGCTCCCGAAGAGGCCGCGCACCTCTGGGTGACGGTCGAGGAACTCTGGTTCGCGAGCGATGCGGATACGCTGCCCGAGTCGGAGACAGGCTGGACCCGGGAGAAGCTGTCGAACCCGGTCGTGCTCGATCTCGCGAACATCGACGCCGGCAAGCTCGTCTCGCTGGCGACCAACGTCGCATTGCCGTCCGGTGATTACCGGCAGCTGTACCTGAAGCTCGCGGATCCGGCGGATCGACTCGTCAACGCCGCGCGCGACACCGGCCTCGACTACAACGCGCAGATCGACGTCAAGGGCGGGTCCGGGGCCGTCACGAAGCGACCGCTCGAGTTTCCCGTGCCAGGCGCTGGACTGACGATTCCCGTGCAGCTCACGTTCAAGGACAACTCGTCGAGCGGCAGCGCAACGGATGAGACGACGAACCTTGCAGTGACGATCGACGCCGCGCGCGACGTCGTCACTTACGAGTACGGCTCGAACACCGGGTACATCCTGAGCCCGAACGTGTCGGTCGACGACGCTTCGAAGGCGGGTGCGATTGCCGGCAGCGTCGATACGGGCGGGCTGGTTGCCGATCACCCGCCGGTGTACGTCAGTGCGCAGGAGCGCAGCGACACGGGGACGCACCATGTCGTGGTCCAGAGGCGGCGCGTCGCGGCTGACGGCACGTTTGAACTCTATCCACTTCCGGCCACGAAGAACGGCGCGAAGCTATACGACCTGGTCATCACCTGCGCCGCGGCGGACACCGTGATCGTCCGCGACGTACCGGTCACCGCCGGCGCGACGCCGACGTCGCTGCAGCCGGCGGCGCTCGCATTGACGCCGGCGCGGACCGTGTATGCCAATGTCGTGCCGCAGACGCCTGCACTGCCGGCCGGGACTCGGGTGGAGTTCTACCAGTCGCCGCCTGGAAGCGACGCGCGGCCATATGTGATCGATGGCACGGCGCTCGATCCGCTGACGCGGCAATTGCCTGGGAAAGCGTTCGCACTCTCGGCGGGCTCGCTCGTCGTCGGTACGTACGCGAGCGGCAATGCGATCAGTTTCGCGGCCACGAGCCCTGCCGAAGGAACGGGTGGCTACCTCGTCGGCAGTTCGGGCCTGTACCGAGCGGATACGCTTGCCTCGCGATCCAGCGACGTCACCGGTGGGCGCAACCGGCCAACCGAGGTCACGGTGCCGGATCCGCAGGTCGCTGACGGGGGGCGCGCGGGTACGATCGTCGTGACTGTTTCGGCGGTGGCGACACGGTACGACAGCGGATTCATCACGGTGATGGCCGGTCCCGAGGTCATCGAGACCGTCGACGTTGGCACGCTGCTGGAGCGGGGCGGCGGAATCGTCACCATTGGCGGCCTGCCCGCCGGCAGCGCGCTCGCACCGCTCGCGGGTGTTCCTTATCGGATCGCGCTGCGCGCATGGAACACGCGGAACGCCTCCGGCAGCCTGGCATCGTTTGCGTCCGCACAGGAGCGTCACGCTCGGCGATGCCGGCTCGGGCAGCTTCGCGCTGGAGGTCCAATGAGCACCGACTGGCGCAGCGACGCGGCGTCGGCCGACCCACGGGTGGAACTTGCTGCCGTACGGACCGGCCTCGCGCTCGAGCGCACGCGGATGAGTGCCGACCGTACGCTGATGGCTGTCATGCGGACGGGACTGGGACTGATCGGCATCGGCTTCGCCATGTTCGAATATTTCAAAGTTGGCGGGCGGGCGCTGGACACCGGTGCGGTCGTCTCGATCCCTGCTGCCCACAACATCGGCTTCGCGCTGGTGGGCCTGGGGCTCGGCGTGCTCGGACCCGGTATCGTCTCGCACCGGATATTCCTGAGACGATTGCGACGGCAGCGAGGTGACCTGGCCGCGCGTGGCCTCGCTGCCTCCGGAGATGGACGTGCCCGGCTCGGTGGCGAGTACCCTCGCGGTGCTGCTTTTTGTGCTGGGCGTGGCGGCCATCGCAAGAATGCTCTATCGGGCCGGGTTTCTCGGCTGAGCGCTGCGGCCGGGCAGGACGCGTAGTTGTCCGGATTGTGGCCGGCCTTGCGGCACGGCAGCCTGCCCCCCGTTACGGTCGTGCACGAGACGCGACGCAATCAGGGGATTTCGAGATGCCACAGGCGATCAGGATCCGGCCGGTGCTCGTGTCGGCATTGTCGGCGCTGGTGCTCGCGTGCGCCGCCGAGGCGGCCGTCAAGGAACAGGATGCTGCGGCGCTCGGCACGACGCTGACGGGTGTCGGTGCCGAGCGTGCAGGTAGCGCGGACGGCAGCATCCCCGAGTACACGGGTGGACTCACCAGTCCTCCTGCGGGTTACAAGGCCGGCGATGGCCGGCGCGTCGATCCGTTTGCGGACGAAAAGCCATTGCGCGTGATCACGGCCGGCACGGCGGGCGGCGTAGCGGCACAGCTCACCGCCGGGACGGCCGAGTTGCTGCGACGCGACCCGACGTTCCGCGTCGACGTCTACCCGACCCATCGCACGGTCGCGTATCCCGAGTGGCTGCTCGACAACACGCGCCACAACGCGACCAATGCACATCTGGCGGACGACGGCCTGGGCCTCGCCGCGGCTCTGCCAGGCGTGCCGTTTCCGATCCCGCGCGATGGTCGCGAGGCGATGTGGAATCACCGCCTGCACTACATGGGGCGGGCGATCTCGTTCAAGTACGACAGCTGGCTGGTCGATGGCTCCGGCCAGAAGATGCTCACCTCGACTGCGCAGTCCAACTGGGAATTCCCGGTGTTCGATCCGCAGCGGCACGAGCCGGTGCGCGAGGACGAGCCATTCTTCATGTGGAAGGTCGATTACTCGGGTCCCCAGCGGCGGGCAGGCGAGGCGCTGCTGCTGGTCGAGCCCGTGGACCTGCTGCGCTCGCCGCGACGTACGTGGTTCTATGTCCCCGGTCAGAGACGCGCCCGGCAGGTCGAGTTTCCGGACGATGCGCCGCACGGCAGCAGCAGCGGTACCTACACCAACGACGACGCCTTCGTGTACACGGGCATGCTCGAGCGGTTCGACCTGAAACTCGTCGGCAAGCGCGAAATGCTGGTGCCGTACAACACATACCGGCTGACGTACCACCCGAATGCGGACGACATCGTTCTGCCGCGGCACCTCAATCCCGAATACCTGCGCTGGGAACTGCATCGCGTGTGGGTCGTGGAGGCGACGCTGAAGCCGGGCGAGCACCACGTGTACCAGCGCCGCGTGTTCTATCTCGATGAGGACAGCTGGACCGCGCTCGCGTCCGACGAATATGAGGCGGACGGCAAGCTGTCACACAGCGTCTTCGCCTGCCTGACGTACAGTTACGGGGATGGCGCGCCGTTTACGGTCAGTCACGTGGCCTATAATTTCGGAACCGGCGCGTACTTTCTTGCATTCTTCCCGGGCGCGCACTCTGGCGTGCGGTACGTGGACCCACTGCCCGCGTCGGCGTGGTCGCCGGATTCGATGGTAGGGGCGGGAGTGCGCTAAAGTCGACGTCATGAACACCAACCTGAAAGCCATCCTGCTCGCCATCTACGCTCTCGCGATCGTCGGCCTGCTGGGCATACTGCCGCCCGGCCTGGCGTCGGTGCTCGCGAAGATCGCGGTGGTCCTCGTCGCGGCGCACGTGCTCGAACTCGCGATCGCATTCAAGGCGGTCAAGCGTTACCCGGGCCCGCTGATCGACAGCATCGCGCTGACACTGCTGTTCGGCATCCTGCACTGGCGTCCGCTCAGCAAGGCCAAGTAGTCCGGGCCGGAACAGGGCGGCGGGGTGATGGAACTCGTCTTCACCAAGGGCCCGCACAAGCACGACCAGTTGCTGGTCCGGCGGCCCGGACTGGCCGACGAGCGCATCGAATGCCCCAAGCAGCGGATCATCCCGCACGACATGGTGCATTACGCCGTCGAGAGCACGCTTCGACGGCGCGGTTTCCTGGCAAGGGTCAGGGACGGGGAACAGGCCAGCTTCCGCATGCAGTCGGAGGCCGAGAGCGACGGGGTCGAGCGGCTCGTCGAGGTCATCCAGGGTGACGCGTGGTCGGGTTCGGCGAGCACGCCGGCGGAACTGATCGACCTCTATCGGGTCACCTGCAGCGCCCGGGAGTGCCCGACGCTCGCCGTTGCCGACGCCGACATCGACGCCATTCGCGGCCGCATCGCCGAATTGACCGTGCGCTGGGAGCAACTCGCCGTGGGCCAGTCGCTGACGCTCGAGATGGCGGATGAGTGACTGGTGGGAAGACGATCGCGAGCGGCCACCGCCGGTCGCAATTCCGCACACTGAGTTGTCGGAGGACGCGCTGCGTGGCGTCATCGAGTCGTTCGTGCTGCGTGAAGGGACCGACTACGGTGAGCGCGACGCATCCCACGAGGGCAAGGTGGCGGAGGTGATGCGGCAGCTCGAACGAGGCGAGGCGCAGATCATGTTCGATCCGCTCGACTCCAGCGTGACGATCGTCACCTCGTCTCCGGGTGGCCGGCCCAGTTAGGCAGGATCACGGCGCGCCGCTTGAATCCGGCCGGGCAGCCGGGCTGCGAGCGAATCCGCGTCACAGAAATGGAATTCGCCTGCGCCCGGGCGGCGCTTATGTCCACCTCGCCCCTGCCGGGCTGGATCCGATGCAAGTCTTTGTGCCCTGGATCCCTTGTCTCGGGAATCGGGGGCGACCATGGAATTCGCAACGCTTCGTTCGTTCATCGGTGGCGCGCTGGCGCTCATGCTGGCGCTGTCCATTCCCGCGCGGGCGGCGCCGCCTGCCGACGCCGGCCGCCCCGTCGTCTACGAAGGCACGGTGGCCGTCGCCGTAGAGGACGATTTCGCGCGTGGCCGTGCCACGAAGCGCTACTTCCTCGATGAGCAGACCCTCGGCGAGCGCATCGAGCTGAAGGTGAGCGAGGCGCAAGGCAGGTTGCTCAAGACCGGTGCGCGCATCCGGGTGCGCGGCGTCGCCGCGGGAGGCGTGCTCGCTGCAGACGCGACGGGCGATGGTGTCACGGTACTGGCCGACGCGGTGGCCGCGGTCCCGGTCACGGCCCGCAAGGCGGTCGTGATGCTCGTGGACATCACCGACTCGACCAGTGCGGTGAGTCGCATCAGCGCAGACTGCGACGGCGCATTGGCGAAATCATCGAACATCATGTTCGGAACCGCTGCCAGCGTCGACACCTGCTACAAGGACAGTTCCTATGGCGCGCTCGGCATGGGCGGTTCGGTATATCCGGGCGGCACGCTCGATGTCGTGCGCGTCTCCGTGACGGAGGCCGCCACGACGGGTGGCACCTGCAACTACTCGGCCTGGGGCAGCGCCGCGGACAAGGCCGCGGCTGCCGCGGGCATCACGCTCAGCAACTACCAGCACCGGGTGTACGTGCTGCCGTCGAACGTCGGCTGCACCTGGGCCGGCCTCGCCTACGTCGGTTGCGGCAACAGCTGCCAGGCCTGGGTCAAGGCCTATTCCGGTCAGGTGTGCGGCTACAACGACGCCTACGCGCACGAGCTTGGCCACAACCTCGGCATGTGGCACGCCTCAACCGACACCAACAACGACGGGACGCTCGACTGCGAGTACTGCGACAACTCCGACTTCATGGGTTATGCGATGTCGAACCTGCGCACCCAGAACGGCCCGCACAAGGTGCAGATGGGCTGGGCGAGTGGCACGCGGGTCGTCGATGGTTCGCAAGGCGGGACGTTCACCGTTTCGTCGCTCGGGCAATCGGCCGCCGCCACTCCGCAGGTCGTGAAGGTTCGCCCGAGCAGCGGCGATCCCTATTACGTGAGCTTCCGCACGGCGACGGGTTGCGACCAGTCCATGCCGTCGTCGGCGACGTACCTGAACCGGACGACCATCCACCGCTGGAGCAGCGGCAACACGCGATACGTGACCTCGCTGGGCGACGGCGAGACGTTCAGCGACGCGACGACGGGCGTGTCCTTCAAGCAGTTGAGCCGTACAGCGGACAGTGCCACGTTCCAGGTGTCGACGGTCTGTGCCGCGGCGCAGCCGACAGTCACGCTGAGCCCGTCGAGCCAGGGTGCGGGATCTTCGCTGCCGGCAACCAGGTCGTACACGGTCACGGTGACGAACCGCGACAGCGCGAGCTGCAGCACCAGCACGTTCTCGCTCGCGAGCGCCGTGCCCGCAACCTGGACCGGCGTGATCACTCCGGCGTCGATGTCGCTCGCGCCGGGCGCGTCGGGCACCGCCACCGCGAGCGTCACGGCACCCGGCGGCACTGGCGCCGGGAGCTATGACGTCTCAGGCGGCACCAGGGCCGACGCATCGCACGCCGCGGTAATGGCGGGCGGCAAGTTCTGGATTGACCCCGCGGTGCCCACCGCACCGGGCAACGTGACGGCGACGGCGAAGGCGAACCGGGTCACGCTGTCGTGGACGGCCTCGACCGACACAGGCGGCTCCGGCATCGCGCGCTATGAGATCCGGCGCGGTACCACGCTCCTGGGCACGTCCACCTCGACCAACTTCGCCGATTCACCGGGCAACGGGACCTGGACCTATTCCGTATCGGCGACTGATGGAGCGGGCAACGTGTCACCTGCGGCCACGTCGAACCAGGTGAAGGTCGGGCGCAAGTAGCCGTTCAGCTGAGCGAGTCTCCCGGTTGCAATCGGTAGCGGCGCGCGCTGCGCGCTACCGATTTCCTCTGATTGCGCCATTCCCGTTGCGGCGGGATGCTGCGGATGTGTGACGCGGCCTGTGCGCGGCGTCGTTCGCCGCGCGGGCCCGGCCAAGGAGGCCCATATGTCCAGGAAGGCAACGGTGCAGCCGTTCTCGCGGCTCATCGCGCAGGTTGTCGTCGTTTGCCTCGTGTCGCTGTTCACTGCGCTCTCCGGGTGCGGTGGCGACGGCAAGAACAAGAAGGACCAGAACCCCGTTCCCATTCTGACTTCGATCGCGCCAACGTCGGCGACGGTCGGCGGCCCAGCGTTCTCGCTCACGGTAACCGGCCTCGACTTCGTCGCTGGGTCGACAGTGCAGTGGAACGGCTCGGGGCGTCCAACGACGTTCGTGAACGGCACGCAGCTCTCCGCCGCGATCCCGGCAGCGGACCTCGCGGCACCTGGCACTGCGCAGGTCACGGTCGTCAATCCCGACGCCGGGTGGCGGCACTTCGTCGCCAATCACGTTCACGATCCAGAACGCGACACCTGTCGCCGCGTCGTTGAGCCCGTCGAGCGCCGTCGCCGGTGGTCCTGCCTTTGATCTCACGGTGAACGGCAGCGGGTTCGTGTCCGGCGCCACCGTGCAATGGAATGGCGCACCGCGACCGACAACGTTCGTGAGCAGCAGCGCGCTGACGGCAGCCATCGCCGTCGCCGATATCGCGACGGCAGGTACGGTGCAGATCAACATCGTGAATCCGGCGCCGGGAGGAGGAACCTCCGGGGCACTGACATTTACGATTCGGAACAGCGGGCCGATTCTTACGTCGCTCAGTCCGGCCAGCGTCCGGGCGGGCAGCACCGGCCTCAACCTGGTGGTGACCGGCAGTGGCTTCATCCAGGGGGCCACGTTGCAGTGGGCCGGAAACGACCGCAAGACCACGTTCCTGAGCGCGACACAGGTCGCGGCCGAGATCCTGCCGATGGACGTCGCGGCCCCCGGTTCCTACAGCGTCGTGGTCCGCAATCCCGAGCCGAGCGTCGGTCCGAGCAACGCACTGCAGTTCGTCGTGACCAGCTTGCCGACTCCGGCCGACGGCTATCCGATGCAGATCAGCATGGCGCCGGACGGCTCGTCCCCGAATGGACCGAGCGTCAACGGAGGCATGGACTGGGAAGGCAATTTCATCATCTACGCGTCGAAGGCTTCGAATCTCGTAGCCGGCGACTCGAACGAAGCCTATGACCTGTTCCTGGCCGAGACCTGCAACTACGTGCAGGGAGCGTGCACGCGATCGACGCGACGCCTCGTGATGGCCGCAGACGGGTCGCAGCCAAACGGTAATAGCGGCTGGACTGTCGCCTATCCCGAGAACTCTCTGGCGGTCAGCTTCAACGGGCGATTCGTTGCGTTCGTCTCGTCGGCCAGCAACCTGGTCGGCGGCGACACCAACACGGTCGACGACGTGTTCCTGGTCGATACGTGTCTCGCACGCGGTCGCCCGTGCACTCCCGGCACGGTCCGGGTCTCGAGTCAGGGCCGACGGCTCGCAGTCGACGTGGCCGAGCAGCCAGCCGGCGGTCGCGGACGACGGGCGCTATGTCTTCTTCGTCAGCGCTGATCCCGACATGGTCGCCGGTGATCGCAACGCCACCGCGGACCTGTTCGTGCGCGACACGTGCCTCGGCGCCGAAAGTGCCTGCACGCCGAGCACCACCCGCGTTTCGCTGGCGGCCAATGGCACCGATGCCAATGGGCCGAGCGGCGAGCCGGCGTTCACCGGGCGCTACGTCGCGTTCAGCTCCGCAGCCAGCAACCTGGTGGCGGGCGACTCGAACGGTGTCGCGGACATCTTCCTGCGCGACACGTGCATCGGCGCGACCGGTGCCTGCACCCCGACGAACGAGCTCGTCTCGGCTGGCAGGAACGGCGAGCCGGCGGACGGCCCGAGTTCCGATCCGCAGGTCGGTCCGCCGCTCGCGGCCAGCGATGGATACGACCGGCACGGGCGATTCGTCGCATTCGTCTCCAGCGCCACGAATCTGGTTGCGGGCGACACCAACGGCACCGCGGACGTGTTCGAGCGCGACAACTGCCGCGGTTACCCAGCCTGCACGCCGTCCACGTTGCGGGTGTCCGTGACCAGCGCAGGTGAGCAGATCAGTGGTGCGTCGCGTAGTCCCGACTTCCTCAGGTGGGACGGCGAGACGATACCGTTCGTGACGGCTGCGACCGGCGTCGTGCCCGAGGACACCAACGGGGTCGCGGACGTCTTCGTCCGTCACCACTGCCCGACGGGCTCCCCGACTTACTGCGTGGCGACCACGACCAGGGTGTCCGTGGGCGTCGGCGGTGTCGAGGCCAACGGCGCCAGCTTCGCGCCGCGGCTCTGTCACGACATGTGGGGTGCCTGGGCCGTCACGTTCATCTCGGAGGCCACGAACCTGGTGTCCGGTTCGCCGCCGCCGGCTTACGGCAGCATCTACCTGACCACGCGGCAGTAAGCCGCTTCAACAGTGAGGCCGCCATGCGCAGGCGGCCTCACGTTTCGTTCACGCGAAGCCTCGCCCGATTGCCACCGGATGCGTCAGTCCCGGTGGACCTTGACGTCGACGTTCTTGACCGAGTTGCTCACCAGCACCAGCGACGTGTCGCCCTTGCCGCCGCTGCGCTCGATGATGACGTTCTCGCCGTCTTCCATCTCGATGTTGTAGTCCTTCGTGCCGAGCTGCTCGACGAAGGCTTTCTTGATCGCGCCCGCCACCGAGTTCTCATTGGTGCCTTTCTTGATGGCGACCGTCACGTCCTTGGTCGTACCGTCCTTCTTCGTCACGCGAAACACGATTTCGCCGTCCGAGTTCGCGTCGTCGTCGACCGAGATGCGGTAGTCGTCCGTGTAGCTGAGTTTCTCGGTCGAGGCCGTCGGGGCCGCGGCCGGTGCCTGGGCCAGCGCAAGCGACGTGGCCAGAAGCGCGGTGCCAGCCAATGCGATCTGCAGACTTCTCATGTGTGCTCCAGCTTGCGTTTGCCAAAGGGGTGGCGGCGAGTCTAGAGCAGTGACAACGCGCGAGGAAGGGCAGGGCCGCCCGGACGCGGCCTTGTCATTCCTTCATCAGCATCTGCCGCTTGTGGAACATCCAGTCTGCCATCCAGAGATCCGTGCGGTCCTCGCCCGGGCAGTGGTCCTTCACGTACTGCCGCTTGCGCTCGATCTCCGACTCGGGTGTGCGCGTCGAAGGGCTCTGCATGTCCTGCAGGTCCTCGCGCGCCGACTGGCAGTCCGGGCTCAGCCCCTGCATCAACTGGTCGGCACGAAGTTCCTGCGCCTTGCGCTCGTCGGGATCGTCACTGCAGTTTTCGTCCCGCTGGCGACCGAGCCGCTCGATCTCCGCCGGTCGGTCGGCGTCATCGATGTAGTGGCGCGTCCCGTCCGGTCGCAGGTTTGAATACCCGTCTCTTCTGACCCAGCAGGTCCACCTGGTACAGCGCGTCGACGCACTTGCCGTCGTCCTTGGGGCTTGGCGCGGCCGGAGCCGCGGCCGGGCTCTTTGCGGGTCCCTGCGACGCGTCCGGCGGAGCGCCGGCTGCCGGGGTCACCGGAACCGGCGTCACCGCCGGCGCATGCTCCGACGGTCGAGGTGGGCCTGCGATGACCTCGTAGGTGACTCCGACGGGTGGCGCGTCCGTGAAATGCACCTGGCCGCGCTCGTCAACCCACTTGTAGGTCGTGGCAGCGAGGCACGGTGCGGCGAGCAGGATGAGCAAGCAGCAGGGCAGGATCTTAGGCATGGTCGCACCGTCGATGGGCAAGCGTCGCGAATAGTGCCGTGAGTGCCAGCATCACCAGGGCCAGCGCGCGCGCCGGGAACTCGATGGCAAGCACGAGCGGCGTCAGCAGCGTCCGCATCCCGGTTCGCAGCCACTCGTGCTGCGCGATCACCGCTGCGACGGCCGGGGAATGGCGATAATAGAAGCGCACGAATGCCCGGCCGAGCCGCGTGCGCTGCAGGTAACGGTCGCGGAACTCGCGCAGCGCCATCACGTGCGGCTCGAGCGGCGAGCCGTAGGCCGCGGTTGCGATGAAGCACCCGCTGCCGCCTGCTGCGATCAGCCAGTCGCCCTCGTAATCGGGACACGTGCCGAGTGCCGGCAGGTCGCGATCCACGGCAATCTGGTTATTCGAGGTCGAGTAATCGGTGTCGCTGCTGGAGGTCGAGAACACCAGCATCACCGATCGGTTCCGGTTGTTGGCGAACGGGTCCGAGGTCGCCTCGGCGAAATAGGTCGCTCCGGCGGCCAGCGATTCGATCGTGCAGCGTGTGCCGCTGCAGCCGGCCCCAGTGAAATGCAGGTTGGGGGCGATCACCGGGTCCTGGCCGAGGTCGAGAAAGACGTTGCTCGCATCGTCGGGGCCGGCGTTGGAGACCGACACGGAATAGCTCAGCCGCATCGAGTTGCCGCAATCCAGGTACGAAGTCCTGGTCGCCGAGACTCCCAGGTTCACGCATCGCTCGCTCGAGGACGTTCGCGCCGCAGCGAGTGCGCGATTGTTCGAGCGGCGCGTGTCCAGAACGTGGTTCGTCTCCGCGACGTTAACGCTGCAGGCCGGCGGATTCGGTACCGCGAACACCGCCGGGATCACCAGCGTTGCAGACGCCCCGGCGTTCACGGTGCCGACCAGCCATACGCCCGTGGCGGGGTCGTAGGTCCCGGTGCTCGGGAACGCGGCGAGGCCCGCCGGTATGGCGAGTTCCGCCGGCAGCTTGTCGATGACCCGGACATCACTGGCCGCGTCGGTGCCGACGTTGCTGAGCGTGACCTTGAATTCGACCGGCTGCCCCGGAGTCGGCACCGGGTTGACGACCGACATCTGGAGCGACAGGTCCGGCACGGCGATTGCGAGCCGCGGGGCCAGGGCAAGAACCGCAAGCATTGCGAGGTATCGCATGGCAGTTCTCCGCAACGGAGATACCTTTGGTCTAGCCTCCGTTGCGCGCCCGCTTCCAGGATGCGAGCAGCAGTGGCACGACCACCACGAGCGCGGTCAGCACGGCATGCATTGCCTGGGCGGGCAGAGCGCCCACGCTGGAACCGAGGCCCATCGTCAGCTGTCCCTCAGGCCTGGGTCCGGAGACGTCGATTACCAGGTCGACGTTGATCAGTGCCACGAGTGCGCACGCGATCGCGATCGCCAGCAAAGGCCAGCGCAGCGGCATCCGGTGGCGGTATCCGAGCCAGGCGAAAATTGCGGACACTGCGATCGGGGCGACCCACAGCAGAGTGGCGCGGATCGTGAAGAAGACCTGGCGCAGCGCGGCATTCGTGACCAGCGGCCTGTCTCCGAGCAGGAACATCACGAACATCAGCGCAAGGGAAACGGACAGGATGCACACGAACGGCAGCAGCACGAACGTGACCACCGGTCGGCGGAAGGGCGTCGCCTGGCCGGGTGCAAAGCCCGATGAGACGCGGCCGTCCATATTGCCTCCATGTCTGGCTGTGCCACGTACATCAGCACGCTGCGCCGGGAGGCGCCGGGACGGCCATACGCGGTAATGCCTAGGAAGCCGGGAGATCGCCAGAAATGAAAAGGCCGAGCCGGAGCGTCCCGGACTCGGCCTTGCTGGCTTCGGCTTTCACGACACCGGGCGCAATCCGTCGCACCGGCTGAGAGGGGCGGACCTCCGCGTGGAGGAGGATCCAATGCGCTCCGCCTGCTCCGGTCCCCGTGTCGCCGACCGCCAGCCGGCGTCGGCACGTGGGACATCTTTACTATCTACTCCGATCACGCGCTGGTAACAGGACGTAATCCACATTTGCGCTAATTGGGCGGCACCCTGAGTCGCTGCACCACCTCTTCGTAGCAGCGCTGGCTGCGTAACGGATCCATCGCCGGGTCGTACGGGAGGAAGCCGACCAATTGCGAGTGGTCGGTCAGTGCCCGGCGCAGGGCGTCGCAGGCTTCGTTCGTGTCGCCCATGGCTGCGTATATGCCGGCGAGGTCGTAGCCCACGCCGTAGCCCCGTGCTGCGCGCTCGCCCAGCCGCGCGATCTCGGCCCGTGCGTCCTCGATGCGGCCGGCGCGCGCATACGCGCGTCCCAGGTCGCCGTCGCCGCCGGGCACCGGCCGCTTCTGCCGCTTGAATTGCTCGATCGCTGCGTCCGCCTTGCCCTGTGCAAGCAGCACGCGGCCGCGGACCGCGAGTGCCTGGATCGAACTCGGGGTCGAGTGCCAGCACGCGGTTGATCTCCGCTTCGGCTGCGGCGTAGTCGCGCTTCAGGTACAGCAGCATCGCGAGGTTGGCAGCGTGATTCAGCGTCAGCGGTTCGAGGTTGCTGGCCCTGCGCAGGTCGTCGATGCCTTCGTCGAGCCGACCGAGCGAGGCCCGCGCAATTCCGATCCTGAACCAGCTCGTAGCATTGTCCGGCGCCAGTCGAAGGGCGGCGAGGTACTGTTGCTCGCCTTCCTGGTAACGTCGCTCGTACTGGACCAGCACGTGACCGAGCGCCGTGTGCGCCTCGGCCAGCTGCGGATCGAGCTCAATGGACTTCAGCGCCGACTGCTTGGCCCGCGGAAACACCGCCTCAGGCGGCGAGTACCCGTATACGGCCTGGGAGGCGAGGGCGCCTGCCAGGCCTGACCAGGCCAGTGCGTACTGCGGGTCGTCGCGCAGCGCCGCCTCGAATTCCTCGGCGGCCTCCGGCCGGCGTTGTTGCCAGAGATAAAGCCCGCTGGCGTAGTGCTGGTAGGCCGCAGTGCTGGTCGTGGCAGGGTGCGCCAGGCGCTCGGACTGCTCGGGCGACAGCCGGACGGCGAGCGCCGCGACGACCTTCCGCGCGAACGCGTCCTGCAGTTCGAATATGCCGGCCATCGGCTCATTGAACTCGCCCGCCCAGAGCGCCTGCCCGTCCGAGACGCGAAGCAGGCGCGCGCTCACCCGGAGCCGCTGCTGGTCGGCCTGCAGCGAACCCTCCAGTACGGCGTCAACCTTCAGTGAACGCCCGGCCTCCAGCGGGTCCTGGTCCTCGGCTTCGTACGGACGAACGGCCGTCAGCGGGCTGACGCGCAGGCCGGGAATCATGCTCAGCTGCGTGATGAGCGTGTCCGTCATGCCGAGTTCGAGTGCTGGATTGGTCGCGTCGGGCAGCAGCGGCTTGAACGGCAGGACGGCGAGCGAGCTGGCGACCGGCGCGTCCTGCCTCAGGAAACGGATTCCGGCCAGGACCAGGGCGACCGCCAATGCCAGGGCGACGATCCACCACAGTACGCGCCGGTTCGAAGCGGGCCGCTCGGTGTGCGTGGGTGCGGCCGCGGCAGGCGGAGTGTCGGGCGGTTCCGCCGGCGAGGGCTCAGCGGTTCCTGGCCGGTGCGAAGGGCTGCGCAGCGGCAGGCTCCGCAATCGGCTCGAGCGTGCCGATGAATCGATAGCCCTTGCGCGGGATCGTCTCGATGTAACGGGGCGAGTTCGCGTCCTCGCCGAGCGCCGCCCGCAGCTTGCGCACGACCGTATTGAGGCCCGTTTCGTAGTCGACGACGCCCTTTGGCCACAGTCGGGCGATCAGCTGTTCCCGGGTCACGAGCTCGCCGGGGCGAGCGAGCAGCTCCACCAATACCTGCAGTGGCTGGTCCTGGAGGCGCGTGACGGCCCCGTCCCTTGCGAGTTCGCCGCTGTCGGTCCTCAACGACCAGCCGTCGAAGCGGATTTCAGTCGGAGTCATGGCGCAGGTCAGAAACGAATCAGGGACAAGTCAGCGTCCGTCCATGGTGGTGCGGCAGGGCCGGGTCGATTCTGGCCGCGGCCTTGGCCAGTTCTATTTCTATCACCTGACGGGAGATTGGGAAATGACGATGATGACCGGACGACGTTCGTTCCTGCGGGCCAGCCTGGTGGCGGCGGGGCTCGGGCTGATGATTTCGGGGGGCGTGGCGACGACCGCCGCGGCCGCTTCGAACGACAACTCCATCCCGGCCAAGGCGCTGGTCGGGACCTGGCGCGTGGCCATCACGACGTTCAACTGCAGCACCAAGGTGGAGAACCCGCCGTTCGATTCGCTGCTGACGTTCCACGATGACGGCACGATGCTGGAGGAAACCTCGAGTCTCCAGTTTGCGGCTGGCCAGCGCACCAATGGCCACGGCTTCTGGGAGCGGATGGGCAAGGGTGCGTACCGTGCAGTGTTCGAGGCGTTCATCATGTTCCCGACGGCGGGGCCGCCGCCGCTGCAGCGGGGTCGCCAGCGGGTCGACCAGGGAATCACGATGACGTCGCGCGACAGCTTCACGTCCGATGCGTCCGTGACGTTCTTCAACGCGTCCGGGACGGTATTGCTCAGCGGATGTGCACGAGCGTCCGGCGTGCGGTTCGAGTGAGCGAGACGGCCGTCGCCCGCACGGACGCGGACGGCGGCCACCTTCACTCGCGGTCTATCCCGCCGTGCGCGAGATCCTGATCGACAGCACGGCGTGATCCGACAGCGCGGGCCCGGAGCCGTTCGCCGGCCCTGCGAGCAGGTGGCGGCCCGATTTGTAGACGTACTTCGCTTCCTTGATCGCAAGCGCCGGACTGGCAAGCGCGTGGTCCACGCGCGTGCCGCTGCTGCCGTTCCCCGAGTGGTAGCTCCACTCGCCCTTCGGATTCGACAGCTGGAAGCCATCCGCCTTCAGGCGCGGGAACACCGCAGCGCATGGGCGCGTGTCCGTATGCGGATCGCAATTGAAGTCGCCGAGGAATACCACGCGGCGTTCCCGCGCCGTGCGTGCGATCGACTCGACCTGGTTCCAGTAGCCGGACCGGTCGTCGGCCGTCAGGTACATTGGCGCGCGGAAACCGACGACCTCTAGGTCGAGTCCCGGCAGGCGGCGATGCAGCCAGTTGGTCGTGGCGGCCTCGGTGTGGCCGGGCAGCGGCAGCAGGCCGTCGTCGGCAAGCGGCGTGCGCGCGGCCAGCAGCACCTGGTTCTGGCGCGGCGCCTTCACCGACACGGCGATCGCATCGAACCCGATGTCCTTCAGGCTATCCTTGAAGTTGTCCTGGTGGCTGCCGTCGACGAACTCGGTGAGCACGAGGACGTCGATGTCCAGCGAGGCGAGGGCGTGAATGACGGCGGGTGGGATCGACTTCCGACTGGTGCGGTGATTGAGGTTCCAGGCGGCGAGGTGGAGCGTGTCGTTTGGCATGCTGACGTTGTTTCGTGACCCGGCCGAAGGATAGCGGCTCGGTGACCGCGAGGTCAGAATTTCTTCACGGGGCGAGGTCGGATGAAACAGAAGCGATGTGCATGAGCCAGCGTGGTCGTACGAAGACAGGCAAGCGACTGCCTGGGCGGTGGTGGTCGCAATTTCGGGCGCGGGCTGCTCGCTGGCAACGGCGGGGGAGTCAGTCCATTTGCCGGCGACTGCCGCTGCGACGGCCATCCCGACCGAACCCGCCGAATTGCGTGCGCTCGTGCTCGATCTCGACCGGAGAATGTTCGACGCCTACAACGCACACGACGTGAATGCCCTGATGGCGTTGTTCAGCGCAGACCTCGAGTTCTTCCACGACACGGGCGGACTGCTGAACTTCGACGAGGTGAAGGCCGGGTTCACGAGATCGTCTTCGCCAGCAACAAGGACATCCGGCGTGAACTGGTGCCCGGCAGCCTCGAGGTCTATCCGATCAAGGACTATGGTGCGATCCAGCTCGGCGAGCACCGGTTCTGCCACACGGAGAATGGACAGGCAGAGACTGCGGCACGTTCAAGTTCGTGCAGATCTGGCGCTACAGCCGACGGCGACTGGCAGGTCACGATGGACGTGAGCTACGGCCATTGAGCGGCCACCCGCACCCGCTGCAGGAATGGCTTTTCCATACGCATCCGTCCGTGGAACGTCGCGTACGAACCGCAATGGAGTGGAAGGCGTCGCGAAGCTAGACTTCAGCGCGTTTCCCGCGACTCGCGAGGCGTTCCCGTGGCCCGGATCCTGATGCTCTACAACGGCGTTTACGGCCAGGCGCTGAAGATCAGCGAATTCGTCAGGGACGAGCTGGCGGCGGCAAGGCCACTCGGCCGTCGTCCGGCCGCTGGCCGACGGCGCCCCCGATGCCTCGAGCTTCGACGCCATCGTGATCGGGGCGAGCATCCGTCACGGCAAGCACAATCCGCTGGTCTCCGAATTCATCCATGCCGAGCGCACGCTGCTCGAGTCGAAGCCGAGTGCGTTCTTTTCGGTGAGCCTGGTTGCGCGCAAGCCGCACAAGAACACTCCGGAGACCAACCCGTACGTGCGGGCATTCCTGGCCAAGTCGCCGTGGAAGCCTCGGCTGGTCGGCGTGTTCGGCGGAGTGCTCGACTACCAGCGCTACGGGCTGTTCGATCGCTACGTGATCCGGCTGATCATGAAGATCAATGGCGGGCCGACCGACCTGCACACTGCCGTCGAGTTCACCGACTGGAGCAAGGTGAAGGAGTTCTCGGGACGGTTGGCGGCGCTGGTGGCGGGTGGAGGCGCATGACGCGGAGCAATGCCGAGACGCTCGTCAACCGGCAGCATGCAGTCGCCGCGGTGCTGGCGACGTGGCTGATCCTGACCAGCCCGTGGGTAACGATGCTGGCAAAGGTGCCGCAGCGTGCAGGCTTCTTCGACTACGCTCACATCGTCGCCGGCTTCCTCGCGATGCTGATCTCGGTGAGCTACACGATCTCGTGCGTTCGAGACGGCGGCTGGCGCCTGTACTTTCCCGTGGGCCTCCGGCAACTTCGGCGCGGTCGGCCGCGACGTCGCGGGCCTGTTGCGCGGTCGCCTGCCGTCGGCTGAAGGCGGTGGACTGTTCGCGATGGTCGAGGGCCTGCTGCTGGTCGCGTTCATCGTGACCGCGGTGAGCGGCGCCGCCTGGGTGCTGAACCAGGGCACCGACCTCGCGATGGCCTGGCGGGCTCACCACATACTGGCCGCGCGCACGTTCGCCGGACTGCTGGTCCTGCACGTGCTCGCCGTGGCGTCGCACCTGCTCGACTTCGTCCGCTGAGCCGTTGCGGCTGCGCGCCGCTCAGGCCACCCGCGCGGCGGGCGCCTCGGCCGGAGCCGACGCACGGATCAGGTGGTCGAACGCTCCGAGCGCCGCCTTCGATCCTTCGCCCATCGCGATGATGATCTGCTTGTACGGCACGGTCGTG
Source organism: uncultured Gammaproteobacteria bacterium (assembly GCA_963776815.1). GTDB lineage: Bacteria > Pseudomonadota > Gammaproteobacteria > Steroidobacterales > Steroidobacteraceae > RPQJ01. The sequence goes on from CAVZNZ010000010.1 coordinate 232,219, forward strand.
GCATCGCCCGCGGCGAACACGCCGGGCAACGAAGTCTGGCCGCGCGCGTCCACCTCGATCTCACCGCGCGGGGACAGCGCGATCGTGCCCTTGAGCCATTCGGTGTTCGGCAGCAGGCCGATCTGCACGAAGACTCCCTCGAGCTCCAGCCGATGCGTCTCGCCCGTGCCGCGATCGCGGTAGCTGAGCGCGTTCACCCTGCCGCCGTCGCCGTGCACCTCCGTGGTCTGCGCGGAGACGATGACGCGAACGTTTGGCAGGCTGCGCAGCTTGCGCTGCAGCACCTCGTCGGCACGCAGCCTGCCGTCGAACTCGATCAGCGTGACGTGCGCGACGATCCCGGCCAGGTCGATCGCAGCCTCGACGCCCGAGTTGCCGCCACCGACCACCGCGACGCGCTTGCCCTTGAACAGCGGGCCGTCGCAGTGCGGGCAGTAAGCGACGCCGCGGCCGCGGTACTCGCGCTCGCCGGGCACGTTCATCTCGCGCCAGCGGGCGCCGGTCGACAGGATCACGCTGCGGCTCCGGAGCGTGGCTCCACTCGCGAGCTTCACGGCCAGCAGGCCGCTCTCGTCGGCCGACAGCAGGGCTTCGGCCCGCTGCAGGTTGATGATGTCCACGTCGTACGTCTTCACGTGGTTCTCCAGCGAGGCCACGAGCTTCGGGCCCTCCGTCTCCTTGACGGAGATGAAGTTCTCGATGCCCATCGTGTCGAGCACCTGGCCGCCGAAGCGCTCGGTGACGACGCCGGTGCGGATGCCCTTGCGAGCTGCATAGATTGCGGCGGAGGCGCCGGCGGGGCCGCCGCCGACGATCAGCACGTCGAACGGTGCCCTGGACTTCAGCTGCTCGGCCTGGCGCGCCGCGGCGTTCTTGTCGAGCTTCGCGAGGATCTCCTCGACGGTCATGCGGCCCTTGCGCGAATGGCTGGCCGTTCAGGTACACGGACGGCACCGCCATCACCTGCCGGGACTCGACCTCGGCCTGGAACAGGGCGCCGTCGATCATCGTGCTGCGGATGCGGGGATTCACGACCGCCATCAGGTTCAGTGCCTGCACGACGTCGGGGCAGTTCTGGCACGAGAGCGAGATGTAGACCTCGAAGTCGAAGTCGCCGTCGAGCGAGCGGATCTGCTCGATCACCGCGGCGTCGACCTTCGGAGGGTGGCCGCCCGCCTGCAGCAGCGCGAGCACGAGCGACGTGAACTCGTGTCCCATCGGGATGCCGGCGAAGCGGATGCCAAGGTCGGACCCGACGCGGTTTACCGCGAACGACGGCGCGCGCACGCTGCCGTCGGCTGCCCGCTCCACGGACGTCGATCAGGCTCGACAGCGCGGCGATGTCCTGCAGCAGCGCGCGCATCTCGGACGACGCATCGCTGCGCGTCGAGCGTGGCGACGATCTCGATCGGCTGGCTGATGCGGCCGAGGAAAGACTGCAGCTGCTGCTTCAGGTTCGTGTCGAGCATGTCGGTTCCTGCGCGTTCAAAGAAGGGGCCCTCCGAAAGAGGGCCCCGCGGAGTGCCCGCTGACCGGGGGTGGGTCAGCGGGCCGGGGGTCGTCAGATCTTGCCGACGAGGTCCAGTGACGGTGCCAGCGTCTTCGCGCCCGGCGTCCACTTGGCGGGGCAGACCTCGCCAGGGTGCGCGGCGACGTACTGGGCGGCCTGCACCTTGCGCAGCAGTTCCTTCGCGTCGCGGCCGATGCCGAGGTCGTTGACCTCCGCGACCTTGATCACGCCTTCCGGGTTCACGACGAACGTGCCGCGCAGCGCCAGGCCCTCGTCCTCGATCAGTACGCCGAAATTGCGGCTGATCGCGTGGGTCGGGTCGCCGAGCATCGGGTACTCGATCTTCTTGATCGTGTCCGACGCGTCGTGCCAGGCCTTGTGCGTGAAGTGCGTGTCGGTGGAGACGCTGTAGACCTCGACGCCGAGCTTCTGGAACTCCTTGTAGAGGTCGGCTACGTCGCCGAGCTCGGTCGGGCAGACGAACGTGAAGTCGGCCGGGTAGAAGAAGAACACGGACCACTGCCCCTTCAGGTCGGCTTCCGTGACCTGGACGAATTCTCCGTTGTGGAAGGCGGTGGCCTTGAACGGCTTGACGACGGTATTGATCAACGAGCTCATGGGATTGTCTCCGGGTTGCGGGCTGTGAGGCTCGCGCCTCGATGGAGCGCAAGATAGAGGCCCGGGCCCGAAAGGGCCAATGGATAGATCCGGTCGATTGGATAGGCGCCGCCTATCAGGCCTGCGCGGCCGGCCGGGTCGCCTCCGGTCCGAGTTACAGGGGCTCGACCGCCTCCGGGTCCGTCACCGCCGGAGGTGGCTTGTCGAACAGCACCCGGAGGCGCAGCCCCAGTATTTCGGCCTTGTCGAGCGTCTTGCGCTCCTTCATCACGCGAACCAGCAGCGCCGGGTCGTCGGTGATGATGTTGTCGACGCCGCGTTCGATCATGCGCAGCATGACCTCGGGATCATTCACCGTCCACACGGCGACATCCTTGCCGGCCGCCCGCGCCCTGCGGACCAGCCGTGCCGTTGCCTTGGCCGAGTTTAGACTGAGGAAGTCGGCCTCGGTGCGCAACACGTTCCCGACCGCCGCGGTCACGATGTGTCCCGGTCTCGAGGCGCGGTTCGAGGCTCTTGACCTGCTTCAGCGCCGCGTAGTCGAGCGACGTGATCACGACCTGGTCGATGAAATCCTCGCGTCGCAGCAGGTCGACGACGGCCGGGGCCAGGCCGGGGTCCGGCACGTTGTACTTGAGCTCAATGTTGATCCTGATTCGACCACGAGCAAGGTCGATCACCTGCTCGAGAGTCGGGGCGCGCTCACCGGCGAACTGCGGGCCGTACTTGCGGCCGATGTCGATCGTCGCAATCTCGGCGGCGGTCAGGTCCGCCACCCTGCGCGGGTCATCGCCCATGCGCATGAAGTCGGCGTCGTGCATCACCACGACCTCGCCGTCCCGGGACCGCTGAACGTCAAGTTCGACGTAGTCCGCGCCCGCATCGATCGCAGCCTTGAAGGCGGCGAGCGTGTTCTCCGGTGCCGCGGCCTTGGCGCCGCGATGTGCCGTGATCGCGGCGTCGCCCTTGAGGTCCAGCAGCGACACCAGGAATGCGGCGGATCCGAGTGCCAGCGCAACGAATGCAAGTGTCGCGAAGACCGCAGGGTTGGCAACCATTCGTGCGCGACTCTCGTCGGCCTGCTCGAGTGCCGGTGCGTGCCGGCGCTCCGGCGCGACCTGCTCGGCATACATCCGCGTGACCAGGAACTGGTGCACCGCCAGGTGCAGGCCGCCGTAGAGAAAGCTTCCAAGTATCGTCACGGCCAGGAACAGCGCGACCAGTGGCAGCACGCGGTGCACGTCGAGGCCGGCCCAGTCCAGCGCGCCGTCGGTGACCTGACGGCAGGCCCAGGTGACAGCAAGCATTGCGACCGTGATCGCGAGCCACCACGCTGCCAGCGGCACGACGATGCTGAGAACGCGACCGGCAGTCAGGCGTGCGCTGGCGGCGAGGGCGGCGACAGGTCGGACGTTCTCGATCACCATGATGGGCACTGCATAGAGCCAGCGGGCCAGCTGCAGGGCCGCGAGCGCCGCGTATGCCGCGGCCAGTGCCAGCACGATCAGCTTCGCACGTCGCCACTCCGGTCGGTTCCTCGGCGAGGTAGTAGTTGATGTCGTGCCCGCGCAGCATGGTGAACCAGGCGAGCCCGGCCAGCGCGAGAAACGGCAGTGCCAGCAGGACGAGCCGGACGAAGACTCGGGCAGACATGAAGGCAAGATTCGGCAGCCGGCGCAGGACGAACAGGATCGTGGCGGCTACGGACACGTCGCGACGCGCGATCGCGTGCCCGGAGATGTAACTCAGCCCGGTGAACTCCGCGAGCAGCAGCGAGACCGTGAGCGCCACGACGACCAGGATGCCGATCGAGCCGAGCGGGGACAGCACGAAGCTCGCGATGTCGAAGTTGCTGATCACCGGTTCGCCGGAGGCCTGCACCAGCCTCCGGCCGATCCAGGTGATCATCGGCGTGAAGATCGCGATCCCGAGCAACTGGATCAGGACGTGGAACGCGAGCGCTTGCCGCCAGTGCGAGCGGAAATCGGCCCAGGTGCGGGCTGCGCTGCCTTCGTTCATCGATTTCTCCGCTGAAGTGAACCAATATAGCCTTTCCATGGCGCCGCTGATCACCCTGAAGGTGCACGAGGCTCTGCTGGCCGCGCGGCAGCAAGGCCGGCCGACGATCGAGTGCTCGCTCGACCTCGAGCGCTCGCGCACCACGGTGACGGTCGGGCCCGATGCGTGGACCTCGCAAGGGCAGGGGTACCCGTACCTCGCGAGCTGCAAGGACCGCACCGTCTACTACTGGACGGGCCAGTCGTTCGAGCCGGTGGCGAGGTTCACGACGTCGCTGATCAAGCTCGTGCCCACCGACTGGGGGCCGCCGACGTTCGAGATCGACGGCATCAAGATGCTGCCTACCGCGCAGGTGTCCCCCTATTCCGACGCCGAGGCGAAAGTCGCGATGATCGAGCCGCGCGGCAAGACGATCCTCGACACCTGCGCCGGGCTCGGTTACTTCGCGGCCTGGTGCCTGAAGGATGGAGCAGCCCGCATCCTCTCATTCGAGAAGAGTCCCGACGTGTGCTGGCTGAGGTCACTGAACCCGTGGTCGCCGCCCGTCCGGTGGTGTCCTCGAACTCGTCGAGGGCGACGTCGCAGCGCGCATCGAGGCGCTGCCGGACGCATCCTTCGACGCAATCCTCCACGATCCGCCGCGCTTCGGCATCGCCGGCGAACTCTACTCGCAGGCGTTCTACGATCAGCTCGCTCGCGTAATCCGCCGCAAGGGTCGGCTGTTTCATTACACCGGGACGCCGAACAAGCTCACGAGTGGGCGTGACGTGCCGAACGAGGTGGCGAAGCGGCTGCGCCACGCAGGCTTCATGCCGGAATTGAAAGGCGACGGCGTGCTTGCGGTGAAGCGCGGCTAGGATCGACGCGCCGCAGCGCCAGGCGAGATCGGAATCCGGGTCAGCCGCTGTTGCGCAGCCCGGCGGCGATGCCGTTGATCGTCAGGTGGATGCCGCGCCGGCTGCGCTCCTCGCGGTCACCCGCGCGGAACCGTCGCAGCAACTCGATCTGTATGTGGTTCAGCGGGTCGAGATACGGGAATCGGTACTTGATCGAGTGCGCGAGCTGCGGATTGCCGGCGAGCAGCCTGTCGGTGCCGAGGATGCGCAGCAGCGTGCCGACCGTGGCGTCGTGCTCCGCGCGGATGCGCTGGAAGATCGTGTCCCTGAGCGTGGCGTCGGGCACGAGGCCCGCGTAACGCGAGGCGATCGCAAGGTCGGCCTTGGCGAGCACCATCTCCATGTTCGACAGCACCGAGGCGAAGAAGGGCCACTCGCGCAGCATTTCCTGCAGCAGCGCGAGACCGTCGGGACGCCCGGCGAGCCATCGCTCGGCCGCGGACCCGAAGCCATACCAGCCTGGCAGCATCAGGCGACATTGTGCCCAGGAGAAAACCCACGGAATCGCGCGCAGCCTCTCGATCGAGCGGGACTTCGTGCGCGAAGCCGGGCGGCTGCCGATGTTGAGCTCGGCGATCTCGCTGATCACGGTTGACTCCCAGAAGAAGTCCTCGAATCCCGGCGTCTCGTAGACGAGACCGCGATACGCCGCAAAGGCGGAAGCCGACAGGGCCTCCATCGTCTCCAGGTATTCGGGTCGCGGGGCGCGATCGGTGCCGCCGAGCAAAGATGCCTCCAGCGTCGCGGCCGCGAGGATCTCGAGGTTGCCGCGTCCCACCTCCGGGTTCGAGTACTTGGCGCCGATCACCTCGCCCTGCTCGGTGATCCGGATCTGGCCCTGCACCGTGCCGCCGGGCTGCGCAAGGATTGCCTCGTAGCTCGGTCCGCCGCCGCGACCGACCGAGCCGCCACGGCCGTGAAACATCCGCAGCCTGATCCCGTGGCGCTGGAACGTCTCGACCAGAGCGACCTGCGCCTTGAAGAGCTCCCAGCGGGACGTCAGGTAGCCGCCGTCCTTGTTGCTGTCGGAGTAGCCGAGCATGACTTCCTGCGCAGCGCCGCGCGATTCGAGCATGCGCGCGTAGACGCCCACGGACATCAGCTCGTCCATCGCTGGCGCGGCACGGCGCAGGTCGCCGATGGTCTCGAACAGCGGGATGATGTCGAGCTGCAGGCTGCCGTCGGCCGGACGGAAGAGACCGACCTCGCGCAGCAGCAGCGCAACCTCGAGTACGTCCGCAGCGCCCTCGCACTTCGAGATGATGTAGTTCGGTACGCAAGCCGCGCCGTATCGAGCATGCATTTCGGCGGCAGCGTGCAGGATCTCGAGTTCGCTGCGCGTCTCGTCGGAGTACTCGGCGTACGGTGAGCCCAGCAGCCGCGGCGTCGCGAGTTCAGTGACCAGCAGGCTGATCCTGCCGGCCTCATCCAGCTGCCGATAGTCCACCTCTGGCCGTGCCACGGCGAAGAGCTCGGCAACGACCCGTTCGTGCACCTCGGAGTTCTGGCGCAGGTCGACCGCGGCGAGGTGAAAGCCGAAAGCGCCGACCGCGTGCCGCAAGCGGCGCAGGCGGCCCCGGGCAAGCAATGCCGAATCGTGTTCGAGCCAGCGACTGGTGGATCGTGTCGAGGTCGGCGGCAAATTCGGCCGCGCTCGCATACGGCGGCGCGTCGCCGACCGCATGCCGCATCGGTTCGTGCTGGTCGAGCGCGCGCGCGGATGCGGCAACGCGCGCATAAAGGCCGGTCAATCGCACGGCGGTAAGGTTCGTCGCGCCGGTGCGGGCTCTTGTCCGGGGAGCGCTCGGCCAGTTCGTGCAGGGCGGCGGAAGCGTCGGTCACCAGCGTCGTCACGGAGAGTTCGGCGCCGAGCTGGTGCAGCTGCTCCAGGTAATACTCCAGTGCCCGCGAGGACTGCATGCGCAGCGTCCGGCGCAGCACTTCGGCGGTGACGAACGGGTTGCCGTCGCGGTCGCCGCCGATCCATGTGCCGATGCGCAGGAACGGCGGCAGGTCGACGGCCGGTCCGCCAGGGCTCCTGCGCTGCAGTTCGTCTTCGAGGTTGCCGTAGAGCCGCGGCACCTCGGGCAGGAACGTCTGCTCGAAGAACGACAGCCCGTTCGCGACCTCGTCCAGTACGTCGAGCTTCTCCAGCCGCAGCATGCGGGTCTGCCACAGCGCGAGCACGGCGCGCCGCACCGATTCGTCGTTATCGGCGAGTTCGCGCGGCGTCAGCCGTCGACGATCGCGCGCCTCGAGCAGCCGTTCGATGCGCGTCTCGAGATCGCGCACGCTCTTGCGCTGCACCTCGGTCGGGTGCGCCGTGAGCACCGGCACGACCAGTCCGTTGCGGAAGAACTCGGACAGCGCAGGCGGATCGATTCCTGCGGCCGCGACCCGATCCAGCGCCCGCACCAGCGAGCCGTCCGGCGGCGGTTCGCCGGCGATCTCGGCGTTCCTTGCGCGGCGGATGTTGTGCAGGTCTTCGGCGAGGTTCGCGAGGTGCGAGAAATAGCTGAACGCACGGACGACGACCATCGTCTGCTCGCGGCTGAGCCCATCGAGGATCTGCTCTAGCTCCATTCGCGCGGTCGCGTCCTCGTCGCGCCGGAACGTGATCGAGACCTGGCGGACTCGTTCGACCAGGTCGAAGGCGGCCGCGCCTTCCTGGTCCCGCACGGTGTCGCCGAGCAGGCGGCCGAGCAGGCGCGACGTCTTCGCGCAGGGACTGGTCGGGTGCAAAGCTGGTAGACATGGTGCGAGCTTATCCGAAGTGCGCCCCCGGGGAACCGGCTCCGGTAGACTGGCGCAAGACAAAGGGGGAAGGGTGCCATGACCAGGCCGATGGTTCTCGTTTCGGGCGTCTCGGGATTCATCGCGAAGCATTGCGCGGTGGAAATGCTGCAGGCCGGTTACGGCGTGCGCGGCACGGTTCGCTCGCTGAAGCGCGCCGACGAAGTGAAGGCGACGATCGCGAAGTACGCGGACGTCTCGCGGCTCGAGTTCGCCGCAGCCGACCTCGAGTCTGACGCTGGCTGGAAGGAGGCCGTGGACGGCTGTGCGCACGTGCTGCACGTAGCATCGCCGTTTCCGCCGGACCAGCCGAAGAACGAGCAGGAGCTGATCCGCCCGGCCGTCGAAGGTACGTTGCGAGTGCTGCGGGCTGCCTCGGCCGCCGGTGTGCAGCGGTTCGTGCAGACGTCGTCGATGGTCGCGGTGATGTACGGCCATCCCCATGACCGCAAGGCGCCGTTCACCGAATCCGACTGGACCGTGCTCGACGCGCCGGGGCTGACGGCGTACTCCAAGTCGAAGACGCTCGCCGAGAAGGCAGGTCGCGAATTCGTCGCGAAGGACCGGTCCGGCCTGCACTATTCGACCGTCAATCCCGGCCTCGTGCTCGGGCCGGCACTGGATGCCGACATCGGCACGTCGGCGCTGTTCATCAAGATGTTCCTCAGGGGAAAGTATCCGGGCGCGCCGCGGCTGAAGATCCCCGTGGTCGACGTGCGCGACGTGGCGAAGATGCACCGGCTGGCCGTCGAGACGACCGCGCCCAGCGGCGGACGCTATCTCGGCGCGGCCGAGTGCCTGTGGCTGATCGAGATTGCGCGCGCGATACGAGCCGGCCTCGGCGACGCCGCGCGCAAGGTGCCGAATCGCGAACTGCCGGACTGGCTCGTGCGATTCAGCGCAATCTGGGACGGGGCGGCACGGCAGACCGCCCCGGACCTTGGCAAAGATTTCCAGGTGGATAACTCGCGCACGCGCCAGGCGCTCGGGATGGAGTTCATCCCGGCGCGTGACGCGGCCGTGGCTCTTGCCAGGAGCCTGGTCGACCTGAAGCTGGTCTGAAGGGGAATGCCATGCTGGTCGTCCATCATCTCGAGACCTCGCGCTCGCAGCGCATCCTGTGGCTGCTCGAGGAACTCGGCGTTCCGTACGAGTTGAAGATCTACAAGCGCAATCCGGCCACGCGCCTTGCGCCGCCGGAGCTGAAGAAGGTGCACCCGCTGGGCAAGTCGCCCGTGATCACGGACGACGGCGAGACGATCGCGGAGTCGGGCGCAATCATCGAGTACCTGGTGGACAAGTACGGTGCTCTCGCAACGGGTGAGCTGGCCCACCTGCAGCCGCCGCCGGGCACGCCCGAGTTCCGGCAGTGCCGGTTCTGGATGCACTATGCAGAAGGCTCGCTGATGAACTGGCTCGTGATGAAGCTCGTGTTCAGCGTGATTCCGAATCGGCCGATGCCTTTCTTCGCCAAGCCGATCGCACGCGGGTTGAGCACCAAGGTGCAGCAGCAATTGATCGACCCAAACCTGAAGAATTCCTGCGACTTCATCGAGGATCAGCTCGGTCGCCATCGTTGGCTGGCCGGGCCGGACATCACGATGGCGGATTTCCAGATGAGCTATCCGGTCGAGGCGCTGCTGGCCCGCGCAGCCGATGCAAAGAGCTATCCGCGAATCGTCGAGTATCCGCGATCGAATCCGGGCGCGACCGGCATACCAGAGGGCCGAGGCAAAAGGCGGCCCGGCGATCCCGTCGTTCTGACCGGCGACGCCCTCGAGGCAAGGCCATTGGAGGTCCTGAGCGTCCAGGTCGGTCGTGTGCAGCCGCTGCTGGTCGGCGACCAGTCGGTGATCAGCGGAATCGGCAAGCGGCCAGTCTCCGGCACGGTGGCTGTGCGCCCGCTCGGCCTCGAGGGCGACGAGCAGGCCGATCTCAGCGTGCACGGCGGCCTCGCGAAGGCGATCTATGCCTACCCGGTCGAGCACTATGGCTTCTGGCGGGAGCAGAAGAGGGCATGGGGCCTGCCGGAAGAACTGCCGTTCGGCAGCCTGGGCGAGAACCTGACGATATCCGGACTGATCGAGGAGTCGCTGTACGTGGGCGACGTTCTCGATTTTCCGGACTGTTCCCTGCGCGTCACCCAGCCGCGCTTTCCCTGCTACAAGTTCACGGCCGTGATGGGGCACGTCCAGGCCGCGCGCAGCATGATGCGCAGCGGTTTCAGCGGCTTCTACCTCGCGGTCGACAGGACGGGAACCCTTGCGGCAGGACAATCGTTCACTGCTGACGCCGGGTCCACGCACGATGCCGCTGATGACGACCTACCGGCAGCGTGGTCAGTCGCAGTAGATCGTGACAGACGGACGCTAAGGAATAGTGCGCATTGAGACTCGGCGCGACCGGTAGCCAACTGCTCCCACGCCCGGCGGATTGCCGGTTGCCCTCCGCGAGCTGACCACGAAGGACACCGATGGTCGCCGGACGCCACACGTCCGATAACGTCCTGAGCGAGGGGGAGAACATGGCGAATGCAAAGAAGGCCGGCGAGTTTTCGTTCAAGGCCACCAGCGTGGCGTACGTGCTGACCGAGGATGGCGGCGGCGCCAATCACCTGGATCTCGATGGAACCGCAACGGGCTACGGCGAAGTGCTCGGCACGCTGAGCCTGTTCGGCGACGGCCCGATGGCCCAGAGCGGTCCGGCCAGCTGGGTCGGTACCGCGTACCTGGACAACGGTGACCTCGTCGAGAGCACGGGTGCGGGCTTCTTCGAGAAAGTCGGCAAGCACAAGTGGCGTGTCCGCTCGATCATGCGCGGCTCCACGGGTGCCGTCTTCGTGACCGACGGTGTCATCAGCCTCAAGGGACGCACCTACAAGGGCACGATGACCCCGTTCGAATGACGCGAGCGGCGTCCTTGAACCGCGCTGTGTGCGGAGACAGGGGGATGCTATGGAAAGCAGAAGATCGCGGGGCCGATGGCGTGCCGCGCTGGCGATGCTCGCCATTTTCGTTGTCGCGGTGGCGCTGGTGCTGGCCACCGCCGACAAGGTCAATTCAGACGGACTGAGCGCGGCAATGACGGCCGCTGGACCCGGGCCGCCTGAACTGCGGTTACAGCTGGCGGAAAGCGAACGCCTGCTGTACCGCGCGCAGCTGTGCTCGATGATGGATGGCGGCGAAAGCCTGCGGTTTCGGGGCGTCTGGGACTGCATCGCCCGCTGAAGGCGGGGTACTGACGCGCCGATTTCGCTGAAACGGCCCGGGCGCAGTTGTCGCCACGGCGGGTCTCAGTCCGGCGCGTCCTCGTGACGGATTCGCCCCAGCTCGCCTGGCGAGCTGCGGAAGACGCGCCGCAGGCGAAACACAGCGCTGCGACGGCGAATACGGCGAGCCACCGACCGGCCAGTGGTCCGCGTTGGCGTGAGTCAGCAGGGTGACTTCGCGCTGGTGCACCAGCGTCGCGAAAATGAACGCGGCCGCCAGCGCAATCGTCATGGTTCGGTGCCACTTCAGCCGGAATCGCATCCTGGGTTCTCCATCACTCGATGGGCCGGGATCCTGCCACGATGCCGGTCCCGGCAACATCGATGCGGCCGACGCGGTATCTGGCCAGAACCGCAGGGAATGAGCGGCAGCCGCGAAGGCTGATTTGAGCGGCCGGCATCGCTGCGGTAGCGTAGCGGCCATGACCGCGACCACGATCCATCCGACGGCCATCGTCGAGGACGGCGCGCAGCTGGGCGCCGGCTGCATCATCCATGCGTACGCCGTCGTCACGAGGCACTGCGTACTCGGCGACGGCGTCATCGTGCATCCGTTTGCCGCCGTGGGCGGCGACCCGCAGGATCTCCGATTCGACACGGCGACGCGCTCTGGGGTGAGGGTTGGCGCGGGCACGGTCATTCGCGAGCACGTCGGTCCACCGCGCGACGCGGGTCGACGGATGGACTGAGATCGGTAGCGGCTGCTTCCTGATGGCATCGAGCCACGTGGCGCACGACTGCCGGCTCGCAGACAAGGTCATCATGGCCAATGCCGTGCTGCTCGCCGGGCACGTGCACGTGGGCGAGGGTGCGTTCATCGGCGGGGGAGCCGCGATCCACCAGTTCGCCCGCATCGGCGAAGGCGCAATGATCGGCGGGCTTGCGCGGGTCGCAAATGACGTGCCGCCGTTCACGATGGTCACCGAACGCGACGAGGTGATCGGGCTCAATGTCGTCGGCCTGCGTCGGCGCGGACTGCCCCGGCACTCCGTCGCCGAACTGAAGCGCGCGTTCCGTGTGGTCAACGTTCCGGTCGGCAACATGCGCGAACTCGCGGCCGCGGCACTGGCAAGCGGCGAGTACTCGAGCGCCGAGGCGCTACGCTACCTGGAATTCTTCGGCACCGGTCGTCGTGGCGTGGTGCGTGCGCGTCGGGCGCGAGACGGACGGTCCGGAAAATACATGAAGAGGATGATCGAGCCATGACCCTGCGCGGAACTGATGCGGCCGTTGCCGACATGCTGATCGGCGTCGACACGCTCTGGGGCGGCGACGTGACGAATCCGTCGGGCACCGGACGCTTCATCGCGGACTGCTGGTTCTCGGACGAGCCACTGCCGAAGGCGTACACGCACGACACGGCCGGCGGGCTGCGGGAAATGGCGGTGCGGCGCGAAGTCACCCGACGCGCGGCGGTCGATGCGTATCTCGCCGAAGTCGACGTCCGCGGCGCCATCGCGCGCGTACTGGCCGATTCACGATCGATCGGGGGCCTGCGAGGGCGCTCACCTGGAGGGCCTCGGTCTTGCATCGAAGTGATGTGGGACTTGGCAATGGAGATGGTCGGCAAGGGAGCCGGTGCCCTACGAGCGTTGCGTGCGAACGTCAACGGGGGCTCGGAGCCCTCGCCTCGGAGGAGAGTCGGCGCGTGGCCGAGCTGCTGACCGCAGCGGTACCCGTCCGACGGGAATCGCTGCTCGCCGCAGTGGACGCCTGGCGCGTCGACCGACGCGTGCCCGCGACCAGATCGCGGCCCTGGCCGACGCCTACATCGCGCGGTTCGACGCGCTGACCGCCAGGAATCTCGTCCCGTATCTGCCCGCCGATCTGGCAGCAGTCCCGCGCGCCAACGTCAAGTTCCTGCCCATCAAGAACGCATGGTTCTCGGGCTCGATGAACTACCTCGGCCGCGCGCGCAGGGCCGACGGCTCGCCCGAATACGAGGCGACCTACGAGATGAATGCGTCGCTGGAGATGTCGGAGCCCGAGTTCCAGCAGCTGATCAGTCATGAGGTCGTGCCGGGGCACGTCACGACGTTCGCGTATCTGCAGAACCTGTTCGTGCGCGGGCTGGCCGGGTTCGCGGCCTCGGTGCTGGCGATGAACACGCGCGATGCAGTGCTGTCCGAAGGCATCGCGAACAACGCGATCCTGATCGCCCACGGCGTCACGGAGGTCCAGGACCTGCCGGATCGCGATCTCGAGGTGGGCGTGCTGCTGGCATTGCTGCAGGACGACGAGAAGAACCAGTCGTCGTACCTGACGTGGCAGGAGGGTCGGTCACAGGCCGAAGTCGCCGCTGTGCTGCGCCGTGATTTCCTGTGTCCGACGAGCGTGCCGACAAGCTGTCGGGCGCTGGGGTCGGCACCCGCTGCTCGGCCGCATGTACCTGCCTGCGTATCGGGCCGGGACCGACCTGGTGGCCGAGTTGCGGCGGAAGTATCCGCCGGAAGTGATTCTGCCGGCGCTCTATGGCGCGCGCGGGCAGGTGGATTCGCAGACGCTGCCGAGACTACTGGCCGGCTGACGGCGCGGGCGCCATCAGCCCCAGCGGAAGACCTTCGCCACCAGAGCGTCGACCCAGCGATCCGGAAGCTGCGCAAGGATCTTGCGTGAGGTCGAGTCCTTGCCCATCCGGTAACGCGTCCGGGGCCGCGCCGCAGTGAACACGTGGACCACCGCGCGTTCCACGACACTGGTGGGCGAGGCCTTTGCGGCGGAGTCCGCGGCGGCCTTGCGCAGCGCTTCGACCAGCCCGCCATATCTTTCGACGAGCCCGGGTGGCGGGGCCTTAAGAATTTCGTCGAACTCGCTGGCGCCCTTGCCCCAGATGTCCGTGGCGATGCCGCCCGGCTCGAGCAGCGACACGTCGATGCCCCACGGCCGGAGCTCGCGGCGCAGCGCGTCGCTGAAGGCCTCGATCGCGTGCTTGGACATCGAGTAGGGCCCGAGCGCGGGTGCGGCGAAAAAGCCGGCGATGGAGCCGGTCGTCAGGATCCGGCCGCGCGCCTTCCTGAGCAGCGGAATGAACGCCTGGGTCACCGCCAGCTGGCCGACGACGTTGACCTCGAGCTGGCGGCGCAGCCCGTCGATCGGCAGCGTCTCCAGCGGGCCGCTGACGACGATGCCGGCATTGTTGAAGAGGCCCCAGAGTCCTCGCTCGCCGACCGCCGTCGCTACCCGGTCTGCGGCGGCGAGGATCTGCCCCGCGTCCGTCACGTCGAGCTGCAGCGTGTGCAAACGGTCGCGCGTCCCCTGCGCCGCAAGCCCGCGCAAGGCCACCGCCGCTTTCTCGTTGCGGACGCAGGCGAACACCTCGAAGCCTTCAGCCAGCAGTGCCAGCGTGGCTGCGCGACCGATGCCCGTCGAGGCGCCGGTGACGACGATCGACTGTCCGGCGCGCCGGTCATGGCGTCGTCGGGCCGAGGAAGTCCTGCTTGCCGAGCTCGACGCCGTTATGACGCAGGATGTTGTAGGTCGTCGTGACGTGGAAATGAACGTTCGGCATCACGTGCTGCAACAGATAAGCGCAGGCCCTGCAGCGTGCGGGTGCCGTGGCGCGACGGCCAGGTGATCGTGCGGTCCTCGCTGCCGTCAATCTGTGCGGGATTCAATGTCTCGAGATAGCTCACGGTCTTGCGCACGCGCGCGATCAGCTCCGCAAAAGTCTGCTCCGTGTCCTCGTAGGCTGGAGGTTGCAGTCCCGCGAGCCGCGAGGCGCCGCCCTTGGCGATGTCGGTCGCGATCTGCACCTGGCGTGAAAGCGGGAACATGTCGGGGAACAACCGACTGCCAACGAGCACGGCCGGATCGATCTTCTTCGCCTCGGCGTGTGCGGCGCCCTTCTCGAGGATCGCCGCGAGATTGTTCAGCGAGCGGATGAACACGGGCACCGAGGCCTCGAACATCGAAATCTGCATGGGAATCTGCTCCGTGAACGATCGGGTGGGCTTACCAGGTCAGGTCGTCGGGCACGACGAAATCCTTGTACGGGTCGTCGTCGCGCGACTCCGTCGCGTCGGAGGCGGGCAGCGTCACGATCGCGCGTTCGTCCCGTTCGCGAATCCGATCCGCGGCCTCCTTCGGCACGAGGTCGTAATGGCCTTCGCAGCGCGCGATGACGAGGTCGCCCTGCAGGATGCGCCGACGTAGATTCGCATCGACCGGGATGCGGCGGATCTTCGCGCCGTCCTGGAAATTGAAGTAGTCGTCGCTGTCGACGCGCGGCACGCGATTCTGCTCGATCAACTGGCGCACTTGCGCGGTGAGTGCCTTCCGGGCGGCCTTCTCCTGCTGGCGCCGGTTCAGTTCCTGGTCGCGGGCCGCCTTGGCTGCCAGCGCCTGCTTCGCGGCCGGCGTGAGTTCCGGCGGCGGAGCCTGCCTGGGCGCCTTGGGCTGCTTCTGCTGCTGATGCCGTTGCTGCTGCTCGGCCTGGCGTGCCTGCTTCTCGGTAACCAGACCCGCCTTGAGCAGTTGATCGCGCAGGGACATGCTCATCGCTCGACCTCGGGTCCACCGTCGGGAAAAGGACGGCCATCATACTGAACCGGCCCGTTGGCTATCATGCCGGCATGAAGCGATTTCCCGGGTTCCCCGTCGCCCTGGTGCTTTTGCTCGGCTTTTCGCTGCTGGCACGGCCCGCCGGCGCGGATGCCGGGCGGCTTGCGGCCACCGAGCAGGCGTTTCTCGACTACCTCGACGCCAACGGCGCCGTTTCCTACCTCGAGTCCGGTGCGGTCGATCGGTTCCAGGGCAGGGGCCTGGCTCGCGTGGAAGCAGCTTGCCAGCGAGCGGCGCACGGCCCTTGGATCCGGCCTGGCCGCAGTTGCTGCCGCGCGGATCGGCCCGGCGGACTCGGCCGCGCTGGCAGCGATGCGCCGTACGCTGGCATCCATCGACGCGGACGATACGACGGCGGGCGTCCGCGAGCAGACCTGCAGGGATGCGCAGCGACGCGACCTCGACTACGGCGCCATGCGTGCCGCGCTGGTGAGTTGCTACTCGGAATTCGGCAACCGGCTGCAGTACGCGGGCGCCACGATCGACCGCGGCACCGCGCTGCAGTTGCTGCACGTGGTCGACGACGCTGCCGGACGCAAGGCGATCTTCGACGCATTCGTGCCGCTCTGGACCGCGCTCAACGGCAGCAACGAGCCCGACAGTCCGTATCGCCGCATGATTGCGCTGGCCGCGGCGGATGCGGCAAAGGGCGGGTCCGAGATCGACGCAGCGGCCCGGGCGATCGGGGTCTCGACGGCAGACGTCGAGCGCTGGCTGATCGAGGTGCTCGAAGCCTGGCGCACGGCGAGCGGGATCGAGCGAGTCGAGCCCTGGGACTATCGATACTCGAACAGCCTGGCCAATCGCGAGCTGGCGTCGAAGATTCCGGCCGACTCGCTGTTGCCGGCCACCGAGCGCTTCTACCGGGACCTCGGCGCGGACCTGGGGAGCCTCGCCGTGGTCTTCGATCTGGCGCCTCGCCCGGACAAGTCGCCACTCGCGTACACCGATTTCCTGACGCGTGGCCGCAATGTCGATGGACGCTGGAAACGGCCCGTGGCACGCGTCGTGGGCTCGTATCCAGCGGGCGGGCTCTTCTCGCTGAACGAGCTCGTGCACGAGAACGGCCATGCAGTGCACATAAGCGCCATCCGCACGCGCCCTGCATACATGGACTGGCCGGACTCGCTGTTCACCGAGGCCTTTGCGGACGTGCCCTCGTGGAGCGTCCATGAGCCGGAGTGGCAGCGCAAGTACCTTGGCGCCGAGGTGCCCGCGGAGCTGTCGCTGCGCGCGCTGTTCAGCGACGTGATGCTCGACGTCGCGTGGTCGCTGTTCGAGATCCGGATGCTGCGCGATCCGAAGGCCGACCCGAATGCGGTGTGGACCGACATCACCAGCCACTACCTCAACATCGTGCCGCATCCCGAATTGCCGTGGTGGGCAATGCGCGTGCAGCTCGCAGGCAATCCCGGCTACATGGTGAATTACGGTCTCGGCGCCGTGCTCACCGCGGAGATGCGGGCGCGGGCGAGCGAAGTGATCGGGCCGTTCGACGCCGGCAATGCCTCATGGTATCCGTGGCTCAGCGAAAGATTGCTGCGCTACGGGTCTGAGCGCGACACGAAGTCGCTGATGCAGTCGTTGCTCGGGCGCGCGCCGTCGCCGGATGCGCTGATCGATCAGGTGCGGCGGGCAGGTGATTGCGTCGCGGCCCGATCGACGACCGCTAGCCGGCGCCCGGGAACATTCGAGCGGTGACTGTCGAGGACGTGCGCCGCGAGAAACCGTGTAGAGTCGGCTGCGTTGAGGGGGGGATGAGACTTTGATTTCGCAGCATCCGCCGTCCGCGGAATCGCCACGTTATCGCTACGCCGTGCTGGCGATGCTGGTGCTGGTCTACACGTTCAACTTCATCGACCGGCAGATCGTCGGCATCCTCGCGGTGCCGATCAAGGCAGACCTCGGGCTCAGCGACACGGAGCTCGGGCTGATGGGCGGCCTCGCGTTCGCGCTGTTCTACACGTTGCTCGGCATCCCGATTGCGGTGCTCGCGGACCGCAGCAACCGTACGATGATCGTCTCGGTGGCGCTCGTGGTGTGGAGCGGCATGACCGTGGTGTGCGGCTTCGCGCAGAACTTCTGGCAACTGTTCCTCGCGCGACTCGGCGTCGGCGTGGGCGAGGCGGGCGGCGTCGCGCCTTCCTATTCGCTGGTGGCCGACTACTTTCCGCCGCATCAACGGGCGCGCGCCCTGGCGGTCTATTCATTCGGCGTGCCGATCGGGAGCGCGCTCGGCATTGTCTTCGGGGGCTTCATTGCCTCGAAGATCGACTGGCGCACGGCCTTCATCCTCGTCGGGGCCGCGGGCGTGCTCGTGGCGCCGCTGTTCAAGCTCATCGTGAAGGAACCTTTGCGCGGCCGGTATGACGCGGGACACGGCAAGCCGGTTGGGGCGGCCGGGATCGGTGACGTACTGCGGGTCCTCTTCCGCAAGCCCTCGTTCTGGGGGCTGTCGTTCGGTGCGTCGGCGTCCTCGATGATGGGTTATGGACTGTTTTTCTGGCTGCCGTCCTTCCTGGTGCGGAGCTACGGGCTCTCGCTGCTCGAGGCGTCGCTCTTCTTCGGCGCGATCCTGCTGTGCGGGGGAATCGTCGGCATCTGGTTCGGAGGCTCGCTGGTCGACCGGTTCGGGACCGCCCGACGTCGTGTGTACGCGTTCATCCCCGCGGCGGCCTTCGTCGCGACCATCCCGTTCTACGTAGGCGCTGTCACGACGCACTCGCTTGCGCTCTCGTTCTTTCTCCTGCTGGCGCCGACCGCGCTGGGGCTCATGTGGCTCGGTCCTGTGCTCTCGGCGATCCAGCACGTCGTGCCGCCGAACATGCGCACGACCGCTTCCGCGATCTTCCTGTTCATCAACAACCTGATCGGCATCGGGCTCGGCACGGTGATGCTCGGCCTGATCTCCGATGGCCTGTCCGCCCGGTTCGGCGCGGAGTCGCTGCGCTACGCGATCCTCGCCGGCACATCGTTCTATCTGGTCGCGGCGTCGCTTTTCCTGCTGTCCGCCCGTCGCCTGGAGCAGGACTGGGAAAAATAGGTGCCTGGCACCGGATTTTCAGATCGAGACGATGTAACCGATGTCCGGCGGCACATGCCCGCCGTGCACCGCGCGCCACGCCGATTCCGCGGCCTCGGGTCCTTCGACGCGAGTCACGGTCAGCCACGCCTGGCTCGAGTCCACGAAGTCGTGCAGCGCCGTCGCGACGCGCTGTTGGTAACCCTGCGGCCCCCAGTCCTGCAGGCGCTTCTTCACCTGCGTCGGTGCGAAGAAGAACGTCGGGCGCGGGCCGGCGAGGTCCTTGGCCGCCGGCGGTGACTCGTGGTGGCTGCGGCCGATGGCCATCGAGTGCTTCAGTTGCTCGCCGAAGTGACGATGCACGCGGGCCAGCAACTCGCCGTTGCCGGACATGTCGATCGAGACCACGGCGGAGTCCACCGGGATCTTCTCGATTTCGTCGTAGGTCACTACCTTGTCGTAGCAGCCGAGGCCGCGGACGAACGCCAGGTTGCCGGGTGAAGTGACGCCGATCACCTCGATGCCGTCGCGGGCCATCGCGCAGTGCGCGAAGCCGATCGCCGTCTTGCTCGAAGCCGACAGCACGAGCACGCGGCGGGCGCCGAACCAGTCGTTGTCCGCGAAGAAGTCCTCCGCGAGGAATCCCGTGACGAAGAGTCCGCGCAGCAGTGCATGGCGATCCTCGGCGTCGATGCCGGGCTGGTGAAAGCGGTCGCGGTCCGTTGCGGCAAATGCGCGGTACACCGGGGCATGAGCCACACGGTGCGCGCCCTCGTCGCGAAGACCGTCTGTCGTTGGCGTGACCGCGACGTCCACGAAACGGGACATCGGAAACCATCCGTAATAACGGCCGCCGGCCGGCACGTCGGGGTGGTTCGACTCCACTACCTCGCCCCAGCCCATTGCCGGGACGCGGCCCCAGCCCGGGTCGACCGACGGGTAGAAATCCCAGTACCCGAGCAGGTCACCGGTGACCGCGTACGTGACGGTGTTGGCCGTGAGCGCGAACCGCTCTACGGCGAAACGAACGTGGCCCGCAGGCAGTGGCGGAAGCACGTGCTCCACGATCCGCGTGTTCGCGAGGTTATTGCGGTCGATCTCGAGTGCGAGGTTTTGTGTGCTCATACGGGCATTATTGACTATCTTTGCGCTCCAGGTGCCAGGAGATCGGCATGAGAAACAGCCTGCATCACGTGCACGCCTTCGCCTCCGATGTCGATGCGAGCATCCGCTTCTACACGGGGATCCTTGGCGGCGAAGTCGTGCTCGACCAGACGGTCGCGGGGGTACGCAACGTGTTCATCCGCATCGGTGAAGGCCGGTTGCACCTGTACGACCAGCCACCGAAGCACGTGGGGGCGGGCAGTGTCCATCACGTCGGAGTCCGCACCGACGACATTGCCGGCATGGTCGCGAGGCTTGCGGAGCACGGCATATCGCTGCGCAAGCCGGTCGCGGAGTTCGGGTTCTGGCGTTACGTGATGGTGCCGGCGCCGGACGGCATCCTGGTCGAGCTGTTCGAGGTCACGCCCGACAGGGTGCCGGCGGAACTTCGCGGGTACTTCTGACGAGGCGACTTCGGCCTACTGCGGCACTACGACGGGATGTCCGTCGCCGGTCCAGGCGAGGATTCCGCCAGCGAGCGACACCGGCTGGACGAAGCCGAGGCGGCGCAGCGCCGCGGCACCTCGGGCCGAGCGTCCGCCGCTCAGGCAGTAAAGCACGACCGGCTGTTCCCGCAGCGCAAGGGCCTCGCTCGCGCGGCGCACGACTTCCGGGTGAGTGTGCAATTCGGCTTCGAGCCGGCCGAGCGGAATGTTGACTGCGCCCGGGATGTGGCCGTCGGCAAATTCCTCCGGCTCGCGCACGTCCACGACGGGACGCCCGAAGCGCTGGATGTGCAGCACCTCGTGGGTCGATACCTCACGGATCTCGATTTCGTCGGCGGCATTCGCGTGCACAGGCATCTCCTCCCGGTCGGCGGCCCTTCGACAGGACCGTCCGCATATCTCGTGGAGGGATGCTCGCCGTGCGGCCCTAATCCGTCCAATGTCCGGATGGCTGGGCCTCATTACTGGCGGTTCTTAGGGCGGCCGCGATGGCGTCCAGCGTCTTCTCATGATCGCGGCAGTATTGCCGGGTGACCTGCTGCAAGCCCTCGACGTTCGCCGATGACGTGTCGTCCATGCGCCCGAGGCCAGTCGGTATGTCCGGTTGCAGGCGGAAGTACTGTGAACCGGACCGGTCCCTGGATTTCACCAGGTGCTCCAGCGAGTTCTCGGACATGCCGCTCTGTCCGTCCATCAGCACGTCCAGGATCTGGGTCGCCCACCGGATCGAGCCCCAGCGATGCGCGCGCTGGCGTACGAGCGACTCGGTCAGGTTGCCCGTGCCAAGGGAGACCATCAGCACTGCGCGCCCGGGAAACTCCTTGTCCGCCTCCACGAACGCAGGGAGCATCGGGTCGTTCGAGCACACGCCGCCGTCGATGAAGTGTCTCTCCTTGCCGGCGCGGTTGCGGATAGGTGCCGACGGAAAGAAAGTCGGTGCCGCCGTGGTCGCGCGGCAGGCGTCACGGAACAGGTAATTCTTGTCCGCAGTCTCGACGGCGCGCGCGCTGCAGAAAACGAATGGTCGCCGGTGCTCGATGTCGTATGTGACGAGCATCAGCAGCCTGCGGCCTGCGCGAGTTCGCGGTCCTGGAAGCGATCCGTCGAGGAAGCGCTCCATGCCGGACGCCGGGTACTTCGGGCGCAGCAAACCCCACAGCGAGATGATCTGGTGGAGCAGGCTGCGGTGAAAGATCTCGCGGCAATCATCTGTGTAGAAGCTGAGGATGTCCCTGGCGCCGTATTCGCGGCCGGACGCATCGCCCGGGTAGCACAGCCCCGCTGCGATCAGCCCGCCGGTGGACGTACCGGCGATCACGTCGAAGTAATCGCCGATCGGCCGTTCGCCAAGCCGCTCCTGCAATTCGCACAGCAGTACGGCCGGGACGAGGCCGCGGATGCCGCCGCCGTCCACGGCGAGGATGCGGACCGGCCGCGTGCCGCGACTACTCACGCGCGGGGCTGAGCGGAATGCGACGCACGCTCTTGACCAGCAGGCTGCCGACGAAGACGTCGCTGCCCATGCCGCAAGTCGCAGGCATCGCCGTTCCGGCCGTGATCTGCGCAATCTCGTTCGGCGTCTCCGCGGCGAGGAAGCGCTGAACCTTGCCAGCGCGCGTCAGCTCGAGCAGGTAGCCCGGGAACTGGGGCTTCGGCTGCACCATCGGTGGCAGCCGATACATGAGCTTCACCAGCCACGGTTTCGGTCGCGCCTGGTCGAGCTTCGGCACCCGGGCGAGCGAGAGTCCGACCAGGAACGTTCCGTTCGGGGTGCGCGTGATGTTGTCCGGGTAGCCGGGCAGGTTGTCGATGAAGATTTCGTGCGAGCCCGCACGTGGTCCCGTGATCCAGTAACGCACGATGCGGAAGGCGAGGAACTCGGCGACGAGCACGAACGAGCCGTCCTCCGCGACGGCGACTCCATTCGCGTAGAAGAGGTTGTCGAGCACCGTGGTCGCCTTGCCGCTCGCCGGGTCGTAGTGCACGAGCCGCCCGGTCGGCCGGCTGTCCCAGACGTCGAGCGCCACCTGCTCCAGCGTGTGATCGCGCGTCGGCGCGGAGAACCACACCGTTCCGTCCGGCGCGACGTCGAGGTTGTCGGCGAACCCGAACGGCGTGCCGTCGAGTTCGTTCACGAGCACCGAGACTTTGCCAGGCGCATCCACCGCGACGAGGCCGAGGTGCCCGTCGGCGACGTAGAGCCGGTCGCCGGACGGCGTGAACGTGACACCCAGCGGCCGTCCGCCCGTGTTCGTGTACTCGCTCGATGCGCCCGTCCGCGGGTCGATGCGCAGGATGCTGCCGTCGCCTAGACCCGTGTAGACGAGGCAGTCGTTCGGGCCGATCGCGACGTCTTCCGGGCCGAAATTGTTGGGCTTGCCGCTGCTGGTGAAACGATTCGTCATCGCTTCGCCGGCCAGCCCTGCCGCCTTCCCGAGATCCTGCGTCGGCTTGAACGGCGTCCTGGACGTACCCGGCGTCGGCTCGGGGCGTCCAGGCATACGGATTCAGCGGCGTCGGCCAGAAGAGCAGGTAGGCGGCCAGCAATGCCGCGGGCACCAGCACCCACTTCAGCACGTGCCAGAGGGTGCTGAACAAGTGGCGCGGCGGATGTGTTTGCATCAGTACTGCACCGCCTGCTGTTCCGGGTTCTCGCAAGCCGTGCCGTCGAGCTTCAGGCACCAGCCCTTCGGTTCCGCGAAATCCTGGCCGTTGCGCGCGTGCCGGTACACGGCGATGCCCTCGTAGACGGCCTTGCGGATCCGATTCAGGCCACCGAGCGGGCGGTGATCGACATTTCCGTGCCACGGCGAGAACGACAGGTTCTCGCAGAATGCATTCTGCTCAGTCGTATCGAAGTCCTGCTGGGGTATGTCGATCGTTGCCACCCGCAGGAACGGAGCCTTGCGCTCGCTCCAGCGCACCGTCGGATCCTCGATCGGCATGTTCTCCGAGGGGACCTGCATCTGCACGAGGAACTCGAAGCATGCAGCGGCATTGGCCAGGTGCTCGGCGAGACCGCGCCGCAGATAGTCGTCGTCGCCGGTGTCGGGGCTGCGGTGGTCTGGTGGCGTGCAGCTCTTCGCGCTGTACTTCATCGCGTGGCGATACGGAAACGGGCTGATCCCGCTGTGCCGTTCAACGCCCAGCGCGTAGGCGGTCATGCTGTAGTACTGCGTGTACAGCGGATTGGAGATGCGGCCGAGGATGCGTGCGCCGATCAGTCCCTCCCTGAGCTTCCAGTCGGCCGGATTGGGGCCCGGCACGATGTAGCGCAGGATGCTGTTGCCGTCCGCCTGGATGCGGATGAACTTCTCGTACTCCTCCGGGTTGCGATTGAAGAACACCGGGAAGTTGATCATCACGAAGTCCTGCGTCCCGGCGTTCACCTCGTCGGCGGACGTGAGCAGCCGCGGGCCGGGCACGCCCATCAGCTTGATCGCCATGCCGCGCGCGTCCTTCGTGTAATCCGGCTGCACCAGTGCGTTGCCGTTCGAGAAGCGGATCCACGCCTTGTAGGTTCGGCCCGGCACGAACACGGCCGTACGGTACTGTTCCGGCAGGTCGTCGCGAACCGTGAACGTGGCCATGACGCAGCCGTGCGCCTTCGCGTGGGCGTCGCGCCGGAAGATCGGGCCCGACACTTTCTGCGCCTCGTCCACCGCCCTGCGTGCCGAGGCGATGATGCTCGGCAGCAGGTCGAGCTCGTTCGGATCGATCTGCTCGGCGGTCGACTGCTGCCTGCCGCCGCAGCCGGCAACGAGCAGTGATGCCATGGCCGCCAGCATCGGCAGCGCAGCGCGGCGCGGCTTACTCGTCAACGGGCGTGCCCTCCAGGTTGCGCAGCATTCGATAGACGCTGCATTTCTTCGTCGATACCTGGCCCCAGGAGTTCCAGACGCCGCTTCGCGACGGGGTCTTCGGTACCGCGTCGCCGTAGATCAGGGCATCGTCGCTGCAGTGACGTTCGGAACGGCTGTTACGGAACCGCACCGATCCCCACCGCGGCGTCCTGGCGGCCTCGGCGGCCTTGAGCTCCCTGATCTGCGCGAAGCATGCGGCCTTCTGCTCCTGTTGCTCGGGCTCCGGCCTCGCCTGGTCGGTCGGGCAAAGCACCGCCTCGTAGTCGTCGTCACCCGCCGTGTAATCCATGGCCTTGAGGTATTCCAGGATCTCGTAGCGCTCCTTCACCTCCAGGTGGCGGCCGATCACGCCGTTCGACTGGCAGCCGTCGCGGAACTCGTGTCCCACGTTGTCGTTGCCGGTAACGTCCGTCTTGAACCGCACGGCGCCGGGCACGTCGAGGTTTCGGTAACCGAGCTGCACCGGGTCGTATTCCTTCGTGCCGGACCAGAACTCGCGCTCGCGCTCCTCGCGCGGCGAGATCATCTGGAAGATGGTGCGTACGCTGCCGTTGTGCAGGAAGGGCGGGGTGGCCCACACGCCGTGCAGCGGACGCGACTTGTAGTTCTTCAGCTGCGTCGGATCCGTCTGCGGGAAGTCCAGGATGCCGAATCCCATGTACTTCATCAGCTCCTCCGGCGTGGCGGCCGGGTGCTCCCTGAAGTACCGGCGGGCAATCGAAAGACTCATGATGTTCAGCCCCTCGACGGCGCTGACCTGCTTCGCGTCCCCGATGCGTTCGATCTCGTCGTCGGGCATGCAGAGTTCCTGCAGTTGCCCGGCCGTCCAGCCGAGGCGGCTGGCGTCATACCGGTTGTTGACGAAACTCAGGGCGGCATGCCGGTCGGTGCCGACGTCGCGAATCGACAGCAGCGATATCTGCCACTCCGGCACGTGGTCGAGCCACCTGGTGCAGTCCTGCTTCGACTTGTCGCACTCGGCGAGGCCCACCACGCGGCCTTCGCCGTCGAGCTTGTAGACCAGGTTGCCGTCGATGTCGGCGACCCGCTGCGGGTTCTGCAGGTTCAGGCATTGCTGGTCCGTCAGTTGCACGTCACGCGTCCGCGGCGGAACCGTGGGTCCGGCGCCCGGCTGCGACTCGTCGACCACCGTCAGTGCACAGGTCACGACCTGTGGACAGGCGCCCTTGACCAGGCACACGCCCGAAGCGTCGCACGAACCCTGCTCGGAGCAATCGTCACGCGTGTGGAAATGCAGCGGGGCGGCGATGTTCTCGTCCTGCGGCGCGGTCGGGTCGACGTCCGCCGGACCCGTGTGCGGCCCGTGGCAATGGCGGCAGTTCACGTCGAACAGCGCGCGGCCCTTGCGGGCCTTGACCACGTCGATCCTGCCGAACAGGTTCTCGGGCCAGCTCGGTGCCTCGAGCTTGTCGATCGTGCGCTCGATCGCGTGCAACTTGTCGGGCTGGACCGAAGTGCCGTAGCGCAGGTGCATCGGCAGTGGCGCGCCGTGCTCGTCGAAGGCATCGAGGCGCGCACCGGTGCCGAGCGACTCGTTGATGTTGCGCGCCATCGGCTGCGATGCGTAGCCCTCGTACTGCACCCAGTTGAACTTGCCGATGTCCCAGAGGAACGGGTAGTTGACCGGTGCAGTGGCTGCGCGGAAGTTCGACGGCGAGACGCCGTGACCAAACACGGTATTGGCGATGCGCTGCACCGCATCGATGCGTCCGTAGCCTTCGAAGACCGGGTAGTTGCCATGCTTCAGGTCCGCCCAGGCGCTCGCGAGCAGCTTGCCGATCGTCTCGCCGACCTGTGACCGAAGCTGCTTCTTTGCGGCGCCAAAGTCGAAGCCGGACTTCATGGCTCGCCGGCACCGTCGGATCGATGACGTCGTGCGCGAACCGGTTGAACTTCACCGGGTTGAGGTACGTCGCAAGCAGCGCGGACATCATCTCCATCTGGAACTGGCCCGGCTTCATGTCCGTTATCGCGTGCATGGCCGGGCCGCCGAGCACCCGGATTGCCGTGCCGCGGTAATGCAGTTCGCCCGTGTGGCAGAGGCTGCAGGTGAAGTCGACCAGCTCGGCGTTCAGCCGCTCGTCGTAGTACTTCGTGAAGCCCACCGGCAGGTTGCCCGGGTTCCAGCGCGGGTCCGGGCGCTGCTGGATGTCGGTCAGGAACCCGTAGCGCGCCATGTTCTCGGGTGCCGCGAACTTGTCGCGGCTGCCGGCCTTCTCGAGGTTGATGAACCACGCATAGCGCAGCTGAGCGAGCATCACCTGGGCCGACCCTTGCGGGTGCTGATAGTAGAGCCGACGTTCCTCTTCGGTCAGTCCCTGCCAGGTGTCCACGTCCTTTTCGCATGGATCCGACGACGACCGGGTGCAGGCCGCCTGATTGTCGGCTTTGCTCGTGCCGGGCCTCAGGTATTGCAGGTCGTTGACAGGCCCGTACTCGACCGCGCGGAACGGCGGGGTGAAAAGGTACCCGGGCCAGGGTACGGTGATCGCCAGCCAGGCGACGAGTGCGATGCCGCCGGCCAGCGCGGCGAGACCCGTGCGGCCGAGCCAGCGGGCGTGCCGAAACGCATGCCACCACGCGCGCACGGGCCAGGAGACGACGCGCAGCAACCATTGCAGCAGGTGCCCGAGGCCTCGGGCGAACGCGCGGAGCAGGTGCTTCGCGGCGCCGATCACCGGGTCAGCCACTGGAAACAGCTTCCCAGGGCTGCAACAGGCCGGCTTTCACGAGGCCCTTGGTCTGGTTGAACGGTGTACGCGGAGTCTCCAGCGAGATCGCATGGATGTAGCGCTGGTGACCCTCGAT
Organism: uncultured Gammaproteobacteria bacterium; assembly: GCA_963776815.1. Taxonomy (GTDB): domain Bacteria; phylum Pseudomonadota; class Gammaproteobacteria; order Steroidobacterales; family Steroidobacteraceae; genus RPQJ01. Next base: position 259,207 of record CAVZNZ010000010.1, read on the forward strand.
CTTGAACAGCGGATTCGCCGCCTTGGCTCGCTCGACCGCGTCCACTGCGCCCGCCGAGTCGCCGAGCTCGCCAAGCGCATTTGCGAGCGTGACCCAGCCGAGGCTGAAGCCAGGATGGAATCCGACAGCTGCCCGGGCATGGTCGCGGGACTTCTCGTAATCGCCCGCCTCGGCGTAGCCGGCGGCAAGGAAGAAATGCCAGAAGGGCACGGAAGGGTGATTCGGGGCCACCTTCAGCAACCGATGCAGCACGGCGATGCCTTCCTCGATCTCGTCCGGCGTGCCGCCCCATGCCAGGTCGCAGCCGAGATAGCCCCAGGCGACCATGTTGAACGGTGCTATCGCGACCACGCGCCGCGCCGTCTGCAACGATTTGCTGCGCATGCCGCAGTTGAGCCACACGAGCGCTGCATATTCCATCACGGTCGCGTCGCGTGGCGCGAGGCGCATGGCCGTGTCCACCTCGGCAAGTGCCCGCTGGTTCTCGACGTAGGGGTCCTCGGAGAACGAATTGACGATCCTCTGGTTCAGCACGAATCCGAGCATTACGTGCGCTACCGCATTGTCGGGCTCGAGCCTGATCGCCTGCTCGAGCCACCCGATGGCGTCCAGCGACGCCTGCGGCGTGTAGGTCATCGTCCAGAACGTCAGCGCCTTGTGCGTCAGGCTCCATGCGGAGAGCCCTTGCGGCGCCTGGCGGCACAAGTCCTCGGAGATGATGTTCAGGAAGCGCGAGCCGGTCTCGATCGCGATCGCCTCGGCGACGTCGCGCTGGACCTGGAACAGGTCCTGCAGGTCCTTTTCATACGACTCGGACCAGACCTGGTTGCCGTTCGCGACGTCCGTCAGCATGACGATCAGGCGCATGCGATCGGCGGTTCGCTGCAGGCTGCCCGAGAGGACGTAGCGGACATCGAGTTCGCGGGCGACGTCCTGGAGTTTCTGCCCCGCGTACATGGCCGACTGCATGTGCGGCACGACGCGAAGGTCGGGCACGCCGGAGAGCGCCCGGATGATCTCGGCCGAGAAACCCTTCGCGAGCAGGTCGTCTTCCTCGCCACGGGAGAGACTCTCGAGCGGCATCACGGCAATCGACGCGCGTGCGGCATCGGTCAGGGGAGGCGTTGCGGTCGCCGCGGGCTGTATCGACGGCGGCGTGGCGGCAACTGGGGCAGCGCGCGCCGGGACGAACCATGCGGCGAGGGCGGCGAGCAAGACCCCCGCCACGGCAATCAGCTGGTCCAGCCCGCCCGCGAACGGGTCCTGACCGGGAGACACGAAGCGCGCGACCGCGACCAGCAGCGCCAGTGTGCCGAGGTACGCTATGACGGCCGGTCCCACCCCCCTGCGCCGGACCCCCTGCGGCCCGCCGCGCAAAGCCAGCTCTGCTCTTGCCATTGTTGGCCTTGTGTTGTACTTGGCGTGGTGGATTCTATGCCGAGCATTTCTCGAGCGGTAGTTTTTCGCCAACACCGGGAAAGAGTCAGTTCACCTTGAGTCCGCCGGCCGCCCTGCCCCCCGTTCCTGGTTCGCGTTACGTGTTCGTGTGCTATGCGCACGACGAGCGCATCCTGGTGCTCGAGCAGATCGCGTGGCTGCGCGCGAACGGCTTCGAGATCTGGTTCGACGAGGCGATCGAGGCCGGCAATCGCTGGAGCGAGGACCTCGCCCGCGCGGTCGAGGGCTGCGCAGCGGTGCTGTATTTCCTGAGCCCGAAGTCCGCGAGCTCTCGCTACTGCCTCGACGAGATCCACTTCGCACTCGAGTGCGGGCGGCCGATCGTGCCGGCCGAGATCGAGCCCGTGACGCTGACGCCCGGGCTGCGCCTCAGTCTCGGCGGGACGCATCGCATCTTCATGTACAAGATGGACGCGGACGAGTTTCGCGAGAAGCTCGCGAGTGGCCTGCGCGCCGCGATGGACGGAACGTCGGCGCTGGCCCTGCATGCCGGGCCTTCGTCGCCCGTCGTGCACGGGAGCGCGAACGTGCAGCCGGCCCCGGCCGCGTTCGACTGGCGGTCGGTGATGGTCGGCGTGCTGACGGCGATCGCCGCGTTCGTGCTGATCTACGCGACGTAGCTCGCGTAGGTCGGCTCGTACATCTGCGAGCGGACGTAGTCCAGCAGGTCCGCAGGCTTTTCGATCTCGGCCAGCCCGCTCCGGAACGCGACCTCGGCGACGGCCGTGGCGATGTTCGCGGACACGTCCCGGACGCGATTCAACGGCGGATAGAGGCTGCCCTGCGCGAGGTCGTCCTCGCCCACGGATTTCGCGAGCGTGCGCGCCGCCTCCATGAACATCTCGTCAGTCACCCGGGTCGCCCTGACCGCGACCACGCCGAGCCCGACGCCGGGGAAGATGTACGAGTTGTTGCCCTGGCGCGGTACGTAGCGCTTGCCCGTCCAGCGTGACGGGGTCGAAAGGACTGCCCGAGGCGAACAGCGCCTTACCGCCGGACCACTCGTATGCCTGCGCTGCCGTGCACTCCGACTTCGAAGTCGGGTTCGACAGCGCGAACACGATCGGGCGCTCGTTCAGCCGCGACATCTCCTCGATCACCTCGCGCGTGAACATGCCGGGTGTCGCGCCGACGCCGATGATCGCAGTCGGCTTCAGCGCCTTCACCGCACCGAGAAAATCCGCAACCGGGGCGTGATCGTGTGCGTAAGGCAGCTTGTGTGGCGCGAGTCCCGTGCGGCTCGCAATCACGAGGCCCTTCGAGTCGACCATCCAGCAGCGCTTGCGGGCGGCTCGTTCGTCCATGCCGTCGGCGACCATCGCGCTCACCAGCAGGTCGGAGATGCCGGTCGCGGCTTCGCCCGCGCCGAGGCACAGGAAAGTCTGCTCCGTCATCGTCTTCTTCGTGACGCGCAATGCAGAGAAGATGCCCGCGACGGTCACGGACGCCGTGCCCTGGATGTCGTCGTTGAAGCAGCAGACCTGGTCGCGGTATCTCTCCAGCAGCCGGAATGCGTTGTGGTTCGCGAAGTCCTCGAACTGCACGACGATGCCCGGGAACACCTCCTGGGACGCATGGATGAATTCCTCGACCAGCTCGTCGAGCGCCTGCCCCGACAGTCGCTTCTGGCGCAGGCCGAGATACAGCGGGTCCTTCAGCAGCGACTCGTTGTTGGTGCCGACGTCGAGCATCACGGGCAGGCAGCGACGCGGGTGCAGGCCTGCGCACGCGGTGTAGAGCGCGAGCTTGCCGATCGGGATGCCCATGCCGTTCGCACCGAGGTCGCCGAGGCCGAGGATGCGCTCGCCGTCGGTGACGACGATCATTGACGCCTCGCGGTGCGGCCAGTTGCGCATCACCTGCGCGATGCGGCCGCGATCGGCAGCTGAGACGAACAGGCCACGCGGCCGGCGGTAGATGTGCCCGAACTGCTGGCACGCGAGCCCGACGGTCGGCGTGTAGATGATCGGCATCATCTCGTCCGGGTTCTCCATGATGACCCGGTAGAAGAGTGCCTCGTTCCGATCCTGCAGCGCCTCGATCAGGATGTACTTGGCGAGCGGCGTCTGCAGCCGGTGGAAGTTCTCGAGCACGCGCGCGACCTGGTCTTCCTGGGTCGACACGTATGGCGGCAGCAGGCCGCGCAGCCCGAGCGCATCACGCTCCTGCGCGCTGAAGGCGGTGCCCTTGTTCAGGCTCGGATCGCGCAGCAGCGCGACGCCGCGGGGGAACCACTCTGGCAGGGGCGGGGGCAGGGGACGATGAGGGCGTTTCGGCTGCATGGCGTGCTCCGGTGTTGCCGGCACTGAGTTGTGGTGTTGCTGCCGGCGGGCTTGCCGCGATGCTAGGCGGCGGTCGCGGAGTGTCAACGCGGGTAAGCCAGTAGTGAATTGCGGATTGCCGAGAGCAGCTCGGAAATTCGGTGCCTGGCACCGAATTTCCGGGTCGCGGCCGGAAAGTGGACAATGCCCGCGTGATTACCTGGGACGCCCACGCCTGCTTGCCGCTGCATCCGCAGGCAGATCTTGCGCCGCTGGAGCGGTTCCGCGCGGCCGGCGTGAACTATGTCTCGATCAACGTCGGCATGGACCTGAATCCCGTGCCGCAGGTGCTCGCCGTGATCGCAGGCTTCCGGCAGCACCTCGCGGCCGCGCCAGAACGCTTCGTGCTGGCCAGCAGCGTCGCTGACATCGAGGTGGCCGCGGGCGCTGGAAAACTCGCGGTCGGGTTCGATCTCGAGGGCGCCCTGCCGCTGCAGCAGTTGCCCGAAATGGTCGCGCTGTATCGCGACCTCGGCGTCCGGCAGATACACCTCGCCTACAACCGCAACAACAGCGTCGCCGATGGCTGCCACGACGCGGAACGCGGTCTCACTGCGCTGGGCAGGCGCATCGTCGCCGCGATCAACGACGCGGGAGTGCTGATGGACTGCTCGCATACGGGGCGGCGCTGCTCACTCGACATCATGGGCGCCTCGCGCTCGCCGGTGATATTCAGTCATTCGAATCCTGCGGCACTGGTGGATCACGGCCGCAACGTCACCGACCAGCAGATCCGGGCCTGCGCGGCGACCGGTGGCGTGGTCTGCGTATCCGGCGTCTCGATTTTCATTGGTTCGCCGGCGCCGACGGCGCGCGACGTCGCACGGCATGCGGCCTACGTCGCCGACCTGGTCGGCGTCGAGCATGCGGGCATCGGCCTCGACATCGGGTTCAGCCAGGACGGGTTGCCGGACTGGGGTGAAGGGCCGATCGACTCGGATTTCTGGTGGCCACCGTCGGCGGGTTACCACGACGCGCTCGCACGAATCGCATACCCACCGGTCGAGACCTGGCGAAACCTTGCGGGTGAACTGCGCGGTGCAGGCATGACTGCGGACGAGGCCGCGCTCGTGATGGGCGGCAACATGGCCCGCGTCGCACGGATTGCCTGGCGCGGCTGACTGCTTACTCGATGCCCGTGGCCCAGTCCCGCAGTTCCTGCGGCAGGTATCTATCGGCATCGGCGTACGCGGCGCGGAATGCGCGCAATTGCAGTTCCGCCGCGTCAGTGTCGCCGGAACGGTACAGCGATTCGATATTCGCAGACCACTGCGCAGGCGACATGACTGGAGCAGGCGCCTGCGCCGCCGCGCGCATCGCATTGCCGGCGACTGCTTCGGCGGAGCCTGCCTCGGCCTTGCCGCGGGCTTCGGTGACACCTGCCACGTCGTGGGCTTCCTTCTCGTTCGGCGGAGCAGCAGCGTCCAGCGTCCGCGCAGGCTGACGAGGCGCCGGTGAGCGTTCGGTCGCGACGACCGGCGGGCTCACAGGGACTGGGGGCGGGGCGACCGGTTCCGCCGCGGTCTTCGTCTCCTCGCGGACTCCGGACTCGATCGGCGGCGACGGCGCGGTCTCGATACTGATCGGCGCCTCGACGTTCCTTTCCCGGGGCATCAACTGCAACAGCAGGAAGGCGAATGCCGCGACCGTCGCGACGGCGGCAAGCGGGTGCCATGCACGCAGGCGCGGGCGACGTGACCTCGCCGCCGACAGGATCGCGGCATCGAGTTGCGGCGGCGGTTCCTCGTTCGAGGCGATGCGCCAGGCGCGATCCACCGCGGGGTCGTACTCGCGCCGGTCTCCTGGCCGTTCCACGTTCATTGCAGGTCCTCCAGCACGGCACGCAGGCGCTTGTACGCGTAGCGCAGGCGGCTCTTCACCGTTTCGGCCGACGTCGACGTCAGCGCGGCGATTTCCGGCAGCGACAGGCCGCCCTCCACATGCAGCAGGAAAGCATCACGCTGCGCGGGCGGGACTCCTGCCAGTGCTTCGACCAGCCGTCGTCCGCATTGCGCGTCGATCGTCATCGACAGCGGATCCATGCCGGACCCGTCATCCATGCCCAGGTCGTCGAGTGCGGTGTCGGTGCCTTCGTCCTGCAACGACGTGAACAGGATGCCTCGCTGCGAGCGCCAGTGATCCACGAGGCGATGTCGCGCAATCGTGTAGAGCCAGGTCGTGAAGCGTGCGTCCGGCGTGTAGCCGTCGCGGGCACGCACGACCTTGAACCAGACGTCCTGGTGCATCTCCTGCGCGCTGGCAGCGTTGCCCGTGTGCCGCAGCAGGTAGCGGTAAGTGCCGCTTCTGTGACGCGCGTACAGCCGGTCGAACGCAGCGCTGCTGCCGCCTGCGTAGGCGAGCATCAGCGCCTCGTCGGACTCCGCGTCAGGCACGTTGCGCACGGGGACCATCGTCCGCCGAGTATCGATGCCACGACCGTGCGCAGCAACCGAGGTGGCCGGCCGTCGCCCGCGCGCGCCGTGCGGACTCGTGCTCACGGGTCGGGAACGAATCCCAACGTAGCCGGGAACGGGTCGGGCTCGTGCCGGTACGGGCTCGGTGGCAGCACGCCCATCGCGACCAGGTTCTCGCGACGATCGTAACGAATCACCACGCGCTGGTCGGGGCGGTCGCTCGCGCGCTCGAACTCGACGCTTTCGACGGGCGAGTACTCGCGCCGGCCGTGGCCAGTGCCGATGGGCGCCTCCATGCGTGGCGCCGCGGCCTTCTGGTCCCTGGCTGCCGTGGCTTCCTGTGCCGATGCGCCCGCGTCTGCCGGCGCAGGCAGCGCCGAGGCTTCGCGGCTGAGACGAGGCACGTAGGCCTTTTCGCGGAACAGCGCGACGCCGATGACGCCAAGATCGTCCGGCCGTCCGGTGCGCGAGGCGTATGAGTCGGACGGATCCGAGAAATAGAAAGCGGCGGTGCGGTCGAAGTCCTTGCGCCAGCCCTGGATGTTCACGTACCCGCCGGGCTCGATCACGTAGCCGGCCTGGTCGGTCGAGGCGGTCTCGCCGGTGACGACGTTCACGCCGTCCACGCTGACCACGGCAAGGACGCGCACTGCGGTGCAGTTGCGCACTCGAACGGCGTATTCGTTGCCCGGCGTCCCGACGACGTATCGCTGGCCATGGTGTCGATAGGTCTGCAGGGCCTGGCCGGCATTGCGGTCATAGATGTCGACGCGTCCGGTCGTGCAGGCCGTCGCCGCGGTCGCAGGCAGGGTAGTCGCGGCGAGCAGGGCGGCGACGACCAGAGTCCGGCTGGTGTTGCGCGAGGCTGTGGCGGTCATGGGCGGGCTCCGTCGTGGATGATTCATCCCTGTAAACGGTGCGCGGGGCTGGCCGGGGTTAGACTGGCTGCTTCTGACAAGTCCGGCGGTGCGGACTTGCTAATATCCGGCAAAACAACCTCGGAGACGATGCATGCCAGGCTTTTCGCGACGGATTGGATTCTTCGGCTTTGCACTGCTCGCGTGCGCAATGCTCGCCGGTGGCACGGCGCGGGCCGCGAGCCCTGACGAGCAGCGGGCAGAGATCCGCAACAACGCAATGCGAACGCTCGACCAGCTGTATGCGGCGCAGCCGTCGGCGCGGCAGGCGGTGCAGAAAGCAGCGGGTTACGCCGTGTTCAGCGAGATCAGCACGAAGATCCTGCTGGCGGGCGGCGGCGGCGGGAAGGGCATCGTGGTCGACACGATCTCCGACCAGGAGACCTTCATGCTGATGGCCACGCTGCAGGCGGGCTACGGCATGGGCATCACGAAGACGCACCTGGTCTGGGTCTTCGAGACCGAGGCCGACCTGAAGAACTTCATTGCGAACGGGTACATGCTGGGTGCCGACGTCAACCTGCAGGTGAATCCGGGCACCGGCGGCGGGGTCTACCAGGGCGCCGCGCAGATTCAGCCCGGCGTGTGGCTGTACCAGCTATCGGATGCGGGGCTCGCGCTCGACCTGACGGTCGAGGGCACCAAGTACTTCAAGGACCCCGACCTCAACTAGGAAACAGGGGACATTCTGCTATTTTCCGGCGTCGCAGCCGGAAAATAGGAGAATGTCCCCGCATTTCCTCAGCTGCCGGCCTTCATCTGCGACTGGCAGTAGTTCTGGATCCCGACGCGGCCGATCAGCTCGAGCTGCGTCTCGAGGAAGTCGATGTGCTCTTCCTCGGACTCGAGGATGTCCTCGAACAGCTCGCGGCTGACGAAGTCGCCGACCGTTTCGCAATGGGTGATTGCGGCCTTCAGGTCCGGGTGCGCGATCTGCTCGAGCTTCAGGTCGCACTCGAGCGTCTCCTTCACGTCCTCGCCGATCATCAGCTTGCCGAGCGCCTGCAGGTTCGGCAGTCCCTCGAGGAACAGGATCCGCTCGATCAGGCGGTCGGCGTGCTTCATCTCGTCGACCGACTCCTTGAACGTGTGTTCGCCGAGCTTGTCGAGCCCCCAGTTCTTCAGCATTCGCGAATGCAGGAAGTACTGGTTGATCGCAGTGAGTTCGTTCTTGAGGATCTTGTTCAGGTGCGCGATGACTTCGACGTCGCCCTTCATGGCGATGTACTCCCGGGAAACGTGGATGGGATGGGGCAGGGCCCCGTCTGGTCAGGAAGCCTGAGGCGTCGGCTGCCCGGACGCAAGAGTCCGTTCGTCCAGCAGCTGGCGGGCGCAGGGTTCGCATGCGCCGCAGCAGGTGGCGACACCGGTGCAGTACTGCAGCTGCTCGAACGACCGCGCACCCTCGCGGATGGCCTGGTCGAGCCGCTTTTCCGAAATGCCGTGGCAGACGCAGACGTACATGGTTCGGGGCCTCGATCGGGATGCTAGCGTCAGGAGGGTCCAAATGCAAATGATTCCTATTTAAGTATTTTCCGAAAGGACCTGTGATACAAGGCTCGCCCACCCCGAGGACCCCGTATCCAACGGAACCACAGACAGGTGAGCCCGGAAACCAGCCAAGCGAGGATTGCGCGCGATGTCGGATCCGTCTGACCAGCGAGCCAGCGTTGAGCGCGCCCTGATGGACCGGTTCCGCGACCGCGCGAACCACGTCCAGGAAAAGCCGCCGCGCCGGCTGCTGCAGCACGCAATCGCACTGCTGCTGTCCGTGGCGATAGTGCTGCTGGTCCTGACCGGGTTCGACAGGTTCCTGACGAGCGTGCAGAAGTTCATGGAGATCGAGGTCGAGGACGAAGCGCCGGCCGTTGCCGCGCCCGCGCCCACTGACCCGATTCCCGCTTTCGTCGTTCCGGCCGAAGTCAGTCCGCCACCGCCGGCGGATCAGGATCCTCGTCCCAGCCCGCCTCGGGCTCCGGATAGCGCGCCAGCCAGTCCTCGATGAGCCGCACGTGCTCGCGCTCGTCCGCGGCCATCTCGGCCGCAGCGGCGCGCACGTCGGCCGGCAGGTTCGCCGCGGCGAACCGCTCGAAGAATTCCGCTGCGCGTCGTTCGTTGTGCTCGGCCAGCTTCAGTGCGTGGTACGGCTGCATCAGGTAGTGCAGCTCACTGTAGTCGGTCGTCTCCGGGCCTTCCGGTGTCTCCCAGCGAAAGGAGCTCGTGTCGGGCGCACGGGTCCAGCCCATCTGCGCCATGATCTGGTCGCGGTGCTTGCCCTCGATCCGCGCGAGCTTCGCGAAGAGCTCGGACACCTCGCGGTTGTGGTGCGTGTTCATCTGGTCCGCGAGTTCTGCGTAGCGTTCCGCAGCCTCGACCTCCATCGCCCACGCGTACGCCATGAATTCCTGGACCGTGCGCGGCAGCTTCCTCTTCATAGCGTGAACCTCGCTTCGAGCACGCTCGCATCACGATTCGCCCGCTCGCCCCGCGGGGCATAAGGCTTGCGATTGCCGGCATAGAGAACGCCGAGCTCGAACCCGGTGTCGCGCAGCATGCGGCGTGCGGCGCGGGCGATGTCGGAGGTGGGCTTGATCGCGTCGGGCTTGACGATCTTCTTCCAGTCCCGCTGCTCGGGCCGGAAAGTCACGCAGGGCGACAGCACTTCGACGAACGAGAACCCGGGATGCCGCACTGCCTGGACGATCACGTCGGCGAGCCCGTTCGGGTCGCCAGTGAACGCGCGCGCGATGAAGTTCGCACCCGACGACAGCGCGATGACCATCGGATGGAACTCGCGCAGGCCCGTGCCGTCCGGCGAAAGCTTCGAGTCCCAGTCCGGCTCGGTCGTGGGCGAGGGTTGCCCCTTCGTCATGCCGTACACGCGGTTGTCCATCACGATGTAGGTCATGTCGACATTGCGGCGGCAGGCGTGCAGGAAGTGATTGCCACCAATCGAGTAGCCGTCGCCATCGCCGCCGGTGACGATCACCGTCAGGTCGGGCCGCGCGATCTTCAGTCCCGTGCCCGCCGCGAGCGCGCGGCCGTGGACTCCGTGGAATCCGTAGCAGGACGTGTAAGCGGGGATGCGCGACGAGCATCCGATGCCGGACACGACCGCGACGTTCTCGGGCCGCAATTCCATCTTCGCGAGCGCCTTCGTAAGCGCGTTCACGACGCCGAAGTCGCCGCAGCCCGGGCACCAGACCGGCTTGATGTCGGACTTGAAGTCCGTGTGCGTCAGCGCTTCGGTCATGTGCGGCTCCACTCGATCAGGTGGCGATGAATGTCGCCCGGGTTGAACTGCATCGCGCCCGGGCGATGCAGCGAGGTCAACTGGCCGGGCAGGTCGTATTCCGCGCGCAGGTGGCGGAACAGCTGCCCGGTGTGGTTCTGCTCGATCACGATGATCTTGCGCACGCCCTCGAGCGCTGCAGCGAGCCGCGCCGGCTGGGCAGGGGCGAGCAGCCGCATCGAGACGAGTCGCGCCTTCAGGCCGTCGGCGTGCGCGCGGGCAAGGCCTTCGCGCACGATGCCCGTGCAGCTGCCGAAAGTGATGATCGCGAGATCCCCGTCGCCTTCGACGTCGGCCCACAGCGTGCCGTAGTCCGCGAGCTCGAGCTTGCGGCGCCGCTTGTCGAGTTGCGCGAGGTGGTCGGTTCCCTGCGACGATGGCGTACCGCGCTCGCCGTGCTCGAGGCCATCTGCGGTGTACGTGACCCCGGCAGTCCCCGGGATCGCCATCGGCGAGACTCCGTTCGTCGTCACTGCATAGCGCTTGTATCCAGCCGCGTTCGGTTCGGCGACCATCCGTCCTGCGCCCGCGTCCGCCGCGAGTTCCGCGGGGCGGTCGATCACCGCGCGTGTCTGGCCGAAGAACTGGTCCGACAGCACGATCGCGGGCGACTGCAGCGATTCGGCGAGTCGCACGGCCCACTGCGTCGTGCGCAGGCAGTCCGCGACCGAGTTCGGGGCGAGCACTAGATGCGGCGCATCGCCGTGCAGCCCGTACAGGGCGATATTGAGATCGCCCTGCTCGGACTTGGTCGGGATGCCCGTCGACGGCCCGACGCGCATCACGTCGACGACGACGATCGGCGTCTCGGAGGCGACGGCGAGCCCGAGCGATTCGACCATCAAAGCGAGACCGGGGCCCGAAGTCGCGGTCAACGCGGGCACGCCGCCGTACGAACCCCCGATCGCCATGTTGATCGATGCGAGTTCGTCCTCTGCCTGCACCAGCGTGCCACCGACTTCGGCGAGCGCGGGGCTCATCCACTCGAGCAGTTCGGTGGCCGGCGTGATCGGGTAGGCCGCGACGAAACGCACGCCGCCCTTGATCGCGCCGTAGCCGGCGGCTTCATTGCCGGTGAGCAGCCAGCGCTGGGTGGCGGCGGGTGGCGGTGGCTGCAGCGGAAAGGCGCGTGGCATCGTTCTGGCCGCTTCCCGGCCGGCTGCGACGGCCGCGAGGCTCGGCACCAGTGCCGCGGGTCGCTTCGCCAACGACTTCTCGACGGCCCGCGTGACGGCTTCGTCGGGCAGTCCGACCAGCGCTGCGACCAGCCCGAGCAGCAGCATGTTCGGCCGCCCGTCCGGAATGCCCTTGGCCATCTTCTTCAGTGCCACCTGCGCCAGCGCAGCGCCGGTGCGCGTGAACACCTCGTGCGGCTCGCCCTGGTCGGGATCTCCGACGATGAGGCTGGTCGGTCCGAGCGGTATCTCGGCGCCGAAGCGGTGCACGTTCTCCCAGTCGACGGCGGCGAGCACGTCGAAGTGGTCGTCCATGCATTCGGCTGGGCGGCAGGAGATGCGGATCATCGCCGCCGCTTCGCCGCCGCGGATCTGCGGGCCGGAGGAACGCGTCATCAGGGCGTAATAGCCGGCGTGGGCTGCCGCTTCGAGCAGCATGTTGCCGGCCGTCATCACGCCCGCACCGCCGCTGCCGGCGAGTGCGATCGATACGCTGGTGTGGCGCGGCGGGGGAGCCGCGCCGGGGCTTTCAGTTTGTTGCATCGCGGCGGTATTGTAAGAGTTGCCGGGCCGAAAGCTTGAGAGTCTGAACCACGCGACCCGGCAGGAGCCTGGATGGGCGACGTAGATTCAGGTGGCTGCTCCCCGGCCACGAGCGCACGATGATCCCGGACGAGGAGCTGTGGCAGGTCGAGCTCGAGGCGGCCGACGGATCCCGCTTCGAGGTCAATTCGCACTGCTGGTCCCGGCGCCGCGCTGACCGCCCGGCCGCTCAAAGCCTGAGCATGCGACGCGCAACGTAGCCGGGCGCGTCATCGTGGAGATAGACGACGATCGCCCGCAATGCGCGGCACTTTCGTTGCCGCACCAGTACCGATGAAATGCCGAGCCGGGCAGCGATCTCCGCTGGCTTCAGTCCCTCGACCAGGCTCAGCTGCAGGATCTGCCGGTCGCGGGCATTCAGCAGCGCGAGCGCCTCGAATGCGAGGTCGCGGCGGTCCTGCCTTTCGTACTCGTCGGTCGGGTCACTGCCGACGGCATCCGGGTTCAGTGATACGGTTCGCGGTGCGCGGCGGGCCGCCCGGATGTAGCCGTTGATGATGTTCGCGGCCGTGCCGCGCACGAACCCGCCGAGTTGCGCGGTGTTGCGCACGCTGCCATGGCGAAGCGCCGTGATCACCGCCATCAGCACATCGTCCATCAGTTCGCGCGCGGCGTCGCGATTGCGGGTGCGCGACAGCGCCATCGCGAAGACACAATCGCAATAGAGGCCCACCAACTCGGCCTCGGCAGCGCGGTCCCCCTTCCTGATGCGCTGCGCGAGAGCCTCGTTGTCGTCGACGCCTTCGACGTTGTTCTGTGGCGCCACGCGAGTCTCGCAACGTTCCTGTCGCTTTGGGCCCGATGCTACGCCTGTGCCGGAAACATTTCAGTCCAGGCCGCCGACTGCGAATGAGTCTCGGTTTCTGCGGGGTACCGTCCGTGGCGGTACCCGCGACAATGCGTCTCCGACCGCAACGCCCGGGTGCACGGCATGAATCTCGCTGAGTCTCTGCTAACGGCGCTACGGGATCACGGTGCCCGCCAGGTATTCGGCATCCCGGGCGACTTCGTCCTGCAGTTCTTCAAGGTCGTCGAGGAATCCGGGATCCTGCCGCTGCACACGCTGAGCCACGAGCCATCGGTCGGCTTCGCGGCCGATGCCGCCGCCAGGATCAGCTGCGCGCCGGGCGTCGCGGCCGTTACCTACGGCGCCGGCGCGCTCAACATGGTGAATCCCGTGGCGGCCGCGTATGCCGAGAAGTCGCCGCTGGTCGTGATCTCCGGCGCGCCGGGGCGCAACGAGGCGCGCTCGGGACTGCTGCTGCACCACCAGGTAAAGCGCATCGACTCCCAGCTGCAGATCTATCGCGAGATCACCTGCGACCAGGCACTGCTCGACGACCCCGCGAGGGCTCCCGCGCAGATCGCCCAAGTGCTGCGAGTGTGCCTGGTGCAGTCGCGGCCCGTGTACATCGAGTTGCCGCGCGACCGCGTGTTCGACGAGTGCGCCGCGGTGCAACGGCTGCCCGAGGCCGAATTCGACCCGGAGGCCGTGACCGCGTGCGCCGACGAGATCATGGAGCGACTCAGCCACGCCGCGCGACCGGTGATGATGGTCGGCGTCGAGGTGCGTCGCTTCGGCATCGAGGGCCGCGTGGCCGAGCTCGCGCGGCGCCTGCACGTCCCGGTGGTGACGTCGTTCATGGGGCGCGGGCTGCTCGCGGACGCCCACGTGCCCGTCGTAGGAACCTACCTCGGGCTCACGGCTCACCCGGACGTCGGTCGCCCGGTCGAGGAATCCGACTGCCTGCTGCTGTTCGGCGTCACGATGTGCGACACGAATTTCGGCGTGTCCGAGGGCCGTGTCGATCATCGCAACAGCATCCTTGCGGCGGACCGATCCGTGTCGATGGGGTTCCATCGCTACGAGAACATCCCGCTTGCTGCGCTCGTCGACGAGCTGGTGCGCCGGCATGCCGACCAGCCGCTGCGATCGGCGGGAGAGCCGACGCAGTATCCGCGGGACCTGGCCGACGACGACGGCCCGATTGCGCCGGTCGACATCGCGCGCGCGGTGAACGACTTGTTCGCGCGTCGCGGCCGCATGCCGATTGCGAGCGACTGTGGCGACTGCATGTTCACGGCATTCGAGATCGAGAACACCGAGATCGTCGCGCCCGGCTATTACGCCACGATGGGGTTCGGCGTGCCCGCTGCGCTCGGAGTCCAGGCCGCGACAGGCCGGCGGCCGCTGGTGCTCGTTGGCGATGGCGCGTTCCAGATGACCGGCTGGGAACTCGGCAATTGCCGCCGCAACGGCTGGGATCCGATCGTCATCGTGATGAACAACGCGAGCTGGGAAATGCTGCGGGTGTTCCAGCCGGAGTCGCGCTTCAACACCCTGGAAGACTGGCATTTCGCCGACATCGCGGCGCCACTCGGAGGCGACGGCACGCGAGTCGTCACGCGCCGGGAGTTGGCCACGGCGCTGGAGCGAGCAGCCGCCACCCGCGGTCGATTCCAGCTGATCGAGGCGGTGATCCCGCCCGGTGCCGTGTCGCCGACGCTCGAGGGTTTCGTCGGTGCGCTCAAGCGTCGGCAGAGGCGCTGACGGTGGGCGCCGCACCCGGCGGCTCGTCTGCAGTCAGGTGCCGGCGGCGGCAGGCTGTGTCATCCTGATAAGCGTGGCAGACTTCGAATCCCGAACCCGGCGTGCATAGGACGCTTTACTGGCCCGGCGCTCTGAAGCTGTTGCGCCTGTTTGGCTGGCGCAACTCGTTCGTCTGGCCGCCCGAGCCGAAGGGCATCATCGTCGTCTACCCGCACACTTCGAACTGGGACTTCGTGATCGGGATGCTGTTTCGCATCGGGCACGGGCTGCCGGCCAACTGGGTCGGCAAGACCGAGATGTTCCCAGCCCCATTTCGCGGCCTGCTCGAATACACGGGCGGCATCGCGGTCGATCGCCGGCGCCCGACCGGGTTCATCGGCGAGCTGGTCGAGGAATACCGCCGGCGCGACTGGATGTGGCTCGCGATAACGCCCGAGGGGACGCGTTCGCACACGGATCATCTCAAGTCGGGTTTCTACCAGCTCGCGCTCGCCGCAGATGTCCCGGTCGCGTTCGGGTACATCGATTACCGTACGCGGACCGTCGCCATCGACAAGTACGTCCGGTTCACTGGTGACCCCGAGCGCGACATGGAGCTCGATGCGCGCGTTTTACGCCGACAAGATCGGCAAGCGCCCGGAACTGGCGGGAGACATCCGGCTGAGGCGCTGACGGGCGCGCTCCCTTCGTACGCATTGTCGGATTTCCGCGATTACCAGCCGGGGCGGACTCGGCGATAGTTCCGGGTCATGGGCCGGTTCGCGTTCATCCTGCACCCGTTGACCGTGGACTACCTCGGTAACCACCCTCGGTACCGATGGACGCGGAACCTGCCGCGCCAGTGGGTGGAGCTCGCAGCGGCGTACATGCCGGGGCGGCTCGTCGGAACGGTCAAGGGCGGTCGCTCGAAAGCGACGGGCCGACCGGTCGACGGCTTGATCTACGCGCTCGGGACCACGCCGCGACAGATGCTGACTCGCGCGCCCGAATTCACCTACAGGCGCCTGAATGCGGCCGTGAAGGATGCCGCCGAGCACGGCGCGAAGATCGTGGGCCTCGGTGCATTCACGAAAGTCGTGGGCGATGCCGGCGTCACCGTGGCGAAGCGCGCACCGATCCCGGTGACCACGGGAAACAGCCTCACGATCGCGGCGACGCTCGAGACGGCCAAGCTCACGGCCAAGCGGATGGGCTGGCGCGATCTCGCGAAAGGCAAGGCGATGATCGTCGGTGCGACCGGCTCGATCGGCTCGGTGTGCTCGCGCCTGCTCGCGGCCGCCGTAAAGGACGTCGTACTCGTGTCGATCGAGCCCGAACGTCTCGCCGCGCTGAAGGAGAAGATCCTCGAGGAGACCCCCGGGGCGAAGGTCGAAGTCGACCTCACGACGAATCGCCGCGTCGGGGAATGCGACCTCATCGTCACCGCCACGTCGGCATTCGGCCAGCGCGTGCTCGACGTGAGCCAGTGCAAGCCGGGCGCAGTGATACTCGACGTCGCGTTGCCGCCGGACATCTCGGCGGAAGAGGCGGCCACGCGGCCGGACGTGATGATCGTCGAGAGCGGCGAGATCGTGCTGCCGGGCCCGGCGAGATTCAGCTTCGACATCGGGTTGCCGCCGGGAGTGGCGTACGCGTGCCTCGCAGAGGCGGCGCTGCTCACGATGGAGGAGCGCTACGAGTGCTTCACGCTCGGTCGCGACGTGCAGCCGGCCCGCGTCAAGGAGATCTATCGCCTGTTCCGCAAGCACGGCCTGCAGATTGCGCCGCTCAGGATGTTCGGTGAGCTGCTGACGGACGAGATGGTCGCGGAGAAGAATGCGCGCGCGGAGGAGCTGCTGCGCGACCCGAAGCTCCTCAAGCGCGTCAAGGCGGAGGCGGCTGCGAAGATCGCCGCGATCCCGCCGCGTGCGAAGGGCGTCGTCGGTGTAACGATGCTAAAGGCCTGAGCCGGGCACGGGGCGCCCAGCGTTCAGAATCGATACTGCAGCTCGAACAGCACGGAGTCGAATCCCGTGTCTTTCTTCGTATAGAGCAAATCCCCGTCGATCGTCAGCGACTGCCCTTCGAGACGCAGCAGCCACGACGGGGTCGGCGCAAATCCCAGCCCCAAGCCAAACGCGAAATCCGTTCCGTCGGCGTCGTTCCGGCCACGGAGTTGCGTACCTGTGGCATTGCTGACCAGCAGCTGGTCATTTTCACCTTGCCAGAGGCCGACCCCGGCCCTGAGATAGAGCTCCCAGCGTTTCGCGAACGGCAGGATGCCGAGTACGGAGAATTCCCAGGCCGAGATATCCAGCGTTGCCTTCGCCTTGAAAGTGCCGGGGTAGCCCTCGACCAGTACGTTCGACTGGCTCCACTGGATGCTGCCCGGGTCGATGTAGTTCACCTCGGCGGCGAGGTACGGCCAGAACCGGTAGCCCGCGTGAGCAGTGAAGCCGTAGGCGCCGTCGCCTTCCTTGTAGTATGCGCAGCCCCAGAGCCCGCAGTAATCGTCGTTGGAGTAGTACCCGCTGACTTCGACACTCACCGTGGACCAGGCGCCCCCTCCCCCGAGATAGAAGCCCTTGCCGTCGTCCGCGGGGGCGACGTGTCGGCAAGAGCCGGGCTTGCGAGTGAAGCGAGGGCCAGCAATGCGAGGGCGGGGGCTGGGAGCGGATGCCGACGTGAATTCATGGGGCCTCGTTCGAACAGGCCGTCCACATGGCGCTTCGTTCCCTTATAGGAATTCCCGGGCGTGTGCGCATCGTGATTTCCCGCGTGAGAGTCGGACCGCGAAGTGCGAGAATGAAAATTCATGTGCCCTGGAGGCAGAAGAACGTGAAGCATCGACTCTGGCTCTGGATGGCTGCGGCCCTGCTGGCCGGCTGCGCGCAGATTCCTGATGGCATCGAGCCGATCAAGGGCTTCGATGCCAACCGCTATCTCGGCACGTGGTACGAGGTCGCGCGGCTCGATCACAGCTTCGAGCGTGGCCTGACGAAGGTCACGGCGACCTACACGGCCCGCGACGACGGCAGCATCGACGTGCTGAATCGCGGCTTCAATGCAGCGAAGGGCGAGTGGGACGAGGCGCGCGGCCGGGCGAAATTCGTCGGCGCGCGCGACGTCGGGCAGCTGAAAGTCTCGTTCTTCGGGCCGTTCTACGGCGGCTACAACATCGTGGACCTCGATCCCGACTACACCCTTGCGCTGGTGGTCGGTCCGAACAGGTCCTATCTCTGGATCCTGTCGCGCGAACCCAACCCGCCCCGCGAGGCGGTCGATCGCCTGGTTGCGCGGGCGAAGTCGCTGGGCTTCGATACCGGCGCACTTGGTCTACGTGAGTCACTGAGCGGCCGATGAGCGTCGCCGCAATCATCCTCGTGGTCACGGTGGTCGTGAGCCTGGCCGGGCTGTTCGGTTCACCAAAGATCGTCGAGCGCAGCCTGTTCCGTCCGTACTGGTTCCTGCGCAAGAAGCAGTACGAGACGATCGTCACCAGTGGCTTCGTGCACGCCGACCTGCCGCACCTGATCTTCAACCTCGTCACGTTCTATTTCTTCGCTTTCCAGCTCGAGAAGCAGGTCGGCAGCGCGCGCTTCGCGGCGCTGTACCTGATCGGGCTGGTGGTGAGCGACATCGGCACGTACTTCAAGCACCGCAACGACCCCGAGTACGCGTCGCTCGGGGCTTCGGGCGCGATCTCGGCGGTGCTGTTCGCGTCGATCGTCTATTTTCCGTGGCAGAAGCTGTTCATCATCCCGATCCCGGTGCCGATCCCGGCGCCGCTGTTCGCGATCGGCTACGTGGCGTACTCGTGGTACTCAGCCAGCCACGCGCGCGGGCGAATCAACCACGACGCGCACCTCGGTGGTGCCCTGGCCGGGCTCGCGTTCGTGTTGCTGACCGATCCCGCGGCGTACGCGCGGCTCGCGTCCTGGGCAACAGGGTGAGACGGGTCACGCCGCGGGTCCGGCAGGGTTGCCGGTCCGTCGGTGCGGAGGCAGACTCCCGGCCATGACTCTGAAGGAAAGGGTCGACGCGATCTTCCCTGAATGGCAGCGCTGGTATCCCAGCCTGTTCGACGCCGCTGTCGACCTCGGCGTGATTCGCGCGCGCGTCTGTGACCCGTCCTCGCTGTTGCTGTCGAATCGCCACGCCGGCATCAGGGCGGCCGCGGAAGACATGCATCGCCGCAAGTGGAGTGCGGAGGAGAACGAGCCGGAAGAGTAGGGGGCGCAATGACCAGATTGCTGCGATCCGCGGTGCTGCTGTGCGTGCTCGCACTCGCGAGCGCCTGCGGCGAGAAGACGGCACCGTCGACGACGACGAGCAGGAGACGCATCCCCGGCAGGCTCAGCCGCCGTGCCTGCGGAGACGGGTGCGGCTCCGGCCGCGGCACCGAGTCGGCCTGCGCAGCCGGCGCCCGCGGAGGCGCCGCCGCCTGCCGACGGGGCGCCTGCTGCCGCCGAAGTGGCGCCGCAGGATGACGTTCGCTCCTTTCGATGTCGTTGAAGCCCTGGAAGGGTGACTTCGACCAGATGGTCGAGCGCCGGCTGGTCCGCGTGCTCGTGCCGTACAACCGGACGCTGTACTTCAGCGACAAAGGCACCGAGCGGGGCCTGACGGCAGAGACCGTGCGCGACTTCGAGAGGTACATCAACAAGAAGTACCGCAAGGACAAGCGGCCGATTACGGTCCTGATCGTTCCCACGACGCGCGACAAGCTGATTCCCGAGGTCGCTGCGGGGATCGGCGACGTCGCGGCCGGCAACCTGACGGTGACCGAGGCCCGCCTGAAGGAGGTGGATTTCTATGCCCCGGACGACCAGAAGCTGCATGCAGAGCTGGTCGTGACGGGACCGAACGCGTCGGACCTGAAATCGCTGGACGATCTCTCGGGCAAGACCGTCTCGGTGCGTCCTTCGTCGAGTTACTTCGAGAGCCTCACTGCCCTGAACCAGCGCTTTGCCGCGGAAAAGAAGCCACCAATCGTCATCCAGCGACTTCCGGACGCGCTCGAGGACGAGGACATCCTCGAGATGGCCAACGCGGGGCTGCTCAACATCGTCGTGGTCGACGACTGGAAAGCGGGTCTGTGGAGCCAGATCCTGCCCAACATCAGGGTGCACGAGGACATCGCGGTGCGCAGCGGCGCGAAGATCGGCTGGGCGATCCGCAAGGACAGCCCGCAGCTCGCGGCTGCCATCGAGGACTTCCGCGAGAACCACCTCGTCAAGCAGGGGGTCACGACCTACCGGATCACGCAGTACATGAAGCGGTTCAAGCAGATCACGAACCCGACGCGTGGCGCGGACGAGGAGCGCTTCGAGGCGATACGCGCGCTCTTCTACGAGTACGGCGACAAGTACGGTTTCGACCCGGTCATGCTTGCGGCGCAGGGCTACCAGGAATCGCGCCTCGACCAGGACGCGAAGAGCCACGTCGGGGCCATCGGCGTGATGCAGGTCATGCCGGCGACCGGCAAGGAGCTCGGCGTCGGCGACATCCGGCAGGTCGGGCCGAATGTCCACGCCGGCGCGAAATACATGGACCAGCTGATGACGCGGTACTTCAAGGACGCGAAATTCGACGAGCAGAACCGCTCGTTGTTCGCGTTCGCCGCCTACAACGCCGGTCCCGGGCGCATCCAGCAGATGCGTTCGCTTGCCCGGGAGCGCGGCCTCGATCCCGATGTGTGGTTCAACAACGTCGAGATCGTCACGGCCGAGAAGGTCGGCATGGAGACGACGACCTACGTCCGCAACATCTACAAGTACTACGTCGCCTACAAGCTGGCGATACAGGCCCGGGAAACGCAGCGCAAGGCCAGGGAGCAGGTTGCTCCCGCGGCCCGGCCCTGAGCCTGGCAGTCGATCCGCCGGCTCGGAGTCAGTCCGCGATCGCCGGCTGGCCGCTGGCGATCCGGGGCCGGCGCGTGAACCAGACGAGCAGCACGAGGCCCATCGCGAGGAAGGAGCTCACGTAGAAGTAGTCGAGCGTCGAGAGCAGGTACGACTGCTCCACCAGGCCCTCGGTTCAGCACGGCGAGCGACTGCGCGTCGTTCAGCCCGAGCTCGTGCAGCCTGGCGAGCGACTGCTGCAGCGTCGGGGAGTAGGCGCTCGAGGCCTCCGCCAGCCGGCTCTGGTGCAGCTGCGCACGGTCGTCCCACACGGTCGTCGCAATCGAAGTCGAGAACGCTGCGGCCGTGATGCGCAGGAAATTCGAGATGCTCGTGGCCGCCGGCATGCGCTGCGGCGGCAACCCGTCGAGCTGGATGCTGACGACCGAGACGAAGAAGAACGCCATGGCCGCGCCCTGCAGGATCATCGGCAGCATGAAGTCGCTGAATGCGGCCTGCGAGTTCAGCAGCGACCGCAAGTACAGGCCGCAGGCCATCAGCACGAAGGAGAAGCTCGCGAAGATCCGGGCATCGAAACGCGTGACGTTGCGGCCGACCCAGAGCGACAGCACCATCGCGACGACGCCGGCGGGGGCCTGCACGATTCCGGCCCAGGTCGCCGTATAGCCGAGCTGGGTCTGCAGCCAGAGCGGCAGGATCACCACGTTGCCGAAGAACACTGCGTAGCCGACGCACGTGACGATCGTGCCGACGGTGAAGTTGCGCCGCTTGAACAGGCTCAGGTCCACGATCGGGTGCTCCTCGGTGAGCTGCCAGATCAGGAACGCGACGAATCCGATCGCAGCGATCGCGGCCAGGACGACGATGCGCGTCGACTCGAACCAGTCGGCGTCGCGGCCTGTGTCGAGCATGATCTGCAGTGCGCCCACCCAGATGACCAGCAGCGCGAGACCGACCCAGTCGACGGGCAGTCGCTCGGTCGGCGACTCCTTGTCGTGCAGCGCGCGCCAGCACAGCACCGCGCTCAGCAGGCCCACCGGCAGGTTCATCAGGAAGATCCACGGCCAGGAGTAGTTGTCCGAGATGTAGCCGCCGAGCAGCGGCCCGGCGATTGGCGCGATCAGCGTCGTCATCGACCAGATCGCGAGCGCGGTGCCGCGCCGCGAGGCCGGGTAGATCGACATCAGCAGCGCCTGCGAGCCCGGGATCATCGGGCCCGAGACCGCCCCCTGCAGCACGCGGAAGGCGATCAGCGACTCGAAGCTCCAGGCGATGCCGCACAGGAACGAGGCGATCGTGAACAGGGTCACCGACGTGACGAACGTGCGCACGACGCCGTAGCGGCGCATCAGCCAGCCCGTCAGCGGGACGGAGATGCCGTTCGACACGGCGAACGAAGTGATGACCCAGGTGCCCTGGTTCGCGCTCACGCCGAGGCTGCCGGCGATCGTGGGCAGCGACACGTTGGCGATCGTCGTGTCGAGCACCTGCATGAACGTGCCGAGCCCGAGCGCGAACGCGGTCATGCCCCGCGTGCCGGGCGGCAGCGGGATCAGCGGCCGGTCATGTTCCGCGCCCGGTCTGCTCATCCCGTCCCGGCCAGGCGACCGGAGTTCGTTGCGATGACTTCCTCGATCAGGGCCTCGACCGCCGGATTCCGCTCGGCTCGCGGCGCGATCGACGCGGCGACCTCCGACTGCGGCGCCGTCAGCACCGGGCCGGACTGGTCGTGCAGGTCCACGGCCACGTGCATCGACAGCCCGATTCGCAGTGGATGCTCGCGCACCTGCGCCGGATCGAGCGCAATGCGCACCGGCACGCGCTGCACGATCTTGATCCAGTTGCCCGAAGCGTTCTGCGGCGGCAGCAGCGCGAACGCGGCGCCGGTCCCCGGCGAGATGCCCTTGATTCGGCCCGAATAGGTGACGTGCGACCCGTAGAGGTCGGCCTCGAGCTCGACCGGCTGGCCGATCCGCATGTGCTGCAGCTGCACTTCCTTGAAGTTCGCGTCCACCCAGACGTCCTCGAGCGGCACGATGCCGAGCAGCGGCATGCCCGGCGCGACCCGCTGGCCGATCTGCACGCCTTTCTTGCCGACGACGCCGCGAACAGGCGACACGATCGTCATGCGCTCGAGCGTGAGCGCCGCATCGCGCACGCGTGCCGCCGCGCGCAGCACCTGGGGATGCCGTTCCGGAGTCGTGCCCTCGGTCTGGGACAGCGCGACATTCAGGTCCTCGCGCGCCGCGCGCAACGCGGCCTCGAGTCCGCGAACGCTTTCGCGCGCATGCGCGACCTCTTCAGCCGAGACTGCACCGCCCCCGGCAATCGAGCTGCGGCGGGCAAGGTCCTGCTGCGCGCGTTCGAGTTCGGCCTCGCGTACGGCGACCTGTGCCCGGAGCCGGCTCACCTGCACGAACGTGCCGCGCACCTGCCGCACGGTGTTGCCGAGGTCCGCCACGGCCGCGTCCATCGCGACGCGCGCGTCCGCCGGATCGAGCTCGAGCAGCACCTGGCCGGCGGCGACGGTTTCCGTCTCGCGGGTGTGGATTGCGCGCACGCTGCCGGGAACGTCCGCCGTGACCTGCACGATGTTGCCGCCGACGTAGGCATCCTCGGTCGAAACGTGCCAGCGCCCGTGGCCATTCCAGTAGATCGCCCAGGCAGCGACGGCCAGCAGCACGACCACTGCGAGGACGATCAGGCCGCGTCGGCGCGCTGGGCTGCCCGACTCGGTGGCCGGTTCCGGGGCTGTACTGCTCACTTCGCGGTCTCCTTGTGGCCTGGTGCTGCAGCACCCGCCAGCGCGGCCGGTCCTGTCGGGTCGAAACTGCCGCCGAGTGCAACCAGCAGCGCGACGCGTGCCTGCGTGCGGTCGGCCAGCAGGTTCACGCGGCTGCGACGCGCCGCGAGCACCTGCGTCTCGGCGTTCAGGACGGTGAGGAAGTTCGTGAGGCCGGCGCCGTAGCGCTGTTCTGCCAGCGCATACGCGCGCTCGGCTGCTTCGAGCACGCGCCGCTGTTCGACCAGCTGCGTGTCGAGCGACTGCACTCGCGCCGCCTGGTCTGCGGACTCGCGCACTGCGCGCAGCACGGTCTCGTTGTAGCTCGCGACCGCCGCGTCCAGATCGGCACCGGACTTGCGGTACTCGGCCTTCAGGCGCCCTGCATCGAGGATCGGCAGGTGGATGGCGGGGCCGAGCGTGAAGGTCTGCGAGTCGCCCTTCGGCAACACGTCGAGCCCGACGGCCGTGAAGCCCGCGAACCCGATCAGGTTCACGTTCGGGTAGAACGCCGCATGCGCCGCCTCGCGTCCCGCCTGCGCAGCCGTGACACGCGCCTTGGCCGCAGCAATGTCCGGACGGTGAGCGAGCAGGTCTGCCGGCAGCGCATCGGGCAGGGGCAGGGCGCGCTCGAGATCGAGCCGGGGCGCGCCGATCGATTCGTAGGCATTCGCACCCTGGCCGGACAGCGCCGCGAGTGCGTGAACGGCCAGCTCACGCCCGACCC
The DNA here is from genome assembly GCA_963776815.1 of uncultured Gammaproteobacteria bacterium. Taxonomy (GTDB): domain Bacteria; phylum Pseudomonadota; class Gammaproteobacteria; order Steroidobacterales; family Steroidobacteraceae; genus RPQJ01. The sequence continues at coordinate 283,290 of CAVZNZ010000010.1, forward strand.
GTGCCTGCTCGCGTTCGACGTCCGCCTGCGCCCGGCCTGCCTCGGCGGTGCGAAGCTCGACATCGCTGTCGAGGCCTGCGGCCACTCGCTGCCTGGTGAGCGCGAGCAGTCGTTCGCGCTGCCGCTGTGTCTGCGCCGCGAGACTCTCGAGGTCGCTGACGCGTTGCAGGTCCACGTATGTCTGCGACACCGCTCCGGAGAGCGCGAGCGTGGCGGCCATCGCGTCGAACTCGGCGGCCCGTGCCGCCGAGCTCGCCTGGTCGAGGATCGCGGACTGACGGCCCCAGAAGTCGATGTTCCAGATCAGGCTGAAGCCGACCCTGCCGTCCCAGAACGTGGAGCCTGCATATGGCGGCGGGTAGATGTAATTCCCGCTCACCTTCTGCCGGTAGGCGCTGAGATCGAAGTCCACCCGCGCCGCCGTCGCCCGCGCCGGCGACGACGGCCTGCTCCCAGGCAACACGGACGCGGGCCAGCGACGCGGCGAGGCTCGGGTTGCCCGCGAGCGACTGGCCGACGAGCCGGTCGAGCTGCGGATCGCCGAGCGCGAGCCACCAGTCCTCGGCCGGCGCGACATAGGCGGGCCCGGTGAGACCAACCGCGGCGGGCTGGATCTGCGCTTCGCGTGGACCGTCTTTTGGCGTGCCCACGCAGGCAGTGATGGCCAGCGCCAGTGCCGCCGCGAGCGTTGTCCGCATCGGGTGCGTCATTTGTCGCTTGCGGCTCGCGGACTTCGCAGCGCGGCGGGTCGGTCGCTTGGCCTCGTCCGGCGGCGGGGACGCAGCCGGTGGATCGAGCAGCTGCAGGTGATCGACGAGGCGCTGCAGCAGCGTGCGCATCTGCTCGAACTCGGTCCGCGTGAACGGGGCGAGCGCCGTGTTCATCTCGCTCACCATCACCGGCAGCAACTGCTCGATGGTGCGGCGGCCCAACGCGGTGAGCCCGAGCTCGACGACCCGGCGGTCGTTCGTGCTGCGCCGGCGCGTGATCAGGCCGCGCCGCTCGAGCTGGTCGATGACCCGCGTCAGCGCGCCGCTGTCGTGGCGGAACTCGCGGGCGATGTCGGAAGCCGTGTGGGCGAGCCCGTCGCGCAGGTAGATCAGGATGATCCACTGCATCAGCGTGAAGTCGTGGCCGGCGAATGCCGCTTCGATCCGTTCGTGCATGACCGAGTACACGCGACGCAGCAGGTAACCCATGCTGTCGCGGGCCCGGTACGTCGCCGCTCGGTAATGTTGCTCAGGCATTGGTAGCTCAGGCGGTCACTGCCTAAGCAGCCGATTATCATGGGCGCAAAACGCCGGCGTCAAATCCGCGCGGACGACGGGCGGGGAGGCGCGGCGCTCCGTCACCCCGCGACTTGCAGGTTTCCGAAGTGCGGCGCTGGATGATCCCGGCCAGTTGCTGCACGCCGGGGCCGGCCGTGTCCCGATCCGCGTACACCAGATACAGCGTCACGTAGCGCTCGCGGCCCTGTTCCAGAGGCAGCGGCGCGAGTCGGCCCGACTCCAGTTCCTCGCGGATGCTCTCCTCCGGATACCACGCATAGCCGAGTCCCATGCATGCGGCGCGGATCGAAGTGGCCTTGCTGGTCACCGTCCAGCGCTGCTCGTTCAGCCAGCCGCCGCTGCGGCTGCGTAACGCGCCCGAGTCGCGCACCACGAGGTGGCGGTGCTGCCGAAGGTCGTCCAGCGTCAGCATGCGGTCCAGCTGGTGCAGCGGATGCTGTGGGGCGGCGGCGCAGACGAACCGCACTTGCATCAGTGCATCGCCGAGGAATCCGCCGGGGACGACGCCTCCAATCGCGATGTCGGCGCGGCCCTCGGTCAGCGCGTCCTCGGTGCCGCCCAGCACCGACTCGATGAGTTCGATGCGGATGCCGGGATGTGCGCGGCCGAATTCCGCGAGGCATTCGAGCAGCAGCCACGTCGGGAAGATGATGTCCGCAGCGATGCGGATCTCCGGTTCCCAGCCGCGCGCAAGGTCTGCCGCGGCGCGCTCGAGGCGCCCCGCCTCATCGACCAGTGCCCTGCCGCGGCGGTACAGCACATGCCCGATCGGCGTCAGCACGGCCTTGCGGCCCTGCAGCTCGAAGACCTTCACGCCGAGCAGTTCCTCGAGCTTCTTGATCGTGTACGTGACAGTGGACTGGGTGCGGTGCAGGCGGCTCGAGGCCTGCGCGTAGCCGCCGGCCTCGACCACGGCGACGAGGGCGGCCCACTGGTCCAGCGTGATGCGAGGCTGGCTCATAGATCTATCCAGTAGATTGATTAGCGCTAATTTATCGTCTTTTTTATTGATCGGATAGATGGAGAATGCCTGCCCAGACGCTACCCTTCATTACCTGGCGAAAAGGACCCCAGAGATGACCCATATCCTGCAGATCAATAGCAGCCTGCACGGCGACAACGGCCCAGTCGTCGCGCCTGGCGAGCGAATTCGTTGCCGCGCTCCGGGAGTCGGACCGCGCGGCGACCGCGGTTTCATTGACCGTCCGTGACCTCGCGACGCCAGCCGGTGCCGCACCTGACGGCAGAGCGGTTCCAGGCGCTCTCGACGCCTGCGGCGGAGCGCACGCTCGAGCAGCAGCGCGTCGTCGCGCGAGTCCGACGAACTCGATCGACGAGCTGCAGCGCGCCGACGTGATCGTGCTCGGCCTGCCGATGTACAACTTCGGCGTGCCGTCGACGCTGAAGGCCTACTTCGACCACATCGCCCGTGCCGGCGTTACGTTCCGCTACACGGCCAGCGGCCCGAGGGACTGCTGAAGGGCAAGAGGGCCTACGTCTTCGCCACCCGCGGGGGGCGGTATGCCGGCACACCGTCCGACCTGCAGACCGCGTACGTCCGCCAGTTCCTCGGCTTCATCGGCATCCGTGACGTAGAGTTCGTCTACGCCGAAGGCCTGGCGCTCGGCGCCGAGCAGCGCGAGCTGCCGCCGTGGCCGAAGCCCTGTCACCGCATCGACCAGCTCGCAGCCGTGCCCCAACAGGAATCACCATGAACACCAACAGAACATCGCGGACCTCTTCGGCCGCATCCTGATCTCGCTGATCTTCCTGCTGTCCGGCCTGCACAAGATCGGCGGCTACGAAGCCACGCAGGGCTACATGGCCGCGATGGGCGTGCCCGGCGCGCTGCTGCCGCTCGTGATTGCGCTCGAGGTCGGTGGCGCCATCGCCATCATCCTCGGCTACCACACGCGGCTGTTCGCGTTCCTGCTCGCCGGCTTCTCGGTCGTGTCGGCGCTGCTGTTCCACCGCGCGCTCGGCGACCAGGTGCAGTTCATCATGTTCATGAAGAACCTCGCGATGGCCGGCGGGTTCCTGTTCCTCGTGGCGCGCGGCGCGGGGGACTGGTCGCTCGACGCCCGTCGCGCGTATCACTCGCACGCCGGACACGAGGCAATCATGACGGCGCGCGGCCTGCAGGCGGTCATCGAGTCGGTAGCGGCGTCGGACGGCGCCGGCGTCAAGCTGCGCCGCAGCCTCGGCAGCGGGCCGAACCTGCGCTTCGACCCGTTCCTGATGCTCGACGAGTTCTTCTCGGACGACCCGAACGACTACCTCGCGGGCTTCCCCTCGCATCCGCACCGCGGGTTCGAGACCGTCACCTACATGCTCGACGGCAACATGCTGCACGAGGACAGCTTCGGTCATCGCGGCGAGATCGGTCCCGGCGGCGTGCAGTGGATGACGGCCGGACGGGGCATCATCCACTCGGAGATGCCGCAGCAGACCGAGGGACGGATGCGCGGCTTCCAGCTGTGGATCAACCTGCCGGCGCGCGAGAAGATGAAGCCCGCGGCCTATCGCGAGATTCCGCCTCGTGAGATACCGACGGCCGCGCTTGCCGGCGGCGGCGAGGCCCGCGTGATCGCAGGCACGCTGCAGCAGGGCGACGTCAGCGTATCCGGGCCGATCGGCGGCCTGTCTACCGAGCCGCTGTATTTCGACCTGCGGCTGCCTGCAGGAGTGACGGCGACGATCCCGATCCCGGCCAGGCATAACGCCTTCATGTACGTGTACGAGGGGGAGGCGGTGGTAGGCGAGGACGCACGTCCGCTGCCGTTCCGATCCGCTGGCCTGCTCACCACCGGCGATGCGGTGCGGGTGACGGCGGGCGGCCGCGGCGCAGGATTGCTGTTGCTCGGCGGGCGACCGATCGGCGAGCCGGTCGTGCAGTACGGCCCGTTCGTGATGAATACGCCGCGCGAGATCGAGCAGGCGATCATCGACTACCAGCGAGGGACGCTGTCCGTGCCGGCCTGAGCGCGCGCCGCGGGAATACGCCTGCTGCCGGCGATAGAAGCTCTTCTTCAGTGCTTCGGTGCCTGCGACGTAGAGCGCCACGATCGCTGACCAATGCGAGCATCACGCCGGCCGGCAGCGGCGTGAACCCGATCAGTTGCGCGCCCGGCAGGAACGGGATCGCGAACGTCGAGCAGCACGACCGCCACCGAGCTCCAGAGCAGCAGCGTGCCCGGGCGGCTGCGCCAGAAGGGCCGGCGAGTGCGCACGACCAGCGCGATCACCAGCTCGGTCAGCAGCGACTCGACGAACCAGCCGGTGCGGAACAGCTCCGGGCCCGCTGCGAATCCCCAGAGCAGCATGCCGAAGGTGATGAAATCGAACACCGAGCTCAGCAGGCCGAACTCGATCATGAAGCGGCCGAGGAACTTCATGTTCCAGCGGCGCGGCTTCTCGACGAGCTCGCGGTCCACGCTGTCGTCGGCGATTCCTACCGCGGGCACGTCGGACAGGAAGTTGTTCAGCAGGATCTGGCTCGCGAGCAGCGGCAGGAACGGCAGGAACATCGACACGACCGCCATGCTGATCATGTTGCCGAGATTGGCGCTCGTGGTGGTCAGCACGTACTTGATCGTGTTGGCGAACGTGCGGCGGCCTTCCTCGATGCCGCGACGGATCACGTCGAGGTCGCGCTCGAGCAGCACGAAATCCGCCGCCTGGCGGGCCACGTCCACGGCACCCTCGACCGAGAGGCTGGTGTCGGCGGCGTGCATCGCCGGCGCGTCATTGATGCCGTCGCCGAGGAAGCCGACCACGTGGTGGGTCTTCTTCAGCGCGAGGATGATGCGCTCCTTCTGGTTCGGGTCCACCTCGACGAAGAGATCCGTGAGTTCGGCCGCGTGCCACAGCGCCTCTTCGTGCAGTTCGTCGAGTTGCTGCCCGGAGAGCACGTGCTCGTGTGGCATGCCGACCGCGGCCGCAACGTGGCGCGCCACGGGGCCCGCGTCGCCGGTGATCAGCTTGAGCGAGACGCCGAGGTCTCGCGAGGTCCTTGATCGCGGTGGACACGCCTTCCTTCGGGCGATCGAGGAAGGTCAGGAATCCCTCGAACTCGAGGTCGTGCTCGCAGTCGCGGTCCACGCTCTCCGTGTCATGCAGGGATCGAGTACCCACGGCAAGGACGCGGATGCCCTGGTGAGTCCAGGTCGTCGCCCGTTCCCGCAACGCGTCTCGGCCCGGATCGTCCAGCGGATCGCCGCCCGTAACCGTCGAGCACGCCGCCAGCATCTGCTCGAATGCGCCCTTGGTGATGAGTCGCAGGCCCGCCGCATCGCGAACCACAACACTCAGGCGCTTGCGGACGAAGTCATACGGAACCTCGGCCACCTTCTCGACGGCGCCATCCGCAGTTCGATGTGCCTCGACGATCGCCTCGTCGAGCGGGTTGACCAGGCCTGACTGCAGCGAGGCGTTGATTGAGGCAAGCTCCAGCACGCTGGACGAGGGCTCGCCGTCGAGTCCCCACGACCCGTGCAGCTTCACCACGCCCTCGGTGAGCGTGCCCGTCTTGTCCGTGCACAGCACGTCCATGCTGCCCAGGTTCTCGATAGCGTTCAGCCGTCGCACCAGCACGCCATGCGCGGCCATGGCGCTGGCGCCGCGCGCGAGGTTGATGCTGAGGATTGCCGGCAGCAGTTCGGGGCTCAGGCCCACAGCAAGTGCGATGGAGAACAGCAGGGTCTCGACCAGGGGGCGGTCGAGCAGCAGGTTGGCCACGAGCACGATCAGGACCATGACGGTCATCGCGCTCGTGAGCAGGTAACCGAAGTGGCGGATGCCGCGATCGAATTCGGTCTCGGGCGGCCGAAGCGTCAGGCGGTGGGCGATCGCACCGAACTCGGTGGTCCTGCCGGTGCGTACGACGATGCAGCGCGCGTTGCCGCTGCGCACGTTGGTGCCGAGGTACAGGCAGTTGTAGCGCCGGGCCAGTGGGGCGTCGTGTGCCACCTGTCCAGGGCGCTTGCGGACCGGAAAGCTCTCGCCGGTCAGTACTGATTCGTTGACGTAGCAGTCGGCGGCGTCGAGCAGCACCACGTCCGCAGGGACGATGCTGCCGGCCGAAAGCATGACCACGTCGCCGGGAACGACTTCGGTGATCGGCACCGGACGCGGCTTGCCGTCCCGAAGCACGCTCGCGTGCACCTGCACGCGCGCTCGCAGCTCTTCCGCAGCCGACTGCGCGCGGTATTCGCGGGTGTAGCCGATGCCGACGCTGGCGAGGACGATGACGAGGATGATGACCGCGTCGATCCACTCGCCGGTGACGACCGACAGCCCCGCGGCGAACAGCAGCAACAGCAGCAGCGGGCTGCGCATCTGGTTCCACAGCACGCCGAATCTGCGTGAATCGCTCGCGTTCGCTGATCTCGTTGGGCCCGGTCTCCGCGAGACGGCGCTCTGCCTCGGCGCTGGACAGGCCTTCCGCAGGCGCGTGCAGTTGCGCTGCGACGTCCGCCGGCGACATCGTCCAGTACTGCGGCAGGTTCTCCTGGGTAGTGGCAGCACCGGGTATGGCGGCAAGTCGACGGGAAAAGGCGAGTCCCGGCAGCATCGGCAGCCAGAAGCTCAGGCCGCGAAACAGCAATGTGGCGGACAGGCCGACCGGAACCGGGATGCCGGCGAGCGCGAGCGTCGCGACCGACGCGGCCTCGAATGTGCCGAGCCCGCCGGGCATGAATCCGAACGTCCGCAGCAGCGACGAGATCATGAAGCTTGCGAACACTGCCCCCGGGCTCGCGGATGTGCCGAGCGCGCGAATCAGCACCCACATCGTCGCCGCATCGAGCACCGCGATCGTGATCTGCAGCGCTGTCGCGCGGGAGAGCACGGCCGGATTGCGCGCCAGACGGGGTTCCGCCTGCTGGAGCAAGTTGAGTGCGCGGCCGATCCCGGGCACCTTGAGCAGGTGTGCCGCCCAGTGACCGGGGACGCGACCGGACAGTGAGAGAACCGCGACCGTCAGCGACGTGCCGAACACGAAAAAGAGTGCGGCGACGGCGACGATCAGCGAGCTGGCGTGGCCCTGGCCGATCACGATTGCGAGCGCAACCGCGAGGCTCAATACGTAGCCTGCGAAGTACGAGGCGGTGTCCACGGCCACGGCCGACATGACCACGGGTCGCGGGTGGCCACGTGCCTCGAGGGCCTGCGTGACGACCACCGTGCCGCTCAAGCCCACCGAGGGCAGCGCCTGGTCAACGAAGAGTTTCGCGAGGCTGAGCCGATAGGCGATGCCGAACGGCAGTTGCGCACCGGCCCGGTGCAGCACGATGCGCCAGACCTCTGCCTGGGCCACGTACGTCATCGCCTGCAGGCCCATTGCCCACAACAGCCACCAGGGTCGCGCTTGCTGAAGGAGCGTTACGAATGCGCGCTCCTCGGCGACATGGGCGACTACCAGCACGACCGCGGCCAGCGCGGAGGCGCCGAGCAGCCACGGGATCCAGCGTGTAGTGGTGCGGACCGTCATGGAGCGAGCCGGGCCCGGTGACCCGAATGCCCGCCCAATATGCGCGGTTCCGCGACAGGAGGCCAGATGCCGAAATCGCGGCAAACCGCGACCGGAGGTCCCCGGCATTGCGGCAGTCCGCAACCGTAAGGCGGCTCCCGCAGGCGTATGCTCGCGGCGGTGCCGGCTGTAGGGATGCGATCGCCATGAGCCACAAGCACGAACAACTGCTGCGGACGATCTTCCACGACCCGATCAGCGCCAACATCCACTGGCGCGAGGTCGAGTCCTTGCTGAATCACGTCGGCGCCGACATCGAGTCGCTGTCCGGGGCCAGGATCCGCGTGAAGCTGAACGGTGCCGAGGGGATCCTGCACCGGCCGCACCACGGCAACACGCTCGACAAGAGCGCCGTGCGCCACCTGCGCGAGTACCTCGCCCACGCGCGGATGACGCCTTCGCAGTACGAAGCCGCGCGCGAAGCGCAGCACTGAGTCGAGTGTCGCCCAGCCCCGTCCGTCAGCCGGACGGGGGCGGCTCGTTGGTCCTTGAAACCACGTTCGTGGTCAGCGCCACGAAGACCATCGCCACCAGTACACCTAGCCCCAGTTGCCACGGCAATGCCGCAATGCCAAGGATCGCGGCACCGGCGCTGGCACGGATGCTTTCTCGCCGCGCGTAGGCGGCGAGCGCCAGCGCGACGGCCAGCGCGCCGAGTCCGGCCGTGGCGCCGAGAGCAATCTGGTCAAGGTCTTTCTTTTGCGGCGGCGGAGGCCGTCGTTCTTGCTCCGGCACGCCCTGGATCGCCTCCAGCGCGCGCTCGTAGAACGATTTCGCTTTCTGCTGGATGACCTGCTCGATCGGCGGCGGCTTCACGAACGGTCCCGCAGCCTTGTGCACCGCGCCGAGCGTGAGCGCAGCCGCGCCAAGCACGAGCGCGATCGACGCAACCCAGGAATGGCGTGGCTCGTTCATTTCAATGTCGCGATCTTCGCGATGTCTTCCGGCTCGATCTCCACCGCGCGGCCGAAGCCACCGACCCACAAGCCCTTCTGGAACTCGAGCCGGTACAGCGTGAAGTCACCGAGGTTGAACGTGATGCGGCTGTCAGGAAAGCGCTCCAGGTACCAGGCCCGGCCTTCCTCCCACTCCGCGCTCTTGCGCTCCAGCGGGCGCACGATGCATTCGAACGTCGCGCGCTTGATCTGCAATGGGTCCTTGCCCGATGCGTACTGCTCGTGCAGCAGCACCCCGACACGCGCACCTGCGGTCAGGCCCTGCGTGTGCTTCGACAGTCGCGACGCGTGGATCATCACACCCGCGTAGGCAGGCAGCACGATGAACGGCAGCAGCCCGGCGTAGGGCGCACCGTCTGCGATCACCGCGAGCGCGAGCAGGCGCTGTTCATCGAGCAGTTCGCGAATGGACCTTGCGGTGGACTTGAGCATGGCGCGCGTGACTCCTGGTCAACGATTCCCTGTCTACGCCGAGGGCTGGTAGCTCCACAAAAAGAAGAGGGCGCCCCGCGGTCAGGCGGGACGCCCTCGATTCGATCAACTTTCGATCAGTATCGCAACCCGGCCGCAACCGAGGCGTGGTCCGATGGCCACAGGCCTTTCCCCGGGGGCGCCAGGCGGTCGGCGGCGACTGCGCCGATCAACCTCGCGTCCTTCACTGCGCGCGGCATCTCCCGGCTGAGAATCAAGTCGATGCGTCGGGTCAGCAGCGAGGCGCGATTGGACAGGTCCTCGAGCTGGCAGCAGCTCAGGCCGGCCACGTTGCCCGGCCGAACCAGCCATGCGTCGTACAGGTCCGCTGGCCGTGAAACAGCATGTACGGCGTCGGCACGCCGTCCACGAGCGGCATCGTTCGGTGACGAATTCATGTCGCCGACCAGGATCAACGGACGGTCGGCAGGCGTTCGCAGCGGATTCGAGGACGGTCCCATCAGCTGCGTCTGCCTGCTGCGACTGGACGGCACGACCGGCGGAAGTCGGTCCGATCAGCCTCGACCTCGAGGTGGGTGTTGACGAACCGATAGTTCTTTCCGCCGACGGTCGACGTCCACGGCCACGAATCCGCGCGTTACCGGCGGCCAAGCGGCTCCCAGCGGCAGCGCGGCGTCGTAGTTGCAGCCCTCCCCGGACACGGCTGACGGGACGGTCGCACGGGTATGCAAAAGGCGTCTTGCGGCTAACGTCCGCCCGCGCCAAGATCACGTCGCGGTCCATGCACCGGACAGTCCGCGTAGCTACCCCGTTGAAGAAGACCGTCGAATGCGAACGGGATGCCGGAATCGCAGCGCAATTCGGCAGGTGAACGAATCGACCGAGTTCCAACTTGCATACGGTCGACTGCCGAGAGCGGTCTCGGTCAGCGTCAAGGTGGTTCGAGAATGCGCCGGCGATCCGAGGGATCTCGCAGGGATTGTGCCTGGCGTCGTGTCCGGAAAGCAGCGAGAACTCCCAGACCTCCTGCAGTCCGACCAGGTGCGGCTGTCGTTGCAGGATCTGGCCTGCGAGAGCACTTGACGCGATCCGGAGTCTGGTTCGCCGACGATCTGCTCCAATGCCGCGACAACCGCGCGGTTGAATGCCTCCGGGCTCGCTGATGGCTGCGATCAGTGGCGCGATGTCCGCGCCGAGGTACTGGTTCTGCGTCATCACTTCGATGTCGCCGACGATTCCCGGTGCTGGCGCGGCGGATGCGGCGCCCGCGATGCCTAGTGTCGATGCAATCATCGACGCCAACATGAAACGCTTCATGAGGTCCCCTCCATGTCCTGGTAATAGTTGTGTCGCGGGTGCACTGCCCGCAGCGTGCTGATGCTGCGCCCGCGCGTGACTGCGCACAATCAGCAGTTGCTGAATTTGACTTAATCAGGGTCGCAGCAATTCACTGCGGGTCGGGTCCGCGGGCGCGTGGCGTGGACCCATTCCAGACGAGCGCTACCGACGGCATCGATCGCAAGCGATCGTGCGTGCCATGCAGCCAGAACGAAGGAGGGTGCGCTCTCAGCGCGTCAGCCGATACATCAGCAGCGCGGCGCGCTGCGTCAGCATCGGCAGGCTCGGCAGCTCCAGGTACTCGCCCGGCGCGTGATCGTTGTCACCCATCACGCCCAGCCCGTCGAGGCAGGCGAGCCGCCCGCTGCAGACGAACGAGATGTCGCCGGCGCCGCGCTCGCCCGGATCCTGCGCCACGATCGGGCCGGCGCCGAGGTCACGGCTCACCGAATCCAGCACCGCCAATACCTGGCGGTTGCCGTCAGTCGGCGCCATCGACGGGTATTCCTTCTTCACCGTGACCTGTGCCGATGTGCGTGGCAGATGCTCCGCCACGATCGCAGCCATCTTCGACTGCGCGGACTCGAACTGTTGCTGCGTCAGGAAGCGGATGTCGCCTTCGACCTGCACTTCGCGCGGAATCACGTTCGTCTTGCCGAGCGCGGTGCCGCTCTTCGCGGCCTCGTCATAGGTGACCTTGGTGCCGCCCACGATCACGGACGGGTTGTACGTGAGGTAAGGCTCGCGGAGATCGACGCGAAAGCGATCGAGTATCCGTGCCGCCTCGAAGATCGCTCCATAACCGCGGTTCTCGCGAAAGATGCCGGACGAGTGGGCCTGCTCGCCGGTCACCTGCAACCGCCACGAGCCGATGCCGCGCCTGCCGACCACCGCGACTCCGGGTGACGCGCCTTCGAAGGCGAGCGCGACGTCGCTCTGCTCGGCGGCGTCGAGCAAAGCCTTGCGACTCACCGACTGCGGTTCGCCCGTGTCCTCCTCGTCGCCGGTGAACACGACCGTGACCTGCCGGCCCTTCAGTGCCCCGGTTGCGTGCAACGCGCGCAGTGCGCCGACGATGATCACGTCGCCCCCTTTCATGTCCGACGTGCCGGTGCCGTACGCGCGATCGCCGTCGACGCGATACGGCTCGCCCTGCAGCACGGTGTCGAGGTGTCCGATCAGCAGCAGGCGCTTGCCTTTCGTGCCCCGGTGCACGGCCACCAGGTGGCCGGCGCGATTCACGTCCGCGGGCAGGCTCACCCAGTGCGTCTCGAAGCCCAGCGCGGCGAGCTCGCGGGCGAACACGTCGCCCACCTTGCGGACACCCGCGTGGTTCTCCGTGGCGCTCGGGATGTTCACCGTCTCCTCGATCAGTGCCAGCGATCCGGCGCTGTTCGAGTTCACGGCCGCGACGATGCGTTGCTCGGCCGCGGAGAGACCATCGGCGCGGGCATTCATGGCGAGCAGGGTGGCGAGAAGCAGGGGAACGTGGCGCATGTCGTCTCGTGCGGAGGGCGAGGGCGCGCCAAGTTAGCATCCCGGTCGCCGTCATTGAACCTCGGTGCGGTCTGGTAGAGTTCGGCGCATGTACTTCTGCCGCCCCGAACACGCCCGCGACGTCGCCGCCATCCGCGGCGTGCTCGAGGCCGCGTTTCCGACGCCTGCCGAGGCGAGGCTGGTGGATGCGCTGCGGTTGAACGGCAGGCTGTCGCTGTCGATCGTCGCATCGGACGGCGCCGGCGTGATCGGCCACGTCGCATTCAGCCCGGTGCAGGTTGGCGAGGCCAGCGGTCTCGGGCTGGCACCGATGGCCGTGCTGCCGGAGCACCAGAGCCGGGGCGTCGGCGCGCTGCTGGTGCGCGAAGGGCTCGCCACTTGTGCCGCACAACGACACGGTTTCGTCGTCGTGCTCGGTGAGCCCGAGTACTACGGACGCTTCGGCTTCGAGCGCGCGAGTGCGCGCGGCCTCGACAACGAGTACGGCGCCGACGAGGCATTCATGGTGTTCGAGGTCGTGCCTGGCTCGCTGCCGGCGCAGGGCGGTCTCGTCCGCTACGCGCCCGAGTTCGCGCTGGTCGGTTGAACGCCATGCGAGTCCGCGGGCGGCCCCGCGGTCAGGGCTTGAGGTGGCGACGCAGGAAGTCGACCTGGTCGGAAACGCTGCGCTCGAAGTCCGCGCCGAAATAGGGATCGAAGTGGCCGATCGGATAGCGCTTCACTTCGCCGAGCGCGCCGAGGCGTCTCACTGCCTCCTCAGCGGCCGGGACAGGTGCAACGCTGTCGTGCTCGCAGATCTGCACCAGCACCGGGCATCGTGCCTGCGCCGCATGACTGACCGGGCGATAGAGGCCCACGGACAGTGCAATGCGCGCCGCCACTTCGAAGCGGAATCCCGGCGGCGCGAGCGCACGGTATCCCGCGTCGGCATCGGCGCTGCTCATCACCGCGAGCGTTCCCGGCTTGCCGACCGTCGGGATGTAATGCGCGCCTCCGAACGGCGCAACGCAGAGATCCCACAGGCCGTGCCAGCTGAGGCGCAGCAGTTGCCCGATGCCGGCATAGCCGACGATCGCGCGCACGGCCGCGAGTCCGTCCATCATCGGACACTGCGCCACGGCTGCGGCAAGACCCGGAATCGCTTGCGGCCGACACCAGCGCATGTCCGCCTGCGAACGACGTGCCCCAGGCCGCGATGCGCTGCGGGTCGACGCCCGGCAGCGTGCGCGCGAAATTCACCGCGTTCGCATAGTCCTCGAGTTGCTTGCGGACCGAGACGAGCTGGCGGGGCTCGCCGTCACTCGTGCCGAAATGCCGGTAATCGAACAGCAGCACGAACATGCCGGCCGCGGCGAAGCGCTCCGCATAAGGTGCCAGCGAGGCATCGCGGGTCGCACCGAATCCGTGTGCCATGACGACGCATGGGCGTCGCGCGCCAGCCGTTCCTGAATCCGCTGCCGGGTTGATACAGCCATGCGCGGCAGATGGCATCTGCGCTGCGGAATTCCACGTCGGTGCGAACCACGCCTGCGGCACTCAAGGCATCAGTGACACGCCGATCAGCGCGCGGTGTCCCCAGGCCACGAAGATCGCGTACAGCGCCAGCCCGCCGACGACCACGATCGCATCGTTGAATCGGCCTGGAGGTGCGCCCGGCACTGCGCGCACCGGGCGCTTGCCGACCGAGATGCGGTCCAGCACCGCCCACGCGAGGAACCCGCCGAACAGCAGCACGTCGCCGAGCATGCCGTTCGCGAGCAGGTGCGCCAATGCCCAGGTCTTGGTCGCGGCGAGCATCGGGTGCTGCACCTTCGCCTTGATGCGCCCCGGAAAGTACGCGGCGAGCAGCAGCGGGAACGCCGGCAGCATCAGCAGCATCGCGACGTGCCGCATCCACGCCGGCGGCTGGTAGAGCACGACCGGTTCCTGGCGCGCGAGGCTGCAGCCGTGGACCAGCACGACGAACGTGACGATCGAGGCGACCGAGTAGATGCGCTTTCCAGTTCAGCGCGCCGACGCGGGCGATCATCGAGTCGCGCCACGCCGGCGCGAAGATCGAGATCGAATGAATGCCGAGGAACGTAACGAGCCCGATGATCAGCCACAGCATCCTGTTCTCTCCCCCGGTTTGCGTACGATCTCAGCGAAGCGGCAGCAGCTTCACGTCCCGCGGATTCGTGCCGTTGAGCCTGCCGCGCACGCCTTCGGTGTAGCTCCGCAGCAGGTCGGCCGCGAAATCGGAGAATACGCGCACTTTGGCCGACTGGTGGCCCGCCGACGGGTAGACCAGCGACATCTGCGGTCCCGGCACCGCGAAATCCCCGAGAATCACCTTCAGCTCGCCGCGGGAGATGTACTCGGCCACCATGATGTCCGGCGAGCGCACGATTCCCAGTCCGGCAGCAGCCGAGATCACCGGCCCGTCGATGCCATTGAACTGCATCGCGAAGTGGAGCTTCAGGCGCCGCGGCGTGTACGGCGGCGGGAAGGTCCACTCCGGCGTGCCGCCGTCCGGTGGTGACACGGCCAGCAGGCGGTGCCCGCGAAGATCGTCGGGCGTCTGCGGCTCGCCATGATCCGCGAGGTAGGTGGGTGCGGCGCAGGTGACGATGTTGATCTGCGTTACCCGCCGCGCGACGAGTCCCGACTGCCGGATCGGTCCGACGCGCAGCGCGACGTCGATGCGCTCGGCCACGAGGTCCACGACGCGATCGTTGAGCCGGATGTCGAGCTCGATCGCGGGATAACGCCGCGTGAACTCAGGCAGCGCGGGCAGCAACAGGTAGCGACCGAAAGCCACTGGCACGTCGACGCGCAGCCGTCCCTCGGGTTTGGAGCGTGCGCCGCGCAGCGTTTCCTCCGCGTCCTGGATCTCGTCGAGTATCCGTCGCGTGCGCCGCAGGAAATCCGTGCCCTCTGCGGTCAGGTTGACGCGGCGGGTCGTGCGGTTCAGCAGGCGCACGCCGAGGTGCTTTTCGAGTGCAGCGACATGTGCGCTCGCGGCCGCACGGGAGATGTCGAGCTCGTCCGCGGCCTTGGCAAACGAGCCCCGCTCGGCGACCCGTGCAAAGACGCGCATGGCGATCAGTTGGTCCATGATGGCGATTGTTCAGGAATTCGGAATGGAGAGCAACGACTGGGGCTATTTATCAGGATAGCGGACGGGACTACCTTGGCCCCCGAACGCAACCAATGGAGGATCCAGTCATGTTCAACCGCACCAATTCAGAAAGCCGCTTCCTCGCCGGAGTGGTGGCCGCACTCGCCGTGTCGGTCGCTGGTCGTATTCGCCACGCTCGGCCATGCCGTCGGCTATGCCGCTGCTTATGCCTGATCGGACGAGTCCTGCGGGGCGCGGCCCATTGCGTCAGGCCGCCCCCGCAGCGACATCGAATCGTAAGCCAATGTTTTTAAAGGACTAACTCTGTCGCTGGAATGTGACGTGCCGCACGAATTCGTGCTGCATCGCAGCAAGAATTGCGATATCATGGCGCCGTCATCAAAGGACTGAGGCGCGACCCGCGGGGCCGCCAGACTTTTCGCCCCGCAGGTGCCGGCTTCCAGTCAGCCAAAGGAGGCACCATGACAAGTCAGGAACGCACTTACTCCATGCTGATGCTCGTCGCGCTCGACGGCCGCGGTCGTCGTGACCTTCGTGGCGCTGATCCACAGCTGGGGCGACCTGCAGCTCTTCTGGTAACCGCATCAGCGGGACAGGGGGCACCCAGCAGCAGCGGGCTGCCCCCCGTCCGCCGCCGGCCGCTTGCGTCCTGCTGCCGGCTGGCCTCATAACCCTCTGAATTTAATCGGATACGCGCCCGAGCGCCGTGGCCGGCAGCACGCCCAGTGCGTCGGCGTGCAGGCTCTGCACATATAGATCACCCTGGTATTCCGTGACGCCGCTGGTCTCCGGCAGCCGTCCGGTCGGGTCCTGCAGATCGGCCACTACGCGACCGTCCTCGTCGAATGCGATCACGTGGCCGTAGGCGGGCGGCACGGGCCACATCGATTTCGGCAGTCGCAGGCTCATCGCCCGCAACCATGGCTTGGCCGCCAGCTTGTCGATCACCGGGCTGCGAGGCTTCGTGAAGCCCGTCCACAGCCGGCCCTCGGCGCTGCGGGTCAGGTTGTCCGGGAAACCCGGCAGGTTCGCGAGGATCACCCGCGCCTGGGGATGCTGCGCATCACCCGCGATCGCCCTGGCATCCAAGTCGGCGGCCCGGACGTCCACCTTCCACACTCGGTACTCGCCGGTCTCGGCGATGAACACGTGCGACTGGTCGCCGGACAATGCCACCCCGTTTGGAAAGCACAGCCCGCCGATGATCAGCCGCACCTGCCGCGTCGCCGGCTGGTACTCGAGCACGCGGCCAGTGCAGGAGTGCTCCATGATGTCGAGCAACGCGGCGTCGAAGGTGCCCAGTTCGACCGGTGAGAAGCGGCGCGAGGCATCGGTAAAGATCATGCGACCGTCCGCCGCGACCACGACAGCATCTGCGTAGAGGATCGGGTCGTCGCCGATCTGGTCGGCAAGCACCGTGACCGAGCCGTCGCTGCCGACCGACAGCAGGCCCTTCATCGCGTCGGCAACGATCAGGTTGCCGGTGCGTCGAAATCGAGCCCGAGCGGGCGACCGCCGGTGTTGACGACGGTCTCGAGGCCCGTTCCGTCCGGGTTCATCCGCAGTACCGCGCCCGACAAGCACGCCCGTGTACAGCCTGCGGTCCGGACCGAACACGATGTGCTCCGGGCCGACCTCGGGCGCCACCGAAATCGGTCGCAGCGCCGCGAGCCGCTCGTTCCTCGCATAGGGCCCGGTGTAACCCGCGGAAGTCGGGGCCTGCCACGCGACCGGGTCGATCGGCACGGGCCAGAACAGCAGGTACGCGATCGACAGGGTCACGATGACCCCGAACCATTTCAGCAAACGTTTCATTTCCACCCCGGCGTGACCGCGTCGTGTGCGCGTGTTGATCGGCCGCGAAATCTTGCGCGCGCTGCCCCGCGCCCGCAATGCACGCCGTGCGCTTGCCGGTGGAGCCGGTACTCCCTAGCATCCGGTGGCATGCAGCAACTCAGACTGAACCGCGCCTGGTACCGCCAGGAGCATCTCGATTTCCGCGAGTCCGTGCGGCGCTTCGTCGCCCGCGAGATCACGCCTTACGTGCAGCAATGGGACGAGGCGGAGTCATTCCCGCGCGAGCTCTATCGCAAGGCTGCGGACGTGGGCTGCTGGGGCTCGGATTCCCGGAAGAGTACGGCGGTGTCGGCGGCATCGACTACTTCCACCGGCTGGTCGCGAGCGTCGAGCTCGCGCAATGCGGCTCAGGCGGGGTCGCTCGCGTCGTTGATGTCGCACAGCATCGGCTCGCCGCCGATCGCCGCGGTCGGCAGTGCCGAGCTCAAGGCGCGCGTGCTCCCGCCAGTGCTCGCCGGCGAGCGCATCGCTGCGCTCGCGATAACCGAGCCCTCCGGCGGGTCGGACGTCGCGGCGCTCAGGACGACGGCCGTGCGTGACGGCGACCACTACGTCGTGAACGGCGAGAAGACGTTCATCACGTCGGGGATGCGCGCCGATTTCCTCACCGTGGCCGTGCGCACCGACCCGACGGCGACCGGTGCCAGGGGGATCTCGCTGCTGCTGATCGACGGCGACACGCCGGGGCTCACGCGCTCGCCGCTGAAGAAGATGGGCTGGTGGGCGTCCGACACCGCGCACCTGCACTTCGACGGCTGCCGCGTTCCGGCCGGCAACCTGGTCGGCCCGGAGGGCATGGGCTTCCTCGCGATCATGCAGAACTTCAACTCCGAGCGATTCACGCTGGCGGCGGGCGCGCTCGGCTTCGCGTGGGTCTGCTACCAGGAGGCGCTCGGCTGGGCCCGCGAGCGCAAGACCTTCGGCAAGCGCGTCGCCGATCACCAGGTCGTGCGCCACAGGCTGGTCGACATGCTGACGAGCATCGAGTCGTCGCGTGCGATGCTCGAGGAGATTGCGTGGCGGCTCGACAACTCGCCCGCCGGCGATCCGGAGCTGGTCGCATCGATCTGCATGCTGAAGAACTCCGCGACGCGCACGATGCAGTTCTGCGCAGACGCGGCGGTGCAGACGCTCGGCGGCATGGGATACATGCGCGGGCACGCATTCCGAACGCATCTACCGCGAGGTCAAGGTCAACATGATCGGCGGCGGCACCGAGGAGATCATGAAGGAACTCGCTGCGCGACAGCTGGGCTCTGACCACGCCGACATCGTCTTGTTGCACTGCGGCATGAGCGGTGCGCATCGGTCGCATGCTCAATGCGTACTGGACGGGTCGCGCCGTCAAAGTAACTTCCATGTAACAAAACGCGAAGCAACCGGGCGGCACAAAACAGCCCGGACGGTCAGTACAGGGGAAGTCCAGTGAGGCAGCTCTCCGGAATGGACAACATGTTCCTGCACCTGGAACATGGCAACCAGTACATGCACGTCGCCGGGCTGGGCATCTACGATCCGTCGACGGCCCCCGGCGGATTCGTCCGCTTCAAGGACATACTGAAGTTCTTCGAGTCCCGGCTCGACACGGCGCCAGTGTTCCGCCGTCGCCTGGTAACGGTGCCGCTCGACCTCGACCGGCCCTACTGGATCGAGGACCCGGACGTGGACGTCGAGTACCACGTGCGCCACATCGCGTTGCCGCATCCCGGCGACTGGCGCCAGCTCTGCATCCAGGTCGCGCGCATCCATTCGCGGCCGCTCGACCGCAGCAAGCCGCTGTGGGAGGCCTACGTGATCGAAGGCCTCGACAACATCCCGGGCATTCCGCGCGGCAGCTTTGCCTTCTACATCAAGTTCCATCACGCGGCGATCGACGGCGAGGGCGGCACCGAGGTGATGCAGGCGATCCACTCGTTCGCTGTCGCCGACGAGCCGGAAGCCGGCGAGCGGCGGTCGCGGGTTCGCGATCGCGAGCCGTCGCAGGTCGAGCTCTACACTCGCGCGCTGGTCAATAACCTGCAGCGCGTGCCGCGCGCGGCGCGGTTCTCACTGCAGACCGCCACGCGGCTGGCCGGCATCGGCTCGGGCTACATGGGCCAGATGAAGCAGATGCTGCAGGAGGCGGGCATGCCGTCGGTCGAGACGGTCCGGTCGAAGGTTCGCCGCCCGCCGGTCACGCGCTTCAGTGGCAAGGTCTCCGCGCACCGGGTCGTCGAGCTGGTCGGCGTGCCGATGGCCGACATCAAGAAAGTCCGCCAGAAGATCGAAGGGGCCACGATCAACGACGTCTTCATGACGACCGTCGGCGGCGCGCTGCACAAGTACCTCGATGCCAAGGGCGAGCTGCCCGATCGCACGATGACGGCGCAGGTCCCGATGACGCTGCGCGGCAGCGAAAAGGGCCGCGGACGAGGGCAACCAGGTCGGCGTCGCGGTCATGCCGTTGCACACCGAGATTGCTGCACCGCTGGAGCGGCTGCAGGCGATCCGGCGAAGGTGCGAGAAGGCCAAGGCGCTGGTGGGTATCGTGGGCAAGGACCTGACCAAGCACGTCTATGACCTGCTGCCCGCGGTCGCTTCGGAGCTGTTCACGACCAAGGTGATGCTGCCGACGATGAACGTCGTCGTCTCGAACGTGCGCGGGCCCGACATGCCGATGTACCTGGCCGGCGCGCAGATGGTCGCGTTCGCGCCGGTCAGCATCGCGATGAACGGGCTCGGACTGAACGTCACGGGCTTCAGCTATCACGGCACGCTGTGGATGTGCGCGGCGGCTTGCCGCGACATGATGCCGGACCCGGGTTTCTTCGCCGATTGCCTGCGCGCGAGCTTCGCCGACCTGGTGGCGGCCGCCGACAGCTGCACGTGGAAGCTCCGCGGCCGGCGCGTCGCGAGCAAGCCCGCGCGGAAGGCGTGCGCAAGGCCGCGCGCAAGCCGCTGCGAAGGCCGCGGCAAAGAGCACTCGAGCGCGGCGCGGCGCCGGCCGGAAGTCAGCTTGATCTCGTCGCATGTCGATGCTGCATGGCAACAACGCAACGGCGTTGGCGGTTGCCAGCTGCGCGCGAGGCTGGCAAGTTTGCGAAACTTCGGCTATGAGTAGTCGCGTTTCGGATACTCACGAGTGTAGGCGTGGTTATCCGGGAATACGCTCGTGACAATTCGCAATCGTGACAAGGCACGATTGTTGCGTTGCAGCAAGCAGGCCGTGCATCAGGGCGGCGTTGGAACTCAAGGCAATGGGGGACTACAGATGACGAGTGAATCGATGGTTCAGGATCGGCGCAGCACGCTGCTCGCCGGCGTGATCGGCGCAGTGCTCGCGTCGTACGCAAGCGGCGCGGCGGCATTGGAGTTCAACTTCGACGACGGCAGTCGACTGAACTGGAACACCACGCTGTCGGTCGGTTCGAGCTGGCGTTCCGAAGACCCGAGCAGGCTCCTCTATACGATGGCGGACGGCGCGGTCATCGGTAAGTTCTCTGGCGGGTACATTCCTGGCACCACGGTCGCCAAGGGCAACGGCCTCGCCGGCAACGACGCCGCCGGCGACAGCAACCTGAACTATGCGCAGTACGACCGCTTTTCAACGCCGTTCAAGATCCTGAGCGACGTCGAGTACAAGAAGGGCAAGTTCGGCGGCCTCGTGCGCTTCAAGGCCTGGTACGACCAGGCGACCAGCGACAAGAAGGTGCTGGTCGGCAACCAGGCGAACAATTTCAACGGCACGTCCACCAGCCAGACGCACTGGGGCCCGACGCTGCCGAACTGCACGCCGATTTCGCCAAACTTCAAGAATTGCGCGCCTCTGTCACAGCCCAAGGTCAACAAGTGGCCCACGGCGAAGCTGAGCGACGATGGCTTCGAGGACGAGCAGAAGTTCTCGAACATCTACCTGCTGGATGCGTACGTCTACGGCAGCTTCGCGCTCGGCAACAGCGACCTGCAACTGCGCCTCGGCAACCAGGTGATCAACTGGGGCGAGAGCCTCTTCATCCAGGGCATCAACCAGATCAATCCGATCGACGTCCCGGCGGCCCGCCGCTCGGGCGCCGAGATCAAGGAGATCCTGCTGCCGGTCTGGGCCGCTTACGCGAACTGGGGCCTCTCGTTCGGCTCGATCGAGGCGTTCTACCAGTTCAAGTGGAACAACACCTCGATCGACAGCTGCGGCACTTACTGGGGCGTCACGAACGGCATCGATTTCGGCGGACCCGGGCAAGTGCAAGAGCGCCACGCCGATTACTCCGGTCGTCGGCAGTCCGGTGGCCGGCACGTCCTCGCCGACCGTGCCGCAGTTCGGTTCGAACCCGTGGTCGCAGTACGGCGGTCTGTACGTGCCGCTGGTCAAGGGCCAGGAAGCCGTCGAACAGCGGCCAGTTCGGACTCGCGTTCCGATTCCCGGTCGAGAAGATCGACACCGAGATCGGCCTGTACGGCATGAACATCCACAGCCGCCTGCCGGTCGCGTCGGGCTATGCGGGCACCAGCATCACCAGCCTCACGCCGCTGCAGCAGGCTGCGCTGACGCAGCAAGGCCTGATCGGCAAGGACGCCGTTGGTCCGTACTGGGCGCTCGGCACCACGAAGCTCCGTGGCCCATCACCTTTCCACGCTGCCTATGCGGCGCAGGTGGGTGCTGCAATCGGCCAGCCGATGAACATCACGCCGGGAAGCTCGTACTGGGAGTATCCGGAGGACATCCAGATCTTCGGCCTGTCCACCGCGTCGAACATCGCCGGCTGGTCGGTTTCCTCGGAGCTGAGCTACCAGGCGGACGTGCCGGTGCAGATCAACGGCAACGACCTGCTGAACAGCCTGCTGTTGCTCGATCGGCCCGAACGCGAAGGAGGGCCTCGAGACCTACCAGAAGAACGCAGGTCAGACCGGCCTGGGCGAGGCGATCCGCGGTTACGACCGGTTCGACGTCACCCAGTTCCAGGTGAACACCGTCAAGACGTTCAGCAACGTCCTCGGCGCGCAGAACATGCTGATCGTCGGTGAGGTGGGTGCGCAGTGGAACAACGTGCCGGACTACACGACCGGATCGGTGCGTTACGGTCGCGGCTTCATGTGGGGCCACGGCTCGAGCCCGGCGTACGCGGCGCAGGCTGCCACCGCGCCGACCTTGGGCAACACGTGCTCGCCGACGGTTGCGGGAGCGCCCGTTCCGGTGCCGTCGTCGCTCTATAACCCGTCACCGCGCGGCTGCAAGAACGACGGCTACGTGACGGACTTCGCCTGGGGTTATCGCGTCCGCATCTCGATGGACTACAACAACGTCGTCGACTCCGGCATCACGATCACGCCGAGCGTGTTCTGGTCGCAGGACGTCGAGGGCGTGTCGGCCACGCCGGCGTTCATCGAGGATCGCAGCGCGCTCAACCTCGGCCTGCGGTTCAACTACAACAAGAAGTACGACCTGCAGATGAACTGGGTGCAGTTCGGCAACAGTGGCTACGATCCGTTGTTCGATCGTGACTACTACTCTGCCACGGTCAGCATGACGTTCTGACGCGCATGAATCAGGAGACGAATTCGATGAAGACGATGCAGAAAATGATCGGCATGGCGGTTGCGGCCGCGTGCCTCGCGTCGGCGGGCCCCGCGTTCGCGGCTCTGTCGGACGCCGAAGTGGCCCGCCTCGGCGCGGACCTGACACCGGTCGGCGCCGAGAAGGCCGGCAACAAGGACGGCTCGATCCCGGCGTGGACGGGCGGCATGTGCTCCGCTCCGGCCGGCTGGTCGGCGGACAAGGGCTACGTCGATCCGTTCCCGGGCGACAAGGTCAAGTTCACGATCACCAAGGCCAATGCCGCGCAGTACAAGGACAAGCTGACGCCGGGCACGCTCGCGATGCTGGACAAGTATCCCGAGTTCAAGATGAACGTGTACGAGACGCGCCGGACGGCCTGCTATCCGCAGGAGGTGTACGACAACGCCAAGTCCCAGGCGACCAAGGTCGCGCTCGACGGCTTCGGCATCGCGAACCGCGGCAACTCCACGGTTCCGTTCCCGATCCCGAAGAACGGCCTCGAGGCGATCTGGAACCACCCGATGCGCTACCTCGGTGGCGGCGTCGAGCGCGAGTACAACAGCTTCCCGGTGCGTGGCAACGGCGACTTCTACAAGATCGGCGCGCACGAGTACCGCATCTTCAACCAGAACATGGATCCGCCGCAGGACAACCTGCTGCTCGGGTTCCTGTCGTACTTCACCGCGCCCGCGACGCTCGAAGGCACCGTGTTCCTGGTGCACGAGCCCGTGGACCAGGTGAAGCAGCAGCGCGCCGCGTGGATCTACAACGCGGGCCAGCGCCGTGTCCGCCGCGCGCCTGACCTCAACTACGACAACGTGAACGACGGCACGGAGGGCATGCGGACCACGGACGACTTCGATGCGTACAACGGTGCACCGGACCGTTACGACTGGAAGCTGGTCGGCAAGCAGGAAGTCTTCATCCCGTACAACAGCTACAAGCTCGGCAACAAGGCGCTGAAGTACGACAAGGACATCATCCGCAAGAACACGGCGAACTCGGACCTGCTGCGCTACGAGCTGCACCGCGTCTGGGTGGTCGAGGGCAACCTGAAGGCCGGCAGCAAGCACATCTACGCCAAGCGCGTGTTCTTCATCGACGAGGACACCTGGACGATCGCGTACCAGGACGCCTACGACGCACGCAAGCAGCTGTGGCGGGTCGGCATTCACCCGATCATGCAGTTCTACGACGCGAAGGTGCCGTGGTACCGCGCCAACATCTGGCACGACCTGTCCAACGGCAACTACCTGCTTTCGCTGCTGGACAACGAGGTGAAGCAGCCTTGGAAGTTCGGCAACAAGGGCAAGTGGTCCGACTTCCAGCCGGATGCGCTGCGCCGCATCGGCACGAAGTGATGCGAGCGTTCGCGTCACGGACTTGATCTGACGACAACAGGCCGGTCCCGGGCAGTGGCCCGGGACCGGCCATGATCCAGGGGCCCACGAGGGCCGCGGCGGGAGATTCCATGAAGCACTGGGCCAGGTGGGCTTGCGTCTTGGTAGGCGCGGGCCTGATGAGCGTGTCCGCCAGTCGTGCGGATGAGGGCGCCAAGGGCGCGCCGCCAAAGACAACCGGCATCGTCGTCGACATCCGCACGGATCGGATCGTGCTGATGGACATTGCGCTGGCGGGCAACCGCCTGGTCGCGGTTGGCGAGCGCGGGTTCACCATGGTGTCAGACGACTCCGGCAAGAGCTGGAAGGCGATCGGCACCCCGGTCAATCGCACGCTGACTGGAGTGGCCTTCAAGGACGCCAAGGTCGGGGTCGCGGTCGGCCACGGGGCCTCGGTCGTTCGCACCGACGACGGCGGGACGAGCTGGACGCACGTGCCGCTTCCGGAGGCCGAGCCTGAATCGCTGCTCGGCGTCACCAACCTGGGCGGCGATCATTTCATAGCGTACGGCGCCTTCGGGATGTATTTCGACTCGACCGACGCCGGCCGCACCTGGACGAAGCGCATGGTCGAATCCGAGGACTTCGACCGGCACATCTCGCAGGTCCTGCCGGTCGGCAGTTCGCTGTTCATGGTGGCCGAGTCGGGAGCGCTCGCAAGATCCGACGACGGCGGCATGACCTGGACCACGATGACGTCGCCATACGAGGGCTCGTACTTCGCGGCCCTCACGACGCGCGACGGTGCGCTGCTGGCCTTCGGCATGCGCGGCAACGTTTTCCGGACCACGGATTTCGGCACCACGTGGCAGCAGATCCCGCTCGACACGAAGCAGTCGCTGATGTCGGGCAAGCAACTCGCGGACGGACGCATCCTGCTGGTCGGCAATACGGGCCTGCTGGCGGTGAGCAACGACGACGGCCAGACGCTCGAGCTGCATTGGGCGCCCAAGGGCAAGGGCTTCTCCGGTCTCGCCGAGGCGGGCGGACAGGTCGTGCTGGTCGGCGAATCGGGCATCACGCTGCTCGATCCGGCGTGGCTGACGGCCAAAACTGCGGCAGCTGGGAAGTAGGGGTTCGTCATGGCAACAGACAACAAGACTCTCGCGGCCGGCGCGGGTTCCGAGATCGACCAGAGCCAGTTCCGCACGGACTGGGTCGGCAAGATCTCCTACTGGATCTTCTCGAACCGCAAGGTACTGCTGATCGTCTTCGTGCTGATCACGATCCTGCTGGGCGCGATGGCGAGCCAGCTGCGCGTGCAGGCGGCGTTCACGAAGATGATCCCGCTGAAGCACCCGTACATGGCCACGTTCCTGCAGTACCAGGCCGACTTCGGCGGCGCCAACAAGGTGCTGGTCGCGCTGAACAACAAGAAGGGCACGATCTACGACAAGGGGTTCATGGAGAACCTGCGCAAGGTCACGGAGGAGGTCTTCTTCGTCAAGGGCGTGGAGCGCAGCTCGGTCACCTCTCTTTTCACGCCGAACGTGCGCTACAACGAGGTCGTCGAGGACGGCTTCCGTGGCGGCAACATCGTGTCCGCCGACTTCGCGGGCACGCCGGAGCAGCTCGAGGCCGTCCACAACAACCTGCTGAAGTCCGACTGGATGGGCCGCATCGTCTCGAACGACCAGACCTCGGCGATGGTGGTCGCGACGCTGATGGAGAACGATCCCGAGACGGGCAAGCGCCTCGACCTGCAGGAGGTCGCCAAGAAGCTCGAGGAGATCCGCGGCAAGTACGAGAACGACAACACCGGCGTCTACATCATCGGCTTCGCCAAGTCCGTCGGCGACATTGCCGAGGGTGCGGCCGGGGTACTGGTGTTCTTCGGCGTCGCGTTCGTGATCACCGCGTTGCTGCTCTTCTGGTACTCGGGCTCGCTGATGATCACGTCGCTGGCGCTGATCTGCGCGATCGTGCCGGTGATCTGGCTGCTCGGCCTGCTGCCCGTGTTCGGGCTCGGCCTCGACCCGATGTCGATCCTGGTGCCGTTCCTGATCTTCTCGATCGCGGTCTCGCACGCAGTGCAGATGACGAATGCCTGGAAGCTCGAGACGCTGCATGGCCGCGACGGCGTCACGGCCTCGACGCTGTCGTTCCAGAAGCTGTTCATCCCGGGCGCAATGGCGCTGCTCGCAAATGCACTGGGCTTCATGGTGATCGCTTTCGTCGAGATCGAGATCGTGCGCGAGCTGGCGTTCACCGCGACGATCGGCGTCACGGTGATGATCATCACCAACAAGATGCTGCTGCCGATCCTGCTGTCGTACTACAAGTTCAAGCCGGAGCAGGCAAAGAAGCTGAGCGGCAAGGAGACGGCCGGCGACTGGCTGTGGGAGCGGCTCGGCTTCCTGGCGACGAAGAAGTACGCCTGGATCCCGGTCCTGATCGGCCTCGCGCTGCTGGCCTTCGGCATCTCGCAGGCGCGGCACCTGCACGTCGGCGACCTCGGCAAGGGCGTGCCCGAGCTCAGGCCCGACTCGCGCTACAACCAGGACGTCGCGTTCATCACCGGGCACTACGCGATCGGCGTGGACCTGCTGCAGATCATCGCCGAAGCCAAGCCGGCGGATGAGAACGACTCGCCTTGCGTCAATCGCGAGGTCATGGAGCGGATGGAAGACTTCGAATTCCAGATGCGACAGGTGGAAGGCGTCGCCACGGTGCGCGGCCTGTCCGGGTTCGTGCAGACGATGACGCAGTCGTTCGCAGAGACGTTCTCGAAGTGGCGCATGCTGCCCGAGTCGAAGGCACAGATCGCCCAGGGCGTGGGCTACGCGGGCCGCCTCGGCAACGAGTTCATGAACTCGCGCTGCACGGCGATGCCGGTGAGCATCTACACCACCGACCACCAGGCCACGACCATCGAGCACATCGTCGACAAGATCAAGGCGTTCAAGGAGTCGGGTGGCGACACCGACCGCATCACTTTCCGCCTCGCGAGCGGCAACGTCGGCGTGATGGCGGCCACCAACGAGGCGGTGCACGCGGCGGACAAGTGGGTCAACCTGGCGCTGTTCGCGTCGGTGATGGCGCTGTGCCTGCTGACGTTCCGCTCGTTCCCGATCACGTTGTGCGTGGTGCTGCCGCTGGCGCTGGTGACCGTGCTGTGCAACGCGCTGATGGCGATGCTCGGCATCGGCGTCAAGGTCAACACGCTGCCGGTCGTGGCGCTCGGCGTCGGCGTCGGTGTCGACTACGGCATCTACCTGTTCGAGCGCATGAAGCACGAGATGGAGGACAACGGGCTCACGCTGCAGCAGTCGTTCATCGAGGCACTGAAGCAGCGCGGCACGGCGTCGATCTTCACGGCGGCCACGATGACGATCTCGGTGGCGACGTGGATGTTCTCGGCGCTCAAGTTCCAGGCGGACATGGGCATCCTGCTGGCGTTCATGTTCCTGGTGAACGCGTTCGGCGCGATCCTGCTGCTGCCGGCGCTGGCCGCGTACCTGGTGGGCGACCTGAAGAAGAAGGAGCACAAGGGAGCGGTGCTGAAAGAGGCGCTGTGACCGACCTGCTGGCCGGGCCGCTCCGCCTGCCTTGCGGAGCGGTCCTTCCCAACCGCCTCTGCAAGGCAGCGATGACCGAGGGTCTCGCGGACCCGCTGCTGCGTGCGACTGCGCGTCACGAGACGCTGTACCGCCGCTGGAGCGAGGGCGGGGCGGGCCTGCTGCTGACTGGCAACGTCCAGGTCGAGCGCAAGGACCTCGAGCGGCCCGGCAACGTTGCGATCGACGTGTCCGCCCCCCAGACGGTTTCGGACGAGGCCCGGCAGAGGCTTCGGGCGTGGGCCCAGGCCGGCACGGTTGGCGGCAATCACCTGTGGATGCAGCTGTCGCATGCCGGGTGGCAGTCGCCGCGCTACGTCACCAATCGTCCGCTCGCCCCATCGGACGTGCAGCTGAAGCTGCTCGGCAACTATGCCCGTCCGCGGCCGCTCACCGAGGCCGAGATCCTCGAGCTGATCCAGCGGTTCGCCCGGGCGGCGGTGATTGCACGGGAGACCGGTTTCACCGGCGTGCAGGTGCACGGAGCGCACGGTTACCTGTTGAGCTCGTTCCTTTCGCCCGTCACGAACCGCCGCACGGACGCGTGGGGCGGGTCGCTCGAGAATCGCGCGCGATTCCTGCTCGAGGTCGTGCGCGCGGTCCGCAAGGCAGTCGGCCCGGATTTCCCCGTGTCGCTGAAGCTGAACTCCGACGATTTCCGCAAGGGCGGCTTCTCGAACGACGAGTGCGTCGAAGTGGTCCGCTGGCTGAACGACGAGTCACTCGACCTGCTGGAGCTTTCGGGCGGTACCTACGAACAGCCGAGGCTGATTGGCGCGGAGGGACGTGCCGACAGCGCCGTTCCGGTCAGGGCGAGCACGCGCGCCCGCGAAGCCTATTTCCTCGAGTACACCGACCGCGTGCGCAAGGTCGCTCGGATGCCGGTGATGGTCACGGGCGGGTTCCGGTCGCGGGCGAGCATGGAAGCCGCGCTGGCCGAGGACGCCTGCGACATGATCGGGTTGGGCCGTCCGCTTTGCTGGCAGCCGGACTTCGTGCGTCGCCTGCTGGCAAGGGAAGTGGATGGAGTCGAGCGCATCGAGGACCGGCTGCGCATCCGGGACCGCGGCTGGCTCTCGCCGACGAGCCCGCTGACGCCGATCAAGATGGTGAACACGTTCGGCGCGCAGTCCTGGTACTACTGCCAGCTGTTCCGGCTCGCGGACGGCAAGCCGGCCGACATCGGGCTCGGCATCTTCGCCGCGCTGAAGGA
Source organism: uncultured Gammaproteobacteria bacterium (assembly GCA_963776815.1). Classification (GTDB taxonomy): domain Bacteria; phylum Pseudomonadota; class Gammaproteobacteria; order Steroidobacterales; family Steroidobacteraceae; genus RPQJ01. The sequence goes on from CAVZNZ010000010.1 coordinate 312,012, forward strand.
ATACCTGGCCGACGAGATCTCGACCGCACGACGCATGCACCGCGCTTTCGGCGACTGACTCGAGTCCCGCTCCGCGAGCGCCAGGAGGACGACATGAGTGGCACGAACGGACAGTTCGACTACGACTGGCTGATCGTCGGCTCCGGCTTCGGCGGCAGCGTCTCCGCACTTCGGCTGGCGGAGAAGGGTTACAAGGTCGGGGTCCTCGAGGCCGGCCGGCGCTATCGAGACGAGGACTACGCGAAGACGACGTGGGACCTGAAGCGCTGGCTGTGGGCGCCGGCGCTCGGCTTGCGCGGAATCTTCCGCATGACGCCGTTCAAGGATGTCTTCATCGCGAGCGGTGCCGGGGTCGGCGGCGGCAGCATCGTGTATGCGAACACCCTGTACCGGGCGAGCCCGGAGTTCTTCGTCAATCCACAATGGGCCGAACTCGGCGATTGGGCTGCCGCGCTCGCGCCGCATTACGACACCGCCGAGAAGATGCTCGGCGTGCAGATGGTGCCGCACGACAGCGACGGGCAGCAGCTGCTCCGGGAAGTCGGCAAGCATTTCGGCGCTGAAGAGACCTTTCACCGCACGCCGGTCGGCGTCTTCTTCGGCAAGCCCGGGACGACCGTGCCGGACCCGTATTTCGGCGGCGAGGGACCCGATCGCAGCGGGTGCACGCGCTGTGGTGCCTGCATGGTCGGCTGCCGCGAGGGCGCGAAGAATACGCTGGTCAAGAACTACCTCTGGTTCGCGGAGAAGCGCGGCGTCGACATCCTTCCGGAACGCGCCGTCGTGGACATCCGGCCGATCGGCGCGGAGGACGGCGCCGACGGCTACGTCGTGACGACCGAGCGCCCGGGCGCCTGGTTCCGCAAGCAGCGCCGCACGTTCACCGCGCGCGGCATCGTGATGTCGGCGGGCGCGCTCGGAACGAACCAGCTGCTGGCGCAGTGCAAGCTCTCGGGTTCGCTGCCGCGGATCAGCGACCGTCTCGGCCACCTGGTCCGCACCAACAGCGAATCGATCCTGGCGGTGACCTTGCCGGAGGGCATGGCCCGCCCGTGGAACGACGTCGCGATCAGCGCGAGCGTGTATCCCCGCGCCGATACCCACATAGAGTTCGTGACCTACGGCAAGCACGGCGACGCGATGGCGCTGCTCTATACGCTGCTGACGGGCGATGGAACGCGCCTGACCCGGCCGCTGATGTGGCTCGGCAACATCGTGCGCCACCCGCTCGACGTTCCTGCGCACGCTCTGGCCGGTGGGCTGGTCGAGGCGCACCGTGCTGTTCCTCGTGATGCAGAGCCTCGACAACGCAATTGCCTTCCGCGCGAAGCGGGGGCTGTTCGGCGGCGTGTCGCTGACGACGGAACAGGATCCGGAGAAGCCGAACCCGACGTTCATCGAGATCGGCAATCGTGCGGCCGCCTGGCTGGCGCAGAAGACCGGCGGCTATGCGCAGAGCATGGTGCTCGAGGCCTGGGCGAACATCCCGACGACGGCGCACATCCTCGGTGGGGCCGTGATCGGGCGCGATGCCGCGAGCGGCGTCGTGGACCAGCAGAACCGGCTGTTCGGCTACCGGAATTTCCTGGTCTGCGACGGCTCGACGGTCCCGGCCAATCCGGGAGTGAACCCGTCGCTGACGATCACCGCGATGACCGAGCACGCGATGAGCCGTGTCGCCGCAGGCGTAGGCGACCGCCAGACGCTCCACAGCAGGGGAAGGTAATGAGAGTCCATCGCAGTTCACGTCGATCGCTGGAGCCGCCGTCCTTGCCGTGCTGGAGCGGCGGCGTATTTGCCGCGGGTGGAGCAGCCGCGGTGGCGGACCCGGGTGCGATGCAAGGCAAGCACTTCCACCCGAAAGGCAAGCCACCGAGCACGTACACGATCGAGTTGCAGGACGGCCTGCGCGCGACGCTGCCGTTCGACGACAAGCGCGACTTTGACGAGGTGAAGCAGGGCTTCATCGCTGCGCCGAGCTACCGCAAGATCATGGCGGACGCGGGCAACGTCGCGTGGGACATCGGCAGCTACGACTACCTGCTGCAGGGCAAGTCGTTCGACAGCATCAATCCATCGCTCAGCGCCAGGCCGTGCTGAACATGGCTTACGGCCTCTACGAAGTCGTGCCGGCAAGATCTACCAGGTGCGCGGTTTCGACCTCGCCAACATGAGCGTCATCAGGGGCGACACCGGCTGGATCCTGTTCGACGTGCTGACGTCGAAGGAAACGGCGCGAGCTGCGCTGGCGTTGGTCAACGAGAAGCTGGGCGCGCGTCCAGTGGTGGCCGTCGTCTATTCGCACTCGCACGTCGATCACTTCGGCGGCGTGCGCGGCGTCGTCGATGCGGCCGACGTGGCGAGCGGCAAGGTGGCGATCATCGCGCCGGTTGGCTTCATGGAAGCGGCGGTGGCCGAGAACGTCTACGCGGGCAATGCGATGAGCCGGCGCGCCTTTTACCAGTATGGCGCGCTGCTGCCGCATAGCCCTTTCGCACACGTCGACCAGGCGATCGGCAAGACGACAGCGGCGGGCGACGTCGGGTTTGATCGCGCCGACCCGGATCATCAGCAAGGACATCGAGGAAGTGACCGTAGACGGCGTCACGATGGTGTTCCAGAACACGCCGGGGACCGAGGCGCCTGCGGAGATGAACACATGGTTCCCGCAGTTCAAGGCGTTCTGGGCGGCGGAGAACATCACCGGCACGGTGCACAACATCTACACGTTGCGCGGCGCACTGGTCCGCGACGCGCTCGAGTGGTCGAAGGAAATCAACCGGGCGCTGTACATGTTCGGGCAGGACGCCGAAGTGATGTTCGCCGCGCACAGCTGGCCGCGCTGGGGCAACGCCCGCATCCAGGAAGTGATGCGCACGCAGCGCGACATCTACGCCAACATGAACAACGACGTGCTGCATCTGGCCAACCAGGGCGTGACGATCAACGAGATCCACAACGTCTACCACTCGCCGCCGAGCCTGCAGCGGAAATGGGCGGCCCGCAGTTACCACGGCTCGGAGGAGCACAACAGTCGTGCCGTGATCAACCGTTATCTCGGCTACTGGGATGCGAACCCGGCCACGCTGATTCCGCTCTCGCCACGCGACGCGGCGCCGCTGTACGTGGAGATGATGGGCGGCGCGGCGCAGATCATGAAGAAGGGCAGGGAGCTGTACGACCAGGGCAAGTACCTCTACGCGACGGAGATACTGAACAAGCTCGTGTACGCCGAGCCGGGCAACCAGGCGGCGAAGGACCTGCTGGCGGACTGCTTCGAGCAGATCGGTTACCAGAAGGAAAGCACGAGCCTGCGCAACAGTTTCCTCGCGGCGGCGCTCGAGCTGCGCTCAGGGATACCGGCCGGCATCGCGCCGCGCTCGTTCAGTCCCGACGTGATTCGCGCGCTGACGACGGACTTGTGGCTCGACCTGGTCGCGATCCTGCTCGACAGCAAGAAGGCCGACGGCCTCGAGTTCACGATGAACCTGGTGACGCCGGACAACGGCGAGCAGTACGCGGTGGAGCTGAGCAACGCGACGCTGAGCAGCATCAAGGGCTTCCAGGCAAAGCGCCCGGACCTCACCTTGACGATCAACCGGGCGGACCTCGAGACGGTGATGCTCGGCAAGGCGACGTTCGCGCAGCAGGTCGCCGCGGGCAAGGCGAAGATCGACGGTAACCCGAAGCCGCTCGAGCAGTTGATGGGTATGCTGGTGCGTTTCCCGCCGGATTTCGAAATCATGCCGGGAACGAAGGCCGTGCAGCCGGCGGTGACGGGCGCGCACTAAGGCGCAGGCGAGAGTCGTCCTGTCGGGCTAGTATTGCGGCATGAACGACCCGACGCCGCCCGGCAGCCTGGACCCTCCTGACTGGAACGCGTTTCGCGCGCTGGCCCATCGTGCGGTCGACGACGCGATCGACGACCTCGCCACCGTGCGTGCACGCCCGGTCTGGCAGCCGTTGCCCGAGGAGGTCGTCGCGCGTTTCCATGCGCCGTTGCCGATGTCGCCGCAGGATCCCGCTGCCGTCTACCAGGAGTTTCGCGAGTCGGTAGCCCCGTTCGGCATGGGCAACACGCATCCGAGGTTCTGGGCGTGGTACATGGGCGCGGGTACCGCGTTCGGCGCGCTCGGCGATTTCCTCGCCGCGATGCTCAACCCGAACATGGGTGGCGGCAACCACATCGGGAACCACGTCGAGGCCCAGGTCGTCGACTGGTGCAAGGAGATCGTCGGCCTGCCGGCGTCGGCCGGCGGGCTGCTGGTGAGCGGAGCATCGATGGCGAACTTCGTCGGTCTCGCGGTCGCCCGCAACGCGACCGCGGGGATCGACCTGCGAACTGAGGGCGTGCAGGGACTCGCGGCACGCACGACCTGGTACGCATCGACGGAAGTGCACAGCTGCATCCAGAAGGCCATCGAGCTGCTCGGGCTCGGCAGCCGCGCGTTGCGCAAGGTGCCGGTCGATTCCAGCTACCGGATCGACCTCGGCGATGCTCGAGGCGATGATTGCCGCGGACCGTGCGGCCGGTCTCGAGCCCTGCTGCGTGATCGGCACGGCGGCGACGATCAATACCGGCTCCGTCGACGACCTGGGCGGCCTCGGCGGACCTGTGCGCGCGGGAGAAGCTCTGGTTCCACGTCGACGGCGCAATTGGCGCCGTGCTCGCGCTGTCCAGCTCGCATCGCGGCCTGGTCGCGGGCATCGAGCGCGCGGATTCGGTCGCGCTCGACCTGCACAAGTGGCTGCAGGTTCCGTTCGAGGCGGGTTGCGCGCTGGTGCGTGATCGCCAGCTGCATCGCGGCACCTTCGCGCTGACGCCGGAGTACCTGGAGAAGACCGAGCGCGGCCTCGCGAGCGGACCGCTGTGGTTCAGCGAGTACGGCCTGCAGCTGTCGCGGGGCTTCCGCGCACTGAAGGTGTGGATGTCGTTCAAGGAGCATGGCCTCGCGCGCTACGGTGAGCTGATCGACCGCAACGTCTGCGCAGGCGAAGCTGCTGGCGCGGCTGGTCGAGCGAGTCGCCGGACCTCGAGCTGATGGCGCCCACGGCCATCAACATCGTCTGCTTCCGCTACAACCCGGGTGGCCTCGACCTGGATCGGCTGAACGCGCTGAACGAAGAGCTGCTGATCCGGCTGCACGAGAGCGGCATCGCGGCGCCATCGTATACGACGCTGCGCTGGCAACTACTGCCTGCGTGCGGCGATCGCGAACCACCGCACTCGCGACGAGGACCTGCCGTTGCTCGTCGAGGCCGTCCGGCGCCTGGGCCGCGAGCTCGCCTGATCGCGGTCAGTTGCGCGCGAACCAGTCGAGCGCGAGTGCTGCCGACGCGGTCCGCCTCGACGAGCGGCAGCCAGTGCGTCGCGCCGTCGATGCGTTCGTAGCGCCATGGCGCGGCCATGCGTCGCTCGGACTTCATCATCTGGTCCTCGGCGAGGCAGTGATCTTCGCTGCTCCAGATGCCGAGCGTCGGCACCCGGCACGCCGGCCACGAGCCGAACATCACGCTCGCAAAGTTCGCGCGATACCAGTTGAGGCCCGCTGTCAGCCTGCCGGGTCGCGACATGTCGCGCACGCAGCTGTTCACGTCCGGGTGATGCCGGGCCCAGTGGCGCAGTCCGGCGAAGTCGTTGCGCGACAGCGAGGCTTCCGCGATGCCGGGCAGCTGCCAGAAGATCGTGTAGGCGCCCTTGCGTCGCTGCTCGAGGCCGGCCAGGGCGTACTCGCGTGGGTGTCCAACCGAGATCACGACGCTGCTGCGCACCAGTCCGGGGTGCGCCAGTGCCAGGCACCAGGCCACTGCGGCCCCCCAGTCGTGCCCCACGACGTGCACCGGCTCGTGGACACCCAGCCGGTCGAGCAGTCCCGTCAGGTCGCCGAGGATCCGGTCCATCGCGTAGTGGGCACGGCCCGTCGGGGCGTCCGACTCGCCAAAACCGCGCAGGTCGGGCGCGATCACGCGGAATCCGGCAGTAACGATCCGCGGCGCAGTCTCGCTCCACAAGGCAAGCGAATCCGGAAACCCGTGCAGCAGCAGCACCGGCGCGCCCGGCCCGTGCCCGTGCCCGTGCCCGTGCATTGGACGTTAAGCGTGACCTCACCAACGTGCATTCGTTCCAGTCGTAAGTCTTGCATCGGACCCGATGGCTGGCTGACCCCGACCGGCAGCATACCCTCCCGTCAGCAGGAGCGTCCCGGAGCCGTCAGGCCGATCGCGTGGCCTTCCCGCCGGAGCGGGCGCACGGCATCATCTGCGCCTCGCCACGGCTGGATCGCGCCACAGGAGTCACAGGATGTTGCGGAAGTTCGCCATCGCGCTCGCATTTGCCGCCCTCGTCGCGGGCTGCGCCACGAGCCCCACGGGCCGCAAGCAGCTGATGATCGTGTCGGAGAGCCAGGCCATAGCCTCGTCGCGACAGGCGTACGTGCAGGAGATGGGCAAGTACAAGAAGGAAGGCAAGCTCGTCACCGACCCGCGCGTCATCAACCGCGTCAAGGTGATCACCGAGAGGCTGGTCGCCCAGGCCGTGAAGATGCGGCCGGACAGCGCGAAATGGGAGTGGACCGTCGAAGTCGTCGACGACCCGCAGAACGTCAACGCGTGGTGCATGGCGGGCGGCCGCATGGCGATCTACACGGGCCTGCTGCTGAAGGTCGATCCCACCGACGACGAGCTCGCGCAGGTGATGGGTCACGAGATCGCGCATGCGCTCGCGAACCACACCGCCGAGCGCATGTCGGTCGCGATGGCGAGCCAGCTCGGCGTGGTCGCGGCAGGAATCCTGCTCGACCAGTCGGCGAGCACGATCGCGGCCGGTGTGGCGGCGGCGCAGGTTGCGGTCAACCTGCCGAACAGTCGCCAGGCCGAATCAGAGGCAGATCGGATCGGCATCGAGCTCGCGGCCAAGGCCGGGTACGACCCGCAGGCGGCCGTCACGCTGTGGCAGAAGATGGCAGCCGTTGGTGGCGGCAAGGGACCGCCGCAGTTCCTGAGCACTCATCCGAGCGATGCGACGCGGCAGCAGGCGCTGGCAAAGCTGGTCCCGCAGATGATGCCGTACTACCAGGCCGCCGGCACGCCGCCCATTTACCCTGTGCGCGTCGGCACGGCGGCTGTCTGAAGGCGCCCGTCGCTCACCGACGCCCGTTCGACGTGCGCTCGCCGCACGGCACGCGCGTCGACGAGTACTACTGGCTGCGTGACGATGAGCGCGCCAGCCAGGACGTGCTCGCATACCTGCAGGCCGAGAACGACTACAAGGATGCGATGCTGGCGCACCTCGCGCCGCTGCAGCAGCAGCTGTACGAGGAGATCGTCGGCAGGATCAAGCAGGACGACTCCAGCGTTCCGTACCGCGAGCGCGGCTACTGGTACTACCGGCGTTTCGAGGCGGGCGAGGAGTATCCGCTGCACGCCCGGCGTCGCGACGTGCCCGGCGCTGCCGAGCAGGTGATGCTCGACGTCGTCGAGCTCGCGCGCGGCCTGGACTTCTACGAGCTGGGCGACTTCGAGGTCAGCCCCGACAACCGGCTGCTCGCATTCGCGGACGACACCGTCGGGCGCCGGCAGTACTCGCTGCGCTTCAAGGACCTCGAGACCGGGGCGCTGCTGCCGGACGTGATCGCGAACGTGGAGCCGTCGATCGTCTGGACGGCGGACAGCCGTTCCGTGCTCTACGTCGAGAAGGATCCGGAGACGTTGCTCGGCCTGCGCGTACGGCGGCACGTCCTCGGCACCGACCCGCAATCCGACGCGCTCGTGCACGAGGAGGAGGACGACGCCTTCTATACCGACGTCGGGCGCAGCAAGGACGGCCGTTACCTGTACATTTACTCGCAGAGCACCGTATCGAGCGAGCAGCGATTCGCGGATGCGTCCGATCCGTCGCTCGACGTTTCGCGTGCTGCTGCCGCGGGAGCGCGACCACGAGTACCACGCCGAGCACTTCGACGGGCACTGGATCATCCGCACGAACTGGCAGGCGCCGAACTTCCGGCTGATGCAGGTGCCGGTTGGCCACGAAGGCGATCGCGCGCCGCTGGGTCGACCTCGTCGGCCCGGACGGCGACACCTTCATCCATCGGTTCGACGTGTTCCGCGATTGCCTGGCGATCGAGGAGCGTTCCGGCGGCTTGCGCAAGGTCCGCGTGCGGCCGTGGAGCGGCGGCCCGGAGTATTTCCTCGCGTCGGACGAGCCGGCGTACCGGATGGCGCTCGGCGACAACGAGGAGATCGACAGCAGCGTGCTGCGCTACACGTACACGTCGCTGACGACTCCGCCCACGACCTACGACCTCGACCTGCGCAGCGGCGAGCGCAGGCTGTTGAAGCAGGAGCCCGTGCTCGGCGATTTCGATCCCGCGCGCTACGTGACGGAATACCTGTGGGCAAGCGCGAGGGACGGTGAGCGTGTGCCGGTGGCGATCGTGCATCGGCGCGACCTGCGCCGCGACGGGACCGCGCCGCTGCTGCAGTATGCGTACGGCTCGTACGGGCTGTCGTCCGACCCGGTCTTCTCTGCGCCGGTTCTCTCGCTGCTGGATCGCGGCTTCGTCTATGCGGTCGCGCAGGTCCGCGGCGGCCAGGAGATGGGACGGCGCTGGTACGACGACGGGCGACTGCTCCGCAAGCGCAACACGTTCGACGACTTCGTGGACGTCACGCGGTTCCTGGTGCGCGAGGGCTATGCGGATCCGAAGCGCGTGTTCGCGAGGGGCGGCAGCGCGGGCGGCCTGCTGGTCGGCGCGGTGGCCAACCAGGCGCCGCAGGACTACGCAGGCATCGTCGCGCACGTGCCGTTCGTCGACGTCGTGACGACGATGCTCGACGAGAGCCTGCCGCTCACGACCAACGAGTACGACGAGTGGGGCAATCCGGCGGAGCGGGAATACTACGAATACATGCTGTCGTATTCGCCGTACGACAACGTCTCGTCACAGGACTATCCGGCGATGCTGGTGACCACGGGGCTGTGGGACAGCCAGGTCCAGTACTTCGAGCCCGCGAAATGGGTGGCGCGGCTGAGGCGCCTCAAGACCGATGCGAACCCGCTGCTGCTGCGCGTGAACATGGAGGCGGGGCACGGCGGCAAGTCGGGCCGCTTCCAGCGCTATCGCGAGCTGGCCGAGGAGTACGCGTTCCTGCTCGGCCTCGCCGAAAAATAGGGGACATTCTCCGGAAGGGAGAATGTCCCCTGTCTGCGTCAGTTGGCGGTCGGCGCGGGCGTGGCCTTCGCCGGCTCCGGGAAGCCGCGCTTGCGCATCAGCGCGCCGATGTCCGGATCGCGGCCGCGGAACTCACGGTAGGCGTCGGCCGGATCGACCGTGTTGCCCTTCGACAGCAGCTCCTTCAGCTTCTTCGCCTGGGCCTTGTCCCACGGGCCGCCGGCCTCCATGAACGACTCCCATGCGTCGGCCGTGATCGTGTCGGACCACAGGTAGCTGTAGTAGCCGGCCGAGTAGCCGTCGCCGCCGAAGACGTGCATGAACTGCGGCGTGCGGTGGCGCATCACGATCTCGCTCGGCATGTTGATCGCGGCCAGCGTGTTGCGCTCGAACGCGTCCGGGTCGATCGGCTCGGCGGCCGCGAGGTGGAGCTTCATGTCGACGATGGCGCTCGACAGGTACTCGACCGTCTGGAACCCCTCGTTGAACTTCTCGGCCTTCTTGATCTTCGCGACCAGCTCCGGCGGGATCGGCTTGCCGGTCTTGTAGTTGAGCGCGAAGCGGTTGAGGATCTCCGGCGTCGCGAGCCAGTGCTCGAGCAGCTGGGACGGGAACTCGACGTAGTCGCGCGCGACGTTCGTGCCGGACAGCGTCGGGTAGCTCACGTTCGAGCTGAGCCCGTGCAGCGCGTGGCCGAACTCGTGGAACAGCGTCGTCGCGTCGGTCCAGCTGATCAGCGTCGGCTCGCCGGCCTTGCCCTTCACGAAGTTCGAGTTGTTCGAGACGATCGTCTTCACGTCGCCGTCGAAGCGCTCCTGGTTGCGGTACGCGTTCATCCATGCGCCCGAGCGCTTGCCCTTGCGCGCGTAGGGATCGAAATACCACAGGCCAACGAGCCCGCCCTTGTCATCCGTGACCTCCCAGACCTTCACGTCGGGGTGATAGACGGGCACGGAGCCTTCCTTGACCGGCTTGAAGCTGAGGCCGAGCAGCTCCTTCGCCATGTAGAACATGCCCTCGCGCAGGTTGTCGAGCTGCATGTAGGGCGTGATCTCGGTCTCGTCGAGGTCGTACTTCTCCTTGCGGACCTTCTCCGCGTAGTAGCGGTAGTCCCAGGGCTCGATCTTGATGCCGGCGCCTTCCTTGTTGGCGATCGCCTGCATGTCGGCGACCTCCTCGTGCACGCGCGCGACCGCCGCAGGCCACACCGCCGTCATCAGCGCCATGGCGCGATCGGGGTTCTTCGCCATCGAGTCCTCGAGCCGCCAGTGCGCGTGGGTCGCGTAGCCGAGCAGCTTGGCCCGCTCGTCGCGCAGCTTCAGGATCTGCGCGATGGTGGCGTTGTTGTCCGTCTTGCCGCCGTTGTCGCCGCGGTTCACGAACATGCGCCAGACCTTTTCGCGCAGGTCGCGACGGTTCGAGTAGGTGAGGAACGGCTCGACGCTCGAGCGCGTGTTCTGCACGGCCCACTGGCCCTTCTTGCCGCGTGCCTCCGCGGCGAGAGCCTCGCCCTCGCGGACCGAGTCGGGCAGCCCGTCGAGGTCGGACTCCTTGTCGAGCAGCACGAACTCGTTGTTCTCGTCGGCCAGCACGTTCTGGCCGAACGTCGTGTACAGCGTCGCGAGCTCCTGGTTGATCGCCGCGAGACGCTTCTTCTTCTCCGGATCGAGCTTCGCGCCCGCGCGCACGAACTGCGTGTAGTTGTACCAGGCGAGGCGCTTCTGCTCGGCCGTCAGGTTCGACGTCTCGCGAGCGTCGTAGACGGCAGAGATGCGCTTGAACAGCGCCTCGTTCTGGTAGACCTGGTCGAAGAACGCGGCAAGCTTCGGCTCCATCTCGCGCTCGACGGCCTGCACGGCGTCGTCGTTCATCGTGGAGCTGTAGACGTTGTAGACCGTGGCGGCGCGGCTCAGCGCGCGGCCGCTGCGCTCGAGCGCAGCGATCGTGTTGTCGAACGTCGGCGGCGCCGGGATTGTTCGCGATCTGCTCGATCTCGGCGAGGTTGCGGGCCATGCCCACCTCGAGTGCCGGCGCGAGCATGTCCACCTTGACCTTGTCGAACGGCGGCACGCCGCCGTAAGGCCCGGTCCAGGGCGCGACGAGCGGTGCTGCGAGTTGCTGCTGGTTCTCTGAAGGGGCGTTGGCGGCCATGGCTGCGCTGCCTGCGGCGAGCACGGCGACGATGCCGGCTCCCGTGAGTGCGATCTTGAATGACATCGGGTTCCTCGACGGTCGCGTCTGCAATGGCCCGGCCACGGCTGCCGCCCTGGAAGAGGGCGGCTGCTGGCACGGGCAGGGGCCGCAAGGTTACCGGACTGGAGGCGTTTTCCGAACCCCCGGCACCGATTTGCTGCGCCGGGGTGTTCGGATGCTGCGACTAGCGGCGGCGGCCTCCGCCCCCAGCCATCGGGCGCGGCGTCGGCGCGGCGCCGGTCGGGCCGATGGGGCAGGCGTCGGGCGAGCCGAAGGGCGGGTGCCGGTCGCGTCGTGGGCCGCGACGACGGCAGGTTCTCGGGGCCGGCTGGCAAGGTCGTCGGGCGATCCCCGCCAGTCCCGGGCCTCTCCGGTCGGTTCTCCGGCCGGTCGGGCGGGTTGATGATGATGTCGCCACCGTCGTAGCAGCAGGGGTAGCCCGGGTAATAGCCCGGGTAGTAGCCACCCGGGTAATAGGCCGCGCCGTAATACATGCCGCCGCTGACGGTGGTGCCGCCGTACCCGGACGATTCACAGCCGGCCAGCGCAGCCAGGCCCAGTGCGGCGACCACGGCGACGAGCGGACGATTCAGGCGGCTCATTTTGCCTCCCTGGCGCGGCCGGCCCATTCGGCGACGGCGAACACTGCCCCGGTCGGGTCGACCAGGATCGCGACCGGCGTGCCGTGCAGCTCGCGCGGCTGCATGACCACGCGAGCACCGGCGGCCGACGCACTGGCGACGGTCTCCGGCACGCTCTTGACGCGGATGTACGGGACCCAGGCAGTAGGAGTCTTTCCGGGCTTGGGCATGATGCCGGCCCGCGCGTAGCCGCCGGAGCGCAACTGGAATCCAGTCGCTTCGCCCTTCGCGGCGCCGTCGGTGACGTCATACCCGGCGACGCCCTTGTAGAACGCCGCCATCTTCGCCGCATCGGCGGCCCACAGCTCGATCCAGAGCCACTGGTTGTCTTCGCCGAGGTAATCCTCGGGATCTCCGGTAGCCGAGTTGATCACGCCGAACAATCCGCCTTCCGGGTCCGCGAACAGTGCCGCAGTGCCGCGCTCCCCGAGTTGCCGCGGTGGCATCAGCACCTTGCCGCCATCTTTCTCGACCCAGTTCGCCGCGGCCTGCACGTCCGGCACCGAGATCAGGCCGACCCAGCGGGCCGAGCGCTGCTTCTTCTCGTCCTTGCGCGGTGCCGCATAGACCATGCCGCCGATCGGCGTCCCGCCGGACAGCACGACCGTGTAGGTCTTCAGGTCGTCCTCGGGGCCGTACGTCTCAAACGTCCAGCCGAAAACCTTGCCGTAGAACTCGGCCGCTGCACCCACGTCACGCGTGAGCAGTTCACCCCAGACGAAGCGCCCGGTGGAGCGCACGTCGGTCGGAACCTGCGTAATCGGCGGCCAGTAGGTGTCCGCGGCGGCGACCTGGATCGCTGTCCCGGCCGCGAGGCCGACCAGCGCGATCAGGCTGCTCCGCGCCATGAGCGTCGATGCGTCAAGTGAACTCTCCTCGTTCCAGCAGTCTGGCCGGCATGCTGCACGGTCGTGCAGCCAATATCAAACCGGGCCGGGACCGCGGTCATGCCGCTGCCGGCGCCGGCCGACCAGCCACGCTGCGACCAGCGTCAACGCAGCGACGGCGCCGAGAATCGCCAGCATTCTCAGGTAGGGCCGGCCGCTCGACGCACGGTACGAGGCGAGCGCCCAGGCCGTGCGCACCCACTCCAGTGCACCGAGCAGCAGCAACGCGCGCAGCGCGGGCGCCGCCCAGCGCCGGCGCACGAACAGCAGGCCGAGCGAGCCGACGGACAGCGCCGCAAGCGGGAACAGCGCGGCGCGGAAGAAGTGCGCCGCGAGCAGCAGCAGTGCCAGCGCCGGCAGGACCAGGCCCAGCGCGCGTGCCATCGTGGCGCGAGCTACGCCCGTTCCCACATCAGGTCGGAGCCGCGATCGATCGCCGTTCGCATCATGTCGAGCAGTGGCACGGCTCGCGTGCGCAGCGTGATCACCGGCTCGCGCTCGCGGCCCTCCTCGTCGCCCTCGTCAGGTGGAGGAGGCGCTGCACTGCCGGTCGAGTCGCCCGACAGCTCGAGCATGCGCTGCAGGCTGCGCGAGTGCCGCGGGCAGGTCCGCGGCAAGGATCGCGCCCGGCACCGTGCCGGTGTGTCCCATGCCCTTCAGCAGCGCGACCGCGGCGTCGCCGTGCATCGTCAGCTTGCCGTAGCGAGTCGAGAATTTGACGATCACGGCGAGCCACGCATGCGAGTGGAAGATCATGCGATCATAACTCCCGGTGCAACCGCATACGAGGCCCGAGGCATGGAGTTCGAGAACCTGCTCTGCGAGCGCAAGGACGATGTCCTGGTCGTTACGCTGAATCGTCCCCAGAAGCTGAACAGCCTCTCGCTGGGCCTGTTGAAGGACCTGAAGGACTGTGCCGAGGCGATCCAGAAGGATAGCAGCCTGCGCGCCGTGCTGCTCACCGGTGCGGGCCGTGGCTTCTGCGCGGGCGCCGACCTGACGGACCCCGAGAGCTTTCCCGCCGCAGGCCAGTCGATGGGCCAGCTGATGGCGGCGCGCCTGCGCGAGTACTACAACCCGGCCGCGCTGATGTGGTGCAACCTGCCGGTACCGCTGGTCGTCGGGCTGAACGGAGTCTCCGCGGGTGCCGGCGCCTCGCTCGCGCTCACCGGCGACATCACGGTCGGCGGCGCAATCGGCCAGCCTGACGTTCGTCTTCGCGCCCAAGCTGGGCCTGGTGCCGGACATGGGTGGCACGTATTTCCTGGCCCGGCGCATCGGCGAGGCGCGTGCCCGTGCGTTCGCGCTCACCGGCCAGACGATCGGAGCAGAGGAGGCCGCGCGAATCGGGCTGATCGCCGAGTGCGTCGACGACGCGAAGTTCGCGGCGCGCGCGCTCGAAGTGGCGCAGGCACTTGCGGCCGGACCGCGCGAGGCGTTCCTCGGCGTCCGTTCGCTGATGGCATCTGCAGTTACGGCGAGCCTGGCCGCGCAGCTGGAAGCGGAGGCTGCGGCACAGGCGAAGCTCGGGGACAGTCCCGACTTCCTCGAGGGTGTGCTGGCGTTCCGGGAGAAGCGGGCGCCGAAGTTCGGCGCACGCTGAGCCAGGCGCGGGACTCAGTCGCTGGACTCCTCGCCGAGCCGGTTCTTGACGAACAACTGGGTGCGCATCGTCACGTCGCCCGAATGGCGGTCGTGCGTGGCGATGCCGTAGCTCGCGTACTTCTGCTCGAGGCTGACGTCGAGGCCGGGGCCGCCGACCCAGCGACCGCCGCCGAGGATCACGTTCAGGCCCTCGCGCCAGGCGCTCGGCGGATCGGTGAGCGAAATCACGCCGTCCACGCCCCGCGCGAGCGCTTCGATGATCTGCGACGTGTCGGAGTCCGGGATCACCGCCATCAGCGGGTGCGCCGGGAACTGGGCGCGGGCAGTGCGGATGATGTCCGTCGACGCCGTGCAGTCGACGATCAGCGCTTCGCGGGGCTCCTTATCGCGGGCCGTGGTGAAGCGCACCACGTCGCCCACGTAGCCCTCGAGCTGCTGCCGGAACCGCTGGCGAGTGCGAGTACACGCGGCATACGGGCAGGTCCTCGCGCCACGGATCGGGCGTCGACTTCAAGGTGTTCGCGTCGTTGCTCACGTACCGGTTCCCTGTATCCAGACGGCGCAGCATCGCCGTGGGACGAAATCTAGCCGCATGCGCTCCGCGGACCACGGAACCGCAGCGTCCAGCGCGAGAAAAGTGCGCGGCCGGTCACAGATCGGGCGCGTCAGGCCACCTCGGACAGGTACTTCGGCAGCATCGCGAGCCAGGTCGGCCAGTCGTGGTCGACGCCCGGCGCCCCAGTCGTCGACGCGGTTCGGGATGCCTCTCGAGCCCAGCACGTGCGCCAGCCGCCAGGATTCCCCGGGATCCTCCCAGCGGCCGGAGCCGGTCGCGAGGATCGCGAAGCGGCGGCGCAACGCGTCGAGCTGCCAGCCCTCGCCGAGGCCCGGCAGGAAGTGCAGCGGCGAGGAGAAGTAGAAGTCGTCGTTCCAGCGGCCCTGCAGGTAGCTCGACAGGTCGTAGGTGCCGCTCATGCCGAGCGCCATCCGGAACGCGTCCGGGTGGCGGCACAGGCTCGCGACCGCGAAGAACGCGCCGTACGAGGCGCCCGTCGCGATGATCTCGATGTCGTGCGAAGCGCAGTCGCTGCGGATCAGCGGCACGACCTCCTCGTAGACGTAGGCGTCGAACAGGTTCTGCACCCGCGAGCAGTACTCGGGCGAGTGCTGCCGCGAGATCCAGTGCTGTCCCGCGACGCTGTCGATCGAGTAGACCTTGATGCGTCCGGCGTCGATCAGGCCCGCGAGCGCGCCGATCAGCCCGTGGCGCTCGGCCTCCTCGCAGTCGCCGCCCGCGGTCGGGAACAGCAGCACCGGCGTGCCCTAGTGGCCCCAGCGCACGACGCGGGCATCGCGCGGCAGGCGATGCGTGTGCCAGCCGAACCAGTCCTTCTTCATGCGGACGCGGCCCTCGGCGTCACGCCAGCGCTGGATGCGGCCGAAGAACAGCTCGGTGAACTCGTCGACCTCGTGCGCCGGGAACAGCGCCGTCACCTTCTTGCGCACCGCGTCCTTCGCGGCCGCCGTGCCGAAGAACTCGTCGGCGACCTCGTCGAGGTGCGCCGAGGTGCCGCGCGCAGAATTCCTCGAAGTGCTCCGCGTCGAAGTGCTGCCGGGCGAGCAGCGCGTAGCGGCGCAGCTTCTCGCGGTACGGCAGGTCCTGCGCCGCGATCTCGAAGTACGGCTCCCAGTCGAGGTTGTGGCGCACGCGCCGCCTCGTCGCCGCGCAGAAGATCGCCCAGCGCAGGTTCGCCTTGATCAGCCACGGGAAGTGGTAGTGCAGCGACGTGACCTGCGAGTCCGGGCAGGCGTTCGCGAAGTCGATCGGGTACCAGCCGCCGCCCTGCAGCAGCGCCTCGCAGGAGTTGAAGTCCCAGCCGAAGAACGCGTTGATCGTGAGCGTGATGTCCTCGAGCTCGGACTGCTGCTCGGGCGTGAGGAATCCGCGGTCCATCCGGTAGCGGTCGTGCAGCGGCGCGGCCGGGTCGTAGTTGACGACGCGCGTCTGCGGGCCCGAGGCCGATGCAGCGCACGAAGAGCTCGTACGGAATCACCGCCGCCTGCAGGTGCATGAGCTTGGTGCCGCTCGCCTCGTAGGCCGCGCGCAGCTGCGCCTCGTCGTCGACCTTGGACACGCCGACCCAGCCGCCGCCGTCGTACGGCTTCATGAACAGCGGGTAGCCGAGCTTCGCGCCGATCTGGCCGAGGTCGAAGAACTGCGCGTAGCGCGCCAGCGTCGGCTGCAGGTCGGCGGTCTGCTCGTAGGCCTTCGGCGGCAGCATCCACGTGTCCGGCACGCCGAGGCCGAGCCGCATCATCGCGCAGTAGGTCGTGTGCTTCTCGTTCGACTGGATCGACCACGGGTTGTTGAACACGTAGGTGTCGTTCAGCACGACGGCCTTCTTGATCCACTCGCGGCTGGTGTAGTACCAGTGCGTGAGCCGGTCGATCACGAGGTCGTAGCGCACCGGCTGGCGCAGGTCGAACGGCTCGATCGTGACGCGGCTCACCTCGAAGCCGAGCGTGTCGCCCCCGTGCGGGATCGACGAGCTTCGAGCCGGCCGAGGATCGCCTCGAAGCAGATCGGCCAGCAGATGTCGGCGCCGAGCGACAGCCCGATGTGCCGGGTGACTTGGGCCACGCGTGTCTCCTTCAGGCGCCCGTTCGGGTCATTCGTAGACCATCCACAGCGGCCCGGGGAACAGCCAGGTGAGCGCCGACTGCAGCCGGTCGCGCCAGTTCTCCCAGTTGTGGCCGTCGCGGACTTCCTCGTAGCGTACCTCAATGCCGTGGTGGCGCAGCAGCGGCACCAGGCTGCGGTTCTCGTAGATCAGCGACTCGTAGATGCCGCAGGACAGGTACATGCGCTCGGCGGGCCGGCCCGGGCCGGCGGCGGAACTCGTTGACGAAGCGCGCCACCGGGTCGAACGTCGCGTGACCGCCGGTGGTGGCCGATGTCCGCGAACGCGAACGAGCCGGACTGCAGCACCAGCCGGCCGAACGCGCCCGGGTGGCGCCATGCGGCGTGCAGCGACGCGACGGCGCCGAAGCTCGCGCCCATCAGTCCGCGCGCCGCCGGGCTCGCGGTGCAGCGGGAACGAATGCTGCAGCTGCTCGCGGCAGTTCCTGCGCGACGAAGCGCGCGTGCCCGTCGTGGCCCGCGTACTCGGTGAGCCGGTCCGGCGACTGCGTGAGCGCGGCGATCAGCGGCGGGATCTCGAGCCGGTGGATCAGGTTGTCGAGCACGACCTGCAGGTTCGCGTAGCGCAGGTAGTCGAAGCCGTCGTGCACGACCAGCAGCGGGTAGCGACGGCTGCGGCGGAAGCGCGCCGGGACGTAGACGGCGACGTGGCGGTCGTCGCCGAGCGCGGCGCTGTGCACCGCGACCTCGTCGACCGTGCCGGCGCGCGCCGGTGCGTCGGCGAGCGTCCACTCCGGGCGCGCGTAGCCGTGGCCCTGCGCGACCGAGTTGGCGCCGAACGGATCCGCGGCCTGCAGCGGGTTCAGCGGGTCGAGGATCCATTCCTCGTGCCCGTCGCGCACGACCTCGAACTTGTACTCGATGCGCGAGTTCTCGGGCAGCTCGACGCGCAGCACCCACAGGTCCCTGTCGCCGACGCGCTCGAAGGGCTGGCCGCCGGCAGGCCGTGGATCCAGCAGCGCAGGTTCACCGCGTCCGCATCGCCGTGGTAGACGAACGTGACGCCGCCCGGGTCGACGATCGGCGAACGCGCAGCGGTCGCGAAGGCCGCCGCTCGGAGGCGTCATGCGCGCCGGCCTCCGTCAGGCAGCCGTGCGCCGGCGGTGCGCATCAACCGCAGCGACCTGAGCGCACTGCCGCGAGCCGGCCGCGGTGCCAGTGCAGCTGCGTCGCCGTCGTCGAGCGTGCAGGCACGCGGCCGGGCCAGTCGGCGCGCGAGCAGCGCGACGCGCGTCGGATCGTCGAGTGCGAGCCGCGAGGCCGCATGCGGCAGGAACACGGCGCCGCGCACCAGCCCGAGGCCGGCCTCGAACAGCTCGGCGTTGCCGGCGCCCTGCGGCGGGTGGTCGTGGAACAGCACCACGCGCTCGGCGATCGCCATCGCGCCGGCGGACCATGCGACGACCGGCCGGGTGCGGAGCAGGCGCTCGAGCCCGAACAGCCGCAGGCGGTTGAGCAGCACGGCGACGTGGCCGCCCGCGATGCAGATCGCGTCGGCACTGCCCGACGACGTGCTCGAGCTCGTCGAACTGGCGGGCGAGGACGGCGCGCTTCGCCGCGGACCAGTCGGCATCGAGGCGCGCGTGCAGGCGCGCGATCGTGCGCAGGTGCTCGGCGTCCAGCCGACGGAGCGCGGCCACCGCGGCCCGCCGGGCATTGCGCATCAGTTCCGAAGAGTCTTCCGGCCGCGAACAGCTCGCGCGCGGCCGCCTTGGCGTGGTCGAGGCGCACCCGGTACAGGTCCTGCAGCGTCCGCAGTTCGCCTTGCCGGCGGCGATGGGCCTCGTGCAGGGCCGGGTCCTGGGTAAAGGCGGCTTCCGCCCGTTCGTACAGCCGCAGGTCGCGCACTGGCTGGCCGAGGTGGTCCTCGAGCGCGCCGAGTTCGCCCTCGCGCTCCTGCCAGCCCGCCGTGATCGCCGCGACCGGTCCCTGGAGCCCGGCCCGCGTCGAGGGCTTCGCGCAGGTTGGGGGCGCGGAACTGCGGGCCCAGGATCAGCACGTCGTCCATGTGCCCGGACATTGGCCGAAGCCGCCGCGCGCTGGATACCATCGGTCATCCGACGCTTGCCGGGGAGACTGAATTCATGTTTCGCGAGCATCAGCGGGCGCTGCCCGATCGTAACGTGGCGGACTGCCTGCAGCCGCGCTACTGTGCCTGGCCGGCAACGCATGGTCCGGGCGACGCGCCGAAGCCGCCGACCATGGCCGACGTGCTGGCGGCTCGAAACCGTCCGACTGGCGGCCGCTCGACCCGGAGAACACGCTGTACCTGCAACTCGCGACGGGCCGGGTCGTCATCGAGCTTGCGCCGGCATTCGCGCCCGCGCACGTTGCCAACATCCGCATGCTGGCCCGGCAGGGCTACTTCGACGGACTGCCGATCATCCGCTCGCAGGACAACTACGTCGTGCAGTGGGGCGATCCGGACGGCAAGCGGGACCTCGGCAAGGCGCGCGCGACGCTGCCGCCCGAATTCACCGTGCCGATTGACCGCGTCGCTGCCGTTCACGCGGCTGCCGGACGTCGACGGCTATGCGCCCGAGGTCGGGTTCTCGGGCGGCTTCCCGGCCGGCCGTGATCCGCGACGGGCCAGGCGTGGCTCGCGCACTGCTACTGCGATGGTCGGTGCCGGGCGGGGCAACGAGGTGGACAGCGGCAACGGCGCCGAGCTGTACGTGGTGATCGGGCACGCGCCGCGGCAGCTCGACCGCAACATCGCGCTCGTGGGCCGGGTGGTGCAGGGCATGGAGCTGCTGTCGACGCTGCCGCGTGGCACGGGCCCGCTCGGGTTCTACGAGCAGCCGGAGCAGCACGTGCCGATCCGCAGCGTGCGCCTCGCGGCCGACGTGCCGGCCGCCGAGCGGAGCCGGCTCGAGGTGATCCGCACCGACACGCGCGACGTTCGCGGCGCTGGTGGAGGCCGTCGCAACCGCCGGGACGAGTGGTACAAGGTGCCGGCCGGGCACATCGAACTGTGCAACGTGCCGATCGTCGTGCGCACGCGCTGACTTGATTGCTGCGGCGCA
Source organism: uncultured Gammaproteobacteria bacterium (assembly GCA_963776815.1). Taxonomy (GTDB): domain Bacteria; phylum Pseudomonadota; class Gammaproteobacteria; order Steroidobacterales; family Steroidobacteraceae; genus RPQJ01. The sequence continues at coordinate 332,238 of CAVZNZ010000010.1, forward strand.
GCAGCGCGCTGACCGCGATGGCGGCGCACGAATTCCGGATTGCAGCCTGCGCCGCGACGAGGCAATTTGAGCGGTATCACAGACCGAAGGGGGAGACCATGGATCGTTTCTGGCTGAAGAACTATCCGCCGGGCGTGCCCGCCGACGTCGACGTCGACCAGTACTCGTCGCTCGTGCAGCTGATGGAGGAGGCGTTCGCGAAGTACGCCGGTCGCAACGCGTATGCGTTCATGGACCGCTACTTCACGTTCGCCGAGATCGACCGCTACTCGAAGGCGTTCGGCGCGTGGCTGCAGGGGCGCGGCCTGGAGCGCGGCGCGCGCGTCGCGATCATGATGCCGAACGTCGTGCAGTACCCGATCGCGCTCGCGGGCGTGCTGCGCGCGGGCTACGTCGTCGTGAACGTCAATCCGCTCTACACGCCGCGCGAACTCGAGCACCAGCTGAAGGACTCGGGCGCCGAGGCGATCATCATCCTCGAGAATTTCTGCACGACGCTGCAGCAGGTGATCGCGAAGACGCCGGTCAAGCACGTGGTGGTGGCCTCGATCGGCGACATGCTCGGCTTCCCGAAGGGCATCGATCGTCAACTTCGTCGTGCGGCGCGATCAAGAAGATGGTGCCGGAGTACTCGCTGCCCGGGCCACGTGCGGTTCAGTCGACGCGCTCGACGAGGGCGCGCGCGGCAAGCTGTCGCCCGGTCGAACTCGGTCCGCAGGACGTCGCGTTCCTGCAGTACACCGGCGGCACGACCGGCGTGTCGAAGGGCGCGACGCTCACGCACCGCAACCTCGTCGCGAACGTGCTGCAGCTCGAGGCGTGGAGTGCAGCCGGCGCTGAACGACACGAGCCGCGGCCCGGTGCCGGAGCAGTATGGTCTACGTCTGCGCGCTGCCGCTGTACCACGTGTTCGCGCTCACGGTGAACTGCCTCGGCGGCATCCGCCTCGGCGCGCTGAACGTGCTGATCGCGAACCCGCGCGACATCGACGGGCTTCGTCAAGGAGCTCGCCAAGTACAAGTTCAACGTGCATCCCGGGCGTCAACACGCTGTACAACGCGCTCGCCGAGAACCCCGAGTTCCAGCAAGCTCGACTTCTCGAGCCTGCGCATCGCGAACGGCGGCGGCATGGCCGTGCAGCAGGCGGTCGCGGAGAAGTGGCTCAAGCTCACCGGCGTGCCGATCATCGAGGGCTACGGCCTGTCGGAGACCTCGCCGGTCGCGACCTGCAACCCGATCAACAGTCACGCGAGTACAACGGCACGATCGGCCTGCCGTGTCCCGAACACCGAGATCGCGATCCTCGACGACGCGGGGCAGCCGCGTGCCGCTCGGCCAGGCGGGCGAGATCGCGATCCGCGGCCCGCAGGTGATGGCGGGCTACTGGCAGCGGCCCGACGAGACCGCGAAGGTCGATGACGCCGGACGGCTTCTTCAAGTCGGGCGACATCGGCGATCATGGACGAGCGCGGCTACACGAAGATCGTCGATCGCAAGAAGGACATGATCATCGTCTCCGGCTTCAACGTGTACCCGAACGAGGTCGAGGGCGTCGTCGCGATGCACCCGGGCGTGGTCGAGTGCGCGGCGGTCGGCGTGCCGGACGAGAAGTCGGGCGAGGCGGTCAAGGTGTTCGTCGTGCGCAAGGACCCGGCGCTCACCGAGGCGCGAGCTGATGGAGTTCTGCAAGCAGCACCTGACGGGCTACAAGAAGCCGAAGTTCATCGAGTTCCGCGACGAGCTGCCGAAGTCGAACGTCGGCAAGATCCTGCGGCGCGAGCTGCGCGACTCGGCGAAGCCGGCGGCGCAGGCGAAGAGCGCGTAGCGCCGTCGCGTCGACTGCGATCGGCGCTCCGTCGCCCGGGCGGTGGTGTCCCGGGCTGCCGTGCGCAGGGACGCCGTGAACCCGTCCGTGGGGGCTCGCGCGCGGCGTCCATGCCGCGCGACGCCCGCGCGGACCTGACACCACCGCCCTGCACGGATGCGCGTTGCAGTGGCGGCGGACCTCGCGCGTTCGCGCGCATTGCGAGCCGTTGCGCACAGCGCGCTTGCGACGTCGCGCCGCTGTCATCGTCGTGTCGGCGTGTGTCGGGGTCGTGGCATGGTGCGGGGCGTCGCGCCGCATGGACGCGGCGCCCGAGCCCCCAGGGACGGGTTCACGGCGTCCCCGCCAGCCCGACCACCCCGACGCGCGAGCGCGAGCCGCCAACCTCGCGGACAGCCAGCGATCAGCGCCCGTGGAACTCCGGCTTGCGCCGCTGCATGAACGCGTTCATCGCCTCGGCGAGATCCTCCGAGTGCAGGAACGCCGAGTTCCACAGCGCGACGTAGTCGAGCGCCGCGTCCACCTCGCGGCGGCACGCGAAGCCGAGCACCTGCTTCGAGCCCTGCACGGCGAGCGGCGAGTTGGCGGCGATCTCCTGCGCGAGCGCCTGCGCGCGCGCGTGCAGCGACTCGTGGTCGGGCAGCACGTCGTTCACGAGCCCGATCGCGAGCGCGCGCGCCGCATCGATGTCGCAGCCCGTGAAGATCAGCTCGCGCGCCGGGCCATCGCCGATCACGCGCGGCAGGCGCTGCAGCGTGCCGACGTCCGCGACCATCGCGATCTTCGTCTCGCGCACCGAGAACTTCGCGTCGGCCGAGGCGAGCCGGATGTCGCAGGCCGTGATCAGGTCCATGCCGGCGCCGATGCAGGCGCCGTGCACGGCCGCGATCACCGGCTTGTTCGTGTCGGCGAAGCTGCTCACGGTGTGCTGGTAGCGGCGGACGTCGTCGTAGCAGCGCGCGGCGCTTGCCGACCGACGATTCGCCGCGGCCGGACAGCGAGCCGCCGCCGGCGAGGCGCCGGCGCGTGGTCCATCAGGTCGATGCCGGCGCAGAACGCCTTGCCGCGGCCGGCGAGCACGATCGCGCGCACCTCGGGGTCGGCGTCGAGCTGCTGCGACCGCAGCCGGGATCGACGTGCCACAGCGCGCGGTGCAGCGCGTTCAGCTTCTCCGGGCGGTCGAGCCACAGGTCGGCGACGGCGCCGTCGCGCTCGATGGTCAGGTTCTCGAAGGTCATCGGGTTCTCTGCGGTTGCGAATGCGGGACGCGGTACGCGCCGCATCGCGCGCGCGGCGCCAGTCGCTCATGCTGCGCGCGACGTCGGTCACGCGGCGCAGCAGCGCGTCGGTCGTGCCGGGCGCGAGCGCCGCGAGCTTCTCGATCAGCGCGGTGCCGGGCGGCACGGCGATCTCGGCGAGCCGGAAGCGGATCGCGAGGAAGATGCGACCAGCACCACCCAGGACGGCGGCATGGTGAGCGCGCTCGGGCCAGGACATGTCCGCGTGGCCGGGTCGTGCTGTGCGGCGGTCGCCATCGGCGTGTCGACGACGCCGGGCAGCACCAGCGAGACGTGGATGCGCTCGCCGACGAGCTCCAGTGCGCAGCGCCTCGGTGAGCCCGACCAGCGCGAACTTGGTCGCGCAGTAGCCGCCGAGCGGCGAGAAGCCGCGCCGACCGGCGAGCGAGCCCACGTTGACGATGTGGCCGCGGCCCTGCTCGCGCATCACCTTCACCGCCTCCTGCATCACGTGCAGCGCGCCGAACAGGTTCACGTCGAGCATGCGCTGCAGGTCGGCGTCGCGAGGTCGCACGACCTTGGCCGGGATCAGCACGCCCGCGTTGTTGACGACGACGTCCACCTGGCCGAAGCGCTTTACGGCCTTGCGGAAGCAGGCCGCACCGACGTCGGGCTTGGTGACGTCGGTCGGCGGCGACCAGCGTTTCCGCGCCGAGCTTGCGCGCCTCGCGCGGCGACGCTTGCCGAGCACCTTGGCGCGGCGCGCGACCAGCACCAGGTTGGCGCCGGCCGCGGCGAAGGCGAGCGCCGTCTCGCGGCCGATGCCGCTCGACGCGCCGGTGACCAGCACCGTGCGGTCGCGGAACGACGTGCTCGATCGTGCCATGGCTCGGCTTCCCGGGAACGAGTGGCCAGATTACCCGTTCGGGCGGGCCGAGGTCATCGTCAGCGAGTGCTCGCGAAAGAAAAGACCCCCGACGGCTGTGGCCGGCGGGGGTCTTGCGGCAGGGCGCGAGCCCGGTAGCGAACGTCCTACTTCAGGAAATCCGCGACGGGCTTGTAGGGCAGCCGAGGTCCTTCGCGACGGCCTCGTTCGTGACGTGGCCTTCGTGCACGTTCAGGCCGTTTGCGAGATGCGGGTCGGCCTGCATCGCCGCCTTCCAGCCGTGGTCGGCGAGCCTGCGCGCGAAGGGCAGCGTGGCGTTGTTGAGCGCGAAGGTGGACGTGCGCGGCACGGCGCCCGGCATGTTCGCCACGCAGTAGTGGATCACGTCGTCGACCACGTACGTCGGGTCGGCGTGCGTCGTCGGCCTTGCTGGTCTCGAAGCAGCCGCCCTGGTCGATCGAGATGTCGACCAGCACCGCGCCCGCCTTCATGCGGCGGACCATGTCGCGCGTCACGAGCTTCGGCGCCGCGGCGCCCGCGATCAGCACCGCGCCGATCACGAGGTCCGCGTCGATGACGAGCGCGTCGATGTGCTCCTGCGTCGAATACTCGGTGCGCAGCGTTGGCCCGAAGATGCGACGACAGCTCGCGCAGCCGCTTCATCGAGCGATCGACCACCGTGACGTCCGCGCGCAGGCCGACGGCCATCTCGGCCGCGTGCGTGCCGGAGACGCCGCCGCCGAGGATCACGACCTTGGCCGGCGCCACGCCCGGCACGCCGCCGAGCAGGATGCCGCGGCCGCCGTTCGCCTTCTGCAGGCAATACGCGCCGACCTGCACCGACATGCGGCCGGCGACTTCGCTCATCGGCGTCAGCAGCGGCAGCGAGCCGTCCGGCGCGGTCACCGTCTCGTAGGCGATGCAGGTCGCGCCGGACTTCATCAGCGCCTCGGTCTGCTTCGGGTCGGGGGCGAGGTGCAGGTAGGTGTAGAGCACCTGGCCCTTGCGGAGCTGCGCGCACTCCTTCGGCTGCGGCTCCTTCACCTTCACGATCATCTCGGCGCTGTCGAAGACCTCCTCGGCGGTGGGCGCGATCTTCGCGCCGACGCGCTGGTAATCGGCGTCGGCGAAGCCGATGCCGGACGCGGCGCCGGTCTGGACGACACTTCGTGTCCCGCTTCGATCAGTTCGCGGACCGCGGCTGGCACGAGGCCGACGCGGTATTCGTGGACCTTGATTTCCTTGGGTACGCCGATGCGCATGACTGCTCCCCCTTAAGGTGCAGAGGTGTTGTGGTGACGCGAGGATACCGGGTCGCCCACGCACGAAATTGCAAATCGGCGGCGCCAGACGGCGCCGTGCGTGCAATAATCTGCGATGAATCGGCCGATGTAACGCAGGAAACTGCGAATGAAGCTCGACCGGACCGACCAGGCGATCCTGGCCGAACTGCAGCGCGACGGGCGCCTCAGCAATCGCGACCTCGCTGAGAAGAGTGCACCTGAGCGAGTCGGCGTGCCTCAGGCGTGTTCGCGCGCTGGAGGAGGGCGGCGTGATCGATCGCTACGCCGCGCTGGTGAGCCAGTCGAAGGTCGGCCTGCCGGGAAACGTGTTCGTCAGCATCACGCTCAATCGACAGGAGCAGGGCGACCTCGCGGCATTCGAGGCCGCGGTCAAGCGCGTGCCCGAAGTGATGGAGTGCTACCTGATGACCGGGCAGCAGGACTACCTGTTGCGCGTCGTCGTGTCGGACCCGGCGGACTTCGAGCGGCTGCACAGCCAGCACCTGACTCGATTGCCGGGCGTTGCGCGCGTGCAGTCGAGCTTCGCGCTGCGAACGGTTCGCAAGAGCACCGAGCTGCCGGTGCAGCCCTGAAGATTCCACGGCCGCGTGCATGTGCCGATCGTGCAGCGACGAAGCGTGCGACGAAACTCGCCCGCATGCGCCGGGTCGTAATTAGTATGGCTGGCAAGATGCGTCGTGATTCCGTGCCGTTGCGGTGTCCCAGCAGCGCACGTGCTGCGCACGCGGCCGCTTGTCGCTGCGCTTGCGATGCTTTCTGCCGGCACTGCATCGCCCCAGGGCCTGAAGGTCGCGCCGACGCCAGCGCCTGCGGAGGCGGGTGAACTCGCCGAGGCAGAACCGCTGTACGCGGCGCCGACACGCGCTGACCGGTCCGGCCGCATCCACGCGTCCGTGATGATCAACGGCGCGGGACCCTACCGGTTCATCCTCGACACCGGCGCCAATACCTCGGCGCTCGCTCCGAAAGTGGCGGACGACCTGGCGCTGCACGGAGTCAACAATACGCAGATCATCGTGCACGGCGTCACCGGCTCGGCGACGTTGCCGGCGGTAAGGGTCGAGAGCATGCAGGCGGGTGAGGTGCGGATACCCGCGACGAACCTTCCCGTGCTGCCTGGGCCGGTGTTCGGCGGGGCGGACGGTATCCTCGGGATCAACGCGTTGCAGAAGACCCGGATCGAGGTGGACTTCGAGAACGATCGCGTCTCGATCACGCCTTCGTCCGGCCGACGCGCGCTGCCAGGCTACCTGGTGGTCCCGGCGACGCTGCGCAAGGGCGGGCTGCTGCTGGTGAAGGGAAAGGTCGGCAAGGTCCCGGTACAGGTGATCATCGACACCGGCGCGGAACGGACGCTCGGCAACATGGCGCTGCGAACGGCGCTGCTCGAGCGCGCGCGCTACGACGACGAGATCGACGTCTGCGTGCTCGGCGCGACGACCGAGGTCAGCGAGGGCAAGTACTTCCGTGCACCCAGGATCACGCTCGGCGAGGCCGACCTGATCGACCTGCCGGTGACATTCGGCGAACTGCACGTGTTCGAGGTCTGGGGGCTCACGGACACGCCGGCGCTGGTCATCGGCATGGACCTGCTCGGGATGCTGCGCAAGTTCATCGTCGACTACAAGCGACGGGAGTTCCAGCTCCGGTCGTACGACATGCCTGGCGCCGACGTGAAGATGAACCGCTGCATTGCGAGCCGCTGCGACAGCCGGATTCCCTCGAACAACTGAGGAATCTGCAGTCAGCGCCCCGCCTTCGCGCGCCTGAGTTCCGCGGCCATTGCCTCGATCTCCTCGCGATCGCGCACCAGTCCGCTCCAGCCTTCCCACAGCGCGGTCTCCGGGTTCGAGTGGAACGTTCCCTGGAATGCGCGCGCGCGGTGCTCGAGGTACATGTCGTAGAGCTTGCGCTCGATCGGCGCCGGCGCGCCGCTGATGGCCAGCAGGTCCGGAAACGGCTGTGACGACCCGGATGGTCGCGGCAGCACGCCGTCCGCGTACAGCGCGGCCACCACGCGGATCGCAGCCGCGAACTCGCGATCCGGTCTCGCGCAGCATCGCGTCGCCCTTCGCGAGCGTGGCCTGCGCGAATGCCGCCGAGTGACAGCCGCTGCAGACTCGCGGTCATCCGCTTGCGCTCGGACTCGAACGCCGCGGTCGTCAGGCGGGCCATGTCCAGGTCGCGAAACGTGTCGAGCCGCAGCGTCGGATCGCCTTTGGCATCAAGCACTCCGAACGCGCGCAGGATCGTCGCCTGGTCGGTGCGCCACTGCGCGATCGCTCGGCCAGCGGCAGCCGCACGCCGAAGAAGCCCCAGGCGGTGCGCACCTCGTGATTGCCGGCGGCCATGTGGCAGTCCTGGCATCGGGGAGCGGACACGTTGCCGGGCAGCGTGCCGTTCTGCTTCAGCAGTGCGCGCACGCCGTGCTTCGAAGCGGAGTACATCTCCCACTGCGGGTGGTCGCGTCCCATGTGGCACGTCTGGCAGGCCTGCGGCTGCCTTGCTTCCATCACGGAGAATGCGTGCCGCGTGTGGCACGAGTCGCAGGATGCGTGGCCGAATACCGAGCCCTCGGCCCTGAGCCGCGAGATTTCCGGTTCCGCCTTCAGGCCGATCTTGTGGCAGCTGCCGCAATCTGCGCCGCCAGGGCCCAGTGCCATCGGCAGCGCGTGAGCGGTCGGCAGTGCTTTCGCCGCTTCCCACGCCCGCGCGTGCTTGCCCGCCGCGAACTGCTGCATCTGCCGCTCGTGGCAACCGCCGCAGGTCTGGGCGGTGATGACGGTGAGGTTCGCGACGTCGCTGGCCGAGCGGTGATTGCCCTTGTGGCAGCCGTCGCAGCCGATGTCTTCCTCCGCGTGGCGGCTGGCTCGCCAGTCCATGACCACCAGCGGCGTCGCCGGTCGTGGCAGCCAATGCAGTCCGGGGCGGCGGCCATCGCTTGCCCGCCGGCCGTGCCGGCAATGGCCAGCGACGCAAGCGCGATTCCCGCCAGCCACTGCATTCCCATGTCGTCCCCGCAACTCCGCCTGGAGATGCACTTCGATAACGAGGCTAGGCGGCGTCGGCTCCGACCGTCAATCGTGACAAACGCCGGAGGGTTGCCCGCGCGAGACGACACGCGAGGATGGATCTGCCGATTCACGCCGGACCGTGGTCGGCCCATAATCGCCCGCCTGTAACGACCGGCGAGGAACGAACGTGCGCGCGTCCAGAATGGCATTGGGTTTCTTGCTCGCGGCCGCCATGCTCGGCGCCGCGTCCCCGGCGGTGCTTGCGGCCGGCGACCCGCGCTCCTGCGTCGCGATAGCGGACGACGCGGCAAGGCTCGCCTGCTATGACCGGGCGATGGGCCACACGGCGGCTCCGAAGCCGGCGCCGGTCGCGCCGACTGCTCCGGCCGCTCCGGCGGCCGCTGCGGCGGCGACTGCGGCATCGGCTGCACCCGCCGCGCCTGTGAAGAAGGACCCGGTGGGCGAATTCGGCCTGAGCGAGCAAGCCAAGCAGGCGAAGGACCCGGCGAAGGCGGCCGAGGCCGCCGCAGCGCCGGACAGCATCACCGGGCGCGTCATGAGCCTGCGCTGGCGCAAGTACGGCGAGTTCGTGGTCACGCTCGACAACGCGCAGGTCTGGGCGCAGATCGAGCCCATGCCGTCGGCCGTGGTCAGGGTCGGCGACACCGTGACCATCAAGAAAGCGCTGTTCGGGTCCTACACGCTCGTGACGGCCGGCCGGATCGGTACCAAAGTCCGCCGGATCGACTGAGCGCCCGTCCGGACGGCAGCGGCGGCAGGGTTCAGCCGGTCCACACGCCGGCCTTGCCCTTATGGCGTCGGCGAGACGCCCGACCGGAGCGTTGCTTGAATGCGACAAACCGCGCCGGATGTGGCCCAGCCACGGCGTCGCTGGCCTGCACGGGCCGGCGAGACTAGGTCCACCGGCTGATCCGCCACTGCAGCGCAACGTTGTACCGGCGCATCAGTTGTTGCCTCCCGGAATCTCTGTTGCTATTCTGCCGCCCCACTGCGCTCGGAAGGGAGCGCGAATCGCCGTGAAGACTATTTCGTCGCGTTCCGGTTTAGCCCGGCCGCGGCATCAAAGACCGACCCAAGGTTCCTTCGGAGGAAAAGATGGCCAATACGACACTCATCCGCGCGGTAAAGCTCGCGCTCGTCGCCGCCAGTGCATACGGCGTCGCGGCAAACGCACAGGACTCTGAAATCGAGCAGGTAGTTGTTACCGGTACGCGCATCACGCTGCCGGGCATCGAGTCCGCGAGCCCGATCACCACCGTCAGCTCGCAGGAAATCACGCTGCAGCAGACGCCCTCGGTTGAGAAAGTCGTCCGCATCCTCCCGGGCGCTTCGCCTGGCGACAACGGCAACGTCAACAACGGCACCGCCGGCGCCTCCACGATCAACCTGCGCGGCCTCGGCTCGCAGCGCAACCTGATCCTGATGGACGGCAAGCGCCTCACGCCTTACAACACGAACGGCGTCGTCGACACGTCGATCATCCCGACGCCGCTGGTCGAGCGCCTGGACATCATCACGGGCGGCGCCTCGGCCGTGTACGGTTCGGACGCCATCTCGGGCGCGCTGAACTTCATCATGAAGCGCGACTTCGAGGGTGCTGAGGCCGGCTACACGACCTCCACCACCGGCAAGGGCGACGGCGACACGAACGACGTCTACCTGACCCTCGGTTCGAACATCGCTGACGGCCGCGGCAACGTGACCCTCGGCCTCCTCTGGGCGCAGCGCGACGGCGTGCAGTTTGGCGCCCGCCAGCTCGGCAGGATCGGCATCGTCACCTCGGACGGCTCGGGCTACTCCGAGTACAAGAACCACCAGGTCGCCGCCGGCAGCCGGTCGCAGGCTGCACCGGCCCGAACGCCGTGGCCGCCGGTGGCTCGTCCACGACGGTTCCGACCCGCGTCGCCATCGGCGGCGGCCCGGGCCTCGGCCAGTTCTGGAACGACGGCACGCTGAACTCGAACTGCAGCGTGTTCAACTTCAACCCGTACAACTACTACCAGACGCCTGAGAACCGGTATGGCGGCATCGCCATGGGTTACTTCGAGATCAACCCGCACGCCGAGGTGTACGGCCGGTTCCTGTACAACCACACGGACGTCACGCAGCAGGTCGCCCCGTCGGGCATCTTCGGCAACACGTTCTGGACGAACATGGACAACCCGTTCATCGGCGCCCAGGCCTCGGCCAAGATGCTGGCCACGGCCAATGCCGGCGTCGCCGCGGGCACCGTGCGCAAGTCGGGCACGGGCTTCATCAACTGGCGCGACCTGAACGCCAACAACGTCGTCGACAAGCCGGACGAACTCAACATCCAGTACCGCCGCCGCACCGGCGAGCTGGGCCCCCGTTCGACGTCGTACAACAACGACGCCTTCCAGCTGCTGGGTGGCGTGCGCGGCGACATCACGGACAACTGGAACTACGACCTGAGCTACCAGTACGGCCAGTCGAACCGTACCAACGTCAGCTCCGGCTACACGAACGTCGCGCACATCGAGCAGCAGGTGAGGACCAAGGACGGCATGACCTGCCTTGGCGTCGCCGACCCGAGCTGCGTGCCGATCAACCTGTTCGGCGGCTACGGCACGATCACGCCGGGGGCCGCGGCCTACGCGCGTGCGACGGCCATCGAGAAGCAGTTCTACGAGCAGCTGATCATGTCGGGCAGCGTCACTGGCACGCTGTACCAGCTCCCGTGGGCAGAGGCCCCGATGGCCCTGTCGCTCGGCGCGGACTACCGCTCCGAGTCGGGCGAGAACACGCCGGACGAGTGCTTGAAGCTCGCCCCGGCGAGCTGCCTTGGTGGCGCGGGTGGCAACACCCTGCCGCAGAAGGGCAGCTACGACGTGCAGGAGTACTACGGCGAGTTGATCGTCCCGATCGTTGCCGGCGTGCCGTTCCTGCAGTCGTTCGACCTCGAGTTGGGCTACCGCTGGTCGGATTACTCGAGCACCGGCTCGGATGCGACCTGGAAGTACGGCTTCAACTGGCGTCCGTTCGACTCGTTGCTGGTCCGCGTGATGGAGCAGCGCGCGTCGCGTGCGCCGAACATCGGCGAGATCGCGGCCCCGAACACCACGGGCCTCGACAACGCCTCGGGTGACCCGTGCTCGGTCTGGAATGCCGCGAACATCACGCCGGAGCTGCAGGGCGCTGTGCGTCTCGACCGGCATGACGCCGCAGCAGGTGGGCACGGTGGAGAACATCACCGCCGGCCAGATCAACGCCTTCTTCGGCACGGACTTCGACAACCTGCCGAAGCCGGAAGTGGGTAACACCTTCACCGGCGGCGTGGTGTGGACGCCCGACTTCACGTTCGGTTCTTCGAAGAACTGGATCATGTCGTTGGACTACTACAACATCGAGGTCGAGGACTACATCGGCACCTTCTCGGCGCAGGAAATCCTGGACGCGTGCTACAACAGCGCCCAGACGACTTCGTGCAACAAGATCGTCCGCGTCGGCGGCACTCTGACGATCCCGGGCTCGGGCGTGCAGGAGTACACCACGAACCTCGACTACCTGAAGGTCTCGGGTCTCGAGTTCGCGTTCTCGGTGGGCTTCGGCCTGGGTGGTTACGGCGACCTGACGGTCACCGGCAACCTGAACCAGTACTTCACCAGCGAGTCGCGCAGCTCGAAGGAGACGCCGGTCATCGACTGCCTCGGCTACTACGGCGTGCAGTGCGGCAACCCGACTCCGGAGACGCGCTGGATCCAGCGCACGACCTGGAACATGGGGATCTGGGAGGCTTCGTACCTCTGGCGTCACTACGGCTCGGTTGAAGTCGAGCCGATCCAGAAGGACGGCACGTATGAGGCGTTCCGCAGCATCGACGCCTACGACTACATCGACCTGTACGCTGGCGTGACGCTGTGGGAGAACACGCGGCTGGGCTTCGGCATCCAGAACGTGTTCGACAAGTCGCCGCCGGTGGTGGGTAACGAGGCTTCGACCACGACCTACAACGGTGGCAACACCTTCCCGAGCTTCTACGACGTGCTGGGCCGTATCTACAGCGTCAGCGTCGACGTGAAGTTCTAACCTCTCCGGCAGCAATGCCTGGAAAACGGCGGGCTTCGGCCCGCCGTTTTTTTTTGAGCGGCGGCAATCGTTGCCGCCCGCGCCCTTAGCAGCTAGGCTCCTTCGCCATGACGAACCAGGTTCCGCAACTCGTACAGGCCGCCAGCCAGGCGGCAAATTCCGGCCGCTGGCAGGATGCCGAGCGCCTCTGGCAGGAAGTGCGGCAGATCGAGCCGCGACACCCGCAGGCGCTGTTCAGCCTCGGCTTCCACGCATTGCAGCGCGGCGACGTCGGCGGCGCGCTCGAGTTCCTGCGCTCTGCGCGGGAGGTGGCGCCGAACGACCTCGTGCTGCTGATGACGCTGGCGGCCGCGTGCAAGCAGCGCGGCGATTCGGCCGAGGAGCTCGAAGCGATCGACGCGGCGCTCGCGGTGGATGCCTACTTCCTGCCGGGCATGCTCGCGAAGGCCAGCTGGATCGAGCGGCACGGCAATCGCGTGGCTGCGGCGCGCATGTACGCGAACTGCATCAAGGTCGCGCCACCTGAGCCGCAGTGGCCGCAGCAGTTGCGCTCGCACCTGCAATACGCCCGCGGGTTCTCGGAGCGCTACCAGTCGGACTATTAGGGTTACCTGACGCAGACGCCTTGCCGCGACGCAGGCGACGCTGCCCGCCGGCCTGGCGAATCGCTGGCAGGAAGCGATCTCGATCATGGCGGGTCGCTCGAAGCCCTATCATCAGGACTGCAACCAGCTGCACGTGCCGCGGCTGCCGCCGATTCCGTTCCCGGATCGCAAGCAGTTCCCGTGGCTCTCGGCGATCGAGCAGAAGACGGACGTGATCCGCGCCGAGCTGCTGGCCGCGCTGCAGGCGGACCGGGACAAGTTCAGCCCGTACATCGGCTACGCCCCCGGTGACCCGGTGAACCAGTGGGCCGAGCTGAACCACTCGCTGCGCTGGAGCGTGCTGAAGCTCTGGGCAGGCGGCCAGCCCGACCCGGCCAACATCGAGCGCTGTCCCGAGACCGCGAAGGCGATTGCCGCGCTGCCGCTCGTGGACATCGAGGGCCTGTGCCCGAACGCGATGTTCTCGGCGCTCGCGCCGCACACGCGCATCCCGCCACATCATGGCGAGACGAATGCACGCCTCGTCGCGCACCTGCCGCTGATCATTCCGCCGAAGTGCGTGATGCGCGTCGGCTACGAGACGCGCGAGTGGAAGGTCGGCGAGGTGCTGATCCTGGACGACACGATCGAGCACGAGGCCGTGAACGACAGCGACGAGCTGCGCGTCGTGCTGATCTTCGACGTGTGGAATCCGCTGCTCGCACCCGAAGAGCGGGAAATGGTCAGGGCCATGACGGCCGCGGCGCGCGCCTACCAGGGCTGAGCGCCGGGCGCGCCTCGCTCGCCCGTGAAAGAAAGGCCCCGCCGCTTGCGCGACGGGGCCTCGTGTCAGGCAGGAACCTGAATGCCGATCAGTTCGGGCAGGGATCCGTACGGTTCAACATGACGCGACGGTTCTGCTGGCGACCCTCGGCCGTGTCGTTCGGGGCGATCGGATTCGCCTCGCCGAAGCCCTGCGACTTCAGGCGGGCCGGATCCACGCCACGCGACGTCAGGTAGTCGAACACCGCCTTCGCGCGACGATCCGACAGCGCCATGTTGTAGGCTTCGCTGCCCACGCTGTCCGTGTGACCGTCGATCTTGGCCGTGGCGAACGGCACGTCGTTCATGAACTTCACGACGCGCTCGAGCTCCGTGATCGACTCGGGGCGCAGCTCCGCCTTGTCGAAGTCGAACAGCACCTTGAGCTCCTGCGAGCACGGGCAGCCGACCTTGTCGACCGTCGTGCCGGCGGGCGTGCCCGGGCACTTGTCGTCGGCGTCGCACACGCCATCACCATCGCTGTCGGCGCACTTGGCCGGCGGCTGCCGGCGGCGGCGGAGGGGGCGGCGCCTCCTCGGCCTTGGGCGCGGGCCGCGGCGGACCCCAGCCGAACGCGACGCCGACCTGCACCAGCGTGTCCGCATACGTCTCGCCGGTCGCGAAGTCCCAGCGCTCGCGGACCTCGGGGCGCAGCTGCACCGTGCGCGAACCGTCCGCGTTGCGATACATGTCGTACATCAGGCCGAGGCCGAGCGAGGCGGTGACGTTCGCATCGCCCTGGAGGCCTTCATAGTTGTCGTTCTGGTAGCCGAGTCCACCGAGCACGTACGGGGACCAGCGGCTCGCGCGGTTGAATACTCGCATCAGGTCGAGCGACACGCCGGACAGCGTGGCGTCGAAAGAGGCAGGCCAGTTCCAGTCGGGCTGCTTCTCGCCGTTATTGTCGTAGCTCCCGGTGTAGCCGGCGATCTGGGCGCTCCAGTCGTCGTTCAGGTGCTTGCCGAGTGCGCCGCCCCAATACATGCCGTCGTCGAGCAGGCGGTTGCTGTCGAGCCAGCGTGTAGCCGATGAACGGCGCGACGAACCACTGGCCGACTTCGTCGTTCCACGGGTGGCTGGAATCGTCGGCCCGCGCCGGCGCTGCGGCCAGCACCGCGAGACCGAGGGCGGAGGCGAGGACAAGGGTATTCTTCTTCATTTGGGCTTCCTGGGTGGGTGATGTTGGCAGGCGCCGCCGTCCCCTCGGCACGGCGCAAACACCGAGAATACTAGCGGATTTCAGCGTGTGCCGGTACAGGGAAGACCGTCGGCCGGCCAGTCCGCGTCGGGACGCCGGACGCGATCGCCGGTGTCGATGCCGAGCGCCCGCGTGGTCCCACCCTTCAGTTCGACGACCAGCGCCACGGGCGC
Organism: uncultured Gammaproteobacteria bacterium; assembly: GCA_963776815.1. Classification (GTDB taxonomy): domain Bacteria; phylum Pseudomonadota; class Gammaproteobacteria; order Steroidobacterales; family Steroidobacteraceae; genus RPQJ01. The sequence goes on from CAVZNZ010000010.1 coordinate 347,350, forward strand.
GCCGGCGGCGATCGTGTCGAGCGATCCGGGACGGGCGTCGTGCACGGCCTTACGACGCAGCCGGCCGCATCGACGAACAGCATGTCGAGCGGGAGCAGCGTGTTCTTCATCCACATGGCGACGATCTGCGGCGGCTCGTAGACGAAGATCATCGCCTGGTCGGGGCGAATGTCCCGGACGAACATCAGTCCCTGCGCACGTGTGGCGTCCGACTCGGCGCGCCACGCCTCGAACGTGTGGCGACGGGCACTGCGCGTCTCGACCGCGATCGGCTCGCGTGGGAACGCCGAGAGCGGCATGATGGAATCGCCGGGACCGGTGGCGCCCGCGAGGGACGCCAGCAGGCTCGACGCAAGCAGCAGGGCGGCGGCAAGCGGGCGCGTACGTTTCATCTGTAATCAACGATGGCCTGGACGTCGAAACGCGACACCAGCACGGCGCCTTCGCCGCCCATCGCGCGAGCGGGCTGCGTGCAATAGCCGCGGCCCTCGAGTCGATAGACCTTCGGATCGCCCGCCGGCGCCTGGCGCACCTCGTCGAGCGCGCACTTGTCGTCGCCCTGGGTCGCGAAGAACTGGCCCGTGCCCTCGCGCACGATGGTCAGGTTCACCGGCACGTTGCGCGCGGACTGTCCGGCGGCGAGCGGTCCCGCGCCGAGCACGACCAGCAGCGGGCCGTCGCCGGGAATCGATCCCTTGTAGATCAGCCGGATGCCGTCGCCCCCCGGCCGCAGTCCGCCGCGGCATTGCGGTACGCCGGCGCCCCAGTCGATCTCGGCATCGATCGCGCCCTGCAGCCGGGCCTGCAGCTGGCCTTCATCTGCCGGCACGCACAGTGCCTGCTGCGCAGGCGGCAGCGCGGCTTGCGCTGCGGCTCAGCGTCGTTGCCAGCGTGGCCGCACGCGGCGGCCAGCAGTGCCGCGAGCGGCCGCGAGCACGGACGCCCGCGGCAGCGGAGTGTCAGCCGGAGCCCGGCGCCTGTACGAGCAGCGTCTTCGCCAGTTGACCATGCAGGTAGCCGATTCCCCGCGCGAGGTGCATCGTGACCGTGAGCAGCAGCAGTCCGAGGATCGAGATCAGCGGCAGCAGCGCAGGGTGGGGCGACTGCACGGTCGCCGTCGATCTGGACGAGGCCCGCATGGTAAAGCAGCACGAAGATCGGCGCGAGGAACGTGGCGAGCGACACGATGATGCCCACGACCACGAACGTGAAATAGAACACGCCGAGCGGCAGCATCAGCAGCAGGTAGACGCAGCGTGCCCCAGGTGCGCGGGTCCTTCAGCATCTCGCCGATGCGCTGCAGGAACGGCGTGTCGCGGTCGGGGTACACGGGGCGGCGCGGCATGCGCGTGCCGAGCAGGGTCTCGACGATGCGTCCCTCGGCCAGCGCGACGACGCGCGCGGCGCCGATGAACAGCAGGAAGAACGGCACGCCGATGATCAGGATCGCGAGCCCGATCGACATCGACAGCCCGGTGACCGCGAACGTGAAGTAGGCGATGCCGGTCACCAGCGCCAGCAGCATGTACAGCAGCGACAGGTACGCGCGCGGGTCGGCGTAGACGCCGAAGAAGCGGCCGAGCGCGGTCGTGCGCGGCCGGGGCGGCGGCGTCCGCAGCGCCTTCTGGATCGTCGCCTCGTTGCTGCGGTACGCGTCGGCAACTTCTTCCGGCGCGCCATAGCTGGTGACGATGCTCGCCAGCACGTCGCCCTCGTTGTCGCCGGGGTGCTGCGCCAGTTCGGCGCGCAGGTGTTCCTCGGCGTCGTAAAGCGCGTCCTGGATCAGCGCCGGGTCGGCGCCGTGCAGCGCGGATCGTAGGGAGTCGAGGTACTGCTCGACCGTGCGCGGTGTCGCGGCCGTCATGGCGTGGTCTCCGGGGCTGCGGATGGTTGCACGATGGAGTCGACGAAGTCGCGCGTCGTCCTGCCAGGTCGCGCGCCAGGAGGCGAGCACCTCGCGACCGAGCGGCGTGATGCGGTAATAGCGGCGCGGTGGGCCGGAGTAGGACGGCACGACGCGGCTCGACAGCAGGCCGGCGGCGCTCATGTTGCGCAGCACCGGGTAGAGCGCACCCTGCTTGAACGGGCTCGCGCGCGTGCTGTCCACGCTCAGGCGCCGGGCGATCTCGTACCCGTAGAGATCCCCTTCGGCCTCGGACAGGACGGACAGCAGCACCAGCGAGGTCAGGCCGGCGCTCAGTTCGCGCTGGAACTTCCGTACCTGGGCGTCGGGCCCCTCGGCTGGGGGCAGGTCGGTTGGATCTGCTGTCACAGTTGTCTTACCGACAGTCTTGAGTGACCTGTAGTAGATACCAACACTACTATGAAGTCAACAATATTGTTCCGTTGCGTATATGGGGGCATCGGGATCGGTCTGCCCGGGTCGCAGCGGCCCGGCGTAGCGCCGGACGCAGCGACATGTAGGGACTTCGCCCGGGTGTCGGCGCTCCGATGCTCTATGTAACATCCGATCATCCGCAGGATCCGGAGCCGGGCACAGGATGACGACCGAACAACAGCGATAGTTCGCACCCCGCCGATACCTGAGCCGCCTGACCCGCGGCACGCTGGCCGTGATCATGGCCGGCGGGCGCGGCGAGCGCCTGAAGCACCTCACCGAGGACCGCTGCAAGCCGGCGACGCCGTTCGGCGGCAAGTTCCGCATCATCGATTTCGCGCTGTCGAACTGCGTCAACTCCGGCATCCGCCAGATCTCGGTGCTGACGCAGTACAAGGCGCACTCGCTGATCCAGCACATCCAGCGCGGCTGGGGCTACCTGCGCGGCGAGTTCGGCGAGTTCGTCGAGATCATCCCGGCGCAGCAGCGACGCGGCCCGGACTGGTACCAGGGCACGGCCGACTGCGCTGTGGCAGAACATGGAGATCATCCGCGCGCACCGGCCGCTGCACGTGCTGGTGCTCGCCGGCGACCACATCTACAAGATGGACTACGGCCCGATGATCGGCTTCCACGTCGAGAAGGAAGCGGACATCACCGTCGGCGTGGTCGAGGTGCCGGTCGACGCGCGCGCGCGAGTTCGGCGTGCTGACGGTGGACGAGTCGAACCGCGTGCTGCGCTTCCAGGAGAAGCCGAACGACCCGGAGCCGATGCCCGGGCGGCCCGACATCGCGCTCGCCTCGATGGGCATCTACGTGTTCAACCCGAAGCTGCTCGAGCGACTGCTGCGCGCCGACGCCGAGGACCCGGCCTCGGCGCACGACTTCGGCAAGAACGTGATCCCCGAGGCGATCGACAAGCTGCGCGTGTTCGCCTACCCGTTCGAGGACGTGCGCACGAAGGCGCAGAACTACTGGCGCGACGTCGGCACCGTGGACGCGTACTACGAGGCGAACATGGAGCTGGTGCGCGTGTCGCCCGAGCTCAACATCTACGACGAGCAGTGGCCGATCTGGACCTACCAGGAGCAGCTGCCGCCGGCGAAGTTCGTGTTCGACGACCCGGACCGCCGCGGCGCCGCGATCGACTCGATGGTGTCGGGCGGCTGCATCATCTCGGGCGCGCGCGTGTCGAACTCGCTGCTGTTCTCGAACGTGCGCGTGCACGACTACTCGTCGGTCGACAAGTCGGTGCTGCTGCCGCGCGTGCGCGTCGGCGAGCGCTGCGTGATCCGCCGCGCGATCATCGACGAGGGCGCGCTGATCCCGGACGGCATGCAGATCGGCGTCGACCCGGCCGCCGACGCCGAGCGCTTCTACGTCACCGAGGGCGGCGTCGTGCTGGTCACGGCGGCGATGCTGCGTGCAGCGCAGCGGCCGGCCTGAGCGGTATCATCGGCCGCCTGACACTCTCCGGGAGAAGAGACTGATGCCCAGGCTGTCCCTGCGCGCGCTGCTGCTCGCGTCCATCGCTGCGCTCGCGGCCTGCTCGTCGTTCGGGCCGAACCTCGTGTCGCCGCAGCTGAGCCTGGTCGGCATGCAGATCCTGTCCGCCGACATGTTCGCGCAGCAGTTCAAGGTGCGCGTCAAGGTCGAGAACCCGAACGACCTCGAGGTCGCCGGTGAAGGGCCTCGAGTACGACATTGCGCTGATGGGCGACAGCTTCGCCGAGGGCACGAGCGACGACAGCTTCGTGCTGCCGGCGCGTCGGCGAGGCCGAGTTCGACATGCTGGTGACGACGAACTTCGTGAGCAGCTTCGGCCGCCTGGTGAGCCGCATGAGCGGCGGCAAGCTCGAGAACGTCGAGTACAAGATCACCGGCAAGATGCTGCTCGAGAAGGGCGTGATGCGCAGGATCCCGTTCGCCCATCGGGCACGGTCGATTTCACGAAGGCGCGCGACAAGCTCAAGACCGTCAGCCGACGCCTAGCTGCGGTTGCGGATCGCGGCTGGGTTGCGCGGCCCCCTTTCCAGAGGACGCCGTAAACCCATCCGTGGGGGCTCCGGGCGCCGCGTCCATGCGGCGCATGCTCGATCAGGCTGCGATCGAACGTCAGGCATCTGCAGCTGATGTGGAGGCCGCTCCCGAGGCCGTCGCACGACAGGACGTCGTGCGCGGAGCCCCCATGGATGGGTTTACGGCGTCCTCGGGAGCGGCCTCCACATCACCTGCAGATGCTGGAGCGACGATCTCAGGTGGATTGAGCCAGCGACGCGTACAGCCGCTCGTACTCGGCACCCTGCCGGTCCCACGAAAAATCCTGCCGCATGCCGTTCAGCACGAGCCGCCGCCACACGGACGGCCAGCTCTACCACTCGAGCGCGGTGTCGATCGCCCAGCGCACGGCCGCCGCGTCGAAGTCGTTGAACACGATGCCCGTGCCCTCGCCGGTCGCGGGGTCGAAGTGCTGCACCGAGTCGGCGAGCCCGCCGGTGCGGCGCACGATCGGCACGGTGCCGTACTTCAGGCTGTACATCTGGTTGAGGCCGCACGGCTCGTACAGCGACGGCATCAGGAAGATGTCCGCCGCGGCCTCGATGAAGTGCGCGAGCTCCTCGCTGTAGCCGCTGTAGAACACCGCGCGGCCCGGGAAGCGCTCCTGCAGGCCGTGCATGAAGTGCTCGTAATGCGGCTCGCCGCTGCCGAGCGCGACGAAGCGCAACTCGCGGCTCGCGAGCAGCTCCGGCAGCACGTCGAACAGCAGGTCGATGCCCTTCTGCCGGGTCAGCCGGGTCACCATGCCGATGAGCGGCGTGCTCGGCGCCGCCTGCATGCGCAGCAGGTCGAGCAGCGCCTGCTTGTTGCGCGCCTTGCCGGTCAGGTCCGTGTCGTCGTAGCGGTGCGGGATGTAGCGGTCCGTCGCGGGATTCCAGTCGTCGTAGTCGACGCCGTTCAGGATGCCGCTCACGGCGCCGCCGCGCGCGCGAAGGTCGGCGTCGAGACCGTGGCCGCCCTCGACCGTGCGGATCTCGTCGGCGTAGTTCGGGCTCACCGTCGTCACGGCGTCCGCGTAGATCACGGCGTGACGCATCGGGTTGATGCGGCCGGCGCCGAGGTCGAGCTGGTGCAGCGCCTCGATGCCGACGCCGGGCCCGACGTCGCCGGCCTGCGCAGCCGAGAACACGCCCTGGTAGCCGATGTTGTGGATCGTGAAGACGCTGCGCGTCGCCCCGAAGATGCCGCGGTCCCACGCGTACGCAGTGCGCAGCAGCAGCGGTGCGAACGCGGTGTGCCAGTCGTTCGAATGCAGGATGTCCGGCGCGAAACCCATGCGCTGGCAGCATTCGAACGCGGCGCGCGTCAGCGCGAGATAGCGGACGTGCTCGTCCGGCGCGTCGGAGTAGATCCGCGGGCGGTCGAACAGGGCGGGGCAGTCGATCAGGTATACCCAGAGCTGCGTATCGGGAACGCGCGCCGTCTGCACGCCGAAGCGGAACTCGTGCGGTCCCACGCGCAGCGGCAGGTCCTGCAGGTAATCGACCGGATGCCGGTCGATGCCGGCGAGTTCCATCTGGCCGTGCAGCGGGATGAACACGCGCAGGTCGTGCCCGCGCCGGGCGAGATGGCGCGTGAGCGCAGCCGCGACGTCGCCGAGGCCGCCCGTCTTGGCGAACGGCGAGTACTCGGCGGCGATGAAGCAGACCCGCAGCGGCATACGAGCAGTTTGCCACAGGCCGAAAATGGCTCGCCGCCCTGCCGCACTCAGGCGGCAAGGGGCGGGCGTTTCCAGGCCGGAAATACCTGTGGTTTGTGCCTACTTGCGGCGGCGCCGCGCAGATGCAGCCGTGATCAAAAGCAAAAAGCTTCCCGTCGTCAGCAACTTAGGTGGTAATCCACGGTCACATGCAGAGCGTCAGGCGGGTCACGAATCCAACTGGGCAGGATTCGGGTCGTCGCCGCGCCGGCCGCCGCTAAGCTGCACGCCATGAAGACAAACACCACGTCGCGAGCCGTCCGCAACTTCGACCGGATCGCCGCGTCGATCGAGTTCATGTCGAAGAACGTTCGAGCAGCAGCCGTCGCTCGCGGAGATTGCGGCGGCCGCCGGCATGAGCGAGTACCACTTCGCCCGCGTGTTCCGGCGCTGGGCCGGAATCTCGCCGAAGCAGTACCTGCAGCGACTGTCGCTCGAGGCCGCGAAGCACGCGCTGCGCGGCGATGCGTCGGTATTGCAGGCGGCCCTGGACGCAGGGCTTTCGGGGCCGGGCCGCCTGCACGATCTTTTCGTGGTCATGGAAGGGGTTACGCCCGGTGAATTCAAGGCGGGCGGCCGAGGACTCGAGATCAGGTTCGGTCGTGCGGAATCGCCGTTCGGTACCGCCGTGATCGCAGTCACGGGTCGCGGCGTTTCATACCTGGGGTTCTCCGATAGCAATGAGGATCCCGAGGGCTGGGCGGAGTTTCGCAGCACGTGGCCGCATGCGACGTGGATCGAGGACGCCGCGTCCGCGCGCGCCGTAGCGAAGACGATCTGGGGTGTCGCGTCGCACGGCAGTACTCGCCAGCTGAGGCTCTGGGTGCACGGCAGCAACTTCCAGATCCAGGTGTGGCAAGCGCTGCTGCGGCAGTGCTCGCGACTCAACGGTCAATTATTCCGACATCGCGCGTGAGATCGGCAGGCCCGCCGCGGCTCGTGCCGTAGGCAGTGCCGTCGGGGCTAACCCGGTCGCGTGGCTGATCCCCTGCCACCACGTGCTGCGTGCGAATGGCGGGCTCGGCGGCTATCGGTGGGGCATCGATCGCAAGCGCGCGATGCTCGCGTGGGAGGTCGCCCGGTCGGTCGTGAGCGCGTCCTGAGGCGAAACTCCGGGCCGGGAATCCTCAGCTAGCGCTTCTCGTCCTCGTCGCGACCCTTGTCGCGCTTCGGCAGCAGCGCGCCGAGCATGCTCTCCTGCACCTTCGCGAGCGTCTCGAGGTTCTGGCGCGTGATGTCCGCCACCGTCGCGAGCGGCGTGTTGGCGACGATCTTCGAGATCTGCGCCTGCACCGCTTCCTGCTGGTTCAGGAACGTCTCGATGCTCTTCTCGAGGAAGCTCGCCAGGAAGCCCTGCATCGAGTTGCCGTAGAAGCGGATGATCGCTTCCAGCACCGGCGTGCCGAGGATCGGCCGGCCGAACTGCTCCTGCTCGGCGATCACCTGCAGCAGGATGTGACGCGTGATGTCGTGCCCGGTCTTGTCCTCGACGACCCGGATCTTCTCGCCCTTGACGATCAGCGCGCGGATGTCGTCGAGCGTGATGTGGCGGCTCTGGGCAGCGTCGTACAGCCGCCGGTTCGCGTACTTCTTGATCAGCCGTTCCTGGCTCATGGCGTCAGTTTACCCCAGCGATGCTGCGCGGCATCAAATGCGTCGCAAGACGGATCAGGCGGCGCTCGTCTCGTCGAACCAGCGGGCGGCGTCGGCCTGGGCTCTCGGTCGAGAGACGGGCGAGGTCCTGCTGGCGGCGCGAGACCTTCTCGACGAACTGGCTTGCGATCTCGGCCTGGCGGCTGAGCAGCGAACCGAAGTCCCGGGCCTCGATGGCCGCATGCATCTGCGCGAGGCCGAACTGCAGCCAGTCACCGGCCATGTCGTACTGCAGGCGGGCAATCCGCTCGACGTTGCGTGCCGTCAGTTCGTTCAGGCGGCCGATCGGGGCGGAGGCGCGCTGGGCGAACTCCAGGTAGCCGCTGAAATCTTCGTGCTTCTTGGTCAAGTTCGGGATCCTCGGGCAGGTAAGGCAACAGGTCCGGATTCTAGCAGCGTCGTTTTGCACTGCAACAGAACGGCATGCTCCACCGGCGGGCGTGGCTCCCCGCCGGACCGGCCGCGTACACTGAGGCCAGACGGCATACGAGGTACACAGGCAATGTCGCAGCAATCACTGCTCGAGGATCTGCAGCGCCGGGTCGGCGAGGAAGTCCACGTAAGTGACTGGCTCGAGGTCACGCAAGAGCGGATCAACGCGTTCGCCGACGCCACGGGCGATCACCAGTGGATCCACGTCGATCTCGAGCGCGCGCGACGGGAATCGCCGTGGGGCGGCACCATCGCCCACGGCTACCTCACGCTGTCGCTGTACCCGATGCTCCGCGGGCTCGTGGCCCCGGGCCAGCCGATCTATCCCGGCGTGACAGCGGGCGATCAACTACGGGCTCGACAAGCTGCGGTTCCCGAGCCCGGTCCCGGCCGGCAGCCGCATCCGCGCGCGCTGCAAGCTGCTCAAGGTCGAGGAGGTGACAGGCGGCCTGCAGTTCACGGAGCAATACACGGTCGAGGTCGAGGGCCAGCCAAAGCCCGCGTGCGTCGCCGAGGCGATCATGCGGGCCTATTTCGCTTGAGTGCGGGTGCCAGTACATCACTGGCGGATCGCTGCTGATTCCCGCGCGGCATGAGCATGCGGCCGCGCTTGGGCCTATAGTCGGCGGCAAAACACCAGCCATTCGGCGGGGGAGCGGACGATGATCTACGACAGCATCCTGCACACGATCGGCCGCACGCCGATCGTGCGCATCAACAAGCTCGCGCCCGAGCACGTCACGATGTACGTGAAGTGCGAGTTCTTCAATCCGCTGTCGTCGGTGAAGGACCGCCTCGCGATCGCGATCATCGAGGACGCCGAGCGCAGCGGCGCGCTCAAGCCCGGCCAGACGGTCGTCGAGGCGACGTCGGGCAACACCGGCATCGCGCTCGCGATGGTCTGTGCCGTCGAAGGGTTACCCGTTCGTCGCCGTGATGGTCGAGACGTTCTCGATCGAGCGCCGCAAGATCATGCGCATGCTCGGCGCGAAGGTGATCCTCACGCCCGCCGCGGAGCGCGGCAGCGGCATGGTGCGCAAGGCCGAGGAACTGGCGAAGAAGCACGGCTGGTTCCTGCGCGCCAGTTCGAGAATCCGGCGAACCCCGCCTATCACCGCCAGACCACGGGGCCCGAGATCCTCAGCGACTTCGCCGGGCGACGGCTCGACTTCTTCGTCACGGGCTGGGGCACCGGCGGCACGCTGACCGGCGCCGGCGAGATGATCCGGCTCGCGCGGCCCGAGGTGAAGATCGTCGCCACCGAGCCTGCGGGCGCATCGCTGCTCGCCGGCGCCGAATTCAAGCCGCACAAGATCCAGGGCTGGACGCCGGACTTCGTGCCGAAGGTGCTGAACCGCTCGGTGCCGCACGAGATCGTGCCGGTGACCGACGAGGAGTCGATCGCCGCATCGCGCTCGCTCGCGAGCCGCGAGGGCATCTTCTGCGGCATCTCCTCGGGCGGCACGTTTGCCGCAGCGCTGAAGGTCGCCGAGAAGGCGCCCGAGGGCTCGGTGATCCTCGCGATGCTGCCGGATACGGCGAGCGCTACATGTCCACGGTGCTGTTCGAGGGCATCGCCGAGGGATCCGACCCGGAGCCTTGAGCCCCGGCGGCCCGGGCGGCCGCATCCGTTCTCGTGTCCGTCACGAAACGATGGGATAATCGCCGGCCATTTACGGCTGATCCCAGCGTCCGGACGGCGCGACCCTTGCTATGCCCGATACCCTGAAGAAGGTGCTGCTCGGCGCCGTCGTCGGTGCCCTGATCGTAGGCTTCGCGTGGCACATCCGTGACGAGCGGGCGAAGCACGAGCCGGCCGGTGCGATTGGGGCCGCCGGCGCCGGCCAGCCCGGCGGGGCGTCTGCCAAGGGCGGTTCGGGATCGCCAGGCAAGCCAGGGAAGCCCGGCATGCCGGGCACGTCCGGGGCGGCCCGGCAAGCCAGATGCCGGTCGGCGTCGTCGTGGCGCCGGTGCGGCTCGAGAAGCTCGCTGTCCAGCTGGAGGCGCTCGGCAACGCGCACGCCAACGAGTCCGTGGACATCACCGCCAAGGTCTCGAACCATCGTGACGGCGGTGCGCTTCAGCGAGGGGCAGCAGGTGCGGCGCGGCGAAGTGCTGGTCGAGCTCGACGGCGCGCAGGCGCGCGCGGACCTCGCGGTTGCCGAGGCCGCGCTCACCGAGAGCCGCAGCCAGTACAAGCGCAGCCGCGAGCTGTACACGACCAAGGTGCTGTCCGAGTCGCAGCTCGACCAGATCGAGGCGTACGCTGAAGGCGAACGAGGCGCGCGTCGCCGCGGCGCAGGCGAAGCTCGGGGACACGATGATCCGCGCGCCGTTCAGCGGCCGCGTGGGACTGCGCCGCGTGAGCGTCGGAAGCCTCGTGAACCCGGGAGCGGTGATCACGACGCTCGACGACACCAGCACGATCAAGCTCGACTTCACGGTTCCGGAGACCTTCCTCGCCGACGTCACGCCGGGACTCGCGATCACTGCGCGCAGCGCCGCCTATCCGGCGCAGGCGTTCGTCGGCAAGGTCTCGAGCGTCGACTCGCGCATCGACCCGACCACGCGCTCGGTCACCGTGCGCGCGCTGGTGCCGAACCCCTCCGGGCTGCTGAAGCCCGGCATGTTCCTGACCGTGCTGCTGTCGCGCGGCGCAGCCGACGCGCTGCTGGTTCCCGAGCAGGCGCTGGTGCCCGAGCAGGGCGACGTGTTCGTGTTCGTGGTCAAGGACGGCATCGCGGAGAAGCGGCTGGTCCGCACGGGCCAGCGTCGCGTCGGCGAAGTGCAGGTGGTCCAGGGGCTGGCGGCCGGCGAATTCGTCGTGACCGAAGGCACGCAGAAGCTCCGCGACGGCGTCAGCGTCAAGCTGCTCGAGTCCGCCGCGGCGGGCAGGCCCGCGCCGGTGGTGGCCCGGCCGTGAAGATCTCGGAGATCTCGGTCAAGCGCCCGGTCTTCGCGACCGTCATCAGCCTGATGCTGGTGATCCTCGGCCTGCTCGCGGCAACGCGGCTGCCGGTGCGCGAGCTGCCGAACATCGACTCGCCGGTCGTGTCGATCGAGACCACTTACCGCGGTGCCTCCGCGGACGTCGTCGAGACCAAGATCACGCAGGTGATCGAGGACCGGGTCGCCGGCCTCGAGGGCGTGACCAAGATCACCTCGCAGAGCGTCGACGGCCGCTCGAGCATCAACCTCGAGTTCGATCCGGAGCGCCCCGTGGACGAGGCGGCGAACGACGTCCGCGACCGCGTCGCCCGCGTCGCCGCGCAGCTGCCGCAGGAGGCGGATCCCGCCGGAGATCGGCAAGGTCGACTTCAACGCGGACCCGATCATGTACGTGAACCTGTCGAGCGACTCGATGAGCGTGCTCGAGCTCACCGACTACGCGGAGCGCGTGCTGGTCGAGCGGCTCGGCGTGGTGCCCGGCGTCGCGCGCATCCGCATCAATGGCGCGCGCCGCTACGCGATGCGCGTCTGGCTCGACCGCGAGGCGCTTGCGGCGCGGCAGCTCACGGTGACCGACATCGAGAACGCGCTCCGGCGCGAGAACGTGCAGCTCCCGGCGGGCCGGCTCGAGTCGTCGCAGCGCGAGCTCACGCTGCGCACCGAGACCGGCCTGAACACCGAGCAGGACTTCCGCAACCTGGTCGTCGGCCGCGGGCCGGACGGCTACCTGGTGCGGCTCGGCGAAGTCGCGGACGTGCGGCTCGCGGCCGAGAACGAGCGCAGCATTTCGCGCTCGAACGGCGTGTCCGGCATCAGCATCGGCGTCGAGCAGATCTCGAAGGCCAACACGCTCGAGGTGGCGCGCGAGGTGCGCGCCGAGCTCGACCGGCTGCGCCCGGAGCTGCCGCCCGGCACGGCGCTCGACGTCAACATCGACCGCGCCGTGTTCATCGAGGAGTCGATGAAGGAGGTCGTGATCTCGCTGGTGATCGCGGTCTCGCTGGTGCTGGCGGTCATCTACCTGTTCCTCGGCAACGTGCGCGCGACGCTGATCCCCGCGGTGACGATCCCGGTGTCGATCATCGCCGCGTTCATCGTCATGGCGGCGCTCGGCTTCTCGATCAACATGCTGACGCTGCTCGGCCTGGTGCTCGCCATCGGCCTCGTCGTCGACGACTCGATCATCGTGCTCGAGAACATCTACCGTCGCATGGAGGGCGGGGAGCCGCCGCTGCTCGCGGCCGTCGACGGCAGCCGCGAGATCGGCTTCGCGGTCATCGCCACGACGCTGGTGCTGATCGCGGTGTTCGTGCCGATCTCGTTCCTGCAGGGCAACGTCGGCCTGCTGTTCCGCGAGTTCGGCTTCACGGTGGCCGCCGCGATCGCGTTCTCGTCGCTGGTCGCGCTCACGCTGACGCCGATGATGAGCTCCAAGCTGCTCGTCGGTCGGCGCGACGCACTCGCGCTTCACGCAGGCGGTGGACAATTTCTTCCGCAAGCTCGCGGCTGCATACGAGGCCGGGCTGCGCCGCGTGATGCGCCGCCCGTGGCTCGTCGTCGGCGGCACGCTGGCGGCCGTGGCGGTCGCGGCGCTGCTGCTGCGCGTGCTGCCGAGCGAGCTCACGCCGGCCGAGGACCGGGGCATGGTCGCCTACACGCTGGTCGGCCCCGAGGGCGCGACGCTCGAGTACATGGACCGCCATGCGCGGATGGCCGAGGACATCGTGGCGCGCGAGGTCGCGACCGGCGAGGTCGCGCGCGGCATCAGTCGCATACCGGGCGGCTTCGGCGGGGCCACGGAGCTGAACCAGGCGCGAGGCGTGTTGGTGCTGGCACCGTGGGGCGAGCGCGAGCGCAGCGCCGAGCAGATCGCGCAGTCGCTGCGCGCCGAGCTGAGCCCGATCCCCGGCGTGCGCTCCGCGGTCACGGTGATGGGCGGCTGGTCGCGCGGCGGCGGCGGCGGCGGGGCGCCGGTGCAGGTCGTGCTCGGCGGTACCGACTACGCCGAACTCGTCGCAGTGGCGCGACAAGCTGATGGACCGGATGCAGGACAACCCGGGCCTCGTCAACGTCCAGTCGAACTACGAGGAGCGCAAGCCGCAGCTGCGGGTGAACGTCGATCGCGACCGGGCCGCCGACCTCGGCGTTTCGCTGCAGACCGTGGGCCGCACGCTCGAGACCGTGCTCGGCTCCCGCATCGTCACGACCTACATCGACCGCGACCGCGAGTACAACGTGATCCTGCAGGGCCGCGCCGAGGATCGTGCGACGCCCACGGACCTCGACAACCTCTACGTCCGCTCGGACCGCACCGGCGAGCTGATCCCGCTTTCGAACCTCGTGCGGCTCACCGAGCACGCGGGGCCGATGCGACTGAATCGCTTCGACCGGCTGCGCGCCATCACGGTCAGCGCCGCGCTGTCGCCGGGCTACACGCTCGGCGAGGCGCTCGACTACGTCGAGAAGGTCGTCAAGGAGGAGTTGCCGCCGTCGGTGCGGCTCAACTTCGACGGCCAGTCGAGCGAGTTCAAGGAGTCCGGGAGCCAGCTGTACTTCATGTTCCTGCTGGCGATGGTCGTGGTGTTCCTGGTGCTGGCGGCGCAGTTCGAGAGCTTCCTGCATCCGTTCGTGATCATGACCACGGTGCCGCTGGCGGTGATCGGGGCGCTGGTCGGGCTGTGGATGTACGGGATGTCGATCAACGTCTTCAGCCAGATCGCCGGGATCATGCTGGTCGGGCTCGCCGCCAAGAACGGCATCCTGATCGTCGAGTTCGCCAACCAGCTGCGCGACCGCGGCATCGAGTTCCGCGAAGCGGTGATCGAGGCGGCGGCGATCCGGCTGCGCCCGGTGCTGATGACCAGCTTGTGCACCGCGTTCGGCGCGCTGCCGCTGCTGCTCGCCACCGGCGCCGGTGCCGAAGCGCGCCAGGCGATCGGCGTCGTGGTCTTCTACGGCGTGGTGATCTCGGTGTTCCTGACGCTGGGCGTGGTGCCGGCCGTCTACACGATCGTCGCGCGCAATACGAAGTCGCCGCAGACGATCGCGAAGTTGCTCGCGAAACTGCAGTCAGCGGCGGCAGGCCGCGCGGCTGGCGAGGCAACGTCCGGGAAGGCCGGTGGCGCCTGAGATCGTTCGATTCGATTCTGGAAAGTTTACATAAGATCACTGATTATTAAAGAAACACTGGCCGAATCAGCGGCGCTTCCCAAGCCTCGGGGCGGGGCGACTTGCTAGAATCGGCTGTCCCTGGCGCATTTCCCGCCCGGGATTCCAGTCATGGCGCCGCCTCCATACCAACAACTCGAACAGGAGTTCCGTCGTCTCCACGCCTTCCGCGGGGCGGCGAGCCTGTTGCGCTGGGACGCGGCCGTGATGATGCCGCGCGGCAGCGCGGACGTGCGCGGCGAGCAGCTCGCCGTGCTCGAGTCCGAGTGCCATGCGCTGCTGACGTCGCCGAAGGTTTCACGGCTGATCGAGCGCTCCCAGGCCAGCGAGGCACAGCTCGAGGACTGGCAGCTCGCGAACCTGCGCGAGATGCGCCGCGAGCGCGACCACGCGATCGCAACACCGCTGTCGCTGGTGACACGGCTCGCGCGAGCGACGGCCGTGGCCGAGGTGCGCTGGCTCGAGGCGAAGCAGGAAAGCAATTTCGCGCTGTTCGCGCCGCACCTCGAGGAGGTCGTCGCGCCTGACGCGCGACAAGGCGCAGGTGCTGTCCCAGGCGCTCGGGCTCGCGCCCTACGATGCGCTGATCGACGAGTTCAGCCCGGGCTTCCTCAGCGCCGAGATCGACCAGCTGTTCCGCGTCGTGTCGCGCCGGCTGCCGAACCTGATCCGCGAGGCGATCGAGCTGCAGGCCGCGCAGCCGGCGCTGCCGCTGCTCGGCAAGGTCGGCGCCTCGAAGCAGCGCACGCTCGCGATCGAGGTGATGCGCGCGCTCGGCTTCCCGTTCGATCGCGGCCGGCTCGACGAGAGCGATCATCCGTTCACCGAGGGCGTGAACGGCGACGTGCGCGTCACCACCAGGTTCGACCTGAAGGATCCGTTCACCGGGCTGATGGGCGTGCTGCACGAGACCGGCCAGGCGATGTACGACCTCGGCCTGCCCGAGGCGTGGCGCGACCAGCCCGTCGGCCGCGACCGCGGCATGGCGCTCGAGGAGAGCCAGTCGCTGCTGCTCGAGATGGTGATCGGCCGCAGCCGGCCGTTCCTGAAGTACCTGCGGCCGCTGCTCGACAAGCACTTCGGCGTGACCGGGCCCGGAGTGGGAGGTCGAGAACCTCTACCGGACGCTGATCCGCGTGCGGCGTGGCGCCATCCGCGTGGATGCCGACGAGCTCACGTACCCGGTGCACATCATGCTGCGCTACGAGCTCGAGAAGCGGATCTTCGACGGCACGCTGCCGGTGCGGGACCTGCCCGAGGCGTGGCGCGAGGGACTCGACCACCGGCTCGGCCTGCGCCCGGCCAACGACGCCGAGGGTGCCTGCAGGACCACCACTGGGCGGTCGGATGGTTCGGCTACTTCCCGTCCTACGCGCTCGGCGGGTTCATCGCGGCGCAGCTCTACGAGACGCTGCGCAACGACCATCCGGACCTCGATCGCGAGATCGAGGCCGGCCGCTTCGGCAGCCTGTTCGAGTGGCTGCGCCAGAACGTCCACAGCCATGGTGCGAGCCTGAGCTCGCAGGAGCTGATCAAGAAGGCGACCGGCAAGGCGCTGACGGCGGCGCCGTGGCTGCGGTACGCGGAGGGCAAGTACCTCGAAGAGAGCGGGCATGACCGCGCCCGAGACGGCCATCCTGCGGGCGCATTGGCTGCCCGCCAGGGGCTGGTCGCTGCAATCAGCGGGCGATTTACCAACGGCTCGGCAACGTGATCGGGCTCGACCTGCACGTCGACGCGGACCGCGCTTGTTCTTCATGCGGCCGAGTGGGAGCGACGGTTTCGGCACATCGGCCGAGCGTGTCGTTCACGAGTTCCAAACGTGCGCAGCGGTGTTTATCTCGTCGATGGACGTGTGCCCGTCATCGTGCGGACCTCGGTGTCGGCGCGGCCCGACGTCGTCGTCGTATGCCCGACCAACACCGCAGCCGCTACAACTCTGCGGGCGGCCGGAGCATGTACACGCGCGCACCGGATACGGCGACGACCGTGTCGTTCCTGCGCCCGGCCGAGAGACCGCTGCCCGATTATGCCGATCTCTTCATGTAGTGGATCGCTCCCCTCAACCTGCCGTACACGTTCAGGTACTGCGCGGACGTGGATCTAGAGGACTACAGCGAAATCGCCGGTGCCAAGGTCGTCGTGATCATCGGGCACAGCGAGTACTGGACGCGACGTGCCCGCGAGAATTTCGACCGCTACGTGCTCGAAGGCGGCAATGCGCTCGTGCTGTCCGGCAACACCATGTGGTGGCAGGTCGTTACAGCGACGACCGCAGCCAGTTGATCTGCTACAAGTGGCAGCGGGACCCGGTGGCCGATCCGTTGGCGAAGACGCTCAACTGGCCCGACGCACCGCTGCAGTACCCGATCATCCCGAGACTGGCGCCGACTTCCTGAACGGCGGCTATGCCGACGACCCGACGGACGCGGGCTGGGACGGGTTCAAGATCTGTTGCCGGACTCGCCCGTGTTCCGTGGTATCCCGGTGCAGCGCGGCGAAGTCATCTCGATGCGATCGCACGAGTACGACGGGGCACCGCTGCTGAACAACCCGGTGACCGACGGGGAGCCGCGACTCGACCTGGCTGCGATGGGAGCGTATCGCGCCGAAGATCATCGGCTACGACTACGGACGCAGCAGCCGCGGCGGTGGTGACGCGGTCGGTACGTGGATCGCCATGCAGCGGACGGCGAGTTCGGGCACGATCATCAACGGGGCATCGACCGACTGGTGCGGCATGGCCGGGATCGGCGGCAAGCATGGCGACCGCGTGAAGCTGATCATCCTCAACATGATCGCAATCCTGTCGAACAGGGAACGCGTGTTCGTGACCTGCAGACGATGACCGCGGTACTCGAACGTCCGTCGAACAACTTCAAGCGCCTGCAGGCCCGCCTGCGCGGTCTCGTCGGGCAAGGCGATCGACGACTTCGCGATGATCGCCGACGGCGATCGCGTGATGGTCTGCCTGTCCGGCGGCAAGGATTCCTACACGCTGCTCGACGTGCTGCTCTCCCTGCAGCGCGCTGCGCCGGTGAAGTTCGAGCTGGTCGCGGTGAACCTCGACCAGAAGCAGCCCGGCTTTCCGGCCCACGTGCTGCCCGAGTACCTGGCGTCGCTCGGCGTCCCGTACGAGATCCTCGAGCAGGACACCTACAGCGTGGTGAAGCGCGTGGTCCCGGAAGGACGCACGATGTGCGGGTTGTGCTCGCGCCTGCGGCGCGGCCGGCTGTACCGCTATGCGGCCGAGAACGGCATCACGAAGATCGCGCTCGGCCATCACCGCGACGACATCGTCGAGACGATGTTCCTGAACATGTTCTTCGGCGGGAAGCTGAAGGCCATGCCGCCGAAGCTGCTCTCCGAGGACGGCCGGCACGTGGTGATCCGGCCGCTCGCGTACGTGCCCGAGCGCGAGATCGAGCGCTATGCGCGGGCGCGGAACTTCCCGATCATTCCGTGCCGGCTCTGCGGCTCGCAGGAGAACCTGCAGCGCGTCGCGGTCAAGAAGATGCTCGCGGACTGGGAGCGGGAATATCCCGGGCGCACCGAGACGATCTTCTCTGCGCTGCGCAACGCAACGGCCTCGCATCTCGCCGATCCGGCGCGTTCGATTTCGCAGGCATCGACCAGCGGCGCGTGCTGGCCGGTGATGCGGGCACAGGCGAGATCGAGCCCTGGGACGAGTCGTAGCAGCGACTGCTCGTATCATCGCTGACGCGAGTCAGTCCTGAGTCCGGGAAGCCGGAGTGCTTTCCCGGGACGGCATGAACCCGTCCCTGGGGCCTCGCGCGCAGCGTCCATGCCGCGCGACGCCCGGGAAAGCAGCTCCGGGCTTCCCGGACTCGCGACCTGATCTCGCTTCGCGTCGCGCAGTTCGCGCCGCTGCGGCGCTTCGACTCGCCGGGCTCAGTGAGCCTTGCGTCTCGCTGACAACGCAGTCGCGCGCTCGATGTGATGGCGTGTCGGACTTCGCGGGGTGTCCGGGAGGTCTTGCCCGGGCGTCACGCGGCATGGACGCCGAGCGCGAGCCCCCAGGGACTGTGTTCACGGCGTCCCGGGAAGGACCTCCCGGACACCCCGCGAAGCGCGTAACCCGCGTCAGCGCATCAACCGCGCGAATCCTTCCGCAGCTTGCTGTGCCGATACCCGTAGCCGAAGTACACGGCAAACCCGATCGCGGTCCAGACGCCGAGGCGCACCCACGTGTCGTGCGGCAGGAAGAACGTCAGGCCGAGGCACATCAGCACGCCCGCCGTGCAGACCAGCGGGGCGGCCGGCACGCGAAACGGGCGCGCCGCTTCCGGCATCGTGAAGCGCAGTATCAGCACGCCGGCGCAGACAGCGGTGAACGCGAGCAGGATGCCGATCGACACCAGTTCGCCGAGCACGTCGATCGGGAATATGCCGGCGAAGATGGCGGCGATCACGCCGGTGATGATCGTGCCGACGTGCGGCGTGTGGTGCGTCGGGTGCACCTTCTGCAGTTGCGGTGGCAGCAGCCCGTCGCGCGACATGGCCATGAAGATGCGCGGCTGGCCGAGGATCGACATCAGGATCACCGAGGTCATGCCGACGATCGCGCCGATCTTGACCGGCAGGCCGAGCCAGAAGAGTTCCGGGTGCGCGTCGAGCGCAACCGCAACCGGCGCCGCCACGTCGAGCTTCTGGTAGCTGACCATGCCCGTCATGACTGCGGCCATCGCGACGTAGAGCACGGTGGAGATCACGAGCGCGCCGAGGATGCCGGCCGGCACGTCGCGCTGCGGGTCGCGCGCCTCCTGGGCCGTCGTGGCGGCCGTGTCGAAGCCGATGTAGGCGAAGTAGATGATCGCCGCGCCCATCATCACGCCGCTGAAGCCGAAGTGGCCGAACTCGCCGTTGTTCGCCGGCAGGTACGGCTGCCAGTTGGACGTGTCGATGAACGAGAGCCCGGCGACGATGAACAGCAGGATGATCGCCACCTTGATCATCACCATGACGTTGTTCAGCGACGCCGACTCGCGGATGCCGCGATAGCAGACCCAGGTGAGCACGGCCACGATCAGCACCGCGGGCAGGTTGACGAGCGCGCCGGTGGCGACCAGCGTGTGCTCCGCGGTCTTGCCGACCGGGGCGTTGGTCAGCGCCGCGGGCAGGTGCAGCCCCAGCTCCTCGAGCAGGTTCACGACGTAGCCTGACCATCCGACGGCGACCGTCGCGGCCGACATCATGTACTCGAGCGCGAGGTTCCAGCCGACGAACCACGCGACGCCCTCGCCGAGCGTGGCGTACGTGTAGCTGTAGGCGCTGCCGGAAACCGGGATCAGCGCCGCGAGCTCCGCGTAGCAGATCGCGGCCAGCCCGCAGCCGATCGCCGCGACCAGGAAGGCCAGCGTCACCGCCGGGACCGGTGTGATTCGCGGCGACCGTGCCGGTCAGCACGAAGATGCCGCTGCCGATCATCGAGCCCAGGCCGATCGAGGTCAGCGTGCGGGCGCTCAGCACCCGGTTGAGCCGCGGTCCCGATTCGATCTCGCGGGCGATCGCTGCCACCGACTTGCGGGCGGCAAGTTGTTTGAGCACTGGCGGGGACCCCCTGATCTGTCGTTGCGGGCAAGTCTCTCACACGGCCGCGCCGTCCGCAGCCCCGTTCGCGAGCTGCCGTATCATGCGCGGATGCCCGAGCGCCGCGACCCGCCCGCAGAGCCCGCCGTCCCGAGGCCGCTTCCCGCGAGCTACTGGGTCGTGCCGGGTCGCCTGCTGGTCGGCGAGTATCCGGGCTCGCAGTCGCGCGCCGAGGCAATGGAGCGACTGAGACAGTTCCTGCAGGCCGGCGTGACCTGCTTCGTCGACCTGACCGAGCCGAGCGAGCTGCCGTCGTACGAGTCGCTGCTGCCGTTCTCGACGCCTGATGGCCGACGCATCGAGTACCTGCGCGAGCCGATCCCGGACCACGGCATTCCCGCAGCCCGCGAGGTCATGGAACGCGCGATCGGGCTGATCGACGACGCGCTCGCAGCCGGGCACGTCGTCTACCTGCACTGTCGCGCCGGCGTCGGGCGCAGCGCCACGGTGGCCGGCTGCTGGCTCGCGAGCCGCCCCGGACGCGCGCGGGATGCCTCGAGCGAGCTGCAGCGCTGCTGGCAGCAGAGCTCGAAGTCGCTGCAGTGGGACCAGGTGCCGGAGACCAGCGAGCAGGCGGAGTTCGTGCGAGGCTGGGCGGCTCGGCCCGTCGCGCGGCTGCAGGTGCGCGTCGTTCCGGCCGGCTCGATCTCGACGCACGGGCGCGTGGCGCGCTGCTCGGGCTCGCCGTGGGCGATGCGGTCGGTTCGATGCGCGACGCTGCGGCCGCATCCGAGGCGCAGCTGGACGCAGCACACCGCGCTCGCGCTCTGCCTCGCCGAGAGCCTGCTCGACAGCGGCCGGTTCGACGCGCGCGACCAGATCGAGCGCTACCTGCGCTGGCAGCGCGAAGGGCACCTCTCGGCGGCGGGGCGGCCTGCGGCAGTCACGCCCGACGTGGCCAGGGCGCTCGCGACCTACCAGTGGCGCGGCCAGCCGATGGCCGGGTCGCACGATCCACGCGACCGCACGACGGCCGCCTGCCGCGCCGATCGCGGCGCGTGATCTTCTCGGCCGCCGACCCGGAGGCCGCGGTGCAGCTCGCGGGCGAGTGCGCGCGCACGACGCACCAGTCGCCGCTCGTGCTCGATTGCTGCCGGTACTACGGGGCCATGCTCGTCGGCGCGCTGCGGGGCGAGGATCCCCGCGAGTTGCTCGAAGGGCTGTACGAGCCCGTGCCGGGGCTGTGGGTCGGCGTCCGCTGAAGCCGGCGGTCGCCGCGATGGCGCGGGCGAGCGAGCCGCCAGCCCGCCGAGGTTCATGCAAAGCGCGCGCCTGCGCCCGACATCGTGGCTGCGCTGGCGCGGGTCGGGCTGCGGTCGCAGGCGCCGCGGATTTCGAGGACGCGCTGCAGCGCGCGTGCGAGTCGGCGGTCGAGCCCGGGCTCGAGGCCGCGCTTGCAGGAACGCTGATGGCGTCGATCGCCGGGCCGGACGCGATTCCCCGCGGAGCGCGGTCGCAGGCTTGCGCGCGTCGAGCTGCTCGAATCGACTGCAGCTCGGCTCGAGCCGGGCCGCGCGGCGGGCGCCAGGGCATGAGCCCGCCGCGGGCCGCGCGTGACGCGTCGAGAAATCGCCGGCCCGCGCGGCGCGACGCCGTGAGCCCGCGTGGACGCGGCTCGACGACGAGGCACTGCTCGACCTGCGCTTCTGCGACCTGCGGCTCAGCCTGGCCAGCTCGCGGCTCGAGCAGAGCGTGCGGCGGCTCTACGGGGAGCTCGACCGCAAGGGCATCCGGTTCCGCCCGCACGTCTGGCTTGTCCGAGGAGTGGTTCTCGCCGGACGGCGATCCCGGGCATCGCGATTCCGTTCTACCTCGCGCATCCGCGACTGATGCGCCTCGAGCGGCGCTTCATGCACGAGGTGGAGGGCGGCAACGACAAGTGGCTGATGCGCATCCTGCGCCACGAGACCGGGCACGCGATCGACACGGCGTTCGGCCTGCGGCGCCGCAAGGCCTGGCGCGAGACGTTCGGCAAGGCCTCGCGCCGCTATCCGCAGCGCTATTCGCCGCGTCCCGGCAGCCGCAAGTTCGTGCTGCACCTCGGCCACTGGTACGCGCAGAGCCACCCGACCGAGGACTTCGCCGAGACGTTCGCCGTCTGGCTGCCGCCGCGCTCGCGCTGGCGCAGCCAGTACGCGGGCTGGCCGGCGTTCGCGAAGCTCGAGTACGTGGACCGCACGATGCGCGAGCTCGAGGGGCAGCGCGCGATCAGGCTCGAGCCGCGACACGATCGAGCCGCTGTCGGGGAACAAGCGGACGCTGCGCGAGCACTACCGGCGCAAGCAGGTGCGCTACCAGGTCGACCTCGCACGTTCCTACGACCGGCCGCTGCTGCGTGTGTTCGGTCGCCGCGAGGAGCATCCGCGCGGCCTCGCGGCGAGCCGCTTCCTGCGCGAGATGCGGCCGCAGCTCCGCCGCCTGCTGGTGCGCCGCGCCCGGATGCACCCCTACCTCGTGAACCACGTGATGCGCACCGCGGTGCAGCGCGCGCGCGTGCTCGACCTGAGGCTGAAGGGCAGCCAGCGCCGGGCCAAGCGCGAGGTGCTCGGGATGCACGA
Source organism: uncultured Gammaproteobacteria bacterium (assembly GCA_963776815.1). Lineage (GTDB taxonomy): Bacteria > Pseudomonadota > Gammaproteobacteria > Steroidobacterales > Steroidobacteraceae > RPQJ01. The sequence continues at coordinate 369,815 of CAVZNZ010000010.1, forward strand.
GCGAATCATGCTGGACATGCTGCTGCGGGACCGGGAGAACTACGCCCTATGAAGAAGTCGCGCGTGCTGGTGCTGGTGCACGAGAGCGCTCGTGCCGCCCGAGAGCACGGACGGCTACAGCGAGCAGGAGATCGACGAGTGGCGCACGGAGTACGACGTCACGACGTCGCTGCGTGCGATGGGCCACGAGGTCAAGGTGCTCGGCATGGGCGACAACCTCGCCGAGCTGCGCAGCGCGATCACCGACTGGAAGCCCGACATCGCCTTCAACCTGCTCGAGGAGTTCCAGGGCATCGTCACCTACGACCAGTACGTCGTCGCGTTCCTCGAGCTGATGCAGCTGCCGTACACCGGCTGCAATCCGCGCGGCATGATGATCTCGCGCGACAAGGTGCTGTCGAAGCAGATCCTGAGCCTACCACCGCATCCCGACCGCGCGTTTCGCGCTGCTGCCGCGCAACCGCCGCTACCGCGAGCCGCGGCGGCTGAAGTTCCCGCTGTTCGTCAAGTCGGCGACCGAGGACGCATCGCTCGGCATCTCGCAGGCCTCGATCGTCCACGACTCGCAGAAGCTGCGCGAGCGGGTCGAGTTCATCCACGAGCAGACGAGCTTCCGACGCACTGGTCGAGGAGTACATCGAGGGCCGCGAGATCTACATCGGCGTGATCGGCAACGAGCGCCTGACGACCTTCCCGCTGTGGGAGCTCAACTTCGGCACGCTGCCCGACGTGATGGCCGGCATCGCGACCCGCAAGGTGAAGTGGGATCGCAACTACCAGCGCAAGCACGGCATCGACACGGGGCCGGCGCGCGACCTGCCCGAGGGCCTCGAGCAGCGCATCGGCCAGCTCGCGCGGCGCATCTATCGTGCGTTGTGCCTGAGCGGCTACGCGCGCATCGACCTGCGCCTGAAGCCCGACGGCAGCGTGTTCGTGCTCGAGGCCAATGCGAACCCGAACCTCGTCGCAGACCGAGGACTTCGCGACTTCGGCACTGTCGAGCAGCGTTGGCTATGATGCGCTGCTCGAGCGGATCATGCGGCTCGGGTCGAGCTACCAGGCGGCGTGGAGGCAGGGTTGAAAGCCGGGGGTCGCATGCTGGAACGGCAGGACATCGTTGCATGGCCTTCGGAGTCGGGCTGGCGCTGCGCGATGCTCGCCACGGCTTCGGCAGCAGGTCGCTCCGGCACTCGCGGCCGGGCAATCGCAGCCGACGGCAGCAACCGGCTGCAACCGAGGGCCGCGCCGGAACCGGCGGACCTGATGATCGCAAATCGCCGCATCTTCACGATGCGTGCCGAGGGTTTCGGGACGGCGCCGCCGAGCGCGCGCGCAAAGGCGGTCAGTGAAAACATCGGCCTGATGGTCGAGCAGGGCGGCCCGTTGCGGGTGCACGACCCAGGCAACTGCCGGAGGGCGTCGCCGTGCTGATCGACGGCCGGCTCGCGTTCCGGGTGCTGAACGAGGACGTCGACCCCGAGAGCAGGCGAGACCGTCGGGCAGCGTGGCGGCAAGTGCCGTGCGGAACCTGACCACGGCGCTTGCGGAGATGCGCGAAGCGCGGGACGCCCGCGCGATGCTGCCGGCATTCGGCTACGCGCTGCTGGCGACGGTGCTGCTGCTCGCGGCATTCTGGCTGCTGTTGAGGGCCTATCGCTGGGTCGCCGGTCGCGCGCACGGCATCGTCCGGCAGCGTTTCTCGGGCCTGATGCCGGACTGGGCGAACCAGGTGGTGGGCGAGGCCGCACTGGCCGGGCTCTTCACGCTGCCGCTGAAGCTGCTCGCGATCGCTGATCGCGGTGCTGCTCGCCTACGAGTGGACGGCATTCGTGCTGGAGCGCTTTCCGTACACGCGTCCCTGGGGCGAGGCCCTGTTCGACAATCTCGTCGCGCGCGCTGGGCGGATTCGGCGTCGCGATCTGAAGGCGGTGCCGGGACTGATGTTCGTCGCGCTGATCATCCTGCTGACGCGGATCATCGTGCGGGCGGTGCGTGCGTTCTTCGATGGCGTGCACCGCGGCAGCATCAAGGTCGGCCTGCTCGACGAGACGACGGCGCGGCCGACCGGACAGCTGGTCATCACCGGCATCTGGATCCTGGCGCTGGTGGCGGCCTATCCGTACATCCCGGGCAGCGAAAGCGAGGCCTTCAAGGGCATCGGCGTGTTCGTCGGCCTGATGCTGTCGCTCGGCGCGTCAGGCATCGTGAACCAGGCGGTGAGCGGGCTGATGCTGATGTACACGCGGGCGCTGCGCCCCGGCGAGTTCGTGCAGATCGGCGAGTACGAGGGCACGGTCAAGTCGGTCGGCTTCGTCACCACCCGGATCGAGACGCTGCGGCACGAGGAGGTCAACATCCCGAATGCCGTCATCGCGACCAGCGTCACGCGCAATTACTCGCGGCTGGCGGCAGACGGCGGCCTGTGGATCGCGACCAAGGTGACGATCGGCTACGACACGCCCTGGCGCCAGGTGCATGCCATGCTCGAGCTCGCGGCGGCACGCACCGAGGGCATCGAGAAGGATCCGGCACCGCGCGTCCGGCAGACGGCGCTGCAGGATTTCTACGTCGAGTACACGCTGCTGGTGTGCATCGCCGACCCGCAGCAGCGCGTGGTCACGCTCGGACAAGCTGCACGGGAACATCCAGGACGTCTTCAACGAGTCCGGCGTGCAGATCATGTCGCCCAACTACGAGGCCGACCCCGAGTCGCCCAAGGTCGTGCCGCGCGACAAGTGGTTCGAGCCGCCCGCGGCCGCGCTAGCGGCTCAGAGGGTGTGGCCCATGTTCTGGACGTGGTTGCGCTCGAACGAGGACTGGCAATCGAAGCAGCGGCTGGCGAACGGCGTGAGCTGCAGCCTGCGGAACTCGATCGGCGAGCCGCACTGCTCGCACTGGCCGTAGATCCGTCGCGACACGCGCAGCAGCGCCGCCTCGATCGAGCGCAGTTCGTCGCAGGTCGCGGTCGATCTCGGCGAGGTTCACGTCGACCATCAGGTCCGCGAACGATTCGTCTTCGAGCTCGTGCACCTCGTTCGCGATCTGCACGTACTGCTCGGAGTCGCTCTTGAGCAGCGCCTGGCGGATCTCCTCGCGCAAGCTGGCTCGCGCGATCGCGCATCAGAGACTTCAGCTGGTCCGGCTGCTTCGCGTCGAGGTCGTGACTCATCCCTGTTCTCCTGGCGGGCGGACCCTGCGGGTGCCGGTGGTGGCCGCTCCAAGCATCGGCCGCAGTTTTCTTCCGACCAATACGGGAATAGCGCAGGCGAAGCCCCGGAAATCCCCCCGATCCGGGGGAACGGGCCGGCCACCCAGCTGTCATAATTGCAGTCGATAGTCCGGCCACCGCGGGATCCCCCGCGGGCATCGGCCGGACTGCTGGAGGAAATCGAGATGGAGGGGAACAAGACCCCGGCACGGCGTACCCGCCGTACCGCGTCGGCGACGGCTGCCCCGGCCTCGCCCCGCAAGTCACCGGCCGAGCCAAAGGTCGCGAAGGCAAGGTCGCGAAGCCGAAGGTCGCGAAGCCGAAGGCGCCGGAGCGTAACGACGGCGCCACGTCGCTGACGCCGGCCGAGCGGCTGCGCATGGTCGAACATGGCCGCGTTCTTCCGCGCCGAACGGCGCGGGTTCGCGCCCGGCCACGAGTTCGAGGACTGGCTGGCCGCCGAGGCCGAGATCGCTGCACTGGTGCCGGCGCCGGCAGCTGCCAGGAAGCCCGCGCGCCGCGCGCGCAAGTCGCCTGCCAACTGAGACTCACTCGGCGGGCAGGGCGGCACCCTCCGGGAACAGCGTGTCCTCGTAGCCGAGGTCGCGCAGGTCCCGCATTCGCATCGGATAGAGCACGCCGTCGAGGTGATCGACCTCGTGCTGGACCACCCGCGCGTGGAATCCCTCCACCGTGCGGTCGATCGGCACTCCATGGGCGTCGAATCCGCGGTAACGCAGGCGGCGATAACGCGGGACCAGGCCCCGCAGTCCCGGTACCGACAGGCAGCCCTCCCAGCCGTCCTCGGTGGCGTCGTCCAGCGGCGTGAGCTCGGGGTTGACGAGCACCGTGTACGGAACGTCGCCGCGTCCGGGTAGCGCGGATTGCCCCGCACCTCGAAGATGACGACACGCAGCGATACGCCGATCTGCGGCGCCGCGAGGCCGGCTCCATTCATCGCGCGCATCGTGTCGTCCATGTCCGCAACCAGTTCGGCGAGCTCGCGCGTGCCGAACCGCTGCACTGGTGCCGCCACCTGCTGCAGCACCGGATGCCCCATCTTCAGTACGGTCCGGATCGTCATGCCGGGCGATCGCCCGGGCGTGCGCTGCTCATGATCGCGGCTCCAGGCACTCGACCTACGGGCAAGGTTAGACCAAGTCCGCTGGTTGACAAGGGGAGGGCTGCGGCGTAGCTAAGGCGGCCTCGGCCGGAGAGGGCGCGCCTTGGACCACGGACTCAAGTGCTGGAAATGCGGAGCTTCGCTCGCGGACTATACGCTGCCGCTCCGGCGGATCGAGGAATGCCGTGCGTGCCGCGCCGAGCTGCACGTCTGCCGCATGTGCGAGTTCTACGACACGTCGGTGGCCAAGCACTGCCGCGAGACCGTGGCCGAGGAGGTCAAGGACAAGACCCGCGCGAATTTCTGCGACTATTTCCGCCCGACGCCCGCCGCCTATCGCCCGGGCAACCTCTCGGCGGCCGACAGGGCGCGCGCCGAGCTCGAGGCCCTGTTCGGCAAGAAGTCCTAGGGCCAGGTTTCACATCGATTGCTGGAGATCCAGAACCATGCGCTTGAGTCGTGTCCTGAGTGCCGCCGTGTCGGCGGCGCTGTTCGTCGCCGTCGTGCCGATCCAGTGCATTCGCCGCCGGGGCTGCAGCGCCTGCGACGCTGGTCCCGGCGCGGCCACAGATCTATGCGCCCGTGACGCTGACGGCCGACCTGTCGGGCCTGACGGCCAAGGAGCGGCAGATGCTGGGGCTGTTCATCGACGCGGCCGTCGTCATGGACGACCTGTTCTGGACACAGGCCTACCCCGGTGACCGCGAGGCGTTGCTGGCCGGCCTGCAGGACCCGGACGTCCGCCGCTTCGCGGAGATGAACTACGGACCGTGGGACCGGCTCGAGGGCAACGCTCCGTTCGTGCCCGGCGTCGGCGCGCGGCCGCCCGGCGCCGGCTTCTATCCGCTCGACATGACGAAGGAAGAGTTCGAGCGCGCCGACCTGCCGAGGAAGACCAGCGAGTACACGGTGCTGCGCAGGGACGCGAAGGGCGCGCTCGGCGTGGTGCCCTACTGCCAGCACTGGCGGCGAGCCGCTCGCTCGCGCCGCGGGACTGCTCGACGCAGGCCGCCGGGCTCGCGGAGGACCAGGGCCTCGCGAAGTACCTCGACCTGCGTGCGAAGGCGCTGCTGTCGGACGAGTACCGCGCCAGCGACCGGGCGTGGCTCGACATGAAGGACAACCGCATCGACCTCGTGATCGGCCCGATCGAGACCTACGAGGACAAGCTGTTCGGCTACAAGGCCGCCTTCGAAGCCTACGTGCTGGTCAAGGACATGGAGTGGAGCAAGCGGCTCGCACGCTATGCCGCAATGCTGCCGGAACTGCAGCGCGGACTGCCGGTGCCCGACGCCTACAAGGCCGAGACGCCGGGCACCGATTCCGACCTGAACGCCTACGACGTCGTCTATTACGCCGGCGACTGCAATGCGGGCTCGAAGACCATCGCGATCAACCTGCCGAACGACGAGCAGGTGCAGCTCGAGAAGGGCACGCGGCGGCTGCAGCTCAAGAACGCGATGCGCGCCAAGTTCGACAAGATCATGGTGCCGATCGCCGACGAGCTGATCGCGCCGGAGCAGCGCAAGCACGTGACGTTCGACGCGTTCTTCGCCGACACGATGTTCCACGAGGTCGCGCACGGGCTCGGCATCAAGAACACCGTGGACGGCAAGGGCACGGTGCGCGACGCGCTGAAGGAGCTCGGCTCCGGCATCGAGGAGGGCAAGGCCGACGTGCTCGGCCTCTACATGATCACGAAGCTGCACGAGAAGGGTGAGCTCGGCGGCTCGCTCGAGGACTACTACACGACGTTCCTCGCCGGCATCTTCCGCTCGGTGCGCTTCGGCGCGGCATCCGCGCACGGCGAGGCGAACATGGTGCGCTTCAACTTCTTCGCCGACCGCGGCGCGTTCGCACGCGACGCGAAGGGCCAGTACCGCGTCGACATGCCGAAGATGCGCCAGGCAGTGGACGAGCTGTCGGCGACGCTGCTGAAGCTGCAGGGCAACGGCGACTACGCAGGCGTCGAGAAGCTGGTCAAGGAACTCGGCGTGATCCGCCCGCAGCTCGCCGAGGACCTCGGCGCGGTTGAAGAGCCGCAACATCCCGGTGGACGTCGTCTTCAACCAGGGCAAGTCGGTGCTCGGGCTGAACTGAGGCCGCACCGTGACGTCGGCGATACGGGTGCTCGAAGGCCGGCCGCGCGATCTCGGCGGCTTCTGCGTGCGCCGCGTGTTGCCCGCGGGCGGGCTGCAGACGGTGGGCCCGTTCATCTTCTTCGATCACATGGGCCCGGCCGTGTTCGCGGCGGGCGCGGGCGTCGACGTGCGGCCGCACCCGCACATCGGCCTCGCCACGGTCACCTACCTCTTCGCGGGCGAGTTCATGCATCGCGACAGCCTGGGCTCTGCGCAGCTGATCCGCCCGGGTGACGTGAACTGGATGGTCGCCGGGCGTGGCATCGCGCACTCGGAGCGCACGCCGCCCGAGGCGCGCAACGTACCCGGCGGCGCGCCGATCCACGGCATCCAGACCTGGATCGCGTTGCCGAAGGCGCACGAGGAGGCCGAGCCGGCGTTCGAGCACCATCCGGCGTCGACGCTGCCCGAGATCCGCCAGCCCGGCGTGGTGCTGCGCCTGATTGCCGGCGAGGCCTACGGCCGGCGGGCACCGGCGTCCGTGTTCTCGCCGATGTTCTACCTGGACGCGTCGCTCGAGCCGGGTGCGGTGGTCGGACTGCCGGCCGAGCACGTCGAGCGGGCCGTGTACGTTGTCGAAGGCGAAATCGAATCAGGCGGCGAGCGGTTCACGCGTCGGGCAGATGGCGTTGTTTGCGGCCGCGCAGTCGGTCGAGATCCGCGCGGTTGCGGCATCGCGGGTGATGCTGCTCGGCGGCGCGCCGCTCGACGGTCCGCGCTACATCTGGTGGAACTTCGTGTCGAGTTCGCGCGAGCGCATCGAGCAGGCGAAGCGCGACTGGCGCGAGCAGCGATTTGCGCCGGTGCCGGGCGACGCGGAGCGCATCCCGCTGCCGGAGCAGTAGCCGGCGGGGTCAGCGGATGCCGTCTGCGCAGCCGTCACTGGCCGCGAGTGAACCGGACCAGCGGCTTGCCGGCCTCGTCGAGCAGCATCAGCTGGCCCTGGTCCTCGCGGGCCGACCGCGCCTTGCCAAGCGCGCCGAAGTACATGGCCTCCTCGGCCATCGCCTGGGGCGCGCAAGCTCGCTGAGTGGCCGCAAGCGGCCCGAGCCGGACCTGGCCGCCCGCAAGATCGGCGCGGCCCGTGAACGAGTTGCAGCCGCCGAATCCGGCAACCTCGGTTGCGCTCACGAACTGCAGCTTGACCTGCTGGCCCTGCGACAGGCGGATGCCGTTCATGTCGACGGCGTTCCAGACCGAGCCTGCGAGCGATGCAGCGTCGAACGCGCCAGGCGCGACCGGCGCCAGGGATGGAGCACTCGCAGGCGGAGCGCTGGGCTCGAATGGCGGTGGCGACGCGCACGCCGTGAGCAGGCTCGCGGCGAGCGCCAGGACAACGATCGAACGCATGAATCCCTCCCGGTCTTGCGCAGGACGTGAAGTCTAGCGCACGGCAGGCAGAGAGTCGGTGCGTCAGCAGCGCGCGGCGTAGATCTCCGACTTCAGGTCGCGCCAGCGATTCCAGAGCCGCGCGGCCTCGCGGGCCGAGTAGCCGGTGCGCATGCGGTCGTCGAGCGCCTCCAGCTGCTCGCGCAGCTTCGAGCATCGATTGGACGGCGCCGCGCGTGTTGCTTCCTGTCTCGGCGACGGCTCCGGCTTGGGCCGAGTCGCTGCGGGAGGCGGCGCCTTTGCCGTCGAGGCGGCCTGGCCCGCGGACGGTGGCGAGGTTTTCACGAACTGCTGCTGCGCCATCGGTCCGCAGGGTCGATCCGAGAAGATCACGTGACCGAGGGCGTGGCAGACGAATACCGCTCGCGATCGCGGCGGCTTGTCCGCCGATGGCGCGGGCTCCAGCTGGACGCTCGCGCCACCGCCGATCGGATTCGCGACGACCTCGCCTGCATGCGATGGCGACCTCAGCACGACGATGGCGGCACAACCGACGAGCAGGCACGCGTGCAGCGTGATCGCGGGCAGTGGGGGAGAAGTCATGATCCGCCCTCCTTGGCTGATGGGCGATCATGCTGCGCGCCGGGAGCGGGATCGTCCCGCCCCAAATGTGGCGGGATCGTCGATTAATTAATGCGCGGACTCGCGCAACGCCGCATCAAGCGCGGCCGACGTTCGAATCCGTCGGCGAGTGGAAGTACTGGCTCTCCTCGGAGAATTCCTTCGATCAGGCGGCGCAGTTCGTCGATGCGGCCCTCGGCGGTGCTGATCGGCAGGCACTCCTCGCAGCGCGGATCACCGCAGGGCTGACGCGTGTACAGCCAGTACTGGACGGCGCCGGCGAGCAGGCCATCGGCGATGTCCCAGAGGTCGGCCTTGTCGTCGTTGTCGGCGATCTGGTTGCCGAGATCGACGGCCTTGCCGAAGGCCTCGTCGAACGGATGGGATTCTTGCTCATGGCGGTGTCTGTCGGTGCGTGCCGGGCGGTGACGAAGGGCCGGCGATGATACCAGAGCGAGCCGCGACCAGCGGCGGTAAATTCATCAATAAGCCAATTAAAACAGCAACTTATGCCTGTTCAAATGCCGGCCTTACCGAGCGCGTCGAGCACGGCCCGGATCGCGCCGGCGAGCCCGGGGTGTCCCGCCTCGAGGCGCACCGCCGCGCCTTCGAGCGCATCGCCGTGCTCGGCGGGAGCCGCCGTTGCGGGAGTCCTCGAGCACGCGCGGATGTCGCCCAGCAGCGTCTCCAGCAGCGCGCGATCCTCGGGGCCGAGGCGCTGCGCGCCGCTCAGTTCTTCGTGGAGGTTGCGAAGCGTGTGTTGCAGTTCGCTCATGGCATTTATCCGTCGGTGCGGTCGCTCTACAGTTTAGCAGTGGCGGGCCTTTCCGGCCGGTCGCCGCAACGCCGCCTCGCGTACAATTGCCCGACAGGCCGCGAGACCGCGGCACGCCGCTTTGGCTTCCCGGAGAAGAACGCATGAACAAGCAGTCCTGGTGTTCGCCACCGCCGCCGTCGCGTTGCTCGGCACCTCAGCCGCATGGGCGAGCGACAAGCCGACGCTCGAGATCACGCCGTTCGTCGGCTACCGGATGGGTGGCCAGTTCGACGTGAACAACCCGACGGCGGGCGCGGACGACACGGTGGACCTCAGGACGGCGGCAGCTGGGGCGTCGACTTCGGCATCTACCGCGACCCGGTCTCTTTCTACGAGTTCCTGTACAGCCAGCAGTCCGCGAACCTCGACTCGAACAGTCCGGGCCTGAAGGGCGTCGACGTCAAGATCGAGTATTACCAGTTCGGCGGCACGCTGCTCTATCCGTACGAGCAGTGGCTGGTGCCTTACCTGTCGCTCACGATCGGCGCGACGCGGTTCGACGTGCAGGGCGGCGGCTCGCAGTCGGAGACGAAATTCTCGGGCAGCCTCGGCGGCGGCCTGCGCATGCCGTTCGGCACAACTTCGCGCGACACTCGGCCTGCGCGGCTACCTGACTTTCGTGGATTCGGACACGCAGTTCCTCTGCGTGGGCACCGGTGGCAGCGCCAACTGCCTGATCAAGTCGTCCGGCAGCACGTTCTTCCAGGGCGAGGCGCTGCTCGGCTTTACCGCGGGGTTCTGATCGCGGCGGGCGGCGGTCAGACCAGCACGCGCTCGATGCCGCCGTCGTTCGCGCGCCGCACGTAGTCCGCGAGCCAGTCCGTCGCCGAGCACGTGGCGCGCGATCTCGACGACGATGTAGTCGGCGTCGGTCGCCGAGTCGTCGTCGTAGCGCTTGAGTCCCTGCAGGCACGACGGGCACGAGGTCAGGACCTTCACCTCGCCCTTGAAGCCGTCCTCGCGCAGCCGCGCGGCGCCGCGCTCCATCTCCTGCTGCTTGCGGAAGCGCACCTGGGTCGCGATGTCCGGGCGCGAGATCGCGAACGTGCCCGACTCGCCGCAGCAGCGGTCGTTCTTCTCGATGCGGCCGTCGGCCCGGCGTTCATCAGCGCGTTGACCACGTTCAGCGGGTCGTGCGGTCTTGATCGGCGAGTGGCAGGGGTCGTGGTACATGTAGCGCGTGCCCGTGACGCCCTCGAGCCGCACGCCCTTCTCGAGCAGGAACTCGTGGATGTCGACGATGCGGCTGCCCGGGAAGATCTCGTCGAACCGGTAGTCCTGCAGCTGGTCGTAGCAGGTGCCGCAGCTCACCACGACGGTGCGGATGTCGAGGTAGTTGAGCGTGTTGGCCACGCGGTGGAACAGCACGCGGTTGTCGGTGATGATCTTCTGGGCCTGCGTCGAACTGGCCCGAGCCGCGCTGCGGATAGCCGCAGCACAGGTAGCCCGGCGGCAGCACGGTCTGCACGCCCAGCGTGCCACAGCATCGCCTGCGTGGCGAGGCCCACCTGCGAGAACAGCCGCTCGGAGCCGCAGCCGGGGAAGTAGAACACCGCCTCGGAGTCGCTGGTGGTGCGCGCCGGGTCGCGGATGATCGGCACGTAGTGGCGGTCCTCGATGTCGAGCAGCGCGCGCGCGGTGCGCTTCGGCAGCCCGCCCGGCATCTTCTTGTTGACGAAGTGGATCACCTGCTCGCGCAACGGCGGGCGCCCGCCCGTGGTCGCCGGCGGGCGCTTGGTCTGCGCCTGTGCCGAGCACCCCGAGCGTGCGGTGGCCGAGCCGCTGCGCCTTGTAGCCCCAGTCGATCATCAGCTTGCGCGCCAGCTTGATCGTGTCCGGGTCGTGTCGTGTTCAGGAAGAACATCGACGCGGCCTTGCCCGGGTTGAAGCGCTGCTTGCCCATGCGGCGCAGCAGGTCGCGCATCGCCATCGAGACGTCGCCGAAGTCGATGTCGACGGGGCAGGGCGTCTCGCACTTGTGGCAGACGGTGCAGTGGTCGGCGACGTCCGAGAACGCGTCCCAGTGCTGGATCGACACGCCGCGCCGCGTCTGCTCCTCGTACAGGAACGCCTCGATCAGCAGCGAGGTCGCGAGGATCTTGTTGCGCGGCGAATAGAGCAGGTTGGCGCGCGGCACGTGCGTCGAGCAGACCGGCTTGCACTTGCCGCAGCGCAGGCAGTCCTTGATCGCGTCCGAGATCGAGGTGATGTCGGACTGCTGCATGATCAGCGACTCGTGGCCGAGCAGGTTGAAGCTCGGCGTGTACGCGTGGCGCAGGTCCGCGCCGGGCATCAGCTTGCCCTTGTTGAAGCGGCCGTCCGGGTCGATGCGCTGCCTTGTAGGCGCGGAACTCGGCGAGCTCCGCGTCGTCGAGGAACTCGAGCTTGGTGATGCCGATGCCGTGCTCGCCGGAGATCACGCCGTCGAGCTCGCGGGCGATGCGCATGATGCGGGCGACCGCGCGGTTGGCCTCCTGCAGCATCGCGTAGTCGTCGGAGTTGACCGGGATGTTGGTGTGGACGTTGCCGTCGCCGGCGTGCATGTGCAGCGCGACGAACACGCGGCTGCGCAGCACCTTTGCGTGGATGGCCTCGAGGTCGGCGAGCAGCGGCGCGAACGGGCCGCCGGCGAAGAGCCGTCGCAGCTCGCCGCCGCACCTCGGCCTTCCACGACACGCGGATGCGTGCGGTCCTGCAGCAGGTCGAACACCCGCAGCGCCGGGCTCGGCGGCCATGCGCCGCTCGAACTCGGGGCGCAGCGCGCCGAGGCCGAGCTCCTCGAGCTCGGCGAGTGAACGGCGAGCGGCCGGTCCATGTGGCCGAGCAGCCACGACCAGCGCCTGCGGACGCCGGCGAGCAGCTCGAGCGCCTGAGCCGCGGCCGTTCGCCGAGCACTTCCTCGGGCGGCAGCCGGTCGGTGTCCGGGTCGCCCGTCTTGCCGACGCGCGGGGCCCCGGCGAGGTAGGCCTCGAGCGCGTCGAGCAGCGCGAGCTTGTTGCCGAGCGAGAACTCGATGTTGATGCGCTCGATGGCGTCGGTGTACTCGCCGAGCCGCTCGAGCGGGATCACCACGTCCTCGTTCAGCTTGAACGCGTTGGTGTGCCGCGCGATGGCCGCCGTGCGGCGCGGTCGCGCCAGAAGGCCTTGCGGGCCTCGGCGCCGACCGCGACGAAGCCTTCGCCGGCGCGCGCATTGGCGATGCGCACGACCTCGGAGGCGAAACTGCGCGACGGCTGCCTCGTCGTCGCCGACGATGTCGCCGAGCAGCACCATCTTCGGCAGCGCGCCGCGCTTCGACTTGGTCGCATAGCCCACGGCGCGCAGGTAGCGCTCGTCGAGGTGCTCGAGGCCGGCGAGGCGCACGCCGCGCGCGCGCGCGGCGTCGGTCCAGGTAGTCGCGGATCTCGACGATGGCCGGGATCGCCTCGCGCGCCTGGCCGAAGAACTCCAGGCACACGGTGCGGATGTGCGCCGGCATGCGGTGCAGCACCCAGCGCGCGGACGTGATGATGCCGTCGCAGCCTTCCTTCTGCACGCCGGGCAGGCCGCCCAGGAACTTGTCGGTGACGTCCTTGCCGAGGCCGGCCTTGCGGAAGCGGCGGCCCTCGATCTCGAGTCGCTCGGTGCGCAGCACACGCGCGCCGTCCGCGGCGCTCGCGGCCGTCCTTCCAGACGAGATCGAACACGGCCGTCGCGGCGTCGTGGATCTTGCCGAGGTTGTGGCCGACGCGCGTCACCTCGAGCCAGTTGCCGTCCGGGTCGACCATGCGCCACCAGGCGAGGTTGTCGAGCGCCGTGCCCCACAGCACGGCCTTCTTGCCGCCGGCGTTCATGGCGATGTTGCCGCCGACGCACGAGGCGTCGGCCGAGGTCGGGTCCACCGCGAACACGAAGCCGGCCGCGTGCGCCGCTTCCTCGACGCGTCGCGTGACGACGCCCGCGCTCGGTGAGCACGGTTGGGCACCGGCGCCGTCGACGCCAGGCAGCGGCGCGGCTCGACCGGCGCCGATACGCTCGAGCTTCTCGGTGTTGATGACGGCCGCAGACGGCGTCAGCGGTACGGCGCTGCCCGTGTAGCCGGTGCCGCCGCCGCGCGGAATGATCGTCAGGCCGAGATCGATGCAGGCGCGCACGAGCCCGGGCACCTCGTCCTCGGTGTCCGGCGTGAGCACGACGAACGGGATCTCGACGCGCCAGTCGGTCGCGTCGGTCGCGTGCGATACGCGGGCGTAGGGATCGAAGCAGACGTTGTCGGCGCGCGTGTGCCGGCCGAGCGTCGCGGCGCGCCCGGCGCCGCAGCTGCTCGAGCGTCGTCGAACGAACGCGCGAACGCCGCGACCGCCCGGCGCGCCGCTTCGAGCAGGCGGCCGACGCGCTCGTCGCGCTGCTGGTCCATCGCGGTCGCGGCGCCGGTCGATCTCGGCGAGGCGGTGGTGCAGCGCCTCGATCAGCAGGCCGCGGCGCTGCGGGTTGTCGAGCAGGTCCTGCTCGAGGTAGGGGTTGCGCTGCACGACCCAGATGTCGCCGAGCACCTCGTAGAGCATCCGGGCGGAGCGGCCCGTGCGGCGCTCGGAGCGCAGTTCGTCGAGCAGCCGCCAGCCGTCCTCGCCGAGCAGCCGGATGACGATCTCGCGGTCCGAGAACGACGTGTAGTTGTAGGGGATCTCGCGCAGGCGAGCGGGAGCGCCGGTCTCCGCGGCGGTCGTTTCCGATTCGGTCGGCTCGGTACGGCGTTCACTGGCGATCACGTTCCGGCTGCAACGGGGCGTATTCTCGCTTGGCCCGGCGGGCGCCGGTACTGCGGGTTGCCGCGAACGGCGTCACGCCCTCTCTTCGAGCAGCATTTCGTCATCGGGCAGCCCGGGGCGCGCGATGACGAGTTCGTCGCGACTGTGAACCGAGTGGCAGCAATGCCGGTGCCGCGGCAGGTTCGACGGCTCGGGTGTGGCAGCGCCTGCCTCGCCGATCCAGCCGCCCGGCAGCTCGAGTGCGTTGACCAGCGAGACCAGCACGGCCGCGGCATACGGCAGCGACTGGATCAGCAGCACCGCGACCCAGACGGTCAGGTCAGGGCCGCCCATGAAGCCCGGCAGGTCGCCGTCGAGGCTCGGGATGCGGCTCGCCCAAAGGCCGCGAGCCACAGGCCCGCCATCAGCGCACGCTTCCTCGCGCGCCGCCGCGAACGCCTGGCCGAGTGCGTGCCGCTGCGACTTCTTGGGCGTGCGGAAGAACGGCCGGTCGCGTACGCACGAGGCCGCTCAGCATCGCGGTTCCGATCGTGTGCGAGAGGCCGAGCCCCGCGATGCGCCGCCGCGACCGTCTGCGCGAACGTGGCGCCGACGCGGGTGCGGTAGAGGTGCAGCAGCTTCACGAGCTTGAACACGAACAGCGACAGCGGCAGCAGCGAGAAGATCACCAGCGGCGGCTCGACGTGCTTCGGGAACGCAATCATCGCCAGCGACCACACGAGCGCGGCGCAGGTGAAGAGCAGGTTGAAGCCGTCGGCGAGCCACGGCAGCCAGCCGGCGAGGAAGTGGTAGCGCTGGCCGGAGGTCAGAGCTTCGTCGCCGCGGCCGCGCACCAGCAGGCCGAAGTGCCGCCGCATGATCTGCATCGCGCCGAATGCCCAGCGCGAGCGCTGCTTCTTGTAGTCGAGGAAGCTGTCGGGCATGACGCCGCGGCCGTAGCTGCGTCGGGACGTACGTGGCCTCGAAGCCCGCCTCGAAGATGCGCAGGCCGAGCTCCGCGTCCTCGGTGATGCACCACTCGGCCCAGCGCGAGCCGCTCGAGCAGCGTCGCGGCGCACCATCGTCATCGTGCCGTGCTGGATGATCGCGTTGCGCTCGTTGCGCGTGACCATGCCGATGTGGAAGAAGCCGCGGTACTCCGCGTAGCACATCGCCTTGAACGCGTTCTCGCCGGCGTCGCGGTAGTCCTGCGGCGCCTGCACGATGCCGGTGCGCGGGTTCGCGAACGCGGGCGCCAGGTCGCGCAGCCAGTCCGGACGCACGACGTAGTCCGCGTCGATCACGGCCACGACCTCGGCGTCCGGCGCCGTCTGGTCGAGCGCGAAGTTGAGCGCGCCCGCCTTGAAGCCCGGCCAGCGGGTCCACGTGGAAGAAGCGGAAGCGCGGGCCGAGCTTCGCGCAGTGCGCCTGCACCGGTCGCCAGACGGACTCGTCCTTCGTGTTGTTGTCGATGACCAGCACTTCGAAGTCCGGGTAGTCGAGGCGTGCGAGCGCGTCGAGCGTCTCGATCAGCATGTCGGGCGGCTCGTTGTAGGCCGGCACGTGGATCGAGACCTTCGGCAGTCGGCCTCCGGCACGTGCCGCGGGCTGGAACAGCCGGCGATGCCCGGTCACCCAGTTCGCCTCGGCCCATTCGTGGGCCTCGGCCAGCAGCACCGCGATCACGCCGACCATGCCGACCAGCAGCACCGCGCCGACCAGCACGCTGGTGACCGTCAGGTACTGCTGCGACATGTCGTACAGGATCCAGACGACCAGCGTCGCCGTCGCGTAGACGACGATCGCGAGGAAGCTGCGGCCGCGGTTGCGCAGCGTGTCGCTGTGGAAGAAGAACAGCCACAGCAGCACCGCCGCGGCGATCACCGACGCCGCCGCGAGCACCTGCCACTGCGGCACGCGCACGATCGGGTCGCGGAACTCGAATTTCTGCTCGCGGTCCGCGTCGTACACGCCCCAGTAGGCGCCGACCGCGCCCTCGGACTGCTCCTTCCACGGCTGGTCGAAGGCCTCCATCAGGTAATACGTCGTAGCCCGCCTGGTTCGCGCGGGCGAGGAAACGGCGCAGGAACAGCGCCTGGTTGGACTGCGTGGCGACGGCGGACTCGCGCGTGCGGCCGTCGCTCGGCCAGCCGACTTCGCCGATCACGATCGGCTTGCCCGGGAATGCCTTCTCGAGCAGCTGCATCTTGCCGACGACGTAGTCCACGGCCGTCTCGACGTCGACGCCTTCCCAGTACGGCAGCATGTGCACGGCGATGTAGTCGACGTGGTCCGCCAGCTCGGGGTGTGCGAGCCAGACGTGCCAGGGCTCGGCGGTGCTGACCGGCTGCTTCGTGGCCGCGCGGACGCGGTCGAGGTGCGCGGCCAGGTCCCCGATCGGGAGGTCGCCGCGCAGCACGACTTCGTTGCCGACGATCACGCGCGTGACGTTCTTGTGCTGGTTCGCGAGCTGGATCGTGCGCTCGATCTCGCGCTCGTTGCGATCGCGGTCAGCGCCGAGCCAGGCGCCGATCGTGACGTTGATGCCGCGGCGGGCGGCGAGCTCCGGGACCTGGCCCAGCGAACCGAGCGCGCTGTAGGTGCGCACCGCCGTCGCCTTGCCCTGCAGCACGGACAGGTCGCGGTCGATCTCCTCGGTCGTCGGCAGGTCGCCCCTGATCGCGTCCTGGTGCTTCTGGAAAGGCTGGAACGAGAATCCCTGCACCTTCGCGGGCCAGGCCGGCTCGGGCGTCGGCCGGTTGGCGTAGCCCCAGATGGCGACCGTCAGCACGGCAAAGGTCGCCGCGATCAGCAGGCTCGGAGTCTTTCGCATGGACCGCGCTCAACCCTTTGAATTCAAAGGAAGGCGCGTATTCTAGCTGCGCTGCACCAAGAGCCCCGGCTGCATGTGTCGCGGTTTGGCGACAGCGGGTCAGTTCAGTTCCAGAATCGCCACCAGCGCTTGTTCGGGACCTTGCCCTCGTTCGGGTCGGCAAGGGGCGCGTTCTTCTGCCGGACCGTGTCGGCCACGGCCGCGAGGTCGTTGATGCCGAGCTCGCGATAGCCTGCGGACATGATGCCGAGCGCCTCGTTGGCTGCCGGGGAGCCGTCGTAGGTTTGGATCACCCCGAGGGCACGATTGACCGCGCCGACGTAAGCGCCGCGCTTCATGTAGTAGCGCGCGACGGCCAGCTCGTAGTCGGCCAGCCGGTTGCGCAGGTAGATCATGCGCTGCCGGGAGTCCGCCGCGTACGGGCTCTTCGGGTATCGCTGCAGCAGCAGCTGGAATGCCTGCAGCGACTTGCGCGCCTCGCTCGGCGGACGCTGCGTCACGTCGGCATTGAAGACGCGCTCGAGCCAGTTCGCGCCCGACTCGAAGTAGACCAGCCCTCGGATGTAGTAGGCGTAGTCGACGCGCGGGTGAGTCGGGTTCTCGCGAATGAACTGGTCCGCCTGGTCCACGGCGGACTCGAGCTCGTAGTTCTTGTAATAGGAGTACATCAGGTCCAGCTGGCCCTGCTTGGCCGCATTGCTGAACGGATAGCGGGACTCGAGCAGCTCGAGCTTCTCGGAAGCGCCCTTGTAGTTGCCGGCGCGCAGGTCCTTCGCCGCATCGGAGTAGATCTGGTCGGGCGCCCCGGCCTTGTCCTTGTCGTCGCCCCGGCCAAACCAGCTGCAGCCGGAAAGACCGGTGCCGGCTGCGAGCAGGACGATCGCGGTCAGGACAGGGCGGATTCGACGGGCTTGTGGCATGGGCGGGGCAGGGCAGGCCGGCGGTCCGGCGGCGGGGCGCGAAGTATATAGAAACGAAGGCTGGCGCAGGGGGCCGGTACACTCGGCGCCCTGCTTCGGCCAGAATGCCCGGCCTCATGACCACTTCGACACTCTCGATCACGCTGAAAGTTCCCGCGGAGCAGGCCGGGCAGCGCCTCGACCAGGCCCTGGCGGCCCTGCTTCCCGACTACTCGCGGAGCCGGCTGAAGGCCTGGATCGACGCGGGCGAGGTCCTCGTCGACGGCGCGGTACTGCGCCCGCGCGACAAGGTGTCGGGCGGCGAGACGGTGTCGATCGCCGCGACGCTGGTCGAGGAAACCGATGCGGTCGCGCAGGCGATCCCGCTCGAACTGGTCCACGAGGACCGGCACGTCTTCGTGATCAACAAGCCGGCCGGGCTCGTGGTCCACCCCGGTGCGGGCAATCCCGACCAGACGCTGCAGAACGCGCTGCTCGCACTCGACTCGAAGCTCGCGGCGCTGCCCCGGGCAGGAATCATCCATCGTCTCGACAAGGACACGAGCGGGCTGCTGGTCGTGGCCCGCACGCTGCCGGCGCATACGGCATTGGTGCGCATGCTCGAGGAGCGCGACATCCACCGCGGCTACGAGGCCATCTGTCGTGGCGTGATGACCGCGGGCGGGACCGTCGACGCACCGATCGACCGTCATCCCACGGATCGCGTGCGCATGGCCGTGCGGCAGGGCGGGCGCGAGTCCGTCACGCACTACCGCGTCATCAAGCGGTTCCGTGCGCACACGCACGTGCGGGTACAGCTCGAGACTGGCCGCACGCACCAGATCCGCGTGCACCTGGCGCACGCCGGCTTCCCGATCGTCGGCGACCGGGTGTACGGCGGACGGCTCACTTTTCCGCGCGGTGCCAGCGAAGAGCTCAGGAACGCGTTGCGCGACTTTCCGCGGCAGGCGCTGCATGCCGCGCGCCTCGAGTTCGCCCACCCGGTAACCGGCAAGGACATCGAGTGCGTCGCGCCGTTGCCGGCCGACATGCAGGGACTGTTGCGGGTGCTCGCGCAGGATGCGGCGACCCAATGAGCCGCGCCGTCGAGTGGCTCACGCCAGACTGGCCAGTGCCGGCCCGCGTGCACGTGCTCTCGACACTGCGCACCGGCGGATGCAGCGCGGCCCCTTACGACTCGCTGAATCTCGCCGCGCACGTCGGCGATTCGGATCGGCTGCGTGCGGGATAATCGCCGCATTCTGCGTGATGCTGCTTCGCTCCCCGCCGAACCGCTGTGGATGCAGCAGGTGCACGGCACCGACGTCGTCGTGCACGACGGAAATCGAGCTGGCGCGCCGACTGCCGACGCCGCCATTGCGACGCTGCCCGGCCAAGTGTGCGCAGTCATGACCGCGGACTGCCTGCCGGTCGTGCTCGCCGACCGGGCGGGTACTCGCGTCGGCGTCGCGCATGCCGGCTGGCGCGGTCTGGTCGCCGGCGTGGTCGAAGCTACGCTGGCAGCGCTCGATTGCGCGCCCGCGGACACCGTTGCCTGGCTCGGCCCGGCGATCGGGCCAGGCGCGTTCGAGGTCGGTGCCGAGGTTCGTGACGCGTTCGTATCACGACTGCCAGCGCTTGGTGCGTGCTTCACGCCGAACGCGAGGGGGCGGTTCCAGGCAGACCTGTATTCGCTGGCCCGGCGGCAGCTCGCCGAAGCCGGCGTCGCGTCGGTGCACGGCGGCACCTGGTGCACGGCGAGCGACCCGCGGCGTTTCTTCTCATTCCGCCGCGACGGCACCACGGGCCGCATGGCCACGCTTGCGTGGCTCGCCTGACGCGCGTGCTACGCTCGCAAGCCCGGATTTTCTGACAGCCCAGCGCGCACCAGTGTCACCCCTCGCCTCGATCATCCTGCTGACCGGCCTGAGTGGCCTGCTGAGTGCGCTGGCGGCTTCGTTCTTCCTCGTGCTCGGCGAGGCGCGCCGCGCGGCGTTGCTGCCGCACCTGGTGAGCTTTGCGACGGGGGCGCTGCTCGGCGCGGCATTCCTTGGGCTGCTGCCGCACGCGATGGACACGATCGGGCCGGGCGGCGCGCACCGGGTCGGTCTTGCGCTGCTGCTCGGCATCCTCACGTTCTTCCTGCTCGAGAAGTTCGTGCTCTGGCGGCACTGCCACGACGACCCGTGCGAGATGCACTCGCCGAGTCACGATGCACGCGATGCGGCCTCGGCGCGGATGATCCTGGTGGGCGACAGCTTCCACAACGTGCTCGACGGCGTGCTGGTCGCGGCGGCTTTCATGACCGACCCGCGGCTTGGCATCGTCACCGCGCTCGCGGTCAGCGCGCACGAGATCCCGCAGGAAGTGGGCGACGTCGCGATCCTGCTGCATGGTGGCTACAGCCGTGGCCGGGCGCTTGCGCTCAACCTGCTGACGAGCCTCACGTCGATCATCGGCGGCGTGATCGCCTATTTCGCGCTGGCGACGGCGATGCACCTGCTGCCGTATGCGCTGGCCTTCGCCGCGTCGAGTTTCATCTACGTCGCGGTCGCTGACCTGATTCCCGGGCTGCACCGTCGCGTCGACGTGCGTGCCGGCGTCGAGCAACTGTTCTTCATCGCGCTCGGCGTGGCGGTCGTCTACTTCACGCACCAGCAGATGCACTGATCGTGTTCCCCGGCGGCGGGGGCTCCGGTCGCTACAGGAATCGGCGCCACCGGCGCCGGCGAGTGATCGAAGATCGCGGCGAGGCTGCCGATTTCATCCGGCGGCGTCGTCCCGGCGAGAAATGCCTGGAATTCAGTCGAATACGCGTGCCGGCGGTTTGGCCACCAGACCTCGCGCACGCCCTTCGTGTGGTAGTACTTGCGAAGCCCCTTTTCCCATCCCTGCCACTGGCTCGCATCGAGGATCCCGGCTTTCTGCTGGTACCACGCGCTCTCGTGCAGCTTGAAGAACGAGAACAGGAAGTAATGGGCCATGATGCGCTCGTCACGCGTGGCGGACGCCCAGTCGTTGACCGCGCTCGTCAGCGCCGACCCGAGAGCGGGCGACTGTGTCGCGGGGACGTTGATCGCGGCAATTGCGGCGGCCAGCGAGTCCACCGCCATGGCTTTCTGTGACCTGGTGTTCTGGCGGATGGTCACGATCAGGCCGAGCAGCGTGAGCGTGACCGCCGCGGCGTTGATGATTTCCGCAATGGCGGCAATTTCTTCTATGGTCATCGCAAGCGCTCCCCTGGCCACGTATGGCCTGGTCAATGTTACCCGTGACCCGCACGGCCGGCGGTCGGCGGGAGGGCAGCCGGGCTTTGATCGTCCGTGTGGTCGGGCTAGGCTCGACCGCGCAAGTCCCACGGAGTTGTCGCCAATGTACGAACATCACAAGGAACCGGTGTTACCCCGCGAACAGTTCCTGCGTCGTGTAAGCCGGCACGGCGGGGTAAGCGCGCTGATCATCCTGCTGTCTCTCGGGATTGGCGCCGCCGGGTACCACGTCTTCGCCGGCCTGGCCTGGGTCGACGCGCTGCTCAACGCCTCGATGATCCTGACCGGGATGGGTCCGGTGAACATGCTCACGTCCGACGCGGCGAAGCTGTTTGCGTCGTTCTACGCGCTCTACAGCGGCATCGTTTTCCTGGCGGCCACGGGCGTGTTCTTCGTGCCGTTCCTGCACCGGGTCTTGCACCGGATGCATGCCGCGGAGTAGATCGTCGCCGAAAATCGGCTATTTGTTTCGAAATAGTGTCGAAAAGTGGTCGAAAAGTCGTCAAAGCGGCGATATCTGGCGATCCGCCAAGGCTGCGCGTCCTGCCCAGGCGGCCCCGGCATGGGCCGATGACGCCGTCCTGCACCCAATTGAACAGGCGCCGGGCTTTATCTTCCGCGGCCCGCCCCAAACCTAGGCGGCAACACAGCCCCTTCAGGGAGCCGAAGACCCCATGCGCATGGACAAACTGACCAGCAAGTTCCAGATGGCCCTCGCGGACGCCCAGTCGCTCGCGCTTGGCCGCGACCACCAGTTCATCGAGCCCGCCCACGTGATGCTCGCGCTGCTCGACCAGCAGGGCGGCACGGTGCGGCCGCTGCTCGACAAGTCCGGTGCCAACGTCAGCCGGCTGCGCTCGCAGCTCGGCCAGGCGATCGACCACCTCGCGAAGGTGGAAGGAGCGGGCGGCGAGGTCCACTTCTCGAACGACCTCGGCAAGCTGCTGAACCTCACCGACAAGCTCGCGCAGAAGCGCGGCGACCAGTACATCTCGAGCGAGCTGTTCGTGCTCGCGGCGCTGGAGGACAAGGGGCAGCTCGGGCAGATCCTCCGCGACAGCGGGGTGGTAAAGGGCGCCGTCGAGAAAGCGATCGACGAAGTGCGCGGCGGCGAGAAGATCACCGACGCCAATGCCGAGGAGCAGCGCCAGGCGCTCGAGAAGTTCACGATCGATCTCACCGAGCGCGCCGAGCAGGGCAAGCTCGATCCGGTCATCGGCCGCGACGACGAGATCCGCCGCACGATCCAGGTGCTGCAGCGTCGCACCAAGAACAACCCGGTGCTGATCGGCGAGCCCGGCGTCGGCAAGACCGCGATCGTCGAGGGACTCGCGCAGCGCATCATCAACGGCGAAGTGCCCGAGGGCCTGAAGGACAAGCGCATTCTCGCGCTCGACATGGGCTCGCTGATCGCCGGCGCGAAGTTCCGCGGCGAGTTCGAGGAGCGGCTGAAGGGCGTGCTGAACGACCTGTCGAAGCAGGAGGGTCGCGTGATCCTCTTCATCGACGAGCTGCACACGATGGTCGGCGCCGGCAAGGCCGAAGGCGCGATGGACGCCGGCAACATGCTGAAGCCCGCGCTGGCACGCGGCGAGCTGCATTGCGTCGGCGCAACGACGCTCGACGAGTACCGCAAGTACATCGAGAAGGACGCCGCGCTCGAGCGCCGCTTCCAGAAAGTGCTGGTCGAACGAGCCATCGGTGGAGGACACGATCGCGATCCTGCGCGGCCTGAAGGAGCGCTATGCGGTGCATCACAAGGTCGAGATCACCGATCCCGCGATCGTCGCGGCCGCGACGCTGTCGCACCGCTACATCACCGACCGGCAGCTGCCCGACAAGGCGATCGACCTGATCGACGAGGCTGCGTCGCGGATCCGCATGGAAATCGACTCGAAGCCCGAGGAGCTCGACCGGCTCGACCGGCGCATCGTGCAGCTCAAGATGGAGCGCGAGGCGCTGAAGAAGGAAACGGACGAGGCCTCGAAGAAGCGGCTGCAGGCGCTCGACGAGCAGCTCGGGCTCCTCGAGCGCGAGTACGCGGACCTCGAGGAAACCTGGAAGGCCGAGAAGGCCGCGGTGCAGGGCGCTGCGAGCATCAAGGAAGAACTCGAGCGCGCCCGGCTCGACTTCGAGGCCGCGCGCCGCGCCGGCGACCTCGCGCGCATGTCCGAGCTGCAGTACGGCAAGATCCCGGAACTCGAGAAGCGCATCCAGGCTGCGCAGGAGGCGGAGACCAAGGCCCCGACGCTGGTTCGCAACAAGGTCACGGACGAGGAGATCGCCGAGGTCGTGTCCAAGTGGACCGGCATCCCGGTGTCGAAGATGCTCGAGGGCGAGCGCGAGAAGCTGCTGCGCATGGAGCAGGCGCTGTCGAAGCGCGTCGTCGGCCAGGACGAGGCCGTCAAGGCCGTGTCCGACGCGATCCGTCGCTCGCGGGCCGGGCTCTCCGATCCGAATCGGCCGAATGGCTCGTTCCTGTTCCTCGGTCCCACGGGCGTCGGCAAGACCGAGTTGTCGAAGGCGCTCGCCGAGTTCCTGTTCGACACCGAAGAGGCCATGGTGCGCATCGACATGTCCGAGTTCATGGAGAAGCACTCCGTGGCGCGGATGATCGGTGCGCCTCCGGGCTACGTCGGCTACGAGGAGGGCGGCTACCTCACCGAGGCGGTGCGCCGCCGGCCGTACTCGGTGATCCTGCTCGACGAGGTCGAGAAGGCGCACCCCGACGTGTTCAACGTGCTGCTGCAGGTGCTCGACGACGGGCGCCTCACCGACGGCCAGGGCCGCACGGTCGACTTCCGCAACACCGTGATCATCATGACGTCGAACCTCGGCTCGCAGCTGATCCAGGAGCTCGCCGGCGAGGAGAACTACGCGAAGATGAAGTCCGCGGTGATGGAGGTCGTGGGCCAGCATTTCCGTCCCGAGTTCATCAACCGTGTCGACGAGGTCGTGGTGTTCCACCCGCTCGGCAGGGAGCACATCCGCTCGATCGTCGACATCCAGGTCGGTTACCTGCGCAAGCGTCTCGCGGACCGCGACATGGAGCTCGAGCTCGACGACTCGGCGCTCGACCTGCTCGGCGAGGCGGGCTTCGACCCGGTATACGGCGCGCGGCCGCTGAAGCGTGCGATCCAGCACCAGCTCGAGAACCCGCTGGCGCAGGCGATCCTGCGCGGCGACTTCGGGCCGGGCGATCGCGTGCGGGTGACGGCGCGGGACGGGCAGCTGGCGTTCGAGAAGCTTGGTGCGGTCGCGGAGGTGGCGGCGCCGAAGCGCAAGAAGGCGTAGCCGAGTGCGTCAGCGCGCAGTCGCTGACGTCACGGTCGCGGGTCCGGGTCGCGGGACGTGTCCGCAGGACCGCCGTAAACCCATCCGTGGGGGCTTCGACCGCGGCGTCCCTGCCGCGGACGATCCTGCAGACAGGTCCCGAGACCCGGACCCGCGACCACGCGCTGGCGCGCCATGCGCTGGCGCAGCTGCGTTTCGCCGCAAGCCGCTCGTCTGCTGCGGCGCTCAGCGGCCGAGCCGTGCGTGTCGATTGCGACGCTGGTGCGGCGGGATTCAGGCGTTCCGTGCCGCGGGCCCTCGCGAGGCCGTGCGCGGCATGGACGCCGCGGTCGGAGCCCCCACGGATGGGTTTACGGCGTCCTCGCGAGGGCCCGCCGGCATGGAACGCCGGATTCGTCGACATCCGCTCCCGTATAATCGCGCGCTCGAGCGATCCCTGACGACAAGCGACATGCCCATCTACGAATACCAGTGCGACAAGTGCGGCCATCACCTCGAGGCGCTGCAGAAGATCTCCGACAAGCCGTTGCGCGAGTGCCCGGAGTGCGGCAAGCACTCGCTGAAGCGCCTGATGTCGGCGCCGCTGTTCCGTCTCGCGGGCAGCGGCTGGTACGAGACCGACTTCAAGTCGGACAAGGAGCAGAAGCGCAACCTCGTCGAGAAGGGCGACAAGGAACCGGCGAAGTCCGAGGACAAGGCCGAGTCGAAGCCCGCGACCAAGGTGCCGACAAGCCGGCGGCGAAGAGTCCGAGCGGCGGCGAGACGAAGTCGCGGACGATGGTCACGAAGCCGGCCGCAAGGCGGCCGCGCGCGGCAAGAGCAAGCCGGCGGCCCGGAAGCCGGCCGGCCGCGCGCGCTCGCAAGCGCTGAGGAGACCAGATTGCTCGAAAAGCCTGTCATCCGGCCAGACGGAGCGGAACCGCGGGAGCGCCATCCGGCGAGGACCCTGCGCAACTACCTGATTGCGCGGCCTGCTGGTCTGGATCCCGATCATGGTGACGGTCTGGGTCGTGCGATTCCTGTCCGGCATCCTCGACAGCTCGCTGGTGCTGCTGCCGCCGTCCTGGCGGCCCGAGGCGCTGGTCGGCTCAGTACGTCCCGGGCGTCGGCATCGTCCTGTCTCTGCTGCTGCTGTTCGTGACCGGCGTGCTGGTCAGGAACATCTTCGGCGGGCGGATCGTCGCCGGTGCGGAATCGCTGGTGCGGCGGATCCCGGTCGTCGGGCCCGTCTACAGCGGCGCCAAGACGTTCAGCGAGACGGTACTCACCGACAAGGGCAGCTCGTTCCGGCAGGTCGTGATGGTCGAGTTCCCGCGCAAGGGCATCTACAGCGTCGGGTTCATCACGGCCGAGGAACTCGAGGAAGTGCAGTTCAAGACCGCCGAGGACGTCGTCTGCGTGTTCGTGCCCACTACCCCGAACCCGACCACCGGGTTCATCGTGATGGTGCCCCGGCAGGACGTCGTGAAGCTCGACATGACCGTGGACGAGGCGTTCAGGATGCTGCTGACGCTCGGCGTGGTCGTGCCGACCTGGAAGAACAAGCCCGCGGACGCTCGTCTTGCGCCGCAACAGGCCGAACCGTAACATCCCGTCCCTTCTGGAAAATCCGGCCACGGGGCGCCGGCAGACCGGCCCCGTCAACCATGCCCATGCGCACTCATTACTGCGGCGAGGTCAACGAGCGCCTCGTCGGTTCCACCGTCTCCGTTGCGGGCTGGGTGCACCGGCGCCGCGACCACGGCGGCGTGATCTTCGTCGACCTGCGCGACCGCGACGGCCTGCTGCAGGTGGTGTTCGATCCCGATGCCGCCGCGGTCTTCGCCGAAGCCGAGCGGCTGCGCGGCGAGTGGGTGCATCAAGGTGACCGGCACGCGTGCGGCCGCGGCCCGCGGGCACGGTCAACCCGAACCTCGCCTCCGGCCAGGTCGAGATGCTGGCGACGCGAGATCGAGGTGCTGAACCGCGCCGAGCCGATCCCGTTCCAGCTCGACGAGGACGTGCAAGCGAGGAGACGCGCCTCAAGTACCGCTACATCGACCTGCGCCGCGACGAGATGCAGAAGCGCCTGCGCCTGCGCCACGCGGTGACGCGCGCGATGCGCGAATACCTCGACGGGCACGGCTTCATCGACATCGAGACGCCGATGCTGACCAAGGCCACGCCCGAGGGCGCGCGCGACTACCTCGTGCCGAGCCGCACGCAGCCCGGCAAGTTCTTCGCGCTGCCGCAGTCGCCGCAGATCTTCAAGCAGCTGCTGATGATGGCGGGCTTCGACCGCTACTACCAGATCGTGCGCTGCTTCCGCGACGAGGACCTGCGCGCCGACCGCCAGCCCGAGTTCACGCAGCTCGACATCGAGACGTCGTTCCTCGACGCGCGACGAGATCACTGGCCTGATGGAAGGCCTGGTGCGCGAGCTGTTCGACAAGGTGCTCGGCGTGACGCTGCCGGATCCGTTCCCGCGCATGACCTACGCCGAGGCGATGCGCCGCTACGCCTCGGACAAGCCCGACCTGCGCATCCCGCTCGAACTCGTCGACGTCGCCGACCTCGTCAAGGACAGCGAGTTCAAGGTGTTCGCGGCGCCCGGCCGCCGACAAGGACGGCCGCGTGGCGGCGCTGCGCGTGCCGGGCGGCGGCGAGAAGCTGTCGCGCAAGCAGATCGACGACTACACGGCGTTCGTCGCGCGCTACGGCGCGAAGGGCCTCGCCTACGTCAAGGTCAACGACGCGGCGAAGGGCCGCGAGGGCCTGCAGTCGCCGATCCTCAAGTTCCTGTCGGATGCCGCGGTGGCCGGCCTGATGCGAGCGCACCGGCGCGCAGACCGGCGACCTGGTGTTCTTCGGCGCCGACAAGGCCAAGGTGGTCAACGACGCGCTCGGCGCGCTGCGCCTCAAGGTCGGCCAGGACCTGGGCCTGGTCGAGGAGGGCTGGCGCCCGCTGTGGGTCATGGACTTCCCGATGTTCGAGTGGGACGCCGACGCGAAGCGCTGGGCCGCGATGCACCACCCGTTCACCGCGCCGGTGGACGACGATCCGGCGGCGCTCAAGGCCGACCCGGGCGGCGCGCTGGCGCGCGCCTACGACATGGTGCTGAACGGCTCGGAGATCGGCGGCGGCTCGGTCCGTATCCACCGCAACGAGATGCAGTCGACGGTGTTCGAGATGCTCGGCATCGGCGCCGAGGAGGCGCAGAAGAAGTTCGGCTTCCTGCTCGAGGCGCTGCAAGTACGGCGCGCCGCCGCACGGCGGCATCGCGTTCGGCCTCGACCGGCTCGTGATGCTGATGGCGGGCGCGGAGTCGATCCGCGACGTGATCGCGTTCCCGAAGACGCAGACCGCGAGCTGCCCGCTGACGGATGCGCCGACCGAGGTGTCGGAGCAGCAGCTGCGCGACCTGCACATCCGCGTGCAGGACGCCGGAGAAATAGGGGACATTCACCGGATTTCCGTGCTGCCGAGCGGAAAATAGGGAATGTCCCCTATTTCTGCGGCGACACGTCGTCCTCGTCCACGGCCTGTGGATGAACGGGCTGGAATTCGGCGTGCTCGGCCAGCGCCTGCGCCACGAGCACGGCTTCGACGTGCGCACGTTCTCCTATCCGACGCTGACGGCGATGCGGCGCGCAGATCTGCCGCGACCTCGCTGAGTTTGCGGCCGAGCGCTCGGCGGCGGGCGGCGCGTGCACTTCGTCGGCCACAGCCTCGGCGGTGCGATCGTCTACCGCACGCTGGCGAATGCGGCGCGGGCCGCTTCGGCGGCAACGCCGTGCTGCTCGGTTCGCCGCTCAACGGCAGCAAGGCCGCGCGCGGCGCATCGCCGCTGGCCGATGCTGCGGCCGCTGCTCGGGCCGCACGTGCTGAACGAGCTGGCCGAGCCGTGCGGCCGCCGCTGGGCGGGTCCCAGCGCGCTCGGCGCGATCGCCGGCAACGCTGCGCATGGGCACCGGGCAGTTCTTCGCGCACTTCGACGAGGACAACGACGGCACGGTCGGCGTCAGCGAGACGCGCATCCCCGGCCTCGCCGACCATCTCGTGCTGCCGCACAGCCACATGGGCATGCTGTTCGCCGCCGACGTCGCGGCGCAGGTGGCGCATTTCCTGCGCAACGGCCGTTTCATCCCAGCTTCACTCGCCACGATGAGGCAGGGTCGGCTGAGGGTCGGCGGCAGGAAATGCCCGGTCAATCGCCGGTGATCGCCTCCGGCTGGGGCGCCTGCGCGGCCGCGGCATCCACCCAGCCGCCGCCCAGCGCCTTGTACAGGTCCACGTGCGCGAGCAGCCGTTCGCGCTGGCCCTCGCTGTAGAGCAGTTCGGCGTTGAACAGCGAGGTCTCTGCGTCGAGCACCTCGAGGTAGCTCGAGTAGCCGCCCTCGAAGCGCTTGCGGGCGAGCCGGGCGTAGTCACGCAGCGCCTCCACCTGGCGGCGCTGCGCGGCCGAGCGCTCCGCGGTCGTCTGGGTCGCAATCAGCGCGTCGTCGACGTCGGCGAACGCGCGCTGCACGATCTTCTCGTAGTTGGCGAGCAGCTGGCGCCGCTGCGCCTCGGCCTGCCGGTTGACGCCGAGCACCGCGCCGCCCTGGAAGATCGGTCCGGTGATGCTGCCCTGGTAGCTCCAGGTGCTCGAGCCGTCGTCGAACAGCTCGTCGAGGTCGAGGCTCGCGACGCCGAGCAGGCCGGTGAGCGAGATCGACGGGAAGTACAGCGCCCGCGCTGCGTTCACCCGTGCGTTGGCGGCGACCAGCGACTGCTCGGCGGACACCACGTCCGGCCGCTGCGTCAGCAGTTCGGACGGCAGTCCCGCCGGCACGACCGGCGTGCCGAGTTCCAGCAGCGCTCGGCCGCGGGCGATCGGGCCGGGATTGCGGCCGACCAGCACCGAGAGCGCGTTCTCCTGGCGCGCGATCCGCTGCCTGAGCGCCGGAATGGCCGCCGCTGCGACTTCGTACTGCGAGCGCGCCTGCGACAGCTCGACCTTGGAGATCACGCCGCCCTTGTAGCGCTTCTCGAACACGTCGAGCGCCTGCCGGCGACTCTCCAGCGTGCGCTCCGAGGTCGCGAGCTGGTCGTCCAGCGACAGCAGCGTGACGTAGCCCGACACCACGGCGCTCGACCAGCTGCAGCACGGTGGCGCGGCGATCGGCTTCGGACGCGCGCCAGTCGGCATCGGCGGCGACCGTCAGGTTGCGGACGCGACCCCAGACGTCGAGCTCCCAGCCGGCCGTGAAGCCGGCGCTGCTGAAGCTGCGTGCGTCATCGGCGCCCGGGCCGTAAACCAGCTCCGAGCGGCTTTCCTCGCCGGTGCTGCCCGTGTAGCCGATGGCCGGGAACAGCGGCGCCCGCGTCGTCACCTTGGCGCCCTGGAACTGGTCCACGCGCGCGGCGGCGATGCGCAGGTCCTCGTTGTTGGCCAGCGCTTCGGTGACCAGCGCGTCGAGCGCCGGGTCGCCGAACGTCGCCCACCAGACCGTGTCGGCCGCGCCCTGCGACTGCGCCGAGTGCGAAGCGGTACTGCGACGGCACCGCAAGGTCCGGGCGACGGTAGGGCTCGCCCACGCACGCCGGTGAGCGGCGCAGGTCGCGAGCGATCAGCGCAGAGTGCGGCGCATGGCTCAGTGCCCTCCCGCGTCGTCGCCGATGCGTCGCCCGCAGGCGGAGGCGGGGCGGGGGCTCGGCCGGCAGCGGCTTCGGCGGGAAGAACCTCTCGCTCAGCTGGCTGATCAGCACGTAGAACAGCGGCACGAAGAACAGCGCGAGCGTGGTCGCGCCCACCATGCCGCCGATCACGCCGGTGCCGATCGAGTGTCGTGCGGCGGAGCCGGCGCCCGAGGCGATCGCCAGCGGGATGGCGCCCGCAGTGAACGCGAGCGAGGTCATCACGATCGGGCGCAGGCGTGCCTTGGCGCCCTGCACGGCCGACTCGACGATCGAGAGGCCCTTGGCGCGCTCGAGCACGGCGAACTCGACGATCAGGATCGCGTTCTTCGCGGCCAGGCCGATCAGGGTCACCAGGCCGATCTGGAAGTAGACGTCGTTCTCGAGGCCGCGCAGCCAGACGGCGACCAGCGCGCCGAGCACGCCGAACGGCACGGCGGTGATGACGCTGCCCGGCAGGGACCACGACTCGTACTGGGCGGCCAGGATCAGGAACACCATGATCAGGCCGAACACGAACACCAGCGCGGATGCGCCGCCGGCCTGCTTTTCCTCGTACGCCTGTCCCGACCACGCGATGCCGTAGCCCTCGGGCAGCTGCCCGGCGAGCGCCTCCATCGCGGCGATCGCCTGGCCGGAGCTGTAGCCGGGCGCGGCGCCGCCGTTGATCTTCGCGGCCGGAAAGCCGTTGAAGCGCGGGATCAGGTCGGGGCCCATCGTGAAGCGCGCCGTGGTGACGGCATCGAGCGGCACCATCTCGCCTGACCGGCCGCGCACGTAGATGCTGCGCAGGTCTTCGGGGCTGCTGCGGAACTCGGGCTCGGCCTGCAGCACCACCTGCCAGACGCGCCCGTACCGGTTGTACTGGCTCACGTACAGCGAGCCGAACAGCGCCTGCAGTGATCCGTACACGTCGGCGATCGGCGCGCCCAGCGTCTCGGCCTTCTCGCGGTCGACCTTGACGCTCAATTGCCGCGACGCCGGGTTGAACGTCGAGTTCACGCCGGCCAGCACCGGCTGCTGCTTGGCGCCGTGCGACGAGCTGCTGCACCGCCTGGGCGAGGCGCTGCGGCTCGCCGCCCGTGAGGTCCTGCATCCACAGCTCGAAGCCACCCTGCATGCCGAGGCCGGGGATCGGCGGCGGGTTGAGGGGGATCACGACGGCGTCCTGGATGCCCGCAAGCCTCGGCCGGATGCTCGCGATCACCGCGTCGAGCGACATGTCCTTGCCGGTGCGCTCCTCGAAGTCCTTGAGGCTCACGAACACCGTCGCGGCATTGGTCTTGTACTGGCTGTCGAGCAGGCTGTAGCCGGTGAGCACCGACGCGAACTCGGCGGCCGGGTGCTCCAGCACGATGTCGGCGATGCGGCGCGCGACGACGTCGGAGCGGTCGAGGCTCGCGGAGTCCGGCAGGATCGCCGCGATCAGCATGAAGCCCTGGTCCTCGGGCGGCACGAAGCTGCCCGGGCACGGTCTTGAACAGGCCCAGGATCGCGACGATGAAGGCGGCGAACACGGCGACCGCGAGCGCCGCGCGCTTCAGCACCCAGCGCACGCCGGCGGTGTAGCGCTCGGTGAGCCGGTCGAACCACTCGTTGAACTTCTGCAGGATCTTCGGCGGATGGCCGTGCGAGCCGTCGAGCAGCAGCGCGGCCAGGGCCGGCGTGAGGGTCAATGCCACGAAGCCCGACAGGATCACCGAAATGACCACGGTGATCGCGAACTGCTTGTAGAGCACGCCCGTCGTGCCGCCGAGGAACGCCGTG
Source organism: uncultured Gammaproteobacteria bacterium (assembly GCA_963776815.1). Taxonomy (GTDB): domain Bacteria; phylum Pseudomonadota; class Gammaproteobacteria; order Steroidobacterales; family Steroidobacteraceae; genus RPQJ01. The sequence continues at coordinate 401,502 of CAVZNZ010000010.1, forward strand.
GGTACGAAGACCGCGGCCAGCACCAGCACGATCGCCACGACCGGCCCGGAGACCTCGTGCATCGCGGCGAACGCGGCGTCGCGGGCCGACAGGCCCTTGGCCTTCATGTTGGCCTCGACCGCCTCGATCACGACGATCGCGTCGTCCACCACGATGCCGATCGCGAGCACCATGCCGAACAGCGTCAGCAGGTTGATCGAGAAGCCGAGCAGCGTCATGCCGACGAACGTGCCGACGATCGACACCACCACGGCGAGGGTCGGGATCAGCGTGGCGCGCAGGTTCTGCAGGAACAGGTACACCACCAGCACGACGAGGATCACCGCCTCGAGCAGCGTGTTCACCACTTCGTCGATGGAGGCGGTCACGAACTTGGTGGTGTCGAGCGAGACCTCGTAGGCGATGCCGTCGGGAAAGCCTTTCTCGAGGTCGGCCAGCGTCTTGCGCACGCCCTCGGCGACCGCGAGCGCATTCGAGCCGGGCTGCTGGTAAACGGAGATGAATACCGCAGGCTTGCCGTTCAGGCTCGGCCGCATCATGTAGTTCTGCAGGCCCTCCTCGGCGCGGCCGACGTCGCTGAGCCGGACGATCGCGGCGCCTTCCGGGTCGGTGCGCAGGATGACGTTCTCGAACTGCGCCGGGCTCGTTGAAGCGTCCCTCGGTCACGACCGGCACGGTGATCTCCACCGGCTGCGCGGTGGGTGACTGGCCGATCGCGCCCGCGCCGAACTGCTGGTTCTGCTTGGCGATCGCGGTCTGGATGTCGGTGGTGGTGATGCCGCGCGAGGCCATGCGGTCGGGCCTGAGCCAGACGCGCATGGCGTTGTCGGACGCGCCGAACAGCGAAGCCTGGTTCGCGCCCGGCACGCGCTTGATCGCATCCAGCACGTAGAGGTTGGCGTAGTTGGCGACGTAGTCCACGTCGTAGCGGCCGTCGGGCGCGTACACGGCGAGCAGCATCATGATGCTCGACGAACGCTTCTCGACCCGCACGCCCGTGTTGCGCACGATGTCCGGCAGCTGCGGCAGGGCGATGTTGACGCGGTTCTGGACCTGGACCTGCGCCGTATCAGGGTCGGTGCCGATCTTGAAGTAGACCGTCAGCGTCATCTGGCCGGTGGACGAACTCGACGACGACATGTAGAGCATGTTGTCGACGCCGTTCACCTGGGTCTCGATCGGCGCCGCGACCGCCTGCGCCACGGTTGCGGCATCGGCGCCGGGGAAGCTCGCCGACACCGTCACGGTGGGTGGGGCAATCGGCGGGTACTGCTCGATGGGCAGCCCGACCAGGGCGGCCAGGCCCGCCAGCGTGACGACGATCGACAGGACGCTCGCGAAGATCGGGCGCCGGATGCAGAAATCGGAGATCACGGATGGGTGCTCCGAGTCAGCCCGCGGTGGTGGCCTGGCCTGCAGCGGCCGGCGCCTGCCCCGGTTCGACCGGCTGCACCGGCACGCCCGGTGCGAGCTTGAGGCCGCCGTCGACGACGATGCGCTCGCCGTCCGCGAGGCCGATTGGCAATCAGCCACATGTCGCCCGCCAGCGGGCCGACCGTGACCGGGCGGAACTCAGCCTTTGATTCCGCGTCGACCACCCAGACGAAGTTGCCCTGCGGTCCCTGCATCACGGCCCGCTGCGGCACCTGGATGGCGTCGATCCACGAGGCGCCGCCCATCAGCACGCGCACGAACTGGCCGGGGCGCAACGCGCCATCCTTGTTCGGGCAGTTCGGCCCGCACCAGGAAGGTGCCGGTCTCCTTGTTGAAGGACGCATCGCCGAACGTGATGTGGCCCGGCGCCGGCACCACGGTGCCGTCGGCCAGCACGATCTGCACCGTGTACTTGGATCCTTCGGCGGGGCGCAGCTTGCCGTCCTTCACCATCCGGTTGAACTTCAGTTGCTCGTTCTCCGAGACGCTGAAGTTGACCCGCATCGGGTCGAGCGCCGACACGTAGGTGAGCAGGCTGTCCGGACCGGGGGCAATGAAGCTGCCGGGCTGCTTGCGTGCGAAGCTGGTCGCCCCGGTGACCGGCGACAGGATGGTCGTATAGCTCAGGTTGATTTCGGCCTGCTGTACCCGGGATCGCGCGCCTTCGACGGCCGCCACCGCCGCATCGCGCGCACCCTGCGCATCGTCGAGGTCCTTCTGGCTGAGCGCATCCTCGGCCGCGAGCGGCCCGACGCGCTTCAGGTTGGCGCTTGCCGTGCCGAGCCGTGCCTGCTGCGCCTGCATTTCCGCCCGCGCCGCCGCCAACGCTGCCTCGAACGGCTTGCGGTCCATCTGGAACAGCACGTCGCCTTTCTTGACGACCGCGCCCTCGCGGTAGGCGATCGACTCGAGGAACCCTTCGACGCGGGCGCGGATCTCGACCTCCTGCGAACTCTCGGTCTCGCCGACGAACTCGCCGACGTAGGGGACGTCGGTCGCCTTGACCGTGATCACGCCGGCCGGCACGGCCTGCGGCTGGCTGGCGCGGCGGTCTTGTCGCGGCCACAGCCTGCGAGCGCCAGCAGGCACAGCCCGATGGGCAGCCACTTCGGAGACGAAGACTGGAGTCGAGTCACGTGAGCGACCTGTGAAGCAAAAACTGCCGCATTCTCCCACGTTTTCGAAGGGAAATAGCAGCACTCTCGCGGGAGTTGGCCATTCGTCGGGCGACGGACCGCTGTCAGCGCGGGTGGCGCAGCTTTTCCTGCAGGTTGAACAGCACCGACAGCGCATCGCGCGGGCTTAGTGCGTCCGGGTCGAGCTGTCCAGTTCCGCGAGAATTGCCGCTTCGGCCGGATCTTGCGCAGGGGCGAGGTCGAGTTCCCGCTGCGGTGCCGCAGGACGGGCCGAGTGGTCGCGGCGCTCGAGTTCGCCAGGATAGCGGCGGGCATCCTGGATGACCATTTTGGGCACCCCGGCCAGCCGCGCCACCTGCAGTCCGTAGCTCTGGTTGGCCGGGCCTTCCTTGACCGCGTGCAGGAACACCAGCTGGTCGCCGTGCTCGGTGGCGTCGAGGTGCACGTTGGCGCAGGCCGGCAGTTCGTCGGCGAGTGCCGTCAGCTCGAAGTAGTGGGTGGCGAACAGCGTGAACGCGCCGACCGAGCGGCCGATGTGGCGCGCGCACGCCCACGCGAGCGACAGCCCGTCGTAGGTGCTGGTGCCACGGCCGATCTCGTCCATCAGCACCAGGCTGTCGCGGGTCGCGTTGTTGAGGATGTTGGCGGCCTCCGTCATCTCGACCATGAAGGTCGAGCGGCCGCCGGCCAGGTCGTCCGCCGCACCGATGCGCGTAAAGATGCGGTCCACCGGGCCGATCTCGCGCAGACTCCGCCGGCACGTAGCTGCCGATGCCCGCGAGCAGCACGATCAGCGCCACTTGGCGCATGTAGGTCGACTTGCCACCCATGTTCGGGCCCGTGACGATCAGCATGCGCCGCGCTTCGTGCAGCGACAGGTCGTTCGGCACGAACGGACCGTCGAGATGCTGCTCCACGACCAGGTGCCGGCCGCCGCTGATGTCGATGCGCGATTCGTCGAGCAGTTGCGGACGGGTGAGCCGCAACGCGACGGCGCGCTCCGCCAGCGTGGCGAGCACGTCGAGCGCGGCGACCGCGGCGGCCGTGGCCTGCAGTCCCGGCAGCGAGGCGATGAGCTTGTCGAGCAGCCCCTCGTACAGTTCGCGCTCGCGAGCCAGCGCCCGGTCGCGCGCACCGAGCACTTTGTCCTCGAACGACTTCAGCTCCGCGGTGATGTAGCGCTCGGCATTCTTCACCGTCTGGCGCCGCACCCAGTCCGCCGGCACCTGGTCGGCCTGGCTGCGGCTCACCTCGATGTAGTAGCCCTGCACGCGGTTGTAGCCGAGGCGCAGGTTGGTGAAGCCGGTGCGCTCGCGCTCGCGCGCCTCGAGCTCGAGCAGCGCCTCGTCGCTGTGCTCGCTGATGCGGCGCAGCTCGTCGAGGTCGGCGTCGTAGCCCGTCGCGAACACGCCGCCGTCGCGCAGCAGGGCGGGGGCGTGGTCACGACGGCTGCGGTGAGCAGCGCATGCACGTCGGGGTGCGCGCCGGACTCGCGGGCCAGCTGCTCGAGCAGCGGCGAATCGATGCCTGCGAGAATCTGCTGCAGTTCGGGCAGCATGCCGAGCGCGTCGCGCAGTGCCGGCGAGGTCGCGCGGTCGGGCGGAGCGCAGTGCGACGCGCGCCAGGATGCGCTCGACGTCGCCGACCTGCCGCAGCAGCGAATGCAGCGCCTGGTGCAGGCCGGTGTCGAGCATTGCCTCGATGGCCTGCAGGCGATGCTCGCGTGGCCCACGCGAGCGCAACGGCCGCTGGATCCAGCGGCGCAGCTCGCGGCCGCCCATGGCGGTTGCGGTGTGGTCGAGCACACCGAGCAACGTGCTGTCCGCCCGGCCCGAAAGGCTCGCATCGAGCTCGAGATTGCGGCGCGTCGCGGCATCGAGTTGCAGCGCCTCGTCACGCTCCTCGCAGCGGATGCCGCGCAGGTGCGGCAGTGCGGACTTCTGCGTCTCGCGCACGTAGTTCAGCAGGCAGCCCGCCGCGCCGGTCGCCAGCGGCCTTTTGAGCGAGACCAAAGCCGGCGAGGTCGCGCGTGCCGAATTGCTCGCACAGCATGCGTTCCGCGCTGCCGGCTTCGAAGTGCCACGGTGGCCGCTCGCGAACCGCACCGGCCGAACTGGCGCGTGCGACCGGCGGTGCATTCTCGGCCACCAGCAATTCTGCCGGTCGCAGTCGCTCCAGTTCCGCGGCCAGCGCTTCGAGCCCGGTGGCCTCCAGCGCGTGGAAGCGTCCGCTGGCCAGTTCGAGCCACGCCAGGCCGAATCGATCGCCCGACGTGGCGAGCGCGGCGAGCAACGTGTCGCGCCGTGCTTCAAGCAATGCATCGTCGGTGACGGTGCCCGGCGTGACGACGCGTACCACCTGGCGCTCGACCGGGCCCTTGGACTTCGCCGGGTCGCCGATCTGTTCGCAGATCGCCACCGATTCGCCCTTGCGTACGGCGCGGGCCAGGTAGGTGTCGAGCGTCTGCACCGGCACGCCCGCCATCGGGATCGGCTCGCCACCGGACTGGCCGCGGGCCGTCAGCGTGATCTCGAGCAGGCGCGCGGCCTTGCGAGCGTCCTCGAAGAACAGCTCGTAGAAGTCGCCCATGCGGTAGAACAGCAGCACGTCGGGGTACTGCGCCTTGATGCGCAGGTACTGCTGCATGACGGGCGAATTGCCGCTGGCCTTCCTTGCCAGCAGTCCTGCCCGGGTTGTCGGTTTTCTGGATCAACGGCGATTGGCCCGCACGAAAGCCGCTCATTATGCGGCCATGCCGCCCGTCACCCCACAGGCACAATAACTCTCTGTTTTAAAAGCACTTTCTGAAGCGTGGGCGGGGAGCGGGCGGCCACGGTCGACTGCAGCACCGGCCAGTCTATTGTTTATTCTAGTGAATACTAGAATACTTGCCGCATGGCCAGGACCCAGCGGCAGTTCAAGGACGAGGTCTACGAGCAGATCGCCCGGATCAGCAAGGCGGCCGCGGCCCCGAAGCGGCTGGAGCTGCTCGACCTGCTTTCCCAGGGGCCTCGCACCGTCGAGGTGCTGGCCGGCCTGGCCGGCATCACCGTCGGCAACGCGTCGCAGCACCTGAAGATCCTGCGCGCCGCACGCCTGGTCGATGCGCGGAAGCAGGGACTCTACGTGCAGTACCGGCTCGCGGACGAAGAGGTCGCACGCTTCTTCGTCGCGCTGCGACGCTGGCCCGGTCGAGGCTCGCCGAGGTCGAGCGCGTCACGCGCGAGTACTTCGAGCGGCGGGGACGCTCGAGGCCGTTGCGGGCGACGAGCTGGTGCGCCGCGTGCGCAGCGGCGAGGTCACGGTGCTCGACGTGCGCCCGGTCGAGGAATACGAGGCGGGGCACATCCCCGGGGCGCGCTCGATCCCCATTGCGGAATGGCCGAACGCCTGCAGGAGGTACCGCAGGACCGTGAGGTCGTGGCCTACTGCCGCGGGCCGTACTGCGTGATGGCGGTCGAGGCCGTCGAGTTGCTGCGCGCAGGGGCTTCACCGCCCACCGCATGGAGCACGGCGTCGCCGACTGGCGGGCGCGCGGCTGGCGAGTCGTGCGCTCCGCGCGGGCCCGGGCGCCGCGCGGCCCGGAGCGCGCGTGTGAGCGGTATCCGCCTCGGGCTGCGCGAGAACCTCGGGCAGTTCTCGCTGCTCGTCGTCGTCAACGCGTTCGTCGGCGCGATGGTCGGCATGGAGCGAGCATCCTGCCGCCGATCGCCGAGCAGGAGTTCCACCTCGCCGCGAAGACGGCGGTGCTGTCGTTCATCGTCGTCTTCGGCGTCACGAAGGCGCTCACGAACTACCTCGCCGGCCGCCTGTCCGATCGCTTCGGCCGCAAGCACGTGCTGGTGGCGGCTGGCTCGTGGCGGTGCCGGTGCCGTTCCTGCTGATGTGGGCGCCGTCCTGGGGCTGGGTGCTCGTCGCCAACGTGCTGCTCGGCGTCAGCCAGGGCCTCACCTGGTCGACGACGGTCATCATGAAGATCGACCTGGCGGGCCCGCAGAAGCGCGGCCTCGCGATGGGCCTCAACGAGTTCGCCGGCTACTTCGCCGTCGCGGGCAGCGCGCTCGCGACCGGCTACATCGCCGCGCGCTACGGCCTGCGTCCCGAGCCGTTCTACCTCGGCGTCGTCTTCGTCGCTGCGGGCCTGCTGCTGTCGTCCTGCTCGTGCGCGAGACGACGCATCACGTGGCGCACGAGTCGAAGCTGCACGGCGAGCTGCCGCGGACGACGCTGCCGAGCCAGCGCGAGGTCTTCTGGCGCACGTCGCTCATCGACCGCAACCTGTCGAGCGTGAGCCAGGCCGGCCTCGTCAACAACCTGAACGACGGCATGGCGTGGGGCCTGTTCCCGCTCTTCTTCGCCGCCGCGGGCATGAACCTCGCAGCAGATCGGCAGGCTCGCCGCCGATCTACCCGGCCACGTGGGGCATCGGCCAGCTCTTCACCGGCGCGTTCTCCGACCGGGTCGGCCGCAAGTGGCTCATCGTCGGCGGCATGTGGGTGCAGGCGCTCGGCATCGTCGCCACGGTGCTCGTCGCAAGGCTTCGCCGGCTTCGCCGTCGGCGCCGTGCTGCTCGGCATCGGGACCGCGATGGTCTACCCGACGCTGCTCGCGGCGATCGGCGACGTGGCGCACCCGTCGTGGCGCGCGTCGGCGGTCGGCGTGTATCGGCTGTGGCGCGATCTCGGCTACGCGATCGGCGCGCTGCTCGCCGGGCTCATCGCCGACGCGCTCGGGCTGCCCGCCGCCATGTGGGTCGTCGCCGCGCTCACGTTCGCGTCCGGCGGCTCGTCGCGGCCGTGCGCATGACCGAGACGCTGAGCGCGGAGCTCAGCATGAGCAAACGCTCATTGACCGAGACGAGTGCTGATCTTGCCCATCTACCTCGATCACAACGCCACGACGCCCGTCCTGCCGGAGGTCGTCGACGCGATGCTCCCGTACCTGCGCGAGCACTTCGGCAATCCGTCGAGCGGCCACACCTACGGCCGGCGCGCCCACGATGCCGTGGAGCGCGCGAGGCGCCAGGTGGCCGGTCTGCTTGGTTGCGACGCCGACGAAGTCATCTTCACCTCCGGCGGCACGGAGTCCAACAACCTCGCGATCCGGGGCGTGGCCGAGGCCCGCAGCGAGCGTCGTCACGTCGTCACGACGGCATCGAGCACCCGGCGACGGAGCGTCCCTGCGCATGGCTGGAACGCACGGGTCGCGCGTCACGCGCATCGGGGTCGATGCGGACGGCCGGGCGCGCATCGACGAGGCGCGCCGGCCATCGATGCGAGACGCGCACTCGTCACGGTGATGCACTCGAACAACGAGACCGGTGCGCTGCAGCCGATCGCCGAGATGGCCGAGCTCGCGCACGCCACGGGCGCGATCCTGCACACGGATGCCGCGCAGTCGGTCGGCAAGGTTGCGCGTCAACGTACGCGAGCTCGGCGTCGACCTGCTCTCCGTCGCCGGCCACAAGCTCTACGCACCGAAGGGCGTCGGCGCGCTCTACGTCAGGCGCGGCACGCCGCTGGTCCCCTTCGTGCTCGGTGCCGGCCACGAGCGCGGACTGCGCCCCGGCACGGAGAACGTCGCCGCGATCGTCGGACTCGGCATGGCGTGCGAGATCGCAGGTCGCGACATGGAGAGTCGTCGCAGCGCGCATCGTCGGCCTGCGGGACGAGCTGTGGGCAGCGGCTCGAAGCCGGCCGTGCCCGGGCATCCAGCTCAACGGCCATCGCACGCTGCGGCTGCCGAACACGCTCAACGTCCGGTTCCCCGCGCCTCCGGCAACGCAATCCTGGCGGGCGCTCCGGAGATCGCCGCCTCCACGGGCTCGGCCTGCCATGCGGCGGACGAGAGCGCGTCCGCGGTCATTCTCGCGATGGGGGTCGCCGCGGACGAGGCGATCGGATCGGTCCGGCTCACGCTCGGTCGCGGGACCACGTCCTCAGATATCGTGGCGGCGGCCGATGCGCTCGTTCGATCGTGGCAGAGCGTGGCGCCAGTTCCCCCGCGGAACGTGGCGCCGTAACCCGGATCGACTTTCGCTATTTCTTCGCGTCGGGCGGGGCCACCGGCGCCGCCTGGCCGGCCACGAACGGGTACTTCGCGAAGATGTGTCCCACCGCGGCGTTGATCGAGGCCTCGCGGTTCTGCTGCATTTCCTTGGTCACGACGCCTTCGATGCCGCCCTGGAACACGACCTGCCGCTGCTCGCGGTCGACCACGTCCATCACCAGCGTGCCGACCTTGTAGCGGCGCGTCGTCACCTCGGAGCCGCCGTAGCCGACCATGCCGTAAGGCGCGCCGCCCCAGCCGCGGTAGCCCCAGCCCGCACCGTAGTACGGCGCCGGCATGGACTCGATGTCGGTCTTCTCCTCCAGCTTGCCCTGGAAGTTGATCACCAGGTCGGGGTTGTCGGCACGACGGTAGCCGCGGGCCTCCATCTCGCGCGAGGCCGCGTTCTGCAGCATCTGCGTGCCGAGCGAGCGGAAGTCGCCCTGGTCGGTGCCCGCCTGGGCGACGAAACCATACGTGCGGTACTTGCCGAAGTCGGCGGCCTTGTCGTAGTCGGCGCGCACGTCCGGACCGCTGGCGCAGCCGGCGAGCGCCAGCGCGGCGACGGCCACCGCCGCCGCGAACACGGGACTTGAGCGTGAGCTTGGCATGGCGATCACCTGCTCAGCGTGCCAGCGGGATGATCGAGGCGGCCTCGGCGTCGAGCAGCGTGTTCAGCTTGTTCTCGACCTGCACCCACTGCAGCACCTTGGTCGCCGGCAGCACGCGGCCGAGCTTCTTCGCGTACTTCTCGAGCAGCGCGTTGCGGTCGTTCCGCACCTTGAAGAAGTCCTTCATGATGCCCTTGGCGGCGTCGTCGGTCATCGAGCCGTAGTTCGCCGCGAACTTGTTGATCACGTCCGAGCCGCGGGTCATGACGCCCTTCATTTCGCGCTGGTACTCATCGTAGATCGGCGTGAATGCGGCCACTTGCGTGTCGGTCAGCTGCAGCGCCGACAGCACGACCGCGCGCTTGTCGGTCTGGATCTGGCTGATGATCAGCTCGTTCTGGTCGCGGGTGTTGACGGCCTGGGCGAGCGAGGCCTCGGCGGCGCCGAACGCGGCCAGGGCGGTGAGGGCAAAGACGATCTGCTTCATGGTGGCTTCCTGTGGGGTTGCGCGGGCGCTCAGCGCGCCAGCGGGATGAGGCTGTACACGTTGTGCGCGACCAGGTTCTGGATGCGCGACTCGAGCTGCGCGTAGCGCAGCGCCTTCTTGGCGGGCAGCGCCTTGGCGATCTTTGCCGTGTACTTCTGCTTGAGCGCCTCTGCTTCCTTCTCGATGGCCATCTTTTCCTTGAGCAGTGCGGCCGCGTCGGCGTCGGTCATGCCGTCGTACTTCTCGGCGAAATGGTTCACGTTGGCGAGGAAGCGATCCTGCAGCGGCTTCTTCTTCGCCTGGTACTCGTTGAAGATCGGCCAGAACTTCGCGCTTTCCTCCTCGGTCAGGCCGAGGTTGCGTGCGTAAACGCCTTGGCGTCGGTGTTGACCTGCTTGAGCAGGATCTGCTCGTCCGAGGCGAGACCGGTGTCCTGCGCGTGCAGCACCGGCGCGAACGAAGTGACGAGGAGCGCAATCGCCAGGGGGGCGAATCTCATGTGAATGACCTGCATTGTTGGTTGACTATCTTTGGGCTCGGCCGGCGCGCCATGCGCCGCCCAAAGGCGGCTAGAATCCGCCCGTGGACAGCACCCTGTGCCCGACTTGCACGAAATCATAGCCGAAGTGGCCGGGTACCTGCTTGCCGCCGGGCGGCAGCTCGTGACCGCCGAGTCCTGCACCGGGGGCTGGGTCGCCAAGGCCTGCACGGACCGGCCGGCAGCAGTCGCTGGTTCCTGGGCGGGGCGGTGGCCTACACCAACGAACTGAAGATCGCGCTGCTCGGCGTGCAGCCGCAGACCGCTGGCGGGCACGGGGCCGTGAGCGAGGCCGACGGTCCGCGAAATGGCCTGCGGGGCGCTCGAGCGGCTCGGGGGCGACGTCGCCGTGGCCGTGAGCGGCATCGCCGGCCCGGACGGCGGGTACGCCGGGCAAGCCGGTCGGCACGGTCTGGTTCGCCTGGGCGGCGCGCGCACCGCGGCGGACCAGGTACGCACGCATCCTGTTGGCGGCCCGGAGCAGTGCCCGGCGGCCGCGATGCCGCCCTGCGCGGCCTGGCCGTGGCCCGGGCCGCTGGAGGGCGCGCCCGAGCGCATGAGGCTGTTCTTCGCGCTCTGGCCGGGCGAGCCGCTGCGCACTGGCTGCGCCCCGCGCGTCTGCGGGCGCTGCAGCCGGCCGGGCGCGGGCCGGCCGCAACGCCCGGACCAGTTGCACCTGACGCTCGAGTTCCTGGGCGACGTGCCGGCAAGCGCGGGTCGCCGCGGCGCTGAGGCGGGGGCAGCAGGTGCAGCGGGAACCTCCACCGTTCGAATTCGTGTTCGACCGGTGGAGCACTGGCGCCGGCCGCAGGTGCTTGTGCCTACGCGGACGTGACGCCGCCGCCGCTCGCGGCGCTCGTCGCAGTCGCTGCGCGCCGGGCTCGCTGCGCGGGGCTTCCAGACCGAGCAGCGGCCGTTCAAGGCGCACCTGACGCTCGCCCGCAAGGTCAGGCGTCCACCGGGCCGATGCCGTGTTCGAGCCGCTCGGCTGGCCCGCCCGCGAGTTCGCGCTGGTCGAGTCCACGACCGACCGCGGCGGGCTCGCGTCTACAGCGGCTTGCGACCTGGCCCATCGGCACGCCTGACGCCGGCGCGCGCAGGCCAGGCTCACGCCATGAGCCTGAGCCATGCGAGAAATTGCTGGTTCAGCTCAATTTTTGACCCGGCGGGCGCGGGTCTCCCTGTGGAATAATGCGCGCCTTCCCGGATTCCACCCTCTGACCGAGCCTGCGGGCTTAAGCGAGTAATGCAATGGAAGACAACCGCAAGAAGGCGCTCGTCGCCGCGTTGGGCCAGATCGAGAAGCAGTTCGGCAAGGGCTCGGTCATGCGCCTCGGCGACGCCAGCTCAACCTACGACGTGGAGGCCGTCTCCACCGGTTCGCTGGGTCTCGACATCGCGCTCGGCGTGGGCGGCCTGCCGCGCGGGCGCGTGGTCGAGATCTACGGGCCGGAATCCTCGGGCAAGACCACGCTCGCGCTGACGGCGATCGCCGAAGTGCAGCGCCAGGGCGGCACGGCTGCGTTCGTGGACGCCGAGCACGCGCTCGACCCGGCCTACGCCGAGAAGCTCGGCGTCAACGTCAACGAGCTCCTGGTGTCGCAGCCGGACAACGGCGAGCAGGCGCTCGAGATCACCGACATGCTGGTGCGCTCCGGCGCGGTCGACATGGTCGTCGTGGACTCCGTTGCGGCCCTCACGCCGAAGGCGGAGATCGAGGGCGAGATGGGCGAGATGCAGATGGGCCTGCAGGCGCGCCTGATGTCGCAGGCGCTGCGCAAGCTCACCGGCAACATCAAGCGCTCGAACAGCATCGTCGTGTTCATCAACCAGATCCGCATGAAGATCGGCGTGATGTTCGGCAACCCCGAGACCACCACCGGCGGCAACGCGCTCAAGTTCTACGCCTCGGTGCGCCTCGACATCCGCCGCATCGGCGCGATCAAGGTGGGCGACGAGGTGGTCGGCAACCAGACCCGCGTCAAGGTCGTGAAGAACAAGGTCGCGCCGCCGTTCCGCGAGGCGGAGTTCGAGATCATGTACGGCGCCGGCATCTCGCGCGAAGGCGAGATCATCGAGCTCGGCGTGCTGCACAACCTGGTCGAGAAGTCGGGCTCCTGGTACAGCTACAAGGGCGAGCGCATCGGCCAGGGCAAGGACAACGTCCGCACGTACCTGCAGCAGCACAAGGACACCGCGCGCGAGATCGAAGGCGCGCTCAGGGACAAGCTGCTCGCGGCAAAGAAGGGCGAGGCAGCCAAGGGTGAGGCGGCCGAGGAAGCCTGACGCGAGCGGCCGGCGAGGCCGACGAGAGAACGGTCCGCACGGCGGCGCTCGCGCTGCTGGCGGGCCGTGATTTCGCGCGCGCGGAGCTCGCGCGGCGGCTCGAGCGCCGCGGCTACCCGAAGGACGTGGTCGAGGCCGTGGTGGCCGGGCTCGTGGCCGAGCGCCTGCTGTCCGAAACGCGCTTTACCGAGCTGTTCATCCGCCAGCACGCGGGCCGCGGGCACGGTCCCGTGCGCATCCGCGCGGAGCTGCGCGAGCGCGGCGTGACCGACGCGGACATCGACGAGGCGCTGGACGGCGCCGCCGAGGACTGGGCCGCGATCGCCCGCGAGACGCGCCGCAGGCGCTTCGGCGCGGCCGGTCCCGCCGATTTCCGCGAACGTGCAAGGCAGGGACGATTCCTGCAATATCGCGGGTTTACCTCCGAGCAGATCCGGGCCGCGCTCGGCCCCGGCGAAGACATCGAACCATGACCAAGATGCGCGAACCGAAGACACAGATGGGCAGCGCCGAGTTGCGCGCCGCGTTCCTCGAATTCTTCAAGGGCAACGGCCACACGATCGTGCCGTCGAGCTCGCTGGTGCCGGGCAACGACCCGACGCTGCTGTTCACGAACGCCGGCATGGTCCAGTTCAAGGACGTGTTCCTCGGCAAGGACCACCGCAACTACGTCCGGGCGGCGAGCTCGCAGCGCTGCGTGCGCGCGGGCGGCAAGCACAACGACCTCGAGAACGTGGGTTACACCGCGCGTCACCACACGTTCTTCGAGATGCTCGGCAACTTCAGCTTCGGCGACTACTTCAAGCGCGAGGCGATCCGCTACGCGTGGGACTTCATCACCGGCACGCTCGGCATCCCGCCGGAGCGCCTGTGGGTCACCGTGTACCAGGAAGACGACGGCGCCGCGGAGATCTGGCTGAAGGAGATCGGCGTCGACCCGGGCCGCTTCACGCGGATGGGCATGAAGTCCAACTTCTGGGCGATGGGTGACACCGGTCCCTGCGGGCCGTGCACCGAGATCTTCTACGACCACGGCCCCGGCATCGAAGGCGGCCCGCCGGGCTCGCCGAACGAGGACGGCGATCGCTACGTCGAGATCTGGAACCTCGTGTTCATGCAGTACGACCGCTCGGCGGACGGCAAGATGACGCCGCTGCCGAAGCCGTCGGTCGACACCGGCATGGGCCTCGAGCGCATCGCGGCCGTGATGCAGGGCGTGCACAGCAACTACGACATCGACCTGTTCCGGCACCTGATCGTGGCCGCGGCCCGGCTCACGGGCGCGCAGGACCCGAAGTCGAGCTCGCTGCGCGTGATCGCCGACCACATCCGTGCGTGCTCGTTCCTGGTCGCGGACGGCGTGCTGCCGTCGAACGAGGGCCGCGGCTACGTGCTCCGCCGCATCATCCGCCGCGCGATCCGCCACGGGTTCATGCTCGGCCAGCGCGAGCCGTTCTTCCATGCGCTGGTGCCGGTGCTCGACGAGGAGATGGGCGCGGCCTATCCCGAGCTTCGCACGCAGCGCGCGCACATCGAGCGCGTGCTGCGCCAGGAAGAGGAGCGCTTCGCCGAGACGCTCGCGCAGGGCATGGCACTGCTCGACGGCGCGATCGGCAAGCTCTCGGGCAAGCAGATCCCCGGCGACACCGTCTTCAAGCTCTACGACACTTTCGGCTTCCCGCTCGACCTCACGAACGACATCGCGCGCGAGCGCGGCCTGACGATCGACGAGGCGGGTTTCGAGGCGGCGATGGAGGGCCAGCGCACGCGGGCCCGCGCGGCGAGCAAGTTCGGCGTCGACCTGCGCGCGGACATGAAGGTCGAGGGCCAGTCGAAGTTCACGGGTTACGACAGCGAGCGGGGCAGCGGCCGGGTCGTGGAGATCTTCCGCGGCAAGGAGCCGGTGCAGGAACTGCACGCAGGCGACGAAGGGCAGGTCGTGCTCGACGCAACGCCGTTCTACGCCGAGAGCGGTGGCCAGGTCGGCGATCGCGGCGTGCTCACCGCGGGCGGCGCGCGATTCGTCGTGGCCGATACCCAGAAGCTCGGCAAGGCGCACGTGCACGTCGGGCGGCTGGAGTCGGGCTCGCTGCGAGTGGGCGACACGGCCGCGGCCGAGGTCGACCACGCGACTCGCCAGGCCACGCGCCTCAATCACACGGCCACGCACCTGCTGCACGCGGCGCTGCGCAAGGTGCTGGGCACGCACGTCACGCAGAAGGGCTCGCTGGTGTCGCCGGAGCGGCTGCGCTTCGACTTCGCGCATTACTCGGCCGTGACGCCGGAAGAACTGCGCGAGATCGAGCGGCTGGTCAATGCCGAGATCCGCGCGAATGCCGAGGCCGAGACCCGCCTGATGAAGTTCGACGAGGCCGTCGCCGCCGGTGCGATGGCGCTGTTCGGCGAGAAGTACGAGGACGAGGTGCGCGTGCTGCGGGTCGGTGACTTCTCGACCGAGCTGTGCGGCGGCACGCATGTCACCCGTTCGGGTGATATCGGGCTGTTCCGCGTCGTGAGCGAAGGCGGCATCGCCGCGGGCGTGCGGCGCATCGAGGCCGTGACCGGCGATGCTGCATTCGATTTCATGGTCGAAACGGACCACCGTCTGCGCAACGTGGCCGGCGCGCTGAAGGCGACGCGCGACGACGTCGAGGAAAAGGTCCGCCAGCTCGTCGAGCGCAGCCGTCGCCTGGAGAAGGAAATCTCGCAGCTGAAGGACAAGCTCGCGAGCGGGCAGGGCCGTGATCTCGCGGCCGATGCTGCGGCGATCGGTGCGACAAAGTTCGTCGCCACCAAGGTCGATGGAGCCGATGCGCCGGCGCTGCGAAATGCCGTGGATCAGCTTAAAAACAAGCTCGGGAGCGCTGTCGTCGTGCTCGGCTCGGTCGATGCGGACGGCAAGGTGCTGCTGATTGCGGGCGTCACGCCGGACATGACGGCGAAGGTCAAGGCCGGCGAGCTCGTGAATCACGTTGCGCAGCAGGTGGGCGGCAAGGGCGGCGGCCGGCCGGATCTCGCGCAGGCCGGTGGGACCGATGCCGGCAAACTCGACGCGGCGCTCGAGAGCGTCGGCGGCTGGCTGCGGGAGCGTCTCGGCTGACCCCTGCGTAACCCCAGCGAGGGGGGCAACGCCGTGTGGATCTGCTGTAGAATTAGACTGTCTACACGAATGTCGATGCTGACAATTTGCAGCGCGCGCGGAATATCTTGCGCGCTGCGCGGATGCGGTGGCACGATCGGTCGCGTGTCTCGCAGGCGGTGGGGCCAGCCCGGCGGCGCCAGGAACAAGAACGCGGCTTGCTGTCCGACTAGTGGTGCGCCAGGGAAGTGGAGAGCGTCGCCGGCGACAGCTGCAGGCCATCGGGCCAGGAGTACAGGATGTTGATTCTCACGCGCCGCGTGGGTGAAACGGTCATGATCGGCAACGACGTGACTGTCACGGTGCTCGGTGTAAAGGGTAACCAGGTTCGCATCGGCGTCAATGCGCCGCGCGACGTGGCCGTGCACCGGGAAGAGATTTACGAGCGCATCAAGCGCGAAGAGATGGATGGCGTTTCCGCCCGACCCGGCAAGGTCCGGCGACGAGCAGGACACGTTCCCGTGACCCGTTGACCCGGGGCCGTCGGGCCCGGGTCCCCCGCATTGACTGTGCATGACCGCCCGGCGTCCGGCTTTACGCCGGCGCCGCCGGGCCGCTATCCTTCGCGGCTCTCTGCAGACCGGAGAGATGGCCGAGTGGTCGAAGGCGCGCCCCTGCTAAGGGCGTAAGGGTCAAAAGCCCTTCGAGGGTTCGAATCCCTCTCTCTCCGCCAGTACAATTCGCGTCGGTTTACGCGCCCGTAGCTCAGTTGGATAGAGTGTCTGGCTACGAACCAGAAGGTCGGGAGTTCGAATCTCTCCGGGCGCGCCAGTGAAACGGAAAAGGGTCCCTCGCAAGGGGCCCTTTTTCGTTTCACCGGCTTCACCCGGGGAGATCTGAGAACTCCCGACGTCGTCGGGAGGTCGACTACCTCGCGGCCGCGCGGTAGGACGTTGCCGATTCGCGGCAACGGAGCGCATCGGCAACGGCCCCAACGGGGTCGCCAGACAGCGGAGCGGGGCGACCCCTGCTGTGCAGTTGCGAAGCAAAATCTCTCCGGGCGCGCCAGTTGCATCAAGGCCTCAAGGTAGCGCGTAGGCCTTTCTGCTGTCTGGCGTAGGGAAATTGTAGAGTCACGGTCGCTCAGGCCTCGTCGATCAGTCGAGGCAGAAAACCTCTTTCTCCGCCGAGAGCGTGCGCCGTATCAGGAGCGCGCCGTCAAGCCGAGGCGTGTAAGGACTCCGACCTAAGCTACGCACGCACCGGTCGGTGGCCATGTCGGTAAAGCCTTGCAAGGTGGGCTTCATGCTTTACGAGCAAATGCTCTTGCGCACGAATCGCCGTCACGAAGGCTCGGGCGGCCGGTGAAAGCGGGCGGCCCTTCAGGTACACGAGGCCGTAGCCCGCACGAAGGTTGAGGCCTTCCGTCGGCACGATTGCCACACTGCCGGCTGCAAGCTCAAGCTCGACCAATGACAGCGTGCCGAGGGCAAGGACGTCGCTCTGGGCAACGATTTGGCCGAGGTGGGCGGGTGCCCAAACTTCCACCGCTGGCACGAAGTCGCCGCTGAGGGGGTCCATGTTGCCTGCGCGCCCGGTGGCAGGTGGAAATCCAGCGGTCATGCGATGCGGAAGACGTGTTGTCGCCCAGGGGTACTCCAGCAGTTGAACAAGGGTGATCCGGCGCTGCTGCAGAATCGGATGGCCCGCGCGGCAAACAAAATAGGCGCGATGTTGCCCGATCAGGTCTGTCCGCAACGAGTCGTCGAGCACGGCACCGCTGAGTTCGCATATGCCGAGGTCCGCCTTCTTCTCGACAACGGACTGGATGACCTCCCGCCAGTTGGTTGATTGAAGCGTGATCGTGAGGTTGGGGTGGTTGGCCAGCAGTGCGCCGGCCGCGGGGTATACGGACATCGCACCCGGCAAGGGACCGGACACAACTCGCAATGACCCGATATCCAGGCCGCGGACGAGACCGATCTGACGCAGGAGCTCGCCTTCCGCGTTCACCATATCCCGAGTGTGCTCGAGGACGAGCTGGCCGAATTCCGTGGGGATCACCCCGTCTCGCCGGCGCTCGAAGAGCTTCACGCCGAGAGCGGACTCCAGAGCCTGAATGCTCTTCGTCAGTGCCGGTTGCGAGATCCGCAGCGTCGCGGCCGCCCGCCGGAAGCTCGCGTGCTCGGCGAGGCTGGCCGCGTGACGTAATCGGAGTGGTGTGATCATGATAACCAACAGGTTATCAAAGTATTAAGCGAACCGGGCACTAAGCTATTGCCTTCACGTGAGGAGGTTCGGTATGTCATTTCCATTCCGTGCTCTGCGGACGACCGCCTTGTTTACGGCGGTCCTCGCCGTGAGTGGGCTCGCCAGTGCTCAGTCCACCAGGCCCAACATCCTGCTGATCGTGTCCGATGACACCGGCTATGGAGATCTCGGTCCATACGGCGGTGGTGAAGGGCGCGGTATGCCCACGCCCAATATCGACAAGATGGCGGCGGAAGGCATGACGTTCTTCTCCTTCTACGCACAGCCGAGCTGCACGCCGGGTCGCGCGGCGATGCAGACCGGACGCATCCCGAACCGCAGCGGCATGACTACCGTGGCCTTCCAGGGCCAGGGCGGCGGGCTGCCGGCGGCGGAGTGGACGCTGGCCTCCGTCCTGAAGCTTGGTGGCTACAAGACGTATTTCACGGGCAAGTGGCACCTTGGCGAGGCGGACTACGCGCTGCCGAACGCGCAGGGCTACGACGTCATGAAGTACGCCGGCCTGTACCACCTCAATGCCTATACCTATGGTGACCCGACGTGGTTCCCGGACATGGATCCGGAACTGCGGGCCTTCTTCCAGAAGGTGACCAAGGGCGCGATGTCCGGCAACGCCGGCGAGAAGCCGGTTGAAGTGTTCAAGATCAACGGTCAGTACGTGAACACGCCGGTGGTCGACGGCAAGGAAGGCGTGGTCGGCATTCCGTTCTTCGACAGCTACGTCGAAAAGGCTGCAATCGAGTTCCTCGATGACGCGGCCAAGTCCAAGGCGCCCTTCTTCATCAACGTGAACTTCATGAAGGTGCACCAGCCGAACATGCCGGCGCCGGAGTTCGAGCACAAGTCGATGTCCAAGAGCAAGTATGCGGACTCAATCGTGGAACTCGATACGCGCATCGGCCACATCATGGACAAGCTGCACGCGCTCGGTCTCGACAAGAACACGCTCGTGTTCTACACGACCGACAATGGGGCCTGGCAGGACGTCTATCCGGACGCGGGCTACACGCCGTTCCGGGGCACCAAAGGCACGGTGCGCGAGGGCGGCAACCGCGTTCCCGCCATTGCGATCTGGCCGGGCAAGATCAAGGCCGGCGTGAAGAACCACGACATCGTTGGTGGGCTCGACTTCATGGCGACTTTTGCGTCCGTCGCGGGCGTGAAGCTGCCGGAAAAGGACCGCGAGGGCCAACCGATCATGTTCGACAGCTACGACATTTCGCCGGTGCTGTTCGGAACCGGCAAGGACCCGCGCAAGTCCTGGTTCTACTTCACCGAGAACGAACTGTCACCGGGTGCCGCGCGCGTGGGCAACTACAAGGCGGTGTTCAACCTGCGCGGCGACGACGGGCAGGCGACCGGCGGCCTCGCGGTCGATACCAACCTCGGCTGGAAGGGTGCGTCGAAATATGTCGCTACCGCGCCCCAGATATTTGACCTCTGGCAGGACCCGCAGGAGCGCTACGACATCTTCATGAACAACTATACCGAGCGCACCTGGACCATGGTGACCATGGAGCAGGCCATCAACGGGCTCATGAAGACGTACGTCCAATACCCGCCGCGCAAGCTGCAGAGCATGGGCTACGACGGGCCGGTCGAGATCTCCAAGTACCAGAAATTCCAGTGGGTTCGCGAGCAGTTGCAGAAGGAAGGCTTCAACCTGGCATTGCCCACGGGCAACTAGCCTGTACGCGGCGGCCCCAGGTCCGGGACGGCCCACGCCCGTGACGATCACCTCGCATCGTGGGTAGACGGTGCCGCAAAGAAGGCGATCGGCTCGAACATTGAGTCGAAGTAGGAGATGAGAGACGGGCAATCGTTGCAGCATCTCTGGGCGCGCGACCTTGACGGAAAGCCTCAATCAAAGGGGAAACGCGATGACGCTTCTTTCGAGATTTCAATTCAATGTTTCGGCCAATCGACCGCCAATGGTGGCGCTTGCCGTCGTTGGCCTCGCGTCGATGGCGCCTGCTCTGGCGGCAGGCAGCCTCAGCGGGCACGTCCTCGGCGCGGGTGCGCCGATCGCCGGCTCGACAGTGACGTTGTGGGCCGCGAGCTCCGGCGCGCCCAAGCAACTGGCGCAGGCCAAGACTGGCGTCGATGGCAGCTTCGTACTCGGCACACCCGCCACGCCGGGTAGTGATTCGTTCCTGTACCTGGTTGCCAAGGGCGGCAAACCCGCCGCCAGCAAGTCGGGCGGGGAAAATCCAGCCATCGCGCTGATGACGGCGCTTGGCCAGACGGCGCCGTCCAAGGTCACGATCAACGAGATGACGACGGTCGCGTCAGTGTGGACGCACAACCAGTTCATCGACGGCGCCGTAATCAAGGGCCAGCCGCTGCAATTGAAGATTGCCGCGGGCAACGTTCCGAGCTTCGTTGATCTGCGGACTGGCGGTCTTGGCGGCGTGATCCAGGATTCACTCAACGGCGGCCAGACGCCGACGCTGGCCAATTTCGGGACACTCGCCAATGCGACTCGCGGGTTGCGTGACGCAGGTGAAGCCCGATGCCTGCGCGAGCCTCTTCGCGGCGGCCAGGGGCCCGGCCGGGGCAGAGCCCACGGACACGCTGACTGCGGCGCACTCGATCGCAAAGTATTCCTGGTACAAGCCCGAGCGCGTGTTCGCGCTGCTCGACGCGTTCTATCCGGTGCCCAATGGCAAGAACCTGCGGCCGGCGCCGTACGCGCCGTACCTGCAGTTCTCTCCCAGTGCATGGGTGTTGCCGCTCAAGTTCGACGGCGGCGGATACCGCGCCGGCGGCAAGGCGATGTTCGACAGCGAAGGCAATCTCTGGGTCGGTGACAACTTCACCGTCGGCTGGCAGGCCAATGACGCACTTTGGCAGGGTCACGCCACGAAGTTCGATCCCAACGGCAAGCCGCTGTCGCCGATCACCACCGGCTTTACCGGCGGCGGCATGGAGGGCGGCACCTTCGGCGCCGCCGTCGACCTGAAGGGCAACGTCTGGCTGTCGAGCTACGGCAGCAAATCCATCACCGTGTTCGACAAGGACGGCAAGCCGCTGACGCCGCCCGAGGGCATCAATTTCGGCGGTCGCCTCGGGCTGATGCAGGGCATCATCACCGCGCCGAACGGCGACATGTGGGCGCTGGGCGTTTCAAAGCGACAGCTGCTGTACTTCCCGAAGGGCGACTGGAAGAGCGGCAGGATCGTCTGCGAGGGCGACAGCGCCGAGCCGTGCAAGTCGTTCACGGCGCCGTTCCACCTGGCAATCGACCAGCAGGACCGGATCTGGGTGTCCGACAGTTCGTTCAAGGTGATCCGTTTCCCGGCCGCCGACCCGACCAAGGCCGTGAAGTTCGATGTTCGCTCCAACAACAGCGGGCTCAATATCGACAGCCAGGGCAACGTCTGGGTGACCAACCGTTTCGGCGCCGGCCTGATCGGCATGGCGCACATGGTCGACATGGCCGTGCATTTGAAGACTGGCGGCGTGCTCTCGGCCTCGGACTACCTGACCAAGACGATGTCCGAGCAGAAAGGCGGCAGCGGCAGCGTCACGGTGCTGCGACCCGACGGCACGCAGCTGCCTGGATCGCCCTTCAAGGGCGGTGGCCTGCCTGGCCCGTGGGCGGTGGTCGTCGACGGCAACGACAACATTTGGGTCAGCAACTTCGCGATGCCGGCGAGCCCGATCGTGCAGCTGTGTGGCGTGCGCACCGAGAACTGCCCGCCGGGCTTCAAGACCGGCGACCAGATTTCGCCGCCGGGCGGCTACGTCGGCGGTGGGTTGCAGCTGCAGACCGACATCGCCGTCGGGCCGTCCGGAGACGTCTGGGCGATAAACAACTGGCAGGACATCGACAGCTGCTATCCGGGCGCATCGGAAGCCCTCTCCACCCGCTGCGGTGGCCAGGGCGTCGTGATCTTCTTCGGCATGGCCAAGCCGGTCCGCGCGCCGCAGATCGGCCCCGCGCAGCCGACGCAGTAATGGAGAAGAACATGACCGCAGGTTCGACCGGACGAAGGCTGACGCACGTATGCCTGGCGCTGCTGACGGCAACGTCGATATCCGCGCACGCGGAGATGAGCACTGAGGAACTCGCCAAGCTGGCGCAGAACCCCGTTGGCAACCTGATCAGCGTGCCGTTCCAGAACAACACGAATTTCAACGTCGGGCCGAACGACGGGACGCAGAATGTCCTCAACATCCAGCCCGTGATACCCGATCGAGTTGAACAAGGACTGGAACCTGATCACGCGCACGATCATGCCGCTGATCTGGCAGCCGGGCTTCTATCCCGGGCAAAGCCCACGCTTCGGCCTGGGTGACATCCAGATGTCGGGGTTCGTATCGCCCAGCAAACCGGGACCGGGCGGCCTGATCTGGGGCGCCGGCGCGATCGTGCAGATGCCGACCGACACCAATGACCTCGGCAACAAGAACTGGGGCCTCGGTCCGACCGCCGTGGTCCTGCGCATCAAGCACGGCGAGCCCTGGGTGTACGGTGTGCTCGCGAACAATGTCTGGTCGCTTTCGAGCGACAAGCGCGGCGGCGCCTACAACAACGGCCTCGTGCAGCCCTTCGTGAATTACAACTTCAAGGGTGGCCTATACCTGACCAGCGCGCCGATCGTCACCGTGGACTGGAAAGCTGACAGCGACCAGGCCTGGACGGTGCCGTTGGGCGGCGGCGTCGGCAAGATCTTCCATCTCGGCAAGCTGCCGGTGAATACGCAGCTGTCGGCCTACTACAACGTCGTCCACCCGGACTACGGGGCCAACTGGCAGTTGCGAGCCCAGGTGCAGCTCATGTTCCCGAAGTGATAGGTGGGCTTCAGAGTTAGCAAATGCGCGACGGGCAATCCGTCGCCCGTAATGTTAGTGGCGCCCTCGGATTCGGCGCTCTCAAACGCGCCGATGCATGCCCCGACGATCTAGCCGACCCGCTCTGCATCGCGCTGAAATTCCGCGTGTCTCGACTTCGACATACATTGCCCGCTCCATGCTCTCGACATAGATGCTGCGGTTGCCAGCAGCAAGATCGGAGGAGGGCGTCGGCGCAGGGTTGAATACGTTCTCGGCGCTACTCGGCGAGTCTCGGCGGTAAGTTCGGTGAGGGCGGGCCATCTAACTTGTTGATTTGAAGAAACCTGCAAAATCCAAGGTGCCCTACGAACCAGAAGGTCGGGAGGTCGACTACCGCGCGACCGCGCGGTAGGACGTTGCGGCATCGCGGTGCCGAGAGCGATTCCGCAACGGCCCCGCGGGTCGGCCAGCAGCGGAGCGGGGCCGCAATCTCTCCGGGCGCGCGGACCGCTTGTAAAGCGTCGCTTGTCGCATTACGATTGCGCATGATCCGGAGCTTCCGGCACAAGGGCCTCGAGGCGTTCTTCCGGCGGGGTACGAAGTCCGGTATCCAGCCTCACCATGCGACGAAGCTTCGGCTGCAACTCACCGCACTGGACGCTGCAACCAGGCCTGACGATCTCGCTGCCCCGGGATGGCGGTTGCACCCGCTGACAGGCGACTTCAAGGGCTACTTCTCGATCACGGTCAACGGTAACTGGCGGGTCGTTTTCCGGTTTGTCGAAAACGACGTGGAACTCGTCGACTACCTTGACTACCACTAGGACCAGGCAACGATGAGCGCAATGCATGACCCTGCACACCCTGGCGAAGTCCTCCGCGAGTACCTGCCGGAGGGTCTGTCCATCGGCGAGGTCGCCAGGCGACTGGGCGTCACCCGGCAGGCGCTTTCCGCAGTCCTGAACGGTCGAGCCGGCGTCAGCGCCACGATGGCGCTGCGCCTCGAGGGGGCGCTTGGGACCAGCGCGGAGATGTGGCTCGCCATGCAGGCGAATCACGATCTCTGGGTGGCCCGCAAGCGACCACCTAAGGTTCGGCGGCTCCCGTCGGCAAAGCTCGCCGCATAGTGGGGGCGTCGTCGTCGGGCCGATCAACGAGTCGAAGCAGCAACGGCGCGGGGGAAGCGCGTTGGTGGACGCGTGGTAGAGTGAATCCCTCGTACGTCCCGGCGAAGCGCGACCATGAAATTCCCGCGAATCTACACCGACGGACAGGGCGAGACGCACATCGGCATCCGTGACGTTCCGGAGCACGAGGCCCGCATCGGCCCGCCACCGAACCCGGTGGGGCAGATGACCGAGACCGAGGCGGTCAGCGCCTTCTTCGTCTTTTCGGCCCCTGCCGGGATAGAGGTGCCGTCGCACAACGCCCCGCAGCCGTACATCTGCATCGTCCTTTCCGGCGAGGGCGAGGTAGTGGCCAGCGACGGCGCGACCTTGCGACTGCGCGCCGGCGAGTTGATCTACTGCGACGACGTCAACGGCAAGGGCCACGTGACCCGGTCGATCTCCGACATTTGCCTCGCTTTCATCGATCGGGCCAGCGCTTGAGTGAGCGGCACGCGCAACGAGCCTGCTCACTGGCCGAGGACAATCCATGAAGGCGCACACCAGCAGATATTGATCGACAGCACGCGCGGCATGAGGTTCACCGAGAGCCCGCGCTGGCACGACGGCAAGCTGTGGTTCCTGGACATCCACGACAAGCGCATCAAGACCGCGGACCTCGGCGGCCGGCTCGAGACCGTGGTGGAGTTGCCGTTCCTCCCGAACGCCTTCGGATTCCGGCGCGATGGCAGCCTGCTGTTCGGTGACGCGTTGCAGCGGCAGATTTATCGCTGGGACGGCACGGCGCTGCAGCCCCTGGCCGACCTCAGCGGCATGACGACCTTCTGCCTGAGCGACGGCATCGTCGACGCGCAGGACCGGATGTACGTGGGCGACATCGGCTACAACTTCTTTGATCGCACGCTCGAGCCGGTCGACACTTGCGTGATCGCCTGCGTCGAGGCCGATGGCCGCGCCCGGGTCGTCGCCAAAGGCCTGCACTTCCCGAACGGCATGGTGATCACGCCCGACGGCAGGACATTGATCGTCGGCGAGACCATGGGTCACCGCCTGACCGCGTTCGACATCCAGCCCGACGGGTCGCTCGCCAATCGGCGTGTCTATGCGCAGTTGCCCGACGACGTGAGTCCCGACGGCATCGCGCTCGACGCCGAGGGCGCCGTGTGGCTCGCCAATCCCGAAGGCGAGTACGGCGTGTTGCGGGTCCGCGAAGGCGGCGAGATCGTCGAGCGGCTCGCGCTCGATACGGAGGGCTATGCGGTGATGCTGGGCGGGCCGGAACGCCGGCACCTGTTCATCTGCGGCTCGGATTCCCACGATCCGGCCGAGATCGCACGTGCTCCGAGCGCTACCTTGCGGGTGGTCGAGGTCGACGTGCCGGGTGCGGGTGTGCCCTGAGGCCGGGACCCAAGCAAGGCCTCCCTGCGTCACTGCCACCGAGGCGCCGTGTAGATATATCCCACGGCTTGTCCTTCCTCTACCCCGAATTGCGCCTCGCGCCGACCCGCGTAGAGTCCATATAACCTGCAATTCAGGAGTCTGCCCCCGGAAGTCCGGTTGCCCGAAGCGGCGGCGTGGTGGCTGCACCCACAGACCAGGACCACCTGCCAGCTCGGACCGGCAGCAGGCCTCGCAACGGAGGCATGACGCCAAAGGAGATGGCGATGGCGAAATCCGACCAAGCCCAACATCCTCGTCATCTGGGGCGACGACATCGGCATCTGGAATCTCTCTGCTACAGCCGCGGCGTGATGGGGTACCGCACGCCCAACATCGACCGGCTCGCGGCCGAAGGCATGATGTTCACGGATTCCTACGGCGAGCAGAGCTGCACCGCCGGCCGCGCCGCCTTCATCACCGGCCAGAGCGTCTTCCGCACCGGCCTGTCGAAGGTCGGTGCCCCCGGCATCGACGTCGGCCTGCAGGCGGAGGACCCGACGATCGCCGAGCTGCTGAAGGCGCAGGGCTATGCGACCGGCCAGTTCGGCAAGAACCACCTCGGCGACCTCAACAAGTACCTGCCGACGGTGCACGGGTTCGACGAGTTCTTCGGCAACCTCTATCACCTCAACGCGGAGGAGGAGCCCGAGGATCCCGACTATCCGGATCCGAAGTCGTTCCCGAAGTTCCGGGCGACCTTCGGCCCGCGCGGCGTGTTGCACTGCTGGGCGACCGACGTGGACGACCCGACGGAGCAGCCGCGCTGGGGTCGCATCGGCCGGCAGAAGATCGAGGACACCGGTCCGCTGACCCGCAAGCGCATGGAGACCTGCGACGACGAGTTCGTCGCCGCGGCCAGTGACTTCATCAAGCGGCAGCACGCGGCCGGCAAGCCGTTCTTCTGCTGGGTGAACACCACGCACATGCACCTGCGGACGCACACCAAGCCGGAGAGCCTCGGCCAGGCGGGGCGCTGGCAATCGCCGTATCACGACACGATGGTCGATCACGACCGCGAACGTGGGTCGAGCTGCTCGACCTCCTCGACCAGCTCGGCATCGCCGACGACACGTTCGTCATGTACAGCACGGACAACGGGCCGCACATGAACAGCTGGCCCGACGGCGCGATGACCCCTTCCGCAGCGAGAAGAACACCAACTGGGAAGGCGCGTTCCGCGTTCCGCTGCTGGTGCGCTGGCCCGGCAAGGTGCCGGCGGGCTACGTCACCAACGAGATCGTCCAGCACCACGACTGGCTGCCGACTTTCCTCGCGATGGCGGGGGAGCCGGACATCGTCCAGAAGCTGCAGCAGGGATACGACGCGGCGGGCAAGCACTTCAAGGTGCACATCGACGGCTACGACCTGCTGCCGTTCCTGACCGAGAAGGGCATGAAGAGCCCGCGCAAGGGGCTCATCTACTTCAGCGACGACGGCGACCTGGTCGCGGTGCGCTTCGACAACTGGAAGGTCGTCTTCATGGAGCAGCGCCGCACCGGGACGCTGGCGGTCTGGTCCGAGCCGTTCGTGCCGTTGCGCCTGCCGAAGCTGTTCAACCTGCGCACGGATCCGCTGGAGCGCGCGGACACGACGTCGAACACCTACTACGACTGGCTCCTCTCCAGGCTCTACCTGTTCGGGCCCGCAGCCGGAATCGTCGAGGAGTTCCTGGAGACGTTCAAGGAGTTCCCGCCACGGCAGCGGGCGGCGACGTTCACCATCGACCAGGCGCTGGAGAAGATGAAATCGGCGATGGGCAGCGCCGGCCACTGAGCCGTCGGTGCCGGAGCGACGAACGATCGAAAACGTGCAGGCCAGGGACGTTCCGACCGAGCTGTCGTCTCGGCGCACCGGCATGTCGTTCCAGCGTACGCGCATGTCCGCCGACCGGACGCTGATGTCGGTGATGCGCACGGCCTTGTCACTGATCGGCTTCGGCTTCACGATCTTCCAGGTGTTCGAGAAGCTGTACGAGGCGCAGATCGTGAAGAGCGCGTACGCGGCCGGCAATTTCGGCAGGGCGCTGGTGCTGCTCGGCATCGCGATGCTCGCCGCGGGCATCGGATACCACGTGAGCTTCATGCTCGAGTTGCGACGGCTGCGCGCCGAGATGAAGAAGGACGCCCTGATCCACGGCGAGAGCCGGTTCCCGGTGTCATTGACCCTTGTCACTGCGCTGCTATTGCTCACAATTGGTGTATTCGCGATCGTCAGCATGGTGTTCGGCGTGGGACCATTCCATTGAATCGGCAGCGCGGCCGCGGGGCCAGCCGATGGTGGTGTCATCGCGGCCCTGCTGATGCTCTCCGCACCGCTCGCGGTCGCCCGTGTCGAGACGACGTTCGAAGGCGTCGTCGCGAAGATCCGGGGTCGGGATTTCCAGCAGGCGGTCAGCGAGCTCCAGGAACTCGCGAATCGGGGCGATGCGCGTGCCCAGTACCTGCTGGGCCTCGCGTACCTGGAAGCGAAGTGGGTTCCGCAGGACATTCCGCAAGCGATTTCATGGCTGCAGATTGCGGCCGACGGCTACGACGGTTCGTACGCGCGCAGCGCGGCGGACGAAGCGCGCCAGACGCTGCTTAAGGTCGGGTCGCAGGTGTCCGGTGCCGATCTCCTGCGCTCGGACCAGATCACGGCGGCGTTCCTCCAGTCGTACAACTCCAGTGTCGCAGCCGGTGTCGACCGCGGCAGCAAGGCATTGCAGGCGGCTGCATCCGGTGTTGCGGCCGCAGCGGGCAGTGGTGATGACGCCCCGGAAGTCGTTGTCGGCTGCGCGGTCGATCCAACGCTGCGCGGATGTGCAGAGGACGTGGCGCGGATCCCGGGCGACCGTTGCTCTGGTCAATTCCCCAAGCCCGATTCGGAAGCGACCGCCAAGGGGCCGGGCGCCAATATCCGCCGGCCCGTCTATCCATTGGGCAGCCTGCGGCAGGCATGGGAGGGCAAGGTAGTCGTGCTGGTCCACGTGGATCGCAGCGGCTATGTCTGCCGCGTCACGCTGGTCAATGGCAGCGGCATCGGCGAGGTCGACCACGCCGTGCTGGATACAGTCCGATTCTGGCGGCTCGTGCCGGCACAATCCCGCGGAGAGCCGGTGGAATCGCTGTTCCGTGGCGGCGTCGAATTCCGGATGTCGGATTTCCAGTTCGACTAGTCGCGGACGTCCGCAGGCTTTCGAGAGGGCGGGCTCAGGACCGCCCGGCGCGGCGTTCCCGTTCGCACGACGCCGCCGAAAATCAGGCACTTGCAGCATGTGCGTGCGCTACCGGACAGACCCCGCGTGGTCGTACGCCTACCATTATCAGGACTTGAAGGAAGACTTCAGGAAGCTGGCCTGACGAGTCAAGGTGGCGGCGCGGAGTGGCTGTGGGTCGCGCCCGTGACACGAGGAGTGCGACATGCAAATTCACCGAACAGTTCTGCTTGCATCTGTGCTTGTGACGGCGCTGGTTGCTTCACCGACGACGGGGCTGACGGCCGTTGACCCTTACCCTGCCGGCTGCGTCAGTTGCCACGTGCTCGACAAGGGCAAGGGTGTCGATAATCGCCTGAGCGTTGCACTGAAAGAATGGACTGCGGGCAAGATCGAGCCCAGCCTGCTTGCGAAGAGCAGGGCGGCCGCGCCCACTGGACTCACGCTGAAGGGCAAGCATCCTGCGGCAGAAGATTCGCTCGACGACATCCCGGGCGCCTGCCTGGATTGCCACGAAGCCGGGTCGAAGAAGGCGCCGCCCTTCGTCCGCCTGCTGCACCTCGTGCACCTTACGGGCGGCGTGAATAACGCCTACGTGACCACGTTCAAGAGCGATTGCATGAACTGTCACAAGCTCAACACCCAGACCGGGGAATGGTCGATGCCTAGTGGTCCGGAGAAGTGACCGGTACGCACCCTTCCGGCAGGTAGGTGTAGTGCCACGGCGCCGGCGGAGATGCCTGTGGGCCGACGAATCTGTTGCTTGCCTCACGCACGGCTGCATCCAGTTTCGCCGCCCATCCCCCGCCACCCAATCCGTAGCGACGCTGGCCGTGCTTGGGCCTGCCACGACCCGCCCGCCCTGATGCACCTGAAAGTCGATCGCTCGCATCTGGCCGTGCAATGACAAGCCAGGGGCCGCGATCGTCGGCGTCGGCACGGGCCGGTGTCCGGACAGGAAAGCCTCGAACGCCTCCCGCGCCTGCTCGGGCCGATCCGCTGGAAACCAGGTGAGCGATCAGCGCCCGCGCAGCTGCCAGGATCTCGTCCGCCGCCGCCTTCACCGACTCGTTGCTGTTCCAATGCTCGATCTGCACGTCGAGGCTGCGGACCTGTGAATTCACGTACAACTCGAAGCCAGGGTTGGCAGCGACGAAAGCCGTACGGATGCGGTCGATCTCCTGCTGCAGGTCGCGTTGCTCGGGGGAGCCTTCGAAGGCCTCGATCTGTTCCTGGGTCCAGCTCCAGCGTTCGGCAAGGTGAGAAGGTTCCGCAGGTATGAACGCAGTGCCAACAGCTGCCGGCCCGTGCCGTCGAGCCGCGCCAGGGTCTGCGCCACACGCGGGTCGAGTTGCGCGCTGATGGACGTGACGTACGAAGGCAGCGGATCGGTATCAGGAGCAGCCGCCCATGCAAGACCCACTGCGGTTACCGCAGGCAGAAGCGCTGCGATCATGGCTGCCCAGATTCTTGTGATCATCGCTATCGTTGCCCACGATCGAGATCTCTCATGATGCGCCATCCTTCGCGCCTGAGGACGACAGGGAAAGCGATGCGGCGGAGAGCGTGCCGGCTCTGGACGACTCAAGTCAGCCAGCGGCGGAACCAGCGTAGCGCCACGACGCCACTTGTTCGAGCGTGCCGGGCTCCTCGAACAAATGGGTTGCACCCGGAACGATCTCGAGCCGGGCGTCGCATTGCAGCAGCCGCAGCGCCTGCTCATTCAATTCAATGACGACGGGATCCAGCGAGCCGACGATCAGCAGAGTCGGCGCGGTCACGCGAGGCAGGGCAGCGCCGGCGAGGTCCGGGCGTCCGCCCCTCGACACGATCGCGTGCACTTCGCACTGGACACTCGCGGCAAGCGCTGCCGCGGCCCCGGTGCTCGCGCCAAAATAGCCTCGCCTGAGGTTCGAGGCCCAGTCCTGGCGGTCCAAGCCAGCGTGTCGCGCCCGCCATGCGTCTGGGCCAGCAGGTCGATGTCGGATCGGCAGGCTGGCATCCAGCCGGTCTCTGCTTTCTTCCTCGGCCGTCAGCAGGTCGAACAGGACGGTACCGAGCCCGCCTTCCACGAGGTGGTTGGCGACGTAACGATTGCGGGTGCTGAAGCGGCTGCTGCCGCTGCCGTGGGCAAACAGCACGATGCCCCGCGCAGCGTGGGGCAGCACGACGTCGCCCTGCAGGGCCGCGTCGCTGGTGTCGATCGTCGCTGCGAACGAGCGGGTTTTCGCCTGCGTCATGTCGGTGAGTCCTTGAAAGGCGGTCCTGGCCTCGCTCACCAGCGCGGCCTCGCAGTCCGCGTAGCGAGGCGAGAAATGGAACAGGGACGATCTCGCGCGCGCCGCATTCCCTGGCGATGGAGCCGGCCTGTCGTGCGGTCAGGTGATTCTTGCGCTCAGCCTCGTCGGCGTCGCGCTCGAGAAACGTCGCCTCGATGAACAGCAGGTCTGCGTCCGCGGCGAGCCGGCTGATGCGCTCGAAATTGCTTGACATGGCCTGCGTAGGCACGTCGGAGACGTAAGCGATCTTCTGGCCCGGCACGCACTGCATGGCCGCCTGCCGCAACTGTCCGAGCGACAGTTGCTCCTCGTGCATCGTCGCGCCTTCGCGCCATCGGGCCGTGACCGGAGTGACGTCCGGCGCGTCGTCGATGATCGCGCGCTTCGCGTCTCTCAGCCAGGCACCCGGTGCAAGGCCGAGTTGCTCCAGGCGATTGGGCCAGACGTTGACGTGCATCGCTTCCTGCAGAGCAAATCCCAGGCACGGGATGCCATGGTCGAGCACGGCGCAGCGCACCTGCAGGGCCGGTTCGTCGAGCAACAGGCCGTCGTGCAGTTCGCTCGCGTCGCCGTCGCGGCGCAGGAAGCGTTCGCGTGAGTTGAACTGTGGCCCGGCTGATGCGAGAACCGTCGGCCGACACCTCGCAGGCGGTGATGACCAGGTCGACGCTGTAGTTCTCGACGAGGTTCCAGGTGTAACGACGCGAGTCGATGGTTGACGTGCTCGATGAAGCCCGCAGGCCCGAACAGAGTGAGCGGGCGTGCGCGGCCCGAGGCAGATGCGAAGCAGGCGGTCGAAGCCCACGAAATGGTCCATGTGCGTGTGCGTCACGAAGACGTGACTCGTCCGCAGGATCTTGCGCGGGGCGAGGGCGGTGATGTCGCCGAGGTCGAAGAGCAGGGCGCGCGCGCTCGAACAGCACGTCCACGAACAGGGCCGGGTCGGCGAACGGCCCGTTGACGAGGCAGGGCTGGAAAATCGGACGCATGCCGGCGACCTCCGCTGCATTGTTGGAACGCACGGAATCGTGGCGCATCCGTAGATGTAGCGCCGGCCCGCCGGCTGCTTTG